>NZ_NTUG01000034.1 GCF_002561295.1 Bacillus cereus
GGGGGATGAAGAAAACCCCCACTGATTAAAGTTTCACTTTATAGAACAAGCAATTTCTAAGGTAGCTTTACTTATGTAGAGCTACCTTATATTCGTTTATTATGTGTGATATTTGTTGATGAAAATAATGATAAGTAGGTTAGATGGTCGAATTTTCTGGAATAAAGCGGTATAATGCTTGTAAGTATAATGTATTTGCGTATAGAAAATGTAAGGAAGGATATATAGTTAGTATGGATAAAGAGAAACAACAATTAAGTGTAGAAGTTGCAAGATTATATTATCAATCGGATTATAGTCAACAAGAAATTGCTAATAAGTTGAATATCTCCAGACCGACCATCTCAAGATTGTTAAAATATGCGAAAGAAAAAGGGTTTGTTCAAATTAACATAGCAGATCCATTTGCGGATTTAGATAATGTAGGAAACCTACTTAAAGAAAAATATAATTTATTAGAAGCACATATCGCATTTACTCCAGTACCAGAGTATGCGGCTATTACGGAATACATTAGTAAGTATGCTGCAGAATATATGGAGAAGACTGTTGCAAATGGTGATATTGTCGGTGTGAGTTGGGGAACAACTATGTATGAAATTGCAAGGAAAATTGTGCCCCAGCATGTAAAAGGGGTAGAGGTCGTTCAATTAAAAGGAGGTATTAGTCATTCAAGTGTTAATACCTATGCGAATGAAACAATTGCTTTATTTGCAGATGCCTTTCAAACAACACCGCGAAATCTACCACTTCCGGTTATTTTTGATAACGCAGTTACAAAGGAATTAGTAGAACAAGATCGACATATTCATCACATTATTGAAATGGGAAAACAAGCGAACATTGCCATTTTCACTGTTGGAACTGTTCGAGATGAAGCACTACTATTTCGGTTAGGTTATTTAGATAAGGAAGAAATGGATTTATTGAAAAAAGAAGCTGTGGGTGACATTTGTTCACGTTTCTTCGATGGAGAGGGAAATATTTGTAGTGAAGAAATTAATCAGCGTACAATTGGAATTGATTTAGAAGAACTACGTTTAAAAAAACGTTCTGTTCTCGTTGCCGGAGGTTCTAGAAAAGTGAAAGCAATTGACGGTGCGTTAAGCGGTGGATATGCGAATGTATTAATTATAGATCAGCATACTGCAAAAGAGTTGTTACATTATTAAAAAGAGTAAAAAAAGGCTCTCTCAAAATAATATTTTTGAGAGAGCCTTTTTAAATATATTGTCTATTTTAGTATGAGTAAATAAGGGTATAGTATCTCGTATAATATTTATAAGGGATACTCTTTGTTTGATCTCCTTTTTCAAAAGTTAGGGAGTTAGCCATTATATCTCTTTTCACAAAAGTCCAACCATCCTCTTCCATCATATTAATAAACGGTTCTAATTTTCCACGTTTTACTAAGTAAGGATATTCATTATCTGTTGGTTCTACTGCTACCATTTCTTTATCTTGAATAACCATTTTTGAAATAGCTATAGCAAATGGTATTGGGTTCCCTTCTTGAAAAATTACTTGTCTTTTTTGAAAGACAAATATAGATAGCACGATACATATTAGTAATGCTAGTATAAAGGGTTTCGATTTTAGCAAATGACTCACATCCTTTGTTTCCCATTTTATACTACAAAGTAAAATTCGTTTTAGTATGAATATATTCCTTTTAAAAAAACGATGAACAAAATTTCAAAAGTATATTTACATTTGTTCAAAGTGGAGTTAAAATGAAATTGTTACAAGATATAAGGAGTGAAGAAAATGAACATTGCAAAGTTAATTGATCATACAATTTTAAAACCGAATACAACAAAAGAAGATGTGATGAAAGTCTTAGAAGAAGCAAAGAAATATAATTTCGCTTCTGTTTGTATTAATCCTACATGGGTAAAGTTAGCTGCTGAAGAATTAGCAGGACATGATGTGGATGTTTGTACCGTTATCGGATTCCCTTTAGGTGCAAATACAACTGAAACAAAAGTATTTGAAACAAAAGATGTAATTGCAAAAGGTGCAACTGAAGTAGACATGGTAATCAATGTTGGTGCATTAAAAGATGGCGACAATGAATTCGTTGAAAATGATATTCGTGAAGTTGTACAAGCTGCAAAAGGAAAAGCGCTTGTAAAAGTTATTATTGAAACTTGTCTATTAACAGATGAAGAAAAAGTACGTGCTTGTGAATTATCTGTTAAAGCTGGAGCTGATTTTGTAAAAACTTCAACTGGATTCTCAACTGGCGGAGCAACTGCTGAAGATATCGCATTAATGCGTAAAACAGTTGGACCGGATGTTGGTGTGAAAGCATCTGGTGGCGTTCGTACACGTGAAGATGCAGAGAAAATGGTTGCAGCTGGAGCTTCTAGAGTTGGAGCAAGTGCTAGTGTTGCAATTGTTTTAAATGATAAAGAAGGCATTTCCGACAATTATTAATCAGTAAAAATTAGTAGCAATAGATACACATTGTAGTACAAGCTATGATGTATCTATTGCTTTTATTGTCTGAAAAATGTAATCGGATATATTGGAGCGTGAAATGTTAAAAGAAGTTATTTGAGGAGGAAATAGAATGGATAAAAAAAGATACATTGAAGAAGCGACAAAGATGTTAGACAAGGCTTATATCCCATATTCTAAATTCCCTGTTGGTGCAGCGTTAGTTACGAAGGGAGGTAAAGTATATACCGGTTGTAATATAGAAAACGCTTCTTATGGTTTATGTAATTGTGCGGAAAGAACCGCTATATTCAAAGCAGTATCAGAAGGGGAGCGGGATTTCAGTTATTTAGTAATCACAGGTAAAACAGATGGTCCAATCTCACCATGTGGGGCTTGTAGACAAGTCATTGCAGAGTTTTGTGATCCGAAAATGCCAGTATTGCTAACAAATTTAAAAGGTGATGAAAAAGAAGTAACGGTTGAACAATTACTACCAGGTGCTTTTACAATCGCGGATTTATCTTGAGTGTAAAGGGTTTTCAATTATGGGGTAATAGGAAGTAGAGATAATAAGATTACATGCGAAAAAAGAGCCAGGATTTCTAAAGATAGAAATTCGGCTCTTTTTATGTTGAGGTTATTTTGTAAAATTGTTTGTTTGAATTAATTTTAGGATTCATTTTTTTAGATTCATATGATTTTGTGCATGTTGTAAAGCAAGTGGAGTTACGTTTTCTCCGTTAGGATCTACAATCGTTGTATTTAGTAAAATGGAATCTAAACTCCCACGAAATTCTTTCATATAGTGTTGTCTTAACATTTGCTGTTCCTGTTTTTCAGTTTCTTTTAGCCCAGAAGTTCTTTCTTTTTTTGCTAGTTCATTAAGACGAAATAATATTTTTTTCATTACGTTCACCTCTTTGTTAAATTAGATTAGTAACTTACTAATCTATAGTTATTATAGTGTTTCTTTTTGATTATGTCAATCGTTCTAACTGTATGATAGTCAGTTCATCCATCATTTTTATAAATGATTTCTATTAAAATAATTCATTTTATTTATTTACGTTCTAAATATATAATAGCGATTAGATGAGTGTAAAGAAACGACTGTTTCATGGATCATGAAAATAAAGAATAAACGTTCTTCAGAACTAGCTTAATGTGAAAATATGTGAGGTAGTAAAACCAACTAAAATCATAAGAATAATTATTTTTGCTGGAGCCTTGTTAAATGATGGAGTATGTTTTCGAGTAAATGGAAAACGGTATAGCTTACATGTTCATTTTCGCATTATTATAGAGATATGATTATAAAAAGAAAAACATCAAGAAGGTATAAGGTCGTACAACAGGGGGAGTAAGTATGGAGCTGCGCCATTTGAAGACGTTTATTATTGTAGCTGAAAGCGGTGGCTTTACACGAGCTGGAGAGCAACTTGGGTATACGCAATCGACAATTACGAATCATATTCGGTCATTAGAAGAAGAGATCGGAAATCCATTATTTGATCGACTTGGAAAAAAGGTAGTTTTAACTGATGTAGGAGAGCATATGCTTTCTTATGCGCATAAAATATTGGAATTATCAAATGAAGCATTGGAATCATCTCAAATGAACGGAAAGTTTTCAGGGACAATACGCATTGGAGCGAATGAGTCTTTAATGATTTATCGATTGCCCGCTGTGTTATATGAATTTAAAAGAAAGTATCCGCAAGTACATATCATTTTACAACCATCAGAGAGTCAAGAATTGCACAATGAACTAAAATCAGGAAAATTTGATTTCGCTTTATTTACACATCCGGAACAACTAGGTACAGATATTGTTACTCATTCCCTTGTGCAAGAGAAGATTGTGCTTATTGCTCCGCCAAAGCATCCACTAACCAAAAAGGTAAGCGTTAGTCCTGCAGATTTAGAAGGAGAAATGTTGTTACTTACAGAGCCAGGGAGTTACCGAGATTTGTTAGAAAGACGGATTAAAGAAGATGGTATTAATTGTTCTCATATTCACTTTTGGAGTATTGAAGCGATTAAGCAAACTGTTATGTGTGGGCTAGGGATATCTTATTTACCGTTTATAACGGTAAAAGAAGAAATCGAGCAAGGCAAGCTAAGTGTACTACCATGGACGTATAGCGAAGATTTCGTTACAACTGAATTGGCATATCATAAAAGTAAATGGTTAAATCCTGCAATGAAGAAATTAATTAATATGATAGAAAAGCATGCAGAGAAATGGAAAGAATTCGCGTGATTCTCTGATTCGAAAGTAAATATATATTGGGGTAGATAGGGGGAAAAGTAATGAGAGAAAGAGTAATGAATGAGAGAGTAAAAGAAGTAGCACTTGTCGTAATAGGATCATTATTATTTGCGATTGGAATTAACTTTTTTGCTATTCCAAATCGATTATCTGAAGGTGGCATTATCGGCCTTACGGTTATTACATATTATTTGTTTGAATGGTCACCAGGTACTGTAAACCTTTTAATCAATGCAGTATTACTTGCAATTGGGTATAAGTTTTTTGATAAAAAAACAATGGTGTATACAATACTTGGTATTGTCTCTTCATCTTTCTTTTTATATATCACAGAAGGTGTTGCGACTCCAGTAAATCATGATACATTATTAGCGGCTCTATTCGCTGGTGTTTTCGTTGGTGTTGGTTTAGGATTTATGTTCCGTGCAGGTGGTACATCAGGTGGATCTGCTATTCTAGCACAATTAGCAAATCAATATTTAGGCTGGAGTGTTGGAAAAGGTGTATTAATTATTGATATTGTAGTTATTGCGGGGTCCGTATTTATTATCGGGCAGGAAAAGGCTATGTATACGCTGGTAGCGGTCTTTATAGGTGCAAAGGTTATTGATTTTATCGTAGAAGGATTGAATACAAAAACGGCCGTAACAATTATTTCAAACTATCCAGACATGATCAGAGAATCTATCATGAAGAATATGACACGTGGTGTAACAGTATTAGAGGGAAAAGGTGGTTACACAGGAAATAACAAAGAAGTATTATATATCGTCATTAATAAACAGGAACTCGTGCAATTAAAGAGAGTTGTGAGCCAAAAAGATGAAAATGCATTCGTTGTCATTCACGATGTACGTGATGTGTTAGGCGGTGGTTTTAAAGCGAGTTAAAAAACTGGTCTTCAATTTTGAAGACCAGTTTTTTATTGGAGTCGGAAAGAAATTGATTAGTAAAAGCTATAGCTTGTGAAATTATAAAATATAGATAGTTTTTTTAATCTGTTTGTATTTAGATTACAATTAATACGGAGGGAGGCTTCTTATTCGTTATTGCAGGTTAAATTATTTCAAAGGAGGATATAAAGAATGAATAACGGTAAATTGCTTGGATATATCGGAACATATACGCGAGGAGATAGCGAAGGGATTTACAAATTTATATTGGATACAAGGGCAGCCACAATTGAAGAGGTAAATATAGCAGCAAAATTAGATAACCCTACATATTTAGCTATTAGCGAAGATAATCAGTTTCTATATTCTGTCATAAAAAAAGGTGAATCAGGTGGAGTAGCAGCTTTTTCTATTAACCATCATACGAACAGTCTTGGAACATTAAATAGCCAAATATTAGATGGGGCATCGCCATGTCATGTGAGTATTGATAAAACAAATCAAATGGTAGTTACGGCAAACTACCATAAAGGAACAATTGAATCGTATATGGTAAATAAAGAAGATGGGTCTTTAGATTCGGCGACATCTATTATAGAGCATAAAGGTTCAGGCCCAAATAAAGAAAGACAAGAGAAGGCACATACACACTATGCTGGATTTACGCCTGATTATAAATATGTGATAGCTGTAGATTTGGGCATTGACCAATTAATTACGTATCGAGCAAGTAAAGGGATGTTAACCGAAGTTAATCGATTATCAGTTCAACCTGGGAGTGGTCCAAGGCATCTCGTATTTCATCCAAATGGAAGATACGTTTATGTGATGACAGAACTGACTTCACAGGTAATTGTGCTAACATATAATGCTATGAATGGTGGATTTAAAGAAATTCAATATATTTCCGCTATTCCAAATGAATGTAGTGGAAATAATCAAGGGAGTGCAATTCATATATCTTCTGATGGTTGTTTTGTGTATGCAGCAAATAGAGGGCATAATAGTATCGCTGTTTTCAGTGTGAATCAAGACTCAGGGGAACTTACTTTTGTTGAATCTGTATATACTGAGGGGGATTGGCCTCGAGATTTTATATTAGATCCTACTGAGAAATTTCTTATTGTTATAAATGAAAGAAGTAGTAATCTTGTGCTTTTTTCAAGAGACGAGTCTCTTGGGAAGTTAAAACTTGTGCAGTCTAATATTGTAGTACCTGATCCGGTATGTATTAAATTTTTGAATATGTAATATTTGGGTGTTGTTGCATTCATAGCACTTCAGGAAAGCATGGGCATCAATTAACAGATGCTATGCAGTGCAAAACACAAGGCATACAATATTTGATATACGTTTATTACCATATAAGAATGGAGAACAATAGATGAGCAATTTCGAAATGACAATATCGAAATTGCTCATTTTTGTTTCTTTTAACTACATCTTTAGTAAAACATTTCATGAGTGATTCATTAATCCATAAAACGAACAAGATGTGGATGATTACTTATGGACAAGTTACGAAACACTTTGTACATATTATTTATTGTTTCGAGATTTGATTATAAGTGTTAATTGCTATGTATATGTTGTTCATGTTTATTCGGGAGTGAAGAGGTATGTTTTGGGAATGTTACAAATACAGTCAGAACAATTGCTATTCCAATTGAAAGTAATAATGGGAACCAGCGATGAATGTAGAAAGAAAAATTTTCTGATAAAAATTGAATGATACATGATGTGGAAATGGCTATCGTGAGCAAGATACTAATAAGTAGTATACTGTGTGCTTGCTGAGCATTTAACATTTCTGTAATCATAGCCCCCATCATACTAGCCATTAACCCAGAGAACATACCTTCTAAAGCAGAGTATAGATGGAAGCGGAGACCAATTAAAAAACCAATTATACTACTAATCAAAATAGAAAATAAAGTAGAGTACAACAAGTCTCCTTTAAAGAGAATGCCAAAATAGAATCCAATACTTAATCCTATGCTCATACTAAAAGACATAATAAATACCATATACTCCATTAGGGTACCTTTAGATTTAGAACTATAAGAAGCCAAAAGAACCAAGATAAAACAAAGCGTTAAGATGATTAATGTATAAGTAAATATAGGAATACCTCCCTGTCCTTTTGTTCACTTCATCATATGAGTGGGTATAGAATACTTATGCCTATTTATACCTGCAAAGTATCTGCATAATTTAGAAAGCGAAACGCTAAAAGAATGATAAAGATGATGTAGCCGTTGTTATTTTTTCACCTCCATAATTTCTTGAGAATCGTTCTATATAATTACTGTGAACAAACAGAAGGAGGCGTTTTACATGAAAAGGTCTATATTAACTGTGATTTCAGTCTCAGCGCTCGCTTTAATTGCTGCATGTTCTTCGACTACTAATAATACAGTCAGTGATCATAAAAATATGAACGATAAAAAGGTAACTCAGACTGCAACAGCAATAAAACCATTAAAGGTTGTAAAAGGACCTGAGGTTACGTTAGTGGCAAAAGAGGAGAAACAAAAATTAAGTAATGGTGTTGTGGTTCCGGTATGGACATTTAATGGTTCGTCTCCTGGGCCAGAGATTCGTGTGAAAAAGGGTGAAAAAGTTAAGATTATATTAAAAAATGAACTATCCGCCCTGTATCTATTCATTGGCATGGATATCCCGTTCCAAACAATATGGATGGAATCCCAGGAATTACGCAAGATGCAATTGAACCAGGAAAAAGTTTCACTTATGAATTTGAAGCTAATATACCTGGAACATATTGGTATCATTCACACCAAGACTCTGTTAATCAATTAGATAGAGGGTTGTATGGTGCATTTGTTGTAGAAGATACAGACGAAAAATATGATACAGATTACACATTAATGTTAGATGAATGGGTAACAGATAAGAAAGAAATTGATAAACAAATTAAAGAAATGGCAAAAGGGAAAACAGAAAAACCAGATGACGATAAATCTAGGATGGATCATGGAGACATGAACAAGAATGATGATATGGAAAGCATGGATCATGGAAATATGAAAATGGAAGGTCATGATATGAGTATGTATGACTTATTTACAATCAATGGTAAGAGTGGAGAATTAGTAGAGCCATTGAAAGTGAACAAACGAGATAAAGTTCGACTCCGATTGGTCAATGCTGGTTATTTATCACATAACATTCATGTCCATGGTCATGACATAAAAGTAATCGCAACAGATGGTCAGCCAATCAATAATCCAAAATTCATCAAAGATCAAGTTATTTCAATCGCACCAGGTGAACGTTATGATATTGAATTTATGGCGAATAATCCTGGCAAATGGTATGTTGAAGATCATGGTGAAGGAAAAGCTTCAAAAGGCATGAAAGCTGTTATTGAGTATGAAGGCAGCAAAGAGATGAATGATAAAGCGAATGAAAAAGAAAACCTTTCAAAATTAGATATGACAAGATATGGTGATAAGAAAGTAGGGGAGTTCACATTAAATCAGCAGTATAATGCGACATATACAATGGATTTGAACACAGAAATGAATGGTAATGAAATGGTATATACAATTAATGGGAAGACATTCCCTAATATTGATCCAATTCCAGTGAAAAAGGGTGATTTAATAAAGGTGAAATTGATAAACCGTTCTAAAATGGATGATCACCCAATGCATTTACACGGTCACTTCTTCCAAGCATTAAGTAAAGATGGAAAACCAATTGAAGGTTCGCCAATTGTGAAAGATACATTAAACTTAAAACCAGGTGAAGAATATGAAGTAGCCTTTGTAGCAGACAATCCAGGTGAATGGATGTTCCACTGTCATGATTTACATCATGCTTCTGCAGGTATGGTAACAGAAGTGAAATATAAAGATTATAAATCTGATTATGTTCCAAACCCTAATATTCCTAATATGCCGGAGTAATGTTTACTTCGTATTATGTACTTTATTGATTATATAAATGCTATTTTTGAGACGTATCTCATACAGTTCTATATGCTCTTCATGTATGAGATACGTGCACTTCTTATTTTAATATTTATATATTATACCTCTATACAGTATTTTGTAGAGTAATGATTTGCTTTCAAGAAGCAATCGAAGAGTTAATGACAGTATTTGAACATTTCTCAAAATCATAATGTAGCAAGGCTGTTTATTAGCTGGTTTGTTTTTAATTTTTAAATACATGATAGGGGTATAGTGTATTTGTTTTAGAAAGGCATTCGGTTCTATTTTTCTAATGTGTTAGTTAATGATTATCAATAAAAGGGACAAAATAAGGTGAAACTTTAATCAGTGGGGGTTACTCCCGTTAATGCGGGAGTAAAAACACGATTGTGATGATATGTGCCGGAAAGATTGAAGCAAGATGCTCTAGAAATTAAAAATGAACTTTTGAAAACAATTTTTAAAATAACAAAATAAATTTAAAAACGCCTATTGATTACCTTAGGGGGGTATGGTAAGATTAGTTTATAAACAATAACTTAACTACTCCGAGGAGGAATTATAATGGAAAACGTAACATTACAAGTAGAAGGTATGTCTTGTGGACACTGTGTAAACTCTATTGAAGGAAATGTTGGGGCTTTAAATGGTGTAGAAAATGTAAAGGTTCACTTAGATAAAGGAACTGTAGAAGTAAAATTTGATTCTTCAGTTATCACTTTGAAAGATATCTTAGTAGAAATTGAAGACCAAGGTTACGACGTTCAATAATACAACGCTATATGCTCTAGGGATCGTACTATCATGGTACGATCTCTTTCGATGAAAAATATACCCTTAATGGGTATGCGAGGTAGGAGTGAATGAAATGCAAGGACAAAAAGAGACCACTCTTCAAATATCAGGAATGACATGTGCGGCATGTGCAAACCGAATAGAAAAAGGATTGAAAAAAATTGAAGGTGTGGAAGAGGCGAATGTCAATTTTGCACTTGAAAAGACTCAAATTAAATATAACGCAGATAAAGTGGGCGTAAAAGAGTTTAAAGAGAAAGTCCAATCGTTAGGGTATGACATTGTAAGTGAAAAAGCTGAATTTGATATTACGGGAATGACATGTGCGGCATGTGCAAATAGAATTGAAAAACGTTTAAATAAATTAGATGGGGTAGAAAAAGCAAGTGTTAACTTTGCATTAGAATCAGTTCTTGTAGAGTATAATCCAAATCAGGTTTCTACTTCTGATATGAAAGATGTAATCCAAAAGCTTGGATATGGACTTGAACAAAAGCAAGAACAAGCGGGAGAACAAGTAGACCATCGTCAAAAAGAAATTGAAAAGCAACAAGGGAAATTTATTTTCTCTCTTATTCTGTCAATTCCATTGTTATGGGCGATGGTAAGCCATTTTGAATTTACGCGTTTTATTTGGTTACCAGATATGTTTATGAATCCGTGGGTACAATTAGCACTTGCAACACCAGTGCAATTTATAGTTGGTAAACAATTTTATGTAGGAGCTTTTAAAGCATTAAGAAATAAGAGTGCAAATATGGATGTACTTGTTGCACTAGGTACATCAGCTGCTTATTTTTATAGTCTCTATTTAAGTTTCATGTCAATTGGTTCAAATGCTCATATGGTAGATTTATATTATGAAACAAGTGCAGTTCTTATTACATTAATTATATTAGGTAAATTGTTTGAAGCGAAAGCAAAAGGTCGTTCATCTGAAGCAATTAAGAAACTAATGGGATTACAGGCGAAAAATGCAATAGTTGTTCGTAATGGCCAAGAGATGGTGATTCCAATTGAAGAAGTATTAGCAAACGATATCGTTTATGTGAAGCCAGGTGAAAAAGTACCAGTTGACGGTGAAATTATTGAAGGAAGATCAGCACTCGATGAATCCATGCTAACTGGTGAAAGTATTCCGGTCGATAAAACAGTTGGAGACACCGTTATTGGATCAACGATTAACAAAAATGGTTTCTTAAAAATAAAAGCAACAAAAGTAGGAAAAGATACCGCATTAGCTCAAATTATTAAGGTTGTTGAGGAAGCACAGGGTTCAAAAGCACCAATTCAACGTTTAGCAGATGTTATCTCAGGTATATTTGTCCCAATTGTTGTTGGGATAGCTATCGTAACTTTTCTTGTTTGGTATTTTGCTGTTAGTCCAGGAGAGTTTGCAGTTGCGCTAGAAAAATTCATTGCAGTATTAGTTATCGCTTGTCCTTGTGCACTTGGACTTGCGACACCAACTTCGATTATGGCTGGGTCCGGTCGTGCGGCAGAATTCGGTATTTTATTTAAAGGTGGAGAGCACCTGGAAACGACACATCGATTAGATACAATTATTCTTGATAAAACAGGTACAGTTACAAATGGGAAACCGACTTTAACAGATGTTATTTTAGCAGAAGGTATCGATAAAAATAAGTTTTTACAACTAGTGGGTGCTGCTGAGAAAAACTCAGAACACCCACTTGCTGAAGCAATAGTCGAAGGTATTAAAGAAAAAGGGATTGAGTTAGGATCTTCCGATACTTTCGAAGCGATTCCTGGTTTTGGCATTCAATCAACAGTTAACGGGAAAGAGCTGTTCATTGGTACACGTAGACTGATGGCGAAAAATAGCATCAATGTAGAAACCGAATTAGCTAAAATGGAGAATTTAGAAAAGCAAGGTAAGACAGCAATGCTAGTTGCAATCGATCATCAATATGCAGGTATTGTGGCGGTAGCAGATACAGTGAAGGAGACATCACAAGAAGCAATTGCTCGACTACAAAAAATGGGCTTAGAAGTAGTGATGATAACAGGGGATAATACTCAAACAGCGAAGGCAATTGCTGATCAAGTTGGTATTAAGCATGTTATTGCTGAAGTTTTACCAGAAGGTAAAGCAGAAGAAGTGAAAAAATTGCAGCAAGCTGGTAAAAAAGTAGCTATGGTAGGGGATGGAATTAACGATGCTCCTGCATTAGCAACAGCTGATATTGGTATGGCGATTGGAACAGGTACTGATGTAGCGATGGAGGCTGCAGATATTACACTTATTCGAGGCGATTTAAATAGTATTGCAGATGCTATTTATATGAGTAAAATGACGATTAGAAATATTAAACAAAATCTCTTCTGGGCTCTTGCGTATAACTGTATCGGTGTTCCGATAGCAGCGGCAGGCTTCTTAGCTCCATGGTTAGCTGGTGCAGCAATGGCATTTAGCTCTGTATCGGTTGTTCTCAATGCATTAAGACTACAGAGAATTAAGTTGAAAGCTTAATGAAAGAAGGAAGTGTGCATATGAAACGAAGTATTATGATTTGGGCAATTGCGGGTATAGTGTATCTTGGGGCAGTTATCGGGGGATATAGTGTATACGACAACATGACTTCAAAAGCAGATGAACATACAAATCATACAGGTAATTAGGATACAGAAAAGGATCTGTTATAAAGAGAAAATAAGGACTGAAAAGCCACGCAAATTTTTTGTATGGATTTTCAGTCCTATTTTTAAAATAAGGTGAATCCAGAAAGTAACGACTTCTAAATACCTAACAAGGGTAATGTATAAAGGATAACTGAATAGGAAAGAAGGATGTGAAATTTATAATGGAATCAAAAGAAACAATGGTGAAATTAGCTATAAACGGTGGAATAGCATTTGGTGCAAAATTAAATGCGAAACAACTTTCTGTAATCGCTGAGTATATGGATGATGGCGATGAGATAGAGTTGACAACTTTTCAACAACTTTACATTGAAATACCTAAAAGTAAGCTAGAATTAGTGAAAGAAAGATTTCAGGTAGTTGGTTTATCTTGTTACCCGATAGGGAATTTCGTGAAAAGTTTAAGAACATGTAATTTTTGCAAAGGTGCAGAAGAAGAGGGTATGCCAGTTGCAATTGAGTTAAATAAGAAAATAGCAGGGAAACCTGTCCCTTTTACACTGCGCCCTGCATATACTGGATGCCCAATTGGGTGTGGGGAACCTCTCGTTAATGACATTGGGATTATGAAAATACGAAACGGATACAATTTATATATTGGTGGTAGAGCAAAAGGAATGAATGCACAAGTTGGAACGTTATTTATGGAGCAGTTAATTCCTGAACAACTTTATGAGGTGGTAGAAAAAATCATTGATATCTACTCTGAACACGGTAAAAAGAGAGAACCTTTCTTTAAATTTATTAATCGTTTTGGATTAGATACGCTGAAAAGTCAAATAGTTGATTCATAAGCGTCTGTTTAGTGATAAAAGAAGCTTCTATGAAATTATATAAAAAAAGGTAAGCTCGTATTAGAAATGACTAATCTGAGCTTACCTTTTTTTGATCGGAATTTTGAAAACAACATAACTATTGTTGCAAAACTAGATTTCTTCTTTACGATACTTTGCGAATATTTATGTTTTTCCCTTCTTTACGCCACTCTTTAAATTCAGCTGTTGCTGTGAAAAGTACGTCTGTGGATGAGTTAAGTGCCGTTTCAAAAGAGTCTTGTAAAACACCTATAATAAAGCCTACTCCAACTACCTGCATAGCAATATCAGGTGAGATTCCAAATAAGCTACATGCTAGAGGAATCAGTAATAAAGATCCACCAGCAACCCCTGAAGCACCACAAGCACATACAGCTGACAGTACGCTAAGGATGATTGCAGTAGGAAGGTCTACTTGAATACCAAGTGTATGGACCGCTGCAAGTGTCAAAACAGAAATCGTAACAGCGGCACCACCCATATTGATTGTTGCACCTAATGGGATAGATACGGAATAACTGTCCTTATTCAAACCTAGATTTTCACATAATCGCATATTTACAGGAATATTTGCAGCTGAGCTACGTGTAAAGAATGCTGTAATACCACTTTCTTTTAAGCACTTAAAAACAAGCGGATAAGGATTTTGACGTATAAATGCGAACACAATGATTGGATTGACAATCAGCGCTACAAAGAACATACAACCAATCAAAACAGCAAGTAATTTACCATAGCTTAGTAATGATTCAATTCCATTTGTAGTAATAGAATCCACTACTAGACCCATGATTCCTAATGGTGCAAGTTTAATAATCCATGTAACCATTTTGGATACAGCATCTGAAAAATTTGAAATCATCGTTTTTGTCGTATCAGAGGCATTTCGTAAAGCTAAACCAAGGAGTGTCGCCCAAGCTAAAATACCGATATAGTTCGCATTAGAAATTGCTTTAACTGGGTTATCAACGATGTTCAGCAGTAAGGATTTGAGAACCTCTGTAATACCGCCAGGAGCAGTCACACCTTCAGCACCCTTTGCAAGTGTTAAAGTTACAGGGAAAATAAAACTTACAATAACCGCGATTAATCCAGCTAAAAATGTTCCCAAAAGGTATAGGAAGATAACGGACTTCATATTCGTTTTTTGACCACTCTTATGTTGTGCGATGGCTGACATAACCAAGAAAAGTACAAGCACAGGTGCAATTGCTTTCAAAGCACCTACAAATAAAGTACCTAAAATTACAATAGGTTTTGCTACTTCTGGGATTGTCACAGATAGAATAATACCAATAAGCAACCCTACAATGATTTGTTTTACTATACTCACTTGATTCCACTTTTTCAGTATACTGTTCATAAATACTCCCCCATCAATTGAAGATAAAATTGCAACATTGCTGCTATAGAGCTATTCATTTCTCACAACCCTACAAATCTATTCCACATAGATTCCGTTGAATAATAGATGACGTTTATGAAAGTCAATTTCCATCCTAGGGTTGTGCTTTTGATTTTATCCTTCTACACTATTCCGGGATATATCAAAAGGTTTTTTATAATAAAAAAATTCAGATAATTATTTTGATGGATGGCCTCTTTTATCACATTTTATTCCATAAAAATAACTATCTTATTAATAAGTAGTATTATAATGATTTTTTTCGCATATAACAATATTATTTTCCTTGTTTTTTAAAAAATCTTAATTGTTAAAATATTACAAAGCTAAAATGATATATATCAACCACCACTGCATGAATCATGCTTGTATAACTAAAAGAAAAAAACAGTACTTTCATTACGTAAAAACACTGCCTATTTCTTTCTAAATCATTTGGATTTGAGTCAATATTTTGGACACAAAAAGTTAAAGCTAAGTCGTTTTTTTAGCTTCAGGTCTTCTAGCATCATTTCTTCCTTATCAATTGTTGTGAATGAAAGGTCTTCTTCCATATAACAATTTAGTGGATAGATTGGTAGAGAAAATAGGGGTTTTACAAAGTGATTTAGCAAATATTTCAAGGCAATGGGATCAGAAAAATGATATAATAAAAAACTTGGAGAATGAAAATGAAAAATGAAACACATTATGAGATGGATTTTTCTTTGCTTGTTCGATTAGAAAAAGAATTGAAAAAGTAATACATACAGGGGAAGCGAAGTGTGAAAAAATAAATTATGCTTTGACAGAAACTTTTGGTAATCCTATTACGTATGTTGAAAAGTTTAGTCAAAATGTAGATATGAGTAATCCGAAAGAAGAGCGGGATGACATTATACAATTAAAATCCGAAAATAGTATAAATATTCAAAAAGATGATTTTGATTGGTAAAAAATCTTCGTTTTGAATATTTTTTTGACTATAAAAAAGTCGAGAAGCGTTAATACCTTATTTTATAAGGGGTAAAGGAGAGTGACTTGAAAAATATGGTCGCATTAATAATCGCTGAAAAACCAGATCAAGGTTTGGCTCTTGTTTCTCAATTTAAATATCGAAGAAAAGACGGTTATTTAGAAGTAGAAGCAAATGAGCTATTTCCAGATGGAGCTTACTGTACATGGGCAATTGGTCATTTGACACAGTTGTGTAATCCAGAGCATTATCACACTGAATGGAAAAAATGGTCGTTAAATACATTACCAATGATTCCGGAGCGTTTTCAATTTGAAGTTACAAAATCAAAATATAAGCAATTTAATGTTGTGAAACAGTTGTTACATAATCCGCAAGTGACGGAAATTATTCATGCAGGCGATGCGGGGCGAGAAGGGGAATTAATTGTACGAAATATTATCAACTTGTGTGACGTACAAAAACCGATGAAACGTCTTTGGATTTCTTCCTTAACGAAACAAGCGATTTATCAAGGATTTAAAAATTTACTTGATGAATCCGACACAATCAATACGTATTATGAAGCATATACAAGGTCTTGTGCTGATTGGGTAGTTGGGATGAATGCATCGCGTGTTTTTAGTATTTTATTAAAGAAAAAAGGGATGAATGATGTGTTTTCGGCTGGCCGTGTACAAACGCCGACATTAGCCCTAATCGTAAAACGTGAAAAGGAAATTGAGAATTTTAAATCAGAACTATTTTGGGAAGTATTTGCGACTTTTAATATCGAAGGAAAGAAATATGAAGGAAAATGGGAACAAGATAATGAGTCCCGTTTAAAAGATCCTGATATGGCGAATAAAATTGCAGCATTCTGCCAAAATAAACCGGCTGAAGTAAAGGAAATGAAAACGGAACGTAAAGAGTTTCAGCCACCGTTTTTATTTAACTTATCATCACTGCAAGCAACAGCGAATAAAGCATTTAAATTCTCGCCAAAAAAGACGCTTGATATAACACAGGCTTTGTACCAAAAAGGAATCGTATCGTATCCACGTTCTGATTCTAACTATGTAACACAAGGAGAAGCAGCAACGTTTCCTGATATCTTGCAGAAGTTAAGCCAGTTTGATGACTATAAAGGTTTGTTACCGGCACCGATTGAGTCCATTATGAATAATAAGCGGTATGTGAATGAGAAAAAGGTGACGGATCACTACGCCATCATTCCAACGGAACAAGTAACAAATCCAAGTAAACTATCTGGTGATGAAAAGAAAATTTACGATATGATCGTTAGAAGATTAATTGCAGCACATTATGAAGTTGCAATTTTTGACTATACAACCATTACAACGCTTGTGGATGGACGTGCGGAATTTATTTCAAAAGGGAAACAACAAATTCAAGAAGGATGGCGCAAAGTTATTTTTCAAGATGATAAAGATGATGAAACGATTCTTCCGATCGTAGCAGAAGGTGAACAAGGAAAAGTCGTAAAGGTGAAAGTGAAAGAAGGGAAAACACAGCCGCCAAAGCGTTACACAGAAGGACAACTTATTACATTAATGAAGACGGCTGGAAAGTACCTAGATAATGAAGAGCTTGAGAAAGTATTAAAGAAGACAGAGGGCTTAGGGACAGAAGCAACTCGTGCAGGCATCATTACGATGCTGAAAGATCGTAAGTATATTGATGTGAAGAAAAACCAAGTATACGCAACGGATAAAGGGAAAGTATTAATTACTGCAATTGGGGATAAAATTTTAGCTTCTCCAGAAATGACGGCAAAGTGGGAACAGCGCCTTGCGGAAATTGGAGAAGGTACAGCCTCACCAGCAACCTTTATGGAACAAACGAAAAAATTATCAGCGAAAATCATTGAAGATGCGATTGAAATGTCTGAGAAGTGGGACTTTACGGGATTACACGTTGAATCGATTGAACGTAAAGGATCGAAATTTACAACAGGTAAAAAAGTAGGGAACTGTAAAAAGTGTGATGGTGATGTAATCGATAAATCGACTTTCTATGGTTGTGCAAACTATAATACAACCCAATGTGATTTTACAATCTCCAAAAAAATATTAGGAAAAACAATTTCACAAAAAAATATGACGAAGCTATTAAAAGGTGAACAGACGGATTTAATTAAAGGTTTTAAGAAGAATGATAAAACGTTTGATGCGAAGTTAGAGTGGAAAGAGAATAAAATTAACTTTGTGTTTGAAAAGTAAGAAATGTCAACAAATAAAAAAGTCCTTTACTGAATAAAAAAGTTCTTTACTGATGTGAAATGACAACAAAGATGTACACTTAAAATACTGTTAGGTTATATGAGAAAAAGCATGACAATTTTATGTCATGCTTTTTTTGTGTACAAAAAAGGAATTTTAGGTGAGGGTAAAGAATTAATAAAGGTTAGTCTTCTGCTATGATAAAATCATTTTGATTATTGAGTTATACATTAAATGAAAATTTGAAGAGGTATACTAGTTATTAATTTAAGACTTTATTTTTGTATCATTATATATAAAATAATTAACTTATTATGTTAAGAAATAATAAAGGAGCTATTGTAATGCCCAAAAAATTTATAATTTCTAAACAAAGCGACATGACTGGATTTTCATCTTTTAGGTGCTCATTTTGTGGAGAAGAATTTAAATTAAGAGCTGATGAAGTACAAGAAGATGATGTTATTGAGTTATTTTGTCCTAGTTGTGGTATTCCTAGTCCAGTTTCTGCATATTACACTGAGGATATTAAGGGAAATGCTATGATATTAGCAGATAATGAAATGGCGCATATGGTAAATGATCTATTCAAAGGATTAGAAAAGTCTTTTAAAAGAAGTAAAGGTATAAAATTTAAAGCTGGGAAACCAATGGTAACAAAACAACCAAGAGCATTATATGAAAAAGATGATTTAGATGAAGTGGAGTTTGTATGTTGTGATAGAAAAGCTAAATTAACTATACTAACTAAAGCAGGACATTCTCCATTTTGTCCATACTGTGGGGTGAATTAGTTGGAAGCATCAGTTCTTATTCCTATTAAAAAATTTAAAATTATATCTAAAAATTTTAGAAGAGTCTCTGGAGATTTGTTGAATGCAAGTGATGGGCATGAGACTATGAGATTAGCTAAAAAGTTTATTACATATATTGAAGGTGAACCTATTATTTATGACTTTATACGTAAATGTCATACGCAAGAATATAATATAGAAGAAATTATCAAGTTAAAGACGTATGGATCAAAGTATGACATTCCCATTGATAATAATGAAGAAATAAGCTTTATTTATCAACTTTTAAAATATGCGATAGTGCACTTAAATAATTATCATGAATTGACATTTGGATATGCTTTCTATAAGGGAGCAAAATTTTCAGATCAAGTACGTGAATTTAATTATCAAGTTGTAAGACTTTTAGTGAATCATATTACAGACTATTTAGAGGAGATGGCAATTGAATTGGGAATTGATGAAAAACCGAATGCAAAAATATTAATTCAAGGTAATGTCGGACAGTTTAACTATGCAGAGCAAGGAAATATTGAAGCTCATCAAACAAATAACCAAGATGAAGGTAAGGAACTCCAAAAAGTAGCTCAAGAACTAATCGAACTTTTAAAAGGAACTTCTATGGAAAACAAAGATGTTCAAGAAGATGCTATAGATTTTGTTGGAGAGGTGGTACAGAATATCGAGGAAGGTCAGACGCCGAAACCCTCTCTTCTTAGAAGAGCAACAACGGCTCTGACGGACATTAATTCAGCAGCGGAAAGTGGATCCCAACTTGCTATTAAGATTGGCCAATTTGTAAATCTAGTGAATAGTTGGGTTTCGTAAATAAGTCAATGCTTCAAACAAAGTTAATCATTAAATGTTTAGTAATGGTGTACGTTAATAATAAAAAGACATTTACGGATGATTTTAGTAAATGTCTTTTTAATTTAGTTTACATATTAATACTTTTATTATGGATTTGAAATAAAATCACGATGTTTATAAGAAAGACGCGAAGTTTTGAATAAAGTTGCGATACTTTATCTTTTCAATTAAGAATTCTAAATGTGTTTTGATTAAACGTTATTTCAAAGCAACACTAATACATTAAGCGTTAAATTGTAGTAAAATCATATTGGAAGAAATAAGGAAGATTCACTACGGAGGTTTTGGGAGTATGGAGGGAAATGAAAAGAAAGAAGAACACAGAGAGTGTACAGATCCAGTAGAGGAAATTGAAGTAAAGGAAACGAAAGAACTTAAAGTAATGGAAAACGTAGAGGGAAGTGAAAAATTAAGTTCAGATAAACAAGATAGTATAGAGCATGAAATTGAACGAAGGGAAGAAAATATTGATCCATTAACAAGTTTGTTTCCTGAAATTTTTAAATTCGAATCACCTTTAAAAAATATCTTACAGCCTATACAAATAGGTGCTAAATTAAGGGGAATGTTCCAAACAACAAAATTGGTTCAGAACGAAATGACGAAAGCTTTAAGAGAAGTTGCATCTGTCGGAGAACAAATAAAACTCGCTATGCCCTCTATAGGAGCAGAATTGAGAAACACTATCCATACACTTAGAGATGCTTTTAATTCCGTTAGCTCGGTAGGACAAACTATTCGTGAAGCTTTGAAAACTTTTGATTTTGAAGAAGAATTAAAAGTATTACGTGAACAAGCTAAAATAGCAGAAGAAACCACTATAAACTTTAAAACTATTATGCTAAAAATGGAGTTTCCTCCGCATGATAATATACCATTGTCAGGTATGAAACGAATCGTTATGTTATATGAGAACAAAGGTATGGAATATACAAAGCGCTTTGTTACAAGGTACATGACTCTTTTTATTTTTAATAATAATACTTTGAAGGAAATTCGTAATTCTTGGCAACGTGCAAAATGGTTAGAAGAACGTATGCCGATTTTGGAAAATGCTATTGACGGTCATATTAATTCTTACTATTCATTGACAATACCTACTATTCTTGCACAAACTGAAGGAATTTTAGTAGATGGTATGCTAAGGCTGGAAGCAGTTGATTTAGATGAAGAGATTGGATATATAAATCAAAAAGACTTTTTACGCCAATTTTTATTAGGACGAAATACTTCATTTTCTTTTGATAAGCAGATTGAAACATTTTACATAAAGACAATTTTAGCTCGATTTGATAGAGGAAAAGAAGTCAAATCCGATTTAAGTCGTCATGCAATTTTACACGGGGAAGATTTAAAATATGGAACAAAAATTAATTCTTTAAAAGCAATTTTAGTATTTGATTATATTTTTGATAAGCTAAATCGGTCATATCGGGATGTTGAAAAAAGTAAGGAAGAAATCAGACAAAGACGAATAAGAAGAGCAAAAAGGAACACTCAAGGAAATACAAAAGGTAGGGCCACGCAAAAACAAAGATTTAAAAGGAATAATCAGCAGAATTTAAATAAAGAAATTCAGAAAAATAACAAGCCTAAAGAGTAATAGCAAATTAATAAAAGTTTGCAGAGTGAAGAAGAATATGTGCCTCCTTCTTCTTAAATAGGCTGGGGACTCTTTTGTAACCATTATTTGAATTCTATAATCCTGTTGTATAGTGCCGTTCCCGTGAAGAAACGGACGCTCAACAGTACACGCTGTATATTGTGAGTTTCCTAAAAGTTATTAGAATGTTAAAATGAACAAACTTTTTTATGAAAATCTCATACTTAGCTAAAAAGAGTAACTCCATTTTGATTAATCTTTTTTTAAATGGAGTTTTTATATTTGTCGTTAAATGAGGATGGAAGGGTATTTTTTAATCGAACATTATTCCAAAGATACCTTTACAACCAATAANNTTATTGGTTGTAAAGGTATCGAAAGTCGTATATATTAAAAATATCAAAAAAAATTGATGAAAGGAAACCACCATGAAAGAAATAAAATTGTATAATCAATCAACTACTCGAACTTTTGAAACATATGAAAAGAAGTTCAAAGCATTGGCAGATCAAAAAAGGCTACATATTTTGTATGAATTATGTCAACGCGGAGAAACTTGTGTGTGTGATTTAACAGATGTTCTTGGTTTACCACAATCGAAGCTTTCATATCATTTAAAACTTTTACTTGATGCGAATCTTATTACAAAAGAAACAAAAGGAACATGGAGTTACTATAACATTAATAAAAAAGAAGTTGATGCACTATTATCTGAGCAATTGTGCTGTATCTTTCGTCCTATGTCATAATTTTGATGGGACGAAATAGCAGCTTTGTAGGCTTTTAATCAATTTTTTTTGATGTATCTAATTGAATAAACGATTTACATTTAATAATTTTTAAGAAAATAAGGGGGATTTTTCATGAAACCTATTCAGATTCCATTCAAGGTACAAGAGTGTTGTGGAACGGAAAACAAATCGCTACAAAACAATATTGATATGCAGAGATTAAAACAGTTACCAATAGCTATTATTGGGGGAGGACCTGTAGGGTTGGCAGCAGCAGCACACTTAGCGAAACGTGGAGAATCATTTATCTTATTAGAGGCTGGGAAAAATATAGCATCAAATATTCTTACTTGGGGACATGTACGTTTATTTTCACCTTGGCAATATAACATAGACAAAGAAGCTTTATCTCTTCTTGAAAAACATGGTTGGGAATCGCCAGACTTAAACGTATTACCAACAGGGAAAGAAATTGTTGAACAATACTTACAGCCATTAGCCAATCTTCCAGAAATCCTACCATATATTCACTTGAATACAAAAGTCTTATCCATAGGTAGAAAAGATACAGATAAAATGAAAACTGCCAATCGTGAAAACATGCCATTTATGATTTATACAGAAAAAGAAGGGGCATTTCAGGTTTATGAAGCTAGAGCTGTCTTAGATGCTTCTGGTACTTGGGGAAATCCGAATCCGGCAAATTCTAATGGTATTTGGTTGAAAGAGGAACAATCCCTTAACGAGCATATTTTTTATGGTATTCCAGATATTTTAGGAAAAGAACAAAAGCGATATGCCAATAAGCGTGTAGCTGTTGTTGGAAGTGGTCATTCTGCAATCAATGCTTTATTAGAATTAGCTAAATTAAAAGAATCAAATCCGGAAACTAATATTGTTTGGGTTATGAGGAAACAACGTGTGGAAGAAGCATATGGGGAGAGGAAAAAGATGCTCTTGAAGCACGCGGTGCCTTAGGTAGCCATATTCATCAATTAGTTGATGAAGGAAACGTGGAAGTAATCACACCATATAAAATCCAATACGTAGTTAGAACAAAAAATGGAATGGACATTGTAGGTCATCAAGAAGAACAAGAAATAAAAATTACTGATGTCCATGAGATGATTGTAAATACAGGTAATCGTCCTAACTTATCTATGATAAGTGAAATACGTACTTCTATAGATTCTGCTACTGAAAGCATGGCAGCATTAGCACCACTTATTGATCCTAATTTGCATAGCTGTGGTACAGTTCGGCCTCACGGTGAAAAAGAACTTCGCCAACCGGAAAAAGATTTCTATATTGTAGGTTCGAAGAGTTATGGCAGGGCACCAACTTTTCTAATGGCAACAGGTTATGAACAAGTTAGATCTATCGTTGCATATCTTACTGGAGACTATGAGTCAGCAGAAAAAGTAGAACTTGATTTGCCAGAAACAGGTGTTTGTAGTGTGAATTTAAATGTGAAAAACTCATGTGGTGAGCAGGATTCTTGTTGCTAAAAGATATGATAGCTAAAGAGGAGAATGATACATTCACTCTCTTCTTTAGTAAATTGTTTCTATGAATTTGTGTAGGAAAGGAAGACGAGTGAAATGACAATTAACCATGCGGGTAACTTGAGTGAAGAATATTTTGTAGCCTATATGAAGTTAATTATGAATGCATGTCAGTATAATGTGGATAGGGCAAAAGAATATACTTTTCAACGATTATTTGGATTAGAAAAAGAGAGTATGGGGGAAATATCATACCGAAATTTTCTTAATGCATATGATGAGTTAAAAGGTATGAATGAGAAACATTCTTTCAGGTTTGAATGAAACAAATTCAAGAAGTAATTTGAGGGGGAGTTATCAAAACTTTTAAGTTCATTTATTTCTTCGTTCTCAAAGAAGGTGATTAGAGATTGCGGATTATACAAAATGAATCGCATTCTACTAAGATTATTATTATGGTAGCGCTCGCTACAGCCCTAAGTTTATTGGGCGATTCAATGCTATATATTGTATTGCCAATCTATTGGAAAGAAGCTGGACTTAATTCTATATGGCAAGTTGGAATACTACTTTCCATAAACCGTATTATTAGATTACCTTTTAACCCTTTCGTAGGATGGTTATATCAAAGGATTTCACTAAAAACAGGGTTAATACTGGCCATCATACTTGGAAGCATAACAACATTGGGTTATGGCATTGCGCAAAGCTTTGTTTTTTGGTTAGTTTTACGAGGGTTATGGGGAATAGCGTGGTCATTTTTTCGTATTGGTGGTCTTACAACAATTGTTTATTTTGCTAACGATAATAATCGCGGCAAGTTAATGGGATTATATAATGGGTTATTTCGTTTAGGAAGCTTGTTTGGAATGTTACTTGGTGGGATTTTTGTACCAATTGTAGGATTGAAATTTATTTCAATTTTCTTTGGATGTCTTTCACTAATAGGAATTTTATTAGTAATCAAATCATTGAAAACTAGACTTACTAAACAAAATAGTAAGGAACATAAAGTAGAAGGCAGTATATCCATTTGTAGCAGTTTAAAATAAAAAATCCTTGTTGTTACGAGCGGATTTTTTATTACTTTAATATTTCAAGGGATTTTTACTTCTACACTTAGTGCTATTATTGCACATTATTACGGTCAAAACATTACACTTTTTGGGATTGTCATTAGTGTTACATTCTTATCTGGTGTTATTCAAGCGATACGTTGGATGTGGGAACCATATTTAGGGAGTAAATTTGGTGATTGGTCTGATGGACAAAAAGGAAGATTACCTCTTTACATTAGTTCATTAGCATTTGTAGGTGTACCATTCGGAATTATATCAAATCATGTTTCACTTATAATCTGGTTCACTGTAATTCTTTTAGTAATGCTAGGAGCTACAGCTTTAACAACCTTAACTGATGCATTAGCTTCAGATATCGCAAAGGTATCTAATGCTGTTTCATTTTTAACTGTATATTCAATAGTTCAAGATATAGGTGCAGCAGTAGGACCTGTTATAAGTTATGCTTTGTTAATGTTGGATGATGGTTTTATATACCTTTATTGGGGTGGATCCAGTATTTTTATAATGTTAGCTCTTATATGGTTTTTGGTTTATGTGAATGGAATAACAAAAATCGATAGGAAAACGAAGGTTGATTTGTTCTGACAATATGTAAAATAGATTCAGAATCTTATGTATAATTTGTTGGTAAATAAATTTTCAAAAGGGGCATGGGAAATATGAGAGTAAGAATAGCGACTGAACAAGATGTACAGGAAATTACAGCTATTTATAATGAGGGAATTGAGGATTGTATTGCTACTTTAGAAACAGAGATTAAAACTGACGAATATGTTGTGAAATGGTTGCTTCAACGTGATGAAAGATACGCAGTAATTGTTTTAGAAAAGGATGACCAGGTCGTTGGTTGGGCGTCAATTAATCCGTATAGTCATCGGTGCGCATATAGAGGAGTAGGAGAGCTATCTATATACATAAAGAGAGAATATCGTGGAAAAGGTTTGGGACAAAAGTTACTTTTAGCTTTAGAAAAGACCGGACAGCAAAATGAATTTTATAAATTTGTTTTGTTTACTTTTTCTTTTAATAATCTAGGTCAAGGGTTATATCGTAAAATGGGTTATCGTGAAGTAGGAGTGTTTGAAAAGCAGGGGGTAATGGAAGGGGAACATGTTGATGTGATGATTATGGAGAAATTATTATCTGTAGAATAAATAACGTTGTATCAAAAGTTGAAAAGGTAAAGGTATTTACACATTAGATGCAATGAATATGTAAATACCTTTAGTATGTAATTGGATACGATTTTGTATTTTAAAAATCACCTAAAAAAATTATTAGTATCTATCAATGTACTTTAGAAAAACAACTACATGATATATGTCATATTCTTTTGCTTTAGAGGTGAAATAACTCTCATAGGGGTCACCATACATGCCCATCAAGCTAAGATTTTGAAGCACCCCCAAAACAAAAATTTCATCTGGAGTTTCACCAACAAAACGCGAATATTGTTACGCTAAGGATTTTTTATAATTTTTGTTAGTAAAAGGACTAGATGCTTGAGCAAGAAAAAGAAGGCTTGAGCTTAATATTAGCGAATAAAACAAGAAAAGATTTTTAAGGAGGATGTAGAATGTCACAGTCATTACTAACTGGTATGGAAGGCGTATTTATACCAGTCAAAGACCCAAAAATTTCATCTGAATGGTATGAAGAAAAATTAGGATTTAAACTTATTTATATCGAGAAAGAAGCCGCAGTTATGAAGATTGAAGAAGAATCACAAACAGTAGTATGTCTTGTAAAAACTGTTAATCATCAACCAATGAAGTTTCCTGAGAATAACTTTGGAGTAGGAAAATACTATAACTTTATCCCTAAAGATATTAATGAGACTTACCGACTGTTAATTGAACGTGGTGTCAAAGTAAATCCTATTGATGAAGAAGGGTCTACCAAATTCTTTACATTTTTTGATCCTGACGGAAACCCTCTAGGAGCTTGTCAATAAATATATTTATTTCACTTAAGAGTGAAATTGTAAAATAAATTAAAATAGCTAATTCCTTAGCGTACAGGAAATCGGCTTTTTCTTTATAGAAATTTTCTTAGCTTACGAAATTCGCGTTTTGATTGCGCTACTCCATCACCTTCAAATTAAGATGGATTTATACCCATAATTTACAGAAAACGTTATTCTTTATGTAGAAATATACAGAAAGGATGGCGTTTTTGTATGAATATATCTATTCAAGACGAGTTTGGCTTATTGGCTGAAGAATTACAGCGATATCTGTCTCCACATATTCTTCAACAACTTGCACAAGAGACAGGTTTTGTAAAACGAAAAAGTAAATATGGCGCACGGGATTTGGCTGCCTTATGTATTTGGATTAGCCAACATGTAGCAAGCGATTCTCTTACTCGATTATGTAGTCAGCTTTATGCAAATACAGCTACACTTATGAGTCCAGAAGGACTTAATCAACGCTTTAACTGATGTGCTGTTTTATTTCTACAGCGTGTATTTTCCCTTTTAATCAAAAGCAAACTAAACGATTCTTCTCAAATCTCAAACCAATACATTTCTTATTTTCAACGTATACGTATTTTAGATGCTACTATTTTTCAAGTCCCCAATCATTTGGCCACTATTTACCCTGGTTCAGGAGGCTGCGCACAAACAGCCGGTATTAAGATTCAGCTAGAGTACGATTTACATAGTGGGAAATTCCTCAATTTTCAAATGGAACCAGGTAAAAATAATGATAAAACCTTTGGTACAGAGTGTTTGGATACCTTACGCCCGGGAGATTTATGTATTCGAGATTTAGGATACTTTTCTCTAAAAGATTTAGACCAGATGGATCAACGGGGAGGGTTCTATATTTCACGGTTGAAATTAAATAATAGAGTATATGTAAAAAATGAATCTCCAGAATTCTTTCGGGATGGGACAGTAAAAAAGCAATCTTTATATGTTTTGCTTAACCTTGAAGATATTATGCATCAGATAAAACCAGGAGATACTTATGAAATTCAGAATGCTTATATTGGACAACAAAAATTACCCTCAAGAGTTGTAATATACAGACTCACATCAAATCAAATTCATAAACGTAGGAAACAACAAACTTATGTTGAAAAGAAAAAAGGAGTTACATACTCTGAAAGAAGTAAACGTTTAACAGAAATCAATGTTTATATTACCAACATCCCATGGGAAATTGTTCCGATGGAACATATTCATGATATCTACTCTCTACGTTGGCAAATAGAGATTGTATTTAAAACATGGAAATCTCTTTTTGGTATCAATCATTGTCACAGCATCAAGCAAGAGCGTCTAGAATGTCATCTTTATGGACAGTTAATCGCTATCTTTCTTTGTTCCTCTACTATGTTTAAAATGCGACAGCTGTTACTACAGAAAAAACAAAAAGAATTAAGTGAATATAAAGCAATTTATATGATTCAAGATCATCTGTATCTAGTGTATGAAGCTATACGAAAAGACACCCAAGAAGTATCAAAAATTCTCCTTCGCCTGTTTGACCTCTTACAGAAAAACGGACGGAAATCCCATCGATATGAGAAAAAGACGGTTTTTGATATTTTAGGTGTCGTTTATCAGTACACTGTATCCAATCAAGAGAAAAAAACTGCATAATCTAAAAAAATAAACCTTAATAAGGTTTATTTGTTATGCGTATTTTTAAAACAAATAAACAAAATATCAAGTTTAGGCAACAAGAACGGAAATTCATAGATAACTCCAAACTTAGCTTGATGGGCATGGGGTCACCATATCAAAAAAAGAAAATTATACGTTTTGACACAATTTTGACAAATTTTAAGGGGTTTGCTGTACGTTTAGACTTTTTTTCTTTGAAATAAGGGATATTTAGTGCTGGGAATTCTATATTTTTTAAATGTTAACCCGTATATTCCCTTCGACAATAGGAAAAGTAAATAGTTGTTTATAAAGGTATAGTTATCGGGATTCAATAGTAGTTGTACAGCCTAGAAAAGAACAAAATAAGGCGATTATTCATATTACAAATAGAAGAATCAAATGAACTAAATAGAATTTACCGCGTGGTTAAATCACGTTCTAGCCAAATATATGGGTCAGGGATCGGTTTAGATTTGTAATTTGGTTAAGAAATATAGAGTTCACTAAAAAATCATGTTTTTGAAGTACATCGTATTTCTTTAAATATACTATATGAGTGTTTGACTTTTGAGATTTTAGTTAGCACACTAATTATATGATTAGTGTACTAACTAAAAGGAGTTGTATATGGATAATTTAGGATATCTATTGCATAAAGTTAGCGTAATGACAAAAACAGAATTATCAAATCAACTTAAAATATATAAGATAACAGCACAGCAATGGTCAGTTTTAAAAGATATATCTCTTCATCCCAATGGAACGACACCGGCCCTGATTGCAGAGAGACTGATAGCAGACCGACCAACTGTGACAGGGATTATCCAGCGTTTATTGCAAAAAGACTTTATTTTCACAACGCATAATCCTAAAGACAAACGATCTCACCTAATATTCCTAACAGAGAAAACAAGCAAGTTAATAAAAGAAATAAAAAACGTTAGTGATGATGTTATAAAGAGTGCAGTAACAAATATTCCAAAAGATGAAGTGGAAACGACTATCCATGTGTTACAGAATATGATTCAAAATTTAAAAACGAAATAGGGGGCATTGGCATGATTTTAGTAACAGGTGCTACGGGAAATGTAGGGCAAGAAGTTGTAAAAGGGTTAATAAAAAGAAATGTTGAATTTCATATTGCTACTCGTCAAAGAGACAAAGAAGAGATATATTTTGATTTTGAAAATCCCTCATCCTTTAAATCGGCTTTAACTGGGGTAACAAAATTATTTCTTCTTCGTCCCCCACATCTTGCTGATGGGAAGAGGTATTTTCAACCTGTGGTTGATGTTGCGAAAGAAGTAGGTGTTCAACATATTGTATTTCTATCTTTACTAGGTGTAGAAAAGAATCCTATAGTACCACATGCAAAAATAGAAGAAATAATAAAAGATTCAGGAATCCCTTATACATTTTTAAGACCGAGCTTTTTTATGCAAAACTTATTATCACAACATGGTGAAGAGTTAAGAAATCAAAAAAAAATAGAGGTACCAGCAGGTAGAGGGAAAACAAGTTTTATTGATGTGCGCGATATAGGAGAAGTGGCTGCAAAAGTATTAACAGAAGCTGGTCACGAATTCCAATCGTACGATTTAACAGGGAGTAAAGCATTGACGTATTATGAAGTTGCTGAAATTATTTCAAAGGAAACGAACGAACAAATAACCTATACGAATCCCGGTATATGGAAATTCAGAAAAAAGATGATTCAAAAAGGAATCAAACCTGATTTTATCATGGTGATGATTGGTATATATACAACAGCTAAATTAGGATTAGCCAAAAGAGTTACGCCAGACTTGTTAGAATTACTAGGTAGAATTCCAATTACCATGGAAGAATTCGTTCATGATTATAGAGAGCAAATCATTTGAAATCGTAAGAGCTGGATGAAGTCTTATGGTAAGTTGAAATATGTTATGTATTAAACATCACAAAGGATATATAATAACTCATTGTACGAATCCAAAAAGATTTTCGTCTATTTTATAATCATGTTATATCAGAAGCTCAGTGAAATCACCTCGGATATAACTATATTGGGGATATATTTATATCCGAGTGGAGAATCATTACAATAATGAGTGAAAACTGCTATATCCCTTCCATTTATTTGATTTTTATTAATGTGCATAGTTTTTATTAATAGTAAGGAATATGATGGGAACTTACCCTAATAGATATAATTAATGGAATGAGAGTCGCTAGTCTAAATACTAGGGATCTATTGAAAAATCTAAGGATTTTAATCAAAAACGAGCATAATATAAGTAAAAATCCTAATAACTTTCTGTAAAACGGAAAGAATGCAAAATATAATACGATCTCTAATAACAGAAATATATTTAGCAAAAAGGAGGAAGTCATGAAGAAATTTAGTATCTTAGTGTTTTTCATCACATATGGATTATTTTACGTCTCAAGTATCCTATTTCCAATTGATCGTAGTTGGTACAATTCTCTAGACAAACCGTCTTGGACACCTTCTGGTATGACAATTGGAATTGTCTGGGCAGTATTATACGGATTAATTGCTTTATCTGTTACAATTATCCATAACAAGTATAACTTTAAGCCCAAATTATTTTGGAGTTTATTTGTTCTAAATTATATTTTAAATCAGGCTTTTAGCTTTTTTCAGTTCCACCAAAAAGATTTATTCTTAGCAACGATAGGTTGTCTGTTAGTGGCTGTTACTGCATTTCTTCTTATCATTTATTCATTCCGCTTATCTAAAGTAGCTGCATGGCTTCTAATCCCTTATTTGTTATGGACTACCTTTGCTACATACTTATCATGGGCAATTTATAGTATGAATTAAGGATAAAAACAAAAAACTTGAGTATACTTCACACACGCTCAAGTTTTTTGTTTTTATTTATTGTGTAAAGATAGCAAGACAGGAACTCAAGAAATATATTCCTATTACTGCTTTAACTCTTGGATACACTCTTGTACAAGAGTTACTGCCTGACTCATAGTACCACCACCACCAAATGCAGCTGTTACTCCCACCGCCTCAAAGATCTCCTGTTCTGAAGCTCCTTGATCTAGACATCCTTTAATGTGATAGATGATACAATATTCATCTTGAGAATAAAGGCTAATCCCTAAAGCAATTAACTGTTTTTGCTTTTTTGATAGGGTGCCATCTTTAAAGCATTCCTCTGTAAAGGAATTAAATTGTTCGGCAAGTTTAGGCATCTTTTCAGTAAATAAACCCAAGCCATACTTATAATGAAGAAGTGCAGATTCTGTAGAATTTCTACCTTCAAATTCCATGTTTTATCCAGCTCCATTTCTCATATTTTTTAAACAAAAGTTAGTATGAGCCTAATGGGAAGTGATTAAACAAAAATAATATGTATATCAAGGTAAGTAAAAGAAGAGCGAGGATTTAGAGGAATAATATAACAAGATATTAAATAATAGTATTGCACACAAGATATGGATAATCCATCGGCTTCTGTAAAAGGATAACGTAAAAAGGAAGTGATGATATGGAAAAAAAGAGTGTAGTCAATACATTAAATGCCTTTCTAAAAGGGCAGTACATGGGTATTCATGCCTATGAGCATTATATAGAGAAGTTAAAAGACACAGAAATAAAAAAGGAATTTCAAAGAATACAACAAGATCACAAACAACACGCCTTAAAAGTAGCAGAAAGAATACAAAATCTTGGAGGAGTACCGGTTGATAGTGAAGGAATGATTGGCTCTGTTCAAGGTTTGATAAGTCAATTTACAGTACCAAATACAACAGAAGGAATTGTAAGTAGCGCGTTAAAGGGCGAAGGTTATTATGGCATTCAAATATCAGAAGAAATTGTACAAGGTGATTTGGATCCAGAAAGTCATATGTTAATACATGATATTTTAGATAAAGATAGGGAACATGTAAATGTATTAAAACAACTTACGCATTAACATTTTTAGTAACGCTGTATCATAATGAAATGAAGATATTTAAAATAAATCCACATATTTTTATAAGACAGGAAAATACTAATACTTGTTTTAGTACTTTAATTCCAAAGTATTAAAGCAGAATTACTAACTGCGATACTAGGAGGACGTTACTATGAATATTCGTGAAGGATTAATTCCAACTACATTAGGTACAGCAGTTACAGCTGCGGGATATGCCTTGAAGCAAACTCGTGGATCTAATAAGATGATTGCAAATACAGTATTTGGATTTGGTTTAGCTCACGTTGTTTTAGGTGTAATTGATCTTGTGGAACATCGTCGTTAGAAGAAAAGGCAAGCATATTTTGGTGCTTGCCTTTTTGATATCGTCAGTATTTATTTTTTTGAAAGTAATCCATAAATTAAGAACGAATTAAATGTATTATGTCGATAAGGCGGTTAAAAGCTACATATGTATACAAGAAGGATTTTGCTATCTAGGTTAAAAGAATGGGCTCATTCCTATCAAAAGTTACCAACTGCCAAAGGAATATTAAAAGATCCCAATATACCTACTTTATCTATTTATGTAAGACATTTTGGAAATTGGAATGAGTCTTTAAGGAAAGCAGGCTGTTTAATTAAACGCCTGCTTTGCCCACTTGTTATGAAACATTAGCCATTTATAGGAGCTTTTTAATGGATCAAGTGTAGTATGAACGTATTGTTGTATATTATGCGAAATAAAAGAAGCAAGTTGTTTTAGAAAAGGTTAGTTTATGTAACATCAAGAAGCCTTTTTAGAAACAAAAAAATAAATTGAATATGTATTATATATTTTGTGTATGAAACCATTGTTGATTTCTAATGATAAGATTGCATCCTAGCAACTAACAGGATAGCTATATGATGCAGAAAGTACAAATAGGGTTAATCATTACAGTATCGATAAACGCAATACCATGCAGTCTTATCCCAATATTAAATAATAAAAACATTAAAATGTTAGTCAAAGTTTATATTATGGTACTGGAATGTATTTATGTTGAATTATGAGCTGCCACTGTGATTGGAAATCAAAGCTAACGATTCAAGAAGGAAGGATACAGAGTATTCCTGTCCATATTTTTAAAAGTTGAGACTGAAGGAGGTGTTATATGAATGAGAACTATACAGCGAATTGCCTTAGCTTTAGTTATTATTGGTGCTATTAATTGGGGTCTAATTGGTTTCTTTAAGTTTGATTTAGTAGGAACAATATTTGGTGGACAGAATGCCTTTTTAGCAAGAGTAATCTTTGCTCTTGTTGGACTAAGTGGGTTAATGTGCTTAACACTGTTGTTTCAACCAATGAAGGATGCGAATCAAGAGATGAATCGTAAAGAATATGGAAAACCTAATTATAGTACTGAATTTGGTGAGGAAACAGATATAGTAGATTTAACAGAGAATTCGAGGGGTGCGTATAAGCACAAACAAAATACATGGGATAAAGAGTAATAAAATATTTTCTTTAAAGCTATGTATTATGTATGCATTGTTTCAGAAGTTATTCTTTTTTATTAGACTGATTAAGTCAACATTAATCTAAGGGATTAGGTTTAGAAGTCGATAATTTATATTTAATAATATTGTATGAGTTTTAAATATGTGTATAATATACGTTACTTATATAATTTTTATGTTTTTCAGGTCTGAGAGAAGACTCCCAGCGATGTTGTGTCACGGAAGGATCAAAGCGTGGGGGAGACTGGTTATTTCAGTTATTCTCTTAGGCTTTTTTATTTTTAGCAATAATAAAATTTCGGGGTTACTAACACGAAAACAAACTGAATTAAAGTATTTATTGGGCTATCAAAAGATAAAGTTGAGAAGGCGATTGATTCTTAATGAAATAATTGTTTTTAATTTTAGTTGGCTTATTCGATATGGTTGGTATTTCTATACTAAACAAACTGTATATGGATCATAGTTGGAAAGCTTTAATTTTTATGCAATTTGGATTTAAGATTGGCACTTCAGTTGGAGCGCTATTAGGTATACTTCTGTATAGTGAATCCAAAGACTGAAGGCGAATGGTATGTATTGCTTTGGTTTTGGAAGCAACAATCGGTTTAAAACTTATTTCATATGGAGGAATTAATTAAAAGTGTACCGAAATGAATTGTTATCAATAAAAAAGAGTGCCTGAAAATTCAAGGCACTCTTTTAAAATATATAAAGGAGAGTATTATAGAAAAGATAATCAAGAAGCACTCATACTTACTTACTTAATCCATTCCAATAAAAATCAACAATTTGTTTTGCAAAATCTTCTATATTAGGGATAAGGGGCTTTTGATTAACATCTCTGTATCCACCAACGTACAGCAAAGCAACAAAGGCATGGGCACTTAATAGCGAGTGATTTTTAGGTATTTCTCCTTCTTTTATTGATTTATCTATAGTTTGTGCTAATATTTCATACATTTTATCTTCTGCATCTTGCATTTGTCTCAAGTGTTTATCAGAAAGAGAAATCTTTGCATCTCTCATAAAACTTTTAATATCAATGTCAATTGTAGCAGTTAAATGTATTTGTGCAACATGAAGTAAGCGCTCTTTAAGGGGCTTTTTTGTGGAAAGAATCTTATCCATGTTGTCTCTAATTCGAACCATCATTTGAACCATTGTATCAGTAAAAAGATCGGCCTTAGTAGCATAATAATAGTAAACGGTTGCCTTTGTCACATCACATTCTTTGGCAACATCATCCATAGAAACGATTTGATATCCTTTACTTAAAAATAATTTTGTAGCAATGTTTACAATTTTATCTTTTGTAGATATTGTAGTTTTATTTTGACGTGGTCTTCCCAAGGGACGCTGTTTTTGTTCCAATTTCATTCGCTCCTGACTTTTCAAAGTTAAAAATATTATAGCATATTAACATAATAGTTCTTGATTAATTAACTAACTAGTATATATAATTGATGAAAAAGTTTAGTTAGAAAGGTGGATATTTATGAAAAAGCACCCTCTATATACTTGGGGGAAATTGGTTGGGGGACCAAAAGCAAGGTGGATTACTCTTTTGGTGTGGGTCTTATTAACCCTTGTTTTATCATTTACATGGCCAGCAGTTAATACCGTTGAGGATGAGACGGCTCCAAACCTTCCTGAAAACGCTATGTCACAACAAGCTAGTCGTTTAATTAAACAGGAGTTTCCTAATGATACTGGAAACCCTGCCCTTATCGTTTGGCATAGAGACAAGGGTTTAGAAGCAAATGACTTTAAGGCAATTCAAGATACTTACAAACAACTTAAAAACACACCATTAAAAGATCAATTAATGTTACCACCATTTGATACAATACCACAGCAAGTATTAGCAAAGAGTGTTTCAGAAGATGGTACGTCTCTTGTAACTCCTGTATTCTTTAACACAACAGCAGGGACAGATACTCTTCAAGAGAATATGAATGAATTGCAGCGTGTTATAAAGGATACTTTGGTAGATGATCCTTTTAAAAGAAACATTTCTGATTCTGGTCTGCATGTTCGTCTTTCGGGGCCAGTTGGTATTCAGACTGATGCAGTAAGCTTATTCAGTCAGGCTGATGTGAAATTACTAGTTGCAACAGTGTTACTTGTTTTAGTTTTACTTATTCTTCTGTATCGCTCACCACTTTTAGCAATCTTACCTTTAATTGTAGTGGGATTTGCTTATGGGGTAATTAGTCCAACTTTAGGATTTTTAGCAGATAAAGGATGGATTACTGCTGATGCACAAGGGATTTCAATTATGACTGTACTTTTATTTGGAGCTGGTACTGACTATTGTTTATTTCTTATTTCAAGATATAGAGAATTTTTATTAGTAGAAAAAAATAAATTTAAAGCGCTGCAACTTGCTATTAAAGAATCAGGTGGCGCAATTATCATGAGTGCTCTTACAGTGGTAGTTGGATTGGGTACCCTTTTACTTGCTCATATTGGTTCTTTCCATAGATTTGCAGTGCCATTTAGTGTGGCTGTGTTCCTTATGGGGGTTGCCTCATTGACGCTTTTACCAGCATTACTAGCTATTTTGGGGAGAGTAGCGTTTTTTCCGTTCATACCAAGAACAAATGAGATGAATGAAGAACGTGCTAGGAAGAAAAAGAAAGCAATTAAGGTAAAGGAATCGAAAGGACTTCTGAGCAAAAAACTTGGAGACCTTGTGATACGTAAACCTTGGACCATTATCTTGCTGACACTATTCCTATTGGGTGGGTTGGCATCATTTGTTCCACGAATTCATTTTACGTACGATTTATTAGAATCATTTCCTAAAGATATGCCATCACGTGAGGGGTTTGATTTAATATCAGATCATTTTTCACCTGGAGAGTTAGCGCCAGTACAAATTGTTGTTGATACAAAAGGGAAAGACATCCCTGTAGCAACAGAGTTAAAAAAACTTTCTTTCGTAAATCAAGTAACGGAACCTATAAAAGGGAAACAGAATAGTCAGTTACAAATGTATGAGGTTTCCTTACAAGAGAATCCATATTCAATTGAGGGCATGAATAAAATCCCTGAGTTAAGAAAAAGTTTGAAACAAATGATGAAAAAATTTGAAATAAATGATGCTGAGAACCATATATGGATTGGAGGAGAAACAGCATCATTATATGATACAAAACAAACTACCGAACGTGATCAAGATGTAATTATCCCTGTCATGATTGGTATTATCGCATTATTACTACTTGTTTATCTTCGTTCTATTGTTGCCATGATTTATTTAATTTTAACAGTTGTATTATCTTTCTTCTCTGCATTAGGAGCAGGCTGGCTATTACTTCACTATGGTATGGATGCACCCGCAATACAAGGAGCAATCCCTCTATATGCATTTGTATTCTTGGTAGCATTAGGAGAGGACTATAATATATTTATGGTTTCTGAAATATGGAAGAATAAAAGAAGCCAGCCACACCTTGAAGCAGTCAAAAACGGAGTTGTTCAAACAGGTAGCGTTATTACGTCTGCTGGTTTAATCTTAGCCGGAACATTTGCAGTATTAGCTACTTTACCAATCCAAGTACTTGTTCAATTTGGTCTTGTTACGGCAATAGGAGTACTATTAGATACATTCATTGTAAGGCCGCTTCTTGTCCCTGCCATTACAGTGGTTCTAGGACGATTTGCATTTTGGCCAGGAAATCTTTGGAAAAAGAAAGAAACAAAAAAATTAGATGCTTGATAATATAATAAAATTAATAAACAAGGGAATTTTCATTTCCCTTGTTTATTATTACAATTAAAATATGTATGGACAATAAAGGTTATATTGAAATGCTAAGTATTTTTCAAATTTCCTTTTTGATGATCTTTGTCTTCAATATCAGTTTCTGGCATTCCATACAATCCATTCATAGCCTGTTCTACGGGTTGAAGTTTAGGGTTGATATAATTTTTTGTTTCTTTAGAATAGTTAGTCTTTCCCTTGTTAGAATGTGAAAAATTCAATAATATAACCTCCAAACATATAAATTATTAAAAAATAAAAAAGGATAAATAGAATTTGGCAGATAATAAGATGTATTATCTGCCCATTGAACGAACAATAATTTGAGCTACTTATTTAATAGCACATACTTAGTTTGTCATTTTTCCTTAAAATTATGCGAGATAATAGTTTAGATTTATGCAATATACACAACTTCTTCACAATTTTTGTACTATTTACAGTTGTAAGTATGTCATTATATATTTATATAACTTTAATTAACTAACTAGTTAATTAATATGTTGATTTTTCATACCTGGAACCACTAAATAATGTGTTTATTGTTATTCTTTTGGATCAAAGCCCTCAACATAGCACAAAGATTAACATAAAGGGGGATTTGTTATTCACTTGTGTATAAAGTGATCGCCTTTTATATAGTGGTATTGTTTACAAAATAGCATGTAGGGCTCTTATTGTTTTTCCTAACCGTTATTTGTTTTGGAATAATAATAAAAGATTAATTAAAAATTACATTAATAATACTTAGGGTTTAAATTTTAAATGTTTTAGTGAGGTGATATGTATGAAGAAATGGATAAGAATTATTTTGTACTCTGTATTAGGTATATTACTTATGGGAAGTATTATCTTTTTTGCTTGGTCTCAGTTTACTTACAAACCAACCAAAGAGGCTTTGTCGCTAGTAGATTATAAAAAAGCTGAAGATAATATGGTCTTTGGAGAGAAAGAGGCCAAAATAGGGATTATTTTTTATCAAGGTGCTAAAGTAGAAGTTGAGTCGTATAGTTACTTAGGGGAAGCACTTGCAAAGGATGGACATTTTGTAGTAATGCCTAAGTTACCATTAAACTTAGCGATACTTGGAACCAATGTAGTAGACAGTATAATTGAAAAATATCCTAAAATTCAACAATGGTATGTTGCTGGACATTCAATGGGTGGGGCTATGATTTCTAGGTATGCTTTTCACCATGAAGAAAAAGTAGACGGGATTATTTTCTTAGCTTCTTATCCAGCAGACGATTTCTCTACCAAATTGATTCCAATGTTATCAATTTATGGTGAAGTAGATGGTTTAGCAACTGTAGAAAAAATAAAGAACAGTGAGAAGTTAATGTCTAAGAATACAACCATGCACATGATAAAAGGTGGGAATCATGCGAATTTTGGTATGTATGGTAAGCAAAAAGGGGACAATACAAGTTTAATTACGCCCAAAACTCAAAGGGATGAGACAGCTAAAGTAATTGAAGAATGGTTAGTGCAACAACAATAAATTATTCTAATTATATAATTATCATTTCGATATAAATGAACCGATCCCTTTTATTAAGGAATCGGTTTTTAATTATTTAGATATTATTTTTTTGTAAAAGATCAACTATTAAGATGAACTTAAAATTAATATCTAGTTACACATAACAATTCACGTACTAAAACATCTATCTATGTAAAGAGTACTGAAGATTTGAAAAAATAAATAGTCACACCCTTTTTATATAGAAGTGTGACTAAAAAGTCATGCTTATTTATTTATGTTGCACAAACTTTACCATTAAATTAGCAATTGTATGTTGTTCTTGTTCATTAGCAACTTTCCAAAGTTCAGCTAATAGTTTTTCCTGATCATTTCGCGCCTCAACTTCATTCGCCAAATAATCACCTACACGGAATGCCATATCTGAAACTGTATTACCAGCAATCTCTTTCCCTTGTGCCTGTTCTAAGCGCTCTCCTAAAAAGCTTTTCCATTGATCAAAATTGTCTAGTACTGACATAATTAATCACCTCACTATTAAGTAATAGAATGATACTTAATTTGTACAATTTCTTATTTTCTATGTAAAAATTTTTATTTTAAAAATGTCAACCACCATTAATTTCAACTAATTTGGTTCTGGTGTAATAAATTTAAACTATTAGAAAATATTCTTAAGCAGATGAGCATGTGATGGTACCCCGCCATAGGTTGAATCATAAATGTAATCCAAAAAAAGTTTTTTTCTATTTTGTCCACCTCAAATAAGATTGTAATTATTAGAACGCAAATTCTCCTTGATAAAAGAAGACATATTTTTATGGACTATAGGAAAAAATTTAGAATGTATTACTTTGCACATTGCATTTCATAAAAAGAAAAGGTGATTGAATGGAATTTTCTAATGAAAGTACAACTTATCATGCTGGAGATATTGTCTATATTTTTTACCGAAACCCCCACACTCAGGATGTAGCAAATATACAAGCTGCAGCAGTTGTAAATAATCCTGAGAGGCCAAATGAGTTAGCTTTATTTCTTTACGAAACGTATTATCCACTAACAAATGAGATGGCTGTTTATTCTACTGAGGAAGAGGCAAACCAAGCTTACACGTATTATTATGGGGATGTTTCAGAGGGGATGTTAGAATGAACCCCTTTATGCCTAAGCTTGTATACTTTGAACCTAAAGCATTAGATTATCCGTTAGGGAAAGAACTTTATGAAAAATTTTCAAAAATGGATGTTGAAATTCGGCATACTACTTCTCATAATCAAGTGAGAGACCTGCCAGGCGAAAACGATTTTCAAAAGTATAGAGTAGCAAAGTCTACTCTTGTTGTTGGTGTTAGAAAAACACTGAAATTTGATACTTCAAAGCCTTCAGCAGAGTATGCTATTCCCTTTGCAACAGGGTGTATGGGACATTGTCATTATTGCTATTTACAGACAACAATGGGAAGTAAGCCATATATCCGAACATATGTGAATGTTGACGAAATCCTCGAAGCTGCTGACAAATATATGGAGGATCGCGAGCCTGAATTAACAAGGTTTGAAGCTTCCTGTACATCAGATATTGTTGGAATTGATCACTTAACGCATACTCTTAAACGGGCAATTGAGCATTTTGGAGAATCTGAATATGGTAAGCTGAGATTTGTTACAAAATTTCATCATGTAGACCATTTGCTTGATGCAAAACATAATGGGAAAACAAGATTTCGATTTAGTGTAAACGCTGATTACGTTATTAAAAACTTTGAGCCTGGTACCTCTCCGTTAGCTAAACGAATTGAAGCAGCAGGGAAAGTAGCAAGAGCAGGATATCCGCTAGGGTTCATAGTAGCTCCTATTTATCTTCATGAAGGTTGGCAGGATGGGTACTATCATATGTTTGAACGCCTTGATGCTGAATTACCCCTTGATGTAAGAGATGATATTACATTTGAATTTATTCAACATCGTTTTACAAAGCCTGCTAAGAGGGTGATTGAAAAAAACTACCCAATGACAAAATTGGAATTAAATGAAGAGAAGAGAAGATATAAATGGGGGAAATATGGGATTGGAAAATATATTTATCAAAAAGAAGAAGAAGAGGATATAAAAAATTATCTTTATTCTTATATGAAGAAGTTCTTTCCCAATGCAAAATTAGAATATTTTACATAATAGGGATATGGCAACATACCTATCAACTTAAGAAAAATAAATACCCCCAAAACGAAAAAATGAGCTGACTTCTCAGAGTAACTATCTGTAGAGAAAGAAATTTTTCATTTAGGGGGTATATGATAACCTTAGCTTAATGGCTCATAAAATCTTCTACTTATGTAGCGTATAACTAACTACGATTTCAAAAAGACTTAACCATCTAGCTTCATTTGAATATCGAATTTCGATGGTTGAATAGTCTTTTTTACAGTTTTCTACTTGACGGTGGTAAGACCAAAGGTCTGTCCGAAATATTTACATTCTAAATTCATTATTTACAAATGTTATTTCTCCTTATTCCTTACAATACCTACAACTATAAATATATAGTTTCCATATCATTAAGTACATTAATTCCTAAATCTCTAATTTTTTATTTACGTATACAGTCTATTTATTTAAATTAGGTCTGGACTGCAAGTATAAATTTAAATTAGGACTAGAACCTTTTATAATTACATCACTGATAATTTTAGAAAGTACCATACTATACACTAATCCATTATCTCCATACGCATAGATAAAATAACAATTAGGAAAATCTTCATACATTCCGATTATAGGTAAACCATCATGAGTACCACCATAAAAAGCACTTAAATAAAATTCAGGTTTAACTGTAATATTAGGAAAGAGCTTATTGAATTCATATAATAGCTTTTCTTTATTATGGATTAATTTTGAATCTCTTTCTTCAGCAATGTTTGTATCTTCATCTAGACCACCTATAATAATTCGATTATCTGCTGTGGTTCTCATGTATATATAAGGTCTAGCAGTTTCCCAAATAAGAGTACGTTTATGCCAAGAAGAAAAATCTTCAACTGGGGTAGTGACAACTGCATATGAGCTAATTAGAGTAGCATTCTTTTCCTTTTTTAATTCTAATCCTTCATAACCCGCAGCTACAATTACTTTCTTGGTAGTAATAGAACTACCATTTTTGGTATAAAAAGTAGCAAAGTCGTTTTCGAATTTTTTACCAACAATCTCAGTATCTTCATAAATCTGTACTCCTTGATTAGAAGCTTGTTTTAATAAATTATGTGTAAACTTATAGGGATTTATTTCGCCATCGTTATACGTATATAGGGCGGCATATTTTTTAAAAGGATATTTCTGTCCAATTTGTTTTTCTGATAACCAATCTGCTTTAAAACCATGCTTTTGTAAGTAATAAAGCTCTTTTTCTAATTTCTTAATATCCCCTTCATAGCTTGCATAATATAAACTATCACGTCGTATAAAATCAGACTGAGAAGGTAATTTTTGATTTGCAAATTCAATATCATTAATTGCTTCTTCACATAATTTCATATGTTTTACTGCATAATCTTCACCAAATGTATTAACAAGTTCAAAAAACATTTTATCACCCAAATATTGTATGAGCGCTGTATTAGTTAGGTTGCTTCCATGTCCAACCTTCCGTTTATCGACTATAACCACATTTAAATTTGAATCACATAAATAGTAGGCTGATTGAGCACCTGAGCTTCCAGCACCTATTATTAAAACATCACAAATTATGTCTTTTTCCAAACAAGGATAAGAAGGTGAATTGAGAAAAGTTGTGTTCCAGTATAATTTTCCAGCTTGTAGATCCATTTCAAGTACACCGTCCTAAATAAAATAGTTACATCCCCACTTGTATTTCCAAGTTCATATAAAAATATACACGCTTTATGATCAGTATATTTATTTAAACTATTATTACTTAAAATTATTTTGTCTAGAACACTAAATAATTTAAAAATAACTATTTTTCTTGTTTCTTATATTGTTATATTTATTAGAGGTAGTACCAGCGTTCCTACAACTGGGGGCAAAGTAGCATTTCCAATAGACCAGATGCTACTTTGCTTCTTCATATTCCTTCATAATTTTATAAAAGGTATTTTTCTTTAGTTCTAACATTTCCATAAACATAACAGCAGTAATTTCGCCACTCTTCCATTTTGAATGAGTTTCTTCTATTATATCTTTTGGGATAAGAAAAAGAGTACAAATTTTAAATAAGGAAATTCAATGTAAAGATTCTGTAAAGGTGAGAGTTTTTAGTTGAACATATAAGTAAATAGTTATATACTTATTTTGAAAGTAAGAATAAAGTAACTTGAAGGAATAATACATTTTATTTTTACACAACATATAAGTATATGCTTATATAATTATAACGAGGTAGGTGTAGATATGGAAAAAACAGTTATAGAGGTAACAAGAGCATCCCAATTACTGAAACTATTAGGAGATAAAACAAGATTAACAATTGTATCAATCCTTAAACAACGTGAATGCTGTGTCTGTGAACTTCTTGAAGTATTTGATATGAGTCAACCTTCTATCAGTCAGCATCTTCGAAAGTTAAAGGATTTAGGTTTAGTGCAGGAAGAGCGTAGAGGTCAGTGGATTTATTATTCTTTAAATCAAGCAAGTGATTTATACACGCTTTTAGAAGATATTTTAGCACATGTACCAGACCAAACAGAGAAAATTAAACAAATTGTGAAGAGCAATCCTACACTCCGGTGTGGTTGTTAATAAATAGTTAGAAAGGGAAGTGAGAAGGATGAGCAACACGGGGAAAAAACGTCTATCTTTCCTAGATCGATATCTAACCCTTTGGATTTTTCTCGCAATGGCAGTAGGGATTGGAGTTGGATATCTATCACCTGGATTCGTTGATGGAATGAATAGTCTACAGGTAGGAACAACCTCTATACCACTTGCGATTGGGTTAATTTTAATGATGTATCCTCCATTAGCAAAAGTTCGTTATGAAGAGATGGGGCGCGTTTTTAAAGATGTAAAAGTATTGGTATTATCACTTGTACAAAACTGGATTATTGGTCCTATTCTTATGTTTGCCTTGGCAATTATATTTTTACAGGATAAGCCAGAATATATGGTGGGCTTAATCATGATTGGTTTAGCTCGTTGTATTGCGATGGTTATTGTTTGGAATGATTTAGCAAAAGGTGATACAGAATATGCGGCAGGATTAGTAGCATTTAACTCTGTATTCCAAATGTTATTTTTCTCAGTTTATGCTTATGTGTTTGTAACAGTTATTCCAGAATGGTTAGGAATTGAAGGGGCTGTTGTAGATATTACAATGGCAGAGGTTGCAAAATCAGTCTTTATTTATTTAGGAATTCCATTCATCGCAGGAATGTTAACACGTTTTATCTTTGTACAAACAAAAGGACGAGAATGGTATGAAAAAGTATTCATTCCAAAGATTAGTCCAATTACTTTAATCGCATTACTATTTACAATCATTGTGATGTTCTCTCTAAAAGGAGAAGTGATTGTTAGCGTACCATTTGATGTTGTACGTATTGCAATTCCATTACTCATTTATTTTGTAATCATGTTCTTTGTCTCTTTCTTTATGGGCAAAAAAATCGGTGCAAGTTATGGGGTATCAACAACATTAGCGTTTACGGCTGGAAGTAATAACTTTGAATTAGCGATTGCAGTAGCTGTAGGTGTATTTGGAATTCAGTCAGGTGCAGCGTTTGCAGCAGTTATCGGACCTTTAGTCGAGGTTCCAGTTATGATAGCACTTGTAAATGTGGCGCTTTGGTTCCAGCGTAAATACTTTCAAACACAACCAAAATAACTATTCATAAAAAGGTGGAATTACCATGGAAAACAAAAAAACAATTTACTTCTTATGCACAGGAAACTCTTGTCGTAGCCAAATGGCAGAAGCTTGGGGCAAAAAATATTTAGGTGACAAATGGAATGTACTTTCTGCTGGTATTGAGGCGCACGGAGTAAATCCGAATGCAATTAAAGCAATGAAAGAAGTAGACATCGATATCACTGATCAAACATCTGATATTATTGATCGCGACATTTTGGAAAAAGCTGATCTTGTTGTCACACTTTGTGGTCATGCAAATGATGTTTGTCCAACAACACCTCCACATGTAAAACGTGTTCATTGGGGATTTGATGATCCAGCTGGTCAAGAGTGGTCTGTATTCCAAAAGGTTCGTGATGAGATTGGCGGACGTATTAAAAAGTTTGCTGAAACAGGAGAATAATTGAAAACAAAATAAGCCGAGAAAAAATTCTCGGCTTGTTTTGTAAAGAAGGGGAGAAATCAGAGATGAAAAAGATTGAAATTTTTGATCCTGCAATGTGTTGCTCTACTGGAGTTTGTGGTCCAAGTGTTGATCCAGAATTAATTCGTATTTCAGTTGCTGTGAATAATTTGAAGAATAAAGGCATGAATGTTACTCGTTATAATCTTGCAAGTGAACCAGATGCATTCGCTAATAATAATGTTATCAGTCAACTATTAATGGATAAAGGACCAGACGTGTTGCCTGTGACTTTGGTAGATGGAAAAGTAGTAAAAGAAAAAAGTCACCTTACAAATGAAGAGCTTGCACAGTTAACAGATATTACAGAAGAAGAGTTAAGTCAAAAGCCAGTCGTACGTTTAAAGCTAAACGTGAAAAAATAGAGAAAGAAGTGAAAGGCAATGACAAACTTATACAATCCAAACACAATAGCATTCACACCATTTTTATTCTTTACCGGTAAAGGCGGAGTAGGAAAAACATCTACTGCATGTGCAACAGCTATTACATTAGCTGATATGGGGAAACAAGTTTTATTAATAAGTACTGATCCAGCCTCTAACTTACAAGATGTGTTCGAAATAGAACTTACGAATAAACCTAAAGAAATTCCAAGTGTTCCAAATCTACAAGTAGCGAACTTAGATCCTGAAACAGCAGCCCATGAATATAAAGAACGTGTTGTTGGCCCATACCGTGGAAAATTGCCAGATACGGTGATTGCTACGATGGAAGAGCAATTATCCGGAGCTTGTACAGTAGAAATTGCAGCATTTGATGAGTTCTCTACGTTACTTACAAATAAAGAATTAACATCGAAATTTGATCACATTATCTTTGATACAGCACCAACAGGTCATACGTTACGTCTTCTTCAACTCCCAACGGCTTGGAGTGGTTTTCTAGAAGAAAGTACACATGGAGCTTCTTGTTTAGGACCATTAGCAGGTCTTGGAGATAAAAAAGAGTTATATAGTCAAACAGTTCAAGCATTATCTAATCCGAAACAAACAATATTATTGCTTGTTACACGCCCGGATAATTCTCCATTACAAGAAGCGGAACGTGCAGCAAAAGAGTTAAAAGAAATTGGGGTCACCAATCAATATCTACTTGTTAATGGTATGCTCAGAGATTTTATGCAAAATGATGCTGTCTCTAAAGCGTTGTTTACAAGACAATTACACGCTTTAGAAAACATGGCGGAAGAATTAAAAAGCCTTCCAACTTACGAAATCCCATTAGTACCGTTTAATGTTACAGGAATTGAGAATATGAGAAAACTTGTTAAACCAATGGAAAATATTTTAATCTCGGATGAAGAAAAACAAGGTATTTCTATGCCTTCTCTTCAAGCATTGATTACAAATCTCTCTGAAACGGGAAAAAAAGTTATTTTCACAATGGGTAAAGGTGGAGTAGGAAAGACAACTGTGGCTTCTGCAATTGCAGTTGGTCTTGCTGAAAAAGGCCATCATGTACATTTAACTACAACTGACCCAGCAGCCCATATTGATTATGTCATGCATGGGGAACAAGGGAACATTACAATAAGTCGAATTGATCCCAAAGTGGAAGTAGAAAACTATCGTAAGGAAGTCATAGAGCAAGCAAAAGAAACGGTAGATGAAGAAGGTTTAGCTTATTTAGAAGAAGATTTACGTTCCCCTTGTACAGAGGAAATTGCAGTCTTCCGTGCTTTAGCCGACATTGTTGAGAAAGCAAATGATGAAATTGTGGTAATTGATACAGCACCAACAGGCCATACATTATTGTTACTGGATGCGGCACAAACGTATCATAAGGAGATTGCACGCTCTTCCGGTGAGGTACCACGGTCTGTGAAAAACTTATTACCACGTCTTCGTAATCCAGAGGAAACAAGTGTTGTCATCGTAACGTTAGCGGAGGCTACGCCAGTACATGAAGCAAGCCGCCTACAAGGAGACTTAAAACGTGCAGATATTACTCCAAAATGGTGGGTTATCAATCAAAGTTTTTATGCCACACATACAAGTGATCCAGTGTTAAGAGGAAGGGCGCAGTCTGAAGTACAGTGGATTCAAGCGGTGCAAAAGGAATCACAAAATAACTGTGTTATCATCCCTTGGCAATCGGAAGATATTATAGGATATGAGAAGCTTAAAGCTTTAGTAAAATAAAACATTTTTAATTAGTTACTGTGAAGGGGAGAAATGAAAATGAATATTACAGATAAAGCAAAAGAGTTTATTGAAAATGCTATGAAAGAAAATGGTATTTCAACATTACGTTTTACATTTGAGGGTGCTGGATGCTGTGGACCAAGCTACGGTATTAATTTAGGAGAAGCGCAAGAAAATGATGTAACAGAAACAGTAAATGGTATTGAAGTTGCCATGGATCCAAAGGTCGTTGGAATTGTAAATACATTGACACTAGACTATGTAGAAGATCAACAAGGTGCAGGTCTTGGAATAAGTGGCGGTTCAAATTGTGGCTAAATACTAATTAAGGAGTCAAACAAACATGACTAACTATCACGAACTCGTAAAAGGAAAAGTATATATTGGTGGAGTTGACGCTATACAAGAAGCTGTAAAAAAGCATGGAATTACAGAGGTATTTGACTTGCGTGCTGGAGGAGAAGAACCAGAAGGGTTTCCAGTTGAAATTAATCGTCATGCTTACCCAATAGTAGAAAGTATAGAAGGACAGGATGAATCAGTAAGAAGTGCAATTGGAGCAGTCAAAGAGGCTGTTGAACAGGGAAAAAAAGTATTTTTCCATTGTTCAGGTGGACGTAATCGCACTGGTACAGTGGCAACTGGACTATTGTTAGAATTAGGTCATGCTTCTAATGTTGAAGATGCGGAACAACAAGTAAAGGCGGTTCGCTCAATTATTGCAATAAAACCAGAGTTAAAACAAGTATTAATAAACTTATATCAATAATAAAAATAGAAGGCATTCGTANNTACGAATGCCTTCTATTTTTTAAATTAAATGGATAAAAAATTCACATAATTTATTAAGTAATAGATTTTCTCAATAGAGTTTCCGGTTCAAACGTTTGAATATTTTGTATATTGTTAACCCTAATAAAAGCTGTTACTACGAGAGGACGGTTTAATCATGAAGAGAGGAAGAATGTGGACGTGGAAAAAGATGAAAAAATGGATTGATGAAGGCAGAGGATTAGGAGAAGGTTCAGAATACCTGCCTTGGATAACAGTAAATGACTTTCCATCAAACGGTATTGTATCTAGGGAGTTAGGTCTTAAAACAAAAAGAATGCACCATTTTTTATCTCGTCTTGAGTATAACTATTTTTTATTTTTAGATTACTCAAAGCATGTTATCGATATTCGGGAGCAATATCCACTACTAGATTTAGAATTAGCAATGGAGATTGCTAAGGAAAAGAAGATTAAATATCCAACAGATAGAAGAAGCAATACACCTTATGTCATGAGTACAGATTTTATAATCACGATAAATGAAAATCATTGTGAAAAAATAATTGCAAGGACAGTTAAACCCTCAAATGAATTAGGAAAAAAGCGTGTTCAGGAGAAATTTGAAATTGAACGTTGTTATTGGGAACAAAAAAATATAGATTGGGGAATTATAACCGAACAAGATATACCTCTTCCACTTGTTAATAATTTAAAAAGAATTAGAAATGCAAATATAGTTATAAGTTATCCTAAGTTAACTAAAGAAATGATTCATCTACTAGAGAAGTTTGTAGTGTATCTAAATAAATCTACGGTATGTCTTGAACATTCTTTAGAAGCTTTTACAAGAGAAAATAATTTAAGGAATGGAACGGTATTAACATTTTTTAATTTTTTGGTTTTTCACCATGTTATAAAGATTAACTTACAACAAGATTTTAAAATGCATATGTTAGAAAGGGATGATTTTTATGTAGATAAGGAGGCCTTTTATGACCGTTTTATACCATAATATGATTTTAGAAGAAGATACAGATGAAGATAAAATCTACTATAGAGTTTTATGGATAGATTCTAAACAAGAAGTCAAGTACATTTACCTTGATNNATCAAGGTAAATGTACTTGATATTATAAGTGATATTCAAAATGACATGATTAGAGTAAGTCTATCAGATCCTTATTATAAGTTATATATGGAAGAGGAGTTAAATGCGTCACAAAGGGTACGAATAGAAAAAAGTTGGAACTTAATTCAACAGTTACTATCAGAAGAGAATATTCCAGCTATGTTTGACAGCAAGGCAAGAGGAAGAATTTTAAAACCATATATTGAGCAAGGACATACAAAACCAACTCTATATAAGTTATTAAGAATGTATTGGAAAAATGGTCAAAATAAAGGAGCGATAGTTCCTAATTATAAAAATTGTGGTGGAAAAGGAAAAGAAAAGATTCTTGGACATATGAAAGTTGGTAGACCAAAAAAAGATAAAGAAATTCATGGAGAAGGCATTAATATAACTCAGCAGGTAAAAAACTTATCATTAATGCGTTTCAAAAATACTATATGAATCAAAAAGAAAATTCCCTACGTTATACATATGAAAGGTTTCTAGCGGAAAATTTTATGAATAAGTTAAAATTCGGTGGCGAGACTGTATTGAAGTTTGAAGAAGATGCAAATCCACCTTCATATGTTCAATTTGTTTATTGGGCTAAAAAATTAACCAGTTCACATAAGGTATCAATAAAACGCTTGGGGGAAAAAGAACATAATTTAACCCAAAGAGCTATCCTAGGGAAATCAAACGATAATGTTTATGGACCAGGTAGTTTATATCAAATTGATTCTACAATTGCAGACGTATATGTTGTATCTTCGAATAATTATAAAGCAATAATAGGACGACCAACTTTATATCTTGTGGTTGATGTATTTAGCAGAATGATAGTGGGTTTTCATGTAGATACCAGATCTGCTTCACTAGAGATGGCCAGATTAGCACTTTATTGTGCTGTTAGCGATAAAGTAGAATATTGCAAAAGCCTGGGGATTTCAATTAAGCCAGGTGAATGGATAGCATCTAATTTGCCAGCAGCATTATTAGCCGACCGAGGAGAATTAATGGGAAAAGAAGCCCAAAAGCTAGCGGATAGAATTAATATTCGTCTTGAAAATACCCCTCCATATAGAGCTGATTTGAAAGGTATTGTAGAGCGTGCATTGGGGCTTCTCCAACAGAATGCTAAACCATTATTACCAGGATACGTTGAAAAAAATTTTGGGAAACGAGGGGCGCCAGATTACCGTTTAAAGGCAGTTCTTACAATTCAAGATATACGAAAAATTATTATTGAATATATAAGAATGCATAATCAAAAAATCCTTGAACACTATGAATTAAGTGAAGCGATGTTAAGAGATCAAGTAATTCCTACTCCAAATAATATTTGGAATTGGGGAATTAGCAAATGTTCAGGTGTCTTAGGGACATTTCTGAAGGGAGAATTAAAATTTGCTTTTATGTCAGTAGATGTAGGAAGGGTTTCTGGTGAAGGGATTAAATATAAAAACATCAGATATACATGTACAAAAGCAATACAAGAACATTGGTTTGAAAAAGCAAGAAATAAAGGATGGAAAATTAGATTGCTTTTTGATCCGAGAAATATGACGTTTATTTATATTAAAGATGAAAATGAAAGCGGTTATATAGTTTGTGAAATGGATAGGACTAGTGCGTATTATGGTAAAAGTTTAAGTGAAATAGAATATCTACAAAAAACAGAGAGAGAGCTAAAGCAGATTAAGATAAAAGAGAATTTAGAAAGAAAATTAACTTATCAATCTAGGGTGGAAGAAGTTGTTGCTGATGCAGAGCAACGAACAAAAAGTATTACCCCACTGTTTGAAGAAAGTAACGCAGCTAAAATAAAAAATATTAGGGACAGGAGAACAGAAGAAAATTTTGAGAGGCAACCACAAGAGGTGTTTTTAATTGAGGATAAAGAGAAAAGAAATAGTACATTAAATGAAAGATTGCGTGTTTCAGGGTATGAACAAGAAGATGAGGAATTGAATGAATATGAGATGGAGCAACTAGAATTATATGAGAGACTGATGGAGGAGAGGAACAATGGAGAAGAAAATGGTTAGTCATAACTACATAGAAGAAATTTGTTTTCATCCTGAGGCAGTATATTTACCTCAACAAATTAAGGAGTACGAAGGGAATCCATTCCTAGAGACTTTACCACCAATAATTAGTAGCGAAAATCTTTATAAAATATCAGTGGTTTATCCGCACTTTAACAAAGATGAAAGATCACATCCTAAAGAGCTTCGTTATCATTATGTAATGCGCTTAAATAGTTTTTTTCAGCCGTATGGTAGACAGATAGCTCTTTACAATCTATTTGATAGAGCGCTTAGACAAGGATATTTATGTAGAAATCCTATGGATAAAGAAGAAAAGGTTTTACTAAGGAAAATTTATGATAATTTACAAAAAGGTGAAATATCTTTATCGAATATTTGTGAAACACCAGGAGATGGATTTATGATTGTTGGAACTTCTGGGATTGGAAAATCAAGGAGTTTAAACAGATTACTTTCTACTTATCCACAAGTCATTTAGCATACTGAATATAAAGGTCGACCATTTATCAGAAAACAAATTGTTTATCTAAAAATAGATTGTCCTCATGATGGCACATTAAAAGGTTTAGTAGGTGCATTTTTTAAAAAACTCGACATTGCATTAGGAACTGAATACTTGTAACAAGTTTATAATAAATCAAATATGACGGTTTCTAAACTCATTATAGCTATGCAAAGTCATATAGTCCAACATGGTATAGGAGTATTAATTGTGGATGAAATTCAACATCTAAGTATAGCAAAAAATCATGAAGAAGAAATGATGTTGAATTTTTTTGTTACTTTAAACAATGCTTGTAAAATCCCGATTATATTTATAGGGACTCCTAAAACAGAAGTGTTGTATAAAAAAGCATTGAGACAAATCCGTAGAATGTGTGGACAAGGGGATCTAATTTGGATGCATCATAAAGAGGCCGATAGAGAGTGGCAGCTATTGTTAAAAGGGTTATGGCGTTATCAATGGAATCTAGAGTATACAGAACTAACTCCCGAATTAAGTAAAGTAATGTATGAGTATAGCCAAGGAATTATTGCAATTGCAGTGAAGTTGTTTATGCTGGTACAAATGGAAACCATGAAAAAGAAAAAGGAAGTCATAACTCCTAATATCATTAAGCGTGTTTCTGAGAATTATTTAAAGTCACTTCAACCAGTTCTTAAAGCGATGAAAACAGGAAAGAAATCTAATATGGCAAGGTATGAAGATATAGTATTGAGTACATTAGACGATACATTAGATTATGGACTGAACGAAGTAACTAACGTAGTCAATGTAAACTATTTTATGGATCAGCAAGAAGCCTTATGTAATCCAAATTCTAAAGATGATTTAGAGATAAGGATTATTCAAAAATTGCAAAGTATGGAAATTGACTACGAAGTTGCTAAAGTTTCTGTTGAAAAAGTATTAGAGGAATATGGAGAAAAGAAAAGCTTTAAATTTTTATTGCAGCAATCGGCATCTTTGGCTTTATCAAATGGATTAGTAGAAAACATACAGGATGAAAAAATATAATTAAAGCAAAAAATTAAATTTGGATCAAAGTCAAAACTTATGTATTGAACAATCTCTAAAGAATTGGACATAAATTCTCAATTATTAAGTGTAGGATACAACTAATTTGTAAATAAGTTAACAAGAAAAAAGTTTAAAAATGTTATTAGAAAGGAGTTATTATGATTTGCTATTTTCCAACTCCATACGAAAATGAGTTATTGTATAGTATTGTAGCTCGTTATCATTATCACTCTGGACATAAATCTAAACGTGAAACGCTGCTAAGATTATTGGGAAGTGGTGCAAAAAAATTTGATGTTGATGCTCCTAGTGGAGTTAATTTAATTGTAGAAAAACTAAAAGGTATATCTAAAGGGTTAACCTCAGACTATTTTATAGAAAATCATTCTATATTACCTTTCTTTCGCCAATTTATAGAATCGAATTGTTATCATAAAATTTTACTTAAGGTCAAAGGACAATCTGGAGTTTCGTATGGTACGCGTATAATTCGAGAACTTGATGACGATGTAAAAAGAAAAGAACACATATATTTTTGTAGAAAATGTCTAAAAGACCAATTTGAAATGTATGGTGAAGGGTTCTGGAATAGATTTCATCAGGTACCAGGGGTATTAGTTTGTACAAAACATAAAATTTGTTTAACCAAGCTTCCTAGATATAACTTTAAAAAAGAATGGAATCACTTTATTATACCTAATATTAATGATGTGCAATCAAGTATAGAAGGAATACAGGTCAGTAACAAATCACTTGAAATCTTACTAGCTATTGCTGAGGATATTGAATATGTATTTGGTGAAAAATTAACAGTTCACCCACTTCATTATTATCATGATAAATACATGGAGCTCTTAAAAATTTGTGGAATTGGTTATCCGATAGTTAAAAGAAAACATTTGTTAGTAGAGAAGTTACTAGATTTTTATCCTAAGGAAGTTTTAGAATTATTTAATTCATATATAAGTCCTGGTAACCCTCCCCCTTGGACACGATATATTACCGAGCCGGCTAGTATTAAGTACTTACATCCTGTAAGGCATATATTAATAATGCGTTTGCTATGCGGTAGTGCGAGAGAATTCTATGAGAATAATTATGTTTATCAACCATTTGGTTCAGGGCCGTGGATTTGTATGAATCCCTTAGCAGACCATTATTTAGAAAAATGTGTAGAAACATTAAAAACTGATTCTCATATGAGTTATAGAAGATTGCAGGGGGATTTTACTTGTAGTTGCGGATTCAAATATAGATTGATTTTACCTGAACAAACTCCTTTTGAGGTTACTAAATTTGCTTTGCGTATTATTGACAGAGGGGATTTATGGGACAATGAATTTCAAAAATTATTATCAAAAAATGTATCTATAGCAGAAATCAGCCGAATTACAAAAATGAGCCGCAGGACAGTGAGTGAAATAAAAAAACGCATTATTAGTGGTAAACAAAATATATATACTCGTACTAAGAGAAGAAATAAAGAACTTGCCAAGGAAGAGAAAACTCAAAAGTATAAAGAAGAGTGGGAAATTATTTTTAAGAAAACCCCCCACCTAAGTCGTACTCAACTAAAAGCATTAAACCAGGCAGCATTCCATTGGATACGAAAATATGATAGGACATGGTTAGAAAAACATATACCACCGGCGAATTTTGGGTATAGATGCACCGATAACTACTATACAAAAATGGACAATAAGTTTTTACAAGTAGCTCAAAAAGTTATCTTAAATTGGGCTTTATTTGAGAAAGAGAAGGGTTGTTTAAAGAGAATTACGATGAATTCTCTTTTAACCCAAATAGGTGCAAGTCGTGAGGTGTTATCAAAAAGAGGGGAGAAATATCCTATGTTTAGGGCATTTGTAGATTCTGTTTTAGAAACTAGGGAGGATTTTCAGAAAAGGAGAATTAAACATTTATTAGATAATAAATTCAGTACTGAAATAGTTACTGTTTCTAAAATAAAAATGATAGCAGGCCTTTATCAGAGGCCATTGGATTCAGAGGTTTATAACTATCTAGAAGAGCAAGTCAAATCGCATAATAGGTTACAGGGGGGCCTTGAAAAAGAATAATGCGGATATAATGAATAAAAACTAATCGATGTTGTTTTGTCTGAAAGAGATGTAAAATCTATAAAGAGGTGGTTAGTTCTCTAATGTAGGTTCAGTCAGCTTATTAATTAAGAATGGGAATCTACAACCTCTTGAATGTGACTGTATGGCTATTTCGTTTCTATCGATATGAATACAGTAACGATCTTAAATATTAATTTTTATTTAAAATATTGAGTACACTCTGTAGGATATACTTGCATAATAAAAGAAACATTATATAGTTATGAACATCTTGATGAAATTCGAAAAATTGAGTCGAAATAAAAAAGTTCTTTACTTAAGGAAGTTTCGAAACGGAATGTAGCTATATAAATAAAAGATAAAAAAGTTCTTTACTAATTTGAAAACGCAGTAATTACACTACTTATTAGTAAAGAACTTTTTTATACAAGGACAAGAAAAAGTGTCACGATTAATCGTGACACTTTTTTCACTTTTAAAGATATAACGGAAAGTTTATATTGATTCTAGAAAGTTATGAAAGAAAGTGATATATTTTGGAATCACAAATCCAGATGTGTATATGTAGCTACTCCTTTTCATTACGGATATTGTATTTTTTTAATCGACGGATTAGCGAGGTTTGAGTAATTCCAAGAACTGTTGCAGTTTTACGTGTAGTTTTGTTTTCCTTCATTGCTTGTTCAATCATTCTTTTCTCTATCCTTTCGATAATCTCGTTTAAATTGTTACCTTCTTTCAGAGACTCTAAAGCCTCTGTCTCTATGTTTACTGAGACAAAACGCTCTGGTAAATCATGAATTGAAATTTCTTCCTTTTTAGCCATAATAACAAGCTGCTCAACAGTATGTTCTAACTCGCGTATATTGCCTGGCCACTGATAACGTTGTAGAACATCTATTGTTTGCCTCGATAAGGTACGTGTCTGGTTAAATCTCTTGTTATATTTTTGTAAATAGAAATGAAGAAACGGAAATATATCTTCTTTCCGCTCGCGTAATGGTGGAATGTTTATTGGTAAGACATGTAGTCGATAATATAGGTCGGCACGGAATTTTCCCTCTTGTACCATGTCCTCAATCTTACGGTTTGTTGCTGTAATGATGCGAATATCAGCCTTTATCAACTGCGAACCGCCAATTGGCATATAGGTTTTATCCTGCAGTAATTGAAGGAGCTTAGGCTGAAGGTGTAGCGGAAGTTCACTAATTTCATCCAAAAAAATCGTTCCTTTTTCGGCTATTTTCACTAGCCCGGACTTACCTTTTGAATTAGCACCTGTAAAGGCTCCTTTATGATAGCCGAACAATTCAGATTCGAGAAGCGAATCAGGAATTGCTGCACAATTTATGTGGACAAAAGGTTGATTGTTTCGTTCACTTAAATCGTGAATACGCTTCGCAACTACGTTTTTTCCAACTCCTGTTTCTCCGTTAATGAGAACAGTTGAATCAACACTTGCCACTCTGTCTATGATTTCAGCAAGCAAATGATTTACTTTGCCATGGCCAATAAAGAATTGCTCATCCTTGCTTATAATATACTGGGTATTTATTTTTTTAATTTCTAGTAAATGCTGCTTCAATACTGGAGCTAATTCTTCCCACCCTAGTTGGGAAATATTCTTTATCCAATTTCTTATATCATGACCATGTGCTACAAAATAAAGAGGGTTCTCCTGTTCGTCCAAAATAATTTCCCCTGTTACTGTCATCTTATTTCCACCGATAATTTCTTGCACAGTAGTTACAGTGCTTTTATTTTGTAAAGCCATTTCGATTACCGATGGAGTGAACGCACCTTCCTTTTTTAGAACGAAAATATTCCTACCAATTAAATCTTCCTTCCTTTTATTAAAAATCTTACAACATGCTTGGTTTACCCATATAATCGTTCCGTTTTTGTCAACAATATTCATCCCGCTTTCAAGACTATCGAGAATTTTTAAAAGATATTTGCTTTCAATTTGGACAGGAATGTCGTACATCACGTGAATCCTCCTATAAAGACATCTAATTTGAACCATAAGCGGTTCAAATTAGATGTGAGTTAGTGAAAAGAATGAACCATTTCTGAATCGGTTGAAACGAATTTAATTCATTATATCTTATAATAGCTAGAATTAAAGCTAATATTTATAATTTTCTGTCTTTTTTAATGTACTCCCGTTTCAAATTTATGGCATGATTATTGCAATATAGAAGTGTACCGTGTGGGATTATTAAATGATACAAGGGGGTATGTAATGAACGTTTGATAACAGTGCCTTGCTGTTACGTCTTTATAGTTAATAGAACGATCAAAAAATTGAAAGAATGAAAAAGGATGGTGTATGTATGAATGCAAATCTAGTATTTATAAATGGTGAAGTGATTACATCAGATAGTCAAAACTCAATAGTAGCATCTGTAGCAATAAAGGATAATCGAATAATTGGGATCGGTTCAAATTTGGAAATGAAAGAATTCATTGGAGATAAGACTGAAGTCATTGACCTAGCAGGCAAATCTCTTCTTCCTGGATTTATTGATTCTCACACACACCTAATTTTATATGGTGTTTTTCAGTTGAATATTAGTTGCAAGGAAAATCACATGGATTCTGTTGAAGCTTTGCTGAATGAGCTAAAGAAAAAAGCGTTAGAGACTCCAAAAGGCGAATGGATAAGAGCTTGGGGGTTTAATGAAACAAAAGTAAAGGAAAAGAGGTATCCAACGATTGCTGAACTAGATGCCATTTCAACTGACCATCCAATCATCATTTCTCGTACATGTGGACATATCTGTATTGTAAATACAGCAGCGCTGGAAAAGGCCGGATTTGACGACAAGACACCGAATCCTCAAGGTGGAGTAATTGAAAAAAATGAGAAGGGAGAAATGACAGGTAAATTATTTGAAGCGGCAAATATGAAGATGAACGATGTAGCGAGTTATACAGATGCTGAACTTATGAAAGCTGTTAAAATTGCGTCAGATCATTTTATTTCAGGAGGAATCACGAGTATCCATGAAGCAGGAACTTTTGATTCTAATTGTTATCGGTTGTTACAGACAGCTATAAAAACGAAAGAAATTCGTGTTCGGGTATATGCAATCATTGGTACCATAAATGAATCAGATAAATTTGTAAACCAAATGATGAATGCAGGAATCATAACTGGTACAGGGGATGAGAAATTTAGAGTTGGACCGGCTAAAATATTTTTAGATGGAAGTAGCTCTGGTCCAACGATTGCAACTCGAGAACCTTACTCCAGCGATCCTAACAATTACGGGATTCTTTATTATGGTGAGGAAGAAATATATGCAGTTCTAGGTGAAGCACATAAAAAAGGCTATCAAATTACTGTACATGCTCAAGGGGATAAAGCTATTGAAATGTATTTAAATTGCGTAGAAAGAGCATTAAAAGAATCTCCAAGGAAAGATCATCGTCATCGAATCGAGCATGCAGGGATTTCAACTCCTGATTTACAAGAAAGAATGAAACAACTTGAAGTTATCCCTATTCCAAATCCACCATTTCCATATGAATATGGTGAGATATATGTTCACAATTATGGTGAACGTGTTAATTATATGTACGCTGCTCGTGATTATATAGATAAAGGCATTATTACAGCGGGTAGTTCAGATGCTCCGGTTACGGATTATAATCCTTTATTAGGAATTCATACTGCAGTTAATAGAAAAAGCCAATTTGGAACAGAAGTTGGTACGAATCAATCTATTAGTGTACTAGAAGCTATTAAACTTTACACATGGAATGGTGCTTATGCAAGTTTTGAAGAGGATATAAAAGGCAGTCTAGAAGTAGGGAAATTGGCGGATTTAGTCATTTTAAATGAAAGTATTTTAAAAGCTGAACCAGACCGTATTAAAGATTTGAAAGTGGAGACAACGATTATTGATGGAGAAATTGTCTATCAAAAAGAGAATGATTTAATGTTGAAAAATTAAATGTAAGCAAAAGGATTTGTTAATAAAAGGAGCTTCATTACAATTCTATTCATTTCACATCAATCTATTAACAAATCCTTTTATGATATCGGCTCTTAATCCATAAAAATTCAAACTATGAAATAGGAGGTCGAGCATATTTTGAAATACATTAAACTCTTACTCTTAATCCCTTTTATAGGGGTGATAGGATTTTTACCATTTGCAAATAAAATTGAGCCTTACGTACTAGGAATGCCCTTTCTTTTATTTTGGATTGTATTTTGGATGGTATTTTCCTCGGTTATTTTAACGATTGTTTATAAGTTTGATCCTGATAATCAAGGGAGTGAGACAGAATGAATATATCGTTATTTATTATGTTTATTTTCTTAATCGTATCTCTCTATTTAGGAATAGCAGCAAAAAGAGGGAAAAATATGAATTTGCAGCAATTTGCAGTTGGTGACAGAGGTTTTGGAACCTTGTTCATATTTCTATTAATAGCTGGAGAGGTTTATACGACTTTTACTTTTCTAGGCGGAAGTGGTTGGGCGTATTCCAAAGGGGCTGCTGCATATTATGTGCCCACGTATATATTTTTAGCATATATAATATCTTATTGGATTGCCCCTAAAATTTGGAGGTACGGTAAAGAACATGGCATTATTTCACAACCTGACTATTTTGCATCTAAATACGATAGTCGTGCAATGGGGATGATAGTAGCTATTGTGGGAAGTTTAGCGATTGTACCATATATTTGTATACAAATGAAAGGGTTAGGAATCATTGTTTCAGAAGCTTCTTACGGAGCTATTTCACCAGTAGCTGCAAGTGTTATAGGTGCAATAGTTATTACAACATATGTAATATTCTCTGGTATTCATGGCTCAGCTTGGACAGCTGTGATTAAAGATATTATGATTTTGGGAGTAGTTATTTTCTTAGGTATATATATTCCTGTCCACTATTTTGGTGGGATTCAGAACATGTTTGAGTCTGTTCAGGCTGTTAAACCTGAATTGTTAACGTTAGCCAATCAGGGACTAAGTGTACCTTGGTTTATCTCTACTGTCCTTTTAAATGCAATATCTTTTTATTTATTACCGACTTCCTTCTCGGTGGTTTTCTCGGCAAATGGTGAAAAGGCACTTCGCAAAAATGCAATTACCTTACCGTTATACACTATATTATTACTGTTTGTTTTTTTTATTGGCTTTTCAGCTATCGTAAAAATCCCTGGTTTACAAGGAGCAGCTGGAGATCTTTCTCTTTTAAGATTATCTATTCAGACATTTGATCCTTGGATTATTGGAATAGTTGGAGCGGCTGGTTTATTAACGGCTTTAGTACCAGCATCTGTTATGTTAATGTCTGCATCTGTTGGTTTAACCAAAGGAGTGTACAATGTTATTTTTCCAAAAGCCACTGAAAAGCAACAATTAGTAGCCTCAAAATTATTCATTATTATCCTTTCTTTGACTGCTTTAATCTTCACAGTCTTTGGTGGAACAGCGCTCGCGCTGTTAAACATCATGTCATACAGTCTCATCGCACAATTGGCCCCTGCATTATTTCTTAGCTTTTCCCAAAAAAATTATATGAATAAATATGGCGCAATGACTGGAATTATTACAGGAGTGCTTATTGTATTGTATGCTACGATTTTTAATATAAAAATCGCAACCTTTTTTCCGACAGTCCCGCACGCTATTAATGACATTAGTACGGGAGCAATAGCATTATTTGTAAATATTGTAATAACTATTATTGTAAGTGTAGTTTCAAAAAATATACTGATTAAAAAGGGACACGTCACATTCCCATCAAATTAAGAAATGAATGATTCAAAAATGACTGGAGTTTTCATAGACAAATGTAGAGATGAGAAATTTTTGTTTTGAGGCACTTCAAAATATTAAGCTGATGGGCATATGCCACTATATCTAAATCCAGTAAAACTAATACTAGATTTAAGTCTCGACGCCATTGAACGGAATTTATTATCTTTTTAATGAGTTTTTCTTTTTTGTAAGAGAAGGTGTTGTGATTACACAACACTTTTTTATAATGATTTGGAATTGAATAATAAGGAAATTCAAATGATGGTATTGGCGATATATGGATTTTTTATGTGATTTTAAAGAGGATTACTATTTTTATAATATAAAATGAAAGAAAAGTTTGAAAATGATATTGCAATATATTATTCTCTGAACTATAATAAAGGCAAGAATAACTGTATTCTAAATTGAATATTCAGAATCTTCAATTAGTTAAAACTGGAAATGAGATAATTGATTTTGTAATGGAGGTTGTATAATGACAAATAAAGTACCTTTTTCTTTCATAGTAGTGATCGGATTAATGTTATTTGCTCTCTTTTTCGGGGCAGGGAATTTAATTTTTCCAGCAATGCTTGGTCAATCGGCGGGAACTAATGTTTGGTCAGCGAATGCAGGATTTTTAGTAACTGGAGTTGGACTACCATTACTCGGCGTGTTAGCATTTGGAATTTCAGGTAAAGAGGATTTACAATCACTTGCGAGTCGTGTGCATCCTGTTTTCGGAATTGTGTTTACAACGGTTTTATATTTAGCGATTGGTCCATTGTTTGCGATACCAAGAACTGGAAATGTCTCTTTTGAAATCGGAGTTAAACCGTTTGTATCAGAAAGTTTTGGTTCTATGCCTTTAATCGTTTTTACAATCATATTTTTTAGTATTACTTGTTTTTTTTCGCTCAATCCCGCGAAAATTGTCGATATTGTTGGAAAAATCTTGACGCCAATTAAATTAACATTCATTGGGATTTTAGTAATCGTTGCTTTCATTCATCCGATAGGGGAGATGCAAGCACCTGTTGAAACGTATACATCTAACGCATTCTTTAAAGGGTTTCAAGAAGGATATTTAACAATGGATACGCTCGCATCTTTCGTATTTGGCATTATCATCATTAATGCGATTAAAGAAAAAGGTGCGAAGACGAAAAAGCAAATCATGATTGTTTGTGCAAAAGCAACAATTATTGCAGCGACAGTATTAGCGATTCTTTATACAGCGCTTTCTTATATGGGGGCTTCAAGTGTCGCAAAACTCGGACACTTAGAAAATGGTGGGGAAGTTTTAGCGAAAGTATCAAACTACTACTTTGGTTCATATGGTGGAATCTTATTAGGGCTAATGATTACAGTGGCTTGTTTAACGACTAGTGTAGGACTTGTCTCAGCATGTTCTTCATTTTTCCATAAGCTATTTCCAAAGGTATCGTATAAAAAAATCGCTGTTCTTTTATCCGTTTTTAGTGCAATTGTTGCGAATGTAGGATTAACACAACTAATTGCAGTTTCTGTTCCAGTATTATCAGCAATATATCCATTAGCGATTGTATTGATTTTCTTAACATTCTTCCATTCGTTATTTAAAGGGAGAAGAGAAGTTTATCAAGTAAGTTTACTTGTAACATTTATTATAAGTATATTTGATGGACTTGCAGCGGCCGGAGTAAATATTCAGATGGTGAATCAGCTCTTCACTCGAATTCTTCCAATGCATGAAGTCGGATTAGGATGGGTCTTCCCAGCTATTATTGGAGCATTTGTTGGATACGGTATTAGTTATGTAAGAGTGAAAAATGAAATTCATTCTAGCATAGCTAAAGTGAATAAGTAGTGATATGTAGCGAAAAAGTTATAGAATTTGTTTCTATAACTTTTTTTATTATATAGAAGATAAACTGTGGGAGTTTTTATGAAAGTTACCTGTATAATGTAATACAGATAGCAATCTGAACTTTGCATAGATGGCTATTCGGTTAACGATTATTTTAAAGAAGAAAAATGAAATTAGGAGAAATTGAATGAACAAAAAAATTGATCATATCGGTATCGCTGTACGTGATATAGATAGTAGTATACGGTTTTACGAAAAGGTTTTATTAGGAACATTAATAGATCGTTATGTAAGTGAGGCGGCAGGTGTAGAGAGTGAAGTAGCTATTCTTGAAGTAAATGGAGATAGGATTGAATTACTTGCACCGACGAATAACACTACTTCGCCGATTGCAAGATTCATAAAGCAAAAAGGAAAAGGTGTACATCATATTGCGTATCGTGTAGATAATTTAGATCAAGCTTTAGAGGAATTAAAAGAGCAAGGGATCCGAACATTAGAGCATACACTCCGTATAAATAAGCATGGTAGAAGATTGATTTATCTTAATCCCGCAGATACGGAGGGGACGATTATTGAGTATTGTGATTATCCAGAAGAACAATAGTTTGTATAAGCTCGATTGGTGAGGGCTTATAATCAGTGGGGATGAAACCCCCACTGATTAAAGTTTCATTTTATATTTAATTAACATTTTTTAGGTTCAATAGACTGTTTCATGATGAGTGATTTCGGTTTTATATTTACAAAACAAATACTTACAACAATAAATAAAAGTCCAATGAATAAGCTAATTGTAATCGCCTCATGTAGGAAGATAGAACTTACAATAATTGCGATTAGCGGAATAAGAAATGTATAGGCTCCAACTTTACTCGCCTCCCCAGCTCCGACGAGTGTAAAGTAGGCGAGCCAGCCCATTGCAATAACAAAGATCGAAATGAATAGTAGTACCATTACAAATGGTATGCTCCAAGCAATATTAGACCAGTTTTCAAATTCTGAACCAAATCCAATTAAGCAAAAACCTCCTATAATCAGTTGAAGTGTAACCATCCAAATTGCATTTACGCGATTTCCAGTTTTTTTAATAAAGACTGTACCAAGCGCCCACCCAACTGCACATCCTAAAGCTAGTAAGATGCCGACGATAGAAATATGCCCGGTTAAACCACTAGAACTAATAACAGCAACACCTGTAAATCCAAGAATAAGACCGAAAATCTTTAAGCCATACATTGCTTCTTCAAGCCAAATCCACGAGAAAATTCCAAGTAAAACAGGCTGAAGAAATACAATAGCTGAAAAAAGTCCAGCAGGCATATACTGCAGTCCTACAGTTTGTAGTCCATAAAATAAAATAATGTTGAGTAGAGCGGAAATAAAGTATAAATGCCAAGTTTCTTTTAAATTTAGTTGTTTATATTTCGGTAATGCAAATATAAGTAGAATAAATCCGCCTATTACTGTTCTAATACCTGCAAATAATACGGGTGGTGTATACTGCAGGGCGAATTTAGATAAAGGCCAATTAATCCCCCACATCAGAACGAGAAATGAAAGAATCATGGCTGCTTTTGTTCGAGAAAGCTGAGACATGATAATACCTCCTTGTTGTATTTCATTTCACTATGATATGATATTGAACATGATAAATAAAATGAATCTTTTTTATAAGGAGTATAAGTAATTAGTTATGACGATTACACAACTTCAAGTTTTTGTAAAAGTAGTAGAATTAGGAAGTTTTACGAAGGCAGCACGAGTTTTGAATATGACACAACCGGCTGTCAGTCATGCTGTTTCTAGCGTGGAATCTGAATTAGGTGTGACACTTATCATACGTGATAAGCGAAAAGGTTTAATTCTTACTGATGTAGGAAATCGTATTTTAGTTCATTTTCGAGAAATTTTAAATGGTGTTGAGAAAGTAGAACAAGAAGTAGCAATGGAAAAAGGGCATGAAGTTGGTACAATTCGAATTGGAAGTTTTCCAAGTGCATCGGCGTATTTCTTGCCTAAAATGATCAATATCTTTCGGGAGAAATATCCGAATTTAGAACTGGTTCTTCATGAAGGAACATTGAAAGAAGTAGAGGAGTGGCTATTATCACGTGTAATTGATGTAGGAATTATTATTTTGCCAAATAAAGAAATGGAAATTGTACCGTTAACGAAGGGGAAAATGGTTATTGTTTTAAGGGACGATCATCCTTTATGTAAGAAAACAACAATTACAATTCAAGATTTAGAAAATGAGCCAATCATTATTTGTAAAGGTGGGTATGAGCCGCCAATTATAGAAATGTTTAAGCGAGCTTCCGTACCGCTTCGCATTGAATACGTTGTTTCTACTGTGACGACATCTTTGAATATGATACAAGAGGGTTTAGGGTTAGCGATACTAGCTGAATTATCATTATCAGATTTACCACCGAATGTGCAAACAAGAGAATTAGAACCACAGGTGTGGAGAGAAATTGCATTAGCTGTTCCTTCTTTAAAAGAATCTTCATTAGCTGTGCAATTGTTGATTGAAGAATTCCAAGAACTATTTGTAGAGCAATAAAAGGGTATCTCATATGATGAAGAATGAGGTACCTTTTATGTATATGTTCAAAAGTGTATAGAAAGGGTTGACTTATGTTTTTGTTGTAACTATAATGATTACATCGAGGTGGTGATCATTTTGAAAATTAGTAGCCGCTTTTCTATAGCTGTTCATATTTTATCCATTTTGAAAAACAATCCATCTTCTATTTGTACTTCAGAATTTATGGCTGAAAGTGTAAATACGAATCCGGTTGTGATTCGGAAAATCATGTTTTACTTAAAACAAGCAAAGTTTGTTTATGTAAATCGAGGGCCAGGTGGGGCTGGGTTATTAAAGGGTTTAAATGAAATTACATTATTAGATGTGTATCATGCAGTAAATGTAGTTGAGGAAGATAAGTTATTCTATATTCATGAACAACCCAATCCAGATTGTCCAATTGGGGCAAATATTCAAGCTGTATTGGAAGTAATTTTAGTTCAAGCGCAATCTGCAATGGAAGAAGTTTTAAAAAATATCACGATGGAGCATTTGTTTGAATCGTTACAAGAGAAAATGAATGCTTGAAACATGCAAAGATCGATAAAAAGAGAATGCATATTTTTTTCTTATAGATGTAACTGAAATTGTTACATCTAGTGAAATCAAAAGAAGGTAAGGTGTACTCATATGACTGTAAAAATGAAAGTGTATTCTGATTTTATTTGTCCGTTTTGCTTTTTAGCAAAAGGTCCATTGGATGAAGTAGCGAAGGAAAAAGATGTAGAGATTGAATGGATGCCCTTTGAATTACGTCCAAGTCCATATTCTAAAATAGATCCTTGGAATGAGCCAGATAAGTTAGGTTCATGGGATGCTTTCATTCTTCCGACTGCAAAGAAATTAGGAGTTGAAATGAGATTGCCACGTGTTTCACCGCATCCATATACACATTTAGCTTTTGAAGGGTGCCAATTTGCGAAGGAACGTGGACTTGGGAATGAGTACCATCACCGAGTGTTTACTGCGTTTTTCCAGGAAGAACAAAACATTGAAGACATTGATGTATTAACAAAGTTAGCAGCAGAAGTAGGGCTTCCTGAAGCGGAATTTAAAGATGCTTTAGTAACTCGTAAATATAAAGAGAAGCATCAACAGGCAATCCAACATGCATACGATGAAGCAAATATTATGGCCGTTCCAACTGTAATGATTGGAGATGAAGTTATTCAAGGGCTTGCTAGTAAAGAAACATTAGAAAAGGTAATTGATAAAGAAATTGAAAAGGATAAAACAAATTCATTTGAAGGTATGCAATGTAAAACAGATGGATATTGCTAATCCATTTTTCATTAAAGGGTCAAATTGATTTGTTTAGATAAATAATAAAACGTATAAATTTGGAGGAATCAACATGTCAGTAACTACAACAAACTTAAAAGAAGCAATTGCGAACCGTCGTTCAATCCGTAAAGTGACAAAAAATGCTACGATTACAAAAGAAAGAATCGAAGCTGTTTTAAAGATTGCTTTACACGCACCATCATCTTTCAATATGCAAAGTGGCCGTATGGTTGTATTAATGGATGCAGAGCATGAAAAGTTCTGGGACATTGTAAAAGAAACACTTAGAGCTCGCGTGCCGGCAGAAAACTTTGAAGCAACTGTAGAAAGACTAAAAGGTTTCCGTGATGGAGTAGGAACAGTACTATTCTTTGAAAATCAAGCGACAGTACAACAAATGCAAGAAAATGCACCGTTATATAAAGAACAGTTCCCATTCTGGTCTCATCAAGGAAATGCGATGTTACAGCATACTGTATGGATGTTATTATCTGCAGAGGGAATCGGAGCATCATTACAACATTACAATCCAATTGTAGATGCTGAAGTGAAAGAAACTTGGAATATTCCAGCAGAGTGGAGCTTAGTAGGACAAATGCCTTTTGGTGAGCCAAATGAACAACCAGGTGAAAGAACGTTCTTACCTACTGAAGATGTAGTGAAATTTTATTGAAATATATTTAGAAGTGTAGGGGTCACTATATGAAGGAAAGTACGAATTTACAAATCATTCGTAATACGTATAAAAGTCCAGATCATTTAATAAAGGCACTTTCAAAAAAAGTAGAGTGGACAGAAGCAGCAGGATTCCTATATGGTGGCACGTATATTGGGATAGAAGCTGTCATAGAGAATGTTTTTAGTCGGCTAGCATCAGAGTGGAATGATTTTAAGGCGAGCGTGCATACGTATCATGAAGTAAATAGCAAAGAAATCATTATTGCTGAAGGAATATACTCTGGCGTATATAAAGAAACTGGTAAAGCATTTCAAGCTGACTTTGTACATGTTTGGGAAATACGTAATAGAAAAGTTGTAAGGTTCAAACAATATGTTGATAGCCATACTGTTCAAAAAGCCTTAATATCTTCTTAATAGTAAATAGAGAGTGAAAAGAGAAGCTGTTTTAGAAATAGCTTCTCTTTTTTGTATTTCAAACAAAGATGTGTTTTTAAGGAGTATGGGTTCTTCCTTTAGGGAAGTAATATAACAAGTAATGTTAGGTTGATTTAGTGAAAAATTATAAAAGGATGTGTAGTTATGGATAAAGGGAAGAAATATACGGTAGTAGGTACGGATATTGATGAAGTAAAGCGTTTAAATCAAAACTCAGGGTTAACCTATAATCAAGTGAAGGAATTGTTAGCAAAGCAAATACAAAAAAAGAAATGATTGAATTGAAATGGTTTAGACTATTATTTCGCATTTTGTTTAGGAGGGGAGGAGGAGGTAATTAGATATGCATATCAAAAACAATCTGAAAATAGATGGTTTTCAAAAATGTAGAGGGGGATAAGAGGACTTGTTTACCTCACCCTTTGATAGAAATATAGTGGAACAGAAGGGGAGTTACATATATAGTTAGAGTTAACAAAGAGGCTTTTAGAAAAAAGATGGAATGAAAAATCCGACAATTCGAAAGAAAAAGAGGATTCTTTTGAAGTAATAAGAAAGATTGTCTAAAAGGGTTCATAAAATGGATTACTATAGTAATTGATGAATGTTCAATTTGTTCCTAATTATATTACATTTCTATATAGCGAAGGGGGAGGTTTATTCTTAATGATTGAAGTGAAAAATTTCTTTCGAAGCAGAGGGTTTCAACGATTTCTTGTTTTAATACTATTAGCACTTGTATTATATGGATTAAAAAGTATGATTAATTTAATATTAATCACTTTTATTTTGACGTTTTTAATGGATCGATTTCAACGATTTATTTCGAGAAAGATAAAGATAAATAGGAAATTAATTATTGCTTGTTTATATATTGTATTAGTGACCTTTATTGTAACCACATTATATAAATATTTACCTGTATTAACGATACAAATTTCACAATTGATCCATCAATTTAAATTGTTTTTTCAAAATCCACCAGATAATGAAGTGATAAGATATGTACTTTCTACTATTAATCAAATGGAATTATCGAAATATATTGAACAAGGTGTAGATGTAATTTATCAATCTGTAGCTAATATTGGAAAGGTAAGTATGCAAATTTTATTTTCTCTTATTTTAAGTTTATTCTTCTTATTAGAAAAAGAGAGGATCATCTCATTTACCTCTAAATTTAAAGAGAGTAAATTAAGGGTTTTTTATGAGGAAATCGCATATTTTGGTCAGAAATTTGCCCGGTCATTTGGAAAAGTCATTGAAGCACAGTTTTTAATTGCAGTGGTAAATTGTATTCTTACTGTTATTGCGCTTATTTTTTTAGGATTTCCACAGCTTCTGGTATTAGCAGTTATGATATTTTTACTCGGTTTAATACCTGTTGCTGGTGTGTTTATTTCTCTTGTTCCACTCTGTATTATTGCCTATAACGTCGGTGGGATTGCCTATGTCGTATATATATTAATTTTTATTACAGTGATTCACGCCCTCGAAAGCTATTTTTTAAATCCGAAATTTATGTCCGCAAAAACGAATTTTCCAATCTTTTATACATTTATGATTCTTATTTTCTCAGAGCATTTCCTTGGCATATGGGGCCTTATTATAGGGATTCCAATCTTTATTTTCTTACTTGATGTACTTGAAGTGCATGATGGAGAAGAATCCTATCCAAATACGGAATGAGTTTTTAAAGATATAAAAAAGCAATCCAATTCTTTTGGATTGCTTTTTGAGGGTGAAATTAGCATGTTTTCTTTATAGTACAGGAGCCATTGTTTCTTTTAGTACTTGAACAGAATGGTCGAATTTTAATTCCTCGTCTTCACTTAGTTCAACTTCTAAAATCTCACGGACACCTTGACGATTTAAGACGGCAGGAACACCGATATAAACATCTTTTTGCCCGTATTGACCTTCAAGATATGCAGATACAGTTAATACGCTATTTTCATCATTTAAGATTGCTTTTGTTACACGTAAAAGGGACATACCAATTCCATAGTAGGTCGCGCCCTTTCGCTCAATGATGTGATAAGCAGCATCGCGAACATTTAAAAAGATTTCATCTAAATCTTTTTGGTTATGGCTATTATCTTTTTCAAGAATTGTTTGTAGTTTTTGAATTCCGATTGATACGTGGCTCCAAACAGGAAGCTCTGTATCGCCATGTTCACCGATGATATAGGCATGAATATTGTGAGAGTCAATATTGAAATATTCACCTAGCATGTAACGGAAACGAGCAGAATCTAGAGTTGTACCAGAACCAATTACGCGTTCTTTTGGCAAGCCAGATTCTTTCCATGTTACGTAAGTTAAAATGTCTACAGGATTTGTAGCAATTAAGAAGATACCATCAAATCCGCTATCCATGATACTACGGACGATTTGTTTAAAGATTTTAGTGTTTTTCTCAACTAAGTCTAAACGTGTTTCACCTGGTTTTTGTGGTAAGCCTGCAGTGATTACAACAAGATCTGCATCTTTACAATCTTCATAGCTCCCTTTCCAAACTCTTGTTGGTGCAGGTGCAAAGGGAACGGCATGACTTAAGTCCATTGCTTCTCCTTCTGCTTTTGCCTCGTTAACATCAACAAGAACAAACTCTTCTGCAACACCTTGGTTAATCATGCAATAAGCATAGCTACATCCTACTGCTCCAGTTCCTACTAATACAACACGGTTAATTCCTTTTTTCATATGACAATTCCTCGCTATTTCAGTAATTTTGATATGTAAGAAAAATAGGTCTTACTTCTATAGGTTCAAATATATTTTATAACATTTTATAAAATATATTCAAGTATTTCAAAATACATCCACCTATGTAGATGTGAGTTATAAGGAATGAAACATAGGCATCCTTTGTATTGAATATAATCCAATATAATCCTTATGAAGAGGAGAAATTTGGGATGTCAAATCCATTAACAATGGAACACATGCTTCATATTATTCGTGCAGGAGTAGCGAAAACAGAGAAGCCAAAACATATTATTATTGTTGGCGCAGGACTTGCGGGATTAGTTGGAGCTTCTTTGTTGAAAGAAGCCGGGCATAGAGTGACGATTATAGAAGCAAATGATAGGATAGGCGGAAGAGTGCATACAATTCGGGATCCTTTTGGAAGTGGATTGTATTTTAATGCAGGCCCGATGAGAATTCCGGATACGCATTTTTTAACGATGGGCTATATTCAAAAGTTTAAGCTTCCGGTAAATTTGTTTATAAATAGAACACCTTCAGATATTATTTATACTAATTCTGTTCAAACTAGACTTAGTATATTTGAAAGGAATCCAAGTATATTAAATTATCCAACTAGGATGAATGAAAGAGGAAAAACAGCCGAAGAGCTAATGCTCTACGTATTAAATCCAATTCTTAATTTTATTAAGAAAGACCCAGATAAACATTGGGGAATTATAGAAAAGAAATATAAATTATTTTCGCTAGGCTCTTTTTTAAACTATTATTATTCTGACGGTGCAATTGATATGATTGGAATACTTCTTGATATGGAAGCTTATATGGGGATGTCTTTAATTGAAGTATTACGTGAAATGATCTTTTTTACATCAACGGCTAAATATTATGAGATAACTGGTGGGATGGATGCACTGCCGCATTCCTTTCTCCCTAAGCTTAAAGATGATATACTGTTTCGTTATAAAATGACAAAAATTGAACAAGAAGATAATCGTGTCATCATTCAAGTCAATCATGAAGGGAAGTTAGAAGAATTTCATGTAACAGGTGACGTAGCGATTATAACAATTCCTTTCTCAGCATTACGTTTTGTTGAAGTTAAGCCAGAACATTTATTTCCATATTATAAACGGCGCGCGATTCGTGAGTTAAACTATATTGCTGCAACTAAAATTGCTATTGAATTTAAAAGTCGATTTTGGGAAAGAAAAGGACAATATGGGGGGAAATCAATCACTGATTTACCTATTCGGTTTACGTATTATCCGAGTTATGGTATTCATACACCTGGATCTGCAATTGTTTTAGCCAGTTACACATGGGCTGACGAGGCGTTAACATGGGATAGTTTATCTGAAAGAGAACGGATCCAATTTGCATTAAATAATTTAGCGCAAATATATGGAAGGGAGGTATATCGAGAATTTATAACAGGGGCGTCATTTAGCTGGAGCCGAAATCCATATTCTTGTGGAGGATTTACGGCTTTTGAACCAGGACAGGAAACCGAGATATTTCCTTATATTGCTCCTCAAGCTGGTAGGGTGTATTTTGCGGGAGAACATACAACATTAACGCATGGATGGATGCAAGGGGCGATTGAATCTGGGATTCGAGTTGCTTATGAAGTGAATCAATAATTGAATAAAAAGGATAGTTGAGAAGTTTTGTTTACAAATCGTAATTCTTTTAATAAAATAATAGAAGTAAATCGGAATTATTACGTTTTATATATTTAAAGAAAAGAAATGGATGGTCGGTCATATGAGTAAAGTAGAAATTCATATATTAGGTGGATTTTTAGGTAGTGGAAAATCAACGTTACTTCAAAACTTATTGTTAGCAGAAAAGAAAAAAAATCGTAAAGTTGCCGTTTTAATGAATGAAATAGGTGAATACTCAGTAGATACAGACATTATTGGGAAGGAGAATGTTTTAAGAGAACTGTTAAAAGGGTGTATTTGTTGCACATTAAAAGAAGAACTTGAGATACAGTTACATTCTTTATATCAACAAGAAAAGCCAGATGTGATTTACATAGAAACAACTGGAGTTGCACATCCCATTGAAGTGTTGGATGCATGTGTATCACCAATATTAGCCCCTTTTCTTGAAGTGAAATCAATTGTAGTCGTCTTAGATGCAATGAGGTGGTTAAATCGAGATTTATTAAGTGCAAATGTTCAACAGTTATTACGGGAGCAAATAAAATATGGAAGCCATATTCTTATTAATAAATCAGATTTACTAACAGATGAGGATAAGAAAAAGGTATGGGAAGATGTAAAGGCTGTTAATAAGCATGCTAAGTTGTATGAAACAAAGTATTGCAATATATCTTTAGAAGATATAGATGAATCTCAATTTGGAAGCAATGAAGGACATGAGACATTACATGTAAAACAGCATTTACATATACAAACGATGACATATCAATTTGGAAAATCAATTGATCGAGACCAATTATATGAATGGCTTTCCAAGTTGCCAAATGAAGTGTATCGTGTAAAAGGATTTATCAAATTTCATGGAGATAAATATCCCCATTTATTACAATATTCATTTGGGGTGCCAACTTTATTAGAACAGGATTTTGGATTTCCGACAAACCTTGTAATGATTGGTGAAGGATTGGATAAGAAACAGGTGGAAGAAGGGTTACGTAGATTAGAAAACAATTAGTTTTATAATGAATATGCAAGTGAAAACAGCGTAGAATAGACTCTGCGCTGTTTTGTTATGTATGAAAAAAGAATGATAGATTAAACCTAAATCATGACAAACTACGTATATTTCTAAAATGTAAGTGTATTTTTTTCTAAGTAAGTCGCTTCGTCGGTATTTTTGACAACAATATCAAAATGTTGACTGTACGGATGCATAAACACCTCATACTGAATTCGACGTTCCTCATGAGATTGTTGTAAATATTGAATATCGACCCCTCTTTCAACAATATCACGACTAGATCTTCTCATTAATTCCGTTTGGCTATCTGTGTATAAGTAAATTTTCAAATCCAATAAATCGGGATTAATAAATGCGACACTCATACCTTCTACAATTGTTGCTTTCCTTTTTGAAGAAATTAACTCACTCTTCATATAATCCGTGTCTATTGTATAAAAATCTAATCCATCTCTGATCATCTGAACATCTCTTTCTAAAGCTGCTACATGATGTGCAGCTGGATGACAAGCGGTCATTTTATAATGATGATTTACGTTTTCGTATGTATAGTCAATAGCTGCATGCTTACGAATATCCGAACTCACAATATATGGATCTGTATTCATGTAATTCATTTCATTTTGCATGAAAAGAGTTATGAGATTATTGGCAAACGTACTTTTTCCGGCAGCACCATGTCCTGAAATCCCAATAATAATTCGTTTATCCATTCTATTAATCAAATTTGCAATCTCTTGTAATAATTTATCCATCAGTTTCTCCTTTTTACTAATCCGTTTTTTCAGTGTATATTGAAATATCGCACTTTTTATTATACATGAAATAAAAAAGTGGAAGGGAAATTATAATTTGGTGATATAGCAATAAGTAATGGTACGGGATATTCTTTGAGAAGCGGATAGTTAGTATGTTTTTAAGGAATGAACTGTGTAATTCGAATAATTGTACAAATATTTACAAATGTACGGGAAGGTGTTTGGGAATATTTGGCGAATGTAGAGGTACTTCAAGAATTTTCTATTGATAACATTATTTGTATTGTGAAAAGTCATGATTACGGGTGTTTTACTGCTATTGCGTATTTGATTCTATCAGAAAGTAAAGTATAGGGAGGATCACAATGTCAGCAAAAAAACGTAAGTGGCTAAAAATGGTGTTTACGGGATGTATTCTTGGTTCATTGTTAGTAACAGCAGGTTGTTCAGGGGAGAAAGCAAGTACAGATGGTGAGAAAACGATCAAGGTAGGTGTTCTTGCTTCGTTAACAGGTCCATTAGAATCGTATGGAAAACAAACGGTAAATGGATTTGAGTTGGGGCTTGACTATGCAACCGGTGGAACAGGAAAAGTGGAAGGAAAGAAGATTAAATTTGTTGTAGAAGATACGGAAACGAAGGCGGATGTAGCAGTTAAGAAAGCTACGAAACTATTAGAAGAAGATAAGGTTGATTTTTTAGTAGGATCATCGAGTTCTAGTGATACGTTAGCAGTATTACCGCTGGCTGAAGAGTATGAAAAAATAATGGTTGTTGAACCTGCAGTTGCAGATAGTATTACGGGTAAGAACTGGAATAAATATATATTTAGAACAGGAAGAAATTCATCTCAAGATGCAATTGCTGGTGCAGCATCGATTGCTAAGAAAGATGTAAAGATTGCTACATTTGCGCCAGACAACGCTTTTGGTCGGGAAGGAATTGCAGCATTTAAAGCTGGGGCGAAGAAACTAGGGGCAAACATTGTAAACGAACAATACGCTGATATAAATTCTACTGATTTTACAGCGAATATTCAAAATATCATTAGTTCGAAACCAGATTATTTGTTTATTGTTTGGGCTGGTGCGAATTCACCATGGAAGCAATTAAAGGATATGAAGGTAGAAGAACAAGGGATTAAAATTTCAACTGGGGCACCAGATATACCAGCGTTAAAAACGATGGATGCATTAGTAGGTATGCAAGGATTTTCAGTGTATTATCATACACTTCCGAAAAATAAAGTAAACGATTGGCTAGTGGAAGAACATAAGAAACGTTTCAATGGAGCAGTTCCAGATTTATTTACAGCTGGAGGAATGTCAGCGGCAATTTCTATTGTGGAGGGGTTAAAGAAAACAAAAGGCGATACAGATGTTGATACGCTTATTAAGAAAATGGAAGGAATGGAATTTGATACACCAAAAGGGAAGATGAAATTTAGGGAGAAAGATCACCAAGCTTTGCAAACGCTTTATTCTATAACGCTGCAAAAACAAGATGGTGTGGATTATCCAGTACCTGTTCTAGAGCGTGAACTAACAATGAAAGAAACAGAGCCCCCAATTCAAAATAAATAAATGGAATATTCTTTTAAATTAAAGATGTAAAGAGAGAAGGCTAACTCTCTTTACATCCGTTTCTCTTTTTTACCCTAAAAATAAAAGCTTTATAGGGGAGGACATAGAGTGAAGAATTTGTTAGAGACTAGAGATCTTTGTGTCTCATTTGGTGAACACCATGTTATCAAAAATGTGCATTTGACGATACCAAAAGGGAAACTTATTTCTATTATTGGCCCGAATGGGGCAGGGAAAACGACGCTCTTTAACTTGTTAAGTGGACAGATTACTCCAACAAAAGGAGAGATTTATTTTAATGGACGTAATATTACAAAGTTATCGATTCCAGAGCGGACACGCCTTGGAATGGGACGCTCTTTTCAACTTACAAATATTTTTCCGGATTTAACAGTGATTGAAAATGTACGTTTAAGTGTACAGTCGTTTACGCAAGATTATTATAGTTTTTTTCCAAACTTCTCACGATTTAAGCAGCAGATGGGAGAAGCAAGACGTCTTCTGAAGACCGTATTACTTCAAGAAAAAGAAGAAGTGCTAGCGAAAGATTTAGCACATGGAGAAAAGAGGAAATTAGAACTAGCTATGCTGTTAGCGCTCAGGACAGAGGTACTGCTAATTGATGAACCGACAGCCGGTATTTCTGTTGAGGAAGTCCCAGCTATTCTTCAAGTAATAGAGAATATAAAGAAAAATCGTGAGAATACAGTTGTACTTATTGAACACAAAATGGATATGGTTCTACATGTATCAGATTATCTTATTGTATTATTTCATGGTGAACTATTAGCTGAAGGAGTACCAGAAGAGATTATGAAGGATGAGCGTGTACAAACGGCATATTTAGGGGGATTGTACGGTGACACTATTAAAAGTGGATAATATAGAAACATATTTGGATCAGTTTCATATTTTGCAAGGTGTTTCTTTTAAGGTTGAGAAAGGAACAATCACCGTATTGTTTGGGAGAAATGGGGCTGGAAAGACAACAACTTTACGTTCAATTATGGGATTTCATCGAATTTCGAATGGTGAAATGTATTATGGTGATGAAAAAGTAAATGGTTTATCTACTCATCTGATTTCACGAAAGGGAATAGGCTATGTGCCAGAAAATCAAGGGATTTTTCATGATTTAACGGTAGAGGAAACATTTGCTCTTGCCGGGGTAAAAAAAGGAATAGAATATGCGGAAAAAGTAGAATGGATGCTGGATCTATTTCCAGATTTAAAACAATATTGGAATAAAAAAAGTGGATTGTTGAGCGGAGGACAAAAGCAAATGCTAGCGATTTCAAGGGCATTTATTAATAGCGATGGATTGCTATTAATCGATGAGCCAAGTAAAGGATTAGCACCGATTATGATTGAAAAGTTAATGTCAGCTATTTTAAAAATGAAAGAGAAAACAACTGTTTTACTTGTAGAACAAAATTTTATGATGGCTAGTCAGATAGGTGATTATTTTTATATTATGGACAATGGAAAAATCGTGCATAACGGCCCAATGAATGAATTGAAAGAAGATAAGGAAGCATGTCAGAAATATTTAGGGATTTCTTAACATTGATACGGAGGAGGTATAGCACGTGGATGTGTTAGTGAATTTGTTTGTAAATGGCGTCTCGACAGGTATGCTTATTTTCTTATTAGCATCTGGACTATCGCTTATTTTTGGATTAATGAGTGTGCTTAATTTTGCTCATGGTGGATTGTTTGCATGGGGAGCCTTTACAGGGGTTTGGTTATTCAATATGACCGGTAGTTATATGCTTGCATTAATTGGTGCAGTTGTGATGGGAATGTTCCTTGGTTTCATCTTAGAAAGATTTCTCATTCGTCCTGTCTATGGCAATCATGTTCGTCAACTTCTTGTTACACTTGGTGGAATGCTCGTACTTAGTGAATGTATAAAAGTATTTTGGGGACCGAATCCAATTAGTGCTAAATTACCATCATGGTTACAAGGGAGTTTTACATTTGATGGCATTATATTAATTAAGTATCGCTTATTTGTCATTATCGTTGGAGTCGTAATTTATATTGGCTTGATGTTGTTATTACGTAAAACAAAAATAGGTCTTATGATTCGTGCTGGTGTAATGGATAAGGAGATGGTACAAGCTCTTGGTATCAACGTAAAGGCTATATTTTCATTTGTCTTTTTATTAGGAGCTGGAATGGCAGCATTAGGAGGGTTTCTTCTTGCACCATATTCAGGCGTTATTTTTGCTGAAATGGGTATGCAGTATGCGATTTTAGCTTTTATTGTTGTCATTATTGGGGGATTAGGCAGTGTGCAAGGTTCGGCGCTAGCCTCTTTAATTGTTGGATTGGCTGGAGCATTTACGGCATATTATATACCTGATTTATCACTCGCGATTAATATGCTAATGTTATTGTTTTTTTTAATAGTTAAACCGACAGGACTTGTTGGTGAAAAGGGGTGAAATGGTGAACAGTACATGTAACCGGGCTGGGATATATTTTGGGGTAGCTGTATTGGTTTGTTTAAGTATATTCCCTTTCGTAAATGATTCGCGGAGCTTACTCATTTTGTTCACACAAATTTTCATCTTTGCTATATTCGCAATGAGCTTTGATCTTCTTCTTGGATATACAGGAATTGTTTCATTTGGTCATTGTATGTTTTTTGGAATAGGGGCTTATTGCGTCGCACTCTTATTTGATCGCTACGAAGTTTCTATAATGAGTTTTTTTATTGGTATTGCGTTGGCCGTTATATTAGCAGCGATCATTAGTTATATAATTGGTTTACTCTCTTTACGGTTAAAAAGTCATTTTTATGCCATGCTAACACTGGCTGTTTCCCAACTATTTTTTGTACTTGCTGAAAAATGGCGAGCCGTCACGCATGGAGGAGATGGATTTACATTTGGTGTACCGGATATGTTTCGTGATCGCTTCGCTTTTTACTATATTACACTCGGATGTCTACTTGTAATTTTTTTATTGCTGCGCCTATTTACCCAATCTTCTATCGGAAAAGTTTTGAAGGCGATTTCACAAAATGAGCAACGGGTAGAAGCGCTTGGATATAAAGTGCTTCACTATAAAATTATCGCGAGTATAGTTGCAGGAGTGGTCGCAGCAATTAGCGGTGGGTTGTTTGTTATTACATTACGATTTATAAATACAACTGTGTTCTCGATTGAAATGACTTTGAATGCTTTACTGATGACGATGATTGGGGGAGTTGGAACATTAATTGGAGCAATTGCGGGCGCAGGGATTATTGAATCTCTAAAATATTATTTATCTGAACTTGCGACGCAGTACCCAATCTTTGAACGGTGGACGATTTTCCTTGGATTGCTATATATTATTGTGTTATTAGGATTCCCGACAGGATTGGTAGGAGCGATTAAAAAAATAAGGAATATAACAAACAATAAAAAGGTAGCGAAAGACAAGGAAATTGAACATAGTGTATGAAACATTTTCTCAAGAATTAGGGAGCAATACGGACGGCGGTTGAGAGAGATCAGATCCATCAGCGGGGGAATCTTCTGCTGATGGAGGTTTCAATCGTTGAAATTTTTTGCTTGCAACTTTATCAGTTGAGTAGTAAAGTGATAGTAAGATCAGTGATGAGGAGGGATTCGAAATGCGTGAAAATACGGTAGGATCATTAATTTGGTTACGTTTAATCCGTTTTACAAATCAAAGTAATCAGTTGTCAAATGACTTTTTAAAACGTTTTGATTTAACGACTGCTCAATTTGATGTCCTCATGCAAATTCGAATTTATCAGCCACTCACGCAAATGGAGTTAGCTGAAAAAGTTACGGTTACACAAGGTGGTATTTCGCGTATGCTAGCGCGCCTTGAAAAAGAAGGATATATTGTACGTAAACAAGATTGGAAAATGAAAATGATTAGTCTGACGGAGAAAGCGGACTCTATTTTAGACAAAGCATTACCGGAGCAACTTGCGTTTCAATCATCATTTTTTGAGGATGTATTAAACGAAGAAGAACAAGAAACACTATATAAGTTAATAACGCGTGTTCATAAAAATAGTGAAAAAAAAGAATTACCGTCTGAGTAATTTTTTTACACTATCACTTGATTAGTCAATCGATAAAGGGAGGAACAAAAAATGTATAAAATTCCTGGGCATCATCATATTTCAATGATGACAAAAAATGCACAAATAAATAATGAGTTTTATCAAAAAGTATTAGGTTTGCGCCGAGTGAAAAAGACTGTGAATCAAGATAATCCTTTTATGTATCATTTATTTTATGGGGATTTAACAGGTAGTGCTGGAACAGAATTATCATTTTTTGAAATGCCGAATGTAGGAAGAACCATTCGTGGTACGAATGCAATTACGCAAATAGGGCTACTCGTCCCATCTTTTGAAAGTCTTACATTTTGGAAGAAGCGCTTTGAATCATTACAAGTTAAACATGGTGAAATTACAACATATGCTGGTCGAGGTGCTTTACATTTTGAAGATCCAGACGGCTTACGATTAGTATTGTTAAACAACAATGGTGAAGAAGTACCTCAGCATTGGACGGAGTGGGAAGAGTCTCTTATAGAACAAAAACATCGCATTTTAGGTATGGGAACAGTTGAGATAACAGTACGAAGCTTAAATAAATTAGCGAAAACATTAACAGATATGTTTGGGTATATAGAAGTTTCTCGTTCAGATGAAGAGGGGATTTACCAATCTGTCGCTGGTAAAGCGTTTGGAGAGATTCTTGTGAAACAACAGGAAGGTGAGCGGGAAAGACCAGGTAAAGGAAGCGTTCATCATTTAGCTATTCGTGTGAAAAATGAAGACGAACTGCGTTATTGGGATGGAATTGTGAAAGGAAAGGGATTTGAATCAACGGGAATTATTGATCGTTTTTACTTTCACAGTTTATATTTCCGTGAATCAAACGGTATATTATTTGAAATTGCAACAGATGGTCCAGGATTTACAGTGGATTCATCAGTTGAAGAGCTTGGGAAAAAGTTAGATTTACCACCGTTTTTAGAAGAGAAAAGAATAGAAATTGAAAAAAAATTAGTACCACTTGATTAAGAGAGGGAGAGTAGCTATGGAAAAATATCGTATTGATACAAGTAAAGGAATTGAATTTGGATTATATTCAATTGGGGATCATATTTTAAATCCACATAATGGTTCGAAAATTAGTGCACAGCAGCGAATTCATGAATTAATTGAGGCAAGTAAGTTAGCCGATGAAGCAGGACTTGATGTATTTGCTGTCGGTGAAAGTCATCAAACGTATTTTACAACGCAGGCACATACGGTTATTTTAGGAGCGATTGCACAAGCGACGAAAAATATTAAAATCGCTAGTTCAGCGACAGTATTAAGTACGTCTGATCCAGTCGTGTATATGAAGATTTTGCAACGATTGATTTAATTTCAAATGGTCGTGCTGAAATCGTAGCTGGACGCGGTTCACGCATAGGGGGATATAGCTTACTAGGCTACGATGTAAATAATTATGAAGAATTATTTGAAGAGAAGATGGAGCTTTTATTAAAAATAAATAGCGAAGAAAGTATAACTTGGAAAGGTCAATTCAGAGCACCGCTGGAACATGCGACGATTATACCAAGACCTAAAGAGAATAAGATGCCAATTTGGCGTGCTGTTGGTGGGCCACCTGCAAGTGCAATTAAAGCAGGGCATGCTGGTGTACCGATGATGTTAACGACACTAGGTGGACCTGCTATTAATTTCAAAGTTTCAGTAGATGCTTATCGTGAAGCAGCAAAGCAAAGTGGGTTTGACCCAGCAACTTTACCTATTGCGACAACAAGTTTATTTTATACAGCGGAAAATTCACAGGATGCACTTAGTGAATATTATCCTCATATTAATGCTGGTATGCTTGCATTACGTGGTGGGGGCTATCCGAAGCAACAGTTTACAGGGGCGATAGATTATAGAGATGCGTTAATGATTGGTAGTCCACAGCAAATTATCGAAAAGATTCTCTACCAATATGAGCTATATGGACAACAACGATTTATGGCACAAATTGATTTTGGTGGTGTGCCGTTTGAGAAGATTGTAAAAAATATTGAATTGATTGCGACTGAAATTATACCAGCTATAAAAAAGCATACAGCAAAATAAGTCAGAAGAAACACCGGGGATGTAATCCATTCTCGGTGTTTTTTAGTTGCAGTGAGAAGTTTCCCGTAATCGGAGTGAAGGTAGAAGTAGTTCGGCATATTTGTGTATGTTTAGAAAATGACCAAATTGTGAATTTTCATATAAAAAATAAGTAGGATTTTTCTATTGTGAATAGTAATATTGTTGGTCTGAATTTTAAAAATACATTTTTCTCTTGACAAAAAATAAGCGAATTTACGAATGGGATACAGGACATTTTTTTCAAGAAAAGTCAAGTGGATGAAGAGGGAATCGATTTTTGTATTGCTACAAAAGTAAGTTCTATGTTAAAAAAATACGTTTTTATAATATGAAATTTCTATTTCAAAAAAATTACAAAAGACATATTTCAGACAAAATCCTGTCAATAATACGTCAAAAATCATAGGGATTTATTATGTAAGTATATTATACAATTCGATTAACGAACAAAACACTGTGGAAATAGTGAAAAGGTAAACCGAATGGAAACAGCATTTTTTCTTACATGTAAAAAAGACAGAAGATTTCTATTTTCCAACAATACATAAGTGATATTATCTTTTCGTATTTCCGATTCATTGCGTTGTAATGTTTATCAGTTCTATCATTACGACACAATCTATTAAAAAATATAAAAATGTAAGAAGGAAGTGATTTTGACATGGATACGCTCGAATTGGCACGAATTCAATTTGCATCCACGACGATTTTTCATTATTTTTTCGTTCCGTTGTCTATCGGTTTAGCCTTTATTATTGCATTAATGCAAACGTTGTATGTCGTAAAGGGGCAAGAGATTTATAAGAAGATGACGAAGTTTTGGGCGCAGTTATTCCTTGTTAACTTCGCAGTAGGTGTTGTAACGGGGATTTTACAAGAATTTCAGTTTGGTATGAACTGGTCAACTTATTCACGTTTTGTTGGTGATGTTTTTGGACCATCACTTGCAATTGAAGGGCTATTAGCCTTTTTTATAGAATCAACATTTCTTGGGTTATGGGTATTTGGTGCGGATAAACTCCCGAAGCGCATCCACCTTCTATGTATTTGGCTTTTGTCACTAGGAACAATGTTATCATCATTTTGGATTTTAACTGCAAGTGCCTTTATGCATGCTCCAGTAGGATATGAAATGGCAGCAGATGGACGTGCGCAGATGAACGATTTCTGGGCAATTATTCAAAATCCGCAACTATGGGTGCAGTTCCCACATACGATTACAGCAGCATTGGCAACAGGAGCATTCTTTATCGCTGGGGTTAGCGCATGGAAAATTTCAAGAAGACAAGAGACGGAGATGTTTAAAAAGTCTTTCCGAGTTTCAATTACTGTTGGAACAATTGCAACAGCGCTTGTACTATTCTTTGGTCATGCACAAGCGCAGCATTTAATTAAATCACAACCAATGAAAATGGCAGCAGCTGAAGCATTATGGAATACAAGTGAAGATCCAGCACCATTTACAGTTTTAGCAAACATTAATCCGGAAACAAAATCAAACTCGTTTGAAATTCAAATTCCATACATGTTAAGTCTATTGTCTTATGATAAATTTAGCGGTCAAGTAGAAGGTATGAATCAAATTCAAAAGCAATATGAAGAAAAATATGGACCTGGAGATTACATTCCGCCCGTACGTACAATGTTTTGGAGCTTTAGGGCGATGGTAATGAGCGGAACATTTATGATCCTTTTAGGAGCTTACGGATGGTTCTTATCAAGAAAAGATCGTTTAGCTGAAAAGCCTTGGTATTTAAAATTAATGGTGTATGCAATCGCTCTTCCATTCATCGGTAATACAGTAGGATGGATTATGACTGAAATGGGTCGTCAACCGTGGGTTGTCTTTGGTGTTATGAAAACAGAAGATGCTGTATCACCAAATGTAACATTTGGCGAAGTATTATTCTCACTTATTTCATTCACATCAATGTATTTAATTATGGGTGGAATTTGCGTTTACTTATTCGTTCGTATTATTAAAGGACATGCGAATAAGAAAACGAAAAAGGATTATCAAAGCCATGATCCATTTGATAAGGAGGAAGAGTATGTTATCTCTTAATGAGTTGTGGTTTTTCATTATCGCAATCTTATTTGTTGGATTTTTTGTACTTGAAGGTTTCGATTTTGGTGTAGGAACAGTTTCAAGGTTTTTAGGAAAGAACGACTTTGAAAAACGAGTTTACTTAAATACAATCGGACCGTTTTGGCATGCGAATGAAGTATGGCTTGTTTGTGCTGGTGGCGCTATGTTTGCGGCATTTCCACATTGGTATGCGACATTATTTAGTGGTTTCTATATTCCGTTTGTATTTATGCTACTTGCCTTAATTATGAGAGGAGTTGCTTTTAAATTTCGTGCGAAAATAGACAACCATAAATGGAAAAACGCATGGGATTGGGGCATATTTATTGGAAGTTTGCTACCACCTATCCTTTGGGGAGTTGCGATCGCAAACTTTATGGTAGGTGTACCGATTGATGAAACTAAAAATGTTGTAGGTGGATTCCTGCAATTACTGCATCCATTTGCGTTACTTGGAGGAGTAATGTTCCTTCTATTATGTATCGTTCACGGATTGCAATTTCTTACAATACGTACAACTGGTAAATTAAGAGAACGTGCACGTATTGCTGCAATAAAAATTGCTCCCTTTTCATTAATAGCACTTTTTATTTTTGCTAGTGTAGGATTATGGAAAACTGATATTTTCATTGCTCATGGTACAGAGTGGATTATGGTCCCAATTGGAGCTTTTGTAGCGTTATTTGCATCAACGTTATTAAATAAAAGAAGAAGAGACGGATTCGCTTTCTTTATGACGAGTTTAACAATCATTTTGCTAAGTGCAAGTGTGTTTATTGGCATGTTCCCGCGTGTCATGATTAGTACGTTAGGGGCGATGAATGATTTAACAATTTATAATGCAGCATCAGGGGCTTACGCGTTAAAACTCATGACTTATTTTTCAATTGCTATATTGCCGTTTGTAATCGGAAGTCAAATATGGAGTTTCTATGTGTTTAGACAACCTGTTAAGTCAGACGATGATTTGGAGTACTAATGAAAAGAAAAAGAGGACTTCCGTCTTATCCAGGTAGCCGTATTTTATATGTATCATTAAGTATGATTAGTATTTTAGAAGCTTGTAGCATTATTGCGCAGACCGTATTTTTAGCCCGTGCTATTACGTTTTTATTTCAAGGGGAACAAGTGCAGGGGGTGTTAAATGAAATTTTATATTTTGGAATTTCATTTGCTGTACGTCAAATATTGATTCGAACATCACAGTTACTAGTTGAACGTTTTGCTGAAAAAGTGGGATTGCTACTACGCAAACAATTAATTGAGGCATATTTCACATTAGGACCAAGATTTGTTCAAACAAGTGGAACTGGTCATGTGGTGACCTTATCAATTGAAGGGGTAGAAAAGTTTAAAACATATATTGAGTTAACAATCCCTCGAATGATTAGAAGTTGTATCGTTCCAGCGCTTCTTGTTATATATGTCTTTACACTTGATGTGGAGTCATCGGTAATTCTAGTTGTAACGATCCCAATTGTTATCGTTTTTATGATTCTTTTAGGACTGGCAGCGCAGAAGATGGCTGGTAATCAATATGATACGTATCGCGTATTATCCAATCATTTTGTAGATACGTTAAAAGGATTAGAAACATTAAAGTATTTAGGAAAAAGTAAGCAGCATGAAGGAAAGATTGAAAAGGTAAGTAAGAGATATAGAAAAGCAACGATTCGTACTTTGCGAGTTGCTTTTCTTTCATCTTTTGCACTCGATTTTTTTACAAGTTTATCAATTGCTTTTGTAGCAGTAGGTCTTGGAATCCGCCTAATAGACGGAACGATTTCGTTGTTGCCAGCTCTTACAATTTTAATTTTAGCTCCAGAATATTTTTTACCAATTCGTCAAGTTGGGGCCAATTATCACGCGACATTAGATGGACAAATCGCAATGGAGCAAATGGAAGAGATTTTGCAAAAACAAAAAGATGTGTCACCTCATATAAGTAGTGTGAAAATGATGTGGGATTCATCTAGTAGTATGGAATTAAAAGAGATAAATGTTTGTAATGATGAAACAGGAAAAGAGATACTAGAAGATATTTGCTTTTCATGGAAAGGTAATGGAATGATTGGCATTATTGGAGAAAGTGGAGCAGGGAAATCGACATTAATCGATGTGTTAGCAGGGTTTCTTCAGCCATCAAATGGAAGCATAATTGTAGATGGAAATACAATAAATACAAGTACGCGTGAAGCGTGGATCCAAAATATCGCTTATATTCCGCAACAGCCATATATTTTTCCGATTTCATTAAGAGATAATCTTTGTTTTTATGAGACAAATACAACCAGTGAAGAAGTAGAAAGAGTAATAGATGAGGTCGGTCTTCGTTCGCTTATTGATTCGCTTCCAAATGGAATGTATGAAAGAATTGGAGAAGGCGGTCGTATGCTAAGTGGTGGGCAGGAACAACGCGTTGCGATGGCCCGTGCTCTGTTAAGTAAAAAGCCTATCATTTTACTAGATGAACCGACAGCTCACCTTGATATTGAAACTGAGTTTGAGATAAAGCAAGCGATGTTACGTGTATTTAAAGGGAAACTTGTCTTTCTTGCAACTCACCGTCTTCATTGGATGAAACAAATGGATCATATTCTTGTTTTAGAAAAAGGTAAGATTATAGAAAAAGGAACATACGAAGAGCTTTTTGAGGGAAAATCATTCCATTTTCATACTGAAGGGAGGAGAGCGAAATGAATAACTGGATTGGGCCTTATATAAAGCAAAATAAAGGGAGAATGACTCTGACTCTTATTCTCGGCCTTCTTGGGATAAGTTCAGGGGCAATGCTACTTTTCATTTCAGGTTATTTAATTTCTAAATCTTCTCTTCAGCCAGAAAATATAATGGCCGTATATGTTCCGATTGTGGCAACGCGTGCGTTTAGTATCGGGCAAGCTGTTTTTCATTATGTAGAGCGCTTAGTTGGGCATGATGTGGTTCTCCGTATATTAGAAAAGATGCGTACAAAGTTGTATAGAATAGTAGAACCGCAAGCTTTATTTTTACGGTCTCGCTTTCAAACTGGTGATGTATTAGGGGTATTATCTGAGGATATCGAGCATCTACAAAATTTATATTTGCGTACAATATTCCCTAGTATATTAGCGTTAGCTGTATACAGTATATTTGTTGTTATCCTTGGTGCGTTTGATTGGATGTTTGCACTTATAGTAGGAAGCATGTTAGCTGTTATTGTCTTTCTTCTTCCATTTGTATCGCTATTCATGATGAAACAACAGCATGTTAGATTGAAGCAAGGTAGGAATCGTTTATATCAACAATTAACAGATGCTGTATTTGGATTATCCGATTGGCAAGCAAGCGGCAGAACAACTGAGTTTGTAAAAGAATATACAGAGCAAAATGTCCAGTTAGTAAAGATTGAAAAGAAGATGAAACGTTGGCATCATATTCGAGATGGGATCATTCATTTAATAGTAGGAATCGTTGTCATTTCCATGATTATTTGGACTGGAAATCAAGCGGGAAGCGGGCAAATTGCACCAACAGTGATTGCAGCATTTATATTAATGACACTATCAATAACAAATGCGCTTATCCCTGTCTCAGATGCAATTGATCGAATTCCATCTTACGTAGAGTCTGCACATCGTCTTCATAATGTGGAGAGTGCTATAGTTGCAGAAGAAAGACGAGAGACATGTGAAGAGGAAATAGGGTTTGTGCCAATGAATGTAGAAATTGAATTGAACAATGTTTCGTATCATTACCCAGAAAGTAATGAACTCGTATTAAAAGATATATCGCTTCATATAAAAGCTGGAAAGAAAATTGCTATTTTAGGAAGAAGTGGAACAGGGAAATCTACTTTATTAAAGTTATTAACCGGTGCTCTGAATCCAGTAAATGGTCAAGTTTTACTAAATGGAAAATTAGCACATACGAACCTGTTATCAAAATATATTTCGGTGTTAAATCAAAAACCACATTTGTTTGACACGACAATCGGGAATAACGTACGTATCGGAAGACCTGAGGCTTCGGATCAAGATATTTGGAAAGCTTTAGAACAAGCACAAATTGCTTCTCATATTCAATCTCTTCCGAATGGATTACAAACGAAAATGCATGAGATGGGGAAGAGATTTTCTGGAGGCGAGCGCCAAAGAGTTGCTTTTGCAAGAACTCTTATGCAAGAAGCACCCATTATTGTACTGGATGAACCGACTATTGGTTTGGATCCTAAAACGGAAGTAGCCTTATTGGAAACGATGTTTGCAGCAACGAAAGATAAAACTGTAATTTGGGTAACACATCATCTTATGGGAATTGAGCATGCAGATGAAATCATTTTCCTTGATGGGGGCCAAATTGTGATGCAAGGCAGTCATAAACAACTTCTAATGAGTAATGAGAAATACCGCAAGCTTTATGAAATGGATATAGGAGTATAACCACACGTAGTAAAAGTACAAATTCTTGATGTTTCAATGTTTGTAATTTTTAATATTTAGATGTATCGATGAGGGAACTTGATGATGTATGTGTTTAGAACGAATATAATAAAGGCAATACTGAGCCATAGTAGGAATGCATGTGAAAGGATGATTGTATGTTTGAGGAAGAAGACGGAATCATTTTGCTTATGGAACCAGTAGATGAAAGACATCTTAGGAAATTTGTTTTGACTATACCTCAGTCTGTTTATAAGAAAAAAGAAGTTTCCATTAAATATGGAGCGGCTATTGGAGAAGGATATACAAATATTATCGAGGAAATTATTAGTGTACATATAGAATTAGACTTGGTAACGGTTATCGGATATGTAAGAACGTAATTCGTATGATAAAGGAAAAATAATCGGAATCAACATTTTAGTAAAGTTTCTGTAAAATATGACGTGAAGATTAATATGCTTGATTTTGGAACGACGGCTTAAAAAAACAACCAATTTTCATTTTGAGAATGAGTTGTTTTTTTCTTTGTGAAGTATGACAAGGGAATGGAAAAGTTTTGCTAGAATATATAAGTTGAGGTAAGGAAAATGAAAAGTTAAATAACTAGTATTTTGGATAATAGTATAACGAAAGGAATAAGTGTTTATAAATGTATAAGAAGAAACAGCGGATCCATATTCGTTTAGGAGGTAACATATGAAATTAAAAAAGATAATATTACTTATGTTTTTAATTACAATCGGTTTAATGGGATGTTCTGTCATTGAAGAAGGTAAGAATTCAATTGATTACGCTCAAAAGGCAACAGACTATGTGAATGAAGTAAGTGCGTTTGCAAATGAAGCGCCGGGATTAGTAGAAAAAGCCATCAATGATAGTGCTGCTCGAAAAGAATTAGAAACTAAGCTTGGAGAGATAAAAAAGGATATTCCAGCTTTTAATGAATTGACACCTCCAGATGTAGCAAAGGACATTCATCAGCAAATTGTTGGATATAATGAAAAATTAAGCGCATTGATTGATACAACTATGAAAAAGATAGAAGAAGGAAAAATGGATGTAGAACAATTTAAAAACTCAGAGTTTATGAAGACAGTGCAACAAGTTCAAGATTTAAAAGATAAAGTTCAAAATTTAGGTCAGTAAAGAAACGAGTGGCTTTTATATGGAAAGCCACTCGTTTTTTAGTGTCATTCTGAAACTAAAATGGCATATAGGTTCTTTTTTATTCACTCTTGACGATTTTAAGCTATTATTGTTATGGTTAAATTTGAAATTATAATAGATAGAGTAAAAGGAGTTTTACTGATGAAAAGGTTAGGGTGGGGAAGTGTAACAATACTCTGTGCTATTATTTTGGGTGCATGTTGGTTCTTTTTTCAAGGAAGTATTTTAGAAAAGAATGTGTCCAAAGCAACAGGGGAAATGACAATAGATGGTCCGCCTCTACAAGTAGCAGAGTTACCAGAGACGGGGTTATCTGAAAAGGTAATTCCACAAAAATATGTCCCAGTAGTTGAAGTGAAAGCAGCAATGATTATTGATGCAAGTGACGGACAAGTTATGTATAAAAATAATGAAGAAGAGCAGCTTGCTCCGGCGAGTATGTCAAAGATGATGACGGCATATATTCTTTTGGAAAATATACATAATGGAAAGGTTCATTGGGACGACCAAGTGAAAATTAGTGCTAAATCTGCACAGGCAGAGGGTGCTAGAATTCCGGTGCAAACAGGAGATGTATTAACGGTTAAAGATTTATATCATGCATTAATGATTCAATCCGCTAATAATTCTGCAGTTGCTTTAGCTGAACATATGGCAAAGACGGAGCAAGATTTTGCACAGATTATGAATCAAACGGCCAAACAGCTGGAGTTATCGGAGGCAACTAAGTTTGCAAACGCTTCTGGATTGCAAGAAGCTGATGGAAGTGAAACGAAAATGACTGTAGCAGATGTAGCGAAGTTAGCGTACCGACTTGTAAAGGATTATCCAGAGATATTGGATGTCACGCATTTACGTCAAAGCCAGTTAGCATTTAACAATATAACTGTTACAAGTACGAATGAAATGTTAAATCCAGCCAACCAAGAACTTTACATGGAAGGAATGGATGGACTGAAAACAGGTTTTACTGATAGTGCGGGATATTGTTTTACAGGGACTGCGAAACAAGGAGATAAACGAATCGTAACGGTTGTGATGGGTACGAAGAGTGAGATGGAACGTTTTACAGAAACGCATAAACTAATGTCTTATGGATTTGAAATTGTTAAGTAGGTGAAGTGAAACAGCTTGTTTACAACTCGGGTTGAGTGGTAAATAAGCTGTTTTTTATCATTTTAATCGAGAGGCCCCTCTTCTCTAATAAAGTGAAGGTGGCGAAATTCAATTTTAGGGAATATAAAAAGCACAAAAAACAAAAACTGAAAAAGTATGAGTTAAATTGTTTGAAAGTATTTTCGTTCGTAGATATAATAAGTTTATAAGCTTATTATTAATAAGTTTGAGGCGTAATCTATCATAATACATAACAGTCAGCCTCAACTAAAAAATTGGAGGGAATTAGTATGGCGAAAGATTTTTATTCAGCAATTGAAGACAGAAGATCAATTTATGCAATCAGTAAAGAGCAAGTTGTTTCTGATGAAAAAATTCAAGAAGTAGTGAATCATGTCGTAAAGCATACACCTTCAGCTTTTAATTCTCAGAGTGCAAGGGTTGTTGTTTTATTAGGTGAGCAACATGATAAACTATGGGATATTACGAAAGAAACATTACGGAAAATTGTGCCGGAAAATAATTTTGCCCCAACAGAAGAAAAAATGAATGCTTTTAAAAGTGGCTATGGGACAGTTTTATATTTTGAAGATAGTAAAGTGGTAGAAGATCTTCAAGAAAAGTTTGCGTTATACAAAGATAATTTTCCAACTTGGTCCCAGCAATCATCAGGAATGCTGCAATTTGCAATTTGGACCGCATTAGAAATTGAAGGGCTTGGAGCGACGTTGCAACATTATAACCCATTAATTGATGATGAAGTAAGAAAAGAATGGAATATTCCAGAATCTTGGAAGTTGACTGCGCAAATGCCATTTGGTAAACCTGTTGCACCGGCAGGAGAAAAAGAATTTCAGCCGTTAGAGACTCGAGTGAAATTTTATAAATAAAGTAAAAAGGATTATCAATTTTGATAATCCTTTTTCTATGCCCGTTATAGAATATCTTTATAATTTATAAGGGTTTTCTTTTACAATTGCATCTCTTTGTTGTTTTATGGTTGCCTTTAATTCATTTTTTTTGATTTCGATCGTTGTTACTTTTTTGAATGTTAATAAGGATAGTAAGTATACAAGTATATAATGAAATTCTATATAATGTTTTGAACTATTATTGATAATTTGCTCCATTATTAATAATAAACCTCCTGTCATTTCGATGTATAAAGGTTATTTTATCAATTAAATGCTACAAATACCACATATTACCTAACTTTTGTTTAGATAGTTCCTAAATAATCTGCAATATTTTTCCCGATAAGAAATAACGTTACAATGATAAATAATACTCGTACATAAGATGCCCCTTTTTTGATTGCGAAATTTGATCCAACAAAAGCCCCAAGAATCATCGTAAGTCCCATTGGAAGACCGTATGCAAAGTTAACGACATCTAAATAGAGAAAGATCATAAGTGCAGTGATGTTACTAGCAAAATTAAAAACTTTTACATTACCGGCCGATTGAAGGAAATCAAAGCCAATAATTAAGAATGTAAATAATAAAAATGATCCTGTCCCAGCACCAAAAAAGCCATCATAAAATCCGATGATAAAAATAACAGAAGAGAAGATAATTCCTTTTTTAATAGTTATCCCGCTATAACTGGCATCTTTTCCTAAATCTTTTTTCATAATCGTGTAAATCGCAACAGCTATTAATAGTATAAGTACTAACGGTTTTAATATTTATGGATTCTTGGATTGCTCTAGAGAGAGGGATTCTTTTCTGTATAAAGTGAAACTTTAATCAGTGGTGGTTTTCTTCACCTATCCTCTTTAGCCGCTAGAGCTGGACATTGCTTTTTCTCTGAATCTTGAGGTGTGGGTCTTACTGCCTGCAAATAGCGGGATAAATAAGAATTCAATTGGTGTGAGCTCGAATTATAGATAATTTCTTGTCTGCTTACCGAGAAAAAGAATTACTTTTAATGAATAGTGAGTGAAATATAATTTTTTAGAATATTATATAGTTGATAAATGGTAAGATTTTTGTCATGATAGAAAGGTGGAACTGCAAAAAAACTTTTTAATTTGAGGCCGATGATATTCTTTAATAAGATAATTAGCTTTTTTACTTTGAGTGATGAGAGAGTTTAGTATTATTTCAAAATAAAAAAAGGTAGATTTTATTATAAAATATAGTCTTGGAATTGAAAGTTCACATGAAGTTCACATAAAATTCACGTCAATCATTTACAATAATCGACGTGTGAAAAATAAAACCCTTGTCAAAAAATGGTATTTTATATGCATTTAGATTTAATAATATTATAGATTATTAAGTTCGTTTTTTTAGAGGGTATTAGGGAAAGGAAGTAAACACAACTTATGAAGAAAGTAATAGCAGGTTTAGCAGCAGCATCTGTAGCTGGTGTAGCAGTTCCTGGAATGGATTCTGCTCATGCACAAGTGTCATCTGATGCACTAAAAGAAATCAATGGACAAACTCAAACGCAAACAATTGAAACAAAAGCAGTGGAAACAAAAGCGGTAGAAACAAATTCTGAACTAAAATACACAGTAACAGCTGATGTACTAAATGTTCGTACAGGTGCTGGCACAGAACATAACATTATTTCTAAAGTAACAGAAGGTCAAGTCCTACAAGTTACTGGTCAAGAAAACGGTTGGTTTAAAGTATCTGTAAATGGTCAAACAGGTTATGTAAGTGGGGACTTCGTAACAACTGGTGGGAAGAAAGAAACTGCTGTTCAACAAGGAACAGGCAATTATACAGTTAACGTTTCTTCACTTAACGTACGTACAGGTCCTAGCGCGTCTCATACTGTTTTAGGCTCTGTAAACAAAGGCCAAACAGTACAAGTTGTAGGTGAAGTACAAGATTGGTTTAAAATTAACCATAATGGTGGAACTGGATACATAAGCAAAGACTTCGTAACAAAAGGTGGTACAGCCGTATCTAACCAAACAGAGAAACCAGCTACTAACAATAATGCAACAATTCAAACTGGCGGATCATACGTGGTTAATACAGGTGCTTTAAAAGTACGTACAGGCCCAGCTACATATAACGCTGTAATTGGTGGCGTAACAAATGGTACAACACTACAAGTTACTGGTGCAGAAAATGGCTGGTATAAAATTAACCATAATGGCAGAACTGGATATGTAAGTGCGGACTATGTGAAATTTGTAAAAGGCGGAACAAACAACGTAACTACGCCTTCTCGTCCAACTACTGGCGGTGAGCAAGGAAATACACAAGTGGAAAAACCACAAACAGAAAAACCGTCAACACAATCTAATGGGTCATCAATTGTATCAATTGCACAATCATTAAATGGTTCACCATATAAATGGGGAGGCACAACACCAGCTGGCTTTGACTGCAGTGGATTTATTCACTACGTATTAAATAAAGCAGGTCATAGCGGTGAGCGTCAAACAGTTGCGGGATACTGGAGTTCTAAGACAAAAACAAGCAATCCGCAACCAGGCGATTTAGTATACTTTAGCAATACTACTGGTGCTGGTGGTATGACTCATATGGGTATTTACTTAGGAAACGGTCAGTTCATCAGTGCAGAAACGGATGAAACTGGTGTGAGAATTAGTTCAGTAAATAACCCTTACTGGAGCAAACATTTAGCAGGTTATACAAAAGCGTAATAAGAGAATTTTACTCTTTCATATTATAAGGAAAAGCTTTCTAGGAAACTGGAAAGCTTTTCTTATGTTTCGTTTTATTTTTGTGAATACAAATGAATAATAGAAATGAAAAAGAGGGAAACAAATATATAAATAGATGTTTCTCTCTTTTTATGTTGTACGAATATATATTTATTTTAAATCCCCGTGTAAGAAGCGAGAATATAAATCATGGAAATAGCTAGGGCGAAATAAATTTGCGGCATGCCCAGCTAGCGGGATTTCTCTGTATAACACGTTTGGGAGGATAGATTTTAAGTCGAACAGACAAGATTTGTAGAGATGATCATGTTCTCCCATTACCCATAGAATAGGTTGTGAAAGTTCTTTTAAACGAGATTTTAAATCAAATTCTAAACGGTGTTTGAGCGATTCGACAATAATAGACGAGTGTAGTTGTAGCCCAAAGCGATAATAAATATTTTTTGAAATGACTGCAAAAGGATTTGCCTTTAATATTCCACTTGGGAAAATTGTATTTGCATATTGATGTAGCCAAGTAGAATAGTCATGTCCTCTTTTATCCCAAAATTTTCGAAAGACATTATATAACATGGATGGATTGTTATAATGCCCTCCAATATGACAAAGACTTAATACTTTTTCAGGATATTTGTGTGCAAATATAGTAGCAATATAGCACCCATAGCTTAGGGCGCAAATATGAGCTTGTTTAATTCCTTCCGTTTCATAAAGATCAGAGAGTTGTTGTACCAATCGTTCTAAAGAAAATTCAATTGCTTGTCCTTTGTCTTCACCATGTCCTAGTAAGTCATACGTTATGATATTGTAGGAAGAAGAAAATCGTTTATATTCTTTTTTGAAGGCGCGACGATTTCCAACTAATCCATGAATGAATATAATGGTCTTCTTTTCAGAATTGTGTTTTGCTTGCACGGTATACCCCTTTCGGTGAATGAAGATTAGTGAAATACGTATGCTATGAAAATATATGTTTTATAGATGAACATACTATGTTTTTTTATGAGACTATAGTATGCTGACTTTTAATTAAGTACCAGGTAATAATATCAGATTGTTATATCTGTTGTAAAGATAAGATTTGGTGTGTTTTATTACCAAATAAGTAAATGCACGATCGGATTGTTTACATTCAGTTTACATTCATATCGTATGCTAGTTTTAGAAATAACCGTTTAGTTTGAAATAAGGAGATGACCAGAAATGGAAGTACAAAATACAGAGAAGAAAAAGGGGAATTGGAGGGATTTTTTACGGCTTATTCAAGAGACAAATCCCCCGAAAGGTATTCTTATATTTGCGTTAGTAATGAGCTTGTTTTCAACAGGAGCAAGTTTGTTTATTCCAATGCTTACGAAAGGATTAGTTGATAATTTCTCGATTTCTTCAATCAGTACAATGCAAATTGTTGGTTTAGTTGCATTTTTTGTGGTTCAAACAATTGCATCCGGTTTATCGATTTATTTACTCAATTATATCGGGCAAAAAATTGTAGCTGGAATTAGAGAACGACTATGGAAAAAGGTTTTGATTTTATCGGTTGCTTACTATGATCAAAATAGAACGGGTGATACGATTAGTCGTATGACGAACGACACAGGCGTTGTAAGAACGTTAATTTCAGAGCACCTGTCTAGTTTATTAACAGGTGGCATTTCTATTGTTGGCTCGTTAATTGTATTATTTGTTTTGGATTGGAAAATGACAGTGCTATTATTAACGGTTATTCCATTATCAGTCTTGATTTTAGTACCTCTTGGAAGAATGATGTATAAAATTTCTAAAACATTGCAAGATGAGACAGCTTCTTTTACAAGTGTATTAAACCAAGTATTATCCGAAATACGTTTGGTGAAATCTTCAAATACAGAATCAAGAGAATATGAAAATGGTAATAAAGGAATTCAAAAGTTATTACAATTTGGTTTGAAAGAAGGAAAGGTTCAGGCTCTTATTACACCAGTTATGTCATTTGTTTTAATGGCGTTACTTGTTATTATTGTAGGATATGGTGGAATGCGTGTTTCTAGTGGTGCCCTAACAACCGGGGAACTTGTGGCATTTATTTTATATTTAGTACAAATTATTATGCCTATGAGTCAACTTTCTATGTTCTTTACACAATTTCAAAAGGCAATTGGTGCAACGGAACGTATTCAGACTATTTTAGAGTATGAAGTTGAAAATCATATAGATGGTGTTCATGTTACAAATGCGAAGCAATCTATTTTGATTGAAAATGTAGATTTTGAGTATAACGAGGAAGAAAAGGTACTACAAAATATTCATTTTACAATTGAATCAGGAAAAGTGACTGCTATTGTAGGACCAAGTGGTAGTGGGAAAACGACATTGTTTTCTTTACTAGAACGTTTTTATGAACCAACAAGTGGTGTAATAAAATTAGGGGAAGATCCTATTTCAACATATTCATTACAATCGTGGCGACGTCAAATTGGATATGTTTCACAAGATAGTCCGTTAATTGATGGAACAATTCGAGATAATATTTGTTATGGAGTTGAAGGAGAAGTAAGTGATGCAGAAATACAACGTGTATCAGCAATGGCATATGTCGATGCGTTTATCGATGATTTACCAAAAGGGTACGACACAGAAGTAGGAGAGCGTGGTGTGAAGTTATCTGGAGGCCAAAGACAACGAATTGCAATTGCTCGTGCGTTGCTTCGAGACCCTCAGATTTTAATGTTAGATGAAGCGACCTCTAGTCTTGATAGTAAATCAGAATCTGTTGTTCAAAAAGCGTTAAATAACTTAATGAAAGGAAGAACGACTTTAGTGATTGCACATCGGCTGTCTACTGTTGTAGATGCAGACAAAATTATCTTTATTGAAAAAGGGAAACTTACAGGAAGCGGCTCACATGATGAATTGTTACGTTCTCATAATATGTACCGAGAATTTGCAACGCAGCAATTGAAAATTAAAGAAGGTGCAATATAAAGTGAAACTTTAACCAGTGGAGGCTTCATCCACGCTGATTAGTAGTTGAACGAAATGGCTGGAGATTTTAGCCGCTAGAGCTGGACATTGTTTTCGCCGAATTTTGAGGCGGGAGTATTACTGCCTGTTACTACGGGATAAAATGATTGTAGTATTGGATTTTGAAGCAGTGGGGGCATTTTTTACTTCGCTGCTTCTTCATCATAAAAGAGAAGAGGTGATAATTTGGTGCCGAAAATTTTAATAGTAGATGATGACCCGCATATTAGAGAACTCGTTGCTGTATTTTTGGAACGAGAAGGTTTTCAAACATACGAGGCAATTGATGGGATAGATGCCCTTGGCAAAATAGCAGAAGTGAAAATAGATATGGTTATACTTGATATTATGATGCCGAATATGGATGGCTGGGAATTATGTTATGAATTAAGAAGGTATTATGATATTCCACTTCTTATGCTTACTGCAAAAGGAGAAACTTCTCAAAAGGTGAAAGGATTCCAGTTGGGGACAGATGATTATCTTGTGAAACCCTTTGATCCATTAGAATTGGTTGTAAGGGTAAAGGCGTTGCTGAAACGATATCAAATTACTGTATCACAATCTATTCAAGTAGGTAATGTGTTATTAAACCGTAAAACTTTTGAGGTAACCGTTGGAGAACAAGTTATCATATTACCATTAAAAGAATTTGAACTATTATTTATGCTAGGTTCAAAGATAGGGAGAACATGTTCGAGAGAGCAATTGATTGAGGAAGTGTGGGGTTATGATTTTGAAGGAAATGAACGTACGTTAGATGTTCATATTAATCGTTTGCGGGAAAAATTTCAAAAAGAAACAGCTAGTTTTGCGATTAAAACAATTCGAGGATTAGCTTATCGATTAGAGGTACAGCAATGAGTAGACGGAAATTTTGGAAGGTAACAGGGAGCATTATAGGAATACTTTCTACCCTCATTGTTATGTGGTCAATTGCATTTTTTATATCATCTAATGTGCTACGTGCTCTTGAAATCGAAGTATCACCTTTTGTTACGTTTCTTATTAGTGATATACTTGGCTTTTTATTTGTTGTTCTTATTAGTATGTTAATTGGTATTTTGATGAGGCCAAAGCGAGAAGCGATGGTTTGGTCTATTATTGAACCGATAAAGAAAATTACAAAAGGTGATTTTTCTGTGAAAATAAGGAATGAAGAGCAGTATGATGGAGAAATCGGGGTCCTTGTGAAAAGTATTAATGAAATGGCAGACGAATTAAATACAATGGAAAGAATGAGGCAAGAGTTTGTATCGAACGTGTCTCATGAAATCCAATCACCGCTAACATCCATTAAAGGTTTTGCACTTGCACTCCAAGATGATTACTTAACAGATGAAAAGAGAAAACATTATCTAACGATCATTGAAACGGAGACAACAAGACTATCTAAGCTTAGCCATAATTTACTTAAATTAACACTGTTAGAATCTGAAGAATATGTACCAGAGCGAGTAACGTATCGATTAGACCAACAATTAAAGCAAATTGTGCTAAATTGTGAACCGCTTTGGAGTGAAAAGGAAATTGAGTTAGAATTATCTCTAGAGAAAATGTATATCACTGCAGATGAAGAAAGTATGAGCCAAGTATGGATAAACTTACTGAACAATAGTATAAAATTCACTCCAAATGGCGGAACAATTACGATTCAATTGATGCGAAATGGTGAACAGGCTGAAGTTCGTATTCGTGATACAGGCATTGGAATTTCAGAAGAACAAAGAGGGCACATTTTTGAACGTTTCTATAAAGCGGATTCATCAAGAAATCGTGCATTTGGAGGTAGTGGTTTAGGTTTGGCCATTGTGAAAAAAGTGATTGATCTTCACCAGGGGGAGATACAGGTAGAGAGTGTGGTTGGAGATGGAACTGAGTTTATTATTTCAATTCCTGATAGTAAATTAATAAATTAAACGATAGATGGTTAAGTTCAGGAAAAACAATCTTTTATAAATAGGGCATGTCCTATTTATAAAAGATTTATTCTTTAAAAGAACGGTTTCCATACTCACAACTATGTTGATAAGCTGATTATATATCAAAAACAAGAAGGATACGTTATCTAAAACTGGTATATGTAATTTGTGAATTGTACAAAGTAGTTACTTACAAGTAACCTACGCACATCAAAGTGCATAATTGCATTTCAAATTAAATGCAGATAGAATTCATGATAGAAGAAAGTAATATAGAGTGATTGAGGAGTGTTATATTTGGCAGAATTATTACAAGGGAAAAATGCATTAATTACAGGAGCAGGAAGAGGAATTGGCCGTGCTGTAGCAATTGCTTTAGCAAAAGAAGGCGTAAATGTTGGTCTTTTAGCGCGTTCTGAAGAGAACTTAAAAGCAGTTGCGAAAGAAGTAGAGGCAGAAGGTGTAAAAGCTGTTATTGCTACTGCTGACGTATCTTCATATGAAGAAGTTACTACTGCTATTGAAACATTAAAAGACGGATTAGGGTCTATTGATATTTTAATTAATAATGCGGGTATTTCTAAGTTCGGCAAATTTTTAGAACTAGAAGTTGCTGATTGGGAAAAGATTATCCAAGTCAATTTAATGGGTGTATACTATGCAACTCGCGCTGCATTACCAAATATGATTGAACAACAGTCTGGTGACATCATTAACATCTCATCTACAGCAGGACAAAAAGGTGCACCAGTAACAAGTGCATACAGTGCTTCAAAATTTGGTGTTCTTGGTTTAACAGAATCGTTAGCGATGGAAGTACGTAAACATAACATTCGTGTAACGGCCTTAACGCCAAGTACAGTTGCAACGGATATGGCAGTTGATTTAGGATTAACAGATGGTAATCCAGATAAAGTGATGCAAGCGGAAGATATTGCAGAGTTTATCGTGGCGCAGCTGAAATTAAATAAACGTACATTTATTAAATCTGCTGGTCTTTGGTCTACTAATCCGTAAGAAATTACATATGTGTAAAAAGATTTGGTTTAAAGCCAAATCTTTTTTTGTTTCTTTTTAATTCTGAATTTTTTGATTTATAATAAGAGGAAAGTGTTTGAATTATAGAAGAGGAACTCTGAAAAAGAGGTGAGTTTGTGAGTAACTTAGAACAAATAGATTTGTTATTAAATTATTTTATTAAGAATACACCCACATTAAGTAATGGCAAAGAGAAGCTAGAAACAAATGTGGCAAGTATTGAAAATGTCTTTAATTTTGATAGTTATAGAGCTACACTTGAAATTAGCTATCATCAATTTGAAGAATGGTTAAATGACTTACTTGATAAAGAAAAGCCACAAGAGGATATAATAGCGATTAACTTCGGGTTGTATGAGACTGAAAGTAGCATTCAATTATATATTTCCGGCTCAAATGAATGGCATAGCGATGATGAAGGCTGGGCAAGTAATAATGATTATTTTCCGGAGGACACATCCCAAAGTATAACGCTTTATAAAAATTTGTATGGGGTGTTAGAGAACAACCTCGTATTAGGAACATTTTTAACGATTGCTTCAACTATTATGTTTGTGAATACATATGTACTAAATAATCCAGGGAAATTTGCTAAAGATGTTGCGCTTGCGACAGGATTTGATGATGGAGATTTATATAACTTTAATAAGGTGAAGTAAAGAAGGACATTTATGATTATAATTATCAACACTAACTTTTAACAGAGCTAAATTAAAAGGTATGAAGAAATAGGAGGAGAAAAATGAAAAAAATGTTTGATATGTTATAACGTGTATGGAATACAGGTAATTCTTCTCGTGCTCCCCCAAAATAAATGCAGTACAGTAGATGAATAAAATTTGGAGGGTGTTAAAAAATATGAGAAACGAAAAAGAAATGATGGATTTAATATTACATACAGCGAGAGATGATGAACGTATTCGTGCAGTTATTATGAATGGTTCTCGTGTAAATCCAAATGTGAAGAAAGATTGCTTTCAAGATTACGATATTTTATATGTTGTGAAAGATATAAAATCATTCACATCTGATCACAGCTGGATCAATAGATTTGGAGAAAGAATGATTATACAAATGCCAGAAGAAAGTACGTTAATTCCACCTGAAAAGGATGGAATGTTTCCTTATTTGATGCAGTTTATAGACGGGAATCGCATCGATTTGACTTTAGTTCCAGTTTCATTAGTAAATGAATCTCTTGATAGGGATAGCTTAAGGGTCCTTCTTCTAGATAAAGATGGCTGTATTGAACCGTTTCCACCAGCAAGTGATGCAGATTATCTTATAAAAAGACCCAGCGAAAAAGAATTTGCGGATTGCTGTAATGAGTTTTGGTGGTGCAGTACAAATGTAGCAAAAGGATTGTGGAGAAAGGAACTTCCTTATGTAAAAGGGATGCTTGAAGGACCTGTTCGAGACATGTTAATAAAAATGCTTGAGTGGCATATAGGGATAAAAACAAATTTTACAGTAAGCGCAGGAAAGTTTGGGAAGTATTTTGAACAATATCTTGAGAATAACATATGGAAACAATATATGGATACATTCTCAAACGCGGAGTATGAAAATATTTGGAAGTCATTTTTTGTAATGGAAGATTTATTTAGGAAAATTGCAATCGGAATTGCTAGCTATTTTGGTTACGAATATCCACAAGATGATGATGCTAGAGTGACAAGTTACTTAAATCATGTGAAGTCTATGCCGAAAGATAGTAAAAAAATTTATTAAGTGTTTAGATAGAAGGGAAATTAAGATCGTTCCAAAGGTGGGACGGTCTTATTTCTGTTTGTGAATATGGACCTTTCTAACAAAATTCGAATGAACGACATATAAAATATAAGGGAGGTTTTTATCATGTACTATTTTTATCCATCTGAAATGTTTAGTCCTTTTCAGTGGAATCTAGAACGTAATATTCCTTTTTATACTCCGTATTCTTATATACCGTATTCAGATCCTTTTTATTATCAAAATTATCCTAGTTCGATCCATAATTTATCAAATGTTGGTTTAGGTAACGAAGTGCAAAGTGGGGAGGAGGCTCGAGGCTCTTGGACTCCGTTTTCATGGGTTGAAAAATACGCTTATGCATTTTCTGGTCCATATAATAAGGCTGAGGTTGCTCTTACATTTGATGATGGACCAGACCTTGTATTTACCCCGAAAATATTGGATAAGTTAAAACATTATGGCGTGAAAGGTACCTTTTTTCTTTTAGGTGAAAATGCAGAAAGGTATCCGAGTGTAGTAAAGAGAATTGCAAATGAGGGTCATATTATTGGGAATCATACGTACAATCATCCTAATTTAGCTAAAGTGAGTGATGAAGAATATCGGAATCAAATTGTAAAAACCGAAGAGATATTAAAGCGTTTGGTAGGGTATGCACCAAAGTTCATTCGGCCACCTTATGGTGAAATACGTGAAACACAGCTGGGATGGGCTACAGAGCAAAACTTTATGATTGTACAGTGGAGTGTAGATACAGTTGATTGGAAAGGGGTAAACGCAGAAAAGATTACCAATACTGTATTAGGAAATGCATTTCCAGGAAGTGTTATATTACAACACTCTACGCCAGGAGGGAATTTGCAAGGGTCCGTAGAATCATTAGATCGAATTATTCCTGAACTGAAAGCGAAAGGGGCACGATTTGTGACGTTGCCTAGTATGTTTCAAACATCGAAACAGAGAAAATAAATATAAAATAATATATTCAGATTGCACATCATTTTATAAGAATGGTGTATTTTTTTGTTATAGAAAATATAGGCTTGTGATTGCTTTTAGGTGTATCATAAAGGTATAAACTTCCAAATGTATTTGGAACGATGTGGGGTGATAAGATGGAATATGCATTTATAAATATAGGAATGAGCGTATTAATCGGTATTATATTTATACTAGCTGCACTCGTATTGCAAAAAAATCCACCAACAGATATAAACGCAGTATACGGGTATCGAACAAAACGATCAATGAAAAATAAAGAGTTATGGGATGCTGGAAATCAATATAGCGCTGAAGTTATGAAACAAAATGGATTTTTAATGATTTTAATAGGAAGTTTAATAGGGATATTATTTAGATATCCGCATACAATGATTGTTATTTTAGGGCTTATGATAGTATTCCTCATTTGTTTATTTATACGGGTGGAGAATAAATTAAAAGTGCTGGAGAAATAATGAAAATCGCATATAAATCTTGTTATTAAAAAACGCTGACTGACTCCTATGCTATTTCAGTTAGGAGTCAATCAAGAGTTACAAATTGTTGTTATGTAATAGATCTCGTCCTTTTTCTATAACGAATTTATAATATTCAAGTTCATATGGATAGATATCTTCAAATGTTATTGTAATCGGTTTAGCATTTTTGTTTATAACCGGAATGCCTGTTGTAGAGGGAATTTCCCCTTTTAACAGTTGTAAGAAAGAAGTCGCATTTATTTTCATTACATCTTCTACTTCCTCACCTGGTGCAAACGGAAGTGATTTTGTAACGGCATGAAAATACATATGACACATTTCACGGTCAATGAAGTGTGGGATTTCATGATTGATTTTAAAGATGCCTTTGTATTCTAGATTAGTAGTTTGAAAGGATAGGCCCAATTCCTCTTCAATTTCGCGAAGGCCGCCTATTCGTACATCTTCACCATGCATAATATGTCCAGCAGATGTAATGTCCCATTTTCCTGGGAAATCTTTCTTGTTTTTAGCTCGTAATTGGAAGTATAACGAAATATCTTCATTTTCTTTTTCCACAAACCAGCAATGGAATGTTTCGTGCCAATCACCATCACGATGTACATCATCACGAAGTTTTTTGCCAATATTGTTTCCTGCTGTATCAAATATCGTTAACCATTCTGTCATTTACATTCCCCTTTCTATATAGTTTAGTATACAATAATTGTATGTAATTTTGAGAAAATAAAGAAAAGTAAGGGGTGTATATTGAATGGGATTGGAGGAAACAAAAATAAATTCTTTCATTACAACGGAAGAAGAGTTACGTCTTATTGTAGGAGATCCAAGTGAGCGTGCGGTGAAGAAAGTGATTCCATCTCTTGACCATCATTGCCTTGATTATCTATCTAAATCTCCATTTCTTGTAATGTCTACTTCAGATCAGCTTGGTCATTGTGATGCTTCGCCAAGAGGAGATGCACCTGGATTTGTACATGTTTTAAATGAAAATCAAATCGTCATTCCGGAAAGACCGGGAAATCGCCGAGTTGATTCGATCCTTAATATTTTATCTAACCCAAAAGTGGGGCTTATCTTTTTTATCCCGGGACTTGGAGAATCTTTACGAATAAACGGGCGTGCAGCTATTACAAACGATGAAAAAATATTAGAAAAGATGCAAGTAAATGGTCGTAGTCCGTTGCTTGGTATTGTTGTGGAAGTGGAAGAGTGTTTTATTCATTGTGCAAAAGCGTTTATAAGGTCTAAGTTGTGGGATCCAGATTCTTGGTTAGAAAAAGAAGCATTACCATCAGCGGCAAAAATGCTTGTCGAACATGCTAAAGTGAACGCAAATGAAGAAGAAGTTGCACGTTCGTTAGAAGAAAGTTATACAAAAAGATTGTATTAAAAATTTGGATACTACATGGGTTGATAAAATATATAGATATAATTTATGTTTTAGAGAGTTAAAGGGTGTTTACTTTTTTAGGGAGAAGTGTTCCAAACTGGAATTATGGTTATTTGAGTTGATGATTTTATGTGGATTCTAGTTTTAAAAGAGGAGTATACAGGTTTAATCATTTTTTTAGTAGTCTGAATTACTATCTTAAAATAAAATACAAAAGTGTAATTATCTTGTGGAGAAAAGAATATATAAATGTCTTTCCTAAAAATGGGCTTGCTTTTTAGAATTGTCGTAATTATAATAATTTAACAAATAGACATGAACGAAAAGTAATGATAAGGACACGAGATTATTTTTACGGTTTGCAGAGAGGGAAGCCGAGGGCTGTGAGCTTCCTAACACGAGAAATAAACTTACCACCTTTGAACTCCGGTAGTGAACGAGTAATCTAGTAATTATTGGCGGTCTCAGCCGTTACCTGAACTTGAGCAATTCAAAATGAGTGGTATATTTGGATTGGAACAAGGGTGGAACCACGAAAAACACATTCGTCCCTTTACTAGGGATGAGTGTGTTTTTTTATGGGGTTTAAGTTTGAAGATTTAGAAAAATAAAAATACCCCTTGATTTTGTAGCTTATGTGCGTATAATGAATAAACAAATAGACATGAACGAAAAGTAATGATAAGGACATGAGATTATTTTTACGGTTTACAGAGAGGGAAGCCAAGGGCTGTGAGCTTCCTAACACGAGAAATAAACTTACCACCTTTGAACTCCGATAGTGAACGAGTAATCTAGTAATTATTGGCGGTCTCAGCCGTTATCTGAACTTGAGCAATTCAAAATGAAAGTATATTTGAATTGGAACAAGGGTGGAACCACGAAAACACATTCGTCCCTTTTTTAGGGATGAGTGTGTTTTTTTTATAAAATTTATTGCTGAATTGAAGGGAGGTGCAGTTGGAGTGAAACAATTGATTCGAACGAGAACCACCATTGACTGCGCAAATAGGAAAAAGTTAATTATCAAGTATTTTAAAAAATAGGAGGAGATTTAAAAATGAGAAATGTAGTACATGTTGGAGTATTAGGACTTGGAACAGTAGGGAGCGGTGTCGTTCATATTTTGGAAGAGCATAAGGAGAAAATCAGTCTTGATACAGGATATGAAGTAAAAGTAAAAGCGGTGGCAGTACGTGATGTAGAAAAAGAACGTGATGTTTCAATTGATGGAATCTTGATAACAAGTGATGCGAATGAAATTCTAGAAGATTCCGATATTGATATCGTAGTAGAGGTGATAGGGGGAATTCAAGAAGCAAAACAGGCTATTGTTAGGGCGTTACGCAATAAAAAACATGTCGTAACTGCAAACAAAGATTTAATGGCTGTACATGGGAATGAATTGTTAAAATTAGCTAATGCAAATGGCCGTCAGTTGTATTATGAAGCGAGCGTAGCTGGAGGAATTCCAATTTTAAGAGGACTAGCAGATGGCTTAGCTTCTGATCATATAGAAAAGATTATGGGAATTGTAAATGGCACAACAAATTATATATTAACAAAAATGAGTCAAAATGGCTGGTCATATGAACAGGCACTGCAAGAAGCGCAAAAGCTAGGCTTTGCTGAATCAGACCCATCAGCAGATGTAGATGGATTAGATGCTGCGCGAAAGGTGGCTATTCTAGCAAACTTAGGATTTTCAATGAATGTTTCTTTAGATGATGTACGTGTTCGAGGTATTCGAAATGTAGAAAAAGAAGATTTAGAAATGGCTAAGAAATTAGGTTTTACTATGAAACTGGTTGGGAAAGCTGAGAAGCAAGGTTCGGCTATTAACTTAAGTGTAGCGCCTACTTTATTACCGATCGATCACCCACTATCTAATGTGAACAACGAATTTAACGCTGTATATGTACACGGACATGCTGTTGGAGAAGTGATGTTTTATGGGCCAGGGGCTGGGAAATTACCAACAGGATCTGCGGTAGTGAGTGATATTATTTCAATCGTTAAAAATATGAATCAAGTAATGAAAAGTCAAGATGTACGAAAAGAGTCAGTACCTTATACATTAAAACAAGATGAAGAAGTTGTTTCGAAATACTTTTTACGTATTTTACTATGGGATGAACCGGGAATGTTTCAAAAAATCACAGAATGTTTCGTTAATGAATCGATTAGCCTAGAAGAAATTATGCAATTACCACTAAATCAAGAGCTTGCGGAAATTGTGATTGTGACGCATCAAACTTCAAAATATCAGTTTGAAAAAGTTTTAGCGTCAATAGAGAGTGTAGCGAATGAAGTCAAGAGTTATTACGCCATTGAGGAGGAGAAACAATATGTATAAAGGATTATTAAAGCAATACGCTTCTTATTTACCAGTGAATGATCATACACCAGATGTAAGCTTGATGGAAGGAAATACACCACTTATTCCACTTCTAAATATTTCTAAAGAATTAGGAATTCATTTATATGGAAAATATGAAGGTGCTAATCCAACAGGATCTTTTAAAGATAGAGGAATGGTAATGGCCGTAGCGAAAGCAAAAGAAGAAGGATCACAAGCAATCATTTGTGCTTCAACAGGCAATACATCAGCATCGGCAGCAGCATATTCTGCTCGCCTTGGGATGAAGTGTATTGTTGTGATACCAGAAGGGAAAATTGCGCATGGGAAATTAGCGCAAGCGGTCGCATATGGAGCGGAGATTATTTCAATAGAAGGAAACTTTGACGACGCACTTCGAGCTGTACGTCAAATTGCTTCGGAGGAACCAATCACATTAGTAAACTCGGTGAATCCATATCGAATTGAAGGTCAAAAAACAGCTGCAATTGAAATTTGTGATCAGCTGCAAAAAGCACCAGATGTTCTTGCCATTCCAGTTGGAAATGCAGGGAATATTACAGCATATTGGAAAGGTTTCTGTGAGTATGAAAAAGAAAAGGGATTTAAAAAGCCAAGAATTCATGGTTTTGAAGCAGAAGGAGCAGCTGCAATTGTGAAAGGACATGTCATTGAGTCACCAGAAACAGTCGCAACTGCGATTCGTATTGGTAATCCAGCGAGCTGGTCCTATGCTGTAGAAGCAGCGGAGCAATCAAATGGTGAAATTGATATGGTGACAGATGAAGAAATCTTAAAAGCTTATCGGTTATTAGCGAGAACAGAGGGGGTTTTTGCAGAACCAGGATCAAATGCTTCTCTAGCAGGTGTAATTAAACATGTTCAAGCAGGAAAAATTCAAAAAGGGGAGACTGTTGTTGCTGTATTAACAGGAAATGGTTTAAAAGACCCTGATATTGCTATTGCTTCTAATCATTTGGAGATTGCAAGTGTTTCAAATGATTTGGAACAAATAAAAGAACATATTAAAGGAGTGATTGTGTCGTGATTCCATTTAAAGTTCGTGTTCCAGCTAGTACAGCAAATGTAGGTCCTGGTTTTGACTCTGTTGGAATAGCGTTATCATTATATTTGGAAGTAGCCGTAAAAGAAAAGTCCACTCATTGGCATGTAAAACATTCATTTGATTCTTCAATCCCAAATGATGAAAAAAACTTAATTGTAAGCACGGCACGTAAAGTATGCCCGTCTTTAACGCCTTATATAATAGAAGTTACTAGTAATATCCCACTTACAAGAGGATTAGGGAGTAGTGCGTCGGCCATTGTAGCGGGAATAGAACTTGCAAATCAACTGGGTGAATTACATTTAACAACAGATGAAAAAATTCACCTTGCTACAAGCTTTGAGGGGCATCCAGATAATGTAGCGGCTTCTATTTTGGGGGGTACAGTCATTGGCGCAATGGATGGGAATTATGTATCTGTTGTAAGGGTAGAGAGTAAAGAATTGGGAGTCATCTCACTTATTCCAAACGAGGAATTAGATACAAATAAAAGTCGCTCTGTATTACCCGAAATACTTTCATTTCATGATGCTGTGCGTGCAAGCGCAATAAGTAATGTATTAGTAGGAGCATTATGTCAAAAAAAGTGGAATGTTGTTGGGGAAATGATGGAGAGAGACCGATTTCATGAACCGTATCGTTCGCAGCTTGTTCCACTCTTGTCTTCTATTCGCGAATATGCAAAAAGGTTTGGAGCATATGGGACAGCACTTAGTGGTGCAGGACCTTCTGTTTTTATTTTAACTCCGTATGAAAAACGTCGAGATATTGCTGAACAGTTAGGGAAAGTGTTTCCGGCACTTCAGGTTTGTGAACTGGATATTGATCATGAGGGAGTAGTTGTAAAAAGTGAGGCAGATATTTGTGTGGATAAATTGTAATATGCATAAGAAAGTCCATACATTGTATATGGTTGCAAGTAGTATATTAATAGTTAAAAAAATGACTACAGCACGTGTGAAAAAGTGCTGTAGTCATTTTTTGTTTAGGGATTTGCTGATTATGCAATAGTAAGAATAAATTTAAAAAGTAATTTCTGAAGCAGTAAATGTAATTGGTCCAGCTACTCCAGCTACTGCATTTGGAGTCTGTGGGCCCAACTGTGCAGTCAAGATATAGGTTACAGTTGGGGAAGTAGCTGTAATTTTATCAACAAATTGTGCAATGATTTGTGAAACATCATCTCCCTCAGGAGCATCAATCTCTACTATTGAGCGCCAAATAAGATTACTTTCAGCTACGCTATTTTTATAAATAGCAGTAACGATATCTGCTGTTCTAACGGTACCGCTTATAGTGTCATTATCGATGTGGTAGAGTGCATTTAACCATACAGCATTCCCTTTTTTTACATTGTGTAATGTAACAGCGGCAATTGAAAAAGGAGATTGTACATTTAGAGGAGAGATGATTGGGATATCATCTAAATTAGGGTCAGCTATGGGACTTAAATTTTTATAATCAAAATCGACTAACTTTCCTTTTTTCTCACATTTTTTATAATCATAGCAATGTTTATCATGTTTTTCTGAATTGCAAATATGCTCGTCAGATTTATGATGACGATACTTCTTGTCACTGTAATATGACATTTATATACGCTCCTTTTAGTTTTAGTCTATTGTATTCATTGCTAGAAAGGGGTGCTTGGACAATATGAAAATATTTTTGCATTGAGCGAATCGTTAGGATTTGCCACATTCCTGTAACAAACCACCTGTATATTCAGTGGTGGAGGTGCAGAAGATGAAAAAAATGATGACAATATGTCTTCTTACAACAATGACGATTACGTCTTTGACGGGCTGCGATTGGAAACAAAAAAATGTTTTACATGAATTTAAAACAAAAAAAGTAACATATAAGGATTTTACGTATGAGGTGAATCCAGAAACGTTTACTTTAACAGTTGAACATGATGGTGTGAAGGAACAAGTATCACAACCTTTACCGAAAATGAAAGTATCGAAATTGAAAAAAGATGATACACATACATCGTGGGAATATCCAGATCAGAAGGTGAAAGTGAATTTAGAAAAGCAAGAAGATCATGTGAATATTGAGATTGAGTCCACGGGTGCAGAAAGCTTTACTTGGCCAAAAGTACAAGCTGATAATTATACTCTTCCTTTATGGGAAGGTAAAAATATTCCGAGCGATAATGAGGACTGGAAGAACTTTTTAAATGGTGAAACGTATTCATTTGCGGAGTCATTTTCAATGAAATTTTTCGCTTTAAACGGTTCTAAGTATTCTATGATATTTGTTGTAGACAACATGTTTAATAACGAAGTGAAATTCCATTCTGATCCGAAAATTCGATTTGATTTTACTCATGAGTTTTCAAGTGTTAACAAAAATAAATCGTATAGTTTTCAACTGTATGTGACTGATAATGATGCGGTGAGTATCGCGAAATTATATAAGAACAATATTGTAGAGAAAGGCGAATTTAAAACATTACAAGAGAAAGCAAAACAAAATAAAGAAGTTGAAAAATTATATGGAGCAGCTCATTTTTATTTTTGGAATCAAAATGCTTTAGCACAAAGTAATGTAGATTGGCCAAAATTCAGACAACAAATCGGTAGTCCTATATTTGGATGGGTAAAAGAACTAATTCAAAAATATAGTAAAGAGCCTGGCGAATTACATGTGTTTGATCAAATTAATAAGCAAGATTTTATTGATAAGTATCAAAAAAATGTTGTTCTACGCTATATAAACGAAGTATTAGAAATGAAGGAGTTTTACAAAGAAGATATTTTTCCGAAAATTGATGATGAAGCAAATCGATTATTGAAAAAAGGTATAGATCACTTAACTGAAACGGAATTGTATGGCTTAAATAAACATTTGTTAAAATCGGCACTTGGTGATGCAGTGGAGAATGTTGAAACATGGGGGAGTGCAGATGGAACAAATATATTAAAAGAGATGAATGAAGCAGGTATTGGTCATGCGTGGATTGGACTGCCGAACTGGGAGCAAGGATTCATTCAACCAGAATTTGTGAAGCAGGCCGAGAAAATGGGCTATTTAGTTGGTCCATATGATTCTTATCATTCGATTCATGAAAAAGGCGATAAAAATTGGAATACAGCTTCTTTTAAAGACCCTTCACTATTTGAAGATGCAACGGTTGCAAAAAAGAATGGTGAGAAAATACAGGGCTTTTTAGGAAGAGGTCGTAAATTAAATCCGACATTATCCTTACCAAGTGTGAAAGATCGTGTTAATGGCATATTAAATAATGGTACCCCATTTAATTCATGGTTTATTGATTGTGATGCCACAGGTGAAATTTATGATGATTATTCTCCAAAACATATTACAACACAAGAACAAGATTTAAAAGCTCGTTTAGCACGAATGGATTATATCGCGAAAGAAAAAAGTATGGTTGTTGGCTCTGAAGGTGGAAATGATTTTGCAAGTCAAGTAATCGCTTTTGCACATGGTATTGAAACACCTGTTATTAAATGGGCTGATGAAGATATGAGAAAGAATAAGACAAGCCCATATTATGTAGGAGGTTACTGGTCGCCAAATCAAAACGTTCCAGAAAAGTACGCAAAACAAGTACCAGTGAAAGAAGAATATAAGCAAGTATATTTAAATCCCGTGTATTCAATTCCTTTATATAAATTAGTGTACAATGACTCTGTCATTACAACTCATCATTGGGAATGGGGCAGCTTGAAGGTGAAAGATGAAGTCGGAAATCGTATGTTATATGAACTATTATATAACGTTCCACCTTTATATCACTTAGATGAAGTGGAATGGAAGGAGCATAAAAATGAAATTACGCGTCATTTAAAAACATGGGAAACATTCCATAAAAAAGCAGTAAAAGAAGAAATGACGAACTTTGCATATCTTTCAAAAGACAAACTTGTGCAAACAACTTCCTATGGTAAAGACGTAAAAGTAATTGTAAACTTCTCTGACCAAGATGTGAAAATAGAAGATACAAAAGTACCAGCAAAATCGGCTGTTATTTTTGATGAAGGTCAGAAAATGGTTTATAAACCTGAAGTGAATGAAAAATAAAACATAAATGTAGAAAACTTCCGCTAGTTGTGCAATGAAAGTTCTAACTGGCGGTCTTTTTGTCCAAATGTTGAAAAATGCGAAATTTTTGCAAGTGTTATTTAGTGACTTGTTAAAATAAAACACAAGAGTATAATGTGAAATGATATACATATTGATTTTACTTCTTTACAATGAAACCTTACAAAAATGTAAGGTGAATGAAATGAAATTCAATATGAAGATTGATAAACATGGAGTATACTAGGAAAAGAGAAAGAGAGGGGAATAGCCATGGGCTCTGAAATAGAACAAAATACAAGAAGTAAAAAGAAACGTTCTAAAAGAAAATCTGTGAAGTGGTTCATTTTGATTCCATTATTCTTGCTCATTTTTGGAGGAGTAGGATATGGTTCGTTTTTATATAATAAAGCAAAAGCAGTCGTTAGTGATGCATATGCTCAAATTGAAAAATCGACTAAACGTGATAAAGAAGTTGAACCGTTAAAAGATAATATTTCTGTGTTGATTATGGGTGTTGATGGAAGCGATATTCGAAAGAGTCAATATGGAGAAGCTGTTCGAACAGATGCACTACTATTAGCGACAATCAATAAAGATGATAAATCAGTAAAATTAGTAAGTATTCCGCGTGATTCTCGTGTGTATATCCCATCAAAAAAGAAAATGGATAAAATTACGCATGCTCATGTATTTGGAGGAGTTGAAAGTACGCGGGACACAGTTGAGAGATTTTTAAATGTTCCGGTTGACTACTATGTGAAATTTAATTTTGATTCTTTCGTGAAAATTGTAGATTCCCTTGGTGGTATTGATGTGGATGTACCAGTTACATTTACAGAACAAGATAGTAAAGACCAAGCAGGTATGATTCATTTAGAAAAAGGTTATCAACATTTAAATGGAGAGCAGGCGCTAGCGTTGGCGAGAACGCGTAAAATTGATAGTGATGCAATGCGCGGCCAAAGACAACAACTTGTTATTGAAGCGATTGCGAAAAAAGCAATGTCTGTTCAATCCATTAGTAAATTAGGTTCTCTTTTAGATGCAGTTGATAGTAATATGAAAACAAACTTAACATTTGATGATATGCTTTCTATTACAAGAAATATGGCTGGAACTGATTTGCAAATGGAGAAAATTCAAGTAGAAGGCACAGATAAACGTATAGGTGGGATTTATTACTACATTCCAAACGAAAAAAATGTGCAGGATATTTCTAAAAAATTAAATGAACATTTAGGTGTTGCACCAAAAGCGGTCCGAAACTAAGTGTAAAAGGCTGGCGCTTAGCCAGCCTTTTTTGATACATATGTATTAAAATACTATTGTAGTTATTTAAAAATGTTTGCATATATAATAAAATAAATATATATATATATATAATGTGCATGTAAGAATAATAGAAGGAAAGGAATTTCATAGAATGGGAAATGTATTTAATGTAAAAAGTATGGTAGTTACAATCGTGGCTATTGTTGCGATCGCAGTTGGGTATTTTATGTTTCAATCCATTACATCACCAGCTAGAGCAGTAGCAGATCAAGTAAATTCAGTGCAACTTGCAAGCGAACAGTCGAAAGTGGAGATGAATAAAACTGCACCAGTTCAATTCAATGGTCAAGTAAGAAAAGTTGCATACTTAACTTTTGATGATGGACCAGGAAAGTATACAGCTGAATTACTAGATATATTAAAACAAAATGGTGCGAAGGCAACATTTTTCTTAATTGGTGCAAATGTAAAGCAGTATCCTGATTTAGTAAAACGTGAGAAAGCAGAAGGTCATTATGTAGGTATGCATAGTATGACACATGATTTTAAAAAATTGTATACAAGTGGCGAGTACGTAAATGAAATGAAAGAAGATCAAGGTTTAATCGCAAATATTATTGAAGAATCTCCTAAATTAACGCGCCCTCCATACGGTTCTATGCCCGGTTTAAATGAAGCGCTTCGTAATAAAGTAGTTGAAGGTGGCTTTAAAGTTTGGGATTGGACAATTGACTCTTTAGATTGGAAATATAATAAGATGCCGGTTGATGCCGCTTCAGCAAAAATTGTTGAAAATGTAATTGCAGGTGCAACGAATCCAAAAGAAGTTATTTTAATGCATGATATTCACCCGCAATCTGTTGCAGCAGTACCGGCAATTATAAAAGGTTTAAAAGAAAAAGGGTATGAGTTTGAAGCGTATCATGAAAGTGATCACTTCCCATTGAACTTCTGGCATGATAAACGTATGTAACATAGGAGGAAAAGAAGTTGAGTTATAAAAAAATAGCATTAGTCGGAGCATTATCAGTAGGATTATTATCAGGGTGTTTTGGTGAAAAACCAGAAGAAAATTTATTTGTTGCATTTGAAAATGCAGCTAAACAAGAAAAGTCGTTGTTTGAAGATGCGAAGAAATTAGAGACGCTGGAAAAACAAGGACAAGAATTATATGCTCAAATTATAACAGAAGGAAAAGATCATAATGAGGCTGTTGTCCAAAAACTAGATCAAGCAGTTTCCAATGTGGACGAGCGTGAAAAATTGTTGAAAAATGAAAAAGAGGCATTAGAGAAAGCGCAAAAAGAAATGAAATCAGTTCAAAGCAATGTGGAGAAAATTGAAGATAAGAAAATACAAAAACAAGCGAAAAAAGTAGAAGAAGCTTATAAAAATCGTTATGATGCTTTTCAAAAAATGAACGAAAGTTATGTGAAGTCAATGGCGATTGAAAAAGAGCTTTATGCGAAATTAAAAGTAAAAGAAACAAAATTAAAAGAAATTAGCGAGAAAGTGAAAGAAGTAAATACATTAACGGAAGAAATGAAAAAAGAAAAAGAGAAGTTTAACGGGTATACAAAAGAGTATAACGAAGGAAAACTAGCATTTTATAAAGAAGCGAAAATTAAGGTTAAAGAAGAAAAATAAAGCTGTAGTCATATGTAATTTAAAGATAGACCGTTTGTGTGTACACATAGTGTATGAAAAAAACCAAAATAATATAAGAATAGAAGCCGGAAAAACAGTTTGATTCTATGTTTTTTCGGCTTTTTAACATAGAAAATGCTGGAATTCAAGCTGTAAAAGAGTTATAGTTTAGTATTCAAGTGGAAAAATGATGTTTAAAAAAAGACATGTTGAACATCATATAAGTAAGGAGAATGAAAAATGACATATGAATTTTTACTCAAATTAGGTTTGGCACTCTTTTTAGGTTTATTTATCGGAATTGATAGGCAGTTAAAGAATAAACCACTTGGTGTGAAAACAAGTATGGTCATTTCTGTAGCGAGCTGTTTAATTACGATGGTTTCAATTGAATCGGTGAATGTGTACTCTTCACCAGGACATACGAATATGGATCCGATGCGTTTAGCGGCTCAAATTGTGAGTGGCGTTGGTTTCCTTGGCGCGGGTGTAATTTTAAGAAGAAATAATGATGTGATTTCAGGGTTAACAACAGCATCAATGGTTTGGGCAGCATCTGCTTTAGGGATCGCGATTGGCGCGGGTTTTTATATACAAGCAATCGTGGCGATGATTTTGATTATATTGGCTATTAATGTACTGCCACACCTTGTTAAGATTGCGGGTCCTTATTCTTTAAGACAAAAGGATGTAGCAATTAAAATTATCGTAAAAGAGCACCGGGAATTAGATGGGATTTTTAAACAAATTAAAAATTTAAACATGCAAGTGAAGCGCGTGAAAATTAAAGATATTGACAGTGAATCTCAACAATTAGAAATGGTTATATCAGCACCTGAAGATTTATATACAACTGAATTATATAGTTCATTAAAAGAAATTGATCATATTGTTTCGGTTGCAGTTGAAAGTAGATAAGGTATGGAATAGAAAAACCCTCCAGTTATGTAATGAAAATTGGAGGGCTTTTCTTATTGTATGAAATGGTAGAAAAAATAATGTGAGGCATACTTTATCATGCACTAACGAGCGATAAGACCCACGCCTCAATAGTCAGAGAGCACCGAGTCAGATAGGTGGGAAATCAACTGTCTGTAAAAGCCCGATTGGTGAGGGTTGATTAAAGTTTCCCTTTATACTTTACATTCCTATACAAAATCAAATAAACTATTTATTAATGAATAGACTGAATTTTCTATCTCTGTAGGTGGTGAAAAATTTGTTATATACAGAATTTATTTCGGAAACAGAAATGATATTGGAATCTTTAATGGATGATTTGATTGTAACAGATGCGAATGGAACAATTCTAAAAGCGACACAATTTACTGCTGATAGATATGGGATTAGGTATGAAAATTTAATTGGTGCTTCTATTTATGAATTGGAAAGAACGGGTATTATTACACCGATTGTAACGCCGTTAATTATACAAAAAAAAGAGAAAATTACAGTTGTTCAGCTGACAAAGACAGGAAATAAACTGCTAGTAACAGGCATCCCCTTATTTGATGAGGAAGGCGAAGTCTATCGAGTGGTCAGTTATTCTTATGATGTTTCAGACTTGATAGAAATTCAGAAGTATTTAGATCATATGCAAGAGGAACTAGAGCGTGTGAAAGAGGAAGCTCAATTAGCATTGCGTGAACAAATTACATCAGTAGGTTTAATTGCCGATGATCCCGCTATGTATAAAGCAATGGAGACGATACATCAAGTTTCAGAAGTGGATGTAAATACAGTTTTGCTTGGAGAATCAGGTGTAGGAAAAACAGTTATCGCTCGTTATATTCATGATAAGGGTCCGAGAAAATATGGACCTTTTATTGAAGTGAATTGTGCTGCTATCCCGGATTCTTTATTTGAAGCTGAATTTTTTGGCTATGAAGCAGGGTCTTTTACAGGAGCGAAAAAAACTGGGAAACTTGGATATGCCGAACTAGCTCACGGGGGAACTTTATTTCTTGATGAAGTAGGGGAGCTTTCACTTGACCAACAAGTAAAGCTTCTTAAGTTAATTGAAGAAAGACAATTTTATCGAGTTGGTGGAACAAAACTTAAAAAGGCGGATTTTCGTCTTATTGTTGCGACAAATCGTGATTTAGAAGAATTGGTAGTGAATAAGAAATTTAGACAAGATTTATACTTCCGTTTATTTGTTGTACCAATCTTGATTCCACCACTACGTGAGCGTCCTAAAGATATTATAAATTTGATGTATTTATTTTTGAATAAATTTTGTACGCAATATAAACGAGAAAGAGAATTAGATCAAGCTGTTATACAAATTTTATTGCAACAAAAATGGAAAGGTAATGTAAGAGAGTTAATGAATATCATAGAACGGCTCGTAATTACATCCTATTCCAAGTTAATTACGATTGAAAATATACCAGATTACTATAAAAATAATCTGAGTGCTGAGTTCGGTGTAAACGAGCTTCAAACTCTTACGGAAATACTAGAAAAGGTAGAGAAACAAGTGTTATTAGATGCTAAGAGAAAATATAAGACGACTGTGAAAATAGCAGAGAACTTAGCGATAAGTCAGCCTTCTGTAGTAAGAAAGCTGAAGAAGTATAAGATAAATTGAAGTTATGAATGGCGAGAAGATGGAGAAAGTATTTTCTCCATTTTTTTCTTGAATTTAAAATTGGCATGCTATTTGCATATATAAACAGTACAAAGGAGGAGGAAATTTACCTTCTATATAAATACTTATTTTCAAATGTAAGAGGAAGGAAAGGAGAAATAAGTGGGGGGTAAATTGATGAGCCCAAGAGGATATTCTATTAATGGAAGAGGAACTTAAAATAATAGAAAACTAACTTGTAGGAGTGAGAAGATGTATAGACCTAAGGATTCTGCTATGTCGCCTCGTTTTTGTGGAGTGAAAACATTTATGAGATTAGAACAAAAAAATACGACTGAAAATGTAGATTTTGCAGTATTAGGAATTCCTTTTGATACTGCGCAGTCGTATCGTGTAGGGGCCCGTTTAGGACCGAATCATATCCGGAATTTTTCAAGTTTATTACGCCCATATAATCCAGATCAAGCGATTGATATTTTTGAGTATTGTTCAGGCGTAGATTATGGGGATTTAGATATTGTACCTGGTAATATCCATCGTACATATGACAACATCGTGGAAGGCTTAACACCTTTATTAGAAAAAGGGATTGCACCTATTATATTAGGTGGGGATCATTCTATTTCATTAGGAAATTTAAGAGCGTTCGCAAAACAATTTGGGCCCATAGCTCTTGTTCATTTTGATTCTCATAGTGATACGTGGGATCATTATTACGGAGAAAAGTATATGCATGGAACTCCATTTCGACGGGCGGTTGAAGAAGGGCTCATTAACGTCGATCATTCTATTCAAATAGGAATGCGTGGTCCTTTGTATGGGCCCAATGATATAGAAGATGCAAGAAGCTTAGGTTTTGAAGTGATTCCAATGAGGGAAGTGCGGAAAATAGGATATGCAGAAGTGTTACGGAGAATTCATGAACGAGTAAAGGATGCAGTAACTTTTGTTTCATTTGATATTGATTTTATAGATCCTGCATATGCACCTGGAACAGGAACGCCTGAAATTGGTGGGCCTACAACGATTGAAGCAGTTGAACTTGTGCAAGGGTTAGATGGATTACATATTGTTGGATTCGATTTAGTAGAAGTGTTGCCTGCGTATGATAGTGGAGAAATTACGGCAATTGCAGCATCAAGTATTGCATATGAAATGATCACTCTTGTAGCGATGCAAAAACGACGTAATGTAGTAAGACTAAAATAATATGTATTGAAAAGGAGGATGTTATGAATACAGTAGATATATTATTAATGGTTGGTTACTTTTTCATAATTATTAGCATTGGTTTTATAGGGGCGAGGAAAGCGAAAACATCTGAAGATTTTATGGTTGCTGGTCGTAGTTTAGGTTTAGTAATGTATCTTGCTTGTTTAGCAGCAGTAATCCTTGGTGGGGCATCTACAATCGGGACAGCAAGATTAGGGTATGAATTTGGTATTTCAGGGATATGGCTTGTTACAATGATCGGTATCGGAATTATTTTATTAGGAATATTTTTAGTTAAAAAAGTATCGAAATTTAAAATTATTACAATCAGTGAATTGCTGGGATTACGTTTTAATTCGCAAACAAGATTGATTACTTCATTGATTACTTTTATATATGTAACGATGATTACTGTCACGCAAGTAATTGGAATGGGAACGATATTGAATGTACTACTGGGATGGGATATTAAACTTTGTATGTTATTAGGTGGTAGTGTGGTTGTTATGTATACACTACTTGGCGGAATGTGGTCTGTAACGATGACCGATATATTTCAGTTTATTGTAATGACAATTGGAGTATTTGCAATCATGTTGCCTCTTAGTTTACAGAAGGCTGGAGGATGGGCTGCTTTGCAAGAAACATTACCACATGGGTATTTTGAAATCGCTAATATTGGCGGAGATAAGATTTTCTCGTACTTTCTCTTATATTGTTTAGGAGTACTAATTGGGCAAGACATATGGCAGCGAATTTTCACGGCAAAGACTGTGGGAATTGCAAAAAAAGGTACGATTGGTGCTGGGGTATATTGTCTTTTGTATGCGGTTGCAATCAGTATCATTGGTATGTGTGCGGCTGTAGTTTTCCCGAATTTAAGTGATCCACAAAGTGCGTTTATAACAATGGCAATTACAATTTTACCAGCAGGCTTATTAGGGATTGTTATTGCAAGTGTTGTTTCAGCTCTAATGTCGACAGCTTCGGCGACATTATTAGCATCTTCAACGCTGATAGTGAATGACATTATAAAAGGGACTTCATCTAAGGAATTGAGTGAGAAAACAATGATTCGAATGTCGAGAATCGTAACTTTAATTATCGGAATATTTGTAATAGTGAGCGCTATCTGGATTCAGGACGTTATTGTAGCATTAGATGTTGCATATGCAATTTTATCTGGCTCAGTGTTCTTTCCGATTATTTTAGGATTGTTTTGGAAACGTGTAACAGATAAAGCTGCCTTTTATTCGATTATTTTAAGTGCAACGGTAACGGTAGGCGGGTTAATCGTACAAGGACTTTCGGCTACAGACCCAATTTTATATGGAATGGCGTGTAGTATCTTATCAATTGTCATCATTTCATATTTAACGTCTCCAGAATTTGAAAAATATGAGGAGTGGAAAGAACAGCATACCAATGTAGATATAGATGCATAAACAAATGAATCAATGATTTTTATACACGATAAGAAAATGATGCACAATTATAAGGAGGAATTCAAAATGAATACAAACTGGAATCATTTAATTGAAAGAATGCCGCAATTACTAGCACCAAGTATGGCAAAAGATCATCCGAATTTACCGGTTGTGAAAGAAGAAGGATGTTACTATTTTGGACTAGATGGAAAGAAATATCTTGATTTTACATCAGGTATTGCAACGACGAATGTCGGACATCGTCATCCAAAAGTTGTACAAGCAATTAAGGATAGTGCTGATAATCTGACTCATGGTCCATCCGGAGTGATTATGTATGAATCAATTTTACGTCTTGCGGAAGAACTCAGTACGGTATTACCACCTAAGTTAGATTGTTTCTTCTTTGCAAATAGTGGTACAGAAGCGATTGAAGGAGCAATTAAGTTAGCGAAATATGTGACGAAAAGGCCGTATGTTGTTTCTTTTTTAGGATGTTTTCATGGGAGGTCAATGGGATCGTTAAGTGTAACAACTTCAAAAAGTAAATATCGTAAGTTTATGCAACCTAATGGGCTAACGTATCAAATTCCATATGCGAACATAAAAAATTGTCCAGAAGGGGTTGATCCAGAGCAACATTGTGTGGAAAAACTAGAAAAGGACTTTGAAACGTTGTTTAACCATCAAGTTACACCAGAAGAAGTTGCATGTGTAATTGTAGAGCCGGTATTAGGAGAAGGTGGATATGTTGTTCCGCCAACAGGATGGTTAAAGAAAATTCGTGAAATTTGTAATGAGCATGGTATTCTATTAATCTTTGATGAAGTACAAACAGGTTTTGGCCGTACAGGTGAATGGTTTGCAGCACAAACATTTGGAGTAAAACCGGATATTATGGCAATTGCAAAAGGAATTGCGTCAGGATTACCTCTGAGTGCAACAGTCGCTTCAAAAGAGCTGATGCAACAGTGGCCTTTAGGAACGCATGGTACGACTTTTGGAGGAAATCCAATTGCATGTGCAGCGGCATTAGCAACGCTTGAAGTAATGAAAGAAGAACAGTTGATTGAAAATGCTAAAGAAATGGGGGCTTATGCAGTTCAGAAGTTGTATGACTTAAAACAAAAACATTCTATGATTGGAAGTATTCGTGCTGTTGGATTAATGATTGGAATTGAAATTATTAACCCAGAAACAGGGACACCTAATGGTGAAGGGTTATTTAAAATATTAGATATTGCATTGAAAAAAGGTGTATTATTTTATTTCTGTGGAAATGCAAGTGAAGTAATTCGAATGATTCCACCACTTTCTGTAAATAGAGATCAGATTGATGATGGGTTAACAATTTTAGATGAGGCGCTTTCGGAATATGAGGAAGAGCTTAAGGTTTTGGTGAAAAACTAAAGACGATCGGCTGAAAAATAATCTCATAATTAAGATGAAAAGGGGGGGGAGATGGAAAATCCCCCTTTTTAAATATATAAATTATCTTCTTAAGTCAGCTGGAAATACAAGACCAATCTGTTTTCTAGCTTCTTCCATAATCTTTATAGTAATCATAGAAGCAGTATGAGAGTTTACAGTGGATTCTAATTGATTTTGCTGAATCAATCTAATGAACTCTTGTGTTTCATAGGACATTGTTTTATTTGATTGCGATTTTGTAATATCTTCAACCTGACCATCATGGTAACGAATTTCTATTTTTGTAGGGGAACTAATTTTATCGATGATGATGCTGCCATTTTCACCTTGAATTTCAGAAGGTACATATGAATTTGTGATTTTAGAATACATGATGATAGCATCCATCTCAGCATATTTTAATAGAAGGCTACCTTCTCCATCTACACCAGAATCTAGAAGATAAGCATTAGCTTGTACATGTGAGGGTGCTCCAAACAACACGACCATTGGATAAATACAATACACACCAATATCCATTAATGCTCCATTTGAAAGAGCAGGATTAAACGCATTTAGAATCGTTCCTTCCTTGTAAGCATCATATCGAGAAGAGTATTGGCAGAAGCTTGCAAAATAACGTCGAACTTTTCCAATCTTATGTATGTTATTTTGAATGGTTTGGAAGTTTGGAAGAAGCGTAGATTTTAATGCTTCCATTAAAACGACATTATGTTTTTTAGCAGTCTGAATCATTGTTTCTACTTCTTTTGTATGAGAGGAAATTGGTTTTTCACATAGTACATGTTTGCCATGTTTCATAAAAAGAATGGCTTGATCAGCATGAAATGAGTTTGGGCTTGCAATGTAAACGGCATCAATTACATCGCTTTTTGCCATGCATTCTAAGTCTGTAAAAGTAGTATCCACATTATATTTACTTGCAAATTCCTTCGCTCTGTCTTTTGTTCTTGAATATACAGCTGTAAGAGAAAAATTTGGTAATGTACGTGAATCTTCAATGAATTTAGTAGTAATTGTATTGGTTCCAATAATCCCAAATCGTATCATCTTAATTTCTCCTTCTTTCAAATGATTTTGATATGAATTGCCGTAGGAAATTAATTATATAGGGAAGAAAGAAAAATACGAAATAATTTGCTTACCTGATATAACTGCTATATTTTCCTTTGCTATAATAGAGGAACAAGAGGGGGAGAAAAGATGGACATAAAAATTAGAAGGGCAACAGAAAACGATATAAAAGGAATCGCAAAAGTGCATGTTGATAGCTGGAAAACAACCTATAAAGAAATACTATCTGATGAAATGATAGAGACTATAACGTATGAAAGTCGAGAAAAACAATGGGAAAATTTTTTTAAACAAGCTATAGGAAGTCAATATAGGTATGTGGCCGAAACGTTAGATGGGGAAATTATAGGGTTTATTGACGGTGGTCAAGAAAGAACAGGAAAATATAATTGCGATGGAGAATTATACGCAATTTATTTGTTGGAAGAATATCAAGGATATAAAGTCGGAAAGCAATTATTTCAAACGCTTGTATCAGAATTTATAAAAAATGATATTCGTTCTATATTAGTCTGGGTTATATCGAATAATCCTTCGAGACTTTTTTACGAAAAATTTAATCCGGAGTTAGTTGATACAAAGTTTTTGGAAAGATTAGAAGTGGAAGAAACGGCGTATTGTTGGAGAGATGTGGAGCACCTTTATAGATTAATATCTAATTTTAAAAAACAAACTGATAATATAATTATGTAAATAATAAATGAATTATACCCCATGCTCATCAATCTAAGCTTTTGAGGTACCCCAAAAACAAATTTATTCAACAATCTTGTTTATAATTGACGTTACATGAGCTTAGCTTGATAGCGATGGGGTGGGACCCTTATAAGAGATTTATGAAAGAAATTTTTAAATCCCGTAAAAGTTGGGTTGGTGAGAGGGAAGCCCCTTCACTGATTAAAGTTTCACTTTAAATAAATACTGTGTTTTATGAGGGAGCTGTTAATAGGGTATCCCTTTTTATGTAAATTTAAAAATTCATCTCACTATCTTAAAAAGATTTGAACAAAATTTCATAAGTGTATTTATATTTGTTCAGAGTGGGGTTGAAATGAAATTGTTAAAAGATACGAGGAGTGAAGAAAATAAACACTGCAAAGTTAATTGATCATACAATTTTAAAACCGAATACAACAAAAAGAGATTGATTGCAATTATCTTGAGGTTTTTGCACCAAAACCAAGCGCTGCTTTTTCCCATTATTGGTGTTTATCGTATAAACATTGTATGAAAGTTTATTATCCCTATTAAGTAGAAATTTGCTATATAGAATAATTTTTTTATATGATAAAGTGGGCTTATGCTTAAATAAAAAAAGGAGAGTGACCCAGATGACAAACCAAAATGAAACGAACGCTTTACCGCCAAAAACATGTACGATTGAACGTCTCATCACGATTCAGGAGGACATTGAAAAAGTGCTTGCAGGAAAGAAAACGGCTACTCGCCGCAACGGGAGATATGCGGATGTCGGGGAAGTGATGGAGCTTCAAGGTCACCGGTATGTTGTGGAGAAGGTCTATTCGCAATCACTTGGCGAATTGACTGATGGGCATGCCCGTCAAGAAGGCTATGCGAATGTGGAGGAATATAAGGAATCTATCCTGTCTCTTCACCCTGGCATGCCGTGGCTGCCAAATATGAGAGTTTGGGTTCATGAGTTCCATCCCATCGAAGGTTAATGTGATATAAGGATGGACATGTTGTATCGACTGCTTCTGTATGTACATATTTTCAGTGTAATCTTATCCATCGGCCCGTTTTTTGTATTGCTTCCGCTCATCAAAAAACTGCGGGCTTCAGAGGCTCGAACACAGCAGGCTTATCTGGATGTATTCCAATTTTCGGTCAGGCTGGCCAAGCATGCCGGGCATGTGCTGGTTGCATCCGGGGTTCTGCTTGTACTGGCGGGCCCTTGGACTTGGAAGACCCCTTGGATAGTGATGACCCTTATTCTCATGGCGAGTTCATTATTTTTCCTGGCCCGCGCCTTTTCGCCGACCATTCGGAAATTCAGCGAAACGGGCCAAGACAAGGACGCCTTGATTCAATTGTTGCGGCGTTCTGTTTGGATTTACATTGTTCTTTTAATGGCGATGTTATGGTTCATGGTGACAAAGCCTGCGTTGTGGCAGGGGTGATAGATCTAGGACGAATAGCGGCTTTGTGTGATTGCCGTTTGAATTCGCCGGACGGCATGGAACAAGGACAAGCCAAAATTGGCTTGTCCTTGTTGTAGTTACGCTTTGAAGAGATGATGGAATAGCCTTTTACGATCTGAACCTATTACCCAAAAGTAAGGTTTTTGCCTGAGTTGCTCAGTTTTATCATTTTGAGGTAGTTTATTTTTGTTTGGTTGATGGATGTGGGGTGGGACCCCTTTTAGCAAAACCGGAGTGGAAATGATGAGTATAAATAGTTTTGTGGGATTGATAAAGAACGAATTATTAAAAGAGGTAAGCATAAGAAGTGAGCATAAGAAGTGAGGATGTTATTGTTGCCAGCCCATGAAGATGAACATTTAACTCAAACATTGGAGGAGATTGCGATGAATCAAGATCCAATATTACAAAAAGCAATGAATAAATGGGAAAATATGAGCCATGATTCTTCTTTCCGAACAGCTTATGAAGCTCGTGAGAAAGTACTTCTAGATGAACAAGCTAAAATAGCTCATGCTCGAGAAGAGGGATTAGAAGAAGGATTAGAAAAAGGTAGAGAAGAAGGCATTGAACAAGGAAAAGTCCAATTAATTCGTGGTATGCATAAAAATGGAATGTCGTTAGAAGATATTGCAAAATTTACTGGTCTAAGTACAGAAGAAATACAAAAATTACTATTATAATATGTATCATTACAAAAGCTTTGCGAGATCTTTCGCAAAGCTTTTTATGGTTCTGTTGCAAAGTTTTCTAAACTAATCTACACTTTCGGAAAATAAATAATCAACAGAACCCATTGCACAATATCTGTTCTTTACTGTTTCATAGTGTGAGGCTATTGGCTGAAACGCAAGTGGCGGTGTATATTCTGAAGGACCAAAAGCTGAAGTAGAAATGGCTGTTAAATATGTAGTAAGTATGATGAACTTCTTCGGTGTAAAAGATATGGAAAAAGTAGTGTTTGAAGGTCACAACCAATTTCCTGATAAAGCAGAAGAAATTATTGCTGCAGGGCTTGAAAAGGCTGTTAAAGTGGCAAGTACGTTCTAATTAATATAAAATTTGTCGCTCTATATAGCAGTACCAACACTTTTATAGTGGTGGTACTGCTTTTTTAGTCGCTTATCTTGATAGTTTTTTACATTTTATAAGAAATTGACACTCTATGTTTCTATCGAGTATTTTTTGCACTAGAGCCCTTGAGAGAATATATGATAACGTTAATTAAATGAATTTCATATTTATGAAATTATTTCATAATAGCTTGCGTTTTACGCTGATAAAAATTATAATATTCAAAAAAGTGAAATTTGAGGTAAAATAATGAATATAGGAATGGAAATAAAGAAATTGAGGGCTGAAAAAGGAATTACTTTGAAAGAGTTAAGTGAAAAAAGCGAACTATCTGTTGGATTTCTGTCTCAATTAGAAAGGGGGCTTACTACCATAGCAGTTGATTCACTTGAAAAACTAGCTGATGTTTTTGAAGTACATTTAACACATTTTTTTGATTATCCACTTAAAAGGAAAGATATGGTTTTAAGAAGTTATGAACAAGAAATAATGGATTCAGTAGAAGGTGGTTGTATTAAGTATAGTTTAAGTACAAATTTAGAAAATAAACAACTTGTTCCAAGGCTTATAGAAATACTTCCTCAAAAGAAAGATGAAGAAATATTATCCTATAAGCATGAGGGAGAAGAGTTCATTTATGTTTTAGAGGGTATATTAACAATTTACATAAATGGTAAGAGGCATGAAGTGTATCCTGGTGACAGTGTTCATATGGACTCAAATATTGTCCACAATTGGGCTAATTATACAAACAAAAAGGTCAAGCTCATAGCTGTTAATACTCCTAATTATATCTGCAATAGTGGGTTTTATACTACAAATGCGGATTAGTAAAGACATTATATAAAGTTAATAGAAAGTGATAATAACAATGGAATAATTAGTATAGTACTAGCCGTATGGCTGTATGATTGTGAAAGTAAAGAATTTAGTCTTAAGAAAAATGGAGGTATTAGTAATGAATATCAGGAATAGGGTCGAAAAGTTAAGGCAACTAATGAAAGAAAATCAAATGGATGCTTATATAATTCCCAGTTTTGATGCACATCAAAGTGAATATGTAGCAGAACATTGGAAATGTAGACAGTGGATATCAGGATTTACAGGGTCTGCAGGTACTGTAGTTATTACATTAAATGATGCTGGGTTATGGACAGATGGCAGATACTATATTCAAGCTGAAAAACAGCTTGAGAGCTCAGGAATCAGATTATTTAGAATGATGGATCCAGGGGTACCATTTTATACAGAATGGCTAGGAGATGTTCTTAAAGAAGGAAGCGTTGTAGGATTTGATGGAAATGTTTTTTCAATTAATATGGTTAAAAAGATGGAAAAAGATCTAAAAGCAAAGAAAATCGTATTAAAAATGAATCAAGATTTAATTGGTGATCTGTGGGAAGATAGACCGGAGATTCCTAAAGGAACAATTTTTACTCATGACGTAAACTATGCAGGCAAATCACGAGTAGAAAAATTAAATGAAGTAAGAGAAGAAATGAAAAATAAAGGAGCAAATTATTATATTTTAACTTCACTTGATGAAATTGCATGGCTTTTGAATATAAGAGGGGCCGATGTGCCTAACAATCCAGTTGTAATAGCTAATGTAATCGTAGCAGAACAAAAATGTTATTTATTTATTGATTCTTGCAAGGTTCCCTCTTCAGTTAAATTAGAACTGGAGGCTGAAGGAATCGAATTAAAAGCGAATCATGAAATACAAACATTCTTAGGAAATATTTCAAGCGGAGATGCCGTTATTTTAGATGCGGATAAAACTAATATCATATTATATAATGCCATTAACAGTAATACAAAGAAAATTGAAAGCCCTAACATCACGGATGATTTAAAAGCTATTAAAAATGAAGTTGAGATAGAAAATTTAAAATGGTGTGAAATAAAAGATGGTTTAGCCATGGTGAAATTTATAAAATGGGTTAAAAACTTTGTAGATAAAGAAGAAATTACAGAGATTGCCGCAGAAGAAAGATTAGAAGATTTCAGAAGGGGACAGGAAGGATTTGTTGGACCTAGCTTTGATACGATAGCAGGTTATAAAGAACATGCTGCGATGATGCATTATAAAGCTAATAAAGAAACGCAACATACCCTTAGGAATGAAGGTCTTTTTTTAATTGATTCAGGCGGACAGTATTATGATGGAACAACAGATATTACACGAACGATTGTTTTAGGAGAACTTACCGATGAACAAAAAAGAGATTTTACATTGGTGTTAAAAGGGTTTATTGCATTAAGCTCAGTAAAATATTTATACGGAGCAACAGGCCCTCACTTAGATGTATTAGCAAGACAACCAATTTGGCAGTATGGTTTGGACTATAAATGCGGGACGGGACATGGAGTAGGTTTTTTCTTGAATGTTCATGAAGGGCCACAAAGCGTAAGGAATAATAATAATAGCGTTATATTAGAAAAAGGCATGATTATTACGAATGAACCAGGAATATACCTAGAAGGTAAATACGGCATAAGAATTGAAAATATGATGTTAGTAGTAGAAGACGAGAAAACAGAGTTTGGTCAATTTATGAAGTTTGAAGCAATCACGTATTGCCCTATTGATTTATCCGGTATCAATAAGGATATGTTAACAGAGAGCGAAAAGCAATGGTTAAACAATTATCATCAAGAGGTATACATAAAGCTCGCTCCTTATTTAAATGAAGAAGAGAAAGTGTGGCTAAGGGAAGAGACTCGGGAAATATAAATAGGTTTGCCGAATACAAGTAATAGTCGATAAGAATCCAGCTTATCTTATTGTAATTGAACAGTTGAAAAAAGAAAAAAGCATACCTGATGTTATGCAACTTAGACAACAAAGGTACTTGAATAACATAGTAGAACAAGATCATCGTTTTATTAAGAAACGCGTACACTCTATGCTGGGATTCAAATCATTTAAAACAGCAACGTTTATATTGAGTGCATTAAAATATAACAGGAGCGCTGAAAATTAAGAAAGAAAATAAATTGCGTGATGTATAAATATCATAATTAAGCACATGTTATAGAAAAATACAATGGAGGTTTAATTGTGAACATTCAGAGATATGATTACAATAATAATGAAGTTTTAATTTCCGCTGCTGCAAGTGCAATCGAGCAGATGAAATATGAAATTGCTCTTGAATTAGGAGTTACACTTGGTCCAGAAACATCTGCACGTGCCAATGGTTCCGTAGGTGGGGAAATTACGAAGCGTCTTGTTCGAATGGGTGAAGAACAATTAATGGGACAATATAGATTACACTAAAATAATATATAAGCAATTAAAAAGTATCCTTTTCTAAGAAAAAGATACTTTTTCTTTATTTTTACATGAAATTCTAAAATTTAACATCTTATTAGAAAATTGAATGATTAGATTTCCTTGTGTGGGATTTCAAGTGTATGAATAATACCATTGATATCTGAATAACTAAGATTCACCTATGGGTAAAATGAGCGGTTTGGTGTGCTAGTATTCCTTTGTTGGTTTAATTAAGAATGTAAATTATAAAATATTAGCTTGATAGGCATGCTGTCGTACCCCTTATAATCTTGCGAAATATAATTTTAAATAATGCGTCTTTTCCTTCATTACGATTATATAAATGTATATAAATTGTAAGTCATATGTCCAATTATTACTGGGATTATTGAGTTAGTTTTCTTATAAAGTAAACCATAAATTATACCCATTAGAGTTGCAAAAATAATAAATGAAAAGTCATAGTTATGAGCTAAACCAAATAATAAACTGGATATAATTAACCCAGTAAAAAAAGAATATTTGATTTCTAAAAATCTAAGAATAATTCCACGATATAGAATTTCCTCTAAAACAGGTCCGATTAACACATGTGTTTATATAGCAATTATGTATATGATAAAAGATTGTTCGGACAATGTGTCTATGCCTAGATACATTGCTTGTATATTTGCTGAATCATTCGAGATGAGATCTGTTGTTTTACCCGATATAACAACAAATATATTTGCAATCAATATATATACATATGTCTTACCTCGATTTAGAGATTTAATATTAAGCGTAGATAATAATAGATTATAAAAAGATTTACGTGTGAAAATGTAATAAATGGAAAATGAAAGTATAGAGAGGGTTAATAAAAAATTTTTTGTTATTTCTAAACTGTCATTATTATCAAATGATTGTTCGGTAAAATGAAATGAGAATACTATTTTAAATAATAGCCCAAAAAGAAATGGTGCAAATATCAATATTAGTAGTGCTCCAAAAATTAATTGTTTCCATGAAATCAGATTTTGATTTTGTAAATCAGTCATAGATGTTAAGTCCTTTATATTTTATTTTAAAGTTTTGTGAAATTAGATGAATAAATAAAACCTATGTTATGAATGTTCATTTTGAATTTTTAATTGTAGTTTTAGTATAACTTAAGGTATGTAAAAGTTAAATGTTTTAATATTCAATATAAGAGGAATAACTATATCGCTATCATCTAAAAAAAATAAAGTACCCCCTGCCCATCAACTTAAGAATTTTATAACACCCCTAAAACAAAAAATTGTATATTTTCACCGGGAGATGCCAATCTTATCGTTTTGGGGTATTTGCTTTTCTTAGCTTGATTGTGATGGGGTACCGCCAGAATTTCGGAAAAAAACCACGCTAAGAGCAAGCAAGATTTTATACAATTTTTCGGCTAATCCAGTAACAAATGAGAATCCTAAAACCCACGCCAGGATAGGAATGTATAAAAAAATGAATAGAGTCATAGAAAAGAAATAGGCGGATCCCTTGTGAGAGTAGGAATCCACCTTTTTCTTGCCACCGATAATAATGTTGCGTTATTTTAACTTCATATGAATATAACATACATATATTGATCTAATAAAAGAATAAGAAAAATAAATAAGACACACATATAAGAAGAATGCATGTCTTACATTAGAAAAATGCCACAATCAAAAAGAATTATTTCATATTCCTCTTCATTGTAATGAACTAGTTTATTACAATAATCTAAAAATCACGATTTCTTAAGAACAAAAAGTAGTAGTAATATGTAGTGTCCAGCCTTCCGTGATAGAACTAGCAAATACACCAAAGTCATCAAATACGAAGAGATTCCATACACCATTTGGAAATGCCTAGGAGCCAGGCAATTAGCTTTTGCTAGCGGCTTTTTAATTTGAAACATTTCTTATTGACTTTAACTCAATATTACGTTATTATGATGAATATTTATATAATATATTGTATATTCAGAAAGGAATAAAAAATGAAAAAAACGAAAAAAATCACATCAACACTATGTATAGCTGGAATGACTTTAACTATTTTAGGAGTAGCCCCTCAAAGTAGCTATGCTCACCTAGATCAAATCGATTTAACTGAGAATGATCCTATTACTGCACGATGGTCTGCAGAAGCTCCGTATCATTCTGATAAAAGTACACATTTATGGATTGCAAAACAAGCTATTGAAATTATGAAAACAGAATCTAATGTTGAAGCAAATAAGCAGGCTTTGGACTTCTTAAATTATCCGCAATATAAAGAGCTCTTTTCTAAAGGATTATATGATGCAGATTATGAAGCAGAGTTTAACGATGGTGGAACGGGAATAGGTGGAGTTTTTAAAGGCGGATGGAAATCCCATTTTTATGATCCTGATACTAAAGAAAATTATAGAGGAGAAACAGATCCAACGGCTCTTACACAAGGCAAGAAATACTTTTATGAATCTGGAGAACATTTACGAAATAAAGACTATGAAAAAGCTTTCTATTACTTAGGGGTAGCCACGCACTACTTTACAGATGCGACACAACCTATGCATGCAGCAAATTTTACCGCAATTGATACGAGAGCTATTAAATATCATAGCTACTTTGAAAATTATGTTACAACCATTCAAGATCAATTTGCAGTCAATACTGGCGGGAATTATAACGACTCTCTATCTACACCTGAAGAATGGATTGATTATGCAGCCCGAGTAGCTAAACCTGAAATCCAAAATATTGCTAATGATAAAACATTTGAGTATTACAATAGTGGTAAGGCGCAATTGTGGCAAGAAATGGTTACCCCAGCTGTGCAGCGAAGCTTAGGAGAAGCTCAGCGCAATACAGCAGGTTTCTTAAATCTTTGGTTTAAAACGTTTGCTAAAAATGTGCAAGCTCCAAGTATAGAGACTGCATTAATCTATGATATAGCAGGAAACGTCATAGAAGCAGGGAAAAGCTATTATATTGTACCAAGTGAATCTCCTTATCAAGGGCTAGCATTTGAATGGTATTCTTTAAATCGTTACGATTATGTTTTGCTTGCAAGTAAAGAGAACAATGCTTTATCTGGTACACCTATAGAATTTGTGTTCTATAAAGAAAATGATGCAAAGCTACACCACGGGGAGAGTATATATCTTCGCATGAAGCACTCGAATTATGATCAATTTCAATATTTAAATTGGTCTAATTATTCCAGTTGGATTCACCTTGCTCAAAAATCTGATAGTTTAGCTGACTTTAAAATTAAAATTAACCCGGATAATCCTACAGAATATTATATTTTTACAGATGACTATCCATTAAATTATGAAAATATAAATGCAGAGAAAAGTTGGATTGTACTAGGTGAAAAAACACAAAAACCTAGCTCGTGGAAGTTTGTACCTGTCAAATAACCTAAAAAGAAAAACACTCGTTCCTAATCAGAACGAGTGTTTTTTTATCTGTAAATGTCGAGCAGCTCCAAAAGTCAACTAAAAGCTTTTGAAAACTAAATTTAGTACGATAAATAGGACAACTATGGTAACAAAGATCAACGCTTCTAATAAGTACCATTCTGAGAAAACATATGTAATAAAACGAAAGTATATATTCTTTCAGTAAGCTTTTAAAAAGAAAAGACATCTAATCCTTGTTGCATATAGAATTAGTCCCTATGTTTGCTACATATAATGGGACGTTATGTTAACCTCACATGAATATGATATATAAGAGGAATTTATCAGATTTGCCAAGAATAAAATTGTATTTAAAATATATCGGAGGGGTTTTATGAAACTAGTAGGACAACAAATATATCTTCGACTTTACAAGATTTCTGACGCCAGCGAGTTAGCCAAATTACATGCTAGAAATCGCGAATTTTTCCAACGAGTTTGCCCATTATTCCCAGAAGCCTTTTATACAGAAGAACATCAAAAAATACGCCTTGAACGGGCATTAAAAAAGACGGATGAAGGGCAAGTATATCCTTTTGGAATCTTTTTAAAAGCAACTGATAAACTTATCGGAGACATTTCATTAACTCAAATTACTAGGGGAGACGTTCAAAGCTGTTATACAGGATTTACTTTAGATAAGGAGTATAATGCAAAGGGCTATACAACAGAAGCTCTTCAACTTGTTGTAGACTTTGCTTTTAGAGAATTAAAACTACATAGAATTGAAGCAGGAGCTATGCCTGACAATATAGCATCTATTCGTGTATTAGAAAAAGTAGGATTTAAAAAAGAAGGTATAGCTAAAGAAAATGTAAAGGTTAATGGTAAATGGACAGATCATCAAATATTAGCTATCATCAACAGCTGGGATGTGTAAGCTCATTTCACTTCCAATAACGAATTTTACGTCAACTAGCCCTTTTTGTGGGGGCTAGTTGTTTTTTGCAGAACTTAAGATTTTTTCTGTATCGTATCTATATTCTATCGAGAGATTAGATGGTAATGAAGTTGAGAAATTAATTTTGATAAAAAAAATTCTGAAATATAGTCTTGAATTGAAAATGATAATCAATTAGAATCATATTTGATAATGATAATCATTTACTTTCGTTAGTTATTATTAAAAATTCCGATAGCTTTATTGTAAAGAGGAGGACAAGTATGCAGCATGCGAAACAAATCGCGGAACATGCAACAATGCAAAGCTTTTTAAATTGTTATTTACGTGAAACAGGAAGTGGGGAATGGATTACAAAAGATGAGAATGTAAGTAGAATTTTTTGTAATACAACGGATACAAGTACTGTTTCAACTTATTTATGCTGTCGGTTATCGGCGCAAAACATTACTTTGTATGCAGAAGTTATATATAAATCACCAACAGATCGTCATCTGTTTGGAAAGCATTTTTATTATCAAATTGGAACAGATTTTCATGTTGTGAAAGCTGATTATGTAACGGTTATTACACTATTAATAAAAGAGATGTCTATGAATTATGGAGGAGGGACAAACCCTGACGAACTTCTACTTCGAGTTATTCAAAGTTGTCAAAATATTAAGGAGTTTGTTGAGGGAAGAGAAAAAGATGTTGCAAAATTATATGGGATTCATACGACTTTCATAGAGGCAGAGCAATCTTTACTTTTTGGTCATTTAACCCATCCTACACCAAAGAGTAGACAAGGAATATTAAATTGGAAAAGTTCAATGTATTCACCTGAATTACAGGGTGAGTGTCAACTTCATTATTTTCGAGCTCATAAAGATTTAGTAAAGGAAAAGTCCGTTCTTATGGAACAGGCAACAGAAATTATAAAAAGGGAGTTAAGGAAAGACCCGTCTGTCAGTACGGAATTTATTGAACGTTATTGTGAAGAAGATGACTATTCTTTAATTCCGATCCATCCACTTCAAGCAGAATGGTTATTACATCAATTTCATGTGAAAAGTTGGATAGAGAATGGTGTGCTCGAGTATCTCGGACCAGTCGGAAAGTCATATATGGCAACATCATCACTAAGAACAATGTATCATCCAGAGTCAAACTATATGTTTAAATTTTCTTTTCCTGTGAAGGTTACAAATTCAATGCGCATTAATAAACTGAAAGAACTTGAAAGTGGAATAGAGGGAAAAGAAATATTAAATACAAAAATCGGAGAAGTACGCGATAAATTCCCAGGATTTGATTTCATATGTGACCCAGCTTATATTACGTTAGAACTTGAAGGACAAGAATCAGGATTTGAAGTCATTATTCGTGAAAACGATTTTTATAATGAAAGTGCAAACAATGCAACACTTATTGCAGCACTTGTACAAGATGCGCTTCCAGGTGAAAAGACGAGATTAGCAAATATTATTCATCATCTTGCAGAAGAAGAAGGAAGAAGTTGTGAAGAGGTAAGTTTAGATTGGTTCCGGAAGTATATGAATATTTCCTTAAAACCAATGGTATGGATGTATTTAAAATATGGAGTTGCATTAGAGGCACATCAACAAAATAGTGTTATTCAGTTGAAAGGTGGTTATCCAGAAAAATTTTACTTCCGTGATAATCAAGGGTTTTATTTCTGTAATTCAATGAAACATATTTTGGATGCTGAATTGCCTGGTATCGGTGAAAAGAGTGGTAATTTATATGATGACAGTATTGCAGATGAACGTTTTCGTTACTATTTAATTTTTAATCATATGTTTGGATTAATAAATGGATTCGGTACATCGAGGTTAATAGATGAGAACAGTCTCCTTTCTGAATTACGGAGTGTACTAGAATCGTTCCTTCCGTATGATCGTGAACCATCGACATTTTTAGAAGAGTTATTGAAAAATAAAGAATTACCGTGTAAAGCAAACTTATTAACAAGATTTTTTGATGTTGATGAATTAACAAGCCCTCTTGAGCAAGCTATTTATGTCCAGGTTAACAATCCGCTCTGTCAGGAAGTGGAGGCAGAGTGTAATAAAATAGAAAGCGTTGTTCGTTCATAAATAGTTTTAAAATTTCACGTAATACAAAAAATGGTATTTCCAATACTTTCTATTATGGAGGAAACGATGAAGGAAGAGGTTTATCATACGAGAGTAATGAAAGCGGTTCAATCGGATTGTTATATTGGTGTTAGGCGAAGAGTTTTTCGTCAATTAATAGAGTCGTTAATTTATGAGGAAATCATTTCTCCAATTTGCATACAAGAGGAAGAAAATATATTTTTTATCATCTCAGGGCTTGATGAAAGTGGAGATAGCGTTATATACAGATGTTGTGGTCAAGAACGAATGACATTTGGTCGTATTCGCTTAAACGAAGAGCCACTTGTAAGAATTCAAAATGATAGGGAAGAAGAAGTAACATCAATTGCACAATTTTTAAACGAAGTTTTTAAAATGATTCAAATAGATGAAGTGAAATTACGTTCCTTTATTCAAGAGTTAGAACAAACAATTTTTAAGGATACAATAGCTCAATATGAAAGAAACGAAACAAAAGGGAAGCTGATAGAAAAAACATACGATGAATTGGAAAGTAGTTTAATGGATGGACATCCATATCATCCAAGTTATAAGGCAAGAATCGGCTTTCATTATCGTGATAATTACCAATACGGTTTCGAATTTAAACAGTCGATGAAACTCATTTGGATAGCGGTTCATGATACATATACTCATATAGGATCTATGTCCAAAGCAGAATTCGATTATGTTGTGAGAGAAGAAGTAGGGGAGAAGAAACGAATTGAATTTTATTCTACTGTTCGAAATATAGGATGCGATCCAAATGATTATACGGTTATGCCCGTTCATCCGTGGCAATGGGAGAATTATATAATTCCGAACTACGCTGAACATATACACAACAGGCACATTATTTTTATAGAACAATCAGAAGGTGAATATTTTGCACAGCAATCGATGCGTACTTTACAAAATGCTACTAATTGCATGAAACCTTATGTGAAGCTTTCTATGAACTTATTAAATACGTCAACTGTTCGGACATTAAAACCACACTCAGTTGTTAGTGCACCTATTATTTCAAATTGGTTAACAGATTTGGTAAGGGGTGACACTTATTTACGAGATAAGGCACGTGTTGTTTTATTACAAGAATTTGCCGGTGTAACGTACGATCCACCGGGTCAAGCTACTTACGGTTCGTTAGGATGTATTTGGCGTGAGAGTATTCATGCACATTTGGAAGAGGCAGAAGAAGCCGTGCCGTTTAATGCCTTATATGCAAAAGACCGAGATGGGAGACATATTATTGAGCCGTGGCTAAAGAAAAGTGGAATTGAAAATTGGCTGCATAAGCTTATTCAAAAAGCAGTGTTACCAGTTGTACATTTATTAGTGGAACATGGCATCGCGCTAGAATCGCATGGACAAAATATGATTCTTATTCATAAACAAGGAATGCCAATCCGGATTGCACTAAAAGATTTTCATGAGGGGATTGAATTTTATCGTCCATATTTAAAAATGCCCGAAAAGTGTCCTGATTTTACAAAAGTACACGATATGTATGCCAAAGGACAGCTGAATGACTTTTTTGAAATGGACAGTATGCGCTATTTACAAGAAATGATCTTAGATGCGCTCTTCTTATTTAATTTGGGTGAACTCGCTTTACTGCTTGCTGATGAATACCAATTTAATGAAGAGAGATTTTGGATGCTTGTTGTAGAAGAGTTGGAGAGTCACTTTATGAGTTCGCAGCATTTATATGGACGTTTTGAAGAACTGCATTTATATACACCTACATTTCGAGCAGAGCAATTAACAAAACGTCGCTTATATAAGGATGTGGAATCGCTTGTACATGAAGTGCCGAATCCGTTATATCATGCACAGCAACTGATAAAGAGTAGAAATTTTAATGTGGAGGTAAATCATGCTGACCGTTAACAAACAAGAATATAGCAAGAACGATTTTGAATTAAGACTACAAACGTATGAAAATATGGAACATTTTCAAGAAGTGAATGGCAAGAGGTTTGCTCTTTGTATAACAGATCCTTTTGATATTATTACGCTTGTCTTTTTCTTAAAACAAAAAAAGGCATCCGTACTACTGATTCATGGAGAGACACCAAAAGATACAGCTATTGAAATGGCAAAACGTGCCGAATGTTTTGGAATCTTATATGGAGATTTTAAGCAATTCATAACATTAAATGGTGAACACGAAATAAAAAAAGAACCATCCTTACTGCAATATAGTTCTGGAACAACTGGTGAACCGAAACTCATTGAAAGGCCATGGGAAGAAATTGAAAGAGAAATTGACGCTTATAATCAAGCTTTGCAGTGTGAAGTTGATGAAGTACCAATTGTATTGGCTCCTGTTTCCCATTCATATGGATTAATTTGCGGGACGTTATCTGCAATCATGCGAGGCAGTAAGCCAATTGTTATTACAAGTAAAAACCCGAAATTTGCATTAAATATCATTCGTAACACACCAAAACATATCATATATGCGGTACCACTTATGTTACATATTATGGGGAGTTTTCCACAAGAAACTTTTCAGTTTCATAAAGTGATGACATCAGGTTCACCGTTACCAGAATCATTATTTTATAAACTCAAAGGAATGACAAAGTATATGATGCAGCAATACGGATGTTCAGAAGCAGGTTGCATTAGTATATGTCACAATATGAATACCCATTTAGATTTAGGAGAAGCACTTCCTCATGCGTTTATTCGCATTAGTGGTGATCAAAACGAGCCTGAAGAAATAGTAGTAACAATTGGAGAGAAAGTGATTTATACAAAAGATTTAGGATATAGATCAGAACGTGGGTTGCATTTTGTTGGGCGTATGGACGATGTAATTAACGTGTCCGGTTTGAAAGTGTTCCCAGTAGAAGTTGAGGAGACAATGCTCCGTTTAGATGGTATTCAGGAGGCCATTGTATATCGCGGAAAACACCCTGTAATGGGTGAGATTGTAAAAGCAAAAGTGATTTCTAGTATTGAGCCTGTTCAAATACGAGAATGGTGTATACAGCATTTACCGTCTTATAAAGTCCCGCATGAAATTGAAAATGTAACGGAAATTCCTAAAAATGCAACTGGGAAGGTAAGCCGTAAACTATTAGAAATGGAGGAAATGACAACGTGAATCGTAAAATGTTAAAGGCAGCGGTATTAAAAATTATGATAGAAAAAATGGAATTAAAAAATGTTACTTATTTAGAAGATACAATGCGTTTGAATCAAGATTTATATATTGATTCTGTTATGATGCTTCAACTTATTGTGTATATTGAAATGGATTTACAATTATATGTTCCTGAAGATGAACTGGATCCGAAAGCATTTTCTACTATAGGTTCATTACTAGACTTTATGGAAGAGTTACAACCGCTACAAATGGATGTAAATAACTAATATTTTAGAAAACGGGTGAGAAGATGACTTCAATTAAAGTGCACTGTTTAGTGAGTTGCTTTTGTGAAATTATTAAAAGGCGTAGTGATATAGATTTTCGACCTTTTTACTTTGGTTTATGGGATGGGGATTTTGATATAACAGAAGAAGGAGTCATTTCTTATCATTCTGAAAATATTAGCCATGACAGTTACTTACATTGGTATGAAAAACTATACGGAATAAAAGTAAATGAATGGTACGATCATTCAAAAGAGAAAGAAACGAATGTAGAGACCTTTTTAGAGTTAGTAGAAACAAAGCCAGAAAATCGATATGTCATTGTAATGGTAGATATGTCACTATTGCCAGAACGGGAGAATAAATTTCATCAAAAACCATTCCCGCATTATTTAATGATTGAAAAAACGAATCAGGAAGATGAATGGTTTATGCTGGACCCTGATTTTCGCTGGGAAGGAAATATGGAAAAGGATAAAGTGACTCATTCTATTGAAAACAATCCGTTCGGTGGTGGCTATTTCATAGATGTACAGACGGTCCGGGAGCCTAAGCAGGAAGCGATAGAAAGTTATTTTATTGAGACATTCAACAGGGATTACAATGAATTAACGATGAAATTAACAGATTTGGTCATAAGAATGGTAAATGGTGAAGGTGAAACGGAATTTTCTAAACTAATAGCAGCAGTGAAACAAATACCTGTATTGGCCATTCGTAAATATAGTTATGAACATGCATTCGCATATTTTCGTGAAACATTACAATACCCTGAAACAGAATTTGATTATTGGTGTGACCGGGTAGAAGATATTGTACAAGGGTTCACAAATGTCCAGTATAAAGTAATCAAAATGGCAATGACAAAAAATAGAGAGCTGTTATCTTCAATTGTTGAAAAATTAAATGAGATGAATGAAATTGAACTTACGATTAAGCAGGAGCTAGAGAGACAGTTTGTAGCATGGAAAAAGATAAGAATAAATCAGTCTGTCATTTTATAAAGTGAAACTTTAATCAATTCGTTTTTTATGGACAGTTCATCTCCTACCAAACTTCTTTGTTTTTTGCTGAATTTTGAGGTGAGAGTGTTACTGTCCACAAATAGCGGAATAAACAACCATCATTGAATTTGATATAAAGGGGTTTGAAAGTATGAAATATTCGTTATGTACGATTTCGTTTCGCCATCAGCTAATTTCATTTACTGATATTGTTCAATTTGCTTATGAGAACGGATTTGAAGGGATTGAACTATGGGGAATTCATGCACAAAATTTATATGGACAAGAACGTAAAGTGACAGAAGAACAACTAGATTTTTTGGAAAATAAAAATTTAAAAATCACAATGATAAGTGACTATTTAGATATTTCATTGTCAGCAGATTTTGGGAGAACAATAGAAAAAGCAGAGCGATTAGCGTCACTAGCAAATTGGTGTAATACGAATAAGATTCGTACATTTGCTGGACAAAAAAGAAGCAACAGTTTTACAAAAGAAGAACGTCAGGAATATGTAAAACGAATTCGCATGATCTGTGATGTATTTGCGCAACACAATATGGATGTGTTATTAGAAACACATCCAAATACATTAACAGATTGTTTAGATTCGACTTTACAATTATTAGAGGAGGTAAATCATCCATATTTGAAAGTTAATCTCGATTTTCTCCATATGTGGGAATCTGGTACGGATCCAGTAGAAAGTTATCGCCAGTTAAAACCGTGGGTACAGCACTACCATATGAAAAATATATCTTCGGCTGCTCATTTAGATGTCTTTGAGCCGAATAATGTATACGCTTCAGCTGGTAGCCGAAAAGGAATGGTTCCGTTATTTGAAGGGATTGTGAACTATGAAGAGATTATTAGAGAAATTCAAGGTACGGAACATTTCGCTTCGCTAGAATGGTTTGGATATGATGCAAAAGAGGTATTACGAGAAGAAATCATTCAGTTGAGAAGAAAACAACTGAAGGTATTGACTCCATGAAGTGAAATGTTTTCGATTGGTAGTGTGATGAAATCTAATCGTTTTGGAATTGGAATAAAACGATTAGTTAGGGTAGGAAAAAAAGAGTCTCATTTTCTGAGACTCTTTTTTATGTATGTAAAGGATACGTTATTTGAAAGTAGTTTCATCGAAAACCATAATTTACCATGTATTTTATTTTGAAATTTATACATTTTAATATGTAAAGGAGGTGAACGGAAATGGCTAGAAATCGTAATTCTAATCAATTAGCATCACATGGAGCTCAAGCGGCTCTTGATCAAATGAAATATGAAATCGCGCAAGAGTTTGGTGTACAACTTGGAGCGGATACTTCTTCTCGTGCAAATGGTTCTGTAGGCGGTGAAATCACGAAACGTCTTGTAGCTATGGCAGAGCAGCAGCTTGGTGGCGGGTATACTCGTTAATGTAATGCCGCATAAAAGAAGGGGAGAGTTCTTCCTTTCTTTTTTTGTATCATTTTCCGAAAGTAAAAATAAAATTTCTATTTAATGGGATGTATGTACTGTAATAAGGATTGGAAAAATAGAAGTAATGCTATGTTATAATCTAATTTCTTTTGTTATATAAGTTAAAAAGCAGATGAAATATAGTAGCCCTGATGAAATTCAATTGTAAATTTTATCAGGGCTACTACATGGAAAGAAATAAATGATGAAAGGTTTCGACATCAACATGTTAAAAAAAGAAAACTGTTGTTTAATTGCACTTGCATCTGTTCCACTTGTTATGACATTAGGAAATTCAATGCTCATTCCAATCCTTCCAACAATCGAAAAGAAACTACATATTTCTTCTTTTCAAGTGTCTATGATTATTACGATCTATTCTATTTTTGCAATTTTGTTAATTCCTATTGCTGGTTATTTATCAGACCGATGGGGACGTAAAATGGTCATGGTCCCAAGCTTATTAATTGCAGCTATTGGAGGCGGTATAACAGGTTGGGTATCATGGAAAGTAGAAAATCCTTATGTATGGATTCTTATTGGAAGAGCAATTCAAGGAATAGGTGCGGCTGGAGCAATGCCAGTTGTCATTCCATGTGTCGGCGATTTATATAAAGATGAAAAGCAAGTCAGTACTGGATTAGGAATTATTGAAACGTCAAACACATTTGGAAAAGTTCTTAGTCCAATATTAGGGTCTGCCCTAGCAGCAGTCGTATGGTTTTTACCGTTTTGGGCCATCCCAGTTCTATGTGCTGTTGCTATCATTTTATTATTACTGTTAGTAAAAGTGAAAAAGCAAGAAAATCAAGCACCGCCTTTTAAAGAATTTATTCAATCAATTGGTTCGACTTTTCGAGAAAAGGGGAGATGGTTAGTCGCAATTTTTGCATTAGGTGCTATTATAATGCTTATTTTATTTGGGATTCTTTTTTATTTGTCCACCATATTAGAATCAAAATACAACATTCATGGAATATGGAAAGGATGTATACTTGCAATCCCCTTGCTTGTATTATCAATAGGTTCATATATGGCAGGAAAGAAAATAGGGGATAACCAAGTTGTGATGAAAAAGTGTATATACATTGGTTTTACGCTAGCTGCTGTATCGGTCATTTTGCCATTATTTTTGAAAGGTATTTACTTGTTAGTTTTTTGTTTCGTAATTATGGGAGTAGGAATCGGTATAGCGTTACCGTGTTTAGACGCACTTATTACACAAGGGATTGAAAAGGAACAGAGAGGGACAGTTACTTCTTTCTATAGTTCAATGCGTTTTATCGGTGTGGGAGTTGGCCCCCCGCTTTATTCTTACTTTATGAAGGGGACAGATCATGAAGTGTTTTACTTAACCTGCATATTTGCAGTTGCTGGAGCAATGATTACAATTATAGGGATTAAACCTAAAGAGAATGATGAAACGTTACAGTCAGTTCCGAAACCTACATCTTAATTTGAAATTTAATAAGAGGTAGTAAAAAAATCCATCTGTAAATCATTACAAATGGATTTTTTAGCATCTCATTTTTAATAGATGTCATAGGGATAAATTTCTAACCTTTGCTATAGTCCATATAAGTAACGGCTCCTTTTGTGAACAGTATAAATAAAATACATCCTCAATTATTGTTTAACAATTGCTTATAAATATAGTGAAACGTTATCCTTTTTTCTAAAAAATCACTTGTTTCAACATATAAAGAGCAACGCCCCATATGATGACTGCAGAAATTTTATTTAGCAAAGAGATGATTGTTCCGGATGAATCGACTTTTCCAAGCATTCTTCCCGCAAGTGCTAGACTAATAAACCAAAGCCATGACACCGTGACTGTTGTCAGCGTAAAAGCCCATTTTTCGCTGCCTACATATTGAATCGAGTTTGTGCCAATGACGCCAATTGTATCTAGAATTGCATGTGGGTTCAATAAGGAAACAGAGGCGGCAAAGATAATTTGCTTTTTGATCGTCATCTTTTTTACTTCAATCGTTTCTTTTGTAGACTCACTTTTCCAAATCGTCCATCCCATATAGATGAGAAAGAAAAATCCAATTACATAAAGTATTGTTGTTAGCCAGGAAAAAGTCAAAAGCATAAGTGATACACCTTGTACCGCAATCAAAATTAAAATTGTATCGCAGATTGACGCAGTTAGAACAACTGGTATAGCTCGCAAAAAATTTGGCTGACTAGCACCTTGATTAAAGACAAAAACATTTTGGACACCTAATGGAAGAATGAGTCCAAACGCAAGAATCATTCCATGAAGGATTGCTTCAATCATATTATTTCCTCCTATATAAGTAGCTGAAATGTGATAGTGTATATTGTATAAAAGAAATTTGAAATTGTATCCATCCATATGGTTGGATTACAAGCCAACCAAAAATAAGTGTGGTGATAATATGGAGCGATTTGACTGGAAGCCAAATGCATCCTCTCCGGTTCCCTTATATAAACAAATTGAGGAATATATAAAAGAGAAGATTATAAATGGAGAATGGACGATTGGTACAAAATTACCATCGCAGCGAGCTTTCTCTCAAGCATTTGAAGTGAATCGAAGTACAATTGTAATGGCGCTAGATGAATTAACGGCGCAAGGGTTAATTGAGGGAGAAGGCAGAAGGGGAACGATTGTAAGAAGTAATACATGGAATGTATCTACTGCTTTTCCGCACCCTAATTGGAATTCGTATGTAGAGGCAGGTATTCATTATCCGAACCTCCCTACCATTCAAGAAATTAATCAAGCTGAGTTCCATCCACATATTATTAGATTAGGTACAGGTGAACTTTCGCCAGATCTTTTACCAGAAAAGAAAATGAAGCAGATTATGAAAGAAGTTTCGCAGGGGTCAATTCCTTTAGGGTATGGGGAGCCAAGAGGGGATTTTCAATTGAGAGAACAAATAGTAAAGTATTTACAAAAATATGATATTTTTGTATCTCCATCATCTATATTAATTGTTTCGGGTGCTCTTCAGGCATTGCAACTTATTTCAATGGGACTTTTATGCAAAGGATCTTCTATTTTACTAGAAAAACCATCGTATTTATATTCTATCAATATGTTTCAGTCTGTTAATATGCGTTTGCTTGGAATCCCTATGGATGAACAGGGGATTCAGTCATCGTTTATTATGAAGTATAAAAAGAGATTTGATAGTTCGATTTTATATACAGTTCCAACTTTTCATAACCCAACAGGTTTTGTTATGAGTGAGAAAAGAAGACAAGAGGTTATGAAAGTATGTAATGAAATTGGATTACCTATCATTGAAGATGCTGTGTATCAAGATTTATGGTTTGATATTCCTCCTCCTAAGCCTTTAAAGGCGTATGATAAAAGTGGAATTGTATTACATATTGGAAGTATGTCGAAAGTCATTAGTCCTGGTTTGAGAATTGGTTGGGTGGTTGGATCAGAACCGGTTATTAAAAGATTAGCAGATATAAAGATGCAAATGGATTATGGTTCGAGTTCGTTATCACAACGAGCTGCTGCACAATGGTTTGTAAATGGGTCATATGAAAAACATATGCAACATATACGAATTGAGTTGAAAAAACGAAGAGACTTTATGCTCGAAATGCTAGAGAAATACTGTAGAGATGTAGCAACTTGGCAAATACCAACAGGTGGATTTTATATTTGGTTACACATTACACCTCATATTTCTATGCGAGAGTTGTTTGAAAAAGCATTGGAAGAAAAAATTTTACTCAATCCGGGAAATGTGTATGATAGAAATGCTAGACAATATTTACGCCTTTCTTATTCATATGCCTCAATGCAGGATATAGAGAAAGGGATTCAAACAATTGCGAGATTGATAAAGAATCTTTCAGTGTAATAAGTATGTTTTGATCATAAGCACAAGTAATAAAAAGGGGAAAGAAAAATGAAACAATATGTTATTTGTCAGGTTATTGATGGAATGAAGTATTTAGCTGCCTATGCGGAAACGAGACAAGAGGCGATTGAAAAAGCTGAATTATTAGGATTAAGAACAGGCGGACGTTACGTTGTTGTTACTGCTGAAGAAGCTGAGGGGTTACAGTATCCTTAAAAAAGAAAGGCGACCGAAATGGTCGCTTTTCTTTTTTAAGAAATTTATAGTTATCACATCTTATATTTTGTTTATAATTGTAAATGGTTATTGAAATGTATAAATGTTATTTCTTTTTTAATAAATAAAAAATATAAACAGGAAAATAATGCAACTTTTTAACGCGCTTATTCGTGTTATATATGAAAGGAGGAGGGGGATGGAAATTGAGGAAATATATAAAATTTATATAAACGATGTGTACCGGTATTTATTTTCCCTTTCTCGTAGCCATCATGTAGCGGAGGACTTGATGCAGGAGACTTTTTATCGGGCTTATCTTTATCTAGAAGGTTATGAAAATCAACAGGTAAAATCATGGCTTTTTAAAGTGGCATATCATACGTTTATTGATTTTGTTAGGAAAGAGAAAAAAGTAGCTTTTGTAGGAACGGAGAAATTAGAGACAATACAAGCAGGCGAATCTACAGAAGAGTATGTAGTCGCAAAAAATAGTTATGAAAAATTAATTCAGATTATTCATACTTTACCCGTGGTAGAAGCACAAGCTATTTTATTATGCGACGTACATCAATTAACGTACGAAGAGGGTGCTTCTGTATTAGATTTAAAGTTAAACACGTATAAAAGTCACATCTTTCGCGGGAGAAAGAGATTACAACAATTGTTAAAGGAGGAAAAGAGTCAAAATGACAAATGATAAGCCTCATTCTGAACAAGGAGATTATAAAGACTTGTTACAAGAAGCTCTTCAGCAAAAAACGGCTTCTCTTCCTGAGGGAAAACAGGAGCAAGTGTTGAAAAGAGGAAAAAAACGAGCTCGTCTTACCAATGTTTTGATTGTATTTACTTTTTTACTAATTATTCAACCTATTTTATATGTATCTACACTCGCATACTATGTATTGGCACCGACAAACGCAATGGAGATACGGAATGTAGTAAACCAAACGCTAAGTGTAACGGAACCAAATGTATTTATAAAGGAAAGAGACATGGAGCAAACATTGTTACCCCTTAGTTTACAATTACATTTTGATTTGTATAAAAGGGTAGGAAAGAAAGATATTCGAATAGGAGAAGAGAAAACATATTACTTATTAAGTAAAGCAACGAAAGTAAGCCGTGAATATACAACAGATGAAAAAATTCCAGAAGTCCCATATATAGATAATGAAGTGTTATCTCATCCTAATAATTATAATGTGTCTTATAATAGTAGCGAAGAAGCGCAGGTATTAAAAGGTCTTCCGCAAGAATCTGTTGTAGAAGCATTTGTATCTTTTAGAGAATTATTAAGTATACAAGAGGTAGAGAACATGTTTCCTACTATTGATATTGTTTGGTATGCCGTGAATACAGGGTTAGAGGAGAAGCAAAAGAATGATGAGGGCGTGTATGTTGCCCCGATTGGTTTTCCAGCAGATATGATTTCAAGTCCAAGCGGTCCCTTTTTAAGTGACTCACCTCATGAGGAACAATTTATTGGTGTGTTAAAGTCATTACGGAAGCATGAAAATTTAGCGGTGAAATTATCTAGAGCGAAAACATTAGAGTTGTCAAAGCGTATTTCTTTCCTTGAAAAAAATGGGATAAAAACATACGGGGCAGTTGTAACTGGACCTAAAGGAGAAGTTGAAAAATTGATGAGCCATGAAAAAGTTAGAAAATTGAAAGTAGGTGAAGCGAGATTATGGAATTGGCATTCTTAAAAAAAAGAAAGAGTCATATGTATAAACAGGAAACGTGGATGGGGATTATTTCATTAATTATTGCTTTTCTAGCGTTATTGTATTTGAACATTACATTGCTTATTCAAGAAACATTTTTAGGCGAAGGTTTTCGGCAAATAGTTGGAGTTGGATTGTTGTGTTCATTCATAGGCATGATTACAAAAAGTAAGAGTCGAAAATATGCATTGTGGGCATGTAGTTTATTTCTTTTTATGATACTGTTTGCTGTATTTGGAGTTATGTTAGGTTGGATGATAAGCTTTGCGCCGTAAATATGTGAAAAGAGCGAATATAGATTCGCTCTTTTTTAAATGTACAAAAAGTAAAATAGATAAGAGAAGAACTCATCAAATTTGAAAGGAAAGCACTATGCATCTAGGGTGTGGTTTTGTTGAGATGTTTTTCGCTCTCGATTTCCACTCCTATATTGATTAATATATCTTTTGAAATTCCAAGACTTTAAAAATTCTTCGGCAGCGTTAAAACCAGACTGATAGAGCCATTCTTTATCAGCGGTAGTTAATTGGAATTTTGTGCTTGTAATTGTTCCAGTTGGAATTGTAATCGTCCGAGCTTTTGATTCTTTATCTAGATGGCGTAAGTCATGCGCCTGCATCATTGTTTTAAATAACCCTTTGAACATAGAAATAGGTTCTTCATAAGGGACAGGTTCAGCTTGAATGTTATCTTTTACAAAATGAAATCCAAAAGTAGGCCAGCGCGGGATGGAAGTGCAATCAAAGATCCATATTGGATAATTGCTCAAAATACCTCCATCAACCATATAGCAAGGTTGTTTCCATTTAGGTGTTTTCCATTTCACTGGTTCGAAATAGAAAGGAATCGTACTGCTCATTCTGACCGCAGTTGCGATAGAAAAATCGCCGTTTGTAAAGCCATATTTCGGTAAATCATCAGGGAAAATAACCATTTTTCCATTACTAATATCTGAGGCGATGATTTTTAAGTTATGTGGGTGAGGTAAATCACTAAAATTATGGATTCCTTTTTTGTGCAAGAGATCTTCTAACCAGCTTTCTAAAAAGCTATTTGAATAAATGCCTAATTTGGTCCATGCACTTAACCCTTTTCCTAGAAAAGGGATTTTATCAAGTAAAGTTTTTTTTGTGAATTGATGGTAATCAATATTACTTATAATGTCCTTTAGCTCGGTACAAGAATAACCAGCTGCGAGAAGAGCTGCAATAATAGCTCCGGCAGATGTTCCCGCTACACGTTCCCACTCATAGCCTTGCTTTTCTAATGCACAAATTGCACCAACATGAGCAATACCTCGAACGCCACCACCTTCAAAAACACCATCAATTTTCATAGGGATAATTCCTTTCAAAGATTAGATTTACTGTATAGCAAAAAAGCACGCGAATCACGTGCTTTTTTACAATAGTTTTTAAAAATTACTTAGCAACCGATAAATCCGCCCCAGCAGCTAGCTCCAATGATGATTAAAAGGATGAATAAAACGATTAATAAAGCAAAACCGCCGTAACCGCAGCCACCGCCGCCGTATCCATAACCACCACAACCGTATCCGTAACCCATATGGAATGCCTCCTTATAATAAAAGTTGGAATGAAGCAAAATGAACAATGGAGGATCTGTTAGAAGGAATGATGAAATATCGTTTTTGTAGGAACAATGTATACTATGCTGTTTTAAACTTGTTCGCGTCCTAGGGATAAGCCCGTTTTTGATTTGTTTGTTTTCATTTTTTTATGATGAATGTTGTACAATGTTTATGCTATGATACGAATAGTACATTTACGTAAGGAGAGTTTATGAGAAATCAAATTGATTCATTAATTGATAAACATAATTTAACCCATATAAAAAGAGAACTACTAGCTACTGTATTTCCATGTGTAAAAGTTATTCCGAGACAAGAAGAATCACTTTCAATTGGTTGTTCTAAGATGGGAGGACTTCCGGATGTTTCATCTACATTTGAATATCCAACTCATGAAGGGAAGGCATTGGATTTTATTGCGCAATTCAATTTGGCGGACTTACAGGATGTAGGTATGGAGCATGACTTACCTAAAACAGGTATGTTGTATTTTTTCTATAATGTTAATGATGGACATGAAGGTGCTTGGTGTGTGCGATATGATAACGAGCCGATTGAAAGATTACAGCGAGTGAATCATAAACAATCAAAGTACACACAGTGTGCATTGTCATTTCATTTAACATATAAGCTACCAGAATTATTTATTGAAGATGAAGCAGATTCGGATCGTTTTCTACAATTGTTAGAAGAGTTAATACCAGATCATTATGATAACCACCAAGTATTTGGTGAGCCGTTCTCTGTTCAAGGAGAAGTGTTTGAGGAGGCTGGAGAATATACTGGTATCCATGATTATGATATGACATTGTTATTCCAAATTGACTCTGATTATGCAAACTGTCATATGACGTGGGGAGATTTAGGTATGTTGTATTTCTGTATTGGAAACGAAGATTTAAAGCAGCGTCGTTTTGAAAATACATGTTGTATATTGCAGTCTTGTTAGAAAGAGAAGCAGTAGAATTCTTAATAAAGGATCTACTGCTTTTTGTTTACGTTTTATTTTTGGGAAGCTTTAATATTTGATAATAGTAACGAATGAATGTATGTGTTCTCATATTTTCTTTTTGGCAAAGTATTGTATACTTTTAAGTAGAAGGGTGTGAGGAGATGAAGAGAAATAAGTACGTAACAGGTGTTGCACTGTGTTCAATGATTTTGGTTGGTAGTTTACAAGTGCCAGCGGTATCTTATGCGGCTACAAACTCAAAAGTTGCTGTTACGCAAACAGATGCTAAACTCTTAGAAGGTTTCCGCAAAGAATTAAAAAAACATATTGATAATCGCGAAGAAAATATTACAATTACGTATAAAACAAAAGCTAAAAATGGTGGGGAAGTACTGGACACGCTCTATAAAGAGTATACGAAGATAGTAGATAAAGATGAGTACTTAAAATATAATGTAGCGGGCACAAAGTATTCCATACGAGGGGTACCAGGAAACTATACTTTCACATTAAAAATTACATATCGTGAATCAAAAGAACAAACACAATATGTAAAAACGCAAGCGAAATCAATTATAAACTCTATTGTGAAAGCTGGCATGGATGAGCATGAAAAAGTGAAAGTAATTCATGATTATGTTGTGAAACATGTTTCATATGATACTTCCTATAAAGCTTATACGGCGTATGAAGCATTAGCAAAACGTTCAGCTGTTTGCCAAGGATATACATTATTAACCTATCAATTATTAAAAGAAGCAGGGATTCAATCGCATATTGTAACAGGGCAAGGAAATGGGCAGGCACATGCATGGAACTTGGTAAAGATTGAGAATAAGTGGTATCATATTGATACTACATTCGATGATCCAGTTCCAGATAAAGCAGGCCGTGTTACATATTCTTACTATAATATGTCTGACGAGCAGTTAAGCAAAGATCATGAGTGGAATCGAACTAAGTATCCGAAAGCATCAAATAATTACTATAACGAATTAACAGATAAAATAAAAACAGGTACTCCTAAAGCAGTAGTGTACAAAAAAATGCTAAAGGATACGAACTTAGTTTATCTGTCGTCGCAATACGGGGCTAAAAATTACAATGAATTTAAAAGTAAATTGCAGAAACAATTTACTGCCAAGCCTACAAAAGTGGAAATGCGTTATAAGCAGTCGATGGATGGAACGATGCAAGACATTAAACAAGCATTAAATGAACTTTCTTGGCCAACAGGGGCGAAGAAAGTTTCATATCAAGTTGCACCTTACAGTGCGATGGCAGGTTATTCATTAGCGACGATTACATTTACGTATTAATAAAGTGAAACTTTAATCAGTGGGGGTTTTCTTCATCCCCCACTGATTCTCATCCCTCACCAATCGGGCTTTTACGGGCAGTTGATCCCCCGGCTATCTTCTTCAGAAAAGCGGAAGCGGCTCGTTCAAAATGGTAGGCCGCCCGCGCTCCCGACAGAGAGG
>NZ_NTUG01000035.1 GCF_002561295.1 Bacillus cereus
AGCTGAGCTAATCCTCCAAAGTGGTGACCCGTACGGGATTCGAACCCGTGTTACCGCCGTGAAAGGGCGGTGTCTTAACCACTTGACCAACGGGCCAAAAATATTATGGCGGAGAGCAAGGGATTCGAACCCTTGATACGCTTGTGACGTATACACGATTTCCAATCGTGCTCCTTCGGCCAACTCGGACAGCTCTCCAATCATGGCTCCGCAGGTAGGAATCGAACCTACGACCGATCGGTTAACAGCCGATAGCTCTACCGCTGAGCTACTGCGGAATGATATTAGCCTGGCAACGTCCTACT
>NZ_NTUG01000036.1 GCF_002561295.1 Bacillus cereus
AGTAAGACCCCTACCTCAAAATTCAGCGAAAGCAAAGAAGTTAGGTGGTGTATCAACTGCCCGTAAAAGCCCGATTGGTGAGGGCTAATAATCCGTGGGGGATGAAGAAAACCCCCACGGATTAAAGTTTCACTTTATAGGTAGCAATCTCTCTTTTCAAGGTATTGTTGATTCTTTGGATTAATATAATTATGAAAATAAATTTTTCCAAAAATGGTATAATTATTTCGATTCTATCTAAAGGAAACATATAGACAATAATTATTTTACAGCTTTGATTAGAAAAGGGGATGAGAAAGTGATTGGTGAAATGAAACGAGAAGCTTTACAATCATTAAAGGGGAAATGGGGACTTGGTGTAGGTTCAACGCTCTTATATGTTATTTTAAGTTATATTATGTCAATGGTTGCAACTTTTATTGTCATTATTCCTTTTGCTCTGTTATTTATGTCGCTTGGTAGTTCTATCAATTTATTTGAAGAGCAAACAGTGACAATTGGTTTTATTGTTACATTTGTTATTTTATATGGACTTATGTTGCTTATGAATCTTGGAACATATGGTATTACAGCATATGGCTACACGAATGTATTTTTAAACATTAGCAAGAGAAAAGATGCTACTATAGATGCTTTATTCGAAGGTTTCCGTGGTTTTAGAAGAATGATGAATGCTGCAAAGGCAATGTTTTTAATTTCTTTATATTCTGGGGTATGGATTCCTTTCGTTCTAATAATTATTGTTGGTTTGTTAGGAGATGAGACAAGGGGTGCGGGGGAAGGATCTGCAATTGCATTTTTTGTTTTATTAATTGTTTCATTTATTGTCATTACGATTGCGTATTTTTCATATGCGATGACTTATTATGTGATGATAGACAATCCGGAATATGGTGTTTTACAAGCGATGAAAGAAAGTAAAAAAATAATGAAAGGACATAAAATGGATTTATTCCTTTTATGGCTTAGCTTCATTGGTTGGGGAATACTAGCGATAATTCCTTTCGGGCTGGGGCTCCTTTGGTTCTGTCCGTATATTAGTACAACAACAGCACATTTTTATCAAAATATATCGGAAGAAAGATAGTGTACACCTAAATTTAGGTTGGTTTATATTAAGTGTCGTTACTTTCGGAATTGGTTTCTTATGGTTAGTTCCATATTTCTACACGACATCTGCAGCGTTCTATGAGGAAATTTCAAAGAAATATTATAAAGTGAAACTTTAATCAGTGGGGAGGTTCACCCCCCACTGATTATTAGTTGAACCAATCGGGCCTTTACGGGCAGTTGATCCCCCGCCTATCTTCCTAGTTTCCCTTTGAATCTTGAGGTGGGGGTCTTACTGCCCGTTAATGCGGGATAAAAAAGAAGACACTACTTTTTAAAAAAGCGACTAGCATGAAATGAATCATTCATGCTAGTTTTTTTGTGAGAATGAAATGAGTTACGATTGCTGTGCACCAAGTAACGTAGGGGGAATTCATTCTCTAGTTACTTGGTTTTTCTTTTTCCCAATATATCGACATAGGAATTTGAAGTTTGTTATAATGAAAATAATAGTCGCATTATTTAGAAAAATTTAAAAATAATAAATGATGCGGGTTAGACATATTGTTTACTAAGTGAACTTGTTCCTAATTTAAGGGGGGAGGATTTCAGAGTGGCGAACGTATATGAAAATAGTTATATGATTGTTGGGATCTTTTTACTATTAGGTATATTACTACCGGTGGTGGCTCTTACGTTAGGCAAGCTGCTACGCCCACATAAACCAAGCGCAGCGAAGGCGACGACGTATGAAAGTGGGATTGAGCCATATCATGATGCAAATGTTCGTTTTCATGCTCGTTATTATATTTTTGCATTGCTGTTTGTCATTTTTGATGTGGAGACCGTATTTTTGTATCCGTGGGCTGTCGCGTATGACAAGCTTGGGTTGTTCGCACTTGTTGAAATGCTGATCTTTGTCATTATGCTGCTTGTTGGTTTGGCGTATGCTTGGAAAAAGAAGGTGTTACAATGGCTATAAATTTCGAAGAGTTACATCCACAGGAACGAGCGGAGCTAGAGAGGAATATCTTTTTTACAACACTTGAACAAATAAAGGGTTGGGCGCGTAGTAATTCTTTATGGCCGATGACATTTGGACTTGCATGCTGCGCGATTGAAATGATGGGAGTTGGCTCATCTCATTATGATTTAGATCGATTTGGGTCATTTTTTCGGACATCCCCGAGGCAATCCGATGTCATGATTGTCTCAGGAACAGTTACGAAGAAAATGGCGCCAATTGTACGTCGTTTATACGATCAAATGCCGGAGCCGAAATGGGTTATTGCGATGGGGTCGTGTGCAACAGCTGGTGGTCCGTATGTAAACTCTTATGCTGTTGTGAAAGGAGTAGACCAAATTGTACCAGTAGATGTGTATATTCCAGGTTGTCCCCCAAACCCGGCTGCTTTAATTTATGGGATTAATAAATTAAAAGAGAAGATTCGTTACGAAGCAAAGACCGGAAAGCAGGTGACGAATAGATGAGTGATCCAAATAAAGAGATTGAGGATCTAAAAAAAGAGGCTGCAAGGCATGCGAGAGAAGAAGCGCGGAAAAGACTTGCTGCTAAACATGAAGCGGAATTGTCCAGTGGGGCACAAGAAGAAGAAAAAGAGAAAGCGCTACCAAAAAGTGCGGAGATAAATATACAAGAAGCGAAACGCCATGCTGCAGAAGCAGCAAAAGCAGCTGCGCTAGCAAAGCAGAAAGAGTCAGAAGGCGAAGCGATATCGGAAGAGGAAAAAGCGAAAGTGAAGGCCAAAGCAGTTGCAGCGGCGAAAGCAAAAGCAGCCGCACTAGTGAAGCAAAAGGCATCAGAAGGTAGCGAGATATCGGAAGAGGAAAAAGCGAAAGCGAAGGCCAAAGCAGTTGCAGCGGCAAAAGCAAAAGCAGCTGCGCTAGCAAAGCAGAAAGCGTCAGAAGGTGGAGCACCAGCTGACGATGAAAAGGCGAAGGCAATTGCGGTGGCGAAAGCCAAGGCAGCGGCTGCTGCCAAAGCGAAAGGTGCTGTAAGCAAGAAAGAAGAGGTGCCGAAGCAGGAGGAGCCATCGCCGAATCAGCCATATTTGGATGCTTATGTGAGAATTATTCAGGAGAAAATGGGTGAGCATTCGTTAGAAGATTACTATATTAATAGACTTTCAAAGGATGTGCCAACGCTTGTTATTAAGCTTGAGAACTACTATGAGGTGATGGAAGTATTGCGAGTTCATGAAGGACTTGCCTTTGACTATATGTCAGAGCTACATGCGACGGATTTTGTTACACATATGGAAGTGTATGTTCATTTATTTTCATATAGTAAGAAACAATCTGTGGCAGTGAAAGTGAAACTGGACAGGGAAGCACCACGGGTAGCGTCAATTGCGCCGCTATGGAACGGGGCGAATTGGCCGGAGAGAGAAGCGTATGATTTGCTTGGTGTTGTTTTTGAAGGACATCCGAATTTAACGCGTATTTTAATGCCAGATGATTGGGCAGGGCATCCGCTTCGCAAAGATTACGAACCACTCGATGTGGAGGTGTAGCGTTATGATCCGTACAGAAGAAATGCTTTTAAATGTAGGACCACAGCATCCGAGTACGCATGGTGTATTCAGGCTTGTTATTAAAATTGATGGGGAAATTATTAAGGAGGCTACACCTGTCATTGGTTATTTACACCGCGGAACAGAGAAAATTGCAGAGAGCTTACAATATACACAAATTATCCCTTACACAGACCGGATGGACTATTTATCGGCGATGACGAATAACTATGTTATCTGCCACGCTGTTGAGACAATGATGGACCTTGAAATTCCAGAGCGGGCCGAATATTTACGAGTGCTTGCAATGGAGCTTGGCCGTGTTGCGAGTCATCTCGTTTGGTGGGGAACGAATCTCCTTGATATTGGAGCGGTTAGCCCATTTTTATATGCATTCCGGGAGCGAGAGATGATTATTAATTTCTTAAATGAGCTTTGCGGGGCGCGGCTAACGTTTAACTATATGAGGGTAGGCGGTGTAAAGTGGGATGCTCCAGATGGATGGATTCTAAAGGTTCGTGAATTTGTTCCGTATATGAGAGAGCAATTGAAGGGCTATCACGACCTTGTGAGCGGAAATGAAATTTTCTTGAATCGTGTGAAGGGCGTCGGTATATATAGCGCGGAAGATGCGCTTTCTTATTCACTGAGCGGAGCGAATTTACGCTGCACAGGCGTGAAGTGGGACCTTCGTAAGGATGAGCCATACTCGATTTATGATCGCTTTGATTTTGATGTTCCGGTAGGAAGCGTGGGCGATGCTTGGGACCGTTACGTTTGCCGGATGGAGGAAATTGAGGAATCCCTCAAAATTATTGAGCAAGCAGCTGAGCAATTTCCGTCAGAAGGGCCAGTACTAGCAAAAGTACCGAAAATTATTAAAGCACCAAAGGGCGAGGCATTTGTCCGCATCGAGTCACCGCGCGGAGAAATCGGTTGTTACATTGCGAGTGAAGGAAAGAAAGAACCATATCGCTTAAAGTTCCGCAGACCATCTTTTTATAACCTGCAAATTTTACCAAAGCTTTTGAAGGGTGAAAATATCGCGAACTTAATTACGATTTTAGGTGGCGTTGATATTGTACTTGGGGAGGTTGATGGGTGATGATGGAGCGCCTCTTAGAGTCATCGGCGAGTTGGACGAATTTTTTCATTTTTTTTGGGTTAGCGGTCCTTCTGCTATTTGCCGTCCTTGGATTTGTTACATATGGAATTTTAGCAGAACGAAAAGTGATGGGATTTATGCAAGGGAGGATTGGTCCGAATCAGGTCGGCGGCAGATTCGGTTTGCTGCAAACTGTTGCTGACGTTTTAAAACTTTTATTAAAAGAAGATAGCATTCCGAAAGCTGCAGATAAGCCGCTATTTATATTGGCACCTATTATCGCATTCGCACCAGCCTTTATGGTGCTTGCTGTTATTCCGTTTACGGATAAATTTCAGTTCGCAGATATTGGAGTAGGATTGCTTTATTATATCGCTGTATCAGGGATTACGACGATTGGTGTTGTGACCGGGGGCTGGGCATCGAATAATAAATACTCACTTCTAGGCGGGATGCGTGCGGCGGCGCAAATGATCTCTTATGAAATTCCGCTTGTGATGAGCGTAATTGGCGTCGTTTTATTAGCTGGTAGCTTAAATTTAAATGAAATTGTAGCAGCGCAGGAGAAGGTTTGGTATATTTTCGCGCAGCCAATCGGTTTTGTGATTTTTTTAATCGCAGCAGTTGCAGAGCTCAACCGGACACCGTTTGACTTACCAGAAGCGGAATCAGAACTTGTCTCGGGATATCATACGGAATATTCAGGGTTTCGCTGGGCGTTCTTTATGCTTTCTGAATACGTATATTTCTTTGGAATGGCTTCGCTCATTACAGTGCTCTTCCTAGGTGGATGGAACCCAGTTATGTTCCTTGACTTTATTCCTGGAGCTGTATGGTTTGCCTTGAAATTTAGTGCGGTAGTCTTTCTCTTAATTTGGTTCCGCGTTACATTCCCGCGTATTAGGGGGGATCAATTGATGGAGTTTGGCTGGAAAGTATTATTACCAATCGCACTTGCAAATATTTTCTTAACGGCATTGATTAAGGAGTTGTTCTTCTAATCTAAAAGGGGGTGCCACTAAGATATGAAAGGACTATTTAAAGGATTAAAGTACACGCTTAGCAATTTAAGTAAGAAAAAAGTAACCTACGATTATCCCAATCAACCATTGCCACTACCAGATCGCTTCAGAGGGATTCAAAAATTTTATCCAGAAAAATGCATTGTTTGTAATCAATGTTCCAATATTTGCCCCACTGACTGTATTCAATTGACGGGGAAAAAACATCCAGATCCTACGAAAAAAGGGAAAATCATTGATACGTATGATATTAACTTTGAAATTTGCATTCTTTGTGATTTATGTACAGAGGTTTGCCCAACAGAGGCTATTGTTATGACAAACAATTTCGAGTTAGCGGAGTATACGCGTGATGATTTGTTTAAAAATTTACAGTGGTTAGATGAAAATGATGAGAACGTCAGAAAGGAGAATAAAGCATGAGCGGCGAGTTAGTAGCATTTTTTATCTTGTCCTTAACGGCGATTATTGGCGGTATTCTAATGCTGAACTTAACAAAAGTCATGCATATGATGCTCGCCCTTGTGTTTACGTTTCTGAGCATTGCGGGATTGTACTTTCTCTTATCGGCAGAATTTGTTGGGGTCGCGCAAATTTTGATTTATTCCGGGGCGATTACGATTATTATGATTTTCGGCATTATGTTAACCAAACATGACGCTGAAAGTGAATCTAGTTTTAGTTTTCGTAAGTTGCTCATCTTCCTCGCAGTAGTAGCATTTGGCGGGGTGATGTACTTTGCTGTTAATAATATAGATTTTACAAATCAAAATGTACAAGGAAGCTTACCGCTGCATGAACAAAATACACTTCAAATTGGTACACTCTTGTATTCGAAATATGTCATTCCATTTGAATTAACATCGGTTATTTTACTCGTTGCGCTTGTTGGGGCAATTGTACTTGCGAAGAAGGATGAGGAAGAGGGGGATTCCAATGAGTAGTGTTCCAGCTTCCGCCTATTTGGCTCTTGCAATTATTCTGTTTTGCATCGGTTTATTCGGGGCTTTAACAAAGCGGAATACGGTCATTGTGTTAATTTGTATTGAACTGATGTTAAATGCGGCGAACTTAAATCTAGTCGCTTTTAGTAAATTAGGCTTTTTTCCAAATTTAACAGGACAGATTTTTTCACTGTTTACGATGTCCGTTGCGGCAGCTGAGGCAGCGGTTGGACTTGCAATTTTAATTGCGTTATATCGTAAGCATGCGACAGTTAACGTAGATGAAATGGATTCGCTGAAAGGTTAATTGTGACCGAAAAGGGGGAAGGAAACAATGATCGATTATGCATGGCTCATACCGCTTTTCCCGCTTGCTTCGTTTTTTTTGCTCGTTGTGTTTGGGGGGAAGTTGAGGGAAGGAAGCAGCTTACTTGGTATCTTCCTCACATTTCTTTCCTTTGTGGGTGCGGCGATTGTATTAATAGAACGGCTGTCATCAGAGACAGTAAAGCATCAGTGGTTATGGCTAAGGATTGGAGATGTAGATCTTTCGTTTGGTTTTGAGATTAACGCATTAAATGCTTTAATGCTGTTTATTGTGACACTCGTTAGTTTTCTCGTGCATGTGTATTCAAAAGGGTATATGCATGGCGATGAGAGGTTGCCAACCTTTTATGCGTATTTAGGATTCTTTACATTTGCGATGCTTGGGCTTGTCATTTCAACGAATTTATTACAGCTTTATATATTTTGGGAATTAGTTGGGCTTGGCTCATTTTTACTAATTGGGTTCTATTTCTTTAAAGAAGAAGCAAAGGCTGCAGCGAAAAAAGCGTTTATTATGACGCGTATTGGAGATGTGGGCTTATTTATCGGGATGATTTTACTTTTCTGGCAAGCTGGTAGTTTTGAGTACGACGCTATCTTTCAAGCGATGAAGACAGGAGATATATCACCAACTATGGTAACGCTCACGGCCATTTTGATTTTTATTGGTGCGATGGGAAAATCAGGCCAATTTCCGCTTCATACGTGGCTACCGGATGCGATGGAAGGGCCAACACCTGTATCGGCACTCATTCATGCGGCAACGATGGTCGCGGCAGGTGTATATTTAGTGGCAACGATGTTTCCACTTTTCTCGGCAAGTCCTGTAGCGATGCAAACAGTTGCGATTGTCGGTGCTTTTACGGCAATCTTCGCAGCATCCATCGGCCTTGTGCAGACGGACATTAAAAGAGTCCTTGCCTATTCAACAGTTAGCCAGCTCGGCTATATGATGCTTGCGCTTGGCTCGGCAGGGTATGTGGCAGGTGTCTTTCATTTAACAACACATGCTTTCTTTAAAGCGCTACTTTTCTTAGCGGCAGGAAGCGTCATTCATGCAGTGCATACGCAAAACATTAATGAAATGGGCGGATTGCAGAGAAAAATGAAGGTGACAGGGACGCTCTTCTTAATCGGTACGTTAGCAATTAGTGGTGTTCCGCTTTTCTCAGGATTTTTTAGTAAGGATGAAATTTTGGCGGCGACGTGGATGCATGGCAATTATGTTTTGTTTGTCCTCGCAGTTCTTGCGGCATTCTTAACGGCGTTTTATATGTTCCGGTTATACTTTCTCGTTTTTACAGGAGAGGCGAAAAAAGAAGATGTGCATGAATCCCCTCGTGTTATGACATTTCCGATGATTGTCCTTGGTATTCTTGCAGTTGTAGCAGGTTATGTAAATACGCCGTGGTTTGGAACGTTTCTTGGGGACTGGCTCACAAAAGATATCTCGTTTCAAGTAGAGCAAAATCACGGTCCGATGTGGATTATGATTGTTGCGACACTCGTTTCGTGTGCAGGTATTTTCTTAGCATATCTTATCTACGGAAAACGCTCGATCTCTAGAGATTGGGCTGGCGGACGAGAAAACGTACTATATAGCCTTCTTAAGGAAAAGTATTATGTAGATGAAATATACAATGTGACTGTGCTCCCGCTCGTCAAAGGAATTGCGCACGTACTGCGGTTATGTGAAGTATATATTATAGAAGGAATCGCCCAGCTTATCGCAAGTATTGTGAGAGGAGCAAGTACTGCTGGTTCTAAACTTCAAAACGGAAACGTACAAGTATACGGAACTGCGGTGGCTGTTTCTTTGGCAGCATTAGTTGTCATTCTGTTATATACAGGGGGGTATTGGCAATGAATGCATTCTTATTATCGTTCTTCATTTTTTCCCCGCTTATCGGGATTCTCTTACTTATGTTAATACCGAAAACGGAAGTGCGTGCAGTGCGAGGCCTTGGGGTGTTTGGGACGATGCTCCCACTTGGCATCGCAATTGTTTTAGCTGGTACATATGCTTCCGGAAAGAGTTTAACGATCTTTGCTGAAAAGGTAAAATGGATTCAATTTGGAAGCTTTTCTAACGGAGATGCAAAGTTGTTTTCTATTTATTATGAGATTGGCATCGATGGCTTCTCGCTTGTCATGATGGTACTTACGGCATTGTTAGCGACACTTGCAGCAATTGCTGCCTTTTCCGTTCAAAAGAATATAAAAGGTTTTTACATGCTTTTATTACTGCTTGAAATTGGGATGCTTGGTGTCTTTGCAGCAGAAAATTTACTTCTATTCTTCGTCTTTTTTGAAATTACGTTACCACCGATGTTTTTGCTTATCGGAAGGTGGGGGAAGTTGAACAGTGAAAAAGCTGCTTATAGTTATTTAATTTATAACGGAATTGGATCAGCAATTTTACTCATCGTTTTCTCCATCCTTTTTGCAAAAACGGGTACAACAAATATCACGGCGCTGAAAGATATTTTAACTGGGGCGGAAGCATCGCTCTTAGGTGATATTTCAACTTCGATGCAGCTTGGATTATTCATTGCTCTCATGATTGCCTTTGCAATTAAGCTACCTGTATTCCCTTTACATCGCTGGATGGTGAATGTGCATGTAGAGGCACATCCTGCAGTGGTGATGCTCCATGCGGGTGTTCTGCTCAAAATTGGGGCATACGGAATCGTTCGCTTGGGGAAAGGGCTATTTCCAGAGCAGTTTCATGACTTTGCGACACTTATAGCGATTTTAGGAGTAATTAACTTACTATACGGTGCTTTCCTAGCGATGATTCAAACAGATTTCCGGAAGGTTCTTGCTTACTCCAGTATTTCGCATATGGGAATCGTACTAATGGGACTTGCGGCACTTAATGCTCCAGGTATGAAAGGAGCACTATTCCAAGTCGTATCCCATGGCTTAATTGCGGCGCTACTATTCTTCCTGCTCGGCATGATTGAACGGCGCTTCGGTACTTCTGACATTACGAAGCTCGGTGGCCTCGCTAAACAAGTGCCAGTGTTAAGTGGTTTCTTATTAGCGGGAAGTATGGCTTCGCTTGGTCTTCCGGGAATGTCTGGATTTGTGAGTGAGTTTCTTGCATTTCTTGGACTATTTCAAGGGAAACCGTTACTTGCAACAGTTGGCGCACTCGGTATCATTCTAACCGCAGTATACGTTTTAAGGGCGACGCTTCAAGTCACATTTGGAAAGAAGGAATTGGAAGGAAAGCACGATGTCCGCGGCTGGGAATACGTTCCGCTTGTACTCTTATTAACATGTATTATCGCAATTGGTGTTATGCCAGAGTTGCTCGGAACACCGCTGCAATACACAGTGAAAATACTGGGGGTGAGATAGGATGGATATGGATACATTACTTAGTTTATCTTGGCATTTAATGGTACCGGAGTTCATCATTCTTGGGGTGGCCATCCTTCTCTCGCTTCTTGATTTATTTCTAAAGTTTGATCGTAAGTATGTAGGAATCGGTGCGATTTGTGGTGTGGTACTATCACTCATCGCGTTAATTACACTATATGGTGAACCAGCTGGTGAGATTTTAAGCGGCTCATTTGTATTAGATGGATTTTCAAAAGGGTTTAAAACATTACTATTAGTGGGAGCAATCCTCGTTTTATGTATAGCGATGAGTGATGATAAGAAAGAGCCAATTCAAGATAAAGGAGAATACTATTACTTGTTTTTAATGGCCATTCTCGGGGCGATGTTCATGGCGTCTAGCGTTGACTTTATTACGCTCTTTATTGGCTTAGAGTTACTATCACTATCTTCGTACATCTTAGTGGGGATTCGAAAGAAAAACCGTGCTTCGAATGAGGCGGCGATGAAATATGTTATTAATGGCGGAATTGGAACGGCTATTACGCTCTTTGGAATGAGCTATTTATATGGGATTACGGGTGCAACGAATATAATTGCGATGCAGGAAGTTCTTATGCAAGGTGTGGATGGAAGTATCATGCTTTTGCTATCGCTTGCTTTCTTACTTCTGTTTGTTGGTTTATCCTTTAAAATTGCGACCGTGCCGTTTCATATGTGGGCACCAGATGTATATGAGGGGGCAGCGGCACCTGTTACAGCGTTCCTTGGGACAATCTCTAAAATCGCTGGATTTATAATGTTGATAAGAGTGTTCCTGATGGTATTCGGCGCTGCATTGATTCAGGGAAGTGAGCAATCTGTATTTAGTAATATGAGCATATATATTGCCGTTTTAGCTGGAATTACAATGGTAGTTGGTAATGTCGCAGCATTAAAGCAATACAGCGTGAAGCGTCTATTTGCCTATTCGGGAATCGCACATGCTGGATACTTACTCGTTCCGCTTGTAGCACTATCGCCATTTACGATGGACAGTATGTGGTTCTATATGTTGGCATACATGCTGATGAACATAGGAGCTTTTGCTATTATCCACGGATTAATCTTACAAAGCGGGAAGGAAAATATAACAATTTTCGCTGGTTTATACAAACGCTCTCCGTTCATCTCAGCGGCGATGACCATTTTTATTCTATCTTTAGCCGGAATTCCAGGGACCGCTGGCTTTATCGGAAAGGTTAATATTTTTTTAAGTGCTTTTACCGCTAGCCCGGCTCATTACGTACTCGCATCAATCATGATGGGCACAACAGTTATCTCATTTGCGTATTATTTCCGTATTTTACAGCAAATGTTCTTTCGAAAGAGTAGTGAAGAAGGGCCGGTGCACGTACCAATCAACTTGAAAGCTGTCATTAGCTTTTGTGCAATTGCAACTGTATTACTCGGGATTCTACCGGCAATTGGTTACAATTTCTTTTATGAATATTTTCCACTCATGAAAGATTTCTTCTTTACTGGGAACGTGGTACAATAGTAAAAATAAAAAGTGTAGAGTCATCGCTCTACGCTTTTTATTGTGGAATAGAAGTGTCTGTTGTTAAGATGGAACTGTTTTCGCAGAATCTCTTCAGTTTCTTTTGAAGGGAGAACTTTATACTGCCTATTTAGGCGGGGAAAAGTGTGGTTTCCATTTATATGGGATCGTTTTGTATCCTAAGCGATGGTAAGCCAAACAAAAGGAGTCGATTTTTTTGGCGCAACTTTTAGGGCAACAAGCACTGATTGCGATCGTTTCGCATTTATTGTTTATTACCATTACGTGGTGGGCCTTACAAGGTATCCATATCGAACGCTTAATGAAATCTGGAAAGGTATTGCAGACAAGGGTTTTGCTCATTCTTATTACGATTGCAATCGGGACATCTGTCAGCAACTTTTTCCTTGATTATTTAGGGTATTCGAAGAGTTTAACGTATTTAGTAAAGTAAGTGTATAGAACCTCATATCTCCGTTAACAATGGGGATAGGAGGGGATGAAACTTGAAAAACATGAAAACAATTCTTATTGTTGTCGTAAGTATTGTCGTATTCTTAGTGGGGTATAAAGAGATAAAACCCGTAAGTGACGAAGAGAAAATGGAGAGTATGATCGCAGCTCTTGAAAAGAATGGAACAGAGATAGAGCAGTGGTCATGGTTAGCACGAGAAACAAAAACCATTTCTAATATACATACGTTTCAAAAGTTGTTAAATGAAGTGAAAGAAAAAGCGAATATTCAAAAATGGGAATTAGAACAATCTCATGACGGATATAAAGCAACAGCATACAAAAAATTTTCTTCTCATGAAGAACGAATAGTAGTAACTTGGAGTAAGGAAAATACTAAAGAAAACACTTTCATTATTTTTGAAGTAAGTGGGTCAAAATGGGACCCTAAAAACATTCAAAAAATGGATAAAATTTTTAGTACAAAACCTACAATTTACACTTGTGTTAAAGGTGTACTGGATGATAAGATTGAAGGTGTTTTGCAAAATAAAACCAATCAGGTTTTGAAAGATCTTTCAGCAAGAGCGATCGAAGAGATAGAAGAAAGAGCATTTGTGTCAGTCTCCGCATATAATAAAAAGTGGAATGACGCTCTTTCAACAAATAGAGAGAAAATCAATGTGCAAATAGCAATACGTTCTACAAACAACAAAGATACCATTGTGGTTGGCACACCGATCATAACTTCTGAGTATTGAATAGATATTGAAAAAAGGACACGGAGGGGAATAAATTGGAAAAAATCATCGTCCGTGGCGGAAAGCGGTTAAACGGCACAGTGCGTGTTGAGGGCGCAAAAAATGCTGTATTACCAATAATCGCTGCAGCCCTATTAGCGAGTGACGGAAAGAATGTACTATCTGAAGTACCAGTTTTGTCTGATGTATACACGATTAATGAGGTATTACGTCATTTAAATGCTGAAGTCGTATTTGAAAATAACCAAGTAACAATTGATGCTTCAAAGGAGTTAAATATTGAAGCACCATTTGAATATGTACGTAAAATGCGTGCGTCTGTTCAAGTAATGGGACCACTATTAGCACGTAATGGCCGTGCGCGTATTGCACTTCCTGGTGGATGTGCAATTGGTTCACGTCCAATTGACCAACATTTAAAAGGCTTTGAAGCAATGGGAGCGAAAGTAAAAGTTGGGAATGGATTTGTTGAAGCTTATGTAGATGAATTAAAAGGCGCAAAAATTTACTTAGACTTCCCAAGCGTAGGTGCAACAGAAAACATTATGTCTGCTGCTACATTAGCAAAAGGGACAACAATACTTGAAAACGCAGCGAAAGAGCCAGAAATCGTTGACTTAGCTAACTTCTTAAATGCAATGGGAGCGAAAGTACGCGGAGCTGGAACTGGAACGATTCGTATCGAAGGCGTTGATAAATTATATGGAGCAAACCATTCTATTATTCCTGACCGTATTGAAGCGGGAACATTCATGGTTGCAGCAGCAATTACTGGTGGAGACATCTTAATTGAAAATGCTGTACCAGAACATTTACGCTCTATTACAGCGAAGATGGAAGAAATGGGTGTTAAGGTTATCGAGGAAAATGAAGGTGTACGTGTTATCGGCCCAAGTAAACTAAAAGCCGTTGATATTAAAACAATGCCTCATCCTGGTTTCCCAACAGACATGCAATCACAAATGATGGCATTGTTATTACATGCTGATGGAACGAGCATGATCACAGAAACGGTATTCGAAAACCGCTTCATGCATGTTGAAGAATTCCGTCGTATGAACGCAGACATCAAAATTGAAGGCCGTTCTGTTATTATGAATGGACCTAATAACTTACAAGGTGCAGAAGTAGCAGCAACTGACTTACGTGCTGCAGCAGCATTAATTCTAGCTGGTTTAGTATCAGAAGGTTACACACGTGTAACAGAATTAAAACACCTTGATCGTGGATATGTAAACTTCCATGAGAAACTTGCTGCATTAGGTGCAACAATTGAACGTGTAAACGAAAAAGTAGAAGAAGTAAAGAAGCAACAAGTTTCTGACCTTCACGCTTAATTGAATTCGTCTCTATGTCTTTTGACATAGGGGCGATTTTTTTTTCTATTACTGTTATAGTCAAGAAACATCTAACTTATGCACGTTCCATTAAAAATATTTGGAAAATTCTTTTCTTTGAACAGGAGCTTTCCTTCTACTTTTATCCCGCTCCAAGATTCAGCTCTAGCGGCTAAAATCTCCAGCCGTTTCGCTCCCTCGGATGAGGCAAAAAGCGTTTCTTTGTCGGGAACACGGGCGTCCTACGATTTTGANNCTTCCGCTTTTCTAAAGAGGATAGGTGGGAGATGAAGAAAATCCTCATTGATTAAAGTTTCACTTTATGAGAAGGACTTCCTGCCGATATGTTCTAAAAACTTGTCATGCTCCATAAGAATGAAATGAGTCTAATTTCATATCGGGGGAGAAAGATGAAAATTTCAAAGCCATTTTTCATTACAATGGCGCTCTTAGTGGCGCTCGTCATTATTGTACCAACCGTACTTGTTATTCCGTATGCGAAAGAGAAGGTCAGTCAGCCGCCCAAAAATCCTCCAGCCGTGCAAAATGTGCCAGCTCCTGAAAAGGTACATACCGCTGTGCAAGTTGCTGTATATCGTAATCAGCAAAAGAAGATAGAAACAGTGCCAATGGAAGAGTATGTTACAGGTGTAGTAGCCTCTGAGATGAATGCGAGTTTTGAAGTAGAAGCATTAAAGGCGCAGGCATTGGCGGCGAGGACATTTATTGTGCAGCGTATGTTAAGCGGAAGTAAGAAAAACAATGCAGATGTGACAGATACGGTTAGTGATCAAGTGTATAAAGGTAAAGAAGAGTTGAAGAAGACATGGGGCAAGGATTATGAGAAGAATTTGAAGAAGATTGAAGAGGCCGTGTCTAAAACAGCCGGACAAGTTTTAACGTACGAAGGGAATCCAATTACAGCGCAGTTCTTTTCAACAAGCAATGGTTATACAGAAAATGCCGCTGATTATTGGGGAAGGGATTATCCTTACTTAAAGAGTGTGGATAGTCCATGGGATCAAGCGTCCCCAAAATTTGCAAGTGAGCAAACCTTCACCGTAGATGATTTTCAAAACCGTCTTGGCGTAAAGGTGCTTACCGATGGAAAAGTCGGTGACATTAAAGAGCGTACAGAAGGAAAACGAGTGAAGGATGTAGAGTTTCAAGGAAAAACGTTAACAGGAAAAGAAGTGAGAGAAAAACTAGATTTACGTTCTTCGGACTTTACATGGAAACAACAAGGAAGCAACATTATCGTCACAACGAAAGGATTCGGTCATGGCGTTGGCATGAGTCAGTATGGTGCAAATGGTATGGCGAAAGAGGGGAAATCCTACACAGACATTGTTGCTCATTACTATAAAGGTATCGAAATTAAGACGCTGAATGACTATGAGGGGAAGTTAATGGCGAGGAACTAGAAAAAGCACTGTTAAAGGTGCTTTTTTTAATGGAATAAAAATATCTTTAAAATATGATTATTCGCAATTGAAAGTTATTTAGAAATGTAATATTCTGAATTTATTGAATGAAAAAGGGGATGGTAATTTGGTACTAAAGGGTCGGAATAAGTTATCTTTTTTTATTGCTTTCATCTTTATTTTAGCAAATTTATGTATTGGAACACCTGCATTAGCGGGAATAGAAAGTGCAACTTCGATTGCCCTTGATCGCGATTATACAGGGAATGTAAAAGGCGGGGCTAAATACTACACTTTCCAATTGTCGAAAGACGGGAAAGTAAAGCTCTCTATGAATAGACATAAAAGTAGTAGCTGGTATATGGAACTAATGAACAGCAAAGGGAATTCAATTGAAAGTTTTACAACAGAGTATGGAACGAATGCGAGTGGTAATGAAGAAAGGGAAGTGGGTTTGCCGAAAGGGACGTACTATATAAAGATCGAAAATTATCAAAGTGGGTATGATAACGATTATAAATTTCGTGTGAATTTTACAGCGACTGATACATATGAAAAAGAATTCAATAATACGAAGGAATCAGCAAATAAGATATCGCTAAACCAATTATACAAAGGTGCCGTGCAAAACTATTCGGACGATGATTATTATACATTTACACTTCCAGCTGACGGGAATGTGACGTTCTCAATGAAGCGAAATCAAGGAGCGAGCTGGTATGTGTACATTTATAATCAAAATGGGGAGAATCTCAAAACAATTAGTACCGAATATGGTGTGAATGCGAAAGGGAATGAAGAAAAACAAATTGGATTGCCAAAAGGGACGTATTATATACAGGTAGACCATCTGCAAAATGCAGCAGATATACTATATGAATTTCAAGTGAAATTTCAAGCGAGTCCATATTTTGAAAAAGAATTCAATAATAAAACAGAATCGGCAAATAAAGTGTCATTAAACCAAGTGTATAAAGGCGTTTTGCAAAGCTATTCAGATGATGATCATTATACGTTTACACTTCCAGCTGATGGGAATGTGACATTCTCAATGAAGCGGAATCAAGGAGCAAGCTGGTATGTATACATTTATGATAAGAATGGAAACTATTTCACAACATTTTACACGAATTATGGTGTGAACGCGGAAGGGAATGCAGAGAAACAAATTGGATTGCCAAAAGGAACGTATTATATACAGATAGACCATCAACAAAATGCAGTCGATGTACCATATGAATTTCAAGTGAAATTTCAAGCAAGTAATTATTTTGAAAAGGAATTTAATGGAGATTTCCCGCTTGCCAATCCCGTGCAGTTAAATATGAATTACCGAGGGGTATTACAAAAAAGTGGAGATTTAGATTTTTATTCATTTTCAGTTGAAAAGAAGCAAGCAATACGCCTTGTAATGCCAAGGTCTCAAGGAAGCTCTTGGTATGTATCGTTGTATAATGGGGAAAAAAGACAAGTGGAGAATTTTTATACGGAATATGGAACGAATGCATATGGGAATGAAGAACGCACGTATACGTTAGAAAAGGGGAAATATTACCTTAGGGTTGTAGAGTGGACGGGTGCAGTGGATACCCCATATCAATTCCAAATTTTAAACCGCTCGCTGTCATTAAGTGAAAAACAAATAAAAGTAACGAATAATAAAGGGAAAGCAGATGTTGTATCTGTTAGCGGTGTGAAGGTTAATGATATCGTCAAAGTATATGATAAAGCGACTGGTGGCAAATTGTTAGGAACAGCTAAAGTAATCAAAGGATCACAAATTGATGTGAGCATCGCACAAATCGGGGCTACATCTGGCAGTGTATATGTCTCTTTGACGCAGCCAGGAATGGCAGAGGGAGAACGAACGGCTAGTAAATATGCAGGCGAACCAACAGATTCACTGCAAGCGAGTCAAGTGAAAATCGTAAACAATAAAGGAAAAGCAGACATTATAACGGTGAGTAAGCTAAAGCAAGGCGATGTTGTAAAAGTATATGATAAGGCAACGGGAGGAACTTTACTGGCAACTGGGACAGTAAAACAGGGAACAGAAGCTGTTGTCAATGTAAAGCAAATCGGTGAAAAAGCAGGTAATATGCATATAACGTTAACAAGATTAGGTTTATCGGAAAGTAACAGAAGTGCGCATACATTTGAAGGAGAGCCAGCAAATCCTTTACAAGCAAATCAAGTGAAAATTGAAAATAATAAAGGGAAAGCAGATAGCATTACAGTAAGTGGCTTGCAGATTAATGATGTAATCAAGGTGTATGATAAGGCAACAGCAGGTAAGTTATTAGGAACTGTAAAGGTTACGAAGGGCACACAGGCAGTAGTGAATGTTCAACAGCTAGGAGAGAAAGCGGGCAGTGTATATGTAACCGTTACGAAAGTCGGCATGAAAGAAAGCAGTAGAACTGTGCATACATTTAAAGCAGAAACAATAACGCCAGTACCAACTAAGCCGCTACAAGTAAGTCAAGTGAAAATCGTAAATAATAAAGGGAAAGCGGATAGCATTACAGTAAGTGGCTTGCAGATTAATGATGTGATCAAGGTGTATGATAAGGCGATAGAAGGCAAGTTATTAGGAACTGTAAAGGTTGCGAAAGGCACACAGGCAGTAGTGAATATTCAACAACTAGGAGAGAAGATGGGGAGCCTATATGTAACCGTTACGAAATCTAATATGGCAGAAAGTTCAAGGCTTAAAGCAGATTACAAAGCAGAATAGAGAAAAGATTTTCAAAAACAACAACCTAAGTATCTATTAGGTTGTTGTTTTTTGTAAATATGAAAATTAGAATATGAGATGTCGCTTTTTGTAGAAAACAAAAGAAGGATTGTAAGCTTTTGTCTAGTCTTGCTGTGTTATAATACAGATGTATGTATATATGTAAAATAATAACAGGGGGAATGAACGATGATGATGGACGTACCACTCCTCATTCCAGCAATGATGGAACGAGCGGAGAAATATTTTTCAAAAAAGGAAGTTATCTCACGCACTGCATCGCGTATTCAAACATTAACATACGGAATGGTTGCGAAGCGGACAAGGCGGCTTGCTAGTGTATTAAGTAAAATGGGAATTGAAAAGGGAGATAAAGTCGGGACAATCGCTTGGAACCACCACCGCCATTTGGAAGCATATTTTGCGATTCCAGGAATTGGAGCGGTGTTACATACGATTAACTTAAGGCTTTCTGCAGATCATATTTCTTATATCATTAACCACGCTGAAGATAAAATCATTCTAGTTGATGAAGATATGGTTCCTGTACTGGAAAGTATTCAACACGAAATTCCTCATGTGAAAGCATTTATTATTATGACAGATGATCACGACCTACCTCACACAACATTATCACCAGCATATCATTACGACAAACTACTCGAAGATGGTGATGAGACATTCCCATTCATAACAGACCTAGATGAAAAAGAACCTGCGGGTATGTGCTACACTTCCGCAACGACAGGAAAACCGAAAGGCGTTGTGTACACGCATCGTAGTATTGCGCTGCATAGTTATACACTCGGCCTAGTAGACGGTGGTAATCTATCAGAAGTAGATACTTGTATGCCTGTCGTTCCGATGTTCCATGTTAATGCATGGGGACTTCCTTTTGCGGGTACATGGTTCGGTACAAAACTCGTTTTACCAGGACCGCACTTTACACCAGAAATTTTGGCGCAGCTTATTGAGCGTGAGAAGGTGACAATTACTGCTGGTGTACCAACAATTTGGATTGGCCTATTACAGGAACTTGAAAAGTATCCGTATGACATTAGTAGTATTCGTACGATATGGTCAGGAGGATCAGCAGCGCCAGGAAGTATGATTCGCACATATGAGGAGAACTATGGAATTGCTTTTAGGCAAATATATGGTATGACCGAAACAAGTCCAGCTGTTGTCATTAACTGTCCAAAATCGTATCAGCGTGATCTACCGAAAGAAGAATATTACGAGTTACGCTCAAGGCAAGGTTACTTATTCCCAGGTCTTGAAATGAAGGTGATTGGTCAAGAAGGGGAGATTAAGTGGGACGGTGAAGAAATGGGAGAGTTGTGTCTAAGAGGACCATGGATTGCTGGTAGCTATTATAAAGACGAACGTACAGAAGAATCGATGAAAGACGGTTGGCTCCATACTGGAGATATTGTCACAGTCGATCCTGAAGGCTTTATTAAAATCGCTGACCGTACGAAAGATTTAATTAAAAGCGGCGGCGAGTGGATTTCCTCAGTTGATTTAGAAAACGCTTTAATGGCGCATGATAAAGTACTAGAAGCATCAGTTGTTGCCATTCCACATGAAAAGTGGCAAGAACGTCCTGTTGCTTGCGTTGTCTTAAAAGAAGGACAAAAAGTAGGACAAGAAGAGCTTTATGCATTATTAGAAGACCAGTTCCCAAAATGGTGGATGCCGGATGACATTCTATTTGTTGAGGAAATCCCGAAAACATCTGTCGGGAAATTCTTGAAAAGGGCACTTCGTGATCAGTTGAAAACTTATATGGTGAAACAGAAGTAATAGCAGGAATATGCCGCTCGTTTGACAAAAAGGAGCTCATCCGAAAATCCGTTTTTAAAGGATCTTCGGGTGAGCTCTTTATAATTGCACAACTTCTTCAAATTCAATAAATTGATTTTGAATGTCATCGATATATTTAATACCTTTACATTTTATTTTGTGGTTATCGATAATATCGAAACTTGTAATTTGAACATTGGAATCAAAATGCGTAATTTGTGTTTTCTCATGATCTGTTACATTGTATGTGTATATATTTCCTCCAATTGATACCGTTCCAAATCCATAGCCAATGATAACAGCAAGACTTTCATGATTAAGCCATTTCACATATTTAGGAATATAGTTATTTTCAGGTTCAATTAAAGTTGTGAATTCACCGATTATATTATTAAATACGTATAGTGAGCCTAAGCATTCCCATTCGAGTGGATCAATAAATACAGTGTTTTGCCCATCAGGAGATACGATTGGTTCGCTTGGAAATTCAAAGTTCATTTTTTCTTTTTTTTCGTTTGAAGTTTTATAAATTATGCGATTATCATAGTCATATTCTAATTTATACATCGCCTGATTCTCCTTCATTTTCTGGTAGATGTCCATATTCTAAAATATGTTTTAAGCCTTTATTGAAATAGAGGATTTCTTGAATTTCAGTTAAAGAGAATACTAATAGCTTAAAACCTATACTTTGTTCAATATTATGTAGAAAATCATAGAAGTTTGCAGTAGGATTATGGGGCGTCACAAGTACCCATATATCTGGATGGTGCTGTTTTGCTTTTACAATTTAGTTAAAAACCTCTGATTGCTGTGGCATACGTTTTTCACGTTTACATTGGAATATCCAAGTTTGTTCGTATCCTAGGTTGAAAGGTAATTCAATGTAATGCTTGGCGACGACATCTCTTCCTTTATCCCCGCCACCACGTCCGAACCATTCTCGGTTTTTAAATCCTTTTTCTCCAATCGCATGAAAAATGAATTTTTCAAAGTAACGAAGATCAACTGAACTCCAATCCATAGATTTCTTCCTTTCTAGTATACCGTATTTTGTGGAAGGCAAATGTAATACTCTAGCAAATTGTTTGGAGAAGTTTTTTTTGTTTTAATACCCAATCAATCTTGTTGTTATACTGCTGTGACACAACCTCTCCTAATTACAAATAGAACTAATGTTCCGTATATATTTCTAGAATACACTATGTTACAAAAAAAGGAAATGAAAAACGTCCCATATATGTATGTTTCTTTTTTATTCATACATAAATATCATAATTTTCCATTAATTGTTTGATATAATAAGATAAAAAACAACCTGGAGGAGAAAACATGGCGTTACTGGAGCTAAAACAATTGGGTAAAACGAATCAGTTACAGGCGATTCAGCTTGAAATTGAAAAAGGGCAATGTGTTGTGCTGCAATGTAACAATCATACGGCAAAAGTGTTGCACCGCATTATAATCGGAGAAGAAGAGGCATCGACAGGGAGTATTTTATTTGACGGAGAGCCGATTCAAAAGCAAGCTTACTCGCGCATTGGTTTTTGCTTTTTAAAAGATGAAGCATACAATCGCTTGAAAGTGAAAGAATATTTCGCTTTTTTTACTGGATTGTATGACTCGAATATTAGCATAGAAGAAGTTGTCCAATATGTTGGTTTATTAGATAAAATGAACGTCAAAATCGAAAAGCTATCATTTTCTGAAAAACGCCGTCTTCATATTGGCCGGGTCATGATTCATAATCCAGATTTAATTATTTTGGAGGAGCCAGAACAAAATGTAGATATAGAGAGCACCATTATGATTCGAAAAGCAATTATGAAGATGAAAGAACAAGGAAAGGCCATCTTTATTACAACATCCTTTCTATCGGATGCACTTTCTTTAACAGAAGATGTGTATGTATTACATTCAGATGGTGTTAAAAAAGTAGAAATCGAGCAGGAAGAAGAGGAAGTGATAGATCCAGAAAATGTCGTTCGAATGATTCCGCAAATGAAGCTTGAAAGAATTCCAGCAAAAGTGAACGATAAAATCATTTTGCTTGATCCAATGGAAATTCATTTTATTGAAACGCAAAATGGAACGACGCATATTCATGTTCGCGAAGGGGAATTTGTATGTGCGTTAACATTAAGCGAGTTAGAAGAAAGGTTAAAAGGGTTCGGATTCTTCAGGTGTCATCGTTCTTACCTTGTGAACTTACAGCGAGTACGAGAAGTGATCACTTGGACCAGAAATAGCTTTAGCTTAATTTTGGATGATGAACGAAAAAGTTCCATTCCACTTTCAAAAGGAAGAATGGATGAATTAAAAGGTGTGATTGGGCTATAAATGATGCTCCATCCAGCAAAAAATAGGAGTCATTCACTGGTGAAAATACTCCTTTTACCGGTATTTTACTGCGTAACCTCTTTGTTTTTCATATGATTAGGTCAAGAAAAGCGAATACAACAAGCGGAGGTGGCAAACGAGTCGCTGAAGCGAAATGATCTATAGAAGAAAAACAAAGGGGATGACGAAATGACATTGGCAATTGAAATGAAAGATGTAATGAAAACCTTTAATGAAAAAACAGCACTTCGAAATGTAAATATTGAAGTGAAGCAAGGAGAGATCTTCGGGTTTCTTGGTCCAAGTGGATCAGGGAAAACAACAACAGTAAAAATTTTAACTTCTCAGTTGCTTCATAGTGTGGGGAGAGTAAGGGTACTAGGGAAAGATATTACAGGACCAGGCAGCATCGATTATAAACGAATTGGTATTTTAACAGATAATAGCGGCTTATATGAAAGGCTTAGCGTTTATGATAACTTACTATTATTTTGTGACTTATACGATTGTAAAAAAGAGCGAATTGATGAAGTGCTATCGCAGGTGAACTTATTAGAAGATAAAAAAACACCAATCAAAAAATTATCAAAAGGGATGAAGCAGCGTGTGACACTTGCGCGAGCAATTCTGCACAAACCAGATATCCTCTTCTTAGATGAACCGACATCAGCGCTTGATCCGGTTAATGTTCAAAATATTCATAACATCTTAAAGGACTTAAATAAAGAAGGAACAACGATCTTCTTAACGACACACAACATGGATGAAGCAGAAACACTCTGTAATCGCATTGCCTTCTTATGCGGCGGAGAAATTGTAGCACTTGATACACCAGAAAATCTTCGTCTACAATACGCAAAAGACAAAATTGAAGTTGTGCTAAAAGATAAGAAAAAAGAAACCGTACAAAAAGATGAATTAGGGGCGAAACGTATTTCAGAATGGATGAAAAAAGGTGAATTATTATCGATTCATTCTTACGAGCCAACACTAGGAGATATCTTTATTGAAGTAACTGGGAGGGGATTATAATGACATTTTCAATGAGACGATTTTCAGCGATTGTAAGGAAAGAAATGCAGGATGCCGGTAAAAACTCACAAGTTTTAATGATGGCTGCCATACCGTTAGTACTCGCTTTTATTTATGGACAGATGGGGAGTTCTAATAAAACAGCACTAGCAAATTTAACGATTTTAGCAGCGATTATCTTTATTGGTGGTTTTGTACAGGCAATGACGATTGCTGAAGAGAAAGAAAAGCATACATTACGCGTATTGATGTTGTCGCCTGCTTCTTCATTAGATGTGTTATTTGGGAAAGGTGTTATTGCTGCATTGCTCACAATTATTGTCTCAATTGTAAACTTATTTCTGATAGATGTGGTGCAGGGGAATATTGGTGCACTTATTGTCTTAATTATCATTTCGACGTTTCTCTTTATTATGATTGGAACAATCATCGGATTGTTTTCTGAAACAGTTGCACAAACATCTTTAATTGGAATGCCTGTATTAATGGTAATGCTTATGGGGCCGATGATGTTACCGTTAGTAAAAAATGAGATAGTGAAACAAATCATTGAATATCTCCCGAGCTATCATATTGGGGAAGCGATCGTTAAATTATTAGATGGAAAACCACTTTCAAATATGAATGGTGATTTCTTAAATATCGGTATTTGGTTTGTTATCACTTTAATTCTTACTTTAATTGTCTACAAAAAGAAACAACTAGACTAAAAAACTGAGCCAATCCGCTCGGTTTTTTCTTTTTTCTATCATTTCCTCGGAAATTTTTTAAATTCTATACATATTTTTACAGATTTTGTCGAAAAGTAATTAGTTATAGGTTGTATAGGATGAATGAATATTGTTCAGAATGATTGCTGAGGTGATGATAGAATGCGAGGAAGGAATAATAAAAAGTCGCGGAAGGTAGTTCATTTATTTCAGAAAAGGTGGGTATTTCCTGCACTATATATTGCATGTGCAGCGGTAATCTTAACAGTTGCTTTATGGTTCCAGGCAGCGAATCCAAAGAAAGCGCCTAATAAGGAGCAAGCAACGCCGTATAGTCAAACGGAAAATCCAACAGTACCAGTAACAAAATCTTCAGAAGTTGTGAAAATGCCAGTTGCAAAGAATGTAGATGTTGTTGTGAAGAAGAAGTTTTATGAGGATAAAGCAGCAGAAGCGGAGCAAGAACAAGCACTCGTCTTTTATAACAACACATATTCTCCAAATAAAGGAATTGATATTGCTGCGAAAAATGAGAAGGAATTCGATGTTACAGCTGCTTTAAGCGGTACAGTAACAAAAGCGGAAAAAGATGCACTTCTCGGTTATGTTGTAACAGTGGATAACGGAAATGGTCTTGCAACATCTTATCAAAGCTTAGGCAGTGTAAAAGTAGAAAAAGGTGCAAAAGTTGCACAAGGTGAAGTATTAGGAAAATCCGGTTTAAGCGCAATGAATAAGGAAGCAGGTTCTCATGTACACTTTGAAGTACGTAAAGATAACGTAGCTGTTAATCCAGAGCGTTACCTTAACAAACTTGCAGCAGATGTAAAAGCAGAGGTAGGAGCAGCAAAAGCAACAAATGGTTCAGTTGACGAAAAAGGTAAAAAAGAAGAGAAGTCAACAAATAGCTCAGTTGACGAAAAAGGTAAAAAAGAAGAGAAATCAACAAGCGGTTCAACTGACGAAAAACAGCAAAAAGAAGAGAAATCAACAAGCGGTTCAACTGATGAAAAGCAGCAAAAAGAAGAGAAATCAACAAACAGCTCGGCTGATGAAAAAAGTAAAAAAGAAGAAAAATCAACAAATGGTTCTACAGAATCATCGAACGACTCTTCTTCTACACAAGAATAATAATGAAAAAATCAGTTCTCCTAGGAGAGCTGATTTTTTTATCATTATATAAAGACAAATTAAAAAACGAACATCAAACCATTCTTTTCAGATGGGCAAGATCATGAAACGGTCAGTGCTTTTTTTCGCCTCATGCCATGTGAAAACAGAAGGAGAAAACGAGTGGAGCTCTTCTTTTATCTCCATAGCCGCGATTCATCCCGCACTAACGGGCAGTAAGACTCCCACCTCAAAATGGACTTATATACAAACATATTTCGAGGGAATATAGCAATAACAAGGAAATTGGACGGAATTCTCGAATATATATTAAGAAAAGGAGGGGATTACTCTGTCATTTTTATTTGTGCTGTCGATTGCTCTTATTTTAGTGTTCATTTTATTTACTTTATATTATTACATTGCGAGTAAGAAAGAAGTTCCCCACCATCAATTATTAGAAGAAGAATGTGATCGTGAAGAATGACGCCTTTTATGAAGGCGTTGTTTTTGTTAGTATTGCAATATTAAGTACTCCTTTATGAATAATGATGTTAAATTATATGATGGTATCAAATTTATTTTTAAAAAATTATAGAGGCTGTTGCTATAAATAATTGATAAGTACAAGTAAGAAGCGTTTTGAAAGATAATATGTACGGAACATTGAACGTCATGCTTACTGGGGTTATAATATGTCAGAGATTAAAGATTCACAGTTAAATGTAATGTATAAATTGATAAACAATGGTCATTAATTATGTGCATTGATTAAATAAAGATTAAGGGTGATTAGTTTGACAACAATTGATATTTTAGGAAGTTGTGTTACTAGGGATGCTTTTAGATATGATGAAGAAAATATTTTTAAAATAAATAAGTATTATGCCAGGTCTTCTTTGGTAAGTATATACTCAGAACCGATTAAGATAACTTTAAAAGATATTAATCTTGAATCTCAATTTCAAAAAAGAATGGTTTATAGTGATTTAACTAAAGATTTCCGAAAATATGTAAAGAACCAAGTTGCTGATTATTTTTTAATCGATTTTATTGATGAACGTTTGTCTGTTTTGAAGAATGGAGATAGTTATTTTACAAGATCTAATGAATTTGTAAAGGCAAAGATTAATTTGAAAGGAAATGTTTTAAATAGTGTAGAGAAAATGAGTGAATGGAAGGAAAGTGCACAATTATTTAGTGAAGAACTAAGAAAACACTTTAATCTAGATCAAATCATTTTGCATAAAGCTTATTGGAAAGAAAGTTATATCGATAAGGATGGAGAAGTTAGGGCATTTAATGATGACACAATTGCTCAAAATAATGAAAAACTTATGCAATATTATAGTTTGATTGAAGAGAATTTAAAGGGAATTAAAACGATTGAAGTGGAGGAGTTAATCTCATCAGAAATTCATATATGGGGACTTTCACCATTCCACTATCAAGATGAATACTATAAGGAGTTTATTAACCAACTCAAAGTATTAACTAAAAATAATTAATTAGAAAGTCAGTGGTTATCAAAGTAGATTTTTAGTATAGAAGTATCTATCTTTGATGGTTGAATTGGAGTTAGTATAGTAGGTTTGAGTTAATATTTTGAACATAAAAAGTTAAATCTAAGCTGCTTTTTTAGCCAGGGTCTTCTATTGTTTAAGGAGTTCTATAACCGATGCTGCTAGGGATTCGCTTGTTCAAACGTGACATATTTTGTACGATATACTTCTTTTTTTCTTTAAAAATAGAATTTCACGACTCAATACAGGTCAGACAAGTCCTCCTTGAAATCCATTGTAAGGACTTAACTAAGTTGTATACACATAACTGTACTAACTCCAATAATTTATTTTAGAACAAGCGATTTTTTGTTATAATTTGTTAGTGATTCTAATGGTTTTGAGGAGGAAAAACAATGTTTAAGAAATTGATTGTACCATTTTTTGCTGCAGCATTATTAATTTCCGGATGTGGTAATGAACCAGCTAAGGGAAGTAATAAGGGCAAAGTAGAGCAAAATAAAAAAGAAATACCGTTAACAATTAATGAGGTGAAGATTGACAAGGTTAATGAAAGAACATTAAAGGTGGATGTAAAAGCAAAAGGAGAAGGTTTAACCTATGCATATTATATTTATAAGGGGGGAAAAATAATAGATAAAATATGGTATAAACCTGATAGCTCTTTAACGTATAAGGTGAAAGAACCTGGTAAATATAAAGTTCAAGCTTATGTTAAAGACAAGAATGAAAAGCAAAAATTCGCATATACAAGTGAAGTAACATTAGAAAAGTAATTCTATTTAGTGATGCAAATTTAGGAGAAGAATAAGGTTATAAAGTTGAGTATAATTTATATAAATAAGAAGGAATGCCCCTTGATATTTAGGGCATTCTTTTTTATTTACTTCTAAGTGTCAACAAACTGTAAGAAGTATATCGTAATTTTGAGGAGATTATTAAGAGAAGGGAATTAATGTGTAGATATTAAATTGAATTCATGGTTTTTTTTAAAAAAAATTAATCCTGTTTTTAGTCCACAAAAAATACTCAACTTGTAGCATATATCAGTAGTGCGGGCAATACAATGGTATAAACCAATGCAATGGTATAAACCAGTGCAAAGAGAGTGTTTGAGGTGAGAAATCGTGAATCATTTCATTATAAATCCCAGAATGTTTAACGCTTACAAACAGCACTCGAATTTACTTCTTAGTCATATGCAGCGAGTCTCATTTCACACTTCTCACATCCAATTTAGGGAGGCGAGTGGTGTGCACGATTACATCAAAGAGAGAACTATCAAGATTGGTAAGTATATCGTGGAGACAAGAAAGACAGTGCGTGTAATCGCAAAGGAGTTTGGTGTATCAAAGAGTACAGTCCATAAAGATTTGACAGAACGTTTACCAGAAATTAATGCAGAGCTTGCAAATGAAGTGAAAGAAATTCTTGATTATCATAAGTCGATTCGTCATCTAAGGGGCGGGGAAGCGACAAAGCAGAAATACAGAAAAGAAGATGTAGAAAAGCCTGTGCGACAATAACGTATTATATGGCAAACATTCCTTGAATATAACGGGGCGTTTTTAAGAATAATTATCTTTTCAAATATTACGTTTCCGTTAAAATTATGATAAAATTAGAAATTAGGTGTAAAAGAATTCGGGTACAACCTGATTTTGAATATCAAGGAGGAAAAGGCAGGAATGTTTGCGAGAGATATCGGAATTGACCTAGGCACGGCTAACGTTTTAATTCATGTAAAGGGTAAAGGAATCGTTTTAAATGAACCGTCTGTTGTAGCAATTGATCGTAATACTGGAAAAGTATTAGCAGTCGGTGAAGAAGCAAGAAGTATGGTAGGACGTACACCTGGTAATATTGTAGCGATTCGTCCGCTTAAAGATGGTGTAATTGCAGATTTTGAAATTACAGAAGCAATGTTAAAGTATTTCATTAACAAATTGGACGTGAAGAGCTTCTTTTCAAAACCCCGCATTTTAATTTGTTGTCCAACAAATATCACATCTGTAGAACAAAAAGCAATTCGTGAAGCTGCTGAACGCTCAGGTGGTAAAACAGTATTCTTAGAAGAAGAACCAAAAGTAGCTGCTGTCGGTGCTGGTATGGAAATCTTCCAACCGAGCGGAAATATGGTTGTTGATATTGGCGGAGGTACAACGGATATTGCCGTACTTTCAATGGGTGATATTGTTACCTCCTCCTCTATCAAAATGGCTGGGGACAAGTTTGATATGGAGATCTTAAACTATATTAAACGTAAGTACAAGCTATTGATCGGGGAACGTACATCAGAAGATATTAAAGTTAAAATTGGTACAGTATTCCCAGGTGCACGTAGTGAAGAACTTGAAATTCGTGGACGTGACATGGTAACAGGCCTACCGCGTACAATTACAGTATGTTCAGAAGAAATTACAGAAGCATTAAAAGAAAATGCGGCTATTATTGTACAAGCTGCAAAAGGCGTATTAGAGCGTACACCGCCAGAACTATCTGCGGACATCATTGACCGCGGCGTTATTTTAACAGGTGGCGGCGCATTACTACACGGTATGGACATGCTTCTAGCTGAAGAGTTAAGAGTACCAGTACTAATCGCTGAAAACCCAATGCACTGTGTTGCGGTGGGTACAGGCATTATGTTAGAAAATATTGATAAATTGCCGAAACGTTTGTTGAAATAAAATTAAATAATACCTATGCAAAACGTGAGTATTTAGTCCGAATTTGTATAGGTATTTTTTATTGCTTTATAATGTTTATATAAGTGAATTTATTGAATGTGCACAATAATATCTTTAAGTAAAGATTTTAGGATGTTTAAAAAAGTATTTAACTCATTTATATTTCATAGTATCCTTAGATATGTATAAATCTTACTTTTTATAAATATTTTTTAAAATATTTACTTTTAGGGTGTAAATAATGGAGATTATTCAAGTGTTGCTAACATCATAAGTGGGCGGAGATTAGTTTAGTATGAAAAAAATTTTAATGGTAACGCAAAACTTTTATCCAGAAATAGGTAGCGCTGCTAACAGGATGAAAAATGTATACTTAGAATTAAAGGAAAGAGGTTATGACGTTACGGTATTAACTTCTGATCCTAGTTATCCGAATCGTAATTTATATAAAGATTCGAGTTATTGGTATGATGAGGATATAGAAAAAGATACGGTACGTATTCATCCGAAAACAAGGAAATATACAAGGAACCTTTTTCGAAGGTTGATGCTGTATATAGAAGTTGCCTTTAGATTGATTTTGGCAATATGCAAAGATAAAGAGAAATATGATTATGTGTTTGTTTCCACACCATCAATTTTTATTGCTGTAGCGGGTATGTTTGCGAAAAGAAAAATGAAAGCGAAACTAATTTTAGATGTACGAGATTTGTGGCCTGAGTCCTTGATAGGCATAGGTTTTTTTAATAAAAAATGGATATTAAAATTCGCTTATAAATTAGAGTATAAAATGTATCATGCAGCGGATGAAATTATTATTAATAGTAGAGGTTTTTTCTCTTATATTACTTCTAAAGGTATTTCCCCGAATCGTATTTCGTTTATGCCTAATTCTTTAACAGAAGAAGAACTAGCTATTGTTCCAAAGAAGAACAGTAGTGATCAGTTAACTATTATTTATACGGGGAATATAGGATTAGCGCAAGATATTAAAAAATTAATTTCAATTGCAGAGTATTTAAAAGAGTATAAGAATATTTCATTTAAAATTATTGGGTATGGTTATCAAAGAAAGGATGTTGGAGAGAGCATTGAAGCAAAGCATCTTTCAAATATCCAATTGATAAAACCTCAAAATCGTAAAGATACACTTGCTGAAATTGCCGCTGCAGATATAGCTTATGTGAGCTTAGTGGAAAAAGAAGTATTTAAAAAAGTTCTCCCAGGAAAAGTTATGGATTACATGAGCATGAGAAAACCAATTGTTGCGGATGTTGATGGTTATGCAAAAGAGGTTATTGAAGAAGCACAGTGTGGCTTTGTTACTGAAAATAGAACAGTTGCTGAACTAGGGAATTACATTATCAAATTGGCACAGGATAAACAGTTGCAGAATCGACTAGGGGAGAATGGCTATCAATACGCATTCCGAACATTACGTTGGAAAACAAATATTGAAACTTTAGTACAAATACTGGAGGAAAGAGATGTCACAGAAGAAAGTTTGCATGTTTGTGTGGAATCACTTCACAAATGATGCACGTGTATTAAGAGAATGTACAGCATTAGCAGAATCTGGATATGAGGTAGATTTAATCTGTATCCATGATTGGAAACAAGTAGATCTTCCTATGTGGGAACAACGCCAAGAAGGCTTTACTGTAACTCGTGTGAAGAATAGAGTTCCATTATTACAGAAAGTATTTGGATTGGCCAAACGTGTCAAAAGAGTAGCGTTGAAAAATATCGCTACAATTGCGACATTTGGCCTCTTCGTTATGTTAGGGATTTGGAAGTTTCCTATAATAACAGTTAGTTTACTATTGTTAGCTCTTTTACTTTCACAGAGGAAGGTTGCTACTTTATTTGTGAGGGGAGCAATTTTGTTTAGAATGATTCGAGCGGGTTTGAAAAAAAAGTATGATATCTATCACTCGAATGACTTAAATACATTACCACAAGGATTTATATGTGCAAAAATATTGAGAAGAAAAAAGTTAATTTATGATTCACATGAGGTACAGACAAGTCGTACAGGATATAATAGTAGTATTTATGGGATCATGGAGAAGTTTTTCATTAAATTTTGTGATGTCATGATTATGGAAAATCATACAAGAGCAAAGTACACAGAGGATCTATATGGATTTTACCCAAAGGTAATTCATAATTATCCATTTGTTTCGCGTCCTGAATTGAGTAAGTCAATAGATTTACATGGGATGTTAAACATTTCACGAGATGAACCGATTCTTTTATATCAAGGCGGGATTCAAACTGGACGTGGTCTGGATAAATTAGTACAGGCAGTTCCTCTATTTAAACGAGGTGTTGTAGCATTTATTGGAGATGGGCGTATTAAACCGGAGTTACAACAAATGGTACAAGATATGGAATTAGAAGATCGAGTGAAATTTTTACCGAAAGTACCAGTGCAGGACTTAGCGCATTATACAAAAAATGCTTATTTAGGATTTCAAGTATTAAATAATGTTTGCTTTAATCATTATTCAGCTTCTTCAAATAAATTATTTGAATATATGATGAGTGGTGTGCCTGTGGTTGCATGTCAATTCCCTGAAATTCAAGGTGTAGTTGAAAAAGAAAATATAGGGGTTTGCGTGGATTCTCATGATCCTGCTTCAATTGCTGACGGTGTAAATTATTTATTAGATCATCCTGAGGAAAGAGAAAGAATGAAAGAGAATTGTTTTTCATCTCGTGGAAAATATAATTGGAACGTGGAAAAGAAGGCGTTCGTTGATATTTATAAAGAAGTAGCATCTTAAGTAGTTATTCTTGATATTGAAAAACAGTATGTAAGTTAAGAAAAAGAAATAATACTTAAAAAGGTGGTATATATGGCAGAGCTAAATAAAATGAATTTAGAGAATAAAAGATTAAAGATGCAGGTTGCCAATATGGAAAGAGAACTAGTAATAATAAAACAAGAATTATATGAGCAACTAAATTTGCGTGAAAAGGAATTAAAGGAACTTTTTACTGAGAAAAAAAAGTATGAACAGTTACAACATAAGTATCATTCTCTTCATAGTTCTTTTTTAGGACGTTGTACAATTAAATATTGGCGTATTCGAAAAAAAATAAGAACTACTCTACGGAATAAGTAAAGGAGAATCAAGTGAAATATGAATAATCAGTTACTATCAAGACTACAAGAAGTAAAACAAAAACGTCAATGGCTTAATAAACGCCCAAATAAGTGGATGCAATTACTAGGGATAGAAGAGATTGCAGTTAGCAGGTGGTTTAAGCAATCTGATGCTCCTATTATATTTGATGAAAAAACCAATACGTTTACATCTAGTCTTTTGGAGAAAGATTATGCGTATTTATCTTATTTTGAAACGAATACAAACTTTACTATGCCTCCCAAAAATAATCAGATACGAGTGCAAGCTGGTAAAGAGTATAAAATTGAGATTAAAGGTAAAAAAGAGGGGCAAGTAGATGTGCAGTTACATGTTATTTTGTATGGAAATAATGTGAAGAAAGCTGATCAAAGTATTTCATGGAATGCAAATGCATCTATTTTGATTCCTCAAGAGGTAGATGGCATTCGCTTTGCCTTGAGAATTAGTGGAGAAGGAAGTTTCTGTATTGATACTATTAGTATAGAAGATGTATTATTATGGGATTCAATAGAGGGGAATAGTAAAAATAAATTCAATTTAATTAAAGGAAAAAACTGGTACATTCCGAACCGATCTGAAATTGTATATAGAAGAAATTCAGAGGACTTTTATGTAGATTTAGAAGAAAAGCAGCACTTATATCTAACGTATAATGAGGGGAATACAGATTTTGCGGAAACTCCGAAAAATCCGATTTTAATACAAAAACAAAAGCTTGCTGTTGCATTTGAGGGCAGTGCAGATAGTGAGATAGAAGTGAAACTGTTTTTAATATTTTATCAAGATGATAAGAGAGTAAGAGTTGAACAAATTAAACTTAATGATAAAAGAATTGTTGATATCACAGAGGATGTTAGTGCAATGCGTCTAGCAATTCGAGTTTCTGGAAAGGGAGCATTTTCAATCGAAAATATAGCCATTTCGGGAAGTGGTTATTGGGCAAATAAAGATATTGTATTTGATACCGGATTAAGTTCGGAATATAGAGATTATTTTAAGCTTCACAAAGACGCATTATTTAATTGGAATAAAGATAATAAAATTTTATATCATGATGCACAAGAGAGTTTTGAATCAAGACTAATTGGAAATCAAATTATGTATGTGTCATGTTTTGAAGATATTGATATTCATATGGCACCGGAAAAAAGTTTATTTCATCCAAAGGATAAGTATTATTATGAATTTTATGCTGGAGCAGAAATATTTGGGGATGTAGAAATCACATTATTTGTTTTAGAGTATAAATACGGTAAAAAACAAAAAGTATATCAGGTTCCATTTAATAGAAAAACAATTCTTCAGTTTAGTAAAAACACCACAGATATAAAATGTTTTTTAAGAGTTAGCAACAGTGGTTACTTCCGTAATTTATATATAGGGATTAACGAGGAGCCAATCAAAATTACTAATAGTTTAGAAATAGATTTAAATTATATAAATTGGTTCCAAACGGGAAAACAGTTGAAACTATTTAATGAAGGTACAGCTTTTGTTGGAGAATCACAAATAACTGGTGATAATAAGGTCTATCTTTCATATAAAGAGAAGAATAATAAGTTTACAGATCTTCCAAATATTTCGTTGATGCCAATGCACCAAAAGCATGTCTATGAGTTTTATGTAGATGCGGATGTTGAAGAGGGACTAGAAGTGTTGCCTATGTTTGTGGGGTACTCTAATGATAAAAAAATACAAGTATTACAATTAAAATTGAATACGCCAACTGTTATTCGTCCGCACCCAGATGTTAAGGAATTTAGAATTGCGTTTCGTGTCTCAGGGTTAGGTAAATTTAAAATTCATAGATATACTGTGAAGGAAATGGAAGTTGTAAATGTTAATTCAGAGATAAATTGGATTAATAGTCAAGAAACAAGTATTTTGGAAATGGTACCAGAAAAAGGGTTAAAAGACTTGAAAATGGCAGTTATTTTTGATGAATTTACAACGGCATCATATAAAGAAGAGTGTGAACTAATTACGTTTACACCAGAAAATTGGTTAGAAGTATTGAGTCACAATAAACCAGATCTTTTAATGGTGGAGTCAGCATGGCATGGGAATGGCGGCACTTGGAATAAACGTGTCGGTTATTATGGTGAGGAGAATATGCAACCACTATTTAATTTATTAAAGTGGTGTAATAAAAATAATATTCCTACGGTATTTTGGAATAAAGAAGATCCTGTACATTTTGATCGTTTCATTGAGACTGCAAAAAGATTTGATTATATTTTTACGACGGATAAAAACATGATTCCGTTTTATGAGGAGAGAGCTGGACATAGTCGAGTATATGCTCTTCCATTTGCTGCACAACCAGTAATTCATAATCCAATTAAAATCGTCGAGAAACGTGAAAATAAGGCATGTTTTGCAGGATCGTATTATCGTCATCATGAAGAACGTTCTATTGATATGGATCGTGTATTAGATAATGCAGCAAAATATGGCTTAGACATTTTTGACCGTAATTACGAGAAAAATAAAAAAGGTTTGATGCCAAATCATCGTTTCCCAGAAAGATTTGATCATTATATTAAAGGAAGTTTAAAATATTATGAGATTGATAAAGCGTACAAAGGGTACAAAGTAATGATTAACGTTAACACTGTAAAACAATCACCAACGATGTTTTCACGTCGTGTGTTTGAAGGTTTAGCGTGTGGAACACCAGTTGTAAGCACATATGCTCAAGGGGTTGAAAATATTTTTGGAGATTTAGTATATATTTCTGAAGATGAAAGTGAAATTAATCAAGCCTTCGATTCTTTATTAAATGATGAGAGAGCATATCGAAAAAAATCATTATTGGGAATACGGGAAGTATTGAGTAAACATACGTATACGCATAGATTGAAGTATATTATAGAAAAAATTGGTATGCGTGTTACACAAGAACTTCCGAAGGTAACGGTTCTTGCCTTTGCGCGTTCTAAAGAAGAGTTTTCTCATGCTTTAGAGCAATTTGAACGACAAGAGTATACAAATAAAGAATTACGTGTCCTTGTTGATACATTTGAAGGATATTTAGAGTTGTTTGCTAAGTACAACACAGAAAATGTGAAGACATTTGTTCGAAGCTACATGCATAATTACCAAAATATTTTAGAGTGGATTGATGCGCCATATATTGCATACTTTTCAAAAAAAGATTATTACGGTCGCTATTACTTATTAGACTTGATGTTAAGTACAACATTTACTGATAGTGATTTTATTGGAAAGCACGCATATTTTGGTTTGAAAAATAGTAAAGCGATTGTTGAGCATAATAATTCCTCAGAATATGAATTTGTAGATTCTTTATCTCCATCACGTACAGTTGCAAAAGCAGATGTGTTTACGAAAGAAGCATTAACGGATGTTTTGGACAATTTAGAAGCGGAAGTAGATTTTAATTCGTATTTTAAATATGGGAAAAAAATGTATAGTAATGATAAGTACAACTATTTATCGGATGCTTATAGCTGTATAAATCATAGTAAATTGAAGAATATTGTAAAACAATTTGAATTATAAGGATAGATATCTATGAAAAAGAAAAATGTAGTTTTTGCTGGACATGACTTGAAATTTGCTAAGTTAATTATCGATTATCTAAAAGATTTGGGAAAATACGAGATTAAGATAGATCAATGGACGGGACATAATTCACATAATGAAGCATATAGCGAAGAGTGCTTACAATGGGCAGATATCATTATTTGTGAGTGGGGACTTGGGAATGCCGTATGGTACTCTGAACACAAGCTTCCTCATCAAAAGCTTGTAGTTCGTATGCATCTTCAAGAGGTAGATACTGTATATCCTAAACAGTTTATGATGGAAAACATTGATACAATTATTGCAATTTCACCATACGTGTATGAAGAGTTTTATCGAGTGTTTAAGTTACCACGTGAAAAGATGAAAATGATCTATAATGTTGTGCATACAGAACAGTTAGACAAGCAGAAAGAGGACGCATCTTATAACTTGGGAATTATGGGAATATGCCCGAAGAGAAAGCGATTAGATCTTGCAATTGATATTTTAGAGAAATTATGGGGACAAGATTCGCGTTATAAACTATTTATAAAAGGAAAAATGCCTCAGGACTACCCTTGGCTTTGGAAAAAAGAAGAGGAACGTGTCTACTATGAGGAGCAATTTCAACGCATTGAAACAGCTCCTTGGAAAGATGCTGTTATTTTTGAAGATTTTGGGCCAGTAGATGAATGGTTCCAAAAAATTGGCTTTATTTTATCAACCAGTGATTTTGAAAGTTTTCATTTAGCTCCAAGTGAAGGAATGGCCTCAGGTTCTTATCCCATTATTTTAAAGTGGGATGGTAGTGATACGATTTATCCTAAAACCTATTTGCAAGATAATATAGAGTCTTGTGTGGATCGTATTCTAGATATTAATAGTATGAAATCAAACAAAGTACTATTTCAGCAAGCTAAAGAGTATGTACAATCTCATTTTGATATAGAAAAAATAGGAGGAGAATGGGATGAATTACTCGAGAATCTATATAATGGATCAACGATAGGTGAATAATCAGTTTAGATTATTTGAAATCTTAGGTTCCTTCTTACTTAACATGCGAGAAAGCAGAAGTAATTCTAGATGTATTATCATGTAGTTATTCATATTTAATTCATGGACATACTTTTTTAGGATGTTTAGTGGGAGTATATTGCCAAACTAAGAATTTTAATTATTTTCCATAAATGATGATATCAATCAAAAAGATTAGAAGAGAATAACTCTATAGAATTACACTAAGTAATTGCAAAGAAAGAAAAAGATAGTAATATTAATATGAGTTGTAGGCAAGTGGATTGACTCTAAAATAGGTATTTTATATGTATAAGTATGGAAAATCAATCGAAAAACAACCATACTTACATTATGAAGTTAAGAAGTCTGGAATATATAATTTTTGTATATTTATTAGAGATAGTAAAGGCAATAGACTTGCTAAAACGGCTAACTCTGTGAAAATATAATAAACCTATCAGTATTTTAGTATTTAAGACAGGAGAGAGTGTAAAATGAAAATTTGTACAATGGGTCTAGGTTATATTGGATTACCAACATCAGCAATGTTTGCGAAATACGGAACAGAAGTAGTAGGTGTAGACATTCATCCGAAAGTAGTGGACAAGCTAAATAATGGTGAAATTCATATCGAGGAGCCAGGTCTTGGAGAAGTTGTAAAAGAAGTAGTTGCGAATGGAAAATTCCGTGCATCTTTAACACCAGAAGAAGCAGATGCATTTATCATCTCTGTTCCAACACCAAATCATGATGACGAACATAAATCTTGTGATTTAACATATGTTTTAACAGCTACAAAACAAGTATTACCATTTGTGAAAAAAGGTAATGTTATTATTGTAGAATCTACAATCGCACCACGTAGCATGGATGACTATGTAAAACCTTTAGTAGAAGAAGCTGGCTTTACAGTTGGAGAAGATATTTATCTTGTTCATTGCCCAGAGCGTGTTCTTCCAGGACAAATCTTACATGAATTAGTATATAACAACCGTATTGTTGGTGGCGTTACTCCTGCTTGTGCAGAAGCTGGTGCACGCGTATATGGTGTATTTGTACAAGGTGAAATCATTAAAACAAATGCAAAAACGGCGGAAATGTCTAAGCTTATGGAAAATACATTCCGAGATGTAAATATCGCGCTTGCAAACGAGTTAACAAAAGTTTGTAACTCATTAGATATTAATGTATTAGATGTAATTGAAATGGCTAATAAGCATCCACGTGTAAACTTACATTACCCAGGTCCGGGTGTAGGTGGACATTGCTTAGCAGTTGATCCATACTTTATCGTTGCGAAAGCACCTGAATTAGCAAATATTATTAAATTGTCTCGCGAAACAAACGTTTCTATGCCACATTATGTGACTGAAACAGTAAAAAAATTACTTGCAGGTGTGGAAAATCCAAAGGTAGCTGCATTTGGTGTGACATATAAAGGAAACGTAGATGATATGCGTGAGAGCCCAGCAATGGATGTAATTGACTTAATCCGTAACGAAGGAATTACAGTTTCAGCACATGACCCACACGTAGAATCTGATTTCTTTGAATTACATTCTGCAGAAGAAGCTGTTAAAGATGCGCATTTAATTCTTGTGTTAACAGATCATGATGAATTTAAAACAATGAATTATGGAGCATTAGCGCCACACATGGCGAAGGCTGTTGTTCTTGATACTCGTAATTGTGTACAAGCTGTATCAACTGATGAAATAAAAGTCGTTAACTTTGGAACTTTATATGAAGCGCTAGGGGAAAAAGTGAGTGTTCTATGAAATCTATAAAGACTATCATGAAAGAACACCTTGAAAGTTTTTATTTAATTCGTAGATTATCCCTTTATGAATTAAAGCAAGCATATGCAGGCAATTTATTAGGGATGTTATGGGTGTTTTTAAATCCACTTACACAAATTGGTGTATATTGGTTAGTGTTTGGATTAGGAATTCGAGGAGGAGCGCCAGTACATGGCGTTCCTTACTTTGTCTTTCTTGTTTGCGGATTGATACCATGGTTTTTTATTAGTGCATCAATTTCTCGAGGGTCTAATTCTATTTACAGTCGTTTAAATACGGTTTCCAAAATGAATTTTCCATTAAGTGTTATTCCAACTTATGTTGTAATTTCACAGCTATATACACATTGTATATTAGTTGTATTAATGTTGATTATCTCCTTAATTAGTCAAGGATGGCATATAATTAATATCTTTACTTTATTATATGGGATGTTTGCTGTTACAATATTTCTAATCGCATTAGGATTTATCACATCCACATTATCAACGATGTTGCGGGATATTCATTTATTGATTCAATCTATCACACGTATGTTGTTTTTTTTAACACCGATATTCTGGGAACCAAAGGAGAATATGCCAGAAGCATTTCTGTTTATTGTTAAGCTAAATCCTTTTTATTATATAATAGAAATATACAGAGGCGCTGTGGCCTACGGGCAAAGTTCGATTATTTTCTCAGGTTATACGCTGTATTTCTGGGGAATGGTAATTGTACTCTTTGTTATTGGTTCTATACTTCATGTTAAATTTCGTAAGCAGTTTGTTGACTACTTATAAAAGGTGAATGATTCAATGAATTATACAGTAAAGTTTCAAAACGTTACTAAAAAATATAAAATGTACAACAAGCCATCTGATAAGCTGAAAGATTTATTTCGTAAGCAGGAAGATGGGGAATTTCATTATGCTTTAAACAAGATTTCTTTTGAAGTGCCTAAGGGAGAAATTGTTGGAATTGTTGGCTTGAATGGTTCGGGGAAAAGCACCTTATCGAATTTAATTGCCGGTGTTACAATGCCTAATAAAGGGGAAATTGATATAAAAGGATCAGCTGCATTGATTGCAATTTCCTCAGGACTAAATGGCCAATTAAATGGGATTGAAAATATTAAATTAAAAGGTTTAATGATGGGGCTAACGGAAGAAAAAATTAAGGAGATTATCCCGAAAGTTATTGAATTTGCCGATATAGGTAAATTTATGAATCAACCTGTTAAAACCTATTCTAGTGGTATGAAAGCCCGGTTAGGTTTTGCGATTTCTGTAAATATTGATCCGGATGTCTTAGTAATTGATGAAGCTCTATCTGTTGGTGATCAAACGTTTACGAATAAATGTTTAAAAAAAATGAATGAATTTAAGGAAAATGGGAAAACAATCTTTTTTATTAGTCATTCATTAGATCAGGTTAAAAGTTTCTGCACAAAAGCAATTTGGTTGTATTATGGACAAGTGAGAGAGTATGGAGATGTGAATGAAGTAGTTACAAACTATCATACTTTCTTAAATCAGTATAATAAAATGACACCAACAGAGAGAAAGCAACTACAAGCAGAGCAATCAGAGGTATTTCAACATGGTTTATTGCAAGAATACCCAACCAGTTTGGAAAGAAAAAATCGCAATTTTAAATTACATCGCAGTAAATCTAAAAAGAAGACTGGTGTAATGATTGGGGGAGCTATAGCCCTAATAGTTTGTGGAATTTTAGCTGGTTCTTATTATAAAGGGTGGATTCCTTCGCAAAGCGGAAATAAAAATGTAGAAAAAACGGTCCAAAGTAAAAATGCTAATGAGGATAGTCCAGTTAAGCCGACTACTAAAAATGAGAAATATATAGTAAACAGCAATGAAATTAGTATTCGTAAAGAAGCGAGCACAAGTAGTGAACGTTTGGCTGTAGCAAACTTTGGAGATCTCTTTACTGTATCTGATCGCAAAAAGGATACGGAAGCAAATACAGAATGGGTACAAGTTAACTTGCTAAGTGGTGAAACTGGATGGATGAGTGCACAATATGTTGTACCTTTTACATCTAAAAATAGCACGATTGAGGATTCGAAATTAGACGATTTACTTTCGCTATTAAAACGTGTGTATGGGGCACAATTGGAGAATGCACCTTCTTATTTAGGCAAGACGGAAAATGAGCTACAGACAACATATCCGAATGCATTAAATCCATTACAAACGGTAGCAGGAAAAAAAGTTGTCAAAGATGGGAATATTCAATTTGGTATTTCTCAAGATCATGTAATAGAGGTTACGTTCCAAGATATTTCGATGTCTATTGCGAAGCTTAATGAATTATTAGGAAAAGAAAGTATAATCAGCAATGAAGAAAATAACTACTTCTATGAAACGAATAGTTATTATATTGCGGCACGTTCAGATAAAACACATAGCGAGATTCAATCTATCTCGATTGTGGAGAAGTGATTGTGTTTCTTTTTTAGAGATTTATCTTTTTGAGTAAAGATAAATCTTTTTTTTATGGAATGCGTGAGAAAACATATTATGATTAAGTATTACTATGTGTATTACATTGTTCCGCTATCTTGTTGGCGACGGCATGAGCAAGCTTCTTTACCATTCTTGGCACAAATGGTTTCATTGCGTTATTAAAAACGAAAGCGCCCTTTCCGGTTGCTTTCATTTCTAGCTCGCTTGTTATCCGTGTTATGGATGGTGAGATTGCTTCAGCGTGGAAAAATCCATTTCCGATTAATTTTTTTGTTGGTGAGGCAATGGTAAAGCTAATTTTATCAGGTGCTTGCCATTCAGTAATTTCGACATGTAAGTTAATATAACGCTTTATTACACCTAAATCGCCTTGTAAACGCCAAGTTGAGTGACGATCATCAATAATTTTATGTGTGACGTAACCGTTAACGAGCGGAGCCCAGTTATTCATATTACTAACAAAGTCCCAAGTATATTCGAGTGGTACGTCTAATTCTACTATGTTTGATCCTTTTGCCATTAGTTATTTCCTTTCTTATTATTAAGATTTCTTTTGTCATTCGCGAGTATTAAAAGTGCGGTTTCCTTATTATTCAAATTCTATCATTTAATGTATGATCTTAATAGTGGAATTTGTATGAGGGTATAAAAAAGTGTAGTATAAACTTATGATTTTAAAGTAATCTCAATTTCTAAATATACATTTAAGATAATGTGAGGTAAAAAGAGATATCGGAAGAAAACTTTGGAAATTACAAGGAAAACCATAAAATATTCAGTTTTTCTTTCTCATTTCTGTCCTTTATAATAATTTGTGAATACGACACTTAAGGTACGTATTGCTTTAAGCATACTGCCTTTCCCTAACTTGATATACACTCTTTTTCCAACCTCCGTGTCATTTGCTATTATTTTGTTATACCGATAATTAGTAAAGGAAAAAGGGTGTATCTTTTTTATGGTTTTCAAGACGTTTTCTGTAGAAAGCGTCTTTTTTGTTTTTTCGTGACAAAAACGGGAGAGAATGGGATAATAAGAACAGTGCTTTGGTGGTATGACCAATTTAGTGTGTAAGGAGAGAATAGTATGTTAGATATACAGCAAATTAAAGAAATTATCCCGCATCGCTATCCATTTCTACTCGTTGATCAAATTCTAGAAGTAGAAGAAGGAAAGCGTGCAGTTGGAATTAAAAATGTAACAGCAAATGAAGAATACTTTAATGGACATTTTCCTGACTATCCTGTAATGCCGGGTGTCTTAATTGTAGAAGCATTAGCGCAAGTTGGTGCGGTTGCTGTGCTTAAGAAAGAAGAGAATCGCGGACGCCTTGCATTCTTTGCTGGTATTGATAACTGTCGCTTCAAACGTCAAGTGCGCCCAGGTGATCAGCTTCGTTTAGAAGTTGAAATGACACGTGTACGCGGGCCGATTGGAAAAGGAAAAGCAGTTGCTACTGTAAATGGTGAGATTGCCTGTGAAGCTGAAATTACATTTGCGCTTGGTGATAAGAAAGAGTAAATCTGATATCAAGAAAATATTGATTTATAGGTGAATGAAGATGTACTTCATTCACCTTTTTATTGCTTCGTACCCCAATGATATCCAGGTAAAACTGGAAAAAAGTCAAATATATCGTATAATAGTTTTGGGACAAGAAAAAATTAAGAAATACATAGAAAAATCCTTTTATATTGAAATAATCTATTACAGGTAGAAAGAAGGTTAAGAGAATGAAGAAAATACTCCTTTGGATTTTAGGAATTGTAGGTATATGTATTATTGGCGGGGGAATTTATGCTTATAACATTTATTCTAATGTTTCAAATACGTTAGACAAAGTGCATCAGCCATTAGATCGTGACCATTCTAAAAAACGCACTGAAGAAGTAAAAGTAGCAGATGCAAAACCAGTTTCCATTTTATTATTGGGTGCAGATGAGCGCGCTGGTGACCAAGGACGTTCAGATTCGTTAATGGCTATTACTTTAAACCCAAAAGACAAATCAATGAAATTGTTAAGTATTCCTCGTGATACATATACAGAGATTGTTGGCAAAGGGAAGAAAGATAAAATTAATCATGCGTATGCATTTGGCGGTATTAACATGGCTGTCGATACAGTAGAGAACTTCTTAGATATGCCAATCGATTATTACATTGAAGTGAATATGGAAGGCTTTAAGGATATTGTTGATGCGGTTGGCGGTGTAGATGTGAATAATGATTTAGAATTCACGCAAGACGGTACGCATTTTGCAAAAGGAAATATCCATTTAACAGGTGATGACGCACTAAAGTATACGCGTATGAGAAAGCAAGATCCAAGGGGAGATTTTGGTCGTCAAATGCGTCAACGTCAAGTACTGCAAGCGGTTATTGCTAAAGGAGCAAATGTTTCTTCTCTTGCGAACTATGGTGATGTGTTAAAGGCTATTGAAAAGAACGTAAAAACAAACTTAACGCAAGATCAAATGTTTGATATGCAAAAGAACTACAAAGATGCAATGCAAAACACAGAGGAAATCCAAATTAAAGGTGATGGACGTAAGGCGGAAGATGGTATTTGGTATTACTTTGTGCCTGAGCAAGAGCGTCAAGACCTATCAACAAAGTTAAAAGCACACCTTGAATTAAAATAAAAGGGAACTAAGTTTATAGCGAAAGAAGATGCCCTAAATGGTTTGATAGTAACCATTTAGGTAGCATCTTCTTTTTGGTTTATGCAAAATGTTGTATCTTGTTGGAAAGATAAAATAATTGGCATAAATATGTGAAGAGTTCAATAGAAAATCTAAAGGAATCTATAAATAAAAATTGAAGTAAGAAAGTGAGGTGGAAAACAGCCTTACAAATAGAATATCTATGTTGAGTATGTATCTTTTTGGTTTAGAGGACCTGTATATTTTAGAACTTATCATGTGTCTTTTCCATTCTAATAAGGGAAGGAGGGTATAGAAGTTCACAATAAATTCATCTCATTAACACAGCATTTTAATATAAAAATTTTAATATAGAGGTGTAAAATAAAATAGAGAAAAGAGATGATTGATGTGAAACTATTTGAAGTTTTGCATGGTTATGAGAATGGAAAGTTTAAAGATGGCGATATGTTTTTCTATCACAATAATCCAAATATGGCTGTGATATTTAATGCGGGGAGTCTAATTTGGGCTGATGATCGTGTAGCTGTTAGTTGTAAAGAAATTTTAAAAGATGTCTGGGTATATAAAGAAGCAGAGTAAACTTTTTGTGATATAGATTGTATAAGTGAAGGATGAAATATAGATTGAATTATGATATATGAATAATGTTTATTTATGGAGATAGATGAAGGGGGATTTCTTTCATCTATCTTTTTTATGATAAATAGTTAGAAGTATGCCATTATATTGTATAATTGTAAGTAAATATTATAAGTTAGGATGATTATTGTTGAAGAAAGTAAGAAAAGCTATAATTCCAGCTGCAGGTTTAGGTACACGATTTTTACCTGCAACAAAGGCAATGCCTAAGGAAATGTTACCGATTGTCGATAAGCCAACGATCCAATATATTGTTGAAGAGGCAATTGAATCTGGGATTGAAGATATTATTATCGTAACAGGAAAAGGAAAGCGTGCAATTGAAGACCACTTCGATCATTCTTTTGAATTAGAAGAAAATCTATTAGCAAAAGAGAAATTTGAACTTCTTGCAAAAGTACAAGAATCTTCAAAAATTAATATACACTATATTCGTCAAAAAGAACCAAAGGGTTTAGGCCATGCTGTTTGGTGTGCTCGTAAGTTCATTGGTAGTGAACCGTTTGCTGTTTTACTTGGAGATGATATTGTACAAGCGGACAAGCCTTGCTTGCGTCAACTAATGGATGAATATGATAAAACGAAAGCATCAGTAATTGGTGTACAAACGGTACCAGAAAACGAAACACATCGTTATGGCATCATTGATCCATTAGAACAACAGGATCGTCGTTATCAAGTAAGAACATTCGTGGAGAAACCAACGCAAGGAACAGCTCCATCGAATTTAGCAATTATGGGGCGTTACGTCTTAACTCCAGAAATCTTCGCATTACTAGAAGAACAACACGTTGGGGCCGGTGGCGAAATTCAACTAACTGATGCTATCCAGCGCTTAAATGAAACGCAGCGTGTATTTGCATATGACTTTGAAGGTAAACGCTACGATGTTGGAGAAAAGCTAGGGTTTATTCAAACAACAATTGAAATGGCGATGCAACATGAAGAGTTAAAACAAGATCTTCTGAATTATATGAAGATGCTTGTAGAAAATGAGCTTAGCGTTACCAAATAGAAGAAAAGTAAGAGAATCTGTCGATGGATAGGTTCTCTTTTTTTAGCAAATGTTTGATTAAAAAATTTATCAATTAAAGTCTGAAAATAATAAAATAAAATTACAAAAAAAATAAATAATGGAAATATTATCCGGAAAAAGGTATTATAAACATACAAGCCGCTTTATGATATATTCACTAATATCTACAAATATATCCAAATATCATCAATATATGGTAAATGAAAACCTATACACGACAATATATGTCGAATAATGTCGAATTTAGCAGTATAATATTTGTCAATTTAACCAACAATTTTTTCAACCATTATTGCTATACTAATGTAAGTTATGTAATATATTAAATAGTTATCTAGTACTAAACATGATTAGAGCTAAATGGAATCTTATTGTCAGTTGAAAATCTGACATTTTATTTATTTATAAGAGATTTTATGACAAATTATTGAAAGCTGGAGGAAGGCATGGAAGAAACAATAAGTTTGAAAGAGTTATTTGCTATATTGAGAAAACGTCTCGTTATGATCCTCGCAATTACGATTGGAGCAGCTCTTGTAAGCGCAATCGTAAGTTTCTACTTTATAACGCCGATTTACCAAACTTCAACGCAAATTCTTGTTAACCAGAAGAAGCAAGAAGGAGTTTTCCAACCTGGAGAAATACAAACAAGTCTTCAATTAACAAACACATATAAAGTAATTGTGAAAAGCCCAGTCATTTTAGATCAAGTGAAAGAAAAGTTAAAACTGAATATGTCAACTGGGGCATTAAATAGCAAAATTAGTGTAGCGAATGAAAAAGACTCACAAGTTATTGCTGTTACGGTACAAGATAAAGATGCAAAGTTAGCTCGTGATATTGCAAACACAACAGCGGAAGTATTCCAAAGTGAAATTGCAAAAATTATGAGTGTTGATAACGTAACAATCTTATCAAAAGCGGAAGTAGTGGATGGACAAGCTCCAATTAAGCCAAACAAAATGCTAAATGTAGCAATTGCATTCGTTGTTGGATTAATGGCTTCTGTCGGTCTTGCATTCTTACTAGAGTACTTGGATAATACAATGAAAAAAGAAGAAGATATTGAAAAGTTACTTGGTGTACCAGTTCTTGGAGTTGTTTCTCGTATGGAGGAAACAGGATCTGCAAGCGGTAGTTTATCAAGCACGAAGAGAGTAGGGGGGCATACAATTGGTTCTTAAGAAAAAAGCAATCCGTGGGCGTCGTCAGCTTATTGCTTATGAACAACCGAAATCATCTGTTTCAGAGCAATATCGTAACATTCGAACAAATATTGAATTTGCATCTGTTGATAAGAAGATTCGTTCTCTTATCGTAACATCTGCTAATTCAAGTGAAGGAAAAACAACAACAGCCGCTAACCTTGCAGTTGTCTTTGCACAGCAAGGTAAAAAAGTATTACTTATTGATGCGGACTTACGTAAACCAGCATTACATCAAATGCTGCAAATCGACAACATGTTTGGTTTAACAAGCGTATTAACGCGTAGTAAAACACTTGAAGCATGTGTGAAAAAGACGCAGATTGGAAGTTTAGACTTTTTACCATGTGGTCCAATCCCGCCAAACCCAGCGGAATTACTTGGAGCAAGCTCAATGAAAGATTTACTTTCAGAAGCGTACGGCACATATGATCTTGTTGTCTTTGATACATCACCAATCCTACCAGTTACAGATGCACAAATTATGGCGAATCAATGTGATGCTTCTGTACTTGTGATTCGAAGTGGAGCGACTGAGAAGGAAGCTGCATTGAAAGCAAAACAAGCATTAGACAGTGCACAAGGTAAACTTCTTGGCGTTGTGTTAAATGATAAAGAACAAAATGGATCAGAGTATTACTATTACGGGTCTAACTAAATAAGTAAGGAGGAAAGGTGGGGGCATCTTTTCTTCTTATTATGAGAAAAATCAGAATAGATGAAGAGGGGATGTATGAGAATGATTGATTTACATTGTCACATTTTGCCCGGGGTTGATGACGGAGCACAATCAATTGAGGATAGTATTGCAATGGCAAGAGAAGCATGTAAAGAAGGAATTCATACGATTGTTGCGACCCCCCATCATCAAAATGGGATGTATATCAATCTAGCAGAGAGCATTCTTCATCAGGTAAAGCAGTTAAATGATAAATTGAAAGAAGAAGAAATCAATTTAACCGTTTTACCTGGTCAAGAAATCAGGTTGTACGGAGAATTATTAGAAGACTATGAATCGGGACATATTATTACGCTGAATCGTACGGATAAATATATATTAATTGAATTTCCAGCAAATCATGTCCCGCGCTATGCCGAAAAAATGTTATACGAACTGCGTGTAAAAGGAATCACGCCCATTATTGTACATCCAGAGCGAAATATGGAAATTATCGAACGCCCCGAGGTGTTATATAAGCTCGTCAATCAAGGTGCATTAACGCAAATTACCGCTGGAAGCGTAACAGGAAAATTCGGAAAGAAAATAAAAAAATTTTCATTACAACTCATAGAACATCATTTAACACATGTCATATCATCAGATGCTCATAACACAACGACGCGCTCTTTTCACTTACAAGACGCGTATGAGGAAGTAGAGAAGACATTTGGGGGTGCTACACTTTACTACTTCAAAGAAAATACATATGAACTAATAAGTGGAAAAATGATTTACCGAGAAGAGCCAGAACGAATACGACGTAAAAAAATATTAGGTCTCTTTTAAGGAAAAACATTCGGTGATGCCTCCTAACCGATATCAATGGAGACACTCGGCTATGCTGTGGGTAGATTATTTCTACCTTAGACACGATTGTTGTCAGAAGCATGGTGTGAGGTCGGGTTAGATGCCCGTTTATTTTTATAAATTTTTTTAGAAGTTCTAGCTATGTCTTTTCAAGAAGCAAGAAGATGTAGCTAGAATTTTTATTATATACATTTAGGGGGCTATAAAAGTTGAAACAAGTAAGAAAAGCAATTATTCCAGCCGCTGGACTGGGGACAAGATTTTTACCAGCGACAAAAGCAATGCCGAAAGAAATGTTACCAATCGTTGATAAACCGACGATTCAGTACATTGTAGAAGAAGCAATTGCATCTGGAATTGAAGATATCATCATCGTAACGGGTAAAGGAAAGCGTGCAATTGAAGATCACTTCGATCACTCCTTTGAGTTAGAACAAAACTTACTTGAAAAAGGGAAGTACGAAATGCTTGAAAAAGTACAAGCATCTTCCAAAATCAACATTCACTACATCAGACAAAAAGAACCAAAAGGACTTGGACATGCAGTATGGTGTGCTCGTAAATTCATTGGGAATGAGCCGTTTGCGGTATTACTTGGTGATGATATTGTGCAAGCAGAAACGCCTTGCTTACGTCAATTAATGGATCAATATAACACAACAAAATCATCAGTAATTGGTGTGCAAACAGTACCAGAAAACGAAACACATCGCTACGGCATTATCGATCCACTTGAACAAAAAGGACGCAGCTACCAAGTGAGCACATTTGTGGAAAAACCAGCGCAAGGAACAGCTCCATCGAATTTAGCAATTATGGGACGATACGTATTAACACCAGAAATCTTTATGTTCTTAGAAAACCAACAAACAGGTGCAGGCGGGGAAATTCAGCTAACAGATGCGATCCAACGATTAAATGAAATTCAACGTGTATTTGCATATGACTTTGAAGGTAAGCGCTATGACGTTGGAGAGAAGTTAGGGTTTATTCAGACGACGATTGAAATAGCGCTTCAGCATGATGAGCTGAAAGATGAACTTGTGAAGTATATGGATGAATTTGTACAAAAAGAATCTTTAAACGTATAGAAATAGAGAACTCTTTATGTGACTGAAAAGTCGGCTACTTTTTATACAGAAATATAGGGTACGGTTTATAAAATTTTAGGTGCGGGAAGAACTCTTATTGTTAAATTATATAAAAGGAAGGAACATGTATCTTGAGTTATCAAAAAAGACTCGCATTTTTAGTATTACTAGATTCTTTTATTGTATTAACTTCTGTTTACTTAAGTTATTGGTTTATTCATCCAGATGCATTACATAATATTCCAATCACACTTATTATTAGTTCAATTACATTGCTTATTAGCCATCATATTTTTGCAGCATTTTATAAGTTGTATAAGAAAGCTTGGGAGTATGCAAGTATAGGAGAATTAGAAAATATTTTTAAAGCAGTTACATTTTCAATTATTATTACTGCAATTGTTCAAGAAATGATTAATCAGGATATTTATTTCCGTATTTTAGCGATAGCGTGGATGTTCCATATGTTACTAATTGGTGGTTCACGATTCGTATGGCGCGTTTTCCGCGATACATATATTTCAAAGAAAACAGATAAAGCGCGTACATTAATTGTTGGCGCTGGTTCAGCAGGAACGATGGTTGTACGCCAGTTGCAAAAAAATCACGGGGCACATTTAGAAGCGGTAGCATTTGTCGATGATGACCCAAAAAAACAAAAGCTAGAAATGTACAATGTTCCAGTTGTAGGAACAACAGAAGATATTCAACAAGTTGTTGATAAGTTTCAAATCGAACATATCATTATTGCCATTCCTTCATTAGGCCGCAAAGAAGTAAACGGGATTTTTGAAAAATGTACAAAAACGAATGCCAAAACACAAATTGTACCGATGTTAGAAGATATTCTTGATGGGAAAATTTCTGTGAATGAACTTCGTGATGTACAAGTAGAAGATTTATTGGGGCGAGAGCCTGTAAAGTTGGATGACACTGGTATCGGTGAAAAAATTACCGATAAAACAATCTTAGTAACAGGTGCTGGAGGGTCTATTGGTTCAGAAATCTGTCGTCAAGTAATGAAATACAAGCCAGCAAAAATAGTTCTCTTAGGACATGGTGAGAACAGTATTTATAATATTGAAATGGAAATGAGAGTTACTTATAAAGACACTGTTGAAATTACGACAGAAATTGCCGATATACAGGATAGGCATAAAATATTTGAAATAATGGAGAAACATCGTCCTTATATCGTGTACCATGCAGCAGCGCACAAACATGTACCTTTAATGGAGCGAAATCCTGAAGAAGCTGTTAAAAATAATATTTTTGGTACAAAAAATGTCGCGGAAGCAGCTGATACATTTAAAGTAAATACGTTTGTAATGGTCTCTACTGATAAAGCAGTAAACCCTCCAAATGTAATGGGAGCAACAAAACGATTTGCAGAAATGATTGTACAGCATATGGCAGCGAATAGTAATAGTACACGTTTTGTTGCTGTTAGATTTGGGAACGTCCTTGGAAGTAGGGGAAGTGTAATACCACTATTTAAGCAGCAAATTCAAAAAGGTGGGCCTGTAACAGTTACTCACCCTGATATGGTGCGTTATTTTATGACGATTCCAGAAGCTTCACGTTTAGTTATTCAAGCAGGTATCTTGGCTAAGGGCGGAGAATTATTTGTACTCGATATGGGGGATCCGGTAAAGATTGTTGATCTAGCAAAAAATCTTATTACCCTTTCGGGTTATTCTATTGAAGAAATCGGGATTGAGTTTACTGGATTAAGACCAGGAGAAAAAATGTACGAGGAGCTCTTAAATGAAGGAGAAATTCATCCTGAACAAATATTCCCTAAAATTCATATTGGAAAAGCTGTTTTAATGGATCGGAATATTCTACAAAAGTTTATGGATGATTTTGAGGGACTAAGCAAAGAAATTATAAGGGAAAGATTATTAGAAATTGCAAATAATAAAGTTGGCATTAAAAATTAATTCAGTGGAAGGAAGTCTTTGAAATGGGAGAAAGAATATTCCTTTCATCACCACATATGAGTGATGAGGGCTATGAAATGCAATATGTTAAGGAAGCATTTGATACAAACTGGATTGCGCCTCTTGGGGAAAATGTGAATGGTTTTGAAAAAGAATTAGCTACGAAGGTTGGTTCCAAAACTGCAGCGGCATTATCATCTGGAACAGCTGCAATTCATATGGCCCTTAGAGCAACAGGAGTAGGGGAAGGCGATATTGTTTTTTGTCCAACACTTACTTTCTCAGCTACGGCTAATCCGATAATTTATCAAAATGCTATTCCTGTTTTTATAGATAGTGATTATGAGACTTGGAATATGTGCCCTAAAGCATTGGAAGAAGCTTTTGAGAAATATCCAAATGTAAAGGCGGTAATAGTAGTACACCTTTATGGCCTTTCTGCAGATATGAATAGAATCGTTGAAATTTGTAAGAAACATAATGTTACTTTAATAGAAGATGCTGCTGAATCTTTAGGAACTTATTACAAAGGTAAGCATACTGGTACTTTTGGAGATTATGGCATTTTTTCTTTTAATGGAAATAAAATTATCACTACTTCTGGCGGTGGTATGTTAGTTTCGGATAATGAAGAGCGTGTTGAAAAGGTAAGATTCTGGGCTACTCAGAGTAGAGATCAAGCGAGACATTATCAACATAGCGAATTAGGTTTTAATTATCGTATGAGCAATGTTGTTGCAGGAATTGGTAGAGGGCAGCTTAAGGTATTAGATCAGAGAGTTGCAAAGAAGAATCATATTTTTGAATTCTATAAAAGGGAATTAGGTCCACTGGATGGTGTCAAGTTTATGCCAAGTAATGAGTGGAATGAACCTAATTATTGGTTAAGTAGTATGACGTTGAATGGGAGAATAAGGCCTCTTGATGTTATGGCAGCTCTTGAGAACGAGAATATTGAATCAAGACCAGTTTGGAAGCCAATGCATATGCAGCCATTTTTTGAGAAGTATAATTTTGTTGGTACGGATGTATCGGAAAAACTATTTGAGAATGGTATTTGTTTACCAAGTGATACAAAAATGACAGATGAAGATTTGGCTAGAGTAGTAGAAATTATTAAAGGATTGTGGTTGAAATAATGAAAAATTCTAAAGGTGGCATCTATAGAAGCTTTGTAAAAAGATTGATGGATTTTACATTATCTTTAATTGCTATTCTAATTCTCAGTCCAGTTCTTTTGGTGGTTGCTGTCCTTGTAAGATTTAAGTTGGGTAGCCCAGTGTTATTTAAACAAGAAAGACCAGGGTTAAATGAGAAAGTTTTTATGATGTATAAGTTTCGGACAATGACAGATGAAAGAAATGAGAATGGGGAATTACTTTCAGATAGTGTGCGACTTACGAGGTTCGGTAAATTTTTGAGATCTACTTCACTGGATGAGTTACCTGAGCTTTTTAACATTCTTAAAGGTGATATGTCAATTATTGGACCTAGACCTTTGCTAGTTCAGTATCTGCCACTATATAATGAGCATCAAAAGCGTCGTCATGAGGTTCGCCCTGGATTATCTGGTCTAGCTCAAGTTAGTGGTAGAAACACTATTAGTTGGGAAGAAAAATTCAATCGGGATGTAGAATATGTGGATAATGTGAGCTTCATTGGAGATTGGAAGATTATCCTTCTAACTATAAAAAAGGTTTTTGTTAGAGAAGGTATTAATTCAGATACCGCTGCAACTATGGAACCGTTTAGAGGAAATAAAAAAGGAAGCGTAGAGCTATGAAAAATAGACTTCTTATAATAGGTGCCAGTGGCCATGGAAAAGTCGTTGCTGATATTGCGTTAAAAATAAATAAATGGCAGAGCATTGCTTTTCTAGATGATAGTGAAAGTGTCAAATCATCAATGAGCATAGAAGTAATTGGTAAATCAGCTGATGCTTTTAACTATGTAGATGATTATGACTTTTTTGTAGGTATTGGTAATAATTCTATACGAGAAAGAATACAGAGTAAGCTTGAATCTGAGGGTGCAAGCTTACCTACTTTAATTCATCCGAGTGCTGTTATTGGAGAACAAGTTGAATTGGGAGAAGGTACTGTGGTCATGGCTGGGGCTGTGATTAACTGCTGTACTACAATTGGGAAAGGTTGCATCATTAATACGGGTTCTACAATAGATCATGATAATGTAATTGAAGATTATATCCATATATCACCAGGTGCACATTTAGCTGGAACAGTGAAAGTTGGCCATGGATCGTGGTTAGGTATTGGTAGCTTAGTAAGCAATAACATAAACATCACCAGAGGCTGCAAAGTTGGTGCGGGTGCTGTGGTGGTTAGGGATATAACAGAGGAAGGAACTTACGTTGGGGTTCCAGCAAAAAGTATAAAAAAATTATAGAATTAATGGATAATTTTCAAGTAAAGTGGGCTTAGTATATTAAATATTAGATTTATTTAAAAAGTTGAGAGGAGAAAAATAATGCCATTAACATTAATGTATATAACAAACAAACCAGATATAGCAAAAATAGCCGAGGCTGCAGGTGTTGATCGAATATGGGTTGATTTAGAGTACATGGGAAAGGAAGAACGTCAGGCTGGATTGAATACAGTTAAATCAAAGCATTCAATTGATGATGTTAGTCTAATAAAATCGGTTTTAAGTAGTTCAGAACTTCTGGTTCGCGTCAATCCAATTTTTGAAGGTTCAAAAATTGAGGTTGAAAATGTAGTTAGAAATGGTGCCGATGCAATTATGTTACCAATGTTTAAAACGAAACAAGAAGTAGAACAGTTTATTGAATATGTGGATGGTCGTGCTAAAGTTGTACTTTTACTTGAAACAAAAGAGGCTGCAGAGAATATAGAAGAAATATTGGAGGCTCAGGGCATTGATGAAGTCCACATTGGATTAAATGATTTACATTTAGCATATAAAAAGAAATTCATGTTTGAACTTCTTATTGATGGAACTGTAGAACGTTTATGTAAAATACTTCAAGATAAAAATTATGTCTATGGGTTCGGAGGCATAGCAAGAGTTGGATTTGGTTCGGTTCCGGCAGAGTATATCATTACAGAACATTATCGATTAGGTTCAAGTTTGGCAATATTATCAAGAAGTTTTTGCGACGCAAATATAGTCGAGGATCCTTATAAGGTATCTGAGATTTTTAAAGAGGGGATAAAAAATATCCGCCAAAAAGAAAAAGAAGCATCTCTCTATTCACAAGTACAATTTGAAACAAATTATCAAATTTTAGAACAAAAAATAAATTTGGTCACGACGGTTAGTAGGTGAGTTATGATGAAAGTTTGTTTTATTACAACGGTACCTATTACTCTTAAAACATTTGTCTTAGAAACGGCAAAATACCTTCATGATAACGAAGATGTAGATATTACATTTATATGTGACGAAGACGAGGCTTTTGCTCAAAGTTTACCAGAATATATTCATTATATACCAATCAAAATGAAAAGAGGTGTTAATGCCTCTGGTATATTAGCAATTTTAAAGATGTATTTATTATTCAGGAAGGAAAAGTTTGATTTAGTCCAATATGCTACACCTAATGCGTCACTATATGCAAGTATTTCAAGTTTCTTGGCTCATTCCCCAAGAAGATTATATTGTCAGTGGGGTATAAGGTATGTTGGTATGAGTGGTTTTTCCAGGAAAATTTTTAGATTAATAGAAAAGATAGTATGTATTTTGTCAACAGACATTCGTGCTGTAAGTAAAAAGAACCTTGAGTTTGCCTTAAATGAAAAATTATATATAAAGGAAAAGGTGAAAGTTATTGGTGAAGGTGGAACCATTGGGGTTGATTTAAGTCTATATGATTTATCAAAGAAAGAAGCATACCGAGATGAGATAAGAAAGCAGTACAAAATAAACGACGAGTTTGTTTTTGGCTTTGTAGGTAGATTATCTAGAGATAAGGGAGCAAATGAAATATTAACTGCTTTTAAAAATATAGTCAATATTTCAAGAGCAAAGCTATTTATTATAGGAGATATGGAAATAGATAAAAATGTTTCTTTAGATTTACTTACATGGGCTAAAAAAAGTGAAAATGTCATTTTTACTGGACGTAAAAGTCAAAAAGAGTTAGTTAAATTCTATGCTGCATTTGACTGTTATGTACATCCAACATATAGAGAAGGTTTTGGCATGGTTTTACAAGAAGCTGCAGCTATGGAATGCCCAATCATCACAACGAACATACCAGGTGCTTCAGAAGTAATGGAAAATGGGGAATCCTGCTTGTTAGCAGAAGCTAGAGACGAAAAATCACTTTATAAAATTATGGATCAGGTTATGACAGATAAATATTTATGTAATCAGCTAGGCTTAAATGCAAGGAAAAGAACTGAGAAATACTTTGATAGATCGATAATGCTTGATAATCAGTGTAAGGATTATAAATTTTTAATGAAAAAATAGGTTATATATTAGGGGAGATTTAAATTATGCTAGGATTATCAGAAGTTAAAATTGAACTATTACAGCTCTAATAGAAGTTGAAATTTGAGAGTTGGGATAAGGTTAAGATCGCGAAGATTTATACTAAATCTTCGCTGCCAAGCAAACAAATAATTTTAATTTCTAAAAAAAGAGTTAGTTAAGTTTTCAATATCAAAAAAATTAAGGAAGTACAGTTTAGTTTTGATGAATAACGTTGTGAAGTTTCAGACAGAAATATATTTAGAATCATTAAAAACAGCAGGTGAATAGTAATGATGGATGTAAGATTTAAAATTAAAGATTCAATTAAAAGCATTACTATTATAGCGATACTAGTATTATTTAATTTTGGTGTATCAATAATTTGGGAGATTCCCTTTTTAAATCTAGTAATTCCAATAAGTTTATTATTAATAGTGGTATTGTTTACATTAATAGAGTTTAGTAACAAAGAGTCAAAAATAATTTTTATTATGATTTTTTTGTTTAAATTCCTCATGTTAGTTTATCAAGCAAAGTATAAAAATCTACCTATGGGTGGAAACGACTGGGAAGGTTATAATAGACATGCTATAAATTTGTTAGTTGAATCAAAGGGATTTTATGATTTGTTAATATTACCAGATGTAAATTTGTTTAGTAGATTAATGTCAATTATTTATTATATTTTTGGTACACATCTTGCATTGATAAACTGTTTTATATTAATTATATCAATATTAACCATCAAGTATACACACAAAATTTCATATATACTTACTAAAAGTAAAAAAATTGCTGATATTTCAAGTCTTCTTGTATTCATCTGGCCAATAGAATTTATCTTTTCAATAACTGTCCTTAGAGAGATGCCAATTCAATGGTCTTTTGTAATGTCTTTATATTTTTTTCTATTATTTATTTTTAGGAAAAAATATAGTTTTTTTATTTTTTCTATAATATTTAGTCTAATTGCTTCTGCATTTCATTCTGGGATGATTGGATTAGTTATTATTTATTTGATTGTTAATTCGGTCTATGATGTAAAAAAAAGTAAGATGTCTATAAATCCAATTAAATTAGTAGGTACTATTTTCTTGATTTTATTTATATGGTTAACACCAATTTCAGATGTAATTACTCAGAAATTTTCTAGTATAGAAAGCACTGAGGACTTAATTGAAAGAGCTTCATACTCTGCAGGAAACACTGCTTATATTTCTGGTACGGCAGACAGTTTACCAGAATTAATTGTACAGATGCCGTATAGAGTAATAATGTTTGCCCTATCTCCATTGCCTTGGCAAATAAATGGAGCTCCTACTTTTATTGCTTGGCTTATTGATGGATTACCTAGAATTGTATTACTTATGGGAATTTGGGGTTGGGCAAGGAGATATAGACCTAAGAATAAATATGAACAGATAATTAAGTGGACATTGATTTCAATAATAATACTAACTTATATAATACATGCTGGGGGTACAGCTAACTATGGGACAGCAATGCGTCATAGGGCTAAGATATTACCATTGGAAGTATTACTTTTAGTGTGGGGTATGTTTTTAAAGAATAAAAGCAAGGAAATATAGACTTATTGACAATTCTCGGTTATTTAGGGGTATTAATATATACCTATTTTTTAGTGGAGTTACAATTGATTAATATAAGAGAATATCATTAGAGGTGATTATAACTGTAATGGCTAAATTTAGTGTTATTGTACCTATTTTTAATGCAGAAAGATATTTAAAACAGTGTTTAGATAGTATATTAAATCAAACATACAAGGATATAGAAGTAATATTAGTTAATGATGGTTCAACTGACAGTAGTTCTACGATATGTGAACTTTATAAGGAAAAAGATTCTCGAGTTAAAGTAGTCCATAAACAAAATAGTGGTGCCGGTCATACAAGAAATATAGGGATGGAACTTGCAACAGGGGACTTTATTACCTTTTGTGACAGTGACGATTATTGGGATAACTTAGATTATTTGGAAGTTATAAATGATACTTTAGTGGAAAATTCGAATATTGATATGGTTCTAATTGGATATAAAAAATACTTCGAGCAAGATGGAAAATTTGAGACTAATAATTTAAAAGATGAACCTTTAATTATTTCAGGATTATCCAAGAATGAAATGATTAATTATTTAATTAGTAACGATAGATTTAAAACAAGTGCAAATTGGAAAATAATCCGAAGGGATTTATTGGAAAATAATAGTGTTTATTTTCCGGTTGGAATTGTTGCTGAAGATATTGATTGGGGATTAAAAGTTTATGAATATGCTAATAATATTATTTACTTTACAAAGCCAGTATATGTTTATAGACAAAGAAGTGGCTCTGTTTCAAGTATAATAAGTAACAAACTCGTATTCGATTTATGGTCAATAATAAAAAAGTGGATAGATTATTCAAAGGAAATGAATGATATTTCATATAGAAAGTGCTTATTTACTTATCTATCTTACCAATATTCAATTGTATTAGGATTAACTGCAAGTTTATCCTCTCCAATAAGAACAGACCTTTTAAAGGATATGGAAAAATTTTGTTGGATATTAAATTATTCTATGAGTCGAAAAACAAAATTGGTAAGGATTATTTATAAAATCTTTGGATTTAAGATTATGGTTTTCTTTTTAATGTTATTCTTGAAAATTAAAAATAAAAAAAAGTCATAAGTATAAAATTTAAAGAAATTGCTATTAACAAAAAATTAATTTGTAGAAGGCTGTAACTACTCAGCCATACCCTTGATTTAGAAGTTTAGTAGAGAGGAATTGGCTATTTTGGATGTTTTTCCATTGAAAATACGTCTATTTATTACCTTTATAACGAAAAAATGCAGCAAATAAACGTATTTTTTGATTGAATGTCCCTAGCTATCTTTTATTCTCATGGGGTAGCTGAGTAGTTACAGAAGGCTTAAGTATGAAAAAAACTGTTATTTTACTAATGCTTATTACTATATTATCTAAACTATTGGGTTTTGGTAGAGATCTTACTCTATCCTATTTTTTTGGTGTATCTAATATTACAGATGCTTATTTTATTTCTAATACAATTCCTACAACAGTGTTTGGATTTATTGGGACTGGAATTGCAGTAGGCTTTATACCAATATATCAAGAGATAGTTAATAAAGATACACAAGAAAGAGCTCTAAAATTTACATCTAATCTTTTAAGTTTTAGTTTGTTATTTAGTACAGTAATAATACTATTGGGGTTTTTATATACTGAAAATCTTGTCAATGTTTTTGCTTCTGGCTTTGATAAAAAAACTCATGAAATTGCAATAGTATTGACTAAAATAAACCTTTTTTCAATATATTTCACTTCAGCAATATATATATTTTCTGGATTTTTGAATGTCAATAAAAATTTTATTACTACTGCCATAAGGAGTATACCATTAAATATTATTATAATATTATTTATAATTATTAGTTACATATCTAAAAATGTTTATTTTCTCGCTTACGGCGGAATAATCGGAATGTTTTCGCAATTAATTTTAATGTATCCCCATGTAAGAAAATTGGGATTTAAATTTAGTTTCAATTTAAATAGAAAAGATAAATATTTAAAAAAAATAATTATCCTTTCGTTACCAATAATAATTGGCGTTTCAATAAATCAAATTAATATATTAGTTGACCGAACTATGGCTTCTCAAATTGAATCAGGTGGGATATCTTCTCTTACTTATGCTAATATTGTTTATTTATTTATCGAAGGAATTATCGTAACTACAATTATTACAGTAGTCTTCCCATCAATGAGTAATGCTATTGAAAAAAAGGATATTGATAGTTTTAAAAATTTATTTTCGAAGTTAGTAATATATGTATTAATTTTTATTATTCCTATCTCAGCAGGAACATTGATATTTTCAAAACAGGTTATTTTATTATTATTTGGTAGAGGGGCATTTAATATGGAAGCAATAGAAATGACATCAAACGTATTATCTTATTATGCCATTGGTATGGTTGGGTTTGTACTAAGAGAAGTCATTTCGAGAGCTTTTTATGCATTTAAAGACACAAAATCTGTGTTATATAATGCTGGTTTAGCTCTAATTTTAAATATCATATTAAACATAATACTGTCAAGATACATGGGTATTAGTGGTCTTGCCTTGGCTACAAGTATATCAGGTTTTGTCGCCTCAATATTACTTGGAATTAGATTACAAAGTAAAATTAAAGGTTTATGGAATAAGCATCTTGTCAAAACCCTTCTTAAAATACTGATAGCTACTATTATAATGGCTATAGCCGTAAAAGGAATATTTTATAACCTTACTAACCTTGTAGGGGAATCAGGTGCTTTATTAATTTCTATTTTATTAGGAGCAATTATATATGCTATATTACTAATTTTTATGAAACTAAAAGAGGTTAATGATCTTTTGGTTAACCTTAAAATGAAACTATTAAAAAGGTAATAAACGGTAATCACTCAGTCACCCTATGAAAAACCGGTAAAAAGGCATTTTTTTAGGTGGTTGAGGGGGACTGGCTATGTATAGTAGTGGGCAGGGCCTTTTCCTGCCACGTGCAAAGTTTTAAAACAAAGAAAGGCAGCGAGTTGTAGGTTCGTTTTTATCTTTATGGCAGCAATTATAGGTAATAAGGGGCGTGTTTTCGCTGGAATCATACTCCTTTGTAACCGTCAAGATGAATTGGTTCTTACGCTCTTTTAGAGATTATACACACACCGGGGAATTTGACTAGGGGAATGTTTTTTCAGAAAAACCTTTTATGCTAGGCAGCTGACAATACTCTCAGAGCTAGTAACTTACTACTTGCACGACCATACATCATTCGCTTGATTGTTTTGAGACGATTAACATGTCCTTCGGTGACACCATTACTGAATGGATGTGTACATGCTTCAGTAATGGCTTTTATATCTTTTTCCACATACTTCGTGAATTTCTGCATGGTTGAAAATGATATGTCCTTATACATTTTTATCCAATCTATTAAGTGTGAAGATATCTTTTTCTCTCGAATAATAGCTAAAAAATCTTGGACCATTACATGTAATGGTCGTAAATCAGGGAATTCTTCTAAAAATACTTGTGATACGTTTTCTTCTAGCTTTTTAGCATCAGATTCATTCCACATACATTTTAGGATGTGTGATCTAGGTACTGTAGTTGTAAGTTTATTCACTTTGAACTCTTTTCGTATTTGGGCAACAAAAGCATTTAAGGTAGATCGCGAACCGTTATATCCTAGTAAGTGTAGTAATTCTTCCATTTGATTGACTGTTTTCTCTTCTTTAACCCAGTTCTGTATATGGGAAAGAAACGGGTTTAGAATAGATGAACGATGACGATCAGGTTTATGTTTTCGATGTAAATCGCTATAGACTGTGGCACGGCTGATGTTCATATGCCGTGCTATCCAGGTGATTTTCTTTCCTTGTTTTACTAACTCTTGAACTCGTTGAATACGCTGCTATACTTTTTCCTGATGCAATTCTCGTTTGGAGTCTGTTTTTCGTACGATTGGAGTTATTTTATCGGACTGGATGTGTTCCATGTTTTTCCAGGATGATGGAATATATCGATTCTTTTAACGAATCAAATAAACCTTTTAAAATATGCCACCGATCGGCAACTTGTTTGGCATGTGGAAGAGCAGAAGAGATGGCAGAAGCATAGGAAGTAGAGCCATCACGGCTTACGATTTGGATACTAGGATGTTCTTGAAGCCACCCTATCCATCCTCTTTTGAACGACCTTCTAAGATTGCGACAGGCTTTTTTGTCCCTTGATTGACAATAAGAGTCCCGTAATTATTTCTCTTTTTAAAAGCAAAATCATCAATCCCTCCAAAATACTAACCCCCAGTAAACGAATACATCTAGTTTACTTGAAAGTTGAATTTTTTTGGCGAAAGTGTAAAAAGTATCTTAGCGAAAACTGTCAATTTCATTTTAGCATTTACAATAAATAACAGGATTATAAAAAATACTATAAATAGTGTGTCGAAATGACCAATATGAAAGTATATTATGTGGAATGATTGATAAAGTAAGAATAGCTAAAATTAGTTTGGACAGAAATTTGTCAATATATAGACTCATAATCGAAATGGAATTATGAAAAAATGTCGAAATAGAACTTATACGACATATAATTGGTAATATATGTCGTTTTCTATTTTCCGAAAATATCGAAATATATGTTAGTATGAAACTAATATTAGTGGGGACAATCTAACAAATAACGTACCTGTTGCATGAAGGGAGAAAAAATGAGTACGATTGTTGGAATTTATCATGTCAATCAAGATCCAATAACTGTCGAGCATTGTAATGGGATGATGAGGAGTTTAAAACAATACCCTGCTGATGATATTGGCACATGGAAAAAGAAAGATATCTTTCTTGGGTGTCATACACAGTGGATTACCACAGAATTAATTGGCGAATGATTACCACTTCTTGACCGAAAAATAAATTTAGTCATTATATCGGATGTCATACTTGATAATCGTTACGACTTATTTGAGAAATTGCAAGTCCCCAAAGTACACCAGAATTATCTGATAATCAGTTAATTTTGACATTTTATGAAAGAGGGTATCTTATTAAGAAACCAATTGAGGTGAAACAAGTTATTTCTATATTAACATCACAATATGCCGTTTCACAAAGTGATTGTGAGAAGAAATTATTGTCATTTCTAGAAGATTTATATAAAGATGAATTAATTTAAGTGAAACATAAAGTTGATACATAGATTCCTAAATGGTGTAAGAGAGGATATAGGAAAACTATGAAAAAGGTGAAGAAATTTCTAGCGTTAAATACACAAATGAAGTTATTGTTTGCAGAAACGTTTTTTTTGTTAGGATGGGCAAGAATCTTGAAAATTATTCCCTTTTCTAAAGTGGCTTCTTCATTAGGGAAAAAAGAAGTTGAAACAAATTTTATTTCAAATGAAAAAAACAGAGAAACGTTAAAGGGAATATCAAGAGCGATCCATGTGATGAGCGAACATACACTTTGGGAAAGTCAGTGCCTTGTGAAAGCAATAGCGGCGATGAAAATGTTAGAAAAGCGTGGGATTGAAAGTACTTTATATTTAGGGATGGCCAAAGATGAAGATGGGAAACTCATTGCACATGCTTGGTTACGGAGCGGTTCTTATTATGTGACCGGGTCAGAAGGTATGGAACGATTTACAGTTGTAGGGAAATTTGCGAAACATATCAATACTAAAAAGAATTGAAGGGGACAGCGATGGATAACAAATTTGAACTTGATTTGACACTCCTTTCGAAGGAATTTAAGCTGTTACTTGAATTGCTGAAGGAAGATAATGAAGAGGGTATACAAAAAAACAAACAAGAATTATTTTCTGATATTGATTGGGAGCATTTTTTGTATTTAGCAAGGCATCATCGTGTGTATCCATTAATGTATGTGAGATTAAAAAGTATGGATAAAAGTCTAATTCCTCAAGAAGTGATTGAAACTTTATGTAGTGAATATAGAAGAAATACGTTTCAGATGCTTCAGTTGAGTGGAGAAATGGAACGACTAAATCAGTTGTTTCATGAACATGGGATTCAATTGCTTCTGCTTAAAGGGCCAGTAATAGCTCAGGAGATTTATGGGGACATATCCTTACGAACTTCTAAAGACTTGGATATTTTGATTAAGGAGATAAATTTAGAAAAAGTAGAAAACGTTCTGTTAGACCTAGGTTATGTAAGAAATGGAGTTCAAACCATACTAAATGAAAGAAAATGGAGACATCATCATGTGAGTTACTTTCATCCCAAAAAATGTATAGAAATTGAAATCCATTGGAAGATACATCCTTTTCCCATGAAACAACCATCTTTTGATGAATTATGGCAGAGGAGAAGAGTAACTTCTTTGATGGGTTCCTCCGTTTGTTTTTTAGGAAAAGAGGACTTGTTCTTATATTTGATAGTGCATGGAGCACGTCATGGATGGTTTCGTTTGCGTTGGCTAAAAGACATTGATCAAATGTTTAGAAGAAGTATGGATTTTGAAAGAATATATAAATTTCTAGAGAAATATAAATACCATATTCCGTATAGTCAAGTACGTATTTTACTATCGATATTACTACATACTCCAATGAGGGAAAAAGTAAAAATACTAACGAAGGAAAAACAAGCAGAAAAATTAGCCGAAAAGGCATATATACACATTATTAATTCAAAACAACAATCATATATTAGTAGTTATTTAATTTCATTAGAAACCAATTCTCAAAGACTTCTTTTAATTATAAGTTCACTTTATCCATGTTTTAAAGATGTGGAGATAATAAAATTACCAAAATATCTACATTTTTTATATTTTCCACTACGCCCCTTTTTATGGACATGGCGAAAAACAAAGCATCTCATATCATCATAGAGAGGTGGTAAAAGATGAAGTATCTTATATATTTTATCAAAAACTACAATCTTTTAGTGGAAAGACTTTGTACATCAATCCTATAGGAATGGTATTCGTCAGCTTATTTGAGGGAATCGCTATTTTTTATTAATCCCAATGTTAAGTATGAGTGGAATTTTAAATGTAGATGCGGGAGTCATTCCTATTCCAGGAGTTACAGAGCTTCTGCAGAAATTTAAGTTGAGCTTACATTACCTGTAATCTTAGGTATATAGGTCTTTTTAATAATCGGCCTAACCCTACTACAACGAAGCGTAACAATCCGAAACACAAAACTCCAAATGACTTTCATTAATTCCTTAAGGTTAGAACTATATGATGGACTATTACAAGCAAACTGGTTATTCTACGTAAAAAAAAACGAAAATCCGATTTGATTAATTCGTTAACAAACGATCTTAGCCGTGTTAGTTTAGGAACGAATTTATGCTTACAATTGCTAACTTCTTTTGTGTTTATGGTTATTCAAATCGGTTTAGCTTTTTGGCTATCTCCTCAAATGACGATCTGCGTACTTGTTTGTGGTGTGATTCTTATTATTTGCTCACGTACGTTTGTTAAAAAGGCCAAAGTTTTAGAACGTAACACATCAGAGATTTCACAAAGTTATATGAACGGAATTACAGAGCATTTTAATGGGATGAAAGACATTAAGAGTAATCATTTGAAAGAGTCGAGATACGAGTGGTTAAGGAATTGGTCTAGATGGATTAAGCGTGAGCAGCTCGGTTATATTAAATTAAAAACAGCGTCGCAAGCGGCTTATAAGAGTGTGATGGGCGTTTTAAAAGCATGGTAAATGCATTGAAAGTCGCGATGGAAGCAAAGCGTGAGTTAAATGCAACTGGTAAGTTCGTTCCAATGACAAATGCTGAAATGCCAAATACAGCATCTCATGAGCAAACGTATATGTTAATCGGTGGCTTAATTGTACTTTTAGGTGCAGCTGCATTAGTTCCAGCAGTGCGATTAGCTCGTAAAGTAGAACAAGCGTAATACGTATTATGGAAAAGAAAAAGAAAGTACGTAAGCGTAAGTCGAAATGGAGATGGGTAATCATTGGGATTCCCGTTTCCATTATTTTGTTTGGTCTTGGAATTGTTGCCTTTTTTGGTTGGGAGTTAACGAAGCAAACAACACTGTTAGCTCATACTGTTATTACACCTTATACGCCAGAAGAGCCGGAAACAGAGTTTGAAAAGCAAATGTGGTCTAAGATTCCTGACCCAGGAGAGAAACTTGGGGAACTGAAATTCTCTTCTATTTCTTATGAAGTTCCTGTTGTAGAAGGAACACATCCAGAGGAATTGAAATCAGGGGTTGGACACTTTGCGGGAAGTTTGCTTCCGGGGCAAGGTGGAAATGTTGTGTTAAGCGGACATCGGAATACGAGTTTTCGTAAGCTAGAAGATGTGAAAAAGGGCGATCCAATTAAATTTGAAACGCCGTATGGTGAGTTTGTTTATGAAGTAACAGATTTCAAAATTACGGGAGCGAATGATGAGACAATTATCGTTCCAACTGATTATGAGACATTGACATTAACGACATGCTATCCGTTTGAGTATATTGGTGATGCACCTGATCGTTTTGTTGTGTATACGAAGCTTGTGTCTAAACCGGATTTAAAGAAGTAATCGTAATTTGAAGAGTAAGGCCCCATTGCTTACATAGCGATGGGGCCTTATTTAAAAGGATTTCCCAGCCTTATCCTATTTTATGGATAAGGCTGGGCATTTTTTGTATGTATAGAGTAAATAAGGTGCTACGTATTCTTTACGTAGCACCTTATTTTATACGTGTTCCTTTGTCGCTTTTAAATTTTGCATATGAGCTTTTTGTTGGCTTTCTTCTGGTATTTGCATGTAGTCTCCGTACATTCCTGATAAGTAGCTGTCTGCATTGTTTGGGACAGGGAACATGTGTCCATCGAAAATGCCCTCTTTTAACGGGAAGATTTCAGTAAGCGTAAAGTTATGCCATCTGTAATAGCCAGTTTCTAGTCCGTACGTTACTTTATCTGTTTTTTTAAGGCCTTTTGCATATAGTTTAAAGAATTTTGATTTGTTGAGCAGTCTTCTTGCTATATCTGCTGGGCCGTTAATTTGGGAAGGATAATTGATTGCGGCAAGTTTGCGTACAATTTTTTCTAGCGGTGTAGCAGTTTCAGAAACATAGTCAAATGGGAAAATATCAATGGATATTCCTTTTCTCTTTGTACCATCGCTTTCTTCCCACTCAAAGTCATCTAAGTAAAGAATTTTTGTCCAGTTATGTTTACCGTGTGTATTTACTTTTTCTGTTTCTAGTTTATATGGCTCTGGTAAATGGTTTGGAATAATGCGCAAGAATTTCTCGTAGTCTTCTCTTAGCATCGCAAGATCTGCATCGTCATCCCAAGGAATAAATCCTTTATGTCTAACAGACCCTAGTAAAGTACCGTCTGTGATCCAAAATTTAATATCATGTTCTTTACAAATTTCATGAACCGTTATGAGCATATGCAGCATCACTTTTTGAGCTTGCTCTAAGGGGGATAATTGTCTCGAATTCAAAATAAATTCCTCCAATGTTCTAATCAATACAACAAATTTTAATGTTTTCGATTGCATGGAAAGAGACTGCAACCACAAATTTAAGTATATATTATACATCAGTGATAAATTGATACGCAACTACTGTGCTTTTATATATTGTTTCTGATATTTTTATTGTTGCTATTTCTTCTTAATATTATTTATAAAGGATGCTCTTTACAAAGTACACATTAAGTTTACAAAATATTTACGTTAGCGTCTATAAGTGATAAAATGACAACATGTTCAAAAAATGAACGGATGAATTAGGTTATGGAGGGGAGCTCTATGCAACAAGTATTAAATATATTAGAAGTTATTAATCAAAACCCGCAGATGAACCAAAAAAAGATTGCGGAGCACTGCAATATATCTGTTGGTAAAGTGAATTATATTATGAATGATTTAACAAAAAATCAATATATCTATAGCGAAAAGTCAGGCAAATACATGAATTATTATTTGTATAAGAAAGGCTTTGAATATATGAGGCAGGAACTAGCGGCTTATCAAGGGAAGAAGCTTAGAGTTCATCGCAAAGAGAGTAAGAAGGTTACGCAAGCAGTTGTTCTTGCAGCTGGGAAGCGTCATGAGTTTGGGAAGCCATCTGGTTTATTAACCGTTGGGGAAAAGCTTTTATTAGATCGTAGTTTAGAAATTCTGAAAAACAATGGGATTGAGAAGATTGTGGTAGTTGTTGGCTACAAGAAGGAGCAGTTTGAGGGCTGGACAGGCCGTCATAATGTACACTTTGTCGAGAATCCAAAATATAAGTGGACGGGATCAATGGCATCGCTAGCAGCGGCTGGGGAGCATATTACGGATGATTTCTTATTAATTGAAGATGATATTTTAATAGAAGAGAAAGCTCTTGTACAAGTGTTAAACCATCCAGAACCAGACTGTGTATTAATTACAAATGAGAGTGGATCTGGTGATGAAGCGTTTGTTGAGATTCAAGATGGCTATTTGTATAAAATTTCAAAAGACATTCATCAGTTAAATCGTATCGATGGTGAGATGGTTGGGATTTCTAAAATTTCGTATGACGTGTTTATGAATATGTTAGCGACATTCCGTCATAATCAAAATCCATATGTGAACTATGAATATTTACTTCTTGATGCGGCACGGTTGTACGATGTTGGTTATGCAAAGTTAGCAGATGTTGTATGGGCAGAGATTGATACACCGAAGCAATATGAAGTGGTGAAAAATAAAATCTATCCTCGCTTAGTGAAAAAAGAAGCGGAGTTTAAAGAACGACAAATTAAAAAGTATGTTTCGGAAGCACTTTCTATTTCAAAAGATGAAATTGCAGACATTCAACCATTTGGTGGCATGACGAATACGAATTTCAAAGTAAGTGTTGGAACAGCAGAATATGTGCTACGTATTCCAGGTAGCGGTACAGAAGAGATGATTAGCCGCCGTGATGAAATGGAAACGGCTAATTTAGCAAGTGAGTTAGGAATTGATGCTGAACTTTTATACTTTAATGAAGAAACAGGTGTGAAATTAGCTGCGTTAATTCCAAATGCAGAAACATTAAATCCGAAAACAGCAAAACGTAGCGATAATATGAAGTTAACCGCAAATATATTAAAGGAATTACACAGTTCGGATGCCGAGATGAATAGTACCTTCAATGTATTTGAGAAAATCGAGCATTATGAAGGGTTATTAAATAAAGTAAATGGTTCTAACTTCGATGATTATGCAGAAGTGAAGAACAAAGTGATGCGATTAAAGGATCTGTATGAGGCAATGGATGTTGCAGTAACACCTTGTCATAATGATACGGTTCCTGAAAACTTTGTTAAGAGTGGAGAAGACAAAGTATATTTAATCGACTGGGAATATGGCGGCATGAATGATCCGATGTGGGACATTGCAGCACATAGTTTAGAGTGCGATTTTTCTTTAGAAGAGGAAGAGTTATTTTTATCTTATTACTTTAACGAAGAAGCAGACGAGTCTTATCAGAGAAGAATATTAATGAATAAGATTTTCCAAGATTTCTTATGGAGCATTTGGACAAAGATTAAAGAACAGGCAGGAAGCGATTTTGGGACATATGGAATAGATCGTTACAATCGTGCGAAGGGAAATTTACAGCTCTTCTTAGAGTTGTAGTGGGGGATATACGATGAGAAAAGTGCAAAGTAAAGGCATATTTTATGGAATCTTTTCTGGTTTTGCTTGGGCTGTAGATACGGTATTGATTGGAATTATCTTATCTTCACAATTGATGTTAGCGACAGAACAAGTTGTGTTTCTTGCTCCGCTTGTAAGTACGTTTTTACACGACTTTATGTCAACGTTATGGATGATGCTTTATATGGGGGTAAAGGGTCAACTGAAAACGGCCCTTTCTAAGCTGAAAACGAGAAGTGGACGGTTTGTTATGTTAGGGGCACTTATGGGTGGACCGATTGGGATGACGTTTTATGTATTAGCTGTAAAGTATATCGGAGCTTCTTATACAGCAGCGATTTCGGCAGTATATCCAGCAGTTGGTGCGCTTTTTGCATTTATATTTTTGAAAGATCGCCTTCGTTCATGGAACTGGCTTGGCTTAGTTATTAGTATTACGTTTATTATTGTACTTGGATTTACAGGCGATGGTTTTGCTACTGAAAATTATATGTTAGGATTTATTTTCGTCCTTATTTGTATCGTTGGCTGGGGATTAGAATGTGTAATCTGTGCGTACGGTATGAAGGATGAAGAAGTATCTCCAGAAGAAGCACTCCAAATTCGTCAGCTTGTTTCAGCAACAACATACGGACTTGTTATTTTACCTTCAGTTGGAGGGCATTTCTTAACGAGGGAAGTTGTGATGAGCAGCGAGTTTCTGTTAATTATTGTGATTGCGCTAGTGGGAACAGCTTCTTATGTGTTCTACTATAAGGCAATTCATGAAATTGGACCGACAAAAGCGATGGCACTTAACATTACGTATTCGGCATGGGCAGTTGTCATTTCGATGTTAGCATTAGGAGCACCTTTCTCATGGAAGCTAATTATTTGTTGTATTGCGATCCTTGTAGGGGCTATATTAACAGTTGCGGATATATCTGAATTTATGAAAGCGAAAAAATATAGAGGTGAAGTAACGTGAGAGCGATTTTATTAGCGGCAGGTATGGGAACTCGTTTACGTCCATTAACGTTAACGACTCCAAAATCATTAGTAGAGGTAAATGGCAAGCCAATGCTAGAGCGTCAAATTGAATATTTACAAGAAATCGGCGTGGAAGAAATTATTGTCGTAACAGGCTACTTAGCTGAGAAGTTCGATTATCTTGTTGATAAATATAATGTGAAGCTTGTGCACAATGACAAATATAATGTGTACAACAATATTTATACAATGTATTTAGTTCGTGAATACTTGCAAGATGCATACGTAATGGATGCTGATGTGTATTTACACCGTAATATCTTTATAGAGAATCCAGAGTCATCTTTATACTTCAGTGCGAAGAAAGAAGATTTCCGTAATGAATGGATCATTAAGCACGACGAAAATCGTAAAGTATATGATATTGAAATCGGTGACGGTGATGATGACTACATCTTATGCGGTATTTCGTATTGGTCAAAAGAAGATGGCGTTCATATTGTGAAAAAACTAGAAGAAGTGGTAGATCAGGAAGATTTCGGTGAACTATACTGGGATAATATCGTCAAAGATAATATTCAAGATCTAAATGTTCATTTGTACAAAATCGATAGTAACGATAGTTTTGAAATTGATTCTATCGAGGACTTGAAAAAAGTAGAAGAAAAACTAGCTGTTTTAGCAAAATGACAACTAGTGATGGTTTTATGAAAAAATTGGAATTTTTCTTGCCATATAAAATAAAAGTAGCTAAGCTATATTTTATAGGTCAAAAAAAATGAAAAGTCAGGTGGAAAATATGGGTTCTATTTTAGTTTGTGGCGGAGCAGGTTATATCGGCTCTCACGCGGTGAAAAAGTTAGTTGATGAAGGGCAATCTGTAATCGTAGTGGATAACTTGCAAACAGGTCATGAGGACGCAATTGCAGAAGGCGTGAAATTTTATAAAGGCGATCTTCGTGATAAAAGTTTCTTAAGAGACGTTTTCAAGCAAGAAACAATTGATGCAGTGATGCATTTTGCAGCGGACTCTTTAGTTGGTGTGAGCATGGAAAAACCGCTTCAATACTATAATAACAACGTATATGGTGCACTATGTTTACTAGAGGTAATGGATGAGTTCAAGATTGATAAATTTATCTTCTCATCAACTGCCGCAACATATGGAGATGTAGATGTTGAATTGATTTCAGAAGAAACACCAACAAACCCTACGAACACATATGGAGAAACAAAATTAGCGATTGAAAAAATGTTGCATTGGTATAGCCAAGCTTCGAGTTTAAAATATAAAGTTTTCAGATACTTTAACGTAGCTGGTGCAACGCCAAGCGGTATCATTGGTGAGGATCATCGCCCAGAAACGCATTTAATTCCGCTTGTTCTGCAAGTTGCTTTAGGACAACGTGAGAAAATTATGATGTTTGGTGATGACTACAATACACCAGACGGTACATGTATTCGCGACTATATCCACGTTGATGATTTAGTAGCGGCTCATTTCCTTGGACTTAAGGATTTACAAAACGGCGGAGACAGTGACTTTTATAACTTAGGAAACGGTAACGGATTTAGTGTAAAAGAGATTGTTGAAGCTGTTCGTGAAGTAACAAATCATGAAATTCCAGCAGAAGTTGCGCCAAGAAGAGCTGGAGATCCAGCACGCCTTGTTGCATCTTCTCAAAAAGCGAAAGAAAAGCTAGGCTGGAGCCCAGCATATACAAACGTGAAAACAATTATTGAACACGCATGGAATTGGCATCAAAGCAAGCCACAAGGATATGATAAGTAAAAATGATTGATAAAGTGAAACTTTAATCAGTGGGGTTTGCTCCACCCCCCACTGATTATTAGTTGAACNNTTTACGGGCAGTTGATCCCCACCTTTCTTGTTTTTCTGGGGGTCTTACTGCCCGTTAATGCGGGATAAAAGAGAGTGTATCGTCGTTCAACATATGTTCGACAATACACTCTCTTTTTGTATAAGATATTTGCTATACTAAAATGTACTGCGAAAGGAGGGGGAATCATGAAAATACTTGTAGTCGATGATGAATCGAGCATTCGGAATTTGATTCGTATGCAGCTGGAGATGGAAGGATATGAAGTGCTTACTGCAGCTGATGGGAATGAAGCTTTGCAAAGGTGGACCGAGGAGCCGGATGTATTGATTTTAGACGTGATGCTTCCCGATACGGATGGTTATGAATTGCTTCGCGTATTTAGGGAGAAGGACCGGGATATTCCTGTACTTATGTTAACAGCGAAGAGTCAAATGAATGATAAGTTGCTTGGCCTTCAGCTTGGTGCGGATGATTATGTGACGAAGCCATTTAATCATGCAGAGCTGATTCTTCGGGTGAAGAATATGGCACGGCGTGTAATGAAGCAGGGAGTGCCTAAGGATAATAAGATCATTCGGGCTGGTGAGCTCATCATTTATCCGAAAGAGCGGAAATTGCATGTGAATGGAGAAGAAATTGATTTAACGTACCGTGAGTTTAATTTATGCCAGTTGTTTGCTTCGCATCCGCAGCGCGTGTTTATGCGTGATGAGCTATTAGAGAAAGTGTGGGGTTTTGAATACACGGGAAATACGAGAGCGGTGGATATTATGGTGCAGCGCCTTCGTAAGAAGCTTGGGGCAAGCGGTGACAGCATTAAGACGATTTATGGCGTTGGGTATAAGTTGGAGTGTTAAAAGGTGATAAGATGTCGTTAAAACGAAATATGGTATTTGGTATAGTAGGATTGTTGATTCCGATTTTGTTTCTCCTTTATACGGTGATTTATATTTCACTGGAAAAGAATATGTATCATAATGCTGCAGGCTCTTTAGAGAAGTTAAGTGTAGAAGCACAAATTTATACGATGAACTATTTAGAGAAAGAAGCAGATATGGAGACACTCGGACCGAACTCATTGCTTATTGCTTCTTATTTAGCAAAGCGGATGGATGTTCGTGTACAGATGATTGGGAAGAATGGTGATGTTGTTGCCGATACAGAAAAAGGAGCCTTGCTGCATAAGAATGTAGATATTGACCAGTCGTTACGTGGAAAGAAGGCATATGTGTTTGAAAATGGTGATCCAGCACCACTTCTTTTATTCTCGAGTCCGGTTTATTATGGAAGCGATGTCATCGGAGCGATTCGCTTTATTAATGAATTGCAAGATGAGAAAGAGGTCTTAATGAACGTGAGTTGGACATTTCTTATTACATCGATTTGTTTAGCCAGTGGCGGAATTTTCTTTGCGATTCGTTTAGCGAAATCTCTTCATAAGCCAATTGATCAGTTAAGACAAATGGCAAAACGGCTCGCAAACGGGGATTATAAAAGTAAAATTGAGCTAAATGAGTATGTAGAAATTGCCCAGTTATCAGCGTCTTTCAATGCGATGGCCGATGCAATTGAACTGCATATAACGCAGCTAAAAGAAGAGAAGGAGAAGCAAAAGGATTTCTTAGACCGCATTACACATGAGCTGAAAACACCGCTTACTGCGATTATTGGATATGTAGATTTAATTCCGAAACTGGAGTCTTCGCGGGATGTAGAGGAAAGCCTTCAATATGTTTCCATTGAAAGTCATCGTCTATTATCGCTCGTTGAAGAATTGTTACAATCTTCGAAGTACGGAACGAGTACGTTTGAAGTTTCTCCGACGATTGTCGATATAAAGAAAATTGCGGAAGAAGCGATTTCGATTGTGAAGCCTCGTCTAGAGCAATATGAGATAGAAGTTATCAATGAATTAACAGAGGTGCAGGTTGTTGCTGATTTTGATAAGACGAAGCAAATTTTCTTAAATGTGTTTGATAATGCAATTAAATATAGTGATGCGACGCAAATGAGGATGAATGTTGTTGTAAATGAAGAGGAAGCGAAAGTTCTCATCCATGATAATGGGATTGGTATGGATGAAGCGATACTTGCAGAATGGAATCGTTCTCCGAAAGGGAAAATACTCTCTTCTAGTTATGGAAATGGATACGGTTTGTTCATTTGTCAGGAGATTATGAACAAGCAAGGCGGAAGCATGCGAATTGAAAGTAGTGAGGAGATGGGAATGATGATTGCTATCACATTTTTGCTGCCGAGACGCATGGAAGATATAAAAAACTTGAAAGCGGTTAAATGATACATTTATGAAACAATTATGCGGTATTTTCGAAACAACGTTTTTTTATTGTGGAGGTAGGCAGAAATGAAAAGGCTATCATTTCAAATTCTCTTGTTTGTCTTTTGTATGATTGCTGCTCTTATTTTGTTTTATGTAATAGAGAAGCAATTGTATAACCGCGTTACCATTTTGGATGACAAGCAGGTCGTTTTAGAAAGAGCAAGTGAATCTCTTCCTACTGAAGTGAGAGTAAGACATGAGAAGTGGGGAGAAGTAGTTGTAACAGATGAAGTTCGTCTACATGCGATTGTTTCATTCTTTGACAAGATTCGAATAGAGCAAACAGAAGCGAAGATTCGCGAACAAGTATTTACTGGAGAAGTAACGTACTTGAACGGACATAGGCGTACTTTTGCAGTAGGTGACTTGTTCCAGTACGGGACAAATGTATACGGAAAGCAAGGTATGGATCCAATGATTTCCGCATTTCAAACGTATTTGCTGAGCTTGTATTATACGCCGGAGTCTATTAGCAATTTCTTTGCGGAGGCGAAGGAGGTCATAGTGAGGCAAGGAGAAGAAGTGCGTACTACAAATCTTGCGCCAATACTTGATTCTATTCGGCAAGCGAAGCAAATTACAGACTACGGAGAAATTCAGAAGTTACTGCAATTGCAGAGGGATCCAATCGTCTATATTACCGCTTATCAAAATGGTAAGCATGTGAAGAATGAACGTGAGGATATTTTAACGATTTCTGTATATCCTTCTTACTTTGTCGTTCAATATATTGGCGATAATAATGGGAATGTAATGTATATGAAAGGCTCCCTAGCAACGTTATTTGTAAAGGAGAATGTTTCATGAGAAAGATAGCCTTTTTCTTCTTTGTGCTAGTAATTGGAGGAGCGATGTCTAGTTGCTCTCGAGATACTACCTCTATTAAATATAATAAAAATGGTCTTCCAAATTTAAAAGATCGTCATCTTGTTGCATACGTAGCAGCGCGTGAAGAAGTCGGTGAAGCACTTCTATCATCATTTTGTAAACCACGCGGGTGCACGTATGAATTTATTCGTCTTTCTACAGAAGAGATTCTTCGGAGAGTAGAAAAGGAAGCAAAAAACCCGAAGGCAGATATCATCATCGGTGGTACAGTAGATGCACATCAAATGATGAAGCAAAAAAATCTATCTATTCCTGTTATAAGTGAGCATACCAGTAGCATTTCAAAAGCCGTTAAAGATCAGGATGGATTTTGGTATGGCTATGAAGTAGAGCAGCTTGCTATCGCTATAAATAAAGAGCGGTGGAAGCAGGAGATAGAGCCGCTTGGTCTTTCTTATCCATCAGAGTGGAAAGACTTATTACACCCCGCGTATGCTGGAGAGATTGTCATGCCTGACCCGAATATATCGGGAACAGCATATACGCTTTTCGGATCGCTTATTGATATGTTTGGCGAAGAAGAGGCGAAAGGTTATGTAAAGAGCCTTGCTGGACAAGTGGCAGAAGTGACGATGAATGGTTACATGCCGGCGGAGTATGTTGCGAGTGGTGAATATATGATCGGTATTAACTTTATGGGAGATCAACGGATGCTTCAAAAACAAGGCTTTCCGATTGTGAGCAAAGTTCCAGCGCAGACAGGATTATCTGTTAATGCGATTTCAAAATTAAAACATGCACCGAGTGGTATTATAGCGGATTTATTTATTAATTATTGTTTATCAGAAGAAGCGGGGCATATTTTGGAAAAGGTTTCGTTTGGCGTACCAACGATGCTTACGAAGAACGAGAAAGAAATAGAAGGTCAGCCTGTTAGAAGAACAAACAAAGATATATCAAATAGCGGGGTCATCGAGATATGGAATAGACAACGTCTCTCTCAGGAATGAGAAAAGGAGAAGAGATGGTATGTTTAATTGGTTGAAACCAGCACCAATGGTAGAAAGATTACCAGCGAATATGATTGATAAAGTATATAGACTACTGCGTCTTCGTGTATTAATCGGTATTTCAGTTGGATATGCAGCGTATTATTTAGTTCGTAGTAACTTTACTTTATCAAGTACGTATTTAATGAAGGAATACGGTTTTAGTGCTTCTGAAATTGGATTACTAGGTTCGGTCATGGCAATTGTTTATGGATTTAGTAAATTCTTTATGGGGAATTTATCGGATAAAGCGTTCGCCCAGCGCTTTATAGCGGTCGGTTTATTCTTATCAGGGCTTGTCAATCTTTGCTTTGGTTTTGCTCATTCATTTGGAATGATCATCACATTACTTGTACTGAACGGTATTGTACAAGGTATGGGGGCACCACCTTGTAGTATTGTTATGACAAAGTGGTTCTCGAAGAAAGAACGCGGTACAAAAACAGGTATTTGGAATATTTCACATAACGTCGGCGGAATGCTTGTACCACCACTTGTTGGTATCGGTGTAGGTATTTTCGGTGAAAGCCATTGGCAAGGCGGCGTATTTATTTTCCCGGCGATTATTGCGATGGTCATTGCTGTTCTCGTTTGGATCAATGCGAAGGATACACCAGAATCAGCTGGTCTTCCTCCAATCGATGAATATCGAAATGACTATGAAAATCTTGAAAAAGCAGACAATGCAAACAAGATGTCACCAAAAGAGATTTTGATGAAATATGTAGTGAAAAACAAATTTGTTTGGTACTTATGTATTGCGAACGCATTCGTTTACTTAATTCGTTTCGGTGTTATTAACTGGGTACCGATTTACTTAACAACAGTTAAAGGATTTACACAAGCACAGTCACATGCAGCGTACTCTATTTTTGAAGGAATGGCGATTCCAAGTTCATTAATCGTTGGTTTCTTAAGTGATAAGTTATTTAAAGGAAAACGTATGCCACTATGTGTTATTAGTATGGTAGGTGTTGTTATTGGAACGTTTGTATATTGGCAAGCATCTAGCGTACTTGTTGTGAGTATTGCGGTTTCTATCATCGGTTGTTTAATTTATGTGCCTCAGTTTCTAATTGGCTTAAGTGCAATGGAATTAGTGCCGAAATTTGCAGTAGGTACAACAGTTGGTATGTGTGGTCTATTTGCTTATGTAGGAGGAAGTCTTACAGCAAACCTAGTCATCGGATTTATCGTTGATAGCTCTGGTTGGGACGGTTGCTTCATCTTACTATTAGCAGGTGGTATTTTATCAACATTATTCCTATTGATCGTTCAACGTGGACATGAGAGAAAAGGTCCTGAAGGTAAAATTGCATAATAGTTTATGGAAGGAGAATCTATCAATTGATAGGTTCTCTTTTTTTAATCAAACGTTTGTTTAAAAAGGAAAATAGCATTATTGATCCATTATATATAGAAACTTAACATTCGTTTTACAATATCTTCAAAAACAAATGTTAAAATTTAGTGGGAATTAGTAAGGCAAATTAATATGTATAAAGGAGATGCTGGAAAGTGGGAATTTTTGTATCAGAGGTAGAAACATTTTTATTCTGTTCCGCAACAGTCACACAGCAAGATTGTACATTTGATTTTGTCGTGCGTAGTACGCCGATCGGGCTTTCGATTTGTTTAGTAGAAGATTATGAAGTAGAGTGGCTTCCGATGAGGGTGGAGACATATTTGAAAGTGAATGGAAGTATGTTTCTAGATGAAGAGGCAAAAGAGGAGTTCCGTAAACAGTTAAACAGTGAAACGGGATGGATGTTAGATAAGCAAGGCGATGAAGAAGGTATTGTACAAAGGGCGATGCGGGCTAATGAATATGAAGCGTTGCTAACGGTAGAAAAGAAAATTCCGCGTGAGATGAGAAAAGATGTAACAACGTCTCCGCTAGAGTATGATGATGATCAAGTGAAATTTAATATGTGGAGAAAAAGTTCAAACCGCCTAATGTAAGGCGGTTTTTTAATGAGATGAGTATGTTTTTTGTTTCTTAAAACTTGCTTAAAAGATAAGCTGTTATATTTCTAAACATTGGCATTTTTGTTACAATATAAGTGATGGTGTAAAACTTTGTAAAGAAAGCGTAATAATGTAAAAGTATATAAATCCATTTTAATTTTTCCACATATAATTCGCTGCTAAGAAGGAGAGAAGGCGGGCCAAATTTGGTTGATAATCTACAACTTCCACGATCTCAGGTGCTTTTGGTTTTTTTGCATATGAATCACTGCTATGAAAAACAAAAAGTAACCTGCACTCATTTTCTCTATCTGTTTTTACTTGGCATGGGGCAGGAAGAGGCACTGACCGCTACTATGCATGGCCGGATGCTCTATCCCGTCTAAAAAGAAAGGGTTTATATTTTTTTAATTGGATCTATATAGCTATCGTTTTCTGAAAGTTTTATATAATTTATAATTACTATATAAATATATAAAGGAGAGAGAATATGATACCAAATACCGTTCGTACTCCAAACAAAAAGAAGAAATGGATTATCATTGGAGTTATTGCACTTATCGTCGCCGTTGTAGCAATCAATGTTTTTATGGTGCAAGGGAAGAAAAAAGGCACAGCAAAGGGAGACGCTGTTAGTTTTGAGAAAGTAACAGAGCGTACACTTAATAATACGAAATTGATTTCAGGGCAAGTAAAACCTGGAAATATTGAAAGTTTCTATGCAGATCCGAGCAAAGGAAAAGTGAAGGATATTGCAGTGAAAGAAGGGCAAGAGGTAGAAAAAGGAACGGCACTATTTTCTTATGAGAATGAAGAAATTAATTTACAAATGAAGCAAGCTGAACTTGATCAAAAAATGGCAAGTATGCGCTATGATCAAGGGAAAAAGAAAATAGATTCATTAAAGAAAGAGATTAAGAAAGCGAAAGATAGCGGTGCTGGGAAAGAAGTAACAGAACCGATGGAAGAGCAAGTAAGTGAACTAGAAATAGGGCAAAAAACAGCTGATCTTGAGAAAGAAAAAGGTCAACTGCAAGCAGAAGAGTTAAAGAAAAAGCAAAGTGAACTCACAATTTATAGTAATTTCGCTGGTGTTGTCCAAAAGTTAGATAAAGATGCAGCACAAAGTTCAGCGCAAGCAATGGGTGGACAAGGGAAATCATTTTTACAAATCGCCTCTAAAGATCCGTTCCAAATTCATGGGACGTTAACAGAACTTCAGAAATCACAAATTCAAAAGGATCAAACATTTACTGCAACAGCTAAAGCAAATAGTAAACAGAAATGGACAGGGAAAATTACAGAAGTAAGTGAATTCCCGACAAGTGCAGAGATGGCGCAAGCAGGTGGTGCTGAGGGAACACAAAACATGTCTCAGTATACATATAAAGCAAGTCTTGATGGACAGGAAGGTTTATCGCCAGGCTATCATGTATCCTTACAAGTAAATTTAGAAAATAAAAAGATGATTGCTGTTCCTAGCAAGAGCATTGTAGAAAAAGATGGTGAACCATTTGTTTATGTAGAAGAAAAGGGAAAACTTCGTAAACAAAATGTGAAAAAAGGTTCTACTGATGGAGACTGGACAGAAGTTCTTGAAGGCGTAACAGTGGGGCAAAAGGTGGTTAAAAATCCTTCCGATGATGTGTATGACGGAATGGAAGTGAAAGAGAAATGATTACATTAAACAATATTCATAAAACATATTATCAAGGGAAGCTGGCGGTACCGATTTTACATGGTATTAGTTTAACGATTCAAAGCGGTGAGTTTGTTTCCATTATGGGACCATCTGGTTCGGGGAAATCAACGCTCATGAATATTATCGGTTGTTTAGATCGTCCAACAGAAGGCGAATATATGTTGAACGATGTGAATATCTTAACAGCAGACGAGGCAAAACTAGCCCTCATCCGTAATGAATATATTGGCTTTGTATTCCAGCACTTTAACTTATTGCCACGTCTTTCGGCAGTAGAAAATGTTGAACTTCCGCTTATCTATGGTGGTGTGAAGAAAGCAGAGCGCCGCCAAAGGGCTCTTGAGGCACTTGGAAAGGTTGGATTGTCGGACCGCGTGCATCATTTGCCAAGTGAACTTTCAGGTGGACAAAAGCAGCGTGTGGCTATCGCGCGCTCTATTGCGAATGATCCAACGTTTATTATGGCCGATGAGCCAACAGGTGCCCTTGATACGAAGTCTGGACAGCAAGTTATGGACATTTTCACAAAGCTAAACGCAGAAGGTACGACGATTGTTATGGTTACGCATGAAGAAGAAGTCGCGGCGTATTCTTCACGCCGCATTGTGTTAAGGGACGGGAAAATTACAGAAGATAGAAGGTGTGCGGTATGAGTTTACTAGATAGTATCAAAATTGCCCTATCTTCTATTCTAGCTCATAAACTGCGCTCGGCACTTACGATGCTTGGGATTATTATTGGCGTCGGTTCCATTATTACTGTTGTTGCGATTGGGCAGGGCGGGGAAGCGATGTTAAAGTCGCAAATTGCCGGCTCTGGTAATAATGTAATGCCAATTCATTTTGCTGCAGATATCAATGATCCGTATGGGATGGGAGCAGCAGAAATGCCCAAAATAACAGAGGAAGATATTTTTGAAGTAAAGAAAATCCCAGAAATTTCACATGTAATTATAACAAATAGTACGATGGAACCACTTGAGATTAATGATAAAAAAGAGATGGTTAATGTTATTGGACTAGATAGTGAGTATTTCAAAGTAAACAAAGTGAAGGTCAAAAAAGGTCGCTCGCTCAATGAGAATGATATTTCACAGGGCAATAACGTTGTAATGATTAGCACAAAAATGGCGGAGTTATTTGAGAAAGAAAACCCTGTCGGGAAAATTATTGAGATGAAAGGCCAACCGATGCAAATTATCGGTGTATATGAGTCGGAAAATTCGTTTATGGGAATGGGGCCTTCAGAAGCGTTAGTTCCTCTTACATTATGGCCAACTTTATATGGAACAGATGAAATTCAAAGTATCGCCGTGCAGTCAAAAAATGTAGATAGTTTGGAGACTGCTGGTAAAAAGGCTGTTGAAGTGTTAAATAGTCGTAAGCCAAGTGAGATCTCAGGTAAATATGAAATGGTGAATTTAAAAGAATTCCAAGAAGGTGTTTCGAAAGTAACAAGTATCATGACAATGATCATCGGCGGTATTGCGGGGATTTCACTAGTCGTTGGTGGTATCGGTGTTATGAACATTATGCTTGTATCTGTAACGGAGCGTACGCGCGAAATTGGTGTGCGTAAAGCACTTGGAGCGACGCGCAGTAAGATCTTACTACAATTCTTAATTGAAGCGGTTATGTTAACACTTCTTGGTGGATTAATTGGAATCGGTCTTGGTTATGGGGGTGCATATATTGTGTCTACATTTGCAAAATGGCCACCGCTCGTTTCGTGGGAAGTTGTCGTTGGCGGCGTAGTATTCTCGATGACACTCGGTATTATTTTCGGATTAATTCCAGCGAATAAAGCAGCGAAATTAGATCCAATTGAAGCACTTCGTTATGAATAGGTTGCTAGTGTAGTAGAGGAACTCTCTACTACACATGCAAGAAAAGATATAAAACCTTTCTTTTTTGGATAGGAGAGAGGATCCGCCGTGGGATAGAAGCGGTCAGTGCCTTTTAGGATCCCATGCCGTGTGAGGACAAAAGTAGGAAGAGAGAGGAAGTCTTCTTTTGTGTTCATAACCTTTAGATAGGGGAGAATGGAGGCGTAGGATCAAACCATTTCTTTTAGGTGGATCCATGCTAAGTAAAAGCAAAGAGCAGACAAGAGTGCAAATGAATTTTTATTGTTCATAGCAACGATTTATAAGTTGAAAAATCAATATTGTTCTAGCGGGCGGTTCACAGTCTCTAGAAAAGAGAAAGTGAACCGCCCGCTAGAACGGGTGATATAAATACGAGGAGGTTGTTAGAATGGAACCGAATGTTAATTCGCAAAAGATTAGCGGGGAAAAACCATCGTTACTGGGAATGATTACATCTCCTGGAGTGCAGTTTGAGAAAATGAAGAATAGTAATGCAGTTTGGGGTGCGTTTTGGTTAATGGCTCTACTAGGCGGGATTATGGGAGCTCTTGCGTCATATTTATATTCCCAAGACCCTGCGACTATAGCGCAAAATAAAGAGCTTGGTATGGAATTGCCATTGGCATTTACTTTAGGCGGCGGCTTTCTCTTTGCAGCTCTTGTGATTATAATTACATTCTTTCTTGGTGCAGTTGTGTATAAAGTGTTAATGATGTTTATGAGCAATGATACTCCTTATAAAAAATTGCTAGCAATCACTGTTTATTCTAGTATTATTACTATTCTTGGTGCCATTGTAAATATAGTATTAGCATTTATTCTAGGTGGGAATGGACAAGAAATGTATACAGGCTTAGGGCCATTATTTGCTTCTACTGGTGGTGTTGTACATGGCGTTCTAAAACAGTTTGAGGTATTTGCAATTTGGGGATTAGTAGTAGCAGGATTAGGATTACACATTACGGCTGGGTTAAGTAAGAAACAAGCAACGATTCTTGTTGTTATTTTCTTCCTTTTAACATTAGGATTCGGTGCAATCGGCGGTATGTTCCCGAAAGCATAATAAGATATATAGATGATAACGGCTCCTCATAGGGGGCCGTTTTTTAATTGTGTATGTATTTGAAATACCAATCCTAGTATTTCAAATTCTCCTTAACTAAATTTGAAATTCCCTATACAGAATTTCAAATAACCCACCATGAAACTCCACTTATCTTCTTATATTGTAAAGGTACCGCGGAATAACAAAGAGGTATACCTTTTAGAAAAAGGTACGATATGAAACCGGCTACTTTTACAGAGGCAGTTACATTGTACGAAAAGATGATTAAAAACCAGATGAAGAAACTTTGTTTGTATAAGGATTATGAAGAGTACTATCAATGCGGATTAATTGGGCTTTGGAAGGCGTATGAAAAATACGAGGGGGAGAAAGGTACTTTTTCAGCGTATGCATTTGTAACAGTGCGCGGCTATTTATTAGAGAAGCTAAAGAAGGAAAGTAAATTTCAAAAACGGCATACGTGTGTGGAACAAGAAATTCTGCAAAATGTATGCGAGGCGGAAGTACCTTCAGAAATTCAAGATTATATGAGTGTGTTAGATGAGCAAGAGAAGTATGTTATTTTCGAACGTTTTTATGCTGGAAAGAAGATACATGAAATTGCCGAGGAGATGAGGATGACATATTATCAAGCGAGATGGATATATCGGCGTGCGCTGGAGAAGATGCGTGCAGAGATATAGTGAAAATAAAATGGAGGCAAGGGATATCTTTGCCTCCATTTTGTCCCGTTATTTGCGGGCAGTTTATCATTTATGTTAAAAGTCATTATGAAAATCATCAAGCATCATTTGAGCGATTAGATTACCAGCTTTTCTCCATTGCTGTTTCATTTTGTAGTAGGATATGGGGAGGGTCATGGTTTCCCCATTGTAAAAATTGAGTATAGCTTGATCATCCTTGTTTTTGGTGATTGTTTTAATGCTTTTGTAGGAGACCCAGATGCAATCCCAAGCTTTAGGAGATTTTGTTGGAATGGTACAAATGAAACGGCGATGATTAATGGGAATCGGTGTATTTTGTTGTAAATTCCATTTTTCAATAATTGCTTTTCGTCTTCCTTCATATGTAGAATAATTGTGCGAGATAATAAGTTCTTTTATGAGTTCCAATGGCGTTTTCGGTGAACAGAGAATTTCTTTTGTGGTATGAATTTGAGTACGATAAAAAGGATGTTCGTAAGGCAGCAGCATCATTACAATACTAGAAATAGCATGAAGATTGGCTGGAGCATCCAACTCAAAAGCCTCCTTTAAAAGTGGTATGTTACATATTTTAGTATATAGATTGAATATAAAAATGATTTTAAATAATTGTAAATTTTTGTAAAGTTTCTGTGAGGATTTCCATTTTTTATAATTAGTAAGTTTTCTAATTTGCATCGCTTGTACATATATATGAAAATAGAAACAGTTAGGCGGTGATAGAGTATGAAACGGAAGTATATTATTATGGCACTTGTTGTCCTTCTTTTCGTATATTTAGCAAATAGTAACCCAAGTAAAGGGGAATATACGGAATGGGCGGCAAAGCAATTTATGAAGCGCAATGATATTAGCAAAAAGTTAACAGATGTTGAAAAAGAAGATCCAGACGGGCTTATTGGTGAACTTGCGACAATTGGTAAGAAGTTAGGGAAGAAATATGTAGAGCCTCAAGTTGACTTATTGATTAACCATTATACAAAGCGAAGCGATTATATTTTCTTCTCGACATATACGACAGAATTTACACTAGGGAAAGAAAATTATAAATATGTTTCGGTTGGGCTTTCTCATATTTTTATTCCAATTGAGATGCCGAAGAAAAAAGACGAAGCTGCAAAGTGATGCAGCTTCGTCCTTTTTGTTTAAGGAGCAAGTGTTACTTCTGATACTGTCTTTTCAACAAGTCGTGCTCCCTTTTTACGAGTGTTCCCGCTAAGTGATAAGAAAATTGCAGAGGAGAGAATTGTGTCCATTACTTGGCTAATGGTTTGTTCATTCACCGGTGTAACTGGGTTGTCGATAGAAAAGACGACGGTTTTTCCATCTTCTTTTAAGAAAATCAGCTCGAGTACTGTCATTTTTGTTTACCTCCTTTTCATTAAAATTTACGGATTTGAGATATCAGATGTGCTTAAAAGCTGAACTGCGTGAAGCTTTAATTCTTGCAAGGAAGCAAGAGCAAGTCCCACTTCATGGACTTTTGTAGCTTCAGCATTTGGTTTTACTCGTTTAAACTGTTTGTTTTTTAAAATCGTTTTCCCATTGTTGTCTGTGCCGCCGTTTAGAACAAGTCGTAAGCTTAAATCAGTTACAATTGTTTCAATCGCCATGTTTGTCACCCCCTTTTCGCTATATATATAGGAGGCAACGGTCATATTTTGGCGTGAAATTTTTTCTTTTTTTTGGTACGCTTAGAAGAATAAGAGAGGAGTTTCTAAAGATGAATCGTAAATGGTTAGTTTGGATTCCCGTTTTAATTTGGATGGGGATTATTTTTTATTCTTCAGCACAGCCGTATAAGAAGCAGGATATGCGTTCAGATATTGAAAAGTATATTCCATCTCAATTTGTGGAAGAACATTTTTCATGGGTATCGATTGATTATGGTGGAGGAACACCAGTCAGTATTGAAAATAAAGGTGTTGGCGGTTTTGTTGAGTTTTTCCTTCGTAAAGGGGCTCATTTTATGGTGTTCTTTATGCTCGGAGCGCTGACATACTATGCATTGCATCGTTCAGGATATTCGAGAAAAAAGGCCTTCTTATTCGCACTTCTCTTTGTAGCAGGATATGCGACATTTGATGAAATTCATCAATCGTTTACAGGAGACCGTACACCGATGTGGCAAGACTCAGTTTTAGATACGACAGGCGGATTGACTGGTATTATAATAAGCAATTGGTTTTGGAATAGAAAAAGGAGCTAACCTTTAGGTAGGGATAGCTCCTTTTTCATATATAAATACAGATTGAAAGACCAACATAAAACCATTTCTTTTAGGTGGGAGATCAACTGCNNTGGGGGATGAAGAAAATCCCACTGATTATTAGTTGAACTTTATATGTTGGAAAATCAAATTGGATATATATTGATCGTATCTTGTCGCGTATATCGGTGATTTTTGAGATATATCAACTGTAATTCGACATAAGATATCGACCATTCAGCAATATGCGACATTTCTTGTTACATGCCAAGCAATTCTTTCAATTCGTCTGTTGATAGTTCCGTCATCCAGCTATCACTTGTGATGATGGCGCTACTTAGCGATTGTTTCCGCTCTAGCATTTCATCGATCTTTTCTTCGAGCGTACCTGTTGTAATGAGTTTATGAACATGTACAAACCGCTTTTGACCGATGCGATAAGCACGGTCAGTTGCTTGATTTTCGACAGCTGGATTCCACCAACGATCATAGTGAATGACATGGTTGGCGGCAGTTAAATTCAGACCGGTGCCACCAGCTTTTAATGAGAGGATGAAGATGTCATATGTTCCGTTTTGGAATTGTTCGATCATCTTATCCCGTTCTGCTTTCGGTACACTACCGTTTAGGAAGAGAACACGTTGACCGAATTTCTCTTCTAATATTTTCTGTAACATATTTCCCATTCCAATATATTGCGTGAAAATTAAGCAGCTTTCATTTTGATCTTTTATATTTTCAATGAGATCCATTAATGTTTGTGTCTTCATGGAACGCTGCACAATATCTATCGGTGTTTCTTCTTTTAAATAAAGAGCAGGATGATTACAAATTTGTTTTAGTTTATTTAGCATGAGTAAAATGAAGCCACGTCGTTCGATGCCAGTCAACCCTTCAATATTTTGCAGCGTATCTTGTACAAGTTGTTCATATAGTGATGCCTGCTCACCTGTTAGCGGACAGTATTCTTTCTGTTCTTGTTTGTCCGGTAAGTTTAATGCGACTGTTTGGTCTTGCTTTGTTCGGCGCAATAAGAATGGTGAGATGAATCTTTGTACTTGCTGAATTTTCGCTTCATCACGATCTTTTTCAATCGGTGTTACGAAGCGACGCTGAAATTGCCCAAGGCTCCCAAGGTACCCTTGATTTAAGAAGTCAAAAATAGACCATAGCTCTGCTAAACGGTTTTCCATTGGTGTACCTGTTAAAGCAATCTTATGATTTGCTTGTAAATTACGAACCGCTCTTGATTGTTTCGTTTGTGGGTTCTTAATATTCTGTGCTTCATCTAAGATGATTGCATCCCAGCAGTGTGTACTTAATTCTTCTTCATCAAGTTGTGCTAATGCATAAGAAGTTAATATAACATCAGCATCTTGAAGGAAGTCTTTAAATGAATCTCCTTTTGAACGATTACCTCCATAATGCAGTTGAACCTGTAAGTTCGGGGCAAAGCGTTCAAATTCTTTCTGCCAATTTCCAAGAACAGATGTCGGTGCGATGATTAATGCCGGTCCTGTTTGGAGGCGATTTTCTTTCATATATAATAAGTAAGTAATTGTTTGAATACTTTTTCCAAGTCCCATATCATCCGCTAATAACGCTCCGAACCCAAGCTCTCGTAAATATAAGAGCCATGCCACACCGTGCTCTTGGTATGGGCGAAGTGTAGCCTGTAAGGAAGAGGGGATTTGAGCTTTCGGAATGTCTCCGATATGAAGGAGCTTTTGGATGAGTTCCTCATAATAGCCATCTAGCTCAATTTCAATATCTGTAAATGGATTGTCTTCTTCGACAACTTCTACTTCGGCAGAGTTTGATAAGTGTTGCTGCAAGACGTCTTTCATTTCAAGTCCATATTTATCTGCACGCTTCATTAGTTTTCTTACTTCTTCAATAAAGGCAGGGTCTAGCCTCATCCATTGTCCGTTTAAATTGAAGAGTCGTTTATTCTGCTCGACAAGATCGAAAAATTCGCTTTCGGATAGATCAATACCATCTGTAGAAACACGCCAGTCGAAATCAACGAGAGTGTTCATACCGAAGAAGGACTGCGTCTGATTTGTACTTTGTTTCACTTGAACGCGTAACTTCGGTTTCGTTGCTTTTAGATTTTGCCACCAAGATGGTAGTAAAATATCAACGCCAGCTGCTAATAATTCGTTGCTCGCTTCTGTTAAGAAGTTCCATGCTTCTGTTTCATAGAGCTCGGTTCGAAAGTGCTCATCTTCACGAAGCCACGGAACAAGCTTGCCAAATCCTTCTTGCGTTTCATTAATACGCTCTTCATAACTATGCCATCTTTTTGGTAGTGAATCGATGTCATTGTATACATATATCCGGTGTGCTCCACGCTTCGTTGTAATAATTGTTTCGAGTTTCCACATTTCAAAATCATCGTGGGGCTCTTGAAGGCGAAGACCAATTGTAAATGGAAGATCGTCTTCAATGTAACCAATTTTTCGGAACCAATCTTCTTCATGAAGTGATGTTTCCAATTGTCTTTTCGTAAAGTCGTAATGTTCATATAATCGCTTTGCATTTTCCCAGCCATCATTTGAGCGCGCATCTTGCCGAATTGTTTCATTAATGGCATGAGAGAAAAGTGATGCAAGTGTTTCGTCTTGGATTGAAACATCTGCTACTTTCCATGAGGGATAATTACGCCAGTGTTTCATATCAGGAACGAAATTTCCAGTTGTAAAGTGGTCCCATAGCTCTTTGGCATTCGGTGTAAGAGCGGTAATGGGACCATTTATTTGTAATCCGGCAAAAGAGTTCATTGGTTTCTTTGCAATATACTCGAAAGCTTGGACGTTTGTTAACACAAATCCCATTCGTTCTTCATATGTAGCTTCTTTTAAAAAGGTACCGAAGAAGGAGGTTGTGTGCCATATGAAAGCATTTTGTTTCCAATCTTTTATCGGTAGTAGATTGCCGGTTTTATCTTCTCCCCAAAGGAACCAACCTTGACTTATGTGCTGGAGCCGAATTGTTACTTCAGTTTGTGTGATCATCGATTAACTTTCCTTTCCGCAGTTCTTCCTGTAGTGCTCGTAAGCGTGAATGTAAGTTAGCGATTTGAACAATGAAAATGTGCCACTCATCTGTTCGTTTCAGTCGTTTATAGAGCGTGCGCAATTTCTTTAAGTAGCGAACTGCACGGCGGTAGGACTTACGATTCCGTTCTTCAATTGCTTGCACAGCGGCGAGATGATAGAGCGGAAGAGCTGCTTCTGGTGCTTCTTTTTCGATTTCTTTCAGTGGTTCTTTGAGCAATTCGATAGCCTCAAATCCATATAAGAGATGGAGTTCTGTCCATGCATAATATTGTTTTTTTGCTAGTACGTATTGCTCGTAGTTTGGGAAGCTGTACGGCAGTAGTTCTTGCAAAATCATTTCCAGGCCGGCTTGTTCATTTATGTGCGTTGCATATGTTTCATACATCAGGATGAACAAACGAACGATATCTTTTATAAAAAGAGAATCGGCCCCCTCATGTATCGTTTTCTTCACTTGTTTATATGTGAACGAAAGCCAATTTTTAGCACGCTCCCATTGCATTGTGCTAAGTAAATCTTCTAGCCAGTCAAAGTAAAGGCCAACTACCTGGGCGGGCTGTGTTTCGAGCAAGTCCATCGCATATTGATCTTCTTGTTTTAAAAACAATAGGTGAGAAGAGGCAAGTGCTTTTGATAGTGGATTCATCTTCGCATCGATTCGTTTTCCTTCTTCTTGTATCCACCCTTCTTCTGCTAGCAATTCTCCCCATATATGCCGATAAATAAAGAATCTCTCTTGTGTATAGGAGTCGGTAGAGAAGAAGATGTTATGCACTTGTTGCGCGGTTTCTTGCAAAATTGGTTCACATTCAGCCGGAATTGATTCTGACTTTAAGTCACGTACAATGGATTCCACTTTATCGACAAATAATCGAACAACGTTAATTGGTTGATGATAGGAATACGTTTTGTTTGCCTCAAAGGCCGTGATTTCTTCTAATAGTTTTTGAAAGCTAAAGAGTGCAGCGTGTAATTTAAACAATTCATGTATGGTAATGACGCGCGGCGCTTTTCGTTCTAATTTCATGTAAAAGTCGGTAAAGATACTCATAAGAAAATACATTTGTCTATATGAGAGCCGTGCTTGTTCCTTTTTAAAGGCGTTATATTCAGATTCAAAATATGCATGCCAACTTTTAAAGTCCGTGTCTTCAAACGCAGACGACTGTAATATTTGCCGTGCTGTTCGGATCGGCGGAAGTGATGGTTTCGTTTTGTTTTTAAATAATGTTAATACTTCTCCGACTAATCCAAAGCTAGAAGCGGCGGATAGTAAAACAGCGAGCATGTGCTCACACTGCGTCGGCGCAAAGCAATCACAATAGCTCTCTGCGATATTACGAATCGGAATATGAACACTATACACATTTCCTTCAGCATCTACGGTACCTGATAACGTATAGCCATCAAAGTCAACGTTGTAGACGAGGCCGCTACGATATAAGTGCCGAGCGGTAGCGACATGTTCTTGATCGGCTGCTTGCTGCGGATCGAGCCCTTGAACAAACTCATTGGCGATCATTATAATTTCATCTTTCGTAATTGAATGTTGCAGCATAAGTTTTCCTCCGTACAAAGATTTCTTTCCTTTACCATTATAAACAAAAAGAAGTGAAAACAGAAAAAATGAGTTGCGGAAGAGTTATTAAACTTTGGAGTGCGTAATATTGAACGTCAAAATGCGAAAAGACTATCTCTTTTTATCAAGAGATAGCCTGTTTTTATCCAATATGAGTTATTCGCATGAATATATGTCGATTTGATACGGGATATATTGAACGTCAAAATGCGAAAAGACTATCTCTTTTTATCAAGAGATAGCCTGTTTTTATCCAATATGGGTTATTCGCATGAATATATGTCGATTTGATACGGGATATCGATGCTCCTACAAAGTGCGAAAAGCTTGTACGTATGGATCTTGTAGAATTCTTTCTACTAACGGGAACATTTCATCTTGAAATGGTATATCAATTGGAAATGGCTTTTGTGAGCCAGGTTTTGTGCCATATTGCATAAATTTATATTGAACGGATTGTTCGTGCTTAAGCACGATTAGTTTATAACGGTTGTCATCCTTTTCAAGTGAAAAATCAATTGCGGTCGCATCATATGTTACATCGTCTTTGTATATGTACGGTTTCGGTGTACCGATCCAATCTACTTTTGCATTTGGGTTCATATTGTAACCTCCTTATTGCTATTATATATATTTATTTGAATTTCCCAACATATAAGCGGTTAAACGTGTATACGGATAAAGTTATGTTGTCGTTATGTGTCGTATGGCCGATATCCTTTGTCGAATCGCCGATATAATTCGATTTGCGCCGATATATGTTGAGAAATGATCGATATATTTGAAAAATCGCCGATATAATTTCATTTACCATTTTAAATGAGCAACCAATTTGGTAAAAATCTTTTTCTCGATATCCTAAAAAGCCAGTTCTCATATATTGAGAACTGGCTGAATTGTTAGCAGTCATTGGTTATTTTAAAATTTTCACTTTAACAGTTTTGCGTCCCCATTTATTAGCTGCTGCGTCAGAGCCAACTAGAACGTCGATACGGTTACCTTTAATTGCACCGCCAGTGTCACCAGCGATTGCTTCTCCATATCCTTCTACCCATACTTTTGATCCTAATGGAATCACTTTCGGGTCAACAGCAATCATCTTCATGTTTGGATTCGCTGTTAGGTCATGACCCATTGCAGTTAATACACGGCCACCGTATGTGCCGCCATTTTCGCTCGGATGAGCTGTATATGCTGTAGCTTCAACTGTTAGTTCACGACCACCAGAAGGAGCGTTTGTTTCTGCTGCTTTTACAGCCGGCTTAGCAGCTGGTTTTGCTTGTGCTACAGGTGCTGCTGCTTGAGCAGGAGCAGGTGTTTCTTGTTTTTCAATAACAGGTGCTGTACCTGTTAAGAAAGGAACATGAACATAAGCCGTTTTCCCGTTATATTCGAATTGTAACCACTCATTTTGTACTTGGTGCGTTGTTTCAATTATATCGTCTTTCTTAAGCGTACCAAGAATTTCTGAGTTTGTGTTCGCTTCAGCACGTACGTTTAATACGTCTGCTGTTACGTAATAGATGCTTTTTGTGAACTCTGCACTTACGAATACGTCTTTACCATCTAATTTGATTTGTGACCATCCGTTTTCTGTATTTGTAACATCTAATTTATGACCATTTAATAATTT
>NZ_NTUG01000037.1 GCF_002561295.1 Bacillus cereus
CTTTTTGGGTTCACTTCATTGATGAATGGTGGGTTTTTATCGTAAATCGATTCTACCACTTACTGATGTATACAGAAAATGTTATCTTCAACATACGACGAAAAATTATATTATAAATTGATCAAAATGTTTTTGCTACAAATTCTGCTAAATGCGCACATAAAACGGCGGCATACGTTCCAACAACATTCCCTACAATTGCCATTAATAAACCAACTGGTGCTAACGCTGGTTGGAAAACAGATGCTACAACAGGTGCTGAACTTGTTCCTCCAATATTACTTTGCGACCCTACTGCCACAAAGAATAGCGGTGCTCTCATAATTCTAGCAGCTAAGAAAATACATATAATATGAATCATCAACCAAACGACTCCTAGTAACATGTAATGAGGTGCTTCAATTACATATACTAAATCTGCTTGAGCCCCAATGGTTGTAAGTAATAAATAAATTCCTGCATACCCAATTTTACTAGCGCCGTAATCCTCTAATTTACGAACCTTTGTAAAGGATAGTATGACACCCACTGCTGAAATAATCATAATTGTCCATGTTGATGCTGACATAACAGATGTTACAGGCAGCATTTCAGCAAATTTACGTACCACAAAAGCGACACCTAAACCAAGCCCTAGCATACCAAGAAATTGTGGTACTTGAATTGGTCGACTTCTTTCTTTTTCTACAGCGCCTATTTGCTTGTTTAAATTTTCAACTACTGAATTATCAGCCTTGTTCCATTTGTTAAACTTATGTTGAAACCCAGCTAATGCAATCATAATTCCCATCCAGCTATAACCTACAACAGTATCCACAACAATAACTGGTGCTAATACCTCTTTAGGTGTTCCAACTGCATCGATCATCGCAGCCATATTTGCTGAACCACCGATCCAACTTCCTGCTAAAGCAGCAACCCCTTTCCAAGCATCCTCTGGTAAGAATGGCTGGAAAATAGCAAGTGCAATTGGTCCACCAATTACAACACCAATTGTTCCTGATAAAAACAAGAACAGTGCCTTTGGTCCAAGTCGCAATGTTGCAGAAACATTCATAGATAACAGCAATAATAATAGCCCGAATGGCAATATATATGCCGAAACAAAACTATATAATGGTGACTGCGCTGGTGTAATACCAAACGTCGTCGATAACATCGGCAAAAAGTATGCCCATATTAGCGGTGGCGCATAATGAAAAAACTTTTGAATATATTGATTTTTGCATTCTGCCAGCATAAAAACAGCACCAAGAAGCGCAGCAAAATAAGCCATTAAGGCCATTGGTTCTTGGATTAATGCAGTTTGTGTTCCCTCTGTCATTTTGTTTCCCCCTCTTATGTATCATCTAATGTTGCCCCAAAAATTATATTAGCATAATCTAACATAGTTTCATATCATTTATTTTATATTTTTTCTAACTTTTCTCTCTTGCGTAAACTATCATAAAAATTAAGTAAGTGAAATTTTAATTTAGGACATGAATTTATATTTTCATGAAAAAGTGGTAAAATGGTAATACGTTTGTTTTTTCAGAATTATAAAAACAAATATAATACTAGTAGTTTTTTTATAGGGGGAGTTTCATGACTTACACATTAGCAACTAGAATGAAAGCATTTCAATCTTCTATATTTAGTGAATTAGCAGCTTATAAAAAAGAAAAAATTGCAGCAGGTCATCAAATGATCGATTTAAGCATTGGCAATCCCGATATGCCTCCTGCTGATATTGTACGAGAAGCGATGGTACATACAGCAAATAAAAATGAAAGTTACGGTTATACCTTAACAGGTATTCAAGAATTTCATGAATCAGTAACTGAATATTACGATAACAATCACAATGTTACATTAGATCCTAATAATGAAGTCTTATTATTGATGGGTTCTCAAGATGGTCTTGTTCATTTACCTATGGTTTTTGCAAACCCAGGTGATCTTATTTTAGTTCCTGATCCTGGTTACACAGCCTATGAAACGGGTATTCAAATGGCAGGTGCAGAACCTTATTTCATGCCTTTAAAGAAGGAAAATGACTTTTTACCTAATTTACAAGATATTCCTGAGGAAATTGCGAAACAAGCAAAAATGATGATATTAAACTTCCCTGGAAATCCAGTTCCAGCAATGGCACATGAAGATTTCTTCAAAGAAGTAATTGCATTCGCAAAACAGCATCATATTATTGTTGTGCATGATTTTGCCTATGCTGAATTTTATTACGATGGAAAAAAACCAATCAGTTTCTTATCTGTTCCTGGAGCAAAAGAAGTTGGCGTGGAAATTAATTCTTTATCAAAAAGCTATAGCCTAGCAGGTAGTCGCATTGGTTATATGATTGGCAATAAAGAAATCGTAGGTGCACTAGCGCAATTTAAATCAAATACAGATTATGGCGTATTCTTGCCAATTCAAAAAGCAGCATCTGTTGCTTTGCGTCAAGGCGCTACATTTTGCGAGAAAAATCGTATCATTTATCAAGAACGTAGAGATATTCTAGTTGATGGCTTTGCCGCTTTCGGATGGCACGTCGATAAACCAGCTGGTAGTATGTTCATATGGGCTGAAATACCAAAAGGTTGGACTTCATTACAATTTGCTTATGCATTAATGGATCGCGCAAATGTCGTTGTAACTCCTGGTCATGCTTTTGGACCACATGGCGAAGGCTTTGTGCGCATCGCACTTGTGCAAGATAAAAAAGCATTACAACAAGTTGTTGAAAACATTAAAAATAGCGGTATTTTCTCTCAAGAAAAAACAGAAGCTTTAATAGAAAACTAATGATAAATCCCCTGCTTCCTGTAAGTTGGGGATTTATCATTTAAAAATTGGAGGTTTTTATGAATAAGATAAATATTACCGATACACTTCCTCATCGTTACCCATTTTTAATGATTGATAGAATCATAGAAATTGAAGACGGGAAATCAGTGAAAGGATATAAATTCATTACAAATAATGAATGGTTTATAAATGAGAATCAAAATAGCATGCCTCACATGTTAATTGTAGAAGCACTTGCGCAGCTTGGCGCGTTCGTAGGAACAAGTGATTCTAATGGACTCGGATTTCTCTCTTCATTAGATGGGGTCACATTTCATGGAACAGCAATGCCTGGTGACAAGCTAGACTTACAATATGAAGTTTTACGAAACAAACGAGGATTTATTCTCGGAAAAGGAATTGCTTCTGTAAATGGTGAACCAATTGTTATAGTTGAGAAGTTATTAGTTTATATGACTAAATAAAAAAATGAATGATATATAACTAACACTACCTTTTTAAAATGAAGAGCGCATCCAGCCGTGCATAGCAACGGTCAGATCCCTCTTCTACCCCATACCGAATTTAGAACAAAAGAAGAAAAAAAGTGTGAGTTCCTTTTTTGTATGCAAGTCAGCTGATACGTCGAAAAATTAAAATAGATTTATATAGATATTCGATATTATAATTCCACAATGATAAGGAGTGCAAAAATGAAGAGCACCGTTGGTATTGATGCTGGTGGAACATTAACAAAAATCGCTTATTTTGATCAAAACAATACACTACATTTTGAAAAATTTTACTCCCACGAACAAAATAAAATTAAAGATTGGTTACATAACAATACATATATTCGCAAATTATCTATAACTGGTGGTAAAGCTGATCAATTACATACATTATTTTCAGGAGAATATCAAATAGAGTCCCTCCCTGAATTCGAAGCTACGCTTGCAGGTGTTCATTATCTCATTGGCAAACAAAATCATTCTATTCATAACTTTGTTTTAACAAATATCGGTACAGGAACGTCTATTCACTATGTTAATAACAAACAATACATTCGTGCTGGTGGAACTGGTGTTGGGGGAGGAACGATCATGGGACTCGCAAAACTACTAACAAATGTCGATCGTTTTGAAGAAGTCATCAAGCACGCAAAACTAGGATCACGGCAAAATCTCGATATAACAGTTGGAGATATTTATAGTGGAATTCTATCTCCTATCGATCATCATTTAACAGCTAGCAATTTTGGAAAAGCCGCTATCCATGAATCTGATGGTAATCACTCCGATTTACTCGCTACTCTTCAAGGTCTTGTTGGCGAAGTAGTCACTGCGCTTAGCCTTCAGTTTGCAGAAACAAAAAATCTAGATCGTATCGTTTATATTGGATCTACACTATGCAATAATACACACCTACAAGAAATTATAGGTAGCTATACTGTGTATCAAAATAAAAAACCTATTTTCTTACAAGATCATGGTTTTAGCGGGGCGATTGGCGCTTTATTGCGTACAGCAAAATAAAGTGAAACTTTAATCAGTGGGGATTTTCTTCATCCCCCATTGATTCTCATCCCTCACCAATTGGGCTTTTACGAACAGTTGATGCGGGATAAATGAATAATAAAGAAAGGAGCCTCTATGAAAGAAAAAACATTACTCAAAATTGAAAAAGATATCGAAAATCATAACTTAGGAAAAGCAAGAGAACGACTTCACGGCTTAATCCAGGCTTATCCTGACGACCTATCACTTCGCAAAAAATTAGGTGATATTTATTTCCGCCTGCAATATCCAACAATGGCCGGACGCTATTGGTATCTTGAAGAAAACAAAACACCTGAAATGCTTCAAGCATGCCAACAATTTGAAAAATCGATGGGCAATAGTCCCAATGAGATTGTAAGAGCTCTGAAATTTAAAGGAGATTCTGCGATACTAAATCACATTTCCTTACAATATAATCCCCCTACTATACAAAGTCGTGTAGCCGAACAAATTGTCCAAGGACCTGAAGGAAATTGGAAAGATAACTTCGTTCACTTTGGATGTATTTCTATAATAGTGGCAATCTTTATTTCTACTTGCATTGGTCTATATACTATTTTCAATTGGTTATTTTCATAATATATGATTCAATACAAAACCCTTACTTTTATCAAAAAAGCAAGGGTTTTTATCTATACAATAGTGATTTCTTAGCAATCCCCCCTGTAGACCTAACAAAATTATTAGCCCTTACTCTCACTCACATTTCCTTAACCTTTATGGGCATCCATACAGTCATATAGGTTTTAACCTACATATTGTACATAAAGTAATTATTTACTGTTTTTAGGGATTATTGGTACACCGCCTACCTTAAATGAATGGGGGTATGAAAATGATACATTTTAATTCTTTTCATGGGACCGTCACCATGATTAGTGATTTCATTGTAGGGCAAAATGCTGAAGGAGAAGGCTGCTATAAATTAATATCTGTAGAAAACGGATTGGGGAATATAGTAAATTTCGTCGTTTCACCCACAACTTACTTTGTAGACCATGTAGTGATTTCAGTAGGAGATAAAGTGACTGGATACTATGATGGAAATGCACCTGTCCCTCTTATATATCCGCCGCAGTACCGAGCACTTGTAATGGTAAAAGATACCCCTTATCAGAATGTAAAAGTAGATTACTTTGATAGTCAACTGAAAAGTAGTGATGGACAATTACAATTAAATCTATCTCCATACACCCAAATCGTCTTAACAAATGGGCAACCCTACTCAAAAAACCCTACAAACCGAAATCTAATTGTTATCTATGGACCTGCCACAAAAAGTATCCCAGCCCAAACCACACCCTATAGAATCATAGTTTGGTGTTAAAGGTTATTATAGAAACTGTCTGTTTTGCAAATAGTTGTTCTAACACAAAAAACTCGTCATGATTGGCGAGTTTTTTGTGTCGGGGTCCAGAAACTTCATACGAAGCATGTTCTTATTTTGACTTATAAAAGTTTTTTCAATTAACCTGCCCTGTTAGCACAATAAGAAAAAATGTGCCTCTACTTATTGTAGAAACGCACCCGTTAGTAAAAGAAGAAATGAATGAATCACCCTAGTCTGATTCCACAGCCGATGAATGTGTTTTCGTTATATGAACTGACCGTAAGAATGCATTTATCTCTCCTACAGAATAAATATATAGCTCATGCATTGCACGCGTACAAGCAGTATAAAATAATTTCCGTTCACTCTCTCTACTATATATTTTCTTTGATGCATCATAAATGATAACCGCATCAAATTCTACACCTTTTGATAAATACGATGGGACAATCAAAACACCTTCATCAAACGAACTCGTTTCTTTCTTAATGAGACGAACTTGTAATGATGCTTGCAGGGCATGGTACGCTTCTTCACTTTCTTCCGCTGTTTTACAAATAACCGCAATTGTTTTGTGACCATCTCGTTGCAACTGTTGAATTTGCTCTGTCACCTTATGATGAAGTGCTGCTTTGCCTTCCACTTCCATTATAATGGGCTTATTGCCGTTACGCTGAAACGGTTCAATTTCATCGCCATCTGTAATTAACTGCTTCGTAAATTCAATAATTTGTTTTGTGGAGCGATAACTTCTCTTAAGAACGATTCTTTCACTCAGTTCTTCCCCGTACAACGTACTTAATTGTGAAAATTCATTCTCTGATGCATGTTCGTAAATCGTCTGATTAAAATCACCTAGTATCGTCATTTTTGTATGCGGGAATATTCGTTTTAAAAATGCATATTGAAATGCTGAATAATCCTGCGCTTCATCAATGAAGATATGTTGCACAGATGTATTTTTTTGCACTTCTTCCAGCTGATCTTTCAAATATAAATAAGGCGTTGCATCTTCATATGACATATAAAGATTTTGTATATTTTCTATTGTTTCCTTACATATTTCATTCCATCTTTGCGATAATTTATGTTCTTCTACAAGCTGTTTAGCGAACGCAGGATCTTTAAATAACTGTATATAAAGTGCCAGTGTATGAATAAATCGTAAATTCTTCACCCGTCTTTTAAGCGGTTTAAAATGCTCTTTTACAACAATCGCTGCTAGCATCTTCTGTTCCCGCTCAAAATCATCAAATGAACCATTTGAATGTTCTTCTTCTCGTTGCAATTGATGATACACTTTCGCATATGTTTCTTTATCTAATAACTGTATCTCCTCTTCCACCCATAACTCTTTTCTTTCTATTTTTTCTTGTTTTCTTACCTCTTTTAATAACCACTCGGAAATTAACTTGATTCGGTTTGGAATTCGGATTGAAGAATCAAATTCATAAAACTTTTCTTTCATCTGTTCTTTAGAGATTAATACGTTCCCTCTAAATTTTATATCTTTAAATAACATACCTTCTCGTTGTAAATAAGCTACATACTGATCTACCACTTCAATAAAATCAGTGCTTGCTTTATACTTAATTCCTTCTAATCGAGTTTCATAATTTTTTTCTTCCATTCTTGTTAGTACATATTCCATCTGTGTAAATGGATCTTCTAGCTCGAATTTCTTATCAATATGACTCTCTAAGTATTCTTGAAATGTTGTTTGCTTCATATTGTCTTCCCCAAGTTCCGGTAAGACTGTAGAAACATAACTATTAAACATCGAGTTCGGAGAAAAAAGAACGATTTGATCAGCATGTAAAGTATCGCGATATCGATATAATAAATACGCGACGCGCTGAAGTGCTGCCGATGTTTTACCGCTTCCTGCCGCTCCTTGCACAACAAGTAATCGACTTTTTTCATTTCGTATAATTTGGTTTTGTTCTTTTTGAATTGTTGAAACGATACTTTTCATTTGTGTATTCGCATTATTTCCTAATACTTCTTGCAGTAATTTATCACCAATCGTAACACCTGTATCAAACATACTTATAATTTGGCCATTCCGAATTACATATTGTCTTTTTAACGTCATTTCACCCGAAATCGTATCATTCGGTGCCACATATTTTGCTCTTCCTACCGAATAGTCATAATACAAGCTTGATATAGGAGCTCGCCAATCATATACGAGAAATTGTTCCGTCTGTTCATCATAGAATGAGTGTATACCAAGATAAATAGCATCCTCACTTTTTTCCCCATCTTCTAAAAAATCTACCCTTCCAAAGTATGGTGATTGTTGTAATCTTTTTAACCCTTTTAGTTGATTATAAGCATGGCGATGACTTTGCTCTCGTTCAGATAATAACTCTGCCTGTTGTTTAATACTCGCTGCTGTTTCAATAGCATCTTCTGTAGTATCAACATTCACTGTTACATCGTCCCAAAAGTGTTTACGGATCTGAACAACATCTTTTGTTGTTGCACTTGTATAATGCTCTAATGTATCAATATGTTTTTCGATCTTTCCAACTACGTCTTCCACACGATGTTGTTCGTTTTTCCATTCTTGACTTGTTTTTTTCATATCGCCACTCCTTATCAACTGATCGTTCTGATACTCATTGTTTGATGCAATTAAAATTTCAATTAAAAGTTTGACAAACAAGCATTTAGTTTGTTATAATTAAATTGGATAAATATTGAGTTTTTAACATAAAAATAAACAATGAGCGTTTTTCCATTCTAACACATATATATGAAAAAGCAATAAAAAGGAGATACAAATTTGTATCTCCTTTTCTTATTTCAAAAATCCCATTATTGATTCTCCACTTTCTCCAATACGTTCAACACTTACTTTTTCAATTACACATTGCAATCCTGCGCTTAATTTCGGCATCTCCTCTGCAACTTCCATTTTTCATTTTCTTTTCGTCCAACTGTAATATGCGGTATATGGGGTATATCCCTTTGCAGAATTTAACTTTCTTCAACTTATCTATCTAATCCCCCATCCTTTTATAACTGAGCCTGTGGTACATCTTCAAACTATTAAATTTGCAATCTTTGTAAAATGAGTCCAAGCACAATTGCTATTTCTCAAATAACATATATGGACAATTAAAGATAAGGAGAATAAAATACGTATGGCTGATTATTTTTATAAAGATGGTAAAAAGTATTATAAAAACCAATCGCATTCGAACCACCAACAAAATAACTGTTTTGTTGAGACTCATACTATCGCCGGTTCAGGAACCAATTTAACTGGAAATATACCTGTAACCATTTCTCTTGAAACCACTACTCCACAAACCGTATTTGAAGATTTCACCAAAAATCATAATAAAACATTAATTCAGTTATTCGTTGTTGGTCAAAGTGCACCTGTTGAAGTAACTATTCGAACAAGAGGGTCTCGCACACCAATTATCGCTACATTACAACCCGTTCAAACAAAAATATTTCAGGTTGAAGATTTCCAAAGCCTTACTCTTACAAGACAGGAAGGCCCTTTCACTCTTGTTACCTTATTTGTTCAAAAAACATTTTGTATCTGCTGTAATAATCAAGATAATTCTTGTGATGAGTATTACGGCGAAGATGACGACTGTTGTTAAATTAACAAAAAGAATCCTTGCTATATAGGATTCTTTTTGTTTTACTCCATTATCATCTAATCATTCACATTTATTCACTATTTCATTTCCTTTTATCGGTTTATGCATATTAAATCAATACTGCAATACATAAAAGCATCGTTATTAACGATGATGAATCTCCCTATATGTTACCTTCTCTCCTAAAATATTTATTTAACACGATCTATATCATTTTTCACACTGTTTGTTCTAAAGAAATTTTCCGAATACATATGCCATTAATCACAAAATATAACACGATTAGGCCACTAGAAATCATTATGAACGAAGGGATATTCATCAAAACTTCAGTTTTTGTAAGCGTCATTTTTAGGCCCGTTCCATAAAATACACTTGTTAAGCCTATAAAAAAGATTGAACCAATCGCGCACCCAATCCAGTTAAATCTTTGCTGGAAAATAACAATACCTTGGAAAAGGCTCGCTACCGTAACATAAAGTAAAAACTGCACAAAGAATTGTTCAATTAAACTACCTAACAAACTATTACTTTCTACAGGATAAAATAAGCCCGGTAAAAAAAGAATTTGAAGAAACGAAAAGAATGCTGATTGTAAAACAATATAACAAGTCGATCCAATAAAAAATTGTAACCTCGTTGTGCCAAAAGAAACAGCTAAGTGAAATAAATCTAACTGTATAAAGAAAGCACTCACTACAATGAAAAATATAACTGCAATAGAAGGATTGTTAATAATATCTTGTAAAAAGTCAATTCGTATATCTTTTATATATTTGAGATTTGGTAAACTTTGAATAATGAACGCCAAAGCCCAAAATGCGATAATAGCTTTGTAATGATAATTGATTTGTAATTTCAACTGTTTCATTAACATCTTCACTCTACATCACCATCCGTTATGTAAATAAATAATTTCTGAAGCGAAACTCCCTCAATTTCTAAACTTTCACTTTTGATATAATCATAGTCTTCTTCACATAAATCTTCCCAAATAACGCCAATTCCTTTGTTCCCAAAGTATTCTCGATGAACAACATATTTATTTATCATAAATTCATTCACGGTATCTTTTCGTCCTGATATGCAATGGGCTTGCTGCAAGAAATCTTCAACAGCTGATTGAACAATTACTTGTCCATCCTTCAAAATCAACACATCTTCGACAATATGTGCTACCTCTTCTACTAAATGCGTCGATAAAATAATTGTTCGCGGGTGATCACCATAATCTTCTAATAAAACGTTATAAAATAACTCTCGGTGCGCTGCATCTAAACCGGTCGTCGGTTCATCAAAAATCGTAATAGGTGCCCGGCTCGCTAATCCTTTAATGATCCCAACAACAGTTTGCATACCGTGTGACAATCTATGATACTTTTGATTCATATCCAATTGAAACTTTACCGCAAGTTCCTCCGCAAACATCCCATCCCAATTTTTATAAAATAAGTTACATAACTTAAAAATCTCTTTCACTTTATAACTCATATAATTTTCTTCTTTCACCTTTACAAAACAAATATTTTGCAATGCATGACTATTTTCATATACATTTTCACCAAATATAGATACACTGCCTTCACTTGCGACAATTTGTCCAGCGAGAAGATGCAATAGCGTTGTTTTCCCTGCCCCATTTCGACCAAGCAAACCATATATTTTATTCTCTTCTAGCGAAAAGGTTAATTCATTTACAGCGATCTTTTTCTTATATTGTTTTGTTAACTTTTCAGTTTTAATTGCGATTGTCATTCTTTTCCCTCCTTTGTTGCCACTTGAATCATTTGAATGAGCTCTTCTTTCGAAATTTCAAGTACTTTCGCTTCTTCCAACACTTTAGGCAAAAATTCATTTTGAAAAGTGCTTTGCCGCTTCTTTAATACCACTTCCTTCGCCCCCTTTGTAACAAACATTCCAATCCCCCTCTTTTTATATAAAATCCCTTCATCCACTAACAAATTTACTCCTTTCGCCGCTGTAGCTGGATTAATTTGTAGCATCTTTGCAAATTGGTTTGTTGACGGAACCTTTTCTTCTTCAAGTAGGATGCCTTTTAAAATATCCGATTCAATCGTTTCTGCGATTTGTATGTATATTAATTTATTTTGTTCAAGAGACTGTTTCATATTTTCACCCCCTTAGGTTCATAGGTTCATTACTTATGTAATTAACCATACCACAAGAATATATTTCCATTCAATATTTTTCCATGATTTTTCACAAAAAAAGTATCATACCTTGAGGGATGATACTTTTTTTACCAAATCATTTAATTAGCTTTATAATTATAAATCGGCTTAATAATACGTTTAATATCAATTGCATCTTTCGTATTTTCAACAATCTCATTCATAGGCTTATATACCATTGGTGCTTCATCTAAAGTACTTTGAACAACAGATGTCGTCCAAACGTCATTCATTGCATTTTTAAAATCATCTAAACTCAGCACTTCTTTCGCTTTTTTTCTACTCATGATACGTCCAGCTCCATGTGGTCCAGAGAAATTCCAGTCAGGATTCCCTTTTCCGTAGGCAATAATTGATCCATCTCTCATGTTGATTGGAATAATTACACGCTCTCCTTCTTGGGCTGAGATAGCACCTTTTCTTAGAATCATATTGTCCATATCTATATAGTTATGAATTGTAGTAAATTGATCCACTACTCCCCATCCCATTCTAGTTACAATCTCATCAATCATAGCTTTTCGATTTAACTCCGCGTACTTTTGTGCAATCTTCATGTCATTCATATAATCTTTAAAGCCTTGGCCTTCTAAATATGCTAATTCTTTACGAACCACAGGTTTCTTAATTTGCTTTAATGCATCTTGAATTTCTGATTCCCTCCCTTCTGCTTTCAAATTTTCAACCATCTCATCTTTAATTGATTTCACATTCATCAGTTGTTCATAAGCAAAATTTTGATAGTATTCTGCAATTTGTTTACCTAAGTTACGTGATCCACTATGAATTACAATATAAACATTTCCCTTTTCATCTTCATTGAGCTCAATAAAATGATTTCCGGAGCCAAGCGTACCAATACTTTTTTGAGCACGTTGTAAGGTAAACGGTGCTCTCACATCTCGAAAATCAATTTGCTTCGAAAATGTATGCCTACTATCCCGAATGCTAAACCCACTCGGTACATATTTACGAATGGTTTCATCTAAATGATCAAAATTAATTTCCTCTTTTTTCTTATCAATGATCACAACTTCCATTCCACAGCCAATATCTACCCCGACTAAATTCGGTACGATTTTATCTTGAATTGTCATTGTTGTTCCAATTGTACATCCTGCTCCTGCATGTGTATCAGGCATAATCCGAATTTTGCTTTCCCTCGCAAATTCCTGGTTACAAAGATCAACGATTTGTCCTGCTGCAGTCTCTTCAACATTGTTTGTAAACACTTTTGCTTTGTTGTATTTTCCTTGAAATTCAAGCATGCCATTTTCTCCCTTCTTAACAAAAAGAATTGTTATATGCATTTCACTAAAATAATATCCTTCACCACAAACATTCCATACTTCTTCAAGGCTCCCCTTCAAAACATAAACATTTTAATCAAAATTAAAAATTTTCAATTTTTTGGTTTACAATTATCCATTAATTGTATATAATTACTAACGTAAGCAAAAATTCTAAAAGGAGGTCGAATGAAATGATGAAATTAAAATTAACTGTTGCATCTGTTTTACAATTAAATATGAATTCGGCCACCCTAATGGAGAATTGAAAATCGTTCGGTATTTTCTTTAATTAACAAATTCGCCACAGGAGGTCGTATACTTTCCTGTGGCTTTTTCATGCCCTGCCGCAGGAGAACTGTATCCTTCTGTGGCTTTTTTGTGCGATTTTTTAATCTCTAACACTATTTCTTTTCGAAAGGAGCAATCATTCCATGACTTTTCACGTGCTTTTTTTCAGCATTACAATTCAACGAAAACAATTATCTCAAATAGAAATGTTGCATGAACAACACATTCAAGATGCTATGAATGACATAAAGGAGCGTCAATGTCCTTACAGTAGTCACCTGTAATTCCTTTACGAAAGGAGGAATTCATTTATGACGTTTCATATTTTCTTTTTTACGTTTACCCTTCAGAAGAAATCTTTATCTGAAACTGAGATTTTACGTAAACAACAATTAAAAGCGATTACGGAAGAAGTAAAAGATCGCAAGAGTTCTTATTACAATCAAATGTATTAAAAATTTATATAAAAGGAGTAATTACCTTATGAAATTCCGAGTATTCTTTTTAACCATTACTGTTCATAAAAGTAGAGTTTCTGAAGCCGAAGTCTTACATGAACAGCAGATTCAACAAATTATGACTGAAACAAAAGAACGTCAAGTTTCTTATTACAATCAAATGTATTAAAAATTTATATACAAAGGAGCAATTACCTTATGAAATTCCGAGTATTCTTTTTAACCATTACGATCCACAAAAGCAGATTTTCTGAGTTCGAAATGTTACACGATCAACAAATTCAACGCGCTATGAATGAAGTGAAAGAACGTCAACTCCCTTATTGTAGCCACTTATAATTCCTTTATGAAAGGAGGAATTCACTTATGAAAGTTCATGTTTTCTTTTTAACAATCACGATTGAAAAGAAGCGATTATCTGAAGCAGAAATGGTGCAAGAACAGCAATATAAAAAAGCAAGAGATAATATCCGAGATCTGAGAAGTAAATATTATACACATCTATAATGACGTAAGTTAAATTTAAATGAAAGGAGAGAATTATGATGTTAATGGTACGCTGCAAGGAAATGATTTGGATAATTGAGAGGGATTCCACATAGTCCAATGTGGAATCTATTCATTCCTTCAAAAAAGTAAGAATCACACATTGAACTACCCCACCCTACTCATTGGACCATATCCTCCCCATTCCTTGAGTTGGGAGTTTTCTGTCGGAAAATGATAAAAAAAGATACATCGCTTAAAAAGCAATGTATCTTTTATGATTCATATGAAGTCTCTCTATTTCCGATTATTTCTTTTCATTTTAAATAATCTTACCAAGTTTGAAACAACTGTTTTTGTTACAGCGTAAGCAGGTACTGCTAAAATCATTCCAACAATGCCCGCGAAATTACCTACACCAAGAATTAACACAATAATTGTTAAAGGATGGATATTTAATTTTGAACTCATGATACGCGGTGAAATAATATTACTTTCAAATTGTTGTACAATGGTTACGATAACAATTACCCAAGCTGCTTGTACTGGGGAAACAAACAAAGCAACAATAACAGCTGGCGCCGCCCCAATAAAAGGTCCTAAATTCGGGATAATATTTGTAAATGCCGCTATAATACCTAAAACAAAGGCATATGGCAAATCAATAATGACATATCCGATAAATGTAAATGCACCGATGAATAAACAAACAAGCGCTTGTCCCTGAATATAGGCAGACAACGTTTCGCCTGTTTCTTTTATAATATGAAGTCCTTCTTCACGATACGATTCAGGTAAAAAACTAACAGCTTTTCCTGGGAATGCATGACCATCTTTAAACATGTAAAACAGGATAAATGGCACTGTAAATACGACTAATGCAACGTTTGTAATAATACCGAATAAAGCCGTTGCACTCGACGTTACCGTGTTTGGTATTTCCTTTAAATACTCAATTGCATTCTTCTCAATCGTTTCAATTGATACATAGTCTTGTGTAGCCAGCCATTCAAATAGCTTATGATGAGATAAATCCTGTATGTATATTTTCCCCTCTTTAATATATGTTGGCATGTTTTTCGCTAAATCCATTAGCTGCTGTGAAATCGTCGGAACGACTACACCAATTGCAACTGCTGCCAGTGTAATGATAAAAACATATAACAACAATATCGCTAAACTTCTAGGAACTTTTTTCGCCTCTAAAAATACTAATACAGGATTAAAGATGAAATATAGAAACAAAGCGATTAAAATCGGGAAAAATAAAGTTGAAATGAATATGCCAATGGGTTGAAATAAAAATGATATTTTTGTGCAAATAAATATAATTCCTACAACCATTAGCACTTCTAATGTCCAAAAGTGCACTTTCGATTTCAAAAAAACGTCCTCCTTTTAACTAGCACTTCCCTATATTGTATCAAAACATCCATGAATTTCACATGCTATTTTTATCTTCAATGTTCCAAAATGCGAATAAATACACTACAATGAAATTACATACAAATTTGCAGGGTAAAAGGTGATAAATATGACGCAATGCATCATTTGCAGAAAAGAAACAAAAGAACTTAGTGAACAACATGTTATCCCAGAGATTTTATGTGGACATTATGTAACAAAATCAATTTGTGATACTTGTTATGAACATCTCACAACAAACGTTGATCGACCATTAATTAGGCACAAACTAGTTCAATACAAAATCGAACAAATGAAGCAACAAATGGATTCCCCACTTTATACGAATGAGTATGGCCAAGAGTTAGCTGCAGCGGAAACTGAAGAAGTAGAAACGAATGACGAAATACACTATTCTAATGAATTAATTATGAAACTATGTAAAAAACATGATATTTCATTACATAATGAAATTTGGAAAGAAGAACGTGTAACGAAAGTAGCGAGTTCCATTCAACGTGAATTACTTTTAGATAACCGCAAATATAAAATGAGTATTTTAAAAATGGCCTATACCTTCGCTGTACATGCGATCGACGATTATTTTAATGATCCAGATGCAATTGATATTTCTACTATTATATCTAACGTTGACTTTATCGAATTAAAAGAACGAAGTATTGTTCGTGACTTAAGTAAAAGTTCATTGTGGAATACCCTCAATACAACGAGCGATAACCATTACTTTATTTTATTAAGTGATAAAGACGGCTTATTCTGCTTCATCCGTCTATTTGATATTTTTGATGTCGTTGTCCACCTTTCTAGAAAAACATATCAACTTCCCTCTCCGATTGTTGGCGTGAACGATGTAGAAAAACAAGAATTTTATATTGAGAATTTAAAACAGTATATGGATGGGTTGTTTAACCAAAAGAGTACACAAGCTACTCGCGTTTAAAAATAGTGGAAGGAAATACCAATGATTATTCCTATTTTACGAAGTTTTAATGAGGAAAAGGCAAAAGAATTTTATATACATTTTCTAGACTTTAAATTAGATTGGGAACACCGTTTTAGTACTGATGCTCCTTTGTATATGCAAGTTTCCTATTTGGATAACATTCTTCACTTATCTGAACATCATGGAGACTGTTGTCCAGGTGCTGCAGTTAGAATTGAAATCTCACAGATCGAACAGTTTCACAAAAAATTATTATCCAAACAATATAACTATTCCTGTCCTGGCCTTGAAGTTACCCCTTGGGACACGAAAGAAGTGGAACTATTAGACCCATTTGGTAACAAAGTTATTTTTTACGAATTGAATCATAGTTAAATCACAATCATTTAAAATAAGAACATACGGTCTCCTTTCTTGATGAAAAGGTACTATGTTATAATGAGTATGAAAAGAACAATACAATCACATAAAACAATGATAAATTGTATATAAATAAAAAAGACTAGTGTGCGGCTACACACCAGTCTACGTAACTTAGCAGATTGGATTGTTCATTTATCCTATTTGTTTCTTACAAACGAGACAACCCACATTCTATTGGCGTAGGTGGGTTGTTATTTTTTGAGTTTGTCAATTAAAACGACAACAAACGTTAACAGTGCAACAAGAAATAATCCGCCTTGCAATAATAACGCAATTTCACTCATTCATTATCACCCCCCTTCTACCTTGGAGAAGTGATAATTGAACACCCAACCGTACCATAAGTTACCTTTTCATTTTACCATATTTTTTAATCGTTTACGATGAAAACCAGCAAGATAGAGACTTGCTGGTTTTATTAATTTCCTACTCTTTTAGTCTTCATCTCTCACTATTTTTTCAACAATCGCTTCATAAAATCTTCGCTCATCATCTACATTTATATGAACACGTTTGACCTTTTTCGTAAATCCATATAATAACTGCGCTGTTAATGGTTCTTTTAATTTCATTTCAAATGTAGCAGGTTCTTTAATAAATTCCATTACCGTCGCTTCGAATACCTCTTTTTCCTCTTCCTTCGTTACAGCTGCACCTTTATAAAATGCAATCTCTTCTATTTTTGAAAACGGCACAACAAGTTTCTTACCAAATCCAACTTGAATGATTATTTCTGTTTCTGTCACTATATATGGGTTCGTACGAAGCGCTTGTATCTCAGCTAAAAAATAAAGAATGCCATATATATTTACAACGAGTAAAATCCAAGCAACTATTTCATTCCACTGATGTAGTAAATAATGAAATCCAATTGATTCAATTAGCGTTGCATGAATAAGCATAATATAAAACGGTATTGCTCCCGTCTTTTTATGATAAGAAAAAACATGCTGACTTTCTGGCATCTTCGTACGCCAAGAGAAGAAAGCGTAATAAAGTAATTTGCACTCCGAAACAATCACATCGACAACGGTATTTCTTTTCAACGCCCCCTCAAATGCTTTATCAATAGCAAAAGCAAATGATGGATACTCATTCTTATATTGTTTATAGCATCGTATAATCTTTGGCAATGCTCTAGCAATCTTATACAAAATAAATAACTCTAAACATATAAACGCCAGTTCACCTGCAATTAAAATGTATGTCACAAATGAAAACGACTGGAAATAATCACTCGGAATAATAAACTTTGCCGCAATATAACCCGCTATAACAACTGGGAATAGATACTTTAAAGAATAGCGTTTTCGTATAATAAAGAAATACGTAATCACTGGAATAACAATGAGAAAATCAAATAAAGATCCTATTACCATTTCTTTTGGTACAGCGGGTACAATAGGTAGTGCATATGCAAGATAATTTGATAGCGCAATTATAACGACAATACCAATCCATATACTCTTTCTTTTACGCGAAATCGTTTCACTCATACAACCACACCTTTATTTAAAAGTATCATTTAGATGGTCTCTATAAAATAAAATAGCCTCTTCATAATCTTTTACATGTTCTAGTTTCACAACAGTTTCAAGTAATAATTTCATTGCTTCTTCGTATTCCTTCACATTATAATTGGCAAGCGAAAGAAATACTTTCATCGTATCATTGTCTGGAAACTGCTTGATCCCAGCTTCTAACGTGACAATCGCTTTATCGTATTCACCAATGCAGCGATATGGACTTCCAAGTCCAATATATACCCCGCATAACGATTCGCCTTCAAGCCCATTAGCAATTGCCTGTTCATAATAGGGAACCGCATCTGTTTCTAGTCCCATTGCATCATGTGTCCATGCGCATTGATAGAATATTTCTGGATCTTTCGTGGTGTTTGTTAGTCCAATTAGGATTTCTTTTGACTCTTCGTATTTCTGTTCATTTCGAAGTTCAATCGCCCGCTCAAGTAACTTCTTCACCTATATCGCTCCTTATGTACTCCAAAATATGCGCAACCCCATCATTATCATTATGATGCGTAATGTAACACGCCAATTCTTTTAGCTCCGAAATAGCATTTCCCATCGCAATAGGATAACCGAACGTTTTAAATAAACCGATATCATTCCAATCATCCCCAAATACCATTACTTGTTCTGGACTTATTTCATGCTTTTGGCACCAATTTAGAACAGCATTCTCTTTCGAAACATTACGCTCCATAATTTGAACAAGCTGATTTTGATCTGTACAAATTACGTTTACTTTATGCCGAAATTGTTCTGCTAATTTTTCATAGTGAGAAAACGAGTGTAACAGTATTTTAGATACAGAGCGTTGCTTCATTTCTTCATTTGTAATCACAATAGGACTTGTTGCTGTTATAAAATTTGTTTTTACATTTTGATTGATATAACATGTGTCTTCCACCTCAATAGCGATGAAAGAAGCAGGTTGCGTTTGCGTAACAAAATTGATAATTTCTGCTGTATCAGTAGCATCTATTGGATAGTGGTCATTCATTTTTGTTATTTGATCCCGTAATAGCGCACCATTATAATATACCATCATACCAATACTTTGTAATTCCACGGGAAGAAACTGTTTTACAGAACGAGGAGCTCTTGCTGTCGCAAAAATAATATGGATTCCTTTTCTGTAGCACTCTATAATCGCTTTTCTATTTCTCTCCGACACTTTCTTTTCACGATTTAATAACGTACCATCTAAATCTAATACAATCACTTTAATATCTTGAAAAAGCATGCACACCTCTCCCTTTTATAAACGGCCCAAGCTCCCCTCTTCTACGCGATTACATAAACGTTCTAACCTGTTTATAATCGCTTTCGCTGTTTCTTCTTTTCCCTCACAAACGAAAACTGCACCATCTTCGTCAACTACATGATGAATAGCTGCATGTGAATATAACGAATGCGGTGAATTTGCTACCATAAGATTCGCTTTTGATTGCGCCATTCTTCCACTTGCTCGTGTGATTAGCGCTTCCTCACTAATATCGCTTTCGAGTTTAAATCCAACTAAAACTGTTTCTGGATCCCATTGTTTAATTTGTTTTAATACTTTAGGCGCTTTTTGAAAATGAATAATTGGCGCGATATCGCTTGAGATTTTCCCGCTCATATCGAGTATATTTCCATCTTGATCACAAATCTTCTCAACGATCCAATCCGATCCAGCAGCTGCCATAATAACGGCATCAATTTTCTCATGTGTAATAATACTTTTCATTTTATCTTGTAAATCAATAATACCTTCAAATGGATGTAACTCTAATTGAGCACTTGCAGCATCTGGCTTTTCAGCGAAATATCCATGTAAATATATAACATGCGCTCCTTTTGACATCGCCTCTTCAGCAATCATCCTCCCAATTGTACCTTTTGCTAAATTTGTATGACCGCGTACTTGGTCCCATTTCTCTAAACAGCCACCGCTTGTAATTAAAATCTTTTTCCCCTTCATCATAACCATCCCTTACTTATTTTTCGAACGAAACCACTGCACACCAAAGTCCACAACTTCTCGTTGTTTCATCAGTCTACACGTTGCATTTCCAATTGTACCGATTGTTACACCTTCTGTATATTCAAACTCTTTTCCAATCTCAACAAATATATCAGAATCATAGTCCATTTCATCAAACTCTTTCCACACTCTTGTACCATTTTCTATAATTGGCGCTCCCACTTTTACTAGTTCGCGTGCGCCAGTACGTATTTCAGATAAATGTACAGATGTGTTAGAATCATAACCTACGCCTATTAATAATACGTATCCATCTAAATCATATATTTTCTTTAATGGTGAGTGCTCTCCGAAACTAATAGAAAGGGGCTGCTCGTTTGTAATATCCTCAGCATATTTTCCCCATGCTGCGAAACTATTTAGTGGATGATTACTACGCTTTACATTTGGATATGTACGGAAACATTCCACTACTTTCCCCATCGCACGTGTAGGAGTTACATCTGGGTTAAAAGCTGGAACATTGTCTCGAATAATTTGCCACCAGTTTTCTGGAACAGGTGGCCTTACCCAGTTTTTCGGATCAGACAAATCCGACGTCTGAGTTGGCATAATAAGCGTACCTTCTTCAGTAATTACGTTCATTAAAGCTTCTACTACTGCAACTGCTCCACCAGATGTCCATCCAATTGAACTAAGGGAAGAATGGACGATCACTGTCATTCCTTTTTTAAGCCCTAAAGCAAGTAGGTCATTCGAGATCGTTTCAATTGTATTTGGTAATTGCGTTTTCTCTACTATATCTTTTATTTCCATTGCTACTCCCCCCATTATGTTCTCCACTAAAACTAGTAAACTATCAAATTGAATTTTTTGCTCTCATTCAACATATTATCATATTTTTCTTAATTTTTTATTCAAAACTAAGACTTTAGCACTTCATTACATCCACACTTCCATCTTTGGATAGAAAGAGATATAAAAGCATGTCAAAAAACAAATCAAAACATGCTTTTATTTCATATGAGTGATGAATTTCTTTATAAGTTTTTTAACGCCTCGTTAGCTTAATAACAAAATTAGAGTTTTATTTTTTTTACCATTTTAAAGTTAGTCAATTTGACCCCTTTACGTTCAACAGTTTGTGAGCAAACAATTTTGTAACCTTTATGTTCAAAAAATGGCTTAGCTGTAATGCTTGCATCAGTATCAATTTCTAAAAGGTTTAACTTTTTCGCCTCACTTTCAATTTTATCAACTAAAGCTGTAGCTATGCCTTTCCCTTGATAATCTTTATGAACATACAATCTATCTAAATGTCCCTGATGGGTTAAACCTACTATTTTATGATGAACCTTTGCAACAAATGATACATTTTGGCTTAATGAAACCTTCCAAGAATTTATTTTCGATTCTTTTTCTTCTTTTGGTGCCCAAACATCTAACTCTATTTGAGAATAATCTTTTACATTAATGGAATGAATTGTTTCGTAAAACAAAGAAACAATCTCTTCCGTATCAACTTCATTAAACTTTACAATTTTCAATTTCTAATATACCTCCTCAAACAAACATACATATATTTTAATATTTTAAAACCTTATCATCAAATTCCCATTGTTAATTAAAATGAAAGAGACCTTATCTACGAAAAAAACATCGACCCCCTCTTTTAAAAACAAAACTCGTACTATAAAAAGAAAATCATGTTAAAATTGTAAAAAATAACAATAAAAGGGTGGTAACATGAAAAAACTCATATTAAGCTTTGGGTTACTATGGATTATCGGACTCAGTGGATGCAATCTATTTACAAGCGATTATGAAAGTTATTGGGTTTTAGAAAAATCTAGATATAATGAAGGTGGGTTCGGGCCAACTAATCTGTATGAAAGAGCGCAAGAAGATCCAACACTTATTCATTATTCAAATGAAAGAATTAGCGAAGGGAAAATGATGATATTTTTAGCGTTTGGAAAAGAGTACGAGAATGATAAAATTACAGTAAAAGAAGTAAAAGATGAAAAAGATAAATCAGTCACTGTATTACATATCGAAAAAAATAAAGGGAAAGATAAAAACCCTGTTATGTATATTGGAGTTAATAAACTAAGAGATTCTATAGAAATTGTAAATGAAGAAGGTAAAAAAATTTTTAAGATGAAACAATTTGAAGGAGGAACATCCCAACAATAACAACACAATACTTCACAACTAAAAAAGACTCTCTAAAATAAAGTGAAACTTTANNAGAGGCGCTTTTTGCCTCGTCCGAGGGGGCGAAACGGCTGGAGATTTTAGCCGCTAGAGCTGGACATTGCTTTTGCCGAATTTTGAGGTGGGAGTCTTACTGCCCGTTAATGCGGGATAAACGTGTATTACTTTAGAGAGTATTTTTACAGGCTAGAAGTAATCAAAAAAGCATGGCGGTGAATCCGGAATTACATTCTCCAGCACCTCTATCATTTCACGGGGCCCTTTTATTCTCCCGATATCATATAAAAACGACGGGCTTTTATAACTTAACAACATCGTTGTTAATGTTTGAATCGTTAATGATATTCCATCCATGTCAATTGTTTCTTTCTCATATGTAATGTGTAACGATTTGTCATGAACCCATTCTAAAATAAACGTGCCCTTATTCCACTCCAACATAGGATCATCTACATGTAAAATTAATTTTTGGATTTTGTCGCCTTTAAATGGATATTTCATTAGAAAACCCACTACATCGACAATCCTTCCCATATAGTATGGCGCAATTGTTTGTTTAATTTCGCTATCTTCAAGTAAAAAAGCAACTGGTTCATGAACACATGTTTTTCCTTTTACATAATAGACCATTGAAAAGTGTGCACTAATGAAATTCCATAATCCTCTTCTCGCCTCTTCATTTATGTAAATCATTTCCTCTATATAAAATTTCTCCTCGAGAACACGATAAAATAAATAACCATGCGGAATATCCTCATCTGTATAATAAATCGCTAATTGCAAATCAATTGTTTCTTCACGAAATCGTTCTTCCCACGCAATTGTATTACGAACCATCGCCCCATTTGTTTTCCGGGCAAAATCATCATAGATTTTTTCTTTTTCTTTACTTTTCAATCCAACTCTTCGCACACGTCCACTAATATTGCCACGATACTTAGGTAGCTGCGTATCTTTAATTTGATATTCAATGATATCAGAAATAATTTCCCATCCTTTTTTTCGATAATAAGGAATGGAATAAGGAAATAAATAAGAAATATATTGTTCATTTTCTCTCATTGTTGTTAAACTTTCTTTCATTAGCGCATTCATCAATCCATGCCCTGCGTACTCTGGATAGGTACCAACTCCAGTAACTCCTCCCATTTCATAAATCACACCATGAATATTGACTTGAAAAGGAAGAACAACAATTTGAGATATTAATTTATCATGGTCAAACCAACCTAAAGCAGTTCCTGGTTTCAACTGATGACTTTTCTTTTGTACCATCTTCTCTTCATCATTAATCATTTTTTTAGAAACTTGAAACACATATTTCATTAAGTTTGAAAACTGTTCTACTTCACTTTCCTTAATCTGTCGCATAACCAAACCTTTATAGTATTTCTTATTCATTTTCATATGCTCCTTTGTAACATTCCCTACAAATGTAACCATTTTTTTAGTATATACAAAATGGTTTATAACCAAGCATACATAATGAGGATTTTTATTACCTCTCACGTTCCATATTAATCAACTGTTTAGGTACAATGAAACAAAAGAAAAAGACGTCCTTCTCTTCATAAGAAATCCGTCTTTTTTCATTCTATTACGCTATACAAACTGTCATGATTTTACAATCTCGCTACCTTTTTCAGCATAACTCATATCGCCAACAGACTCGATATTATATTCCCCGCCTTGGTAAACGATTTTAGTCACACTGGCATTTTTTACACCCATTTTTGTCTTACTACTATCAAGCATTTCTACTAATGTAGCAATCATTAATCCATGCGCTACAACTAGAACGTTACCGCCTCCATTTTTGGCAGCGTCCTCACTAATTGTATCAATTTCTTTTTTTATACGAGTTGAAAATACATCCCAATTTTCAGCTTGTTTTGTAGAATCTGCTTTTACAATAAAATTCATAATTTCTTTTATAGAGAAATTCATTAATTCCGTTACTTCTTTCACACCAGCAATCTTTTTAATAGCCTCCCACATATTTTCAATCGTATCGCCTTCAAAAATCCCAAAATTTAATTCACGTAACGCTTTCCTTTGTTCAAGTTGTAGCTTTGATTGTCCACTATACTTTAATACTAAATGAGCCGTTTCAATTGCACGGCCACTATCGCTACTATAAGCATCAACAAAAGGAATATCTTGCAATCCATTTCCTAATCCTTTCGCTATTTCAACACCCTTCTCTACTAACGGAGAATCAGCCCAACCTTGTACACGTTTATTCGTGTTTAATATTGTTTTTCCGTGTCTCGTAACATATAACGTAACGATGTTGTCTTTATTTTCATGTGCTATATTCGTATCTTTTTCTATATTCTCCATTCATTTCTCTCCCTTTAACGTAAAATATATATCAGTAAACAACTACTCACACCTCTCTCATATATGTTATATATAAATGTCGTTTATATCAATTCATATGATGAAGGTGCCACAAAAAAACAGACTCACACCATTATGAATCAATTCCAATTTCTTTATTTAATCACTAAATTTCGCAAATAAGGCCTCAATCTCTTTCCCATCATAAAAATCACCATCGCCAATAAATTTTTCAATCTCAACTGTACCATCTTCCATAAATTCAATCTCCCATCGCTCACCTGGTACAGCTACTTCGACCATAATACTTTCTGTTCTTACTTTACTTAGCTTATAAAAATATATGCTTTTCTTCTAATCTATTTAGAAAATGAATAAATTCTTTTAATTCCATCGTATATCTCTCCTTACAAAAATAGTGGCTCTTTCATTTCAAAGAGCCACTATTTATTCACGCTGTTATCTTTTCTTCCTTTTTCACAACAACGGCAACATAACTGTGCAAAATCATTCCTAGGACAACAAAACTCATTCCACTCCATGATAACGACGATGGGAATGGAGCTGACAGCCAAATTAGCTCTCCTAATAATGCGAATAACACTTCACCAGATTGTGTTGCTTCTACAGTAGCTAATTTTTGCGGATCATCTTTTACAAGATCAGTTGCAAAAAAGAATAATACAGTCGCAATTAAACCTGAACTAATCGCCACGATGAAACATTGAAAGACTTGATCACTTGATGGCAATCCACCTGTTGCAACTTCATATCCAGAGAGTAAAAACCAAAACGGTAAACTTGCGAGCGTCATTCCAAGAACTCGTTGAAAAACGTCTAACTCACCTTTACACACTTGCATCATTTTTCGATTTCCAAGTGGATAAGCAAACGCTGCAACGATTACAGGTACGACACATAAAACAGTTTCACGAATGCCTAATGAAGAGGCGTGTTCCACTTGCATAAGAAGAACACCTAGTAATATAACACCAGACATCATCAATTCTTTCATTGGAATTTTTTTATGCAATGAATTCGTTGCGAATAATGGTGTTAATAAAATCCCTGCTATAATTGTAATTTGCCACGTTGAGGCAACGAGCCACCCTGGTCCAAATGCACCCGCGAAACTAAGTGGTGCGTAAAAAAGACCGAAGCCGACAATACTCCATACGAACCACTCTTTCGGATTACTTTTCATATATTGCAAGAGTTGCTTTAAGTTCCCTCTATATAGAACAATAATGACAAGTAACGGGACCATAAAGTAATACCGCAATGATGCACTCCAAATCCAACTTCCGCCTTGCAAGTCCATCGCACGGTTTAAAATAAACGTAAAGGCAAAGAAAAACGATGCCAATACTCCCGCTATAATTGCTTTCATCCTAAAACCCCTTATGTAGTTTTCTTCTACTATATAATAGAATACATTTGATTTGAAATAAAATTCGAAAATTTCATTGTATTTCTCCCATCCAACTCTTTATGTTTTCATTGATTTCATTTGCCTGTTCATGATGAATATAGTGATTAGTACTTGGAAATATAACTTTTTCCGTTCGTGAAGATATGTTGGACAGTTCATTCTGTGTCTTCTCCCAATTTTCATAGCCGTTATTTGTAGCAGAAAATTGTAATACTGGAAAACTTCCTAAATTTCCATTTTCTATTATCTTTTTCCCGTTTTTACTCATTGAATCTAATTCTTCTTTCATATTTCGGTTATTTGTATTTTTAAGAGCCATTGAAACTTTGAGTTCCTGTAATTCTTTCGGTAAATTAGGGATATCTATAAACACAGGATCCATCATTCCGAACAACGATAACGTGCGTAATATTCCGATATTTTTAGCTATATTCATTGTATGCCAACTAGCTTGCATACCTATATCCATTTTAAAATTTCTTGCATATTCTGGACTAATGCCATCAATAAAAACTAATCCTACAATTTCATCTGGATATAACTGTGCATACCTAATGCTTTCTAACGCCCCCATCGAATGTCCTACTAATATAAAAGGAGGTTTCTCGCCTGATCTTATTAATAATGAACGCAATTCATTTACAATTGTATCAATATCTCTACTTTTCTCTGTTTGTTCACTATATCCATAACCAGACCGTTCATACACAACTATTCTATTTTCTTTCTCCAATTTATGATATAGCGGGTAAAAATCCGCATACGGTGTTGTCGTACCGCTTCCTGCTGTCATCACTATGGTTGGTTGATCTTCACGTTTCCCTGTTGTAAAAATGTGCATATCATGATTGTTAACTTCAATTTTCCTACCAGGTACTTCCGTATCGTTATTTACACAAACAGCTTGATACAACGTGCTAGCAATAAAAACAATGAACGCGATAAACAATGCAATACGCTTCTTGCTTTGAAACATCCGCTACTCCTTTTTTATAACTTTTTAAATACATAAAACCATTAATTCATCATCACGATATATACCATTCATTTTTAGTGCCTTGTTTTCTACTCCATATGTTGTAAAACCCATTGATTGATACAGTTTTTTTGCGGCTTCATTATCTGAAACAACGCCTAAGTTAATTTGCTCTATTTCTAGTTCTTTCGCTTTTTCAATTAGACCACGTATTAACTCTTTCGCAAAACCTCTCCCTCTACTGTCCTTGTCTACATACATAGCCACAAGGTGACCTTTATGTTTAAATGCTGCTTTTTGCTCTGTTAATAACGTTACTACGCCAAGTAATTGATCTTTTTCATTAAAAGCACCAAATGTGTAACTTGTGTTTGAACTTAAGTTTTGAACAACTTGCTCAACTGGGTTTTCTTTTTGCATCGCTTCTTCATATGTTGTCACAAATGCATCTGGATTTACTTGCAATGCTTGTAAACGTAAATCCCAATATTGTACTGCATCTTTTTCTGATAAAATTCGAATCATTTCTATCCCTCTCCCTACATTTTTGTTTACATAATATAATTATATTAAATTAGTTTTTGTGTAGCATTTCATATTCTTCTTTCAACATACTATAACGATAACGATTGATAAATACCCCCTGTCTTAATCTATCATTTCTCATCATTCCTTCACAAACAAACCCGGCTTTTTCATAACTTTTCATCGCTTTTATATTATCAGCATCGACACGTAGCCAAACTTTCTCTAAACCAAATTCATAAAATCCAATTTCTAACATACTGGATAGCGCTGCAAAACCATAACCGCGTCCCCAATATTCTTTTCTACCAATCGCAATTCCTAATTCAGCATTTTTGTTCGTGTTATCAAAGTTCTTTAAATCTACCCAGCCGATATGTACACCATCTTCAGAAACGATAGCTCTTTGCTCATATCCATTTTCACGATTCATGCACATCTCAATCCATCGTTTTGTCTCATCTCGCGTAAAAGGTGGATATTGATTAGGGACAACTAAATGCCTTGTTACTTCTGTATCTAATGACCATTGATATCTCTCTTCTACATCATCTAATGTAAGCTCTCTTAGCCCAATAACTGGTATATCCATCTCTGCACATCTCCTTTTTATTTCCCTACAGAAAACCCTTCAAACAACCTACCGCCATATATTTCTAGTGTTCTTTCTATAAATTCGATCAGTTTCACCTTTTCACCAGTTCTATAAAAATGATCAAAAGCTTCAACAAACTCTTCCGCAAATGATTCATCATATTTTCTTAGCACCCTAATAAACCATTTGGAATTCCCAACCCATTGTCCATTTACTCGAAGCACGAATTCATGCACTAAATCCGCTAAAAGATTAGCAATAAACAATTCTTCTTCCCTCTTTTTCGCACCAATAAAATCGTCTAGCGCATCCGTAATAAAGTACCGTTTCTGTCTCATAAGTTCTTCTGTCCACTTTTCAGGACCTTCATTTAATAATTGCTGTGCTTCCTGTTTTAAACTCGTTACAACTTCTTCCTCACCTTTTAAAATAATCCCTTCCGAAACCATTTGCGGTAAACACGGTCTCCCTCTCTCACAATCACTTTTAAAATATTTTTTATACGTTTCAAAATTATGTACAAACACTTCCACTGGCCAACCGTTACGAATAAAAGATTCGCGATAACAGTTTGATAGATTACGATCAATAATTACAATATCAAGATCAGATGTTTTCGTTGCTTCTCCTCTTGCAACGCTTCCTCCTAGCAAGGCAACATCGCAATTTTGAAATTGTAATTCAACAATATTTTGTGCTGCTTCAATTGCTTCCATGCTGTTCTCCTTCTTTCATTTTTTTATTTTCACTTGCCTGAAACAAGTCTTTACGATATATTCGACACTATTTCCTATTTTCCTAGTTTTTTCTTTCAATACGGTATGTGAAATTTATATACAATTCCTGTTTCCTTAATACCTTCCTTAACGAAAGAAGGACTTTTGATTTTTATGTTATAAACTATTACACATAAACGATATGTGAGGAATGGTGATAACATGCTTTCACATTTGGAATTAATGTCTATTCAGACTGAAGTTTTATTTTCTCATAACCAATTTAGGAGAATGACAAGTATTAATGAACCTGAAAGTACAGTGGCACCTCGTCTTTTTCTTGGTCATACAAAAGATGGTACGATTAGACGATATCGCTATGACCTGCCAAGCGTACTAATAAATGAGATTGAAAAATTATTCACCGATTATCCTAATCACATCGATTTAGCAAAAATTATGAGTCTGCTAAGTAGAGAACAGCCGATACATAAAATCTGGATAGGTCCTGCTTTTGTCTCTCCAAATACTCTAGATAATCCTATGAGGGCAATACAAATTACAGAGGAAAATAAAGAACTTCTCCAGCACAACTTTCCAAATTTATTCCATCAGTTAAAATGGCGGCAGCCTTGTTTTGCAATTTTTGAAAACGAAAGGATTGTTTCTATATGCTGTAGTGCAAGAAGTACACCTATAGCAGCTGAAGCAAGTGTAGAAACAATCGTAACTTTCCGCGGGAAGGGATATGGCTATATTGTTGTAGCAGCTTGGGCGAAGGCAGTGCAAGAGGAAAATCGCATTCCTCTTTATAGCACTTCCTGGGATAATTTTGCTTCACAAAACGTAGCAAAAAAATTAAAATTGATTCACTATGGAACTGACATTCATTTTTTATGAAATTGTCTACAAAAAAACTGCACTCTAATTGCTACATACAATTAGAGTGCAGTTTAATGATGTAACATCGTCCCTATTTCATAGATTACATGTACAACCTATTACTGTTGGAAATGCTGTATAATAACTCCTTTACCATCTCCCACTTCAATTTCTGCAAATGCTCCATTTATAAAAGTAATTTGCGGAGGGACATGACCACAATCTATATCATAAACAATCGGAATTTGAAGTTCATCAGCAAGCTCCTCATATACATCTTCAGCAGTATAACCCTCGACTGTATAATTTGCTGCGCTACGTCCAAATAGTATACCTGAACAGTTATCAAACCAACCTGCTAGTTTCATTTGCACTAATGAACGTCGTAAATCAGTAGTAGTTAACTCGCAATTTTCAAAATACCAAATTAAAGGCTCATGATCAAAGTGCTTCTCCCTAAAGTCTTCTACTTTACCAAATGGTGTGCCAATGAGATGTCTAATGACATCAATACAACCACCGAGTAATCGACCTTTCATTTTTATTTTATCAGTTGCAACTGTTTTCCAGTTTGTATTTTCTGTTAAATGGAAAACACATGGAGATGGATTATTATGTTGCCATTTCATTTGATATTTTTCTGAAGAATATTGAGTAATGGCAGTCCCTGCTTCCGTTGACAAAACACTTTGCCACATTGCTGTTGTTTCATCAGAATATTCCCCTCTTAAATCTACTAGATTTGTCCCATGAGCAGTAGCAATTCCGGTCTTTAACGTGATTGCTAATAATAAAACACTTACATCCGAGTATCCTAATATCCACTTCTGATTTATCTTGTCAAAATCAATTTTATCTAACATTTCAATTAGCAGTTCTCCGCCCCAAGGAGGAATGATGATATCAATGTTCTCGTCTTGCATCATTTCAATCAATTCATTTGCTCTCTTCTTAGCACTAGAAGACTTAGCTTTCTCTTGTGTCCAAACCGTGTCTCCGCAAACCACTTTATATCCTTTTCTTTCCATACTTTCACAAGCTTGCTTAAACATACTATGTAATTCCACGTTTACACCTGAAGAAGGTGCTGTTACCCCAATCGTTGCTCCTTTTTCTAAAAACGGATATTTTATCATGTCTATCGCTCCCATGCCTTTTTCTATACCTAAAACTAATTTGTTTATCTCCCATTAATTGAGTACTATAGACTCCTTATCCCCAGACGATGTCTCGCACGTGTTTGAAAATTTGAATTCATTGAAGGTCTGTGTCAGGAGGATTGTACCCGAGATGACGAGCCATTGATACAATTTGCCCCTTATGATGAAACTCATGTGTCTCAGTGTGGGTTAAAAGCCATAGCGGAGTCGTACTCCATGGTTCTTTTTGCCATTTTACTTCATTTGCTATATTTTCGAACCAGCGATCATTGAATTCATCCAAAAAACGTTGTACAATCTCATCTACTAACTCAAATCTGACGCGAACTTTCTTGACATCTGCATGCTCAATTTCATAATCAGTAGCAAACGAAAAATCTGCTCGCTTTTGTTTACATGCGAATGATCCAAGCCAGTATCGATAGCAGTCAGCTACATGAATATGAGTCTTTATCATGCTGCCGCTTCCGAAATTCGGAGCGTTGCTGTGTAACTTTTGCAGTGGGATTTCTTCCAAAAATGTAAATAAAGTTTCTCTGGTAGAGCTAATAAAGCTGTATTGTTGCTTTAAGACATCTAGCATTCGATCTCACTCCTCTTGTAAAAGCTTTATGCCAAAATATAAGTTTTGGTATATATAATTATTCTTATCTTTCATATGAAGGTTCCATAGAACTACTATTTAATCTCACACATTTTTTAATGAATCAATTCGCTTTACATCTTACAGAATCCATTCCGATTCGCAATTTCAATTACTTGTTTAATCATGAACCCACCCCCTTTTATATTCGTTACATCCCATCAAAAGCCTTCATTATACAACCTGCTAAACAATAAATCTGGTACATTTTTTTACAATTTGTTTTGCATTTACCTACCTAAAATTGCTAATATAATAGAGTAGAACTATTATAGAGAGAAGGAAAATTATGCACAATAGAATTCGGATGACAACTTTAGTAAAGAGAGCACTGTTGATTTGCGTCGGAGTATTATTTTTATACGAAGCAGTTTATGGATCAACTCATATTGCTCTGGCGAGTACGGAGGATGAGGCGAAATCCGTTCAACTTGTAAGTGAAATTCAAACTGCTCTAGCTCCAAAAGAAGCTCCAAAGCAATATAACGGACAAGTGAGAAAAGTTGCTTACTTAACATTTGACGATGGTCCTGGCAAATACACTGCTGAACTGTTAGACATGTTGAAAGCAGAAAATGCAAAAGCTACCTTTTTCCTAATTGGAGCAAATGTTAAAGCGTTCCCTGATCTTGTAAAACGTGAAGACGCTGAAGGTCATTATGTTGGTATGCACAGTATGACACATAACTACAAAAAACTTTATACAGAAGGTCGCTATGTAGATGAAATGAAAGAAGACCAAGGTTTAATTGCTGGAGTTATCGGAAAATCACCTACATTAACTCGTCCATCTTACGGTTCTATGCCTGGATTAAACGAAGCACTTCGTAATAAAGTCGTGGAAAATAATTTAAAAGTTTGGGACTGGACAATTGATTCCTTAGACTGGAAATATAATAAAATGCCAGTAGACGCTGCTTCAGCACAAATTGTACAAAATGTTCTTGCTGGCGCTACAAACCCAACTGAAGTCATTCTAATGCACGATATTCACCCGCAATCAGTAAAAGCTGTGCCTGCGATCATTAAAGGCCTAAAAGAAAGAGGTTATGAACTGGAAAGCTATCAAGAAGATGGTCACTTCCCATTAAACTTCTGGCACGATAATCGTATGTAAAGAGAAAAGACTCGATTTCCTTTATTGGAAAATCGAGTCTTTTTACATTTCTTTTAGAAAATTGATGATAATAATTTTGCAATTTCACTTATTAAAATACCAACTACTGCGAAATCAGAATCACCAAATGTTGTATTTTCAAATCCTAATCCGCCGAGAACTGGCAATAGTAATGCTGGTAAGAATGATATTAATATTCCATTAACAAACGCACCTAAAATAGCTCCTCTTCTGCCTCCAGTTGCATTTCCGAATACACCTGCTGTTGCTCCTGTAAAGAAATGTGGAATAAGACCTGGTACAATGACACTTAGACCAACCACTGGAAGAATAAACATAGACAATAATCCAGCAACGAAACTAGTTAAGAATCCGATAATAACTGCGTTTGGCGCAAACGGGAAGATTGTTGGACAATCAAGTGCTGGCTTTGCGTTAGGTACAAGCTTATCCGCAATCCCTTTAAACGCAGGTACAATCTCTGCGATCAACATACGAACACCTGCTAAAATAATGTACACCCCTGCTGCAAACGTAATTGCTTGCATGAAAGAATATACAAGATAGTTTTGCCCGTTACTCAGTTCTGTTTCAATAAATTGCTTTCCGGCAAATGGTGCAACAATAAAGAATAGTATAGACATTGTTAAAGACATAGAAACTGACGTATCACGTAAAAATCCTAGTGATTTTGGTACTTGGATTTGTTCTGTTGATTTTTCTTTATTTCCAAACTTGCTCCCAACAAAACCAGCTGCTAAATAGCCAACAGATCCAAAATGACCAATTGCAATATCGTCCATCCCTGTGATTTTTCTTACATAAGGCTGTAAAAGTGCTGGGAAGATTACCATAAGTGTTCCTAATAATAAAGATCCACTAATAACAAGAGTAGCCCCCGTCATTCCAGTTGTAGAGAATACCGCTGAAATTAAACATGCCATAAATAAAGTATGGTGACCTGTTAAAAATACATATTTAAATTTTGTAAATCTGGCGATAAGTAAGTTGACAATCATCCCAAATACCATAATAAACGCTGTTTCTGTTCCTAATGTTTGCTGTGCAATCGCAACGACAGCTTCATTATTTGGAATAATTCCTTTTATATGGAACGCTTTATCAAACATTTTTCCAAAAACATCTAGCGCTCCAATTAATATTGTGGCTCCGCCTCCTAATACAACGAAGCCCATAATTGTTTTTAATGTCCCGGAAACTGTATCTGCAAAATTTTTCTTCTGTAAAAGCAACCCACACATGGCGAACAATCCAACTAGTATTGCTGGTTGTCCTAAAATATCTTTCATAATCAAATCTAACATAGCACTGCTCCTCCCCCAGCTGTTTAACGCTGCTTTTACATCAGATGTTTTTGCAATGCTTCTTTAATTTCATTTTGATCTAAAATATTTGTTAACCCTGCCACTGTACGAACACCATCTTCAAGATTACAGATGATATCTTTTGCTCCTAAATATAAATCCGCTTGTTCTGATTTACTTGATGCTAAATCTGTATGAGAAACTTCAGCTTGTAAACCTAATTCCCCTAAAATCTTCTTCACATTCATCTCCACAATAAAGCTACTTCCTAACCCATTTCCACACACAACTAATACTTTTTTCATTTTTACTTCCCCCTTAATTAGAATATTTAGCTATCATTTCTAGCATTTTTTCTTTTGAATTTGAATGAATTAATGTTTCTACATTTTCAGGCTGAGATAGCATATCACTTAATTGTGCCAATGCTTTTAAATGTGTTTCATTATCGATCGCTGCCAGAACAATGATTAAATTTGCAGCGTGCTCTTGCTTTTCTGAAAATGAAATACTTTCTTTCAACTGTAACAAACTCATACCTAACTTTTTCACTCCCGCTTCAGGGCGAGCATGTGGAATTGCAATTTTAGGTGCAATCACAATGTAAGGTCCTAGATTGTTTACATTCGCAATCATTTCTTGAATGTATTCTTCTGAAATATACTCCGTTTGTAATAACGGTTTAGCTGCCACTTGAATGGCTTCCTCCCAAGAATCAACACGATCCTGAAGCTGAATATATTCTCTCGTTAATAGCTCGTTTAACATAGGCTTGTACTTCTCCTCCCTGCGCAAATGCGCTGGACCACTTATAAATTCTCTCAATTCTTTCTTTAAAGAATGTTCGTCTATCACATTCGCATATTTTTGAATAATCTGCATCATAATATCAACTGAGTCATTTTGATCTTCGCTAAATAATGCTGCATTTACTTTTCTGAGTAGCGATGCTTTTTCAGAATCTGTTAAAATGGGATTTACCATAAAAATAGGTATTGTCCCCTTCTCTAATTCAGTTGTCGTGATAATACAATCTACATCAAATGTATGTGACTCATATTCCCGCTTTGAGATCGCTTGCAAAATATCAATACTTGAAAATAATTGTTCTAATTGATATTGCAACATACGCGATGTACCAATTCCATTTGGACAAACAAGCAAAGCTGTTTTCCTAGGATTGGGAACGATTCCTTCTTTCCTCATCCACGCACCGAAATGCATAGTGACATACGCAATTTCATCTTCCGAAATTTGTTTTCCAACATATTCTTCAAAATGATGCACCACTTTTTTCGTAAGAATATATACTTCTTCATAACTTTTTTCGATCATATGCAATAATGGATTTTCTATTTCAATTCCATATTTCACGCGATAAAACGCTGGTTTCATATGCAAGTATAAATCTGAAGCAAGCCCCGTAAAATCTTGGAATATAACACAAGCGTAGTGCTGGAAGTCCTTTATCATACGATCTACGATCAAATGGATACCTTGCACATCATTCTTTTCATACTCTTTTTGCTGAGCATTTACTTTTGCACCTAATAAATGAGTCGTAATATAATAAATCTCATCTTTCGGAAACTTCACATGTAACATTTTTTCAAACTGCTTCCCAATATATTTCGCTGCTTCAAAGTGTTTTGTTTCACGTAGAACATCTTTTTCAGCTTCTTCCATTTCAACACATTGCCCTTTGACAATACGATTGCGAAACAAATACATGTAAACGCTTAAATTTTCAAGTACCTCATCCGTATATTGAACACCTAAAAACTCTTCGCAATTTGATAAAATATTTTTTATTACAAACAATTCTTCTTGCTCTTTCTTGTTCTTTTCACTTTCTTCACGATTTACAATTCGTCTTACATGAGAGATTAAATATTCCCATCCATGCTTTGCGATTAACTGTGAAAGATAAAAGGTTAGTAGATTTCGTTTTCCTTGTTCGGTACCTTCGATATAATACCCTTGCTTACGACTAAATTGTAAAGAGAGATGAAATTTCACCAAATCTGCTTTCATTTTTTTCAAATCAGTAAGTGTCGTATTACGACTTACCTGTATAAGGTCAATTAAATCTTCTAGTAAGATTCTTTTTTCTTTCGTTAATACATACAAAGCTAACCAAGCTTTTCGTTCTTGTGGAGAATAATCGTATTGAACCATTGTAAATCCGTGTAGTTTTTGAATAACCGTTTGTTTTGTTTCATCATCTAAACGGTATCCGAATGAGCGAACATATTGGATTGATGCTAAATGCTCTGCGTGTAACCAATCATCTACTTTTTTCATATCGTAATAAACTGTTCTTTTAGAGATTTGCAATACTTCCATCAGTTGCTCTACAGAAGTATAGCCATCCGCTTGAATAATTTGCTGTAAAATAGCGGTACTGCGGTGATCTAATATCATATATGATGTACACCCTTTCTATACTTGTTTTGATTCGTCTTGCAAGTATAGATACTAACTTTGCAAAATTAGATTTTTAAAATCACTTTCTACTACTATAGTATCTCTTCTTTCTTACAAAATTAAGTCCAAATTATCGTTTTTATATCGTGCAACGATTGTATCTTTACTATATCACTATTATATAGTAACTATACGGTATGTGAAATTACAAAAATATATAATCCTTCATAACAAAAAAACCTACTCATATAGTATTGTTCCATACGAGTAGGTTTTCATTACAGAAAGTTATTCAGTTGTACCTTCTTGCGTAGTTTTTACTTTGTTCTTATTTTTATCACGATGATTATAGTTATACTTCGAACGATCTACTGGCGTAAATCCTTCTGGTGTGTAGAATCGTAATAAATCGCCATTTACTACTTGATCAGACAATTTAAGTTTTTGTTGAACCATTTTTTCATTTTGTTTAATTTCATCCGTTGCTTCTACTGGTTTTCCAGTCGTTGTATCATAGTACTTTCCATTAAGCGCAGTAACTGTAGGACTTACATAGTTACCATTACGGAAAGGAACCACTTGATTATGCTCAGGTGATAATAAATCCGTACCAAATTGGATATAATTCTTTGTATCCGTACCTAGTAAATGTAATAGCGTTGGAAGTACATCAATTTCTCCGCCATATTGATGTTGAACTCCCCCTTGCATACCTGGTACACGAATAATTAATGGTACACGTTGCAATTGTGCATTTTCAAATGAGTTAATTTCTTTCCCCATTATTTGTGACATTGCAGCATTATGGTTATCTGAAATACCGTAATGATCTCCGTACATAACAATAATGGAATTATCATATAAACCGGACTGTTTCAAGTAGTCCATAAAACCTTTTACAGACTCATCTAAATAATGTGCGGTTTGGAAATACGTATCTACAGATGAATCGCCAGTTTTCGCTGGTTCAATTGTCGCTTCTTCCTTATTAATTGGATAAGGGAAGTGATTTGATAACGTAATGAATTTCGCATAGAACGGTTGCTTCAATGTTTGTAGCAATGGAATTGACTCATTAAAGAACGGTTTATCTTTCAAGCCATAGTTTACAACGTCATTCTCATTCATATCATAATATGTTGCATCAAAGAATTTATTAAAACCAAATGATTTATAAATATCATCACGATTCCAGAATGTTTTATAGTTACCATGAAATACTGCCGACGTATATCCTTGTTGCCCTAAAATAGCTGGTGCAGCTTGATACGTGTTATGAGCTTTGTTTGTAAATACAGAACCTTGTGGTAATCCGAACAATGAGTTCTCTAACATGAACTCCGCATCAGATGTTTTACCTTGTCCTGTTTGATGGAAGAAATTATCAAAATACAGTGTATTCGCATCTTTCGTAAATGAATTTAAAAATGGTGTTACCTCTTGACCATTTAACTTGTAATTAATCAAGAAGTTTTGGAACGATTCTAAATGAATGTAGATGACGTTCATACCTTTTCCTTTACCAAAATAATTTGGATTAGGAGTTGCATAGTTTGATGTAGTATAGTTTCGAACATTTGTCATACTATCTCCATCTGCTAAAGCACGTTCTGTCGATGCTTTCATACTTTGAATCCCATCATAAATTGTATAGTTATATACGCCTAAATATTTCACAATATAATTTCTGTCAAATGTTCTTGTTAGTAATTGAGGACGATCCTTTTCTGCTAAACCTAAGTTGATGCAAAAAATTAAGATTCCTACAATAAATACAAGCGAAAGTTTATGCTTTGCAACACGAGTTGGTTTTGGGTTCACAAACTTTGTTGCAACTAACACAATCAGAATTATGGTGTCTAAGAAATATAACGGGTCATATACGTGTAATAACGCTAAAATACTACCGCCTAAATCTCCAAAGTTATTTGTTTGTGTTAATGTCGGGAACGTAATAAAATCGCTGAAAAAGCGGTAATATACCACATTGGAGTATAAAAGAATTGACAGTAACAAATTAATAATTATTAACCAAATATAAGATCGTTTCCCTTTTGCAAATAATGCCAGTCCTAAAAATAGGACAGCTGAGCTTAACGGGTTGAAAAATAGCAAGAATTTTTGAATTGTGTTTGATATCCCTAGGTCAAATTCTGTCACATATGCTGCATATGTTTTTAACCAGAATAAAACAACAGCAAAAATAAAAAATCCAAAATGGTTACTTAACACTCGTTTGCTCTTTAACAATAATTGTTTCATCTCTCCACCTCTTTTAATCATCCAAGGCTTATTTTTTTATAAGTCTTTCTCTGCTTTGAATACACTTCTCCAAGAAAACCCTTTTTTATTTAACCAACTGAAGAATATTAGTAATTATAAGTTTACAGGTGTATTTATTCAACTATTTCTTATTCAATATATTGACTTAGATTTATATTTAATGAAATACATTTGTAACATTTTCTATGACTAAAATCTAAAGACCATCCGTGTAACAGGACTCACCTACTATAATCCTTTATAACCTGCTTCGCAAATATTCTTATTTCCAAAATTACCAATTAGATTTGTCGCTGCTAAATTATTCATATTTATAAAGTGAAACTTTAATCAGTAGGGGTCTTCCTGTCCGCAAATAGCGTGATAAAGAAACAACAGCATTTATCTCCATAACTTTTCGGTCTTATTCATGTTTCCTACAAAATAAAAACCCTTANNTAAGGGTTTTTATTTTGTAGATTATTTTTTGTTATACATCGCTTCGATTTGTTTTTGTAGTTCTTCATTTTCTAAGAACTCATCGTATGTTGCTTCTTTATCAATTACACCGTTTGGCGTTACTTCGATAATACGGTTTGCGATTGTTTGTATGAACTGATGGTCATGAGATGTAAATAATAATGTTCCTTTAAATGCAATTAAACCATTGTTTAATGCAGTGATAGACTCAAGGTCTAAATGGTTCGTTGGATCATCAAGTGTTAATACGTTCGCACCGCTTAACATCATTTTAGAAAGCATACAACGAACTTTTTCTCCACCTGACAATACAGAAACATTTTTCTTTACTTCTTCACCAGAGAATAGCATACGACCTAAGAATCCACGTAAGAAACTTTCTGTTTCATCTTGTGGAGAGAATTGACGTAACCATTCAACTAAGTTATATTCACTGTTCTCGAAGTATTTAGAGTTATCTCTTGGGAAGTAAGCTTGAGATGTTGTAACGCCCCACTTAAATGAACCGCTATCTGGCTCCATTTCACCCATAAGAATTTTAAATAATGTTGTCATTGCAATATCGTTACGTCCAATAAATGCAACTTTATCACCTTTATTTAATGTGAAGTACACATTATCTAACACTTTTTCCCCATCAATTGTTTTTGAAAGACCTTCTACAGTTAATAAGTCATTTCCTACTTCACGCTCTGGTGTGAAGCCAACGAATGGATAACGGCGTGATGATGGTTTAATATCATCTAATGTAATTTTATCTAATAATTTTTTACGAGAAGTCGCTTGCTTCGCTTTAGATGCGTTTGAACTAAAGCGTGCGATGAAGTTTTGTAACTCTTTTACTTTCTCTTCTTTTTTCTTATTTGCATCTTGTGTTAGTTTTAATGCTAACTGGCTAGATTCATACCAGAAGTCATAGTTACCAACATATAATTGAATTTTACCGAAATCAAGATCGGCCATGTGCGTACATACTTTATTTAAGAAGTGACGGTCATGAGATACAACGATAACTGTATTTTCAAAGTTCATTAAGAAGTTCTCTAACCATTGAATTGCTTTTAAGTCTAAATGGTTGGTAGGCTCATCTAATAATAGAATGTCAGGTTGACCGAATAATGCTTGAGCAAGTAATACTTTTACTTTCTCTGCCCCTGTTAACTCAGACAATTTTTTATCATGAAGGTCTTCTCCAATGCCTAATCCTTTTAAAAGGATTGCAGCTTCAGATTCAGCTTCCCAACCGTTAAGCTCAGCAAACTCACCTTCAAGTTCTGCAGCGCGCATACCGTCTTCATCACTGAAATCTTCTTTCATGTAAATCGCATTCTTTTCTTGCATTACTTTGTAAAGACGTGTATGTCCCATAATAACTGTTTCTAATACAGGAAACTCTTCGTATTCGAAGTGGTTCTGTTTTAATACTGCTAAACGCTCACCTGGCGTAATATGTACATCGCCTGTTGACGGGTCAATTTCTCCAGATAAGATCTTTAGAAATGTCGATTTACCAGCACCGTTTGCTCCGATTAAACCGTAACAGTTACCTGGTGTGAATTTTATGTTAACATCATCAAATAATTTTCTGTCTGCAAAGCGCAATCCTACGTTACTAACTGTAATCATGTGTTTCCTCCAATTTCGATACTTTTATATACATACTTCACTTACTATAACATACTTAGTCCTCTAAAGGTATATCTAATCATCTTTCTATTTCAACAACCGAAATTTTCTATTCGAAACAAAAAATAAAGTGAAACTTTAATCCGTGGTGGGGGTTCTTCATCCCCCACTGATTATTAGCCCGCACCAATCGGGCTTTTACAAGCAGTTGATCCTCCACCTAACTTCTTTGCTTTCGCTGAATTTTGAGGTAGGGGTCTTACTACCCGCAAATAGCGGGATAAAAACATTTAAAAGAAGTCATAAAGAAATGGTCTATGTAATGGAATCAAATGTTCAAGTTCTTTTACTTCATCCTCAGTTCCTACAAGAGTTTCCATTTCGTATAACTCTAACGGACGCTTATATCCAAATAACATTGCCGATAAATCATTTATATTTAAATGAAGTCCCCAACTACTTTGTTTTTCTATTTCTTCCTTATCGATTATTACTATTTCTTTATCCTGTAATCGAACCGAAACATTATTCCATGGTGCAAATGAGTCTGAAATATGTAAAATGACTTCGTTTTGTTGCGTATCCCAAACGAATGAATATTGATTTAAAAACTGTTCCACATCTACAATACGTGCCATAAAATAAGGGGTAATTTCAGCCTTAACTCGAGGCTCTTGCAAAGTATACAGTAATGGCTCTGTTTCACTTAGTATCATCTTAAGCTCTTTTATCATAGAATCATGTTGGCAAATAAAATTCCAAAGTCCCTTTCTAGCTTCATTATTTAGCGGTACAAATTCTTCTACTGTCATTTTTGAATCATTTATTTTGTAAAGCATATAACCAGTAGCTTCATTTTCTTCATTGTAATAGACCGCTGCAATTAAATCATGGTAAACTGCTTGCGTCCACCATTCACGGCTACGAACCAGCATCCCAGCAAAACGTTTCGCAAACGTTTCATATATTACTTCAATTTCATTTGGATGATTATCTTTGCTAAAGCGTCTTATATTTCCTTTTACATGCTTTTGCATGACCAAATCGCTCTTCGTCATTGAACAGATGAAACGATTGACAAATAGTTCCCATCCATATTTTCTGTAAAATGAAACTGCAAATGGATGTAACATGGACACACTAAATCCGTCTTGTTTCATTTTTTCCAGCGCATGGTTCAATAGTTCTTTTACATGTCCACTTCGTCTATACTCTGGGTATGTCGCTACCCCTGCAATCCCGCCCATTTTAAAAATTGCATCACCTATATTTATTTCTAACGGAAGAAGATGCAGTTTTGCTGCAAGTTGATTTCCTTCTAAAATTCCAAATAGTTGATGGTGCTTCTTCATTAAAGTAAGACGCTGTTCCATTTGATCTTCCGGCACTTTATATTGAAAAGCATATTCAGATAAGGCAATCGCCTCTCTATATTGTTGCTCTGCTAATTCAACTACTTTCATGAATATCTCCTCCTATCCCCTTTATTACATTCGTACTTATATAGATAAAATCCTATCTCAAAAACCAGAAATATCGATGAAATATATGAATAATTTGATCTAAAATAAAAAACTATGCCTACGAATCACTTTTAACACGTCCCTTGTATACCATATAAAGGGACACTTTAAGCAATCCCCTCACCACTTGGGCTTTTACGGGTAGTTGATTCCATTTCCCTTTGCATTTTGAAATGAGAGTTTTACTGCACGTTTGCGGGATAAATAAAGAAGGGAAGACTAAATAATTATGAGTTCTTACTATGATAAATTAAGTCAATTAAGCGCAAATCGAGAGTCCCTTTCACAAAGAAGAAATAGAAACCTTAGAGAAGATCATTGCGATTCGACAAGACCATCAGCATTTAGGGCCATCAACATGTCTACACTTCAGCAAATACCTGCCAATACTACAGTTAAAGTTTTATATCCTAATCTACAATTCGATTTAGCAAATGAATTCAACTCAGTTGCCTCTATGTTCATTCCTGACGCAAAAGGGGTATACTCATTCGTTGCCAGTGTTCTTTTCTCTCCTAGTAATTTCAATGAGGCTTATAGAGGAAGAATCAGCATTCAAGTAAATGGCCATGAAGTAGCTGCTGATAATGACTTCTTTGGAGCAAATATCGAGATTAAAAATATCATATCTGTTGCGACTATTACTCAATTACAAAATAACGATATTGTTGAGGTATTTTTCGTATCAAGCATAGACGGTACAATTGATTTACTTAACAGCATTACACGTTTTGAAGGAGCTAGATTTCCATCTCCGGCTACTTAATTAAAAACGTCTATAACATGATTGTTATAGACGTTTTTATGTTGTTGAAAAAAGATCTTGTCAATGAAAACACCCTGTATTCGATGATTGAGAAATAAAAAAATGTAGAAAACGCGTTCTATCAAGACCTAAAAGTTAAAAATCCTAAAAAATAAAAGTAAGTACATATNNATATGTACTTACTTTTATTTATCCTTGTCGTCAGGAAAATGTAGATTCACAAAATTAAGGAAATCCTAAAATGAAAAAGCTTAATTTCTCGGTATTGTAAGGGAGAAATTAAGCTTTAGTTAGTTCATATGACTTATAAAGGCACATTTACCACTATAAATAATAGTAAGGCGATTTTTCTCGTAGTAAAGTTATAGTAAATTAATAAAATCCCCGCTTTATCGTTCCATTCACAGATTTTTAATCATTGTGCGATGAGGAATACCTGCATCTATAAATTCTTCAGAAATACTTTCGTACCCTAAGTTTTCATAGAAACCAATTACATGTTTTTGAGCATTCAATTTCACTTTAGAAATGCCCTGACTTTGTGCAAACTTCTCAATTTCATTCATAATTAATTTTCCAGAACCCGCTTTACGATCAGTTGCCAATACACAAATTCGCTCAACTTTACCAACGCCATCTACAATACGAAAACGTCCAGCTCCAATTGGCTTACTATTATCGTACAACACAAAATGGGTAGCGGTTTTGTCATGTTCATCAATTTCTTCTTCTACATCGACTTGTTGTTCTTCTATAAAAACCTTTTGTCGAATAGCGTAAGCATCTTCTAATTGTTGTTGATTCTTTACGATTTCTACTATCACAAATATTCCTCCTTTCTAAGTTGAATGTTTCATCAATTGTCCAGTTATTTCGCTAACTTTTGAAGTTCTTCAAAAAACGTAGGATACGATACACCTACTGCTTCTGCATCTTGAATCGTTGTTTTCCCTTCAGCTATACAGCCAGCAATCGCAAGCATCATGCCGATGCGATGATCACCGTAACTATGTACTTCATTGCCTGTTAAAGCTGATTTACCGTAAATAATCATTCCGTCTTCTGTTGCTTCAATACGAGCTCCTAGTTTCGTTAGTTCAGCAACAACTGTGTCGATACGGTTCGTTTCTTTCACTTTTAGCTCATGTGCATCTTTAATAACCGTAATTCCCTCAGCTTGCGTTGCCGCTAATGCGATAATTGGAATTTCATCGATTAACCTTGGAATCATATCCCCACCAATTTCGATTCCTTTTAGTGAAGATGTTTCAATCGTAATGTTTGCTGCTGGTTCTGATGCTCCTTCATTAATTGGTTCTACAGTGAACGTAGCTCCCATTCTCTCTAAAACATCGATAATACCCGTACGAGTCGGATTCATTCCTACATTTTGTAATACTAATTTACTGTTTGGAATAATCGCACCTGCAACTAAGAAAAATGCAGCTGATGATACGTCACCTGGCACTTGAACGTCTGTTCCAATTAGCTTTTGGCCACCTTCTAGTTTTACAGTTTTCCCTTCACGAGTTACTGTAACACCAAACGCCTCAAGCATTCTTTCTGTATGGTCACGAGAAATATGTGGTTCTGTAACAGCTGTTACACCTTCTGCGCGAAGGCCTGCAAGTAAAACAGCGGACTTTACTTGTGCACTTGCAACTGGGGAAGTGTATTGGATTGCTTTTAAATCTCCGCCTCGTATTGTAAGCGGTGTGTACGTCCCGCCTTCTCGGCCATCGATGTTTGCTCCCATTTGCTTTAATGGATCTGTTACACGTTTCATCGGTCTTTTTGCGATAGAAGCATCACCTTGTACGCAAGAAAAGAACGGCGTGTTTGCCAATATTCCTGACATTAAACGAATCGTAGTTCCAGAATTTCCAACATCTAATACAGCTTTCGGTTCTTGTAAACCTTCAATTCCTTTTCCACTTACAATCACTTCATCACCGTTTTGCGTAATGTCTACGCCCATTTCTTTAAAACAAGAAATCGTACTTAAACAATCTGCACCCGGAAGAAAGCCTTTAATTGTTGTTTTCCCCTCTGCAATTGCTCCGAACATAATAGCACGGTGTGAAATAGATTTATCACCAGGAATTGTAATCGTGCCATTCAATCCATTATTAACAGGTTGTATTGTTCTTTCTTTCACGTTTTCACCTTCTCATTTAAATTGTTTCATACGTTTGGTATTCTTCTTTTCCAAGCGCTAACTTTGCTTTCATACGATCTTCTTCTCTTTGAAAGCTAATGCGTAATACCCCAAGCAATCCTTCACGCGCTTCTAATATTTGCAAGTTCGTAATACTAATTTCTTCGAGCGCCAGAATACTCGTAATATGAGCTAATGCCCCTACTTTATCTAAAACATCGACGTATAAGTCGTGATAGGCAGGAATAGCTCCTCTTTTTCTCACTGGTAAAGAATCGCGATATTCTTTCGCATCTGCAAAGTAGTTTTGTATTTCATCTGCATCTCCTATAGAAACCGTCTTATATAACTCTTCCATTTCAGAGATCCACTCTTTTAATAATACCATTAAATGCTCACGATTTTGCTTTACAATGTCACTCCACATTTTCGGGCTGCTAGATGCGATACGTGTAATATCTTTAAATCCACCGGCGGCTAGTTGATGAATGAGCGGATTATCTCCTGCATGTTTCTCGACTTGTTTTACTAAACCTGCCGCAATAAGATGTGGAAAATGACTAACGATTCCTGTTACATAATCATGCTCTTCTGTATTTAAGACGAGAAAATGGGATCCTGTTCCTTTTAACCATACTTTTAGCTCTTCCACTTGATCATTTGGCACATGATTCATCGGTGTTAAAATATAAAATGCATTTTCAAATAAATGCGCCTTTGCACTTTCAACACCCGTTTTATGAGACCCTGCCATCGGATGTCCGCCAATAAAAGAAACTTTCTTTGAAAATAAAGCTTCCGCTTCATTCATAATGGTTCCTTTTGTACTTCCAACATCGGTCACTATTACATCATCTCGTAAGCGAAATGACGCTAGTTTGTGTAATAACTTTTTCGTTTCTTCAACTGGAGAGGCAAACACAATTAAATTTGCCTCTTCACATGCACGCTGTAAATCTATTGCTATTTCATCTACTACGTGTAATTCTTTCGCCCGCTCTACTTGCTCTTTAAATAAATCATAACCTGTTATCGTTACATCGTGCTCTTTCTTAATTGCTAATGCGAGAGAGCCGCCTATTAATCCTGTTCCAATTAATACTACCTTTTTACACATTGGCCTCATCTCGAGACTCCTGTTTTTTATTTTCAAAGTGTTGTTGTAACACTGCAATCACTCCTTCATTTTGTTCCCTTGTTCCGATTGTAATACGGACACCATTTGGAAACGGACGAATAATAAACCCTGCATGCGCACAAGCTTCATAAATTTCTCCAGCATCCTCTACCGGCAAGAAGATGAAGTTTGTTTGCGACGGATAGAATGGAATTTCATTTTCCATACAAAAACTTTCGTATTGTTTTAGCCCCTCTGTATTAACACGTACGATTTTTTCAATAAATGACTCATCACTTACAGCAATCGTTGCTGCTTTTTGTGCTAATGAAGATACGTTAAACGGCAAACGTACGACATTTAATTTCTCGATTAACGCTTCATGTCCAATCGCATACCCAACGCGGAATGATGCTAATCCGTATGCTTTTGAGAACGTTCTTAGTATAAGAATGTTTTTATGTTTTTCTAGAAGCGATACTGTCTCTGGGAAATCTTTTGCTGTTACGTATTCATAGTACGCTTCATCGATAACGATTAGCGTTTGATCATTTACTTCACTTGTGAATTGACTTAATTTTCGGTCATTCAAATATGTGCCTGTCGGATTGTTCGGATTACAAATCCATACAATCTTTGTCTTCTCATCGATTGCCTTCGCTATTTCATCTAAATCGTATACACCTTGATTCAGTGGCACTTCTTTCACTTCGCAACCTTCAATTACCGCATGATGACGATATTGTGGGAACGTTTCTCGCGCTGTTACAATATTTTCGCCTGCGCAAAGTACGGCGCGGCTGATGATTTGAATGACTTCGTCAAGTCCACTTCCGCACATGATTTGTTCTTTTCGAACTTGTAGTTTTGCTGCGATTGTTTCTCGGAGTTCTACAGCTCCTCCATCAGGATACAAAGCATGTTCCTGCCACACGCTTTGTAATCCTTCTATAACACGAGGTGAACATCCAAATGGGTTTTCATTCGATGCTAATTTTACGAATGAATGATCCCCATAAACTTCTTTCATTTGCTGTGCTGATTTACCTGGCTTATACGGCTGTAATGATGATAATTGTTCTTTTACCTTCATCTATAATCCATCCTTTTTAAAATTCTTTTGCATATTTGTTGTGCTGCGTAATATTTTGCTTAATTAATTCCATTCGATCTTTTCCGAATTGTTCAACTAACGCATCCGCAAGCTCCCACGCTACAACAGCTTCTGCTACAACACTTGCTGCCGGAACAGCGCAACTATCTGAGCGTTCAATACTTGCTTGAAATGCTTCTTTCGTATCAATATCTACACTTGCAAGTGGCTTATATAATGTAGGGATTGGTTTCATAACACCTCGTACTACAATCGGCATACCTGTTGTCATTCCGCCCTCTAATCCACCTGCGTTATTTGTTTTTCTTGTATAACCTTTTTCTTCATCCCAAAGAATTTCATCATGTACTAAACTCCCTGGCTTTCTTGCTGCTTCAAATCCAACACCAATTTCAGCGCCTTTAAAAGCATTAATGCTCATGATCGCTCCTGCAAGCTTTGCATCTAGTTTACGATCGTAATGAACGTAACTACCAACGCCAATTGGCATTCCTTCCGCAATTACTTCCACAATTCCGCCAATTGAATCTCCGCTGCTTTTCGCAGTATCAATCGCATCCATCATTTTTTGTTCTGCTTCTTTATCTAAACAACGAACAGGTGAATGCTCCGTAATAGTTTGGATTTCTTCTATCGGTAATTGCTCTATACGATTCGCTTGTACTCCGCCAATTTCAAGAACATGCCCGGCAATTTGTACACCTAATTCGTTTAAAATTTGTTTCGCTACTGCACCAGCTGCTACTCTTACAGTTGTTTCTCTTGCAGAAGAACGTTCTAAAACATTTCGTATATCACGGTGTCCATATTTAATCGCACCATTTAAATCTGCATGCCCTGGACGTGGTTTTGTAATCGTTCTTTTCATTTCTTTACTTTCTTGTTCTGAAATTGGTTCAGCTCCCATTACTTTCGTCCAATGTTTGAAATCATCATTTTTTACGATTAATGTAATGGGTGAACCGAGCGTGATCCCATGGCGCACACCACTTACGATTTCTACTGTGTCTGTTTCAATTTGCATCCGTCTTCCGCGGCCATGCCCTTTTTGTCTTCTTAATAATTCCTTATTTATATGTTCTGCCTGTAATGATAACCCTGCAGGTACACCTTCTAAAATAACAGTTAACTGCGGACCATGTGATTCTCCGGCTGTAATGTATCTCATTTCTCTTACCCCTTTATTATTTTTTTGTACAAAAAAGTCCCTACTGAGCGCTCAGTAGGGACGATATTTATCGCGGTACCACCCTAATTGTAGACTATATTTGTCTACCTCTTATCATTTTTAACGATCTATGAGACCGTCTTTTCCTTCATAAAGAGTATAACCTTTACTACGAAAAAGATGCTCCAGGGCTGTAATTCATGCTTATCTTTGTGCTGATTCACACCAACCATCAGCTCTCTATAAACAGGGAGATAAGCACTACTGTTTCCCTTTCAACGCATATTCAATATGAAATTAAGATAATTTATTTTTGAATCCTTTTAACTCTTCCATGAATTTATGGAATTCTGGAATATCCATTTGCTGCGCTGAATCAGATAGTGCAACTGCTGGGTCTGGATGAACTTCTGCCATAACTGCATCTGCACCAATTGCTAATGCTGCTTTTGCAGTCGGTAATAATAAATCTCTACGTCCTGTTGAATGTGTTACATCAACAACGACTGGTAAATGTGTTTCTTTCTTTAAAATTGGTACTGCTGAAATATCTAACGTATTACGCGTTGCTCTTTCGTATGTGCGGATACCGCGCTCACATAGTATAATTTGATCATTTCCTTGCGCAATAATGTATTCAGCTGCATTGATGAACTCGTCAATTGTTGCTGCTAAACCACGTTTTAATAACACTGGTTTGTTCACTTTCCCTACAGCTCTTAATAAATCGAAGTTTTGCATATTACGTGCTCCAACTTGAATAACATCAACGTAATCAAGGGCCATTTCCACATCGTTCGGATTTAAAATTTCACTAATAATCGCTAAATCAAATTCATTAGCTACTTGTCGTAAAATTTGCAGACCTTCTACACCTAACCCTTGGAAATCGTATGGTGATGTTCTCGGTTTGAAAGCACCGCCGCGCATTAATTTTAGTCCTTGCTGTTTCATTGCTTGCCCTACTAGGCGAACTTGCTCTAAACTCTCTACAGCACAAGGTCCCATAATGAACGTTTGTGTTCCATTCCCAATTAATTCACCTTTTACATTAACAATTGTATTTTCTTGTTTCTTTTTACGAGAAACAAGTAATGCTTTACGGTTGTCATCTTCTTGCAGCTCTAAGCTCGCTTTGAAAATTGTTTTGAAAATGTGTTGAATTGTTGAAGTTTCGAAAGGACCTTCATTGTGTTCTGCGAGCATATCAAGCACTTCACGCTCACGGACTGGGTCAAAACGTTTCGTACCTTGCACTTGTTTTTGTTCCCCAATCTTTTGAACGATTTTACCTCGCTCATTTAAAAGTTCCAGTAACTGCAAATTGATTTTATCCACCTGTTTACGTAATTGTTCTAACTCATGATTTGCCATTTTAAAATCCTCCTTTTAATGTTCAAACTATTTCAAGAGAATAAAAATTCCCTATTTTCTGAATTGATAATTCATAAAATCTCATTATGAGATCGATACCGCTTTTTCTGTGTACAAAAAATCCCTACTGATCTACTCAGTAGGGACGATATTTATCGCGGTACCACCCTAGTTGTAGACTGATTTTGCCTACCTCTCTTCACTGTTAACGATCATTCGACCGTCTTTCCCTTCATAAAGAAAATAAATCTTTACTACGAAAAAGATGCTCCAGGACTGTAATTCGCACTTGTCTTTGTACTGGTTCACACCAACCACCAGCTCTCTGTTACAGGGAAACAACTACTACTCCTTTTCCTTTCACCGCATGTTATATTTCATTTTCAAGTCGGACCACCCAAATACAAAAAGTCCCTACTGATCCAATCAGTAGGGACGATATTTATCGCGGTACCACCCTAGTTGTAGACTAACTTCGTCTACCTCTCTTCACTGTTAACGATCAATTGACCGCCTTTCCTTCATAAAGAATATACACCCTTTAATCCGAAAAAGATGCTCCAGGACTGTAATTCATGATTATCCCTGTACTGATTCACACCAACCATCAGCTCTCTGTTACAGTAAGATCCTCACTACTGTGATCCCTTCATTGCACTTTGTTTATCCAAATGTTTTTGAAATTGAATAAGTTATGATTCGTATTATAGAATGCTTTTTCAAATACTGTCAATAACTTTTTATTTATTTTTTAAAATTCCACTCTTTTCTCATTATCCATCTTGTAAATTTGCCATCACAAGCCCAATCCGAATCATTTCATTTTGAATAGAGACTAGTAAGCTATTCTCCAATTTGTGCTCTGTTAACAATTGCTTTATTTCGATGATTTCATGCTCAAAAGAATTTGCCTCATGGAGGTGTTGTAATAACGAAAAAAACAACTCTCCATAAATTTCTACATGGCCCTTCATATTCTGTTTCTTCTCTAAAATAGACACAAATAGCAGTTTCATTTCTGCTTGATTGTAATGTTCTGATGGTGGCAAGAAATGGGTAAGAATTGTTTGCAATCCCTTTTCTACCATTTCATCCATACATAAGACAAAACGTAAAAACATAACATACTCTCTACCTGTTATAGAACTCATTTTTGGACGTTCTATTAAAAATCCAGCTAGCCAATCTTCCCAAAATTTTTGTTGCTCTCTCATGCTTAATGTTTTCACATAATACGATAAATGTTCCATAAACTTAATTTTATCATTTTCCGTTTCCTGTATAAAAAGTGGATATAACCACTCTGCACGCTGCTCCCAATATAATACACATTTAATAAAGACAAAACTAAGCCACTTTAAGAATACTTCTTTTGTATGCGGATGCAACAAATGTAAATGCTGGGCTGCATACTTAATATATCGCTTTATCTCTGTAAATAACGGTAAATTGATTTGTGTATAGCAAAGTCCAGCCCATACATATTCGATTGCTTTCCCCTGTTGTTTCAAGTCAAGATACGACAGTAAATTTTTTCTACACCATTGCTTCTCAATATGATATAAAAATGTTATATCTGCAGTTAACCGTGCCAACATAAAATTTGCATTCTGCGAACATATTCGTAATTGTTCTTCAAATAAAAACAAATATTCGTGAATATTCCGATCGTATAAATGATCATATGCGAGTAACTTTAATAATACTGACGTCATCTTTCCAATAGGATGTTGAATAGACTCATTATAGAAGTCTTGCTCCTCCACCTTGAAATTCAAATCATTTTTCATTACTTGAGGAAATATAGAAATCGCAAATCGTTTCATAATACGGATACTATCTTCTTGAAATTCCTCTAATCGATTGCTAATTTCATAAAGAAAACTACTAATTAACCAATGAAAAGATGGATTTCTAACAAATTGTTGCAAGAGTGGAATGATTTTTTGTATTTGTTGATTTGTAAGCTTGCGATTGTTCTTCCATGCCCTAATACAAACAAACCATACTTCATTACTTACTTTACTTTCTCCTGCAAGTTGGTACGCAAGTGAAATGCTCCACTCTGTATTTAATTTACACGCTTTTGATAACATTTCTAAAAAATGACGTTGTTCAAAAATACCGTCATGCGAAAAAATTCTCACTTGCTTCATCATTTCATCATCTTTCAACTGCAATAATCCATCAGCTGTTACATTACATGTAATACTTTGTACAGCATCTTCTACTTGTTTTTCACCGTAACGTTTTGGAGAGAAGTGAGGATGTTTTTGTTTCATTTTTTTATATGCCTCTGCTGTACAACTACTATCTGGATCACACGTATAGAGTAAATCCATAACAAGACAAGCATCAAAAGCCCTCTCATTCACAACATGTTTCATAACCTTTTGTAATACCTCTTGCTTACTTTGTTCCGAAGCAAATGAATAATGGCTCTTTAAAAATGCAAATACTTCATGCCTATATGTAACATGTAAAAGCAACTTTTTCTCCACTAACCATTTGACCTTTTCATCGTCCGTTACAAAAGAATTTTCACTCATTGCCGCTATCGCAATTCGGTTTTGCAATATACTATCAGTTTCAATCATTTGGGCAATATAGTAGTTAGCTTTACTCTTATCATTTTCACATAAATAGGTGAGGCACTCTTTTACAACCCGAATTAAAAATGTAAAGTCTTTTGGCTGTAAATCATGTTCTGAAAATTCAACTGTATTATATGGAACACCGTCCTTTTTCTCCAGCGCGGCCTGTCTTAAAAATAACATCTGCATCTTTTCTAATCCCATAACCATAATCGGGGCGGCAAAATACGCGATGTATGGTTTCATTCTTTCATCCCAAATTCGTTGTACAAATGAAAATACCGGAACTGGCAAACGACTTGTTTCCTCTAATTCAATCGAATCCTGCATATCGTGTTCCCATTTTCTAACACGCTTTAATTTAATTTTCCCGTCCAAAATAAATGCCAATAATAAAATAAAAATCTCTTTATGTTCAGGAAAAGAGCATTTATGTAACAAATGTGAAACCAATTCTATAGAGCTGCTATTTTTTTCTGCTGTTTCTAATAAAAGCAGTGTCCATTTTGCGAATAAGAGTGGTTCAATTGGCTCTTTTGTTTCGTTTAAATATGCGCAAATCGTTCGCCATAACAAAGGAGAAATTTTTGAATGGTTTTTATAAATCAGCTGAAATAATTCTTTTTGGTGGCTAAAAAGAAATTGTTTGACGAGCCACTCAGCTAGCAATTCATCTTCTTCGGTATAAATTGCAGAAAGTAAAAATAAATTTTGAAGTTTCCCTTCTGCCTCTAGCCATTCTACCCACTCATAATCCCTAGCAAACTCTATAAAATACCGGAGTGTTTCAATTTTTTTTACGGATTGCTTTATATATGATAATTGCTCTTGTTCAACTGAAGGCGGAACTGTCACGATATCGCGAATCCGCATTCTTTTTGTAATATAATTATCTCCCATTAATTCAGCCCAGCGCTTCACAGCTTGCACAAGCGCTTGGTGATTGTTTGCTTTATTTGGATAGACAATAGGCCTTACTCCTAAATGCTCCCAATGATATGTATTATCTCCTTGTGCAACAAATGCATAACGTCTCGTACTCGGCGGTAAACCTGTCGCTAAATATTTCATAACAGGATCATTATGACTATATCCGACGAATAACACTGTATAATTTGAAAATAAATCGACTAAAAATCGTCTCGCCCATCCTTCTGTTAAGTAAGCCCTTCCAAAATCACCATCTGTTAATATTAAATTGTCTTTTTCTTGTTCTATATTACCGTGTATATATGCTAGCCCTTTAAATGCTCTACCTGTTGGAAGTGCAGGTGCATAATATATATTGATATCTCGATCCATTTCTCGAATTACACTTGTAAAATGTTGATCAAAATTTGTAGTCACAATGCGAACATCAATATCGTTTGAAAAAAGTCGCGGAATAGCATAATGTAATGGATTCGGTTTTGAATTTTTCAGATTAACAAGATTTTGTGCAACTTGATGTACATCTTTCGTCTTCGCAACTTTCCCAAGATAATAATCATGTGGTTCTGTATTTTCACGCTTTTCAACATATAAAGCTTCCGCAATTTCATCCACTAAATCATCGAAATTTGGTAAGTTTGATTTCCCTTTCATAGAAACTCCTGCTCCGACAAATAATACAAGCCTTCCTTGCTCAAGATTATCAAATAGTTCATCTGGAATTTCTACTTCTGAAGTAATCCACATCTGGATCCCCCCCTTACCTAAAATTGTCATATGCTCTCATTTTACTATAACATTTTTTGTTTATTTTTTTAATATTTTGACAAGATATCGAACATGAAAAAGTTTTATCCCGTATCAATAGGCAGTAAGACCCCACCTCAAAATTCGGAAAAAATAACGAAATTAGCGGGCGAATCAACTGCCAATAAAAACCTAATTTATATGAGCTCATAATCAGTGTAACGATGAAGAACTCCCCACTGATTAAAGCTTCTCGTTATTCACAACCATGTACATACATAAGAAATGTATGAACTTCTCGTTTTATACCAAAACTATGTAAAAACAGGAGGTGTGCACCTTGAGCAATTTTACTATTGTGCTTATCAAATTTATATCGTGTATCATTGCTTTTGCTATCGGGCTTGATTTATTTTTCGATGCAACATTTGTTGATGTAATTTCATTTAGCTTGTTTGTTACAATCGTTTCCTATATGTTTGTTGATAAAATCCTTTTGGACCGCGTTGGCAATTCCGCTGCTATTATGGCTGACTTTTTGTTAACCTATTTAAGCGTATGGATTTTCGGTAACATTTTGTTAGATAATATTATGCAAATTGCATGGGGAAGCATTTTATCTGCCCTTGTCTTTACATTATCTGAAGTATTTGTGCATCGTTTTTCTCATACACATGAAAGACATAAAAGTGATCGAATCAACATGAATGGCCGGTTCGCCTATGGAACTGAATTTGCTGAAGAGCAAAATATTTTAGATAAAGATAAGAAAAAGTAAAAAAAGAAGGATGTCATGATCTATATCATGACATCCTTCTTTTTCATTAATGATTCTTTCAGTAGTATTGTTGTAGAATGACAATAAAGTTATTAAATTTTAAAACCTCAAACACGCATACCCCCGTCCTAAAATTAGGACGGAGGTAAAATAGAGTTGTTTAATTTTTGATAAAAAATACTTCACTAAACGAAAAAATAACAATCAAGTCGTTTGAAAATCTAAGTTTTATTCCATAATAGCACCCGTTAGCAGAATAACGAAAATGCTTAATATGTAAAATAACTTAGTAATTTATCAAAAGAATTGATCTCGGCATATGGTTTTATTTCAGTATCATTCCTGATCATATGAGGATTGAACCATATGCCCTTTATATTTGCATTTTGACAACCACCAATATCCCTTTCTAAATCGTCTCCAATGAATAATACCGTTTCCGGTTGCACATTAAGCTTATTTAATGCTAATTCAAATATGCGTTTGTCCGGTTTACTAAATCCCACTTCTTCAGAAATAATTATTATATCAAAACAACTATTTAAATTAGTGTTCATTATTTTAGCTTTTTGTCTCTGAGTTGAACCGTTTGTAATAATTGCAACTTTAACATGCTTCTTTATAGTGTTTACGATATTAATAGTATTTTGATCTATAGAAAAACAATGTGGAAAATTATTATTCCAAAAATCCTGAATGTCATTGCTTGGCAATCTATATTTTGGTGGAAATTCATCAAAAAATGATTCCAAAACTTTTACTTTGTCACTATCTCCATAGCTTCTTTTGTCATATTCCCTAAACTTCTGCAACATTTCGTTTTTGACTGAATGTTTAATATCCCCATAACACTTCCCTAAAATAATTAAAAACAATTTATCTACTGCGTTATCCCTATTAAGTAAGGTATCATCCAAATCAAATAGCATTGCATTATAATCAGTCAAATAACTTCACAGCCTTTCTCACATTATATAAATAAACCATAGTTCCGCCTCCAAATTTTCAAGTTACCAATAAATGTCGTGTTCCATTAAATGGCCCGATTGTTGAACACAGAAATACCCTACAAAATGGATTTTTTATCAAACTTTTTTCAAATCATCAATCTATTATAAATGATCGAACTTTACTTTAAATTAACAATAATGTTTATTAAACAACTTTATTATCTCTGTACAATTGTTCCATAACAGATTATAGAAACACTTCACCACCTGTTGCCACTATTTCCTTTCCATTCGATCTTATACTTCTATCTTTATATTTTTGAAATCCACAACATCAGCAAATGCACCCAGTACTGCATTATGATGCTTAACAATTGCTTCTGCACTTAATTGCTCCGAATCAAACGTACTATGTGCATCATGGACCAAAGTTACTTTGTATCCTTCACGAAAAGCGCTACGCGTTGTTGTATCCACGCAGTATTCTGTTTGCATTCCTGCAATGATTACATGTTCAACATTCATATTCTGTAATGTTTTACGAAGCTCTGTTTTATAAAAAGAATCCGGTGTTTCTTTTTCAATCCTAATGTCACCGTCTTTCGGTTCAATCGCAGGATGCACATTCCATTCTGAAGTTCCTTTTTCTAACGGATGACCTTTTGGTCCGTTATGCTGTACGTAAATAACTGGAATCTCATGCGAGCGACATTTTTGAATTAACTCTTGCAACGTTTCTAATAACTCCTGCCCCTTGTATACTGGTCCTCCTGCTGTATACATCCCTTCTTGCACATCTATTACCAACAATGCTTTTTTCATCATACATCGCCCCTACACCTTATTTTTTATACTCCATCATCCAGCAATCTTCTAATTTCCCTTCATGAAGCTCATGCTTTTTTAATATTTTTATCTTACGAAATCCACATTTTTCATAACATCGAATCGCCCGTTCATTACTTACTTTTGGATCCATCGCAATTGCTTCTGCCCCTAATTCGTTGATCATATATGTAACCGCAGTTTGCACGAGCTCTGAACCAATCCCCTTGTTCCAAAATCTTGGTTCCCCAATGAATTGATCCATGCCCCATACATTTTGCTCTTCTTTATATCCATACAGCTCTTTCCACTCTGAATCCAGCGGGTACATTTGCACGTAACCAATTTGTTCTCCAGCGTATTCTACTAGACACCTTTTCTCATCACTCTTTGCATTATGAATAAAATTCATACGTACTTTTTCTGGGGATTGCGGATTATCTCTGCCTTCGTAATACTGTAAAACTGCTGGGTTTGTTAACCATTTTGAAATGGTAGTTACATCATCTTCTACAACATATCTAATCGACAATTTCCCTTTTTGAAATAACATACTTTTCCTCCTTATTCATAACATTATAGTATTCTAGATTCATTGAGTTTACTCCTGTTATTAGAGTGAATATGATACACCGCCAACTCAACCTCAAATACTACTATTGCTGAAAATTATAGAATCTTTACTTTACTATAGATATCAAACCAACATAAGGAGAAATAAGGATATCTGTGTGATTACTATCTCTACTTTTTTAATTTGAAATTCCCACCTAAAAGACCCCCGATTTCCACGAGAAATCGGGGGTCTTTTTCGACTCGTAAATTACCTTCTATTCAGTAATTCCTACTTTATTTAATCCATCTTCTGTTGCCATTGCTTCTGCACTTCCCTGTCCATAGATATCAACCGACGATTGAATCAGTGCTTTACGAGCATCTTTAAAGTTTGAATTTGGTGTAAGATACGTTGTTAAAGCTCTATAATAAATTTTACCAAGCTTTTTCTTTCCAATCTGTTCACCAGTTAAATAAGCAGCATGGTTAATAATTGATGAATTAATATGAACACCGCCGTTGTCAAGTTCAATTGGTAATCTATAAAATTCATCCATATGTTTTGGATACATACCTTTACCGTTACCATAAGGGATATAAGCATCCTTAACTGGATATTTATCCGGCTGGCTTAAACTTCTAAGAGAAGTTCTGCCATCTTTAATCGCATCGGGAGCCATTGCATCCTCTCCTACTTCCCAATCATCTTCATCAACAAGTGCACCGAAGATATCTGAGAATGCTTCGTTTAACGCGCCTGATTCATTGCGATACAACAAGCCTGCGGAGTTTGTAGTCACGCCATGTGTCATCTCATGCGCTGCAACATCAAGAGAAGCAGAAAGCGGTATGAAAAATTTCCCATCACCATCACCATATGTCATCTGATAACCGTTCCAAAAGGCATTGTTATAGTCTACGCCGTAATGAACAGTTGATTTAATTTCCATCCCATTTCCATCAATAGAGTTTCGTCCGTGCTCATCCTTATAATAATGATAGACTTTTTCAGAATTGTAATGAGCGTCAACTGCTGGCTTATCGTATTCACTCTTCCATGACGCATTTCTACCTGCAAATAAGTCGCCTGGAAGCTTCACTTCGCTTGACCTCCATTGATTTTTAAAATCATAGGTTGAAATTCCATCAAGCTCTGGATGAGATATATCTTTTAAATAAAATGTCGTTCCATTTCCTTTTACTGTATTGCTGTGAGAAATATGTAGGTTTCTATGCGCTCCCTTCACACCAATTCCTGCTCCCTTAGAAGCCTTTAGTTCATCAGCATGCATTAACCCATTAAATTGATCAATAACCTTTCCTGTATTTGCATCAACATACACAAACCAATTACCCGGGTCTTCACCAAGAAAATTCACATTTACTTTGTAAGCCGTATATTGTGTATCATGAAAAGGATAGATAACAAGCTCTACTTTTGGGTCATATTCAAGTACTTCTGGAGCTGCCACTGCGTTTTTTCCAATTTTAAGAGCTTCTTCTTTCGTAATAGCGACGTTTGTATCAAGAGAAATCGAATCAATATCATTATTATAATAGCCGGTTACGCTCTGAATGCTTCCTTCTTTATCATAATGGACAATCACCTCTGCTCCCTCAACAGGTACACCGTTTTTTGACTGTTGAAGACGTACGTGTGTCATTCCCAGCTTGTCCGTTTCGACTTTCTTTTCTTTCAGGTTTCCCTTTGGATTATTCATTTTGAATTTATCTTTATTTTCATGCAAATATGTAAGGGCATTTGAAGCATTTTTTTCTTTTTGCTTTTTAGATTTTAGCCCTGTCACAAATACCGCCTTTGATTTTCCAGGTTTATAATTTACAGAATGCACAGGCGCTCCCTCTTCCTGTGTCACAGCGCTTACCGATGAAGATGCAAACGGTGTTGCCAGTAGTGAAGCTGATAGAATCATTGGAACGACAAACTTCTTTTTCAATTTCATTCCCCCTATGTATGATTAATAGTAACAACACAAGTATAACAGAGCAAAATGACGTTACGAATATATATTTCTTAACATTTTGTATTTTCTGAATTTTCTCAAGTTATCTTTCTTAATAATTTGCATGTACTGTATATAGAACTAGAATTAATGACTTTTGGCTTTTTCATTTTTTTATTGATAAAAAGTTTCAAAGAAAAGGACTTGGAGCCGCTGCAATAAAAGAATTAATAAAGCACCTACAAACGAATCATCCATCTTGTCACCGCATTCGCTTAACAGTACACCCCGAAAATCATTCAGGTCAAACATTTTACAAGAAACTTGGATTTACTGATGATCACATTTGTACATATGATGAATTCACTTATTCTATATGCATATAGAAATTTTGCGTAAAAAAGAGTGTCTTTACATTTCTTACAGACCCTCTTCTTTTCTTATTGTAACCAAGGTTTGTAAAATCATGATTGATTAGGAGGAAGAAACTGTGCCAAATCCAATAAAAAACTACACAGATTACCCAATGGTCAACATTCCACGCGGAGAGGTAGAATTAAGGGACGATCGATTGAAAACACAATGGAAAGTTGACATAAATCCATTTCTTCTTGGCCGATTTCCTGTAACTGCCGGACTATACGATATGATTACAAATGTAGCTCCTTATTCTTCGGATGGAGATGTAAAGCCCGTTACGAATATTTCTTGGAATGATGCTATTTCTTTTTGCAATCTCCTTTCACAGAAAGCTGGACTAAAAGAGTGTTATTCGATTAGTAATCATGGTAAACATGTAGTTTGCAATTGGGACGAAAATGGCTATCGACTTCCTTCAGAAGCAGAGTGGCAATATGCATGTAAGGCAGGTACAACTGGGTATCGTTACGGAGAACTTCATACAATTGCTTGGTATAACGAGAATTCTGATGGCCAAATACATGAAGTGGGCAGAAAGGAACCAAATGCATGGGGTCTTTATGATATGCTCGGGAATGTTTGGGAATGGTGTTGGGATTTATACGATGAACAAGTATACGGCTCTTACCGTATTTTCCGAGGAGGTAGTTGGGCTGAAGAAGCAAGAGGTTGCGGGGCATCGTGCCGGCGTCGGAGTCATCTGACTTTTCGTATAGATGACCTTGGATTTCGTCTTGCTCGGTCTTTTTAACTTCTATAATCGATCTCATTTTCAAACTTAAATTGAAACCAAAAAACCGTTCCATCATTTCGAACGGTTTTTTCTATCTCATATCGACTTGATTACAATACTTATCTACTACATTTTTTAGACGTTCTCTGTCTTCTGAAGGTACATGCTCGGACAACCTTGCTCCAGCTATAATAGGAGCCCATTCTAGCACTTCATCTTTTGTTAAACTAGTATTTTTGCAATATATGCGTAAGTACATTTCAGCTAATTCCACTGAAGACTGGGCGTACAATAAATAGGTTCGATATATATCTGCCCTAATATCCCCCGCACTCGCATCCACCCAATCAATAATGTTCACACTATCCTGACCCATGATAAGGTTAAATGGATGCAAATCTCCATGACATAATCTAGGCTCAAATACCATTGAATCTAATTTTTTTAATAATATATCCTTTTGTCCCTCACCTATACACTGCACGGATTCAATTTGACGCTGTAACCTTTTCAACATCGATTCAAGTATACTTGAATCTACAACAACACCATGCACCTTTTTCTGTACATCGACACAAATCTTTATGTAATGTTCAGCTCGTCCCATATCATTCATTAAAAGTTCTCCTACTGTTTCTCCTTTTGCATATTCCATTATAATTACCTGTCTACCGTTTATTTCGGTAACTTCTATTACTTTTGGAACATGAAGTCCGCATGAATAAGCGTATTCTTGTTTCTTCGCCTCATAAAAAGATTCTGTATTCGGAAAGTGCTTTTTAAACACTTTCACAATTTTATTATCATAAAGATATATCTTTGCTGTATTTCCTATAGCTATTGGATTACCTAGGTTCAATTATTTTCTCTCCTTAAGATAGATTACAATCATGCCCTACACTTTATGTATTAATTTCAATGTAACCATAACAAAACCCCCTTCCCTTTTACATACCCTATAAAACTTGAAACTAAAGTCTTTTATGATCGTACCATCCCTACATATGAAAAAATTTCGTAATACCTCTAATAAAAATAGTATAATATGTTCGGAGGGATAATATGGTAAAAAAGTTATTAGTAGTAACTTCGATACTTTTAGTAGTCGTGCATACATTCATTTTATATTTTTGGGTTTTCGATTATGAAAAAATAGCTACAGGAATAGGGCTCATAGTATGGATTGGTTCCTTTCTTTTCGGCACAATGATATACCTTTTCTATCGGAAATTCCCCATCACAGAAAGAAGTATCATTTTTAGTAAAAAAATTGTATTCAGTTCTACCTTAATGGTAGCATTATTAGGGGTTTTTGCACTAATAATTGAGCTTATTGTTCGTTCCATGCCATAAAAAGAGTTTGCTATATACATCCACATAATAAAAAGACCCTGCATCGCAAGGTCTTTTTTATCGTCCATTATTTCTTTTCCATAATCGCAAAGTAATTTCCCTCATAATCAGCAAAATTAAACGCTCTACCAGTCGGCATATTTACAAGCTCGCCAACTGTAATTTCTTTTTCTGCAAAATCTTTATATAATTTCTCAATGTCTTCAGTGAAAAACAACATAGACGGTGTGCTCAAATTTAACTCCGGCTGCATTTTTGCGATCAACTCTTTATTATGTAGCACAATACTCGTTTCCGCTTCCTCCGTCGGCGCAATTTCAATCCATCTAAACCCTTGTCCATTACTTTCATCCGCAACTAAGTGGAAACCTACTTTTTCAGTCCAAAATTGTACAGCCTCATCTTGATTATTTACATATAGCATAATTTGACCGACTTTATGAATCATTATGTTCTCTTCCTTTCTGTTAGTTCAGTTGTATTTAGTATATACGAACTATTGTTCTTTTTGAAGAGGTTTTGTATCAAACATTCATTTCAAATGTTTTAGTCTACTGTTTTTATTTCTTCTTAGTATCTCAAAACGAGGAATTCATTAGTTTTTTATAATTACATTATGTTAACTAATTCATGTTCACTTCACTATAAATATTAAAAAGACAACTAATTCATACTAGTCGTCTTTTACTTTTAATTTGTTCATATAGACAAATCTAACACAAAGTTTCATTTCCCAACTTCCAACTGAACCACCGCGCATGACCATCTGTTTCTCCAACAGTTTCATTGTATTCTTTTCCATCAATGAAATAATCAAGATGAAGATCTCTATCCCACATATTATTATACAGGTGGAAAACATCACGTTTTGCGCCAATTTCTTTTATTTGTTCTACTAAGTTATGTTTCTCTTTCTCTGGTATTTGATTCGCAACATGTGTATGGAAAACACAGATCACCGAATCCTCTGGAATTTGTTCTACAATTTCTGAAAGAAGATTTACTCCGTCCCCTTCTATCAATTGCACAGATTGTTCTTTTAAACAATCCGCTGCGTGATCAAACATTTCAAGCCTTTCTTTATGCTCTGGCCAAATGAGTGCGCGTAACCATAAATAATCCTCTTCATTCTTCAAATCATTTACATGTAAATCAAGACCGATTCTTTCAGAAACAGGTGGACTTTGCTGTAAGAAAAATGGCCGGTTATCTCCTTTTATTTCTGATTTCAAGTGAACGTTTGAGCCTTTATTTCCAAAGATTTCTCCCGTTCCGTAGGAATAACTATATTGGTCCCAAAATAGCTGTAAACCAGCACTTGTCCCTATTTCAATTAATGCGAAAGGTTTGTTCACCTTATGAAACATATAACAAAAACTTGGATATAAATATGTACATCGTCTTACTTCGTTTGTTTGTACAAGCTTTGTTTTTAATAGAGAAATAATCTCTTCTCTATGGATCTTACAAAAACTCTTAAACTGCGAAAAGGCGTGTTCTAAATTTTTTTCGTGGTTCACAGCAAGACTTGCGTAATAGTTTTTCAGCTCATGATGATATCCTTTTAACAATAAATAATGAACGGCACCAAGTAATAAATTGGGAGTTGGCTGACCTAGCCGTGCATGTGATGCTAATGCAAGCATTTCTTCATCTTCTGAAATTTTTATTGATAAATATTCGTATAAATCACTTGAACCTTTACATTCTTTTATAGAAAAGTTTTTAAATAAGTTGGAGATTTGTTCTGGTGTTAGCAAATCGATTCCTCCAATCACACGATTTAATATTCAGAATAATTTTAACATAAATGTAATTATTGGGAAATTTCTACACATTTCACTGAAAGGGCTTATTTTTCAAGATAAAGGGAGGGAGCAAATTGAGTAGAAATACAACCTATATTTTCCTCATATTAATTATATTTCTTATTAGCTGTTCAAAAGAGCAATCCTTTTATATGTACTTCCATGAAAAGATGCAAAACATGCATTTTGGACAAAAGAACAATTCCTACACTCTCATTCATACCGAAATGAATGTTTCACAAGAAAATGATGCCGTAGCAATATTTACAGAACCTAATCAGCAAGGTGAACAAATATTCATTGCTTATTTTGAAAAAGAAAATGGCAAGTGGAATTGGATAAGAACTACAGGAACTGAATGGAATAGTCCTATAAGATGGACTTCCATGCATCAAATCCCTTACATTTATGCTGGGACAATTCGTGATAACGCTATTACTAAAGTTTATGTCGGGAACCAAAATGCAAAAATTATTAACGTTGAAGGAACGAGAAGGTTCTGGTATGCCGTTAGTAATACAGAATGGGCTGAGGTTAAATTTGAAAAAGATGATGGTACACAAGAAATGATTGAACAAATTGATGAAGATATTTTAAAAGATTGGCATAATAAAAACGTCCGATAAAATACCGGACGTTTTTCATTTCCACATTAAAAATTATACTTATCAATATTGTCCTTCGTAAACACAACTCGTTCTGGCAATACGATAATTCCATTTCCATCTGCTTCGTAGTCATAGCCTTGAATAGAGTTTGGTTCCACTTTTACTTTACCTATATTCGGAACTTCAAAGCTATCCCCAACTTTTAATTTCTTTCCTTTTACCACAATTTCATTTGCAACATAAGTTGCAAGTGCACCTTGTTGTTTTACATCCCATAATCCAAATTGCTGAACGGTTCCTCGTTTTACATAGTCACGCATTACATTTGGCGTTGAAAACCCTGTCACAACTACCTTTTTATCCATTTTCAAGTTTTCAGCAGCTTGTGCCATTGCTGGAAGTGCCGTTGCATCTGGACAAATGATAGCATTAATATCTGGATACGTTTTTAATATACTTTCTCCAACCGATAATGATTTTTGTGCGTTATTTTCTCCGTACTGCGTCGTTACAATTTCCCAATTTGGATATTTTTCTTTTATAATCTCTTTTGCTTTTGTTACCCATTGATTTTGATCTGTTACAGTTGGACTTGAATAGAAGAATGCTACTTTTCCTTTATCTCCAATCTGTGATGAGGTCATTTGAATTAATAGATTTGCAAGTTGCTCCGGCGTTCCTTGACTTATATAAAATGAACGATCTTTCGGATTCACATCAGAATCCCACGTTAATACCGTCATTCCCTTTTTCTTTGCTCTCTGTAATGATTGTGAAAGTCCATCAACCGATGTAGATGAAACCATTAACGCATCATAGTTTTGATTAATAAAATTATTTATATATTTTACTTGGCCTGATACACTTGCCTCTGATGGTCCATCATACTTCACCCGCACGCCTAACTTATCTCCCATTTCCTTTGCCCCTTCACCACCTGATGTAAAGAAGCCAACCCCTGTTAATTTTGGAATGAATGCAAATTTAACATCAGCTGCTTTTTTCTTATCTGCTGTTTTGCTAGAACATGCAATTAAGCCGATGATACAAACGCACATAATCATAAAAATCCCCAGTTTTCTTTTCATGACATTTCCCCCTTATGCAATTTCCTTCTTTTCCACATAGTGAGTTGCTGTAATTTGAAATGCCTAATAATAACAGATAGGATAAGTATGATCCCAATAACTACATTTGACTGTTCGTTCGTTAAACCCGTCATTTGTAAACCGTACTGCATCATGCCAATAAATATACTTGCTAGTACTGTTCCAAGAATACTTCCTTTTCCTCCAGTGATGAGTGTCCCGCCTAATATCACCGCCGTAATAACTGGCAGAATTGTCTCGCTTCCAATATCAGCTCGAGCTGATCCGAAATACGCTGTTAAAAAAGCCCCTCCTAAACCACCTCCCAACCCTGAAAGAATATATGCGATAATGACTACCTTTTTTGTACGAATTCCAGAATATTTAGCAGCTTTTTCATTTGTACCAGTTAGCATGACACAACGACCATACTTAGTTCGATGAAGTAAAATCGTAAATAGCGCGGTCAAAAACAAAAGTAACCATACTAAGTTAGGAATTCCTATAAAACTCCCATTTGCAAGTTGTACGTAGGAATCTGGTAAGCCACTTATCCCTTCATATCCACTGGCATTTGATCCACCCGAGATAACGAGAGCAATTCCTGAGTATAAAAACATCGTTCCCAGTGTAACAACAAGAGGTTCTACATCTGTCATTTTAATAATCAGCCCATTAATACAACCGGCTAGACAACTAATAACCAAAGCAATAATCACAGCTAAAATAACCGGAATTCCGTTTATCCAAAGTACCCCAATAAGGATTGAGGTAAGACCCATAATCGAGCCTACAGACACATCGATTCCACCTGTTACAATTACAAATGTCATTGGAATTGCGGCAATCGTAATAAAAACGAAGTCATTCATACTGAAAAGTAAATTACTAATATTAAAGAAATCGCTGTTTAACAAACCAAAGAGAATGAACTCTATAATAAGCAATACTATAAGAACTCCTTCCCATCTTAAAAACCCACGTGCATACTTCATAGATTCATCCTCCTTTCTTCTAAACGGTGCTTTTCTTGCCATTTTTTCAAAATACTATCTACTATAATAATAAGCAAAAGTAAAAAGCCTGATATTGCGCTATTCCAAAAAGCAGGTATTTTAAAAAAAACTAGTGAACTACTTATAACTTCTAAAAAAATGGCTCCTAGCGCTGCTCCAAATATAGATCCTGTTCCACCTTTTAGATGAATTCCACCTAGTACAGCGGCAGCAATTACTTGCAACTCAATTCCCGTACCAGTTTGATTTGGTACAAATCCGATATTCATAACAAATATGCATCCTGCAATTCCTGCGCTTATTCCCGAAATAATAAATGCATATATTTTCACCTTATCTACCGGTATTCCGATAAGACGTGCTCCATCTTCGTTATCTCCAGAGGCATAAAAATATCTCCCAAAAGGAGCTTTCGTTAAAAAGATGTATAATAATAGTAAAATAGCTAGAACGCTCCATACTGTAACAGGGAGACCTAATATCATGACAGAAGACATTTGTTTATAAGAATTAGGAATATCTTCAATCCATTTGCCACCTGTATAGATCAACATCGTTCCTCTAATAACTCCTAACATTCCTAATGTCATAATAATTGCCGGTACACCGAACTTTGCAACCCCTATTCCATTTATCAGTCCAATGACAGCCCCAAGCAAGATTGCAGCAATAATTGAAATAAGAATACTATTACCATTTGTCAAAAACATCCCACAAATCGCTGCGCTTAATCCCATAATAGATCCGACTGAAACATCGATATTTTTCGTAAATAATACGAACGATTGGCCAATAGTTAGTATGACTAAAATAAGACTTGATTTCATCATTAAAGAAAGCGAGCTAAATTGAACAAAACTAGGATTTATCATTCCTACGAAGGCTATGTAAATAAGTAATAAAATGATAATAGAATTTTCATGTATTTTAAATATATTTGGAAAGCGTTTCATTCCGTTACACCTTCCCTTCCCCCATATGCGAGACGTGTAACTTCATTTAAATAAACTTCTCCTTTCTCTAAGTGGGAAACAAACTTCCCATTTCTCATCACATATACTCTATTTGCCAATTGAACAATTTCTTCTACATCTGAGGAAATCAGTATAATTGCAAGCCCTGATTGTTTTAAACTTTGAATTACCTCATACACTTCTAACCTTGCTTTCGCATCAATCCCGCGCGTTGGTTCATCTAAAATAATTAATTTTGGGTTACAAGCAAGATATTTTGCTAATACAACTTTTTGCTGGTTTCCTCCCGATAAAGATGTCATTTTTTCATTTATATTGGAAGCAACAATCCGAAACTTATTCATATACGATTCCGTTAAAGCGCTTTCTTTTTTGTGATTTAACAAAAAGTGGCTCATTTTCTGTAAAGAAGCTGCCGTTACATTCTCTTTAATAGACGCAATTGAAAAGATACCATTTCCCGCTCTATCTTCTGGAACATATACCATCCCTTTATTTAATCTTTCATTCGTTGAACATTTTGTAATTGACTCCCCTGCTAATGAAATTGTCCCAGACAGTATTTTCCTTAATCCATATAGTACTTCTGCTAATTCCGTTCTCCCTGCCCCAACCATACCAGCAATTCCTACAACCTCCCCAGCATGTACAGTTAGTGATATATCTTGAAATGCATAGCTCGACAAACTTGTTACCTCTAATATTTGTTGAGAAAGTTTCGTAGTTTCTTGTGGTATCTCTTTCTTTTCTTCATGTTTATAATCTTTGGGTAATAATCCCTCCATTAGCATGTCATATGTATAGTCTGATACATCCCCTTGACTCACAATTATTCCATCACGTAAAATAGCTACCTTATTAGCAATCTCAAAAATTTCTGGGAAACGGTGTGTAATATAAATCATACCGATTCCTTTTTCCTTTAAATTTCTCAGCAGCACAAAAAGACTCTTTATTTCATGAGTTGTTAATGTCGATGTTGGCTCATCTAAAATAAGAATCTCGGCTTCTCTTATTAATCCCCTTACTATTTCTACTAATTGTTGCTGCGCAATAGATAATGAACTCCCAATTGAATTCAGCTCTATATTCCACCCTAAACTTTTTATCAAGTCTTTTACTTTTGTACGAAGTTCTTTCTTCTTTGCTTTTATTCCGATACATATATTTTCTTCAATTGTCATATGAGGAAAAATTAACGGTTCTTGTGGAATTAAATAAACACCAGTTGCATGTGCTTCTGCTGGATTAGAAAAACTTTGCACCACTCCTTTTACATATATCTCCCCAGCATCATAAGAGTATAAGCCTGTTAATATTTTCATCAATGTTGATTTTCCAGCACCATTCCCTCCTACTAGAGCGTATACATCTCCGCGTTGTAATTCTAAAGTAACCTCTTTTAATACATGTTGGTCTGAAAATGATTTACTAATTTGTTTCACCTCTAATAAGGGCACGTTCTCCACATCTTGTCACCCTCCTTTATGTGGAACAATTTTTGAGAAAATGATTTTTTGTTCTACTTGTTTTGTAGCATTGTATATCTCTTTTTTCATATCTAGAACACATTTTTTCTTGAAATCCCTGCTTGCGTCTAGCGGTATAATCTCAAAATGAAATACATATGTTTAAGCATCGGTCAATTGTTGAAAGGGATGAAGAGAATGTCACAGCTGAACTTTGAAGAAAATTTGTTAACAAAAGTAGCCTGGTATTACTATAAAGATCATTTAACGCAGCAAGAGATCGCCTCCTTGCTTCACATTTCACGGAATAAAGTCGTTCGTTTATTAGATAAAGCGCGCACCGAAGGTATTGTTACATTTCATGTAAAAGGTACCGGCTTACATTGTTTGAGTATTGAACGTGAACTCATCCGGACGTTTCATTTAAAAGACGCTTTCATTATCCCTACACCAATGGAGAATTCTACCTACTCTTTAGGAAAAGCTGCCGCACAGTATTTAGAAACTCATCTACAACAAGGAGATTTACTTGGGATTGGTTGGGGAGAAACAATATCAAAAATGCTAGAAAACATTCATTTTGAACCATCTATGCAACTTTCAATTGTTACCCTTACAGGCGGTGTAAATCACTATCTTCCTAGAAAACAAAATTATTTAAATCACGTGCAAGGAGAACTGCATATCATTCCTACTCCATTTTTAGCATCTACGGATGAAATGGCGCAAAGTATCCTTTCAGAACCGTCCGTTAAAGATATGCTGCATGTCGCTTCGCTTGCTAATACAGCAGTAGTCGGTATTGGTGGTTTATCTCAAGATGCAACGATTTTAAAAGAAGATAAAATAACGCTTCGTGAAATGACCTATATACGTAGTCAAAATGGTGCCGGAGATATTCTCGGACAATTTTATAATGCATATGGAGAATCACTTGAGCTCCCTCACCATACTCGACTAATCGGTACACCTCTTTCCATTCTTCGAAAAATGAAACATGTAGTTGGTGTAGCTGGCGGCGAAGAAAAATTAGATGCCATTTACGGAGCCTTAAAAGGTAAATTCATTCATACCTTAATTACCGATGAAGAAACCGCCCTCTCTCTATTAAGAAAGGAAGGTGAATCATAATGTCTTCTCTATTAGCTTACGACGCAGGTACCGGCAGTATCAGGGCTGTCCTTTTTGATTTACAAGGAAATCAGCTTGCGGTGAGTCAAAAAGAATGGGTTCATAAATCCGACTCTCGCTATCCTGGTTCTATGAATTTTGATGTGATAGAGAACTGGAAACTTGTTCAAGAATGTACAAAAGATGTACTTCAAAAAAGCAAAACAAACCCTTCCTCTATTAAAGCGATTAGTGCCACAAGTATGCGGGAAGGTTTTGTTTTATACGATAAAGATGGCCGTGAAATATGGGCATGTGCGAATGTTGATGGGCGCGCTTCTCATGAAGTAAGTGAGTTAAAACAAATCCGCTCCCTTCTTGAAGAAGATTTATATGCAAAATCAGGGCAAACTTTCGCTTTAGGTGCTTTACCTAGATTGCTTTGGATCAAAAAACACCAACCCGATGTATACGATAAAATCCATTATTTTACAATGCTAAACGATTGGATTCTTTATAAATTAAGCGGTGTTCTGCAAATAGATCCTTCAAATGGATGTACGTCTGGTATTTTCGATTTACAAAATAGAACTTGGGATCATTCGGTTGCTAAGCAATGCGGGCTTTCTTTATCATTTTCTCCAACTGTAAATGAAGCTGGTACTGTCATTGGTAATGTCACAAAACAAAGTGCAGAGTTGACAGGTTTGCAAGTAGGTATACCGGTAGTTGCTGGGGGCGGAGATGCGCAGATGGCTTCCCTCGGTTCGGGAGTCATACATCCTGATCAAACGTTTATATGTGGCGGGAGCTTTTGGCAACAAGAAGTGAATATAGCAAATCCAAAAACAGATCCAAATGCTCAAATTCGTGTAAATTGCCACGTCATTCCAAAGCTGTGGCAATATGAAACAATCGCGTTCTTCCCTGGCCTTGTTATGCGATGGTTTCGAGATGCTTTTTGTCAGGAAGAGAAACGACTTGCTACTAAACTTGGTGTAGATGCTTATGAATTATTGGAAGAACAAGCAAAGCATGTACCTGCCGGATCATATGGCATTATGCCGATTTTTTCAAATGTAATGAATTATATCTCCTGGCGCCATGCCGCACCTTCCTTTATCAATTTAAGCTTAAATGCTGAAAAATGCGGGAAGAAGGAATTGTTCCGTGCAATAGAAGAAAATGCTGCATTTGTAACACTCGGAAATTTAAAGTTAATAGAAGCGTTAACGGGAAAATTCCCTTCTGAAGTTATATTCGCAGGCGGTGCTGCCAAAGGAACACTATGGCCACAAATTGTTGCGGATGTTCTCGGAATTTCTGTCAAAGTACCAGTTGTAAAGGAAGCGGCCGCCCTAGGGACAGCAATTGCGGCAGGATTTGGCGCTGGAATATATGACTCTATGGAAACAATCGCTCAGGAATTTGTAAAGTGGGAAAATATCTATGAACCGAATGCTGAAAATCATAAGTTATATCAACAATTCTATCAAATATGGAAATCGGTCTATGAAAAACAACTCTCGCTAGCAGATGAAGGACTAACATCACATATGTGGATTGCACCAGGTGCACTGTAACGCATTACATAAAGGAGTGAACAATATGCTTAAAGTAAATGAAGAGGATTTCTCCTATCGCTTCGGTAATCACGGACCAAAATATTTAGTAAAGGGTCCTAACATTGACCTTGGTGTTGTAATCATTCAACCTGGCCAAGAATTCCAAAACCATTATCACACAACTTGTGAAGAAATCTTTTATGCGCTAGAAGGTGAAATTGATTTTTATATTGATAATAAAAAAGTTCCTATAAAACAAGGTGATGTCTTGCAAGTTCGTCCTCATGAATCCCACTATCTGATTAATCATTCAGACCAAATTTTTAAAGCTGTTTTTATTAAATCACCACATTTACAAGAGAAGGATACGATGCAAACAGAAAATCCAAAATTAACGAAGGAGTGATGCACAATGAATTGGGGATTTCAAAATCGATTAAATACGATATTACCTGACGGAAAAGCTGTTATGTTAGCGATTGATCACGGTTACTTTTTAGGTCCATTGCATGGGTTAGAGCAACCACTAGAAACGGTGAAAAATTTACTTCCCTTTACAGACTCCCTCTTTTTAACGCGCGGCGTTCTCAATTCTTGCATTCCTGAAGACTGCAAAACACCGATGGTAATGCGTGTTTCCGGCGGAGCAACTGTAGTCGGTAAAGATTTAGCAAATGAAACGATCGTTACACCCATTAAAGAAGCGTTGCGACAAAATGTAGTCGGAGTCGGCGTATCTGTTTTTGTTGGTTCGGAATATGAAACACAAACCGTTACGAATTTAGCTAATGTTGTTTCCGAAGCGCATGATTACGGTTTACCTGTCCTTGGTATTACAGCTGTAGCAAAAGAACTACAAAAACGAGAAGCTCGCTTTTTAGCACTTGCATCACGCGTATGTGTTGAAATGGGAGCTGACATTATTAAAACGTATTACTGCGAAGGATTTGAAAAAATCACAAGTACTTGCCCTGCCCCAGTCGTCATCGCAGGCGGGCCAAAATTAGATTCGATTGAAGATGCATTAACCATTACATATCAGGCCTTGCAAGAAGGTGCAATTGGGGTTGATATGGGACGCAATATTTGGCAGTCTGAACACCCAGCCGCAATGATTCAAGCGATACATGGGATTGTTAAAAATGGCTTACATGTAAAAGAGGCACTTGAATTATATAATGAAGTGAAGAACTAGCATAAAGAAGGAGAAAGAACCATAACGAATTCTCCTTTAAGATGGTCCCATCCTATACTTTTCATTTGAATACCGCTAATTATTCCATTTATGTTTAAATAGAACACTAAATAAGAACTGTTATACCCAACAAAAAACCGTGGAACAATTTCCACGGTTTTTTGTTTACATCTAGTAACCTTTATTATGTAATGGGGCAGCAAAAAAAGTGAAATCCTACTATAAAGGCTTCACAGTTAATAACAGATACAACTAATCCAGCTAAGTCATTGGGTGATACCCAAATATAAATTGGTTCATACATATCTAGTCCCCAAAAAAATATATGAACATATTATATTATAACTCTTTAACAACCACTCTAAGAAGGGAGCTATCTATATGTTTGAAGACAAATCTAAAGTTAATTACCCCTATGAATTTGCAGAAACTGTAACGATACCAATCAAAAAACCAAATTATTCAAAATTTAAAAATAGTACAAACGCACAACCTTTGGTTATTTCAAAACATTACGTTGAAAAACTTCTATACTCCGAAAGAATCGATACCCCTAAAAACAAATAATCAAAATTCTTTTAAAAAAAGACTACATCCATATATAAATGTAGTCTTTTCCTTGCTCTGTCTGCAGACGGACTTTATAATTTTTTTCATCCCTGGAAAGATAAAGTCCGGGGTCCAATTTATTTTCCAAGATTTCTTATCTCCATCTTTTTCTTGCACAAGTTTTACTTCATGTGAGAAAGAGATTTCTCCTTCTGCTGTATCCATACTTACAGTAAATAAAATGACCTTATTTTCCGTTTTATCTTTAATTACTTCCTTTCTTTTAACTTTTAAATTCTCAACTCAAATACCTTTGTAAATTTTTTTTTGAAATGGATTCTTTTGCGTGTTTTGACAGTTGGTCATACATATCTGCAAATTTTTTGTCATTCCATAATTTTATATATGTTTCAAATGCTTGTTCCGAAGCTTCGCCTTTATTGCATCCTACCAATATAAATGTGAAACAAAAGAAAAGTAGTATCCATTAAAGAATTAAATTTCACTGTTACTGATTAGAATTCACTATATTAGTAGCTTCCCCATTCATACGTTGATTTTTCAAGTCAAAGTATATATCTAATATATCCTTTCCAATTAATGAATTAATACCACTTTTATCATTGTGAACCCAAGGGACTACTACAGAAAATGCTATTTCAGGATTATCATATGGAGCATATCCAACTAATGTTAAATTGTAACACTCAATGCGTTCTCCCTTCTCATTCCTTCCAATTTTACTTTCTCCTCCATATACTGTCTGAGCTGTTCCTGTTTTCCCAGCTGGTTTATATGGGGCTTTTTGGAAATATTTCACACCAGTTCCGTCACCTTCTTGAAATACCCATCTAAACCCTTCTTTTACTCGATCAATATACTCCGATTTCATATCCACTCGATTTAACACAACAGGTTCTATAGATTGTACAACTTTCCCAATTTCTTCTTTTTTACTTGTTTGTTCTCGAATCTCTTGGACAATTTGAGGTTGCATTCGGTATCCATCATTTGCAATGGTTGAAATATATTGTGCCAATTGTAGTGGTGTATACGTATCATACTGTCCAATAGAAAAATCTAATAAAAATCCCGGTTGGCTATCTTTCTGCCTCGTTTGTCCAGTTACTTCATTCGGTAAATTAATTTCTGTTGGGACTCCTAAACCAAATTGTTTAAAATAATAACGCATTGTGTCAAATGCTGCTTGTTTAATATCCAATGAACTATTTGGTACATAGTTCACTCCAGCTATTTGTAACGCTGTATGAAACATGTATACATTTGATGATACTTGTAAAGCCCTTAAATCATTAATATTTCCAAACCCCGATACATTCCATGATTTTTTAACTCTCGTACCTTTAAACTTCATAGGTGTGTCATAAAATTGAGTCCCTGGTTGTATAGCTCCGGTTTCGTATCCAGTTAATAAAGTAGCACCTTTTACAGCTGATCCTAACTCATAAGAAGTTACCATGTTGCCTAATGCAAAATCTTCTACTTCTGTTTTCCCATCTTTTTCTACCAATCTCTTACCAGCCATAGATAATAGTTGTCCGGTTTTCGGATCCATCATGACAACAAAAGCACGATCCATTAATGGTTCAGAACTCTTAAAAGCTTTTAAATTTTTTTCTATACTTTCTTCTATTTTTTTTTGTAGCTCCATATCGATTGTTAAAGTTAAATTGTTACCACTTTTTCCTTTAGAAACTGTTTCCGTTTGAATAATATTTCCTGCTTTATCAATATTATTTTTAACTTCTTTTTTTGTCCCATGTAATACATCTTCATATCGTTGTTCAATATAACTTTTTCCAACGCGATCGTTCCGATTATATCCGCGGACCAAATAAGAATCTAAGTGTTCTTTTGGCAATCCTTCTTCAGCGCTTGTTATATTACCTAATACTGAACGGAATAAATCACCATTTACATAGTTTCGTTCCCAATCAACTGTCGCATCTATTCCTGGAAATTTTGCTAAATTTTCACTTATCCTCGCATACTCTTGCTCTGTCACGTCTTTTTTAATAATTTGTGGTGTCATTTGATAACCCGAGCTCATTTTGCTTTTAATAACTAATACTTTTAAGTCTTGTGGCGTGAGCTCTGCTAATTCTTCTTCTGTAATGCGCTTTCGTCTTAACTCTTCGATTCTCTTGTCTAACTCTTTCCCTTCTATACCCTTTTCTCTAAATTTTTCCTCGTCTTGCTTCGTGATCTTTGCTTTAGCACGCTTTTTATTTAATTGCATCCAATAATCTTTTTTATCTACTTCAGTTAATTTATTTATTTCTTCTTCTGATACTTCAAGTATATTTGCAATATCTTCTGCAGTTTTTAAAATGTCTTCAGAGCTTACTCCCTTCAATCTTGTATACGTAATCGTACGAAGCGCTCTATTATCAACAACCGGTTTCCCTTCTCGATCATAAATTTTTCCACGCGGAACTGGAATACTCGTTGTTGCATTTTCATTTTTTTCCACTTGATTTTTATAGGTCTCTCCGTCAACAATTTGTACTTTTCCGAGCTGAAAAATGATCGCAGAAAATAGTATAAATACGCAAAAAAATAGAATGTTTAATCGGATAGATATTGATGTCCTCTGCTTCTTTCCTGTTCGTTTTTTCATACATCCTCCGTATATATTTTAATAAATTTTGTTCAGATTACAGTTTTGTATGCAAGTTCGCGTATACGTTATCCAATCTTAGTAGCATCTTATCCAATTACTGAAATGAATAGATGAAGATGGAACCGCTCCTCTATTTACAAAAAGAATAAGAGAAACTACATTCAATCCTAAGCAGTTCCCCTTATTTTTTATCAATATATCTAAAATAAGTGTTAGACTGTTCCTCTATAGTATGTGGCCGTCATATCATATTAATTTTCGTTATTTTTTAATAAATTCAATGTATGAGTAAATAAACGATTATCTCCAGGATCTCCATGTCCTGGTACAATCATATTTATATCATTGTATTTCTTTTCTACTTTTTTAATTGCCTTTGACCAATTAGATACATATGAACCTGGAGTCTGTACAATCTCTTGTGTATCTAATGATTTTATTAAACATCCTCCAAATAGGATTTTATACTTTGGTAACCACACTGTAATGTTATCTTGTGTATGTCCTTTTCCTGGATAAAATGTTTCCACGTTTATATCACCAAATCGCATATTATCGCGTTTCTTCAAGTCACCAAGAGGCTTATCAAAACCTTGTTTCTCTGCTAAATCAGCAGTTAAAGCCGTACTGTGTACCTTGACACCTTTTTTAATCAGCGTTTTAATTCCTCCTATACGATCGTCATGAGCATGAGTCACAATTGCTTCTGTGACCTCTTTTGTAGGAAATTGCTTTTTTAGTATTTGAAGCAGTTGATCTGTAAGAGCATCATTCCAAGGTGTATCAATCAGTACCAATCCTTTAGATGTTTCAAGAATTAAACCATTTGCAGGAATACGTGTTCCATTTACCACTCCAATACTCGTATGCATCCATACCTTTGGATGCAACTGTGAAATAGATACATCTTTCTCTTGATCTTTATTTTTTATTTGCTCTACTTTTTCAGCAGCCTGTACTGGAAGTATCGAACTTGCAAATTGGCTAAACCCCAATATACTTGCACATAAACCTACTTTTAATATCATTTTCTTTTTCACTATCATTGCTCCTTTCTTAGCAGCTTCTTTCTCTAAAAGCGCTATTACACTTAATAGACAATCCACATGATAAATTTGTTCCCACATTTACAAAAAAAAAAATAAATTTTAATATAGAATAGAATCTGGGTAAGGGAGGATTTTATGTTACATAAGAAATCGAAGAGGTGGATCATTTTAGCGAGTTTTTTCATTTTAGGACTTGTTTTGACGTTTTTATTCACAACAAGGTTTATTTCGTTTACTATCACAACTTCTGCAGCTGAAAGAGGAAAAATTATTGACCAAAATGGAGTCATACTAGCCACAAATAAAAAAATAAAGTCTTTGTATTATGCCTATAATAGTGGTTGTCCAACGAATCAAGAAGTAGCGAAGATATCAAGTTTTCTAAATCAGTTTTCATCCAAATTTAACCATAAAATTCCAGTAGATGACATACATTCACAATTACAGAATTCTTGTAAACATCATGATAAAAATGACATACGATTACATATAAACTTAAATAATAAAGAGTCCGCGTTTATAAACGAAAATAATTTCCAAAATGTAATAGTAAAAAATGAAGTGGTACGTGTTTATCCACATCATGAAATTGCTTCACAAGTAATTGGGTATGTTGACTATGAAAAAAACAATTCGGATTCTAATTATGTTCCTGTTGGTAAAAACGGAATTGAACTTCAGTATGAAAAAGATTTAAAAGGAAAACCAGGAAAAACTCTCACTTTTAAAATAAAAAATAAAAAGTTCTTATGGAACATACAAAGTTCTCAAAAAGGAAAAGATATTCAGCTAGCACTAGACTATAAACTTCAGCAAAAAACAGAAGAAGCACTAAGATCTCAAGTTCAGAAAACACCCGATGCTACTGCTGGTTATGCTGTCGTAATAGATGTTAAAACAGGAGAAATATTAACTATGGCTAACTCGCCATTTTTTGATCCAAATATATTCACTGCACCTTTATCATCGTCTGAAAAAGAAAACAATAAATTACTTGCTGAAAATAAAACAATCCAAAAATTAAAGTATGGTGATTCCTATATAAATATGGCATCAACTATAAAGCCGCTTACTATATTAATTGGGTTAAACGAAAAACTTTTTCAGCCTGAAGATACGTATTTAGATAAAGGGCGCTTTCATTATAATAATCAAAATAACATCACCAATGCTGCTGGAACTCCAACCGGTGAAATTACACCAAGTCAAGCTATCATTAATTCATCAAATACATTTATGACAGCAAAAGTAGCAATCCCATTATTCAACAAAAATAATGGGAATTTAGAAAAATTAGCAACCTTGTGGACAAACTATTTAAAACAATTCGGCCTTCGCTCCAAAACAGGGATTGATTTACCCTTTGAAGAAGAAGGACAATATAAGTTGCATGCATCTAGTAAGTTTGAGAGTGGAATTTCTGCCCTATTGAATGCTTCTTGGGGCGCAAATGAAGTGCATACGCCTCTCCAACTCGCTCATTATGCAGCTACTCTTGCAAATAAAGGCGACAAATACAAACCTCAAATCGTACATGCTATCATGGAAAACGGCGATAAAAGAACGAAAGAATTTGAACCAATTTTAGAAAGTTCTAATCATTATCCTTCAAGTTCTTGGAATGTCTTACAAAGTGGAATGAGTCAAAATATACAAGAAATTAAAAACTTGCCCTTTGACGTTTCTGGGAAAACAGGAATAACAGGTTCGCCAAACGAACAAGAAAAGGTTATCAATCATTCTCTATTTATTTCATATGCTCCTACTAAAAATCCGCAAATTGCTATTTCTGTCATTATTCCTGGTGGTAATTCTGAAACAAATAGTGCGGCCCTTGTTGCAGCGGAAATTTTAAAGGCTTGGGATACTCTCCAAAAAGAGAATAAAAAATAAAGAGAAAGGTTCAATAAAGTGAACCTTTCTCTTTTACCATATAGAATCTATACTCTTTATTTTCCACATGCCATCATTTTGTTTTTCAAAAATGAAAGAATACTGAATATCTATTGAAACATGATCTTCTTTTACATAGCCAGTATAACCATTCATTGTAGTTATTTTTATATATCCATCATTCTTCACCTTCTCCGGAATCCATGCTTTTACCGTTTCGTTGGATACCCGGTATAAAACGCTTGAATCAGGTTTTGGTTGAGTTAAAATTTTTGTTTCTTCACCAACAACTGTAGCATATAAAAAACGTTCCTGCTGCGTTTGGTTACTTTCTGCCAATCCACTAGGTATTTTATATACTGTTTTCGTATCATTCACAAATTCTCCTCCCATTGCAAGAGCTACTTGTAAATCATGAAAAATACTATCATCAAACTTCCATTCATTTTTACTATACTGTTTTCCCTTAAAAGCAAATTCTTCATCCAGTACTCTATATAAATCGTTCTTATTTTTTAAGCTCGTGTTTTGATTTAATTCATCCATAAATTGTTTTAGTGATTGATCTTGATTAGATTCATCTTTCATCTTCACTTCAATTTGAGTACTACTTTGCACTGGTGGTTCATTTTTGCCCGGCCAGAATTGTTGAAAGTTAAAAAACACAGCCGTAAAAACTAGAACAACTGCAGCAGTGAATACCTTTATACGAAATGGCCGTCTAATTTTCGGACCATCTTCCTCCCTATTTTGGTATATAGATTGTTTTATTTTATAAATAAATTCCTCTTCGTCTTGAGGCTGTTTCATTGACCCACTTTTTAATTCTTTATACCAATCCGGCTTTCTATCGTTGTTCATAATTCATCCTCCGCTAATATTTTTGAAACTCGTGCACGAGCGCGGTGTAACCTTGATTTCACAGTTCCAATAGACACGCCTAATGTTTCAGCAATTTCATCATAGGATAATTCATATTTTGCATCTAATATTAATACCTCACGATGTTTTTGTGGCAATTTTAATACACTATCCCAAACTTCATTCATAGTTTCTTTTTCCAAAAATTGTTTTTCTGCTGACGGATATTCCTTATCATTTCGAAAGAAACTTACTAAAGAAATCCGCTTAAAATAGGATGACTTCAAATAATTTAAAGCTGTATTCCTTGTAATTTTTAATAACCACGTTTTAACAGAGGACTCATTTCGAAATGAATTCCATTTTTTAAATACTTTTATAAACACCTCTTGCGTTATATCATCTGATAAATGGGTATCTTTTGTAATAATAAATGAATAATTCCATACATCTTGCCAATGTTCTCTTATAACATAATCAATTTCATCATGGTTGCAATTTTCAATAACCTTATGTTCCATCTCAACACCTCAAGCTTATTTGCATAAGCATAAACACCTTTTTTTATGTTTTATTATTGACTCCATTATATAGACAAGATAAAAGTTGCTTTTGTTCCATTTTCTATTAAAAATTATACATAAAATTTCTGCCATCAAAATTTCAAGATACTTGTATGCAATCTTTTAACATTTGACATACAAATTGCTTCTCTCTTTCAAATGATTATATATCCAATTTCTTGTATAGAATCTACCATTGCCATGCAACAGGTTGTATCATTTAGAAATATGTACATTCACCCTATATGTGGATGGAAGTATCATTTCATGTCTACTTTGCTTAACGTAACTTTTTAAAAATACTGGTGATGCTTATAATCACCAGCAAGTTAAGAGTGAGTCTCTAAAGGACATTCTCTCATGTTGTTTACATGTTTAATATTATTTGTGTTTGTTTAAACATTTACACGTATCATAAAATAAAAAAGTACACCACTACATATCCGTGTGATGTACTCTTTTCATATATTATAGATAAGACATTGATATTAAAAAACTTTATGACACTTCCATGTCTTATATTTCACCAAATTTTTTTCCTTTTTTTGATTACGACTGCTGATACGCAGATTTCGATGATCTCACATAATACACCGCATGCTCTACTTGAATAATATGATCTGGCTTTGGCTTTCCACGGCTTGCTCTATGCCCTGCTAAGTGCTCTTCGCTTGTTTCCCAATTTTTCCATGCTTCTTCAGATTCCCAGCGAATCATTACAACAACTTCTTCGTCCCCTCTTCTCACCTTTTTCACAAGAACGCTTAAGTCGATAAATCCTTCAAATTTTTCAATGATTCCTTCTCCAGTAAAATGCTGCACAACAAGATCCGAAGTACCTTCTTTTACTGTAAATGTTTTTGTTTCGATAAACATATATCCCACTCCCTTTGTATGTAAATATTTCTAGTATTCTTTCATTATAATTGATTATGATAATTATTTTCAATTATAATATTTAAGCAGATTTCTCTCGAATCGGTTCATCGAGAAATTTAAAATATGGAAGCATGATGCCAGCGAAAGATGTCACACATATAATCGATCCTATACATATATACAGCGCCCTTACTCCCAATATTTCACTCAATATTCCTCCAACTAAAGCACCTAGTGGCATTGCACCTCTTATTAAAAATAATCGTACTGAAAATACTTTTCCCATCATATCATTTGGCACTGTTTGCTGGCATATTGTCGTGTTATGAACATTGAAAAACGCCATACATACGCCCGCTACAACTTCGATAATAGCCGCTAACATGATGCTATAATTGAAACCTAATGAAACATAAGTTGCACCTCCTATAAATAACGCTCCAAGCATAAGGTAACGCCGACTATTATACTTCGCCTTTCCTACTAGCACAGAGCCAATTACATATCCAAAAGGGAAACCTGCTAAAAAATAGCCATATGCAGCGTAACTTGCCGATAGTTCGTCAATTATATACGGTAAATTTGTAACCATCGTTACTCCGACTCCGAATTGAACAAATGTAAGAAAAACACCTAACCAAACGATAGTAGGTTGTTTGAAATAATAGGTGAATCCTTCAATAGATTGTTTTAACCAACTTTTACGAACTTCTTGAGTAACTCTATGCTCTTGTATAAATAGCAGTAAAGTACCACTTATAAATAGAAATAAGCAGACGAAAAATAAAGTAAGCTTTACTCCTATAAATTCAACAACAACTCCCCCTAAAGCAGGGGCTAAAAACATCATAAGTCGAACCATTCCATCTAAATAAGCATTCGCTGTTTGCAATTCTTCTTTACATACAATTGTCGATGTAATCGCTTGATTAGCTGGTACATATAGTGGTGTAATCAAACCAACGATGATTTGGACAACAAAAATATGCCACACCTCTATACTTCCAGCAGTCAACATGAATAGAGGAAGTAAAAAGGCAAGTCCACGTATCCACTGGGCTATAATCATAATCCACTTTCGGCTCCACCTATCAATAAAAGGACCGATAACAAGCTGCAAGAACAGCGATGGAATAAAGTAAAGAAGCCACATACTTCCTAATGCCATTTCCGATCCTGTTAGTTGGTAAATCAGAATCGAATTACATAACGTACCAAATGCACCGCCTAATTCAGAAATTGCACTCCCAATCCACATAAAGAAAAACGAGCGATTTCTTAACATACTTTTCTCCATTTTGCACCAATCCTTCTTTTTATTTCTCCTCCTACTGTGCATATTCTAGAAAGGTAAAACATTTTTACCTTTTGATGTAAATTAACGATTTAAATAGACCTCCAACTCTTTTGAAATAGCCTCTACCGCCTTCTTCTTCAACGTATACTTTGCACCTTGAATATCAACTAACTTCGCTGATCTTAAAATCTTCAAATGATGGTGTACAGTCGATTTTCCAAGATTTAATTGTTCCGTTATTTCCTGCAATGTACGATCTTGTTCAAACAATAATTTTACAATGCGCAATCTTGCTTCATCCCCAAGTGCCTTATGTTTATGAACTAAAAAATAGCTCGGCTCATATGGATCTTCTGGATGTATGCTTTCATTTGCGATTGGATAATGAAATATTTTTGTACCTTCTATATCTGCTTCAATGTTCCAAGGCCGGTATGTATATTGAGGTATAAGAAGAACATGATATACACTCGGCTCTGGAGAATATGTAACACCACCTGTTGCCCATTCAACAAACTCTTCGGCCTGCATCTTTTCCTTCATTTCAAGTTTTGTTTCATAGTCTTGTTTTAGTATGCGTGATAGCTTTTCTGCTTCCGGTTCAATAACAGCTTCATACCAGCCTGTCATAACAGCGATAAGATGTTCTTTCAGTAACTGTATATCCACTTCATAAATAAAATCGATGTAAGTAGGGAAAAATGGATTGCTACTCGTTACTTCTTGTAATTCCTGTACCGCTTCCATATCGCCATTTGCTGCATTCTTTCTCTTTTCTTCATATTTAGAGCCGACAAATGGGATGCATATATACTTTAATTCAGATTCTGACAACAAATTGATATACTGGATAAACTCATATAAGTCCTGAAAATCTTCTTGGTATAGTAGTTGCAACAACGCTTTCCACGTATTATGTTTCTCTACAAAATGTAAATGCTCTTGCATTTCTACCGATACGGATTGTCTCATCTCTTCCCATTCACTTTGAGATTTTTCTAACGTATCAATCAGCCTTGTATTCGTAATCGCTGCAATTCCTAGAGCGCATTCGAAAAGTATCGAATGCTTTACTTGCACGTCATATGTTTCTCTTTTTCTACTTGTTACATGTAAAACTTCCATTGTATCCCTCCTTATTTTGTTACGTATTAAATTCTATAAAAATCGAATTTAACCTTCTATAATTTTAGAATTTTAAAAATAATTACATAAAACAAAATTACATTATCAATTTATAGATATAATTAATGTTATAATATTTTAAAAGTTTCGGAGGGGATTATGATGAAAGGAATTACAAAAGAGGTACAAACAAAAGACAAAGTGATTCGCTATACACATATAGACATGGGTTTCAAAACGATTTGCTTTATGTTTTCAGGTTCCGGTTACAATTACGATAAACCTTTGTTTTATTATTCGACGATGTTAATGCTCCAAAACAAAATCGATGTTGTCCATATTCATTACTCCTACGATAAACAAATGATGGAAAAACCGATTGATGAAATAACAAAAATAATGATGGATGATATTCAGCCTGTAATGGTAGAAGTGTTAAAAAACGGGCAATACAACAATTCGATTTTTTTAGGGAAATCACTTGGGACAATTCCAATTGCGAATGACTTAATGAAAAGAGAGGAATTCTTAAAGTCAAAAATGATTTTATTTACTCCTCTCATACAGTTCGATTCGATTTGTGACTCCATTTTAAATAGTCATCATGAAGGACTTTTCATTATCGGGGATAAAGATTATTATTACGATGCAAATAAAATTGATCAATTAAGTAAATCAAATGTAACAATTCATCTTATCCCAAATGCAAACCATTCCATGGATGTTGGAGAATTTGAAACAGCCCATTCAATTTCAGCTGTTTCAAGAGTGATGGAAAAACTGCAAGAAACCGTTAGGGCAAATTCGTGATAAATTGCATACATAACCACAAAAAATAAACGGGATGCTTTTTCGCATCCCGTTTATAAAAAAACAGAAAAATCATTAATACCTGCATACGGTACTTCATTCTTAATTTTATCTTCTAAGCTATGTAAAGTATATGCTTGCCATTCTTCTAAATGATTCATGTTCCATTTTTGCATGAATAATTGATACAAATAAATCTCTCTTATTTTTAAAAAAATAGGAATTTGTATAATTATATCCTTATGAAGCATATTTTCTGTTTTATACCCTGCAAAAAAATTACTCATAAATATATCACAAAAAGAATGTGTATTGCCATTGAAGGCGCTATGTTGCCAATAAGCATGGTAGAAAGCTACTGCAATATCTTGAGCATACCAATTAAATGCGCATTCATCAAAATCAATTGTGGTTATACGACCTTCCTCATTCATAATTAAGTTTCCTTGATGGTAGTCATTATGAATAAGTCCGAAAGTATCGGGAGTAATACGATATGAAGTTAGACTATATAGCAACGTCTCGTATTTCTCTTTCATCCATGGCTCTAACTTTTCTCTAAGATTAAAGACATCAGGATTTTCAACTTTCCATTCCGGTCGGTTTATTACTTGTAATTTAAAAGCTTTAGATAATGCATGCATTCCCCCTAAAGTTTTACCAATTTTTTCAAAAACCTTTTCATTCCAGTGGGATTTATTTGTAACATCGATGTGATCCCCCTTAATAAATTCAAAATATGTTTTAACCCGTTCTCCCTCATACTCTACAGGAATGACTGGCTTAGGTACATGTACACCTTTTTTATATAAAAAATTCATCCACTCTATTTCTTGTAAAACCATTTCCTTTGTTTTATTCTTATCAGAAATTCTAACTACTCTTTCTTTCTCTTCCATATAAAAAACGTCGTTATGAAATCCACCATTCAACCTAACACGATTTTCTAGCATTCTGTTTTCCCCTTGAACTAGATTTCCATACAAAAAACACTCTGATATATACAAATTAATTAGTATTTTCAGCTTGATAAACGTAAAGTTTATCCCTCTATAATCAAATCAGCCTTCTGTTTCGGAATTTCCGTCTCTAAATAAAACTCTTCCGCTTTCCAATATCTCCGTTCAAACTTGGCGCGATTCCTTTTTGTTTCCTCACTTTCGCGAAGAAATCTTTGTTCCCTTGGGCAATTTAAATACACCATATAATCAAAGTATTCTCGCCACTCTTTTCGCTGAAGAAAAACTCCTTCTATTATAATCGTACAAGGATTCGGTATAATTATCTCTCTCGTTTCACACGTATCCGTTTGATCATTATAGAACGGAATGTTTAGCTGATTTTCCATCTTTAACTTTTGAAACAAATGCTTTTGCAACCATTTTACATCCCATTGTAATTGATAATACTCATACCACTCTTCATATCCGGTATCATAACGCTTATTCCGCTCTACAATATAATCATCGATATGAAAAATATGAAATGAAATACCTTTTTGTTTTAATTCAGCCTCTAACTGCTTCACGCATGTTGTTTTCCCTGAACGACTTAAACCATCTATACCTAAAATCCACCGATCACTTTTATTTTGTGAAACAAGATCTAATAACTCTTTCAAAATATTATCCTTGCCACTCTTCTTTTAATAACGAATAGATCACTGTATCATGCGCTACACCATTTTGAATCATATATTTTCGCAGTAAACCTTCCTCTTGAAATCCAGCTCTTTTCAATAACCGATGTGAGGCTTCATTTTCTGTATACACAACTGCCGCGATTCTAATGAACTGCATTGTTTCAAATCCATATGTAACAATTGCTTGCAGTGCCTCAGATGCATAGCCTTTTCCCCAATATGTATCATCTAATTCATAACCAATTTCAGCTCTACTATGATTTTGATTGATTAAATGCAACCCACATGTACCAATTAATTGACCAGTCCCTTTTAATTCGATTCCCCAGCGAATAACAGTTCCTTCTTCATATCTTTGTCTAAACATTTGAATCGTATTTTTCACTTGGTCCATATTTTGAAACGAATCCATCCCAAAATAGCGGATCACAGATTCCTTTTCAAAGTAATCAAACATTGTTTCAGCGTCTAACAATGTAAGTTCTCGTAATTTTAAACGCTCTGTTTCTAAAATTGGAAACCCCATTCTCTTTTCTCCCTCTACTCTAATGAGCTGCAAATTTCAATGTAATTCCCATCTGGGTCTGACACATAAGCGATCGTCTGCCCCCATGGTTTCGTAATTGGCTCCACCAATACTTTTACACCTTGTTCTCTTAATTCCGAAATTGTTTCGTTCACATCCTCTACAACAAATCCAATTTCAAAATTAGAGGATTCTAATTCACCCTTTGGAATGGATAACCCAGTTAACTCCCGTACGTCCTCTCTACTATTCAATGCTAAAATCGTTGTCCCAGTATCAAACTCAATATATGTACCATGTTCACCTTTTATTGGTAAACGTAAAAGATCTTTATAAAACTGAAGACACGCTTCATATTTTTCTACATACAAAATTATATATTTCATTTTTAAATTCATCATGCATCCCCCTCTCAAATCTATATCTAAAATTTCGACAAATAGGAAGAAAAACCTTGTTACACAAAAAAATAAGGCCGATTTCTCGGCCTTAAACATATTGGCATAAAACAGGAGATTGGTTTGGACATAACCAGTTCATACATGTATTATATTTTATTTTTTCAGAATTTTAAATATAACAATCAATAATTCATATTGAGAAACTTTTCGAAAGAACCCAGTAAATGGAACTATTTCCGCATAAATTTCCTCATATAAACAAATGCTATAAAATGGAGGTGTATACATATGGAGCCAATGCTTTGCCCAAGTTGCAAAACCAATCGGACACGCTTTAATATTCTTGAGCAACAAGTAAAACCAGTAAAATTAAATCCACAAACCGGACACGTTGAAGAAGAATATACAAACGAAACAATGAACGCTTTTCATATGGCATATCAAGGACCTACATACCGTGTACAATGTGCTGTATGTGGTCTTGTGGAGAATCCTGAACAGTTCATTAAACCTGCACAAAATCAATCATTTTAATTTTAGGAAACTCGATTCATCCTTTATAATCCAAAAGGTAATATAAAAATCCACTTACCTTTTGGATTATCTATCAATCATTCCATTTTAATCGAAGTAACACGCAATGAGATGCATCAAACTAAGTCATTCACAACACTTCTTTTTTTAATTCTCGTATCTTCCAAAACAACCTCATTAATATATATAAATCTACACAAACGAAAATCCCTAGAATAAGTTTTATCCAAATAGGACTATTAACTGAAGGCCCTAAATAGTTCAAATACATCCCTGGTATCATAATGGCAAAGATAATTGCAAGGAATCTCATTAAATCCATCATTCTTTCAATCTTCGTTTCTTTTTCCGAATAAATATCAGGTAGTTCATTATCATCCGTTACTTCTTTAGAAAAATAATGCCATTTCGTAAAACTTGTAACATGCTTCCAGCCAGACATTTCATATATTTCAATGTATTCTTTTTGATTCATTTTTGAGTTTCGATTATCTAGTTTGAAATCAGCTTTATAAACAACATCTTTCGGCTCTGTTTTCTTGAATGTGTACATAACATTGTACTTTTGGAATGCCCACCCTTTTTGATGCATTTTTCTTAAATATGCTTCTTCTTTTTCTAAGTTCCACGCTGCAAAAAACTTCAACGTCTTCTTAACTTCCATGTTACATCCCCTCTTCTAAAATATTTCTTCCATTTTGAACAGAACGTTGTAATCTTTTAAATTCAAGCTCCAGTACTTCTCTACCAAACGGAGTTAACACGTAACATTTCTTTCGATCTGTAGATGCTACTTCAACAATTAGTTTTTCTTTTAATAATTTTGTCGTGTTCCCATATAACGTACCAGGTCCGAGCTTTACTTCTCCATTCGTCATTTCTTCCACCATTTGCATAATCCCATAGCCATGCATAGGCTTTACCAATGACAACAAAATATAATACGTTGCCTCGGTCAATGGAATATATTTTTGTGCTTTCACACTCATTATAACTACCTCCGATACATCGACTCTTGATATATCGACTTACGATACATCGTATATCGATATTGTATATCGTATTCAAAATAAATACAACTTAAAATACATTTTTTTGGAGAATTCGATATTTACTTTATACAAAAATATTATTGTATTAATTTTCCGAAAAATCTGTTAAAATATAACAAATATACTTGTCTACTTTTGGAAAGGGTGGTACATATGATACAAAAATTAAAAGAAAATATAAGTTCAGTTTTTGTCGGAAAAGAAAATGTGGTTGATTTACTCCTTGTTTCATTACTTGCGGATGGGCATGTATTACTTGAAGATGTACCTGGAACAGGAAAGACATTACTAGCAAAAACAATCGCAAAAAGTATTGGTGGCGATTTTTCTCGTGTTCAGTTCACTCCTGATGTGCTTCCGAGCGATGTAACCGGAATTGAATACTTTAACCCTAAAACGAGTGAATTTGAATTAAGGTTCGGACCAGTTATGACAAATATATTGCTAGCAGATGAAATAAACCGAGCTATGCCTAGAACACAATCTAGTCTATTAGAAGCAATGGAAGAGCGCCAAGTCACACTCGAAAAGCAGTCCACACTTCTTCCTAAACCGTTCTTTGTTATTGCGACGCAAAATCCAATTGAATCACAAGGAACTTTCCCTCTCCCTGATGCACAACTCGATCGCTTTTTAATGACAATTTCAATTGGTTATCCTTCTTTAGAAGATGAACTAAAAATGATGCGCCGTTTTCGAAATAACAAACCTTTAGAGAATATTCTTCCCGTTATAACGTTAGAAGAAATTTTGCAAATGCAACAAAAAGCAAAAGAAATACACGTATCTGAACCGTTAGAACTCTATATCATTCAGCTCGCTAACGCTACGCGAAATCATGATTATATCGCCAACGGCGTCAGTCCGCGTGCAACACTTGCCTTAGTTAGAGCGATACAAGCATTGACCTATTTACATGGTCGTGAATACTGTACACCTGAAGATATACAATTCTTACTTCCATACGTATGGAAACATCGTCTTATTTTATCAATGGAAGGTGCGCTACGCACGACGAAACAGAAGTTAATTGAAATTATTTTAACGGAAGTAGACGTTCCTGTGGAGATTGAGCAATCATGAATTATACACGCATTGTAACCGTTCCATTATTTTTCCAGCATCATATTATTAAACTAACAATTCCAGTTGCTTTGTTTCTAGCGTTCTATGTAACAAATTCATATTTCGTTATTCCATTTCTGTTTTATTATTTATTTGCTTATTTTATTTATCGTTATACAGCATACATAGATACGCATTTTCAGATTGTCGACAAAAAACAAACAACACGCTTATTTCCTGATGAAACAGGCAGTTTATCGATTCATTTACAAAATAAAGCGAAACTTCCTTTAGTGAATGGCACTTGCTTTTTACATATCAATCCAAGCCTAATACTAAATAAAACAACTAGTGTTGAGCAAATATCTAAAACGTTACTTTCTTTCCGCTTTTCACAGCCTGCAAAGTCAGAACAAAATTGGGAACTATCGTTTACAGCTACAAAGCGCGGTGTTTTTAAAATTGAACAATTTGAATGTATGATCGGTGATCCATTTCATATCATTCAAGTTCATCTGCCTATTGTCGATAAATTGAAGACTGAAATTATCGTTTATCCTACTTTAAAGCGTGTTGCAGGGTTACAGGAAATACATCAACTCGCAATCGGTACTTATAAAACAAACTTTTCTTATTTTCATGATGAATCCTCCATTGTTGGTATAAAGAAATATGAGCGAGAATCGTTTCGGAGTATTCATTGGAAAGCATCTGCAAAAATGCAAAGCCTGCAAGCGAAACAATATGAAGCAATCAAAAATTATAGTTGGACAATCTCCCTTTACTTAGGGGCAGATCGTGGATTGGGCTGGAAAGAAAACATTGAAGATTTAATTTCTTACACATCTTATTTGTGTCAATTTGCAACAGAGAAACAAATTCCTTTTGAATTGTTTGTGAGTATCTTTACTGAAGATGGACCTTTATATCTTTCATTAAATGACGGGCATTTACACTATGCAAAAGCTTTAGAAGAGCTTGCCCGCATTTCCGAGGACAGTACATTGCTTCCTCGTGAAAGCTTCCTTCACTATTTGGATAGAAAAAAAGAACGTTCTTCCATCCTATTCTTTATAGGAATCCGAAAGGAGGACGTACCAAATATGAAGCAACAAATGTATTTGATTACGGATGAAGGGATGGTGGAACAACTTGAGAACATGGCTCTATTACGTTAATGATTTTCTTCTTCTGCTTTTTCTTTCTCTATTGACGGAGCAAGGAAGAACAATTCCCATCATCCTATTTTTAGTTATTAGCTTTCTTTGTACGATTCCCATTCATAAAATGAAGAGCAATAAGAGAAGAGCTTTCATCTTACTATTTATTCTACAAGTTATACTTTGTTCCGCATTTTCTATCTTTTCTATCGTTAGCTCTGTCTTAATCCCTTTCTTCTTTTACATCACACATGCACGGGATGACATAACAGCACACCATAAAATGCTAGGTGCCTTTTTATGGTTCGTTATTTCTTATTTTCTTCATTTAATGAAGTTACCTTCTCTATGGGTACTAGTTCTATTTGCCTTATTTATTCTGCTGTCACTTTGGATTACTAGTTATAATAAAAGTCAAAAAACAATTCGTTTTGTATCTATCACAGCAATTGGAATAGTAAGTTTTCTATTCTTCTTATTTATTCCGTATATACGCTTCGCACTTTCGTATCTTTTCTACTGGGTAGCACTTGGTTTTGGCTATGGTATCGAAGCTTTATTATCTATTACCAATCCAAATGATGCTACAGAGGCAATAGGAAAGTTAGGTGGAGGAGCGAGTTCAACACTTCCAGAAGCCAGTCAACCATACGATGCCGTTGTTGCTCAAACCGTTACTGCTTCCATCATCGGAATCATTGCTGCATTTGTAATTTGGAAGTTATACAAAAAGAGAAAATCCTTTCACCTTGGAAATATTTCCTTTTATAACTCTGGTACAGTGATGCAAGAAGAAGGGATATTACAAAAAACAACTAGAATGACGCGCCCACCAACGAACGCGATTCGCAAAGAAATTTTTAAGCTAGAAAAAAAACTAAAGCCACCTTTAAACAGAACTCGCGGCGAAACCGTTGATGCATGGATGGAGCGAATTCAAACAGAAGAAGATATCTCTATAGAAGTTGATACCATTATAAAAGCATATAATATGGTTCGATATGCTGATCAGGAGAATACTGAACTATTTCGGGAATTTAAAGAGGAAGTAAATAAGCTTTATACCTATCAAAAGACGTTAAAAAAGAAGAAAAAATAAAATACCCTCTCGATTACGCTATTTTAGAATAATCGAGAGGGTATTGATTATTTTATTAATTGTCCATCATAAACCTTAATATCTAACGGAGCAGTTAAGAACTGATTCGCCTTTTTAACAAAAGAAGTAAAGTGTTCACTTGTGTTATGACTAGCAACCGCTTCTGCATCTTGCCAAACTTCTACCATTGTATATACACTTTCTTTTTCCGTATCCTTATATAAATCATATGATACGTTTCCACTTTCTTCTCTTGAATCACGAATGAGTGGTTTGATTTCTTCTACAAATGTTTGTTGTTTTGTTGGATTTACTTGAAACACTGCGTGAATGATAATCATCGTACTTCCCCTCTCGTATTCTAAATTACTTCCACTGTGCAATTTTATCGATTGGCAGGCGAACTGATTGGTATCCGCTATCAGCTGCTTTTCCAATTGAAATTAACATAACTGGTACATAGCGATCTTTCTCTAAACCGAAAGCTTCTGCGATTTGATCTTTTTCAAAGCCGCCAATTGGACATGTGTCATATCCATGAGCACGAGCTGCTAACATAAGCTGCATAGATGCAAGACCACCATCAATTAAAACAGTATCTCTCATCACTTCTGGTGAAACCATAGAGAAATACGCAGAAAGCTTTTGCATTTGGTCTTCTTTCACTTCAGCTGGCATAAGCCCACGTTCAACTGCTGTGCCATAAATTTCTTCCGCGTTATCAAAGTTTTGTAAATCACCAAATACCGCAATCATAGCTGATGATGTTTCTACTTGAAGTTGGTTGAATTTCGCAAGTGGTGCAAGTGTTGCTTTTCCTTCCTCACTATCAATCACAAGGAAACGCCAAGGCTGCATGTTTACTGAAGATGGCGCAAGCGTTGCTTCAGTTAAGATTTCTGTCATTTCTTCTTTACTAATTTTTACAGTTGTATCGTATTTACGAATCGAACGACGTCCTGTTAAAATTTCTGTAAAATCATTTATTTTTGTTACGTTACTCATAGATGTAATCTCCCTTTTTCCATTTTATATTTAGACTTCTTGTATATTTTCTTCAATGCGATTTAACATATTTAAAAGGTTATCACGCTCTTCTTCACTTAAACCTTTTAACGCAGTCGCTGCAAAACGCTCCTTCTCTTCTTGAAAGGCATGAATTTTATTTCGTCCATCTTTCGTAAGAGAAACTAAAGTAATCCGATTATCATCTGGATTTTTACGTCTTGTAATCATTCCGCTTGCCTCAAGCTGCTTTAAATGTCTTGTAATCGCAGCATTATCAATATTCACTTCTTGTTGAAGTGCTTTTTGACTCATTTCATCAACCTCATATAACTGAAGTATAAGCTCCAGCCTAGATTGACTCATACCTGTACAACCTTCAAACTTCGAACTTACTTCTTTATTAAGAAAGTGTATTTTATATAAAATAATCGCTTCCTTTGAACATGAATTAGTCAATTTACTCCTCCTTTGCAAAGGCAACATGCAATTAATTGACATATCAATGATTGATACATCAATTAATATACCCGATTAAAATTTTAAATGCAACCATTTTGTTTTTCACTTATTTATTTTTTGTCTACATAAAAAAATAAAACCCCTTTCCTTTTACAAAGAGGTTTTATTCATTCCGCTCCAATTATAGATTTCTCTCTAACAATATTCCCACCTGCTCCGCAATGACGCAAGATGGTTCATTTAATCCATTTGTGAAATACGAATCCTACAATATCGACTCCTAAAAATTGAATAATGCCATCTTTATCTAACCCTTGATTTTCCCCTTTACTTACATGTTCATATTTTTCAAAATTAAGTATTTCATCACGTTACAAATAAAACAAATTTCCCTATAATGGAAATAACCTAAAAATTGGAGAGTGATTAGAATGCGGAAATTTAATACGAAACGAAATGAGGAAATAAACATGAAAAACGAAATGAGGATTTTAACATATGAAAACAATAAATATAGGAATTGTAGCGCACGTAGACGCTGGAAAGACGAGTTTGACTGAGCGAATTCTTTATGAAACGGGAGTCATTCAAGAAATTGGTCAAGTAGATCAAGGAAGCACGCAAACAGATTCGATGGAGTTAGAAAAGCAACGCGGAATTACTATTAAAGCGTCTGTCGTTTCTTTTTTTATAAATGATTTAAAAGTAAATGTAATTGATACGCCAGGCCATGCAGATTTTATCGCGGAGGTAGAACGATCTTTTGGCGTTCTAGATGGTGCTATTTTAGTAATATCTGCAGTCGAAGGTATTCAGGCACAAACAAAAATTTTAATGAACACTTTACAAAAACTACGTATCCCAACAATTTTATTTGTAAATAAAATTGACCGTAGCGGTGCTCAAACTACGAAAGTGATCCAACAAATACGTGATATGCTTACGAATCAAGCATTCCCGCTATATAAAGTGAAAAATGAAGGAACAAAAAAGGCGTATATTCTTCAAAACAAAGTAGATGCTGATGTATATGATGAGTATATTGACCTTCTAGCCACCCATAATGAATCGTTACTTGAATCCTACGTAAATGGCGAAGCACTACATGGAAACACTTTAAGAAAGGAATTATGTGATCAGATTCAGCATGCAAATATATATCCAATCTTTTTCGGTTCAGCAATGACAGGAATCGGAATCACTGAATTGCTTGAAGGTATTTCAGTAATGATTCCTCCAAATGATTGTGATGATATAAATACAGCTTTATCTGGTATTGTTTTTAAAATTGAAAGAGAACCGAGCGGAGAAAAAATTGCTTACGTACGGATATTCTCCGGTTGTTTACAAGTAAGAAAATATATCGATATCAATCGAAAGCAAAGTGACTTATATACCATTTCACACAAAGAAAAAATAAAAAAGCTTCATCTATTTCATAATGGAAACGCTGTTCAATCCCCTATTGCTCGCTCGGGAGAATTTTGTAAAATATGGGGGCTTAGCAACATTAAAATCGGTGACGTGATTGGTGAATGGTCAGATAAACTGAAAAACATTCACTTTGCAGAGCCACAAATGGAGGCTGTAATTGCGGCTCTGCAAAAAGAAAAAAATCATGACCTGTATCAGGCACTGGTGGAACTATCGGAAGAAGATCCACTTATAAAAGTCATGAAAGATGATATTCACAACGAAATCTATATTCGGCTTTTTGGTGAAGTTCAAAAAGAAGTAATTGAAACAACGCTACAAGAAAACTATGATTTAGCCGTTTCCTTTTCAAATACAAGAATGATATGTATAGAAAAACCAATTGGAATCGGCAATGCTGTAGAAGTCATGGGTGAAAAGAATAACCCTTTCTATGCAACAATTGGTTTTCATATTAAACGTGGTGCACCCGATTCCGGTATCACTTATAACTTAGAAGTCGAGCTTGGCTCATTGCCTTTAGCATTTCATAAAGCAATTGAAGACACAGTATTCCAAACGTTAAAACAAGGTTTATACGGATGGAAAGTCACTGATATCGTCGTAACATTAACGCATACTGGCTATGCAAGTCCCGTTACGACAGCTGGTGACTTTAGAAAATTAACTCCTCTTGTATTAATGGATGCTTTAAAACAAGCTGGAACAAATGTATATGAACCCGTAAATGAATTTGACTTAACAGTACCGGAAAATTCAATTAGCACAGCAATGTATAAATTATCGGCCATTCAAGCTACCTTTACAGAACCTATACTGCATAACGATTCCTTCCATCTAGCAGGAACTGTGCCGATGGCTAAAACAGAGAACTTTAAACGCAGTCTGCATTCTTTTACGGAAGGCGAAGGTGTCCTTATCACTAGACCTTGCGGATATAGTAAAATCGAATCAAACTTCCCGACTCGAAAACGAGTAGACTATAATCCGCTAAATCGAAAAGATTATTTACTACATGTGCTTCGTGCTTATTAATTTCATACAGACTAAAAAAGTCGATTGTCTAGATGACAATCGACTTTTACATATAATGACCGTGTTCTTACAATGATGCACTTATTATGAACCACTACTAGCGGAAGAAGCTGCTGCAGAGGAAGCCGTAATCGCTGCAATCATAGCCGCCTGCTGTGCTTGAATAAGGACCTCTATCATGGTTTGTAATCCTGTATTGGCAGCTTGACTTTCTGCACCTTTTTGATTTACGAACAGTTGGATTGCAATCAAAATATTTGCATCCTTATACCAACGGAACTGCTTATCTCCCTGCAATTTCTCAATAAGTGCTCGAACAGAATGAACTTCTTTCTCTCCATCTTCAAGCAATGAGAGTAGTCCGATAGCTGGATAATGCATCTGTTTCACCTTTATTTTTTCTTGTTTCATCGTATTCCATATATTCATATAACGTTCTACTAAAACATCTTCACTAGCATCCTTATTTAACGAAAGAATGTGGCTTAAAAATTGAAGATCATTCCCTTTGTACATACCAGCTGTTGCTAGCTTTTGATACAGTCGCTCCACCCGGTCCATCAGTGTATCTACTTTCTCTGGTTGCCCCGCTAACAAAACAGTAAGCGGATAGTCATTGGCGCCCGTAAGAAAGAAATGATCCTTTTTCATACGTTTATATACTTGCTGCGACTTCTCAATACGTGCGTCATACTGCCCGTTTTCTTCTGCTAACAGCGCTGCTGCTGCAAGATACGTAAATATACTTCGTGTAAACCCGCCAGCAAGCAATCTTTCATATACATCTAGAAACTGCTGAAACGCTTTTTTATAATGGGTAAAGTGAATATCTAATGTTGCCGCAACTACAAAACGATGATACGACTTTAAGTATGAAAACATACCTACCTCATCTTTAATATACTTACTAATTTCTAAAAAACGTCCAAGATGAAACGGTTTATCGCCACCTGCATACATAGCAGCAATCATCATCCCTGTCCGAGAATCGCTCGTTTTCCACTTTAGTTCTCCTTTTAACTGTCCATATATATGTATGTACTGCTCCAATTTCTGCTCTAATGTAATCATAACGGCCCCCCGTTTTTCTTCTATTATACTATCATTCCATATTTAGGAATATTGTTTTCATATAGAATATACAAGTGTGTTCTTCACTTCATGTTTTCCACATAATTTCTCAATTCGCCATAATAAGTAAAGTCCACCACCTTTCTATCTCTTCTTATTCATTCCTAACAATATGCTCCATCTGAACAGGTAAATCTTGTACATTCTCCTTTAGGAAATCTGGTTTCAAATTATATTCACTTATATGCTCTAGTGGCACCCATTGAAATATATACCTTCTACCTTCTTCTTCAAGAACAAATGAATCCTTTCCTTCTGCAGGAAGTTCAAGTAAGTTCACTTCATAATAGAAGCTAATTTCGTGAAATTGATGTTCATCATATGTAAAGAAATTTTCAGCCATCCACAATAGCCTTTTTACATCAACATCCACTCCTAATTCTTCCCTCAGCTCCCTCTTCACCGCGGCTTCACTGCTCTCAAGCATTTGTACACGCCCGCCCGGTACATACCAAAAGTCTTCTCCTTCATTTTGAATGATTAACATTTTATGATTCTGTTTACATATCGCGCCGACTCGGTAATTAAAACATGTTTTTTCTAATTTGAATGTAAGATCCATTGTGATATATCCCCTTTATATAATTTCATATGTATAAAAAGATGTTATTATATAACGTAAACCAAAACACCTTCAAAAAAGTAGAAAGCATTTTGGTTTACATAAGCATCCTAAAAAACCTATCACTACTTATTTTGTAAAATAAGCCTTCGTCCCTTCTTTTGTAACGAGAACCCCTTCCTGAATTTGCGAACAATAATTTGCATCCTAAAAGGATACCGTTTTAGATTGTAAATGATTGTTTCTCTTTACTATTTAATTCTCTTTCTTTTGTAATTCTTATGGATCTGAGTAGGAGTCCGATTCCAAGAAATAAAATGGTAGCGATAACTCCACTAATCGGATTCAACCAAAAGTCACCACTCTTCGTAAATGTAATTATCCCTGTTATTGTTACTAAAACTGTAGGAACTGCATCTTCAACGGCGTGCATTAACACACATGGCCACACTGATTTTGTAATTCTATATATTTCAACATACATAACAGTCCATGAAACCATAAATATGCAGCCCGATAAAAGCATATCTAATCTTGAAACTGATTCGAAATATTGATTTGGTAGAAAGACTAAATAATAAGCAGCGTGCCATAGTGCCCATATAAGCCCAGAAATAAGATAAATTAACCAATCATTTACTTTTCGTTCAATCAGTTTTGGTGTCAAATAGCCACGCCAAGTAAACTCTTCAAATATATTTTTAATAAAATTACTTATGATAGAAACAAATATGAGTGGAAATAGCGAAGAAATTTCAAAATGAGCTAGGTTAGATACACCTAAAAGTAACGCTAGGCTAACTGTTATTATAGTAACGAGAGGATAAATAGATAACGATACAACATACCACTTTACATTTCCTTTCAAATTCAGTTTGATGCCAATATCTTTCCAATCACGACCAATCGTTCTAAGTAATAAGCTCGTTAAAAATGGTAAAATGAGCCACAATCCCATACCTAAAGAATTTCCTTCTGGTTGTTCTGTCAGAAGCGAATCGAGCAGTACCCCAAGCCACCCACTTGCCAATACAAGAATAACGAAAATACTCAAATGCAAATTCGGATTATTCTTTTTATCGGTATTCATTTTAAATATCTCCTTCTACTTTTTTCTTCCCGTTGCCTGACATTTTTTTTGTACCGAGTGTTACAAGACTTAATCTGTTCATCTTTTTCTTCCACAAACAAAAATATCAGAATATTCACTTTAATATTACTCCACCAACCTCTATTTTGTAAATAATTAACAAAAACACAACACTGTTGTGGTAGTAAACGAACTAGAAGTTATAAAGGATACGATCTCCATTCAGGAAAGGCAGACAATGTTTCGTACATAACAAAGGCATCCGCTCTCTAATCCATGGATGAACCTTTTCATTTTCCATTTGAAAAGCATAATAACCTAATACAGACATGAGCATGAATCCTTCAACAATCATTAAAACATCTTCAGGTACTTCACCCTTTCCGAAATAGCCTTCAAAAAATAAATTTCTAGTTGTAGCTGTGGAATTTAATGCCCCCATTGCCACGTCGAACAAATAATACCCATATCCAAATAGGCCATAATCAATAAAAGCAACGCCTCCTAATTCTGTTATAAGAACATTGCTCATGTTCAAATCCCCATGGATGATTCCCCATGCATCTAATCCTTGTAAATTCACAAGACGAGAGCTGATTAAATTCAAAGTTTGCTCAACGATATGAAAATTAGAACGGCTGAACAATCCTTTCTCAATGCCACGATAAATTTGTTGAATCATCGTATCTATTCTTTTTTCTCCATAATTCGGTCTAACTTGTTGAAGTGCTCGGTTATATGCACGTAAATATCGATGTAATTTAGCTGTCTGAGTTCCAAGCTCTTTAACTATTTTTGGATTTGAAAAATCTTCTTTATTTAAATTTCGGCCATCAATCCATTTTGCAAGTGAAGTCATAATAGTAGTTTTCTCGTAATCAAATTCCACAATAAATTTTCCCAAACTATTTTTTATAGGGGTCTGTACTACAAGATCTGTGTCGTTAGCGATATCAATAAGTAGTTGAATCTCGCTTATTAATCCTTCTTTTGTATGTTGTAGTCCTGAAAAATTTTCTGTGAAAGGCTGATGGATACGAAATAAATAGGTACAGCCATCAGCCAAGTCCGTCACTTTATAGGTCTTATTTTCATTATGTTTAAGAAATGTGATTTCTGGTCGAACAAGACCATATTCACTAAGAACTTTAACTAACAATTCATTGGTGATCTCCATTACTTTTCCCCTCTCTACTTTATAGTTTTAAGCTAATGGTTATACTACTATAAATCAGTTCACAAGTTAATGAACTGTCCCCTATAACATGGACAGTTTAATAGATAAAGAAATTAGGTTTTTTCATTCCTCTATTAAAGTTCACCGTTAAGAATAAAGAACTGATCTATTTAATATGACCGCACAGGTGAAATAAGATGACGATACGAAGAATTATCAACAGGTTCAATTAAGACTGGTCTCATTGAACCATCAAAACTTAATCTTATCTCTTCTTCCTTTATTACTTTTAAGGCATCAATTAAAAAACTCCCATCAAGTGAAATACTTAATTCTTTCTCTCCGCTAATCATTTTAATATTTTGTGTTTCTTCTATTTCTCCTAATTCTGATGAGTTAGAAAAAATTCTTATTTTTGTACCATCCTTAATTTCTAAATTCACCTTGTTATTTCTCCATTCATTTGCAAACAGACAAGCCCTGTCAATACCTTTTAATAGTTGAATTGTGTCCAGGGTAATTATTGTCTTCGAATCTTTTGGCAACAATCCTGAAATGTTAGGATAATTACCTTCAATTAGCCTTGAAAAAAGGGAAATCGTGTCGGATTTAAACACGATATAGCTATCCGTCATATAAATATGTATTTCACCAATTTCATTTTTAATTAACTTAATCAACTCATTTAGGCTTGCACCCGGAACGTTAAAAGAACCATTTACATTTGTTTCTATTGCAAGTTCCCTTAACGCTAACCGATGAGAATTGGTTGCAACGCACGAAAGTTGGTTTTCTTTGAAAGACATATTAACTCCTGTTAGAACAGGTCTGGACTCACTCTTGGAAACTGCGAACACCGTTTGATTAATGGCCTCTATTAATTCAATACTGGGGATTTTAGTGTACGTAGCTTCATCAATTTGAGGAAGACTTGGGTACTCTTCCGTATTAAATCCATTTAGATTGATTACAATTTCATCAGACTGAATGGTAACTAACTGTTTTCCGTTTACTTTTATATGTATATCATGAGGTAATTTTTTAACAATTTCACTTAAATATTTAGCAGATATAACAATACTACCTGTCTTATAAACTTCTAATACCTTTACATCATTGATCATTAAAGGAATTATTTTTTCAATAACAATATCAGAATTGCTTCCAACAAGGATTAAGCAATTTTTTTCAGCAATTAACTTAATACCTGTCAAAATAGGGAAAGGGTTTTTTAAAGATACTGCTTTACTAACCTCTGAAATTGCTTTGTTAAAACATTCATTATTGATGATAAATTCCATAATAAAGTTCACCCCATTTTAATCGTTATTGAAACTAATTCGACAAAATCCCTAAAAATCCCTATTTTTCGTTTAACTATCTTTGAGTAGCAAGAGCTATTTTCTTTGGAAAACAAGGGGGAGTTTAGGGAACGAAGCTTACAGCATCAATTGCCAACTAGCGCTCTACATAATTATCAAGGCCATCAATATCTGGAACACCTTACATCTAACAAAAGCAGTTAAATACCAAGGCTGCTTTCATAAACTTTATTGTATTCACAAATAAACCGAACGTACATTCTTGTTATTTTTTGTATATTTTTTATGATTAATCTATACGTATAAAGTGGGAAAATTAAAGTGAATGAGAATGACTTAATTCTTTTGAACTTTGAAGAAATATGGGATTAATATTGCAACTGTTATGGTAGTAGATTTTTGGCAAGTAGAAATGAAAAGGAGGAAATCTTATTGGAAAATAATAAGCTTAGTTACAACCCGCACCAAAATGCCAAGCCTGGTGAAATCATTACTTTCGGCACTTATCCGCAGACGGTTGACGGCACAGACAAAACGCCAATAAAGTGGAGGATATTGCAAAACTCAGGTAGAGAGCTGTTCATTTTGAGCGAGTATATTTTGGACTGCAGACGATATCAAGGTAAATCCGCGAATATTACGTGGCGGGATTGCGTAGATATTACATGGCGTGACTGTGATTTGCGCAAGTGGCTAAACGATGAATTCTATAGCGCCGCATTCAATTCTGCCGAAAAGGAATTTATAAAGACGACTCATTGCACGGACAATGGAGAAGGCAGTCCGGATACAGAGGACAAGGTTTTTTTACTGAGTGTTACCGAAATAAAAGATTTATCTACTATACACGGCAAGGATTTGCTACGCGCCGTTGGAACGGACTTCGCCAAAACGAAAAAGCCCGATGGATGCAGCTTATATGTATATGATAAAACGAACAAAGATAACTACATCATCCAAAATGGCGAAGAAGTTGGCTGTTCTTGGTGGTGGCTGCGAACACAAGGAAATAAGGCTTCGCGTGCGTTTTTTATCGGTCCAAGTTGCAGTATTCGTAGCTATGCAAATGTCAGTCTAGCCCGTGACGGCGTGCGCCCCGCTTTGAAAATTAATTTTCAATAATAAAAGGGGGATTTCGTCGTAACAAACTGCACCGCCAAGAACAACACAAGCTATTGTAGCCTTTGTCTTAGGTTAGTTACATAATATGAAAGGGCGCTTTCACGAAATAAAGAGAGTGTCATTTTTGTGTAAGAAACGATTGAGTTTCACGTCCAGATTTGAAATAATTGAGATATTGCGAAAAGGATTTTAAAAGCCTGATTACATTTCAAATGTCGTAAGGCTTTTTAAAGTTGTTTAATCTTGTTCAACTAAAGCACCTGTTTGTTGAAGAAAAGGTGCCTTAATTATAGAATCGTTGACTTTTTAAACAAAGGTATGTATCCTCCACTAGGCCCATAAGCGACCCCAATCTTTTCCCATCCATATTTTTCATAATAGTCTTTAAGATCTGAAGTAAGATAAAGAAATTTGTACCCTCTTTTTGCTGCTTCTAGCAGTCCATGATTCAATAATTTTGCTCCTAGAGAGTTGCCCCTGAATTTTTCATCTACAAACAAACATGCTAGCCATGGGCTCAAATCCTGACGACTATTTAGGTCATTACGAATTAATGCATAAGTTCCGATAATCTTATCATCTACTTGTGCAATGTAAAAACTCGGTATGTCATTTGAATCAGTTAAAGCATTAATCATACAATCTTCATAAAAAGCACGCCCACCTTCCTCACCCCATTCTTTCCAAAAAACATCTATAGCCTTATTAAATAAGTCATCCTTCTTTAGTAATTGAATTATTTCCATAAATCTCTCACCCCAAAAGTATTATTTAATGATTGTAGAACCAACCAAAATTAATGTTTTTTCAAGTATCTTTATTTCCTTTATGTAACCAGCTATAATTTCTTCACCCTTGAATATAGGCTTTTAATATTTATTCTCTTAATTTATAAAAATTCCTTTTTAAGCGAACCTGCACCGTTAGTGACATAAGCAATGTTTTTCATTCTTAAATGTAGTGTAGTGCTTGGAGGGAAATAAGTATCTCTTAACCAAGAAAAAATCCCCATATTCATGTCAAAAAGTAGAGGATTTTTGAGTTTTAATAGACTTAGGATATAGGCGTACTTGTTTAAGAAGGGTACCTGTTAGTTAAAGTGCATTTATACTCTAAATTTAATAAAACCCACTCAATAATTATAACTGCTGAATTAATCCGTTCATTCGTGTTACCTAAAAACACTGTATGAAGCAAATCATCCAAATTAGTAAGCCTATTAGAACAATGTGGAGTAAGTATATTCATTCTTTAATTGAATCGAAGGATCATATTTGCGAATAATTAACAACCTTTTGTTTCCCTGTCACTAGATGAAGTATCTTATGAAAAAAGTACATCACTGTATAATTCGTGAGGTAGATGAGTTTCTATACTGCTATGAGAGGTAAGTAGAACATATAGAAAGCTATCTTTGCTTTAACAGTCATTTCCCTTCTCTCTACTTTTACTAAAACCAACAAAACAGGATCCAGCAACAACAAATACTAATGCAACAACTTCTTTTGTCACAGAGACAATCTCCATATAAACCAATACCGCAAATACATATGCTATGATGGCACTCACTATAAAAAATATCTTTTCAAATTTCTTCACTCTACCATCACTCCTTTATATATTTTTAATATTATATTAATAATGGAGTATACTAATCTCCATTCCCTTGGATTCGTGCAGTTAGCTTTTGCTAGCTGCTCTTTTCATGAGTGTCTAAATATGAAAGGCGACGTTTCGCAGGAAACGTCGCCTTTTTAATCTATGCCCTTTCATTTTGAATCATTAATATTTTATGATTATATTTACATATCGCACCGACTCGATAGTTAAAACACGGTTTTCCGATTTGAATGTAAAGTCCATTATTGTATAGCACCTTTATATAATTTGAGATTTACCTACTATATACTTTATCTACAGGTTGTTTCTTACAAGCTATAAGCATAGAAGTCAATCCATTTAATGCAAGCATAACAACTATTCCAATAGATAAATAAGCTAAATCTAGAGAAAATACTTTTATCGCATGCCATGGAGATCCTGCACTATAAGTTAACAATGGAATAAAACCGATAGATGATACACCAAAAGCAATACCGCAAATAAACCATAGCATTCTCCTATGAAATTTTCCTAATTTGATCTTTACAAGCAGATATATACACATTACAAAAAGAAAGCATATGATCCCCATTGTAACCAGTTGAACAATTGGTGTATTAGGAGGTATATCAACTGGGTCTTCTCCATTTATTATATTTATAATGCCTTGTTTCAAATATAGAAGCGCTTCTTCTTCTAGAATATGATTTTTATTCGTTAGAATCACACCTCCCCATTCTGTTTTTGGTATGAAAAACATTTCAGCATGTGAATCAGGAGTTGATCCTGAATGCCATATCATTTTCTCCTCAGAATTCGGATTTGTAATTCTTAATCCTAGACTATAAAAGCGGTTCTCATTGGTTTGAACTTGAGGTGATACATACAGATTCATAGTTTTTTCAGTTATAAAATTAGCATTCTCACTTCGACTAAGGAATTTTATATATTGAGTCATGTCCTCTGCACTGGCAGCTATATACCCATACGGTGCCCCGCCATTATCATATGCTACGGGACTTTTTCGTGGGATTCCAAACCATGACTGATAGCCACTTAAATACCCTTTCTTATATGCGGTATCCTTATCAGCTGCTGCATCTTTCATACCCAATGGTAAAAATATTTCCTGCTCCATGTAGTCAGAATATGTTTGATTAGTAACTTCCTCAATAAGAGCACCAAGAATTAAGTAATTGGCGTTACTGTATTGGTATTTTTCTCCAGGTAAAGCGGTAAGCATAACGTTTGATAGACTTTTTACATTATCTTTTATAGCACTGAGCTCTTCAGATTCTTTGTCTGATATTGCCAAACCCGAATACGTACTGATTCCACTTGAATGGGTAAGTAAATGTTTAATTGTTATTTTCGATGATGCTTCTTTATCTTTAAGTGTAAACCACGGAATATATTTTTGAATTGGATCTTCTAAGCGAACGGCATCTCCTTCTATTAACTTCATTACAGCTAAACCTGTTAGCGATTTACTTATCGAACCTATAGTAAAAGGCGTCTCGGTAGTTATTTTTTCCTCAGTCTCTCCCGTTCTCCCCCACGCTTTCGAATAAAACAAATCATCTTTATGAACAATTGCAATCGAGGCTCCTGGAATTTGATGTTCTTTTATAAAGGTTTCTACATAGTTGTCTATTGTGCTCTTAATATCTTTTTCTGCGAAAACTTTCGAAGCTGGTAGAAATAAAATAGCAATATTCCATAATACGTATATAAAAACAATCGTAATTTTCGGTATTTTCATTTCGAACTCACCTACTTATACTTACTTTTCTCATATACAGCACTACCAGCATGGAGATTACTACAGAAATAGAAATGCTAGTAATCATTAATAGAAAATTCCACCAAGAATTATCTGCTATTTGATACAAAATATTATAGTCAAATGAATGATTAGAATGTAGTGGGTTAAATGTTTCTGTTAAAAACATAGATAGTAGAAGTTGTGAAGCGAGGTATGTAACAATAGAAGTAAAGAATCCAATCACAAACAATTTCCCTGTTCTATTTTTAAATTTTCGAATCTGCCTTATTTCAGAATGAAGATCTATATCATTCATTTCTAGAAAATCTTTAACAAATGTTGTTGCATCTCCTAAATCTTTTAGACTATCTTGATCGTGTACGCGACATTCTTGAATATGCTCTAAAAGTTGTTGTTTCACAATATTTCTTTTCCTTGAACTGACTTGATATTGTTTTAACTCTTCAAGAACCTCCCTTATAAACTGCTTTTCTTCCTTGGTCAAATTCCTGTTCATTCTAAATACTCTCCTTTCAAATTACTTTGCAGTAGAGATTTTATATCTTTCTGTAATCCCAACCACTCGTTGATTTTTGTCTGAAGATACATTTTCCCTTTTTCATTAATTTCATAATAAACTCTCACCTTACCACTTTCCGTCATTTCACGATAAGTATGAACCCATTCTTGATCTTTAAGCTTAGTCAATATGGGATAAATACTTCCTACTCCTTTCAGTTTTAAATTATTCCTTTCCAATTCCTTCATAATTTCATATCCATAACTTTTCTCCTTTGACAAAATAGATAATACACACATTTCTAAGTGACCTTTAATTAAACTTGTTCTGTCCATAGGATAAATTTAACAAAAATATATATTTTATTCAAGTATATATTCAGAAAATATTAACTATTTAGAACGATTTGTATTCTCCGCAAATTCCGCTCCAATAAAATAAATATAACCCCATCTCATGTTAAGACGGGGCTAAAATAATTGGTTAAAACCTAAGTAATACACAACCCTATTCGCTTTTTCAAACTCCTTATTTAGAGTTCTCCTTTTGTGACCAAGCCTCTAATAACCATCGCTCTCTTTCTCTTGATATTCCTGCTTTTCGTTCTGTATCCTCCCTCAATTTCTCCCATTGGTACACATCATAAACGGTATCTTCAATTGGTCTAAAAGAAAGACCAGCGTTAACAGCTTTTTCTATACTGATGAAAAAACTGCCTTTCCATGGTTCTGTTTCCCCCTCTAACGGGAAAGTTTCAGGAATCCATAAAGGCATCTCCGTCCATGGCTGTACTTTATTTTCCAGTAGAAATTGCTCTTCTACCCATACAAATTCAGCATTGCTGTTTGTTACTGCTTTACAAGTATTTAATAATTCTTCTATCGTTAATTCATCATTCGGTCCTGTTACATTAAATGTACCTACTTTTCTCTTTTCTGCCATATCGAACGCCCAAGTTGCTACATCTTTTACATCAATTAATTGAACAGGACGGTCTGAACGCCCTGGCACCATTATTTTTCCACCCCGTGATACATGCTGAACCCAGTACGGAAGCCGATCCGAATAGTCAAATGGTCCAACGAGAAGCCCTGCCCTTACATGTAACACACGACCCGGCCAATGTTTTTCTGCTTCTTCCTCACATAAAACTTTCAATGCGCCATAATACTCGTAGGGAGATATTTCCCCCTCCTCAATCACTTTCAACTTATCGCTAGGCGGCATAGGCTGTAGATGATAATCTTCCTTAATATGAAGTGGAATCCAATCTTTATAAGTAGAAATACTTGATACAAAAATATAATGTTCGATGTTGTCTCCAAGTGCAGCAGCAATTTTTTTAATGTGATGTGGCGCAAATCCACATGTGTCCATTACAACATCCCACTTTCGATTTTGTAACACTGATACATCACTATCCCTATTCCCGACTAGCTGCTCCACTTCAGGAAATATCTCTTTATTCGTACCACGATTAAACAATGTAACTTCATGCCCTCTTTTCAATGCTTCTTGTACTAAAGCTCTTCCTAAAAAACGAGTACCACCTAATATAAGGACCTTCATAATTTCCCCCCATTCATTTTCATAACCTATAAATTTAGTATTCATTTTAAATAACGATTTTCCTATTTAAAAAGTTACGGGGAATGATGAAAAAATTAATAACTGATGTTGCTTTTGTTCAATATGGTATGGCTCTTTTGGGATGACAATATAACCTATAAATTGCCTCCTATATACAGTTTGTAATTTCACAAAAAAATTATATGAATAATCAGTTTTTATGATATAAATAACTTAAATAGCTTTCTCTAAAAATACATAGAAAAGGAGTGATATATTGAAAAAGAAGTGGTTTATTTTTGCTTTAGGACTTATTTTCTTCCTCTTTTCTAGCCCTGTAAGTATTAGAATTATAATGGAAATTACTCATAATTCTAATTTCCATGCACGTTATGATATGAAAACAGTTAGTGAGGTTGTTTTAGTACACCCCTCACCTACAGATTATTCTTTTTATGGTACCACAATTAATACGAGTCATATTGAAAAAGATACAAAGTATACCATTGATGATTGGGACAATAAGCTTGTTACTTCTGATATTTTGATTACTATTAATGAAACAACAATTGAAACCTTAAAAGACTTTAAAGTTCGTATAAATGATGAAGGTTTTGCTAAATATTATGGAAATGTGGAATATTGGCTTGTAACAGATAAAGTAAAGAACGAAAAATCCTTTATTATTGTAATGAAAAAAACAAATATTGATTTTGATACTGTATATGATATAACGGACGCACACCTCAATCAGCTCGAATTTCGCACCTATACGGTTTCAACTGATGGGAAAATTAAAAAGCAAGACTTTTCCTTTACAGATAGGGATCCCTTACAAACTAAACTTATGTTTGGCATCTCTCCTATCGGTGTAGGATACTACACAAACGATTTACATAGCATGCCTAGTTTATTTTTCCCTATTCTTTATCCGTTTGGTATATGGATTATTGGGCTCATATTACTATTCTATTCGATCCCCTTAATCGTTCTAAAAAAACAAAGTTGGAAATCGGAAAAGAAACACTAACATTTCATATAAAAAAGAGACTACGGATTCATTAAAGGTCTCCCCTTATCAAGGGGAGACCTTTAAGTTTCACTTTATTTCCACAACCTTTTAACCCCCACCAATTCCTCACCATTGAATTCCATTCTATATATATCCGGTTTTGATATATGTAGCAAAAAGTTCAAATCGTACTGATTGTCATAGTATCCCATCATCAAAGTCATAACTGCCCCATGAGTACCTAATGCTATTTTTCGTCCTTGATAGGTGTTCAATAATTCTTTCAAAACTCTCATAGCCCGCTCTTGACAAGCTGCATTAGATTCTCCTCCCATTAAAGCGAAGTTCGGATTAGAGAATGACTTCTCTAATAAAGGCATTAGCTCCTTATCAGACATTCGTTGATCCCCAGTAGAAAAAACTCTCTCTTTTAAGCCCTCAAATACAAGAACCTCTTGCCCTAAATGTTCTGCTAATCTCTGAATCGTTAAAATGGATCGACTGTATGGGCTTGAAACTACAGCTTCAATACCCTCCTTTTCTAATATGTCAGTTACTCGATTAGCATCTATTTTCCCTTTTTCAGTTAATCCTCTTGTTCGTTCATTTCCTTCTGTTTTTGGTGAATCACCATGCCTCACCATATAAATAACCGTATTCATCCTTACCATCCTTTACACCGTTTATAATTATTTATACACTCTTCACAAACAACACTCTACTTCCACCAGCCCCATCATAATTTGTATGTACAGATACACCATCCACTTCCCCATCACCTATTTCAATCTCAAATCCAATTTCTTGATGAAATTGAATTGATTTTTTATTTACTGGAGAAGTTACCGCCTTTACAATATGACGTCCATTGGCACGAGCAGCATCAAAGAAGTAAGAATACAGCGTAGCAGCAATCCCCTTTCTTCTATGTTCCGGATTTACCCCAATGAAATGTACATATGCCTCATCTTTATACGTTTGCGATAGAAATCCACATAAAAACCCTAGCATCTCTCCATCCTCTTCAATAACAAAACTCGTTTTTTGAAAATGAACAAAGAATAGCTTTGGTAACATGTCGGCCATATTTCTTCCGCCCCACCATTCGTTAATTACAGCATGAATTGCGACATAATCTTCCCCATGTATGTTTCTCACTTTCATTTTCTTTTCCTCCCCTTCAAGTACCCCTAGTTGATTCCTTCTGCACAATCTGCAAGCACACTCTATATTATTTGCTACAGATTACCTCACTTCCTCCAATCTAAATATTTTGACATATCAAAATATTTTTTGTAATATATTTAAATAATTAGAATATTAAAAACATAAGAGGTGAACAAATGACACAACAAAGTTCTGTCCAAAGAAAAGCACTCATTGCTAGTTTAATTGGTAGTTCTATTGAATGGTTTGATTTCTTCCTATATGGAACTGCTGCTGCACTTGTATTTAACAAATTATTTTTCGTAAACGAGGATCCCCTCGTCGCACTGATGCTTTCCTATCTTTCTTTTGGTATCCCGTTTTTCATCCGCCCTCTTGGAGGTATTATTTTCAGTCATATCGGTGACAAAATCGGCAGAAAAAAGACACTTGTGTTAACTCTATCTCTTATGGGAGGGGCGACAGTATGTATTGGCTTACTTCCTTCCTATGAAAGTATCGGTATATTAGCTCCTATTCTTCTAATCTTACTGCGAATTATTCAAGGATTAGGAATCGGCGGCGAATGGGGTGGCGCTTTACTATTAGCAGTCGAATACGCACCGAAAGATAAAAAGGGATTTTTCGGTAGCATCCCGCAAACAGGTGTTACCATTGGAATGTTACTTGGAACTGCAGCAATCTCCTTGATGACAATGATTTCTGGTGATAACTTTGTAACATGGGGATGGCGAGTTCCATTTATTCTGAGTGCCGTACTCGTATTCATAGGATTGTGGATTCGAAATGGAATAGATGAAACACCGGATTTCAAAAAAGCAAAAGAAAGCGGAAACATTTCAAAACTACCTATTGCTGACACATTACGTCATCACTGGAAATCTGTATTAATCGCGACAGGAACAAAAGTAGCAGAAACAGCTCCTTTCTATATTTTCTCTACATTCATTGTTTCCTACGGTACATCTCAGCTGAAACTACCGAATACAACTGTTTTAAACGCTGTTACGATCGCTATGTTCATTACGACAATTATGATTCCGATTATGGGGAAACTTTCAGATTCCATTGGAAGAAAGAAAATGTACATATGGGGAACGATCGCTATGCTTTTATATGCTTTTCCCTATTTCCTTCTATTAAATCAAGGAACTACTTTTTCTATCATTATCGCAACTGTTATTGGTCTAGGGATTTTATGGGCACCAGTAACAGCTGTATTAGGTACATTATTCTCTGAAATTTTCTCGACTCAAGTTCGCTATACGGGCGTTACGTTAGGTTATCAATTAGGCGCTGCACTCGCTGGCGGAACAGCACCGATGATTGCTGCTTACTTAATGAATGTATATAACGGTTCTTGGATTCCAGTAGCATTATACATTGTGCTTACTTGCTGCATTTCTTTAATCGCAATTGCTGCCGTTTCAACGAAGCAGATTGCCGAAAATGTACAAAATCAAGATATACAAGCTTAATCAATCGGGGGATTTTCAGTTCCCCCTTTTCTATTAAAAAGGAGGATAATTAGAATGATTCATATTACAGAAGAAATGGTAAAAGATATTTATAAAATGAAAGATTGTTTGCACGATGTAGAAAAGGCATTTCAATATTATATGAACAACGAAATTACAACACCTGTAAGGCTCAATGTACAGCACTCTCAAGAAGAGGCAAACTCTCTTTATATGCCCTCTTATGTAGCTCCAATTGAATTTGCATCTACAAAAATCGTTAGTATCTTCCCTCAAAATACGCAAAAAGGAAAAAAAGCACTACAAAGCTTAATCGTTTTAACAGAAACAAATACAGGTGATCACGTCGCAACAATTGAGGCATCCTATTTAACAACGCTTCGAACAGGAGCTATGAGTGGAATTGCGACAGAACACTTCGCTCGCCAAGATGCTAGCGTTTGTGCTGTTATCGGCTGCGGCGCTCAAGCACTCGGGCAAATACAAGCTGTAATGGAAGTTCGTTCTTTAACTCGCATTCTCCTCGTAAACCGTACATTGCAAAAAGCATTTGAATTTAAAAATCTACTGCACTCCTTATATCCAAATTGGAGTGGATCCATTGAGATTATAGAATCGGCTAATGATGCGGTGGCAATATCCGATATCGTCATTTGTAGTACAACTTCAACTACCCCAGTGTTTGATGGAAAACACTTAAAACGTGGTACTCATATTAATGGAATTGGCTCTTATCAACCTCATATGCAAGAACTCGATTTCACTACATTACAGCGCAGCGATAAAATTATTGTAGATACACTAGAAGGTGTGCAGCACGAAGCTGGCGACTTCTTAATCGCAAGTGAGCAAAACGAATGGGATTTCTCCAATATATATAGTGAGCTTGGGGATATTATTTTAGGTCATAAACAAGGACGCGCAAATGCTGATGAAATTACTTTATTTAAATCTGTGGGAGTTGCCTTTTTAGATACAGTAGTGGCTAGTTCGATTTATGAAAAATATATGGAAAAATCATCTGTGAAGTGATTTGGAAAGTGCCTCGTCACAAGTGCGATCATCATATACTTGTAATGAATCAAACAAAAAGAGCGTATTTCATTACGCTCTTTTATTTTGGTTATCAAAAATCACCTTTTTATTTTCCTCTTCTGCTCCCTCGATATGGTTTGACTTAAACAAAAAAGAACCAACTTCTGTCAGCCGGTTCTACACAAATATTTTAATTACTTACTGCGATTACTTTATAAGGGCTATAATTTCCCGCACTATCTCTCGCTGTTACACTTACTTTCGTTCCCAACTTTTGGATTGGTATCGTAATTGAAAACTGCCCCTTTGAGTTTGCTTTTCCTGTACTAATAACGGTTGAACCTACTTTTACATATACAGTTGTATTAGGCTCAGCACTTCCTGTTATTACTTTATCTTTACTTGTAAGCTTATTTACATTCGGGATAGCTGGAGGTGTTTTATCTAGTACACTTATTGTTGCATATGGACTGCTATTGCCTGCACTATCAGTTACGATTACACTTACTTTTGTTCCTGCTTTTTGCATAGATATCGTAATTGAGAATACTCCTTGTGCATTCGCTTTTCCCTTTCCAATAACTGTAGATCCAGATTTTACTGAAATACTTGAATTGGGTTCAGCTGTTCCTGTCACTACCTTATCTTTATCTGCGACTGCATTCACCTTTGGCGCTAAAGGTGTACCTTTTTTCGTAATGTACGCAGAAGAAATATAACCTACTAGTTTTTGATCTGCTGTTTTGACTGGATACCAAACAAACTGATTATTACTATCTACAGATTGATCATATGCAAAGCTCCCTTGAATAATCAAGTTCGCATTTTTACTTAACGGCTTCCCACTTGATGTCGAAGTCGGTTTTGACCTTAAGTTTACTCCCTCTCTTGTTACAAGCACTTGATCGCCTGTTTTAAGATGGTATATAGAGGGATGTAGACCTGTTAATATGTACTCTTTCTTTTTAAATACAATATTTTTGCTAGTATTCGGATCATATTCAAAATCAGCTGTACGGAAAGGAAACTGTGCTAGTTTCGTATCATTTAAAAAGCTGTTTTGTTCAAGAATCGCAAATACTTTTTCTTGATAAGCGTTCGGATTTTTCTGACCATTAGCCTTATATAAAGGGCTGTTTGCAGGTTTTGTTCCATTATAAGCCATAATAGGGAAGTACCAGTTTTCTATCACTTCTAATCCAGCAGACTTTATCTTAGGAAGGTCCGTTCGCTGATACATACTACGAAGAACTTCAACACCCGCTTGAATATTATAAGTAATATCGGATTTTAACTTTTGCTGATCGTACTGGGGCTGATTTGTGATTTGCATAATCCCAATTCCGCCGTCTTGCGCTATAATTGGCTTGCCGTTTCCATCAAATTGTTTCCAGCCACTTTCTTGCGCAGCTACAGCCTTTACAATTTCAGGTGGAACATTTGCTTTTAATGCTGCACTTGTTAGTAAGCAATTCAAATGCTGACGAGAAGGATTTTGATTCGGTTTCATTTGGCCATATGCCCCGCATGTAGATGCTGCTGAAGCGGGAACCTCTTTATAAGACCAACATAAAAGCATAACACCAGTTAATACCCCCGCTTTTAGTAAACTTAATTTCATTCTGCCATTCTCCAATCTATATAATAATCTATTTTTATATAGTATATTTTACCATGCTATATTGCTAATTTTCTATAATATAAAAATCATTTTATTAAACTAATGAAATAAACACTAATCTCAATTTACAACAACGTATTTCACACGATAAACTCCCCCTGTTATGATTCGCTACCACGGTATCTCAACGGTTTTATACAATAAAAAAGACGACTATTTAGCCGCCTCTTTACTCTTTTTTAATGCTTCTCTCGTTTTTTCAATTTGACTTGTTGGACTTAATTCTTTTTCTACGTTTTTAACTAGTATTGTAGCTTCTTCTAAAACTTTTTTAATTGATTCTACTTTTTTGTCAGAAACTTCTCCTTTCATTTTATCCACACTTTTTTCCATGTTTCCTAACTCTTTTTTCACTTTACCTTTATCCGGAGAAGTTAGGCTCGCCTCTTCTAATAGTTTGTCAGTAGAATGATAAAAGCTCTCAAGATCTTTGTTTGCCGAAGAACATCCGACAATTAACAACATACTAAATAGTGTTAAAAATATTTTTTTCATAATTTTCCCTCCATGCGGATGCTATTTTACAATAAATTCTTATCACCGGTCAACTTCTCTTTTGAAAAAAGTACGAGCATAGGATAATTCGATTAGACAAAAGAGAATAACCATACAAGGTAATCACCCCTAAAACATGAACCCACATTCTTTCAGAAGGCTTTTTAAGAAAATAGTGGTAAAGAACAGATTCGTCGGATAGATGCGTAATATAGTCGGACTCTAACTGAAAGAGAAGACGCAAACACCTTGATATTTGTTTCACTTTAAATTAAAATGAATTCCAGACAATAAAGGTCTTTAATATATTTATAAAGGAGGACAGTAATGAAATATTCAAAAGCCACAAATTATGCTTTACACACAATGGTATATTTAACACTAACACCAAAAGGAAAATCGACTGGAGTAGAACAGTTAGCTAAAATTCAGAATCTCTCACCAACATACCTTTCTAAAATTTTAACAAAACTTGTTAAAGCAGGACTAATTGAATCAAATCCTGGTGTTAATGGTGGATATAGTATAGTAAGACGGTCTCATAATATTTCATTTTTAGATGTCATTCATGCTATTGAAGGTCAAACAACTTTATTCAGTTGTTCACTGGAACATGAAAAATTATTTAGAAATGACGATTGTTTAATTGAGAATGTAATGATTGATGCAGAAAATAAGATGAAAGATGAACTAAACAAAAAATATATTATTGATATTGCAAAACAAATCCAATCAAAAAAGAAAAATAATTGTGATTGTTAATCAATCTAATTATTTTTTTACACCAATTACAGACATTGAGAGTCTGTAATATATTTAATTCAAAGGAGCATAATTTATATGAAAAAGAAAGAGTGCAATTCTAAAGAAACGAAATGCCTAGCAAAAAAAATGGAATTCCTTGATAATCCTGAAAGAAGAGGAGATATACCTCCAGAAAAGCTACTAAACATGCTTCCCATTAAGAAAGCTAATAGTATGTTAGATTTAGGTGCAGGTACTGGGTATATTACAATCCCTGCTGCTAAAATCGTGGAGGGAGTCGTTTATGCATTAGATATAGATTCTAATATATTAGAAGTTATAAATTCCAAAGCAAAAGCAGAAAATATTACAAATATCAAACCTCTTAAAGGGAGTATTGATGATATTCCGCTATCCGAAAGTTCAATTGACTTTGCACTAGCTTCATTAGTTCTACATGAGGTTAAGCAGCTATCTCATTCATTACAGCAAATTAAACAAGTACTGAAAGATGATGGATATTTCGTATGTATTGACTTTGAAAAGAAAAATAACCCTACCGATAACCACCCTAGAATTGCCTCTTCGGTTATGGAACAAGAAATAACGAATGCAGGATTGAAGGTAATACAGAAATTACATCCAACAGATGCTATATATATTATCATTGCGAAAAAATAATATGACAGGTTGGATTTGGTGTTTTTTTATTTTCCTAAAAACTAAAAAGACCACCTATAAAATAGTGAGTGGTCTCGCAACCTCTAAACAGATAGGAAATTCCGGTTAAACTTTTTCAAAACGGTGTAATTTTGGTTTCTTATCAAGACCTAAATCGTAAAAAGTCATAAAAAATAAAGAGCAATACATATTAGTCATGTATAATATGTATTGCTTTTTTAATTGTTGAAGAAACAACAAATTCCATACTATGGTTTAATATATTCTCCCGTTTTTACATTAAATCCGGCAGCTTTCATCTTTGTCTGATCGCTATTCCAACCTATTACTAACATTAGGGGAATATTTGTCTCTGTGTTTTTTCTAATCATAAAATTAAACCCTTTTGCCCAATCTTTACCTGGATAAATACTGTCCATTTTTAGTGCTTTTTTTAGTAATTCAGGCGAATCGTACTTAATATCTTCCAACTTTATAAACTCTTTTTTTGGATAAGGAGAATCCTCTTCCCTACCTACATCCTTCGCTTCAACAATGTCCCCCTCATGGATAGTGACTAAAAATATTTTATTCGTATCTGGTACCCCAAAATCAATATTCCAATAATTTCTTTTGCCATTGCTCCCAATTGACTTACCGGGCTTATCTAAGTCTATATTAACTCCCTGTAATAATTGAGCATTTTTATTCCATTCCAAAGCAGATGGATATGCTAATTCAATTGCTTGTATTACTGATAACTCTTGGTTTTTAACAACTTCTAATGTATCGTCAGTTAATTGTAAAGAACGCGCAGATACCTTCTCAACTGTACCAATAGAAATTAACAAAACCAATACTACAAAAACGATTTTTTTCATTTTCTCAAACCCTTTTTATAGTACATTCTTTCCTAACTTTGTCCAATTATCCTGCCAGCTACTTTAAGTTCAGAATTTTACAATCCTTTCTAAATTTCAACCTATAAATCCAATTTTTTTAAAGCATTGCTCAACAATCTGCTCCGATTGTTGAACAATGAAATACTCTACTAAATAGATCTTTTTATCAAACTTTTTTATAAATGATCGAACTTTATTTTAAATCAACAAAAATAAATCATTTCAAATTCATACTTAAGATGTAAAATATAACCATAATTAGAAAGGATATGCTACTTACCATAAAATAAATTGAAACAACATCTGTAAATGGATTGGCTCCATAATGAGTATATAAATCATGATACAATCATACATTCCAGTTAAAATAAAATAGATAAGCGTTATGCTCACATTTACATACCATGTCCACATTTTTTCATCATTTTTATATATTGCAACTAACGCAAACACGAATGATACGAAAAGAATGATCATCTGTAAAAGGTCTAATAGAATAGAAATTTTAATTTCTTTTGGTCCCCCACCGCCAGCAGCATAATTGTAAGTACTATACTTAAACACCATAATCCAACATAGTGGAAAAAGAATATTTGCTCCAATTGCAATCACATTGTATTTCTTCTCTAATAATTTCAATGTTTGTCCCCTGCTTCATACTTTCAAATACTTCAATAGCCTTATTATATAGTATTAAAATAATATGATTATGTTTTTGGGGGATCTAATAGATATTATTATAAAAAATGTAATATTTTTCTACAGAATAAGCTTCCTTACTGTATACAAAAAAACGAGTGCTTTGAAGAAATACACTCGTCCAAAAGATTTTACCAATCTCGGCATTTATCGCAATTACAATCATGTCTACGCTTACGACGGCATTCGTCACAATCACAATCATGTCTACGTTTATGGCGGCATTCATCACAATCTCTATCATGTCTGCATCTGCAACGATGGTCATCACAATCTCTATGTCTGCGTCTGCAAAACATTAAGTCATCCCAAAACCTAGCACAATCTCGAGAGTGTTTGAAGCAACAATCATCTCTCATCAATATGATTACCTCCTCTCAACCAAAGGATTCATCATATTCTATGTTTAAGAACAAAAACAGCTTGTTTATTAGTCTACATTTCCATGTTTAATAAAAAGCACAGCACCCGCAAGCCACATCTTATCTAATCAATGTGTCTTGCGGGCGTTAAAAAGCATTTCTTTATATTCTCTCACTTCATTTTCTCATATATCTTAATAACCGTTTCTACTAAAATAATAAACACCCAAATTGCACAAAAGATTAATACAGATTGAAAGATTGCGCCTAATGCGATAAATCCCGTAGCTGCTCCCGCTCCTTGCACAGTTATAGATGTTTGAAACCCATTACTAGATCCATTTATAAGGGAAACCGTAAATACAGAAGCAAGAATTGATACTACTAAATAGATAACACTCATTACTTTTAATATTTTTATAGAAAGATATGAGGGTTCCTCTTTTGGCATTTCAAATTCCCCATTATCTATCCCTTTTTGTAAACAGTCTTCACATAAAAATTCATCTTGAACTTTTTTACCACCATGCATTGATCCAGTTATCTCTTTACAGCGCGAGCATTTTCGATTAATCATACTTGTTGCCCCCTATGTATGTCATTTATACTTACTAAATTCTCTTTTTTTACTTTTTATCCTTTAATTTCCAAGTATTTTCTCACGATATATAATTATTATGATATGGAGGCTTTCACTATGAAAATACAACCCACTTTTGGTTCTAAAAAGGAGAATCAAGACTATATATTACGCCCTAGTTGTTATGCTGTTATCTTTAACGAGCATTATACGAAAATAGCAATTATTAAAAAAGGACCTCGATATTTTTTACCTGGAGGTGGCATGGAGAATAGCGAAACAACAGAATTATGTTTACACCGTGAACTTGCAGAAGAGCTAGGATGGCATATTGAAATTCAGCACTATATCGGCAATGCTAAGCAATACTTTTATGCTGAAAATGAACATACATACTATATAAACGACGGTTATTTTTACATTTGCAAAAAGTTAGAAACAGAAAATACTACTTCTGAACAAGACCATATTTTACAGTGGCTCCCCCCTTCTCAAGCACAAAAATTACTCGTGCACGAACATCAACAATGGGCAGTAAAACAGGCCCTATCGTTATAAAAACAAAAATGACCCTTTCCGTAGAAAGAGGTCATTTTCACTAACTCACTTTTTTCAAATCGAAAGCTGGTTTTTTTACAGCTCCTTTTTTCACAACATATAAACCAATAAATATAACGAACCCGCCGGTTAACTGCATCATATTCATTTTTTCCCCAATTGTGAATGCGGCAAAAATAACTGCAAATAATGGAACGAGATACATATAGACCATTACTTTTGTAGAACCAAGTTTGCTGATGCCAACATACCACATCGCTAGCCCAAAAACTGTCGCAAATACAATGGAGTATCCTAATGAGCCCCAGCTTAATACATCTGCTGGCCACGTTAATGTATTCACGTTGAATAAACAATATATAACTAACGGTACAATTCCGATTAGTGTAGACCAAGAAGTTACGCGCATCGCTGAATATTTTGTAATGAGCGGCTGTGCCAAAATTGGATACCAGCCCCACGCAATCGCAGCAACTAATCCAATTACGTTTCCTAACCAAGCGTGCTCATATGTAGATTGATTCGTATGTCCAGTTAATAGTACAAGCGCCGCCCCGCTAAATGATAATAAAGAACCGATTTGAATTTTCATCGAAAAACGCTCTTGTTTATGCATTACCGCTAAAATCCCTGTAAAAATAGGTGACATGGCAATTAATAACGAAGCATTCGTTGCTGAAGTGTACTTTACAGATAACATAAATAATGTTTGGTACAGCGCCGTACCAACTATCCCAACGGCTAATAACCGTAGCCAGTCTTTTCTCTCAATACGTAACGACCGTTCCATAAAATATGTAATAAGCAATAATACCGGTGATGCTACTAAAAATCGTAAACTATTAAATTGAATGGATGACATATATGCCACTCCATACTTCCCAATTGTATAATTTGCTCCCCACACTAATGCAACTGATACTAGGAGCCATTCCATTTGCCATCGTTTCATCCGAATCTCCCCTTCCACTACTTAGCATAGTAAAATTGGCTGGATACTACACCGTCCAATTGGCTGTTTTTTCACCCAGCCAATTTGCTATAATGAAACTAGCTAAAACATTAAGGGGTCGTTATATATGGAATGGCAGTTAGATACAGAAAGTAAAATCCCAATATACCAACAAGTTGTCGACTATATTGAAAGACGAATTATGTATGGAGAGCTTCCTCCTGGTAGCTTCCTTCCTTCAGAACGAAAACTAGCAATCCAACTCAATGTGAATCGCAGTACTGTAACAACTGCTTATAATGAACTTCGCGCTATGGGAATCGTCGAAAGTACAACCGGAAGAGGCACACGTGTCAGTACACATATGTGGGGCGTTTCTCCAACATTCACGCCCAACTGGAGAGGTTTCGTAGAAGGTGGTACATTTTTACCAAATTTGCCACTGCTTCGTCATATTCGCGAACAAGTACAGCAAAATGAAACGATCATTGACTTTGCAAATGGAGAACTTGGCTGTAACTTGTTCCCCCATGAGCAATTGCAAGAAATTTTACATAAACAACCTTTAACGCAATCACTTAGCTATGATCACCCACAAGGGTATCTTCCATTACGACAAGCGGCAGTGAAATATATGAAAGATCACCTAAAAATTGAAGCGACCGAACAGTCGATTATGATTACTTCTGGAGCACAACAAGCGCTTCATCTTATCGTTCAATGTTTATTAAACCCAGGTGATGCAGTTGCATTTGAAAGCCCATCACATTGTTACTCATTACCGCTTTTCCAATCTGCAGGTATTCGTATTTTCCCGTTGCCTGTTGATGAACATGGCATTGACCCAGAAGATGTACAAGAACTATACCGAAAACATCGTATTAAAATGATTTTTTTAAATCCAAATTTCCAAAACCCAACAGGTACGATGCTTCATCCAAAGCGGAGAAAGAAATTGTTATCACTCTGTGCAGACTTGCGAATTCCAATCGTTGAGGATGACCCTTCCAGCTTATTAACATTGGAAAATAAACAACCTTGCCCGACTTTGAAATCGATTGATGAGAACGGCACTGTCATTTATGTTCATTCGTTATCGAAAATGATTGCGCCTGGACTTCGAATCGGCTGGCTTGTTGCTCCGCAGTCAGTCATAGAAAGATTATCAGATGCACGGCATCAAATGGAGCTAGGAATGAGTATTTTTCCGCAGTGGCTTATGCAGCAATTTTTTGAAACTGTTCCTTTCGATATACATATGGATCAATTACGAAGGCAGCTCATACAAAAAAGGGACACTCTTGTCGATTCCTTAAACTACTATCTTCAAGATCATATTTCTTTTTCAAATCCAAATGGCGGGATTTACATATGGGGGAAATTAAAAGAACCTATTAACGAAAAGCAGCTTATTATGCAAAGCTTAAAACAGCAAGTAGCCTTTATGCCTGGCAGTATTTTTGGTGCGAAAGATGGTTATATTCGCCTGTCGTATGGGAAAGTAGATATGGATCAAATAGATGAGGGGATTTCGCGTTTACATGCAGCTATGACAAATTGTCTAAAATAAAATGAACATAAAACAGGTGCAAGAAAGCTTCCTTGCACCTGTTTATTTCAAACTTACTGACCCCATATTCTCTTAAAAGACTTCGTATATATAATTGCAATTATGGCTTGTGCAATGATAAATAGTGATCCCGTTATTGTTTTTATATTATGATCCAATACCCCTATTACTCCAAGCGTTAAGCCGATTAAGATAAAAAATATACTGAGAGGCGGTGTGATTTTCATTAGTATTTTAAAGGTTTTATTCATAAAATAGCCCCCTATGCTTTTTGTTTATCAGAAAATTCTATGTATATATTCATTATACATTATGCATAGGAAGAAATATACAAATGCATAGTAATCTTCACTTATAATATTTTAATTTTTTAGGATTATCTATTTTTTCAACCCACGATACTTCGCGGTAGTTAGTTCTTGTGCATATTCATCAAGCTCTGGCATGTTGACGTCTTTCGCTAGTTGAATCGCTCGTTCAATATCGTACGGAACACGGACAAGTTGAATGGAAAAACTCCCTGCTTCTTTTTGATTATACAGCCCTTCAAAAATCAAATAAGAAGCTTGTGTAATCTCAAGTGGATTCCCTACACTTCCTGCGTTACATAACGTTTTCCCTCTAAAATTTTGAACAAACGCTTGATGAACATCTCCATAACAAACGACATCTGGTGTTCTTTCAGCCTCGATGTTTTCAGTAAGGTTACTATTTTCAAACATGCTTACGCGTTCTTCTCCTGATGCATACGGTTGAATTCTTTCATACAAACTTCGAGGCGAAGCATGAAACATTCGAATGAATTTCCCGCTCATCATAAACTCAATTGAAAATGGTAGTTCTCTTAAATAGTTCTCATGTTCTTCTGTAAGCTGCTTTTGATGCCACTTTAGCGTCTCAAATTCAGTTGGTTTTGTGATAAAGTCATCCCAATTTCCCATCACAACTTGCTCGCATTCTTTGCGAACGATATCAATGACATCGCTAGACTGTGGTCCTTTCCCTACTAAGTCACCTAAACAAAAAATCCGCTCTATTCCTCTTAATTTTATATCTTCAAGCACTGCCTCTAGCGCAGGAATATTACCGTGAATATCTGAAATAACTGCTATTTTATCCATATGTACACCTCCTGTTATTCTATATTTATTATATCTTTATGAAAAGATTTATACCAATTTGGGATATAAGCTGTAAAGCCATTATGTTCTTCTACAATTCTTCTTAATCTTATTTCCATTTCCTCTACTAAGTTAGGTGTGATTCGGTGTGTCCACACAATATCTGCGGGAAAAATCATCGCTGCGTACAATGCATATAACTTCCAAAAATGAAGAGGCGGTTCACCATCGCAATATCCGTGGATTTGGCCAACAGCAAATGATACGCTCGTATCTACTGTAAACAAGGGTACCTTGTAAAAATCATGAATCGGATCCCCAAAATCAAATCTTGCAAAGTCAATAACAGCACGAAACTCATTACGATGAAGCATAAGATTGGCTGGATGAAAATCGTCATGTAAAAAGACAACCGGACGGTCTTGTAATAAATGTTTATGATTTTCTACAAAGGTTAACACTCGCTGTATATCCATAAAATCAGTCTCATATTCTTCTAATGCTTGCAAGTATCTCTCATATTTATTCCAACGTAACGTTTCCCAAGATTCTTCTACACTCTTTACCTTTACACTATGAATTGTCTTTAATACTTGTCCTGCTCTTTTTCCAGCTATGTATTGCTCTTTCTCAGTTAACTTCCCAAGTATGTCTTCCCCATCTTCTCCATCAATCCATTCAAACACTTGTACACATTGGTTGCATGAATCAAGATTTACAAAATGAAGTAGTTTAGGCATTGGCACCTCTAATAATTCCAAACGACGCATATATTCATATTCTTCCTGTTTACGTTCACGAGCTACACGATCGCACACTTTTATAAAATAACGCTCACGGTTTTCTAGTTCAATTTTATACTTTTGATCTGGCGAAAACCCCTTTGAAATAACGGTACACTTTACGATGTGAGGCCAATTCAATCGTTTTTCTAATTCAGTTAACACTTCCTGCACGTCGATTCCTCCGGTTAATAGATGTATACACTACCTAACACTTGTTTTTGACTCTTCTGATGATTCGCTCCTTGTAATTCCACTGCAAAAGGATATTCCCCATGTTTGGCTAACCGTTCTTGTACAAACCCTTCACCAATTGGCTCACAAAATTGAATCATTACATTTTTAAGTACAATATTTTGACAACGTGCATTCCAATCTTTACGAGTTTTTAGTGAAGTTACTTGTACCTCAAGGATTTCTTTCCATCTTCCTACTGTTTCACGTACATTTTTCACAGCATAGTATATGGTTTGTATTTCTGTTACATCATTGCGATGCGGGGCAATGACACCTACTTCTTGTAAATCTCTCCTTCTATCCTCATCAACTTCTTCCCACTGTATAAAGAAAGGTAATTTCGGACCATTTTCTTCCTGCTCCACAAATAACATTTTCCATTCGATCAGATGACCGTCGTTTCTCATTCGCTTTCCTTCGAATGGTCCTTTCACTTGCAAGCCTTTTTCTACAAGTTTTGTAGCTAATTCTTCAATACGATTTGTACGAAGAGCAATTTGGAGCATTCCTTCTCCGTTTTGTAATCTCTCTACAGTCTCCAAAACGAGTGGATTATCCGCTTGTTTTGCTTTCTCCTCATTCCTAACTGCTAAAAATTCAATATACGATAAATCAAAATAACATAAACTATTCCATGTTCCCCAGTTTGTATGTTCTCCGCCTTGCACCGTATGGAATCCAAGTTCCTTCATTTGTTCTTCCGCTTCTTTTGGCGCGCATCTCACAATATGAACAAGATGATCAAATGCTAACATGATTTCTTCCCCCTTTTTATTATATAACCGTTCTGTTATTTCAATCAATTCAAAAAACTTTTAAAACCTAGTTGATTTATCAGATTAATATGCATTATAATAATAAAAAATTAACACGAAGCTGATTGGAAAAACCAAAGGCTCTTTTCTCACTCGAGAAAAGAGCCTTTTTTCATTCATGATTACAGGGGGATTTTATATGCAAAAATTAATTGTCTTTGCTATTATTGGTTTTTTTGCTCAATTGATTGATGGAGCACTTGGAATGGCGTACGGCGTAACGTCTTCCTCATTATTATTAATGTTCGGAATTGCACCAGCAGTCGCTTCCGCTTCCGTTCATTTAGCAGAAGTTGTGACAACCGCAGCTTCTGGTGTATCTCACATTCGATTTGGAAACGTTGATAAGTACACTGTTTCCCGGCTTACACTACCTGGTGCAATTGGAGCTTTTGTTGGCGCATGCTTTTTAAGTAACTTACCTGGTGACTTAATTAAACCGTACATTTCACTCTTTTTATTTACGTTAGGCGTCTATATTTTATTGCGATTTATTATTCAAAAACAGATTGTGAAATCAAATAAACGTATGTCTAGTAAACAACTTATACCACTTGGATTATTCGCCGGATTTGTTGATTCAACTGGTGGAGGCGGCTGGGGGCCGATTACAACACCAGTACTTCTTGCACGAGGAAATGAAGCGCGAAAAGTGATCGGCTCCGTTGATACAAGTGAGTTTCCAGTATCTTTAGCCGCAACAATTGGATTTTTCATCTCCTTAGGGTGGGAGCAAGTTAGTTGGGTTTGGGTATTCGCTCTTATGTTAGGTGGCATTTTGGCAGCCCCACTCGCTGCGTGGTTAGTACGAATTGTCCCTTCTCATTTACTTGGCGTACTCGTTGGCGGACTCATTATTTTTACAAATATCCGGACACTGCTTACATCATTTAAAGTAGATCCAACCATTATTAACCTTTCCTATGTTGCAGTTGGTCTTGTCGTTATTATTGCTCTTTTCATTTCAGTTCGAAAGCATTCTCCATCTACAAAACAAAATGTTGGTTATACGACTGGACAAAAACGGGTTTTGCCATAAACGAAAAATAGTAAGGTAAGCAAATGATGTATTTGCTTACTTTTTTTATTTCTTTTCGAAATAAAATTCGCCATAACCTGTGTCGAATTTTATTTTTCAGAATTTTCTTTTAATTTTAAAGGATTTTCCCTATCTTTTTGCGAAACATTTGTATAACAATTTTTTCTTCATTTTTTACATATCTAAGTAGGTTGGTTCGGGCGGAGTTTTGAAAACGTTTCCTATACAATAACCGATTATTTGTGATATTTTCCTACAAAAATTCCTTGCAATATTTTCAGAAACTAATTACAATTGCCATATATCAAAAATCATAGCAATAAATAAATCCTCATCAATCCGATGAGGTAGAGGTTGCGGCATTTATGAGTAAAACGGATGAGACACAGAGAATGTCAATGAATCTGTTTAAAAGGAAATGCTGCCGAAGTTTATATTTCTTCTCTGGAAGTATGAGCTGGGGCTGTCTCCGAATAGGAACAGAACTGTCACGTTTACAAAGTACCGTTGTAAACGTGGGGTGCTATCTTAACGGAAGGGTATGATGGGGTGGTTATTTGTGAAACGTTCCGCCAAATTCCTTTGGCGGTTTTTTGTATTTTTCTCCCCCGCTCCTTCCTAATCTTACAAGAAAAGGAGTGTTGAACATGAATAGCATAGCTGATCAAGCTACCTCTACAAAACAATCTACACAAGGACAAGGTGAACTAAAGCGCGGGTTAAAATCTCGCCACCTTACAATGATTTCTCTCGGAGGTACAATTGGTACCGGACTCTTTCTTGCTAGTGGCGGCGTCATTCACACAGCAGGACCTGGCGGCGCTCTCGTAGCATACGCAGCAATCGGAATTATGGTTTACTTTTTAATGACAAGCTTAGCAGAACTAGCAGCGTATATGCCTGTTACCGGCTCATTTAGCACATACGCGACAAGATTTGTCGATCCATCACTTGGATTTGCACTCGGCTGGAATTATTGGTATAACTGGGCAATTACTGTTGCAGCTGAACTGGCGGCAGTTACATTAATTATGAAATTTTGGTTTCCAAATACTCCTTCTTTAATTTGGAGTGGTCTTTGTTTAGCTATTATATTTCTTTTTAATTATTTATCTGTTAAAGGATTTGGTGAAGCAGAGTATTGGTTCGCTCTTATTAAAGTAGCAACTGTTATTATCTTTTTAATTGTTGGATTTATGATGATTTTCGGCATTATGGGCGGCGAACCTGTTGGATTTAAAAACTTTACTGTTGCGGATGCACCATTTAATGGCGGCATCATGGCAATCATCGGTGTATTTATGGCAGCTGGTTTCTCATTCCAAGGAACTGAATTATTAGGTGTAGCTGCTGGTGAAACGGCTGATCCAGAACGCAGCATTCCAAAAGCAATTCGTTCTATCTTTTGGCGTATTCTACTATTCTACATCTTTGCCATTCTTGTTATCGGTTTATTGATTCCGTATACAACTGAAAGTCTTGCAGCAAGTGATGTAACAGTAAGTCCATTTACACTTGTATTTGAAAAAGCAGGTGTAGCATTTGCAGCTTCTGTTATGAACGCCGTTATTTTAACAGCTGTTTTATCGGCTGGTAACTCTGGGATGTATGCTTGTACTCGTATGCTTTGGGAATTATCACGCCAAGGAAAAGCACCAAAATTTTTAGGTAAACTAAATAGTCGTGGTGTACCCGTTAACGCTTTAATTGCAACATCTCTCGTTGGATGTGCTGCTTTCTTAGCTTCTTTATACGGTGACGGTGCTGTATATGTTTGGCTACTAAACGCTTCTGGAATGTCTGGCTTTATCGCATGGGTAGGTATCGCAATTAGCCACTATCGATTCCGCAAAGCATATATTGCACAAGGAAAAGATTTAAATGATCTTCCTTATAAAGCAAAATGGTTCCCATTTGGTCCAATCTTTGCATTTGCACTTTGTGTAATTGTTATTCTCGGACAAAACTACGGTGCATTTATGGGCGAATCGATCGATTGGAACGGTGTATTCGTTTCTTATATCGGTTTACCTCTCTTCCTTGTATTGTGGTTAGGTTATAAATTTATAAAGAAAACAAAAGTAGTGCCTCTTGATAAATGTGAACTATAAGTGATAAAAGACCAGCAAACATAATGTTTGCTGGTCTTTTAGTGTCTAGTAGGAAATACATCTTTTCTTCTCACAATTTGTCAATTAGTCGATATCCTTTGTCGAATCGCTGATATATTTCATTTTGCGCCGATATATGATGAGCAACAGTCGATATATTTGCAGAATCGCCGATATCATTTCATTTACCATTTTAAGCTCCAACTCGATAAACTCAAGTTTCATACAATTTTTCATAATCCTTCCCTATTTCTCATGTTTTTGCAATAATAGAACAACAAATATAAACAAAGGTTGGGATTCCATGAACATTCGCGTAACAGATGAGGCCAAAGCAATATTACATAAATCAAACGATAAGAATATCATACGTATTAGAGGCACGATGACAAATTCTTGCAGTATATTTGTTGATGTTGATTTAATTTTTGATGAGTATAATTCAAATGAAGTTGTTTATGAAGATGAGCAACTGATTATTCAAATGGATGATTTTACAAAGGACTATATTGGCGATACATTAAAGCTTGATTATAAAACGACTGGTTTTAGTATTACGACTCCTAGTGAGACGCTTGTGTATGGATTGTTGATTAAAAAGTAAAGAGTCCCCCTTGTTTCTTAACCGAAGCAAGGGGGATTCTTCATCTTAGCTAATTTTATCAATATGTTTCTTTGAATTAAAGTTTAATAAAAAGCATCTTATAGACACGCATTGACAGTAAACGAAAAGAATCGATTTTAAAGTTACAGAATCTCTAATTTTAATTTTCTTTTTGTCCTATGCTAAAATCTGTCCTACACTTTTTATTCCACGGTTCCCTTGACCACGAGCCTCTACACCCCCATCGTCAAGGGACTTTCGCGGCATAAATGCATAAGATTTAGTGATTCCTCCAAATAGAAACTACTTTTAGTAGTTTCGAGATCGTAACTGCTGATAGCAGGAAAAATCATTTATGATTGATATAGCTTTGTACGTTGTTTTACTTGATTAAAATAAAATCCTACAAGTTGAAGGCAATCTCCTCTTTTTTCTTAAATTCCGGAAGCCACTCTCCATGTGCCTCTATTAAATCATCACAAAGGGAAACAATATCATCCAATGACAATTCTGCGGCCGTGTGAGGATCTAGCATCGCCGCCTGGTAAATATATTCTCGATTACATGTAATGGCAGCTTCAATGGTTAGCAGCTGCGTATTAATATTAGTACGGTTTAATGCAGCAAGCTGCTCAGGGAGATCTCCAACATACGTTGGAGCTATGCCACTTCGATCCGCTATACACGTAACTTCTACACAGGCTTTTTCAGGTAAGTTGCTAATCAATCTTCCGGTATTTAGTATATTTCCATTAAATTTAAATGGGATATTCGTTTCAATGGCTTCAATGATACGTGAACCATATTCTTTTGAGCGTACATGGTCTAATGCCTTATTATTGACTAATTCCTCCCGCATAGTTTCCCACTTCTTGATTTGCTGTTCACATCGGCGCGGATATTCATCAAGGGGAATATTGTATTTTTCGATTAACTCCGGATATCTAGATTTGATAAAGTACGGATGATACTCGGCGTTATGCTCAGATGATTCGGTCACATAATAGCCAAACTTATCCATCAATTCAAACCTTACCATATCATGATGTTTTGTTTTTTGCTTTTCTCTTGCCCTTCTTTTAATTTCTGGATAGAGATCCTCACCATTTCTTGTTACTTCCAATAGCCATGCCATATGGTTAATTCCTGCAATCTTTTCTTGAACACCTTCAGAATCCATGCCCAATGATTTGAATAGTTCGCTTGTACAACTTTGAACGCTGTGACATAGGCCCACTGTTTTAATTGCTGTGAAACGATTCATCACGCCTGTTAATACCGCCATAGGGTTGGTGTAATTTAGAAAGAGAGCATTAGGGCAAACCTCTTCCATGTCCTTTGCAAAATCTAGCAGCACAGGAATGGTTCGGAGATTACGAAAGATACCACCTATCCCTACCGTGTCAGCAATCGTCTGCCGTAAACCATATTTCTTAGGAATTTCAAAATCAATCACTGTGCTTGGCTTATAACCACCCACTTGAATGGCATTAATGACGTATTTTGCGTCCTTAAGCGCTTCCTTTCGGTCTAAATAGGCTTTGATTTGAATATTTTTATTCAAGCTTTCTTTCAAGTTGGTCAACATATTCTCGGAATCTTTTAACCTTTGCACATCGATGTCATATAGTGCGAATTCAAATTCCTCTAAAGCTGGAACAAGCATACAATCACCAAGAACATTTTTCGCAAATACCGTGCTACCTGCACCTATAAATGTAATTTTCGACATTTTTATCCTCCTCGTGAATCATTTTTATTTATTATTTATAGCAACTAGGATCGGCTTTTTAGAATAAAAATCCGTGAAAAAAATTGTCCCATTGCGGTGTTTCTAAAAACAGCTTGTTCTAGTTGAATACCAGCATTCATTAACATGAAGCCATAATCCGATTTAGGCTTTTCTAAAAATTAGAACTCCAGATTTCTCTATCTCCATCCTATGTAACCCTTTGGATAGATCGGTTTTATGTTTTCGGATTAATCTGCCAGTACAGCTGTATGTCTCAATTGTTATATTGACAAGATCTTTTTCTAAATCTAGGATGAACCCCTCGTTTAAAGTGCCATTTACAATAATAAATTCCTCGGGAATATTGGTACCAGTCTTAATACAAACATCTGCGTAAATGGCGATTAGTCTGGTTGAATCATTCACAGTTTCTACTATCGGGTAAAGTAATTCCGGTGCAGTAGGCTTTAAATCACCATTCAATAATACGTCTTGGTATTTTTTCGAAAACCCTAGCCAAAACTTTGCCATTTCAAAATGATCTTTATTTAATTTTTCAAAACGCATGGAAAATTGCGGTACACCAAAAATAACATTGATTAATTGCAGTGCCGCATTTTCAGTCGTATCTTCTGGACTCCACATAATCATATCGGAATGAACAGCAGTGTTTCCTGATAGCAAGCGTAGATCCATAATACCAACACGGTTTGTAATTGCATCATTCGGGCAATCTCCTACCCTGAAAATATTTCCATATTTCCTCATATAAGGTCCGATATATCTTTGTCTGAATTCAACCATAATGGATGGCTTAATTAATTTTAAACTTTCCATAATATCAGTAAATAGACGATCCACTGCTTCCTGTACGGATTCATAATCCCGTTCTGGATCAAATTGAATTGCTTGGCCCTTCGCTCGATTTAAATCAAATAAATCAATAAAATCAAATTTAAATCCGTCTAGATCCCACTCTTTCAGAGCTTTTTCGTAAGTAGATATCAAATATTCCCTGACTTCTGGGTAACGTGGATCCAAAACTCCTGCCTGGAGATGATCACTGAAATATAAAATTTTACTTTGGAATCGCTCCCATGTCTTTGAATAGATTCCCACAAATGGTACACTATACCACAATAAATATTTCATCCCTAAATCATGTACTCTCTCAACATGTTCTCTCATGCCCACGATTCTTTTAGGAGACACTTCCCAATCTCCACAATAAGCATAACCACGATGATCATCTTCTGTCTGCCAGCCATCGTCAACGATAACAGCTCCACAACCTAACTGTTTCGCAATCTCACATTGTTTCTCGATTTCATCATCAGATATGTCCTGATGGAAGCTATACCATGTCGAATACATAGGAAGCTTCGCAGTTTCTGGAACAAAGGATGGCCCATATCCATCCATTTCCTCATACCACACGGAAATATCTTGGATTGCTTGATAATAAGGAATATCCCTCATATCGACTCGAATCACTCCATCATAGGATGATCGAACTTTGGATGGCTCTGTAAATAATGTGATTTGCGCTTTCATCGTTCCAGTTTCTTCGTGGACGCCCAAATTAAAATTAACAGTATCCATCGCATTGGAATATGCTACAGCCAGCCTGTTTTGTCCTTTTTGATTATAGAAACAGCCAACCGGGGCTAATACTGTTGCTTTAGAAGAAAAACCTCCATCCCAATCCACACCGAAACTTTTACTACGGGAGGATCCTGGATGCCAATATGATTGAATATCAACAATTGGGTGATGCCAAACTAAATTAATTTTTGGGAATTGAATGGATTGTTCTGATCCTATATGGATATGAACAAATAAAACTCCATTTTCTTCTCTTTGATCAATTTTGACTTTGACACTATCTTCATGAATGGCCTCAATGTTTACCTTTTGTGCGATCATAGCCTCTCCTCCTCTTTTCCTTTTTTAGAATATTGAATTATAGAGCTACACCTTTTAAGCGAGCAAAAATATTTTTTGTAAACAATACGATGACTAGTGCAATACCACTACCACCAAACATGAATAATAGACCTGGATATATTAAAAAAAGAAGTGACATCAGAATGAGAGTGATGATGATCATGATCGTTTTTAGCGGATTTGCTATGCCTATTAATGTGGCATATTTAAAATAATGAAATGTTTTTACTTCAAAATGATTAAATGTCTGAATAATATAGAGTAAATTCACTACATAAAATAAAAGCATTGACAAACTCATAAGGGAAAGAACCCTACTTACCAAGGTGTCATACATTTGAAAAAAATAAAGATCCGTCATAAGTATCGAGCCTATTAAAACGATGACAAAACCCATTTTGTTCGATTTTTTAAAATTAGATTGATAGGAATTCCAAAAAGTTGCTACCATTTTTGTATCCTTTTTGTTGATCAAATCCATTATTAATTGGAACATAGCAACAGTCGATGGGAATAATCCAAACACCCCAAAACCAATCAATGTAAATCCAATCCACAATAAATTAAGACATAACAATTTCATAATCCATTCTAATAAATGATAAATCCTTGCGATCACGGCCGACTCCCCCCTTTCTGTCTTCCTTGATCAGGTAGGAAATAAACATTATTTGATACCTGTATTTTGAACGCCATCCAGGATAAAGCGCTGTGCTATAAAAAATACTATAATGGGAGGAATACAAATTAATAGAGTCGAAGCCATGATAGAAGTCATATCAACTCCAAACATCCCTTTGAATTGCATGAGTCCCAACGTTAAAGTGTATTTACTTTGATCGTTCAGAAAAATTAATGGTCCTAAATAATCATTCCATGAGCCTAACATTTGAAACACACCGACAACCACCAATACTGGAGCCATTAACGGAATGAATATCCGATAAAAAATTTGAAAATGGTTCGCCCCGTCTATGAGCGCTGCTTCTTCCATTTCTTTAGGAACTCCTAATAAAAATTGGCGAAGTAAAAAAATGAAATAGGGTGATCCAAAAAAGGTAGGAACAATCAGTGGTTTTAAAGTGTTAATCCAGCCCAACTGATTAAATTCCATATATAAGGGAATTGCAGTTACATCCCAGGGAATCATCATTCCTGCTAGTAAAATTAGAAAAAGAACGTCCCTTCCTTTAAAATTGAATCTGGCAAATCCATAAGCTACTAAAGAAGATGATAATAGTTGTCCAATGATGCCTAATCCTGTAACAATCAAAGAATTTTTCAGAAATGTTGTAAAAGGTAAAACAGTCCAGGCTGTATAAAAATTACTAAATTCAAACTGAGACGGAATTAGTTTCGGAGGAAATACAAATGTCTCAGCAGGAGTTTTTACAGCTGTAATGAACATCCAAATAAATGGTGCGATAAAAATCAAACTAAAAATAATCAGTATTGTATGTACAATAACCTTCGTTGTTATACTTCTCGTAATCATCATATTCCTCCTTTCCTATTTTTGTTTCTTTTTCATTTCATTTTCATAGTAAACCCAAGTATTAGATGTTTTGAAAACCAGTAATGTCAAAGCCAAAATAATTAAGAACATAAACCAAGCATTTGCGGATGCATAACCCATTTTAAAATACTTGAAAGCATTTTCATAAACATACATCGCATAGAAATACGTCTTTCTTAAAGGTCCTCCACCTGTTAGAACAAGTGCGAGTGTTAACTGTTGAAATGCTGAAATGATAGCAGTAATGACATTAAACAGAATGCTTGGACTCAGCATCGGAAGTGTTATTTTACTGAACTTGTGCCATTTACTTGCACCATCTATATCTGCAGCTTCATATAGGTCTTTCGGTATACTTTTTAAACCGGCTAAGAATATCAGCATCATAGTCCCTTGTCCCCAAATACCTGCAAACACGATGGCAAAGAGTGACCAGGTTGGATCATTTAGCCAGTTTGGTCCATTAATGCCTATTAATGATAGTAGATAGTTTAGTAAACCGTATTCTCCGTCGTACATCCATGACCAAATCATTGAAAGGGCTACTCCCGAAACAACCGTAGGAAGATAGAATATCGTTCTATAGCCTGAAAGCCATTTTACTTTTTGATTTAATAACATAGCTAGCAAGAGAGCAATACCGATGTTTAACGGTACTAAAATAGCAGCAAACTTAAAGGTAACTCCTAAAGATTGCCAAAACACTGGATCATTTGTAAACATATCAACATAATTTTTGAAACCAATAAACGTTGGTGTTCCAACAATAGGCCAATCAAAAAAGCTTATGATAAGAGAAAAAACCAATGGTCCGAACGTAAAACAGAGGAAACCAATGATCCAAGGAGAAATGAATAGAAAGGGAGTAAGGTCTCCCCATCTAATCTTCGATAGAATCGATATAGGTCGTTCGGGAACCGTTTGAGTTATTTTATTTTCACTTTTTATAATCATGAAATGATCCCCTTCTTTCTCTTAAACTATTTTTTCAATGCAGGCTCTATTAATTTAACCGCTTCATTCAAGGCTTTATCTGCTGAATTTTGCCCTAATAATACACTGCTAATTGCATGATCTAGTTTTTTGTCAACTTCTGTCCATTTAGTTGTAAGTAAAAAGCCTGGAGTATCTGACGATCTTTCAAGCATTGAATAGAATGGACTTAATAACTGATCATTTTGATGACTTTGTTCGGAAACCACACTCTTAAGTACTGGCATATCAGTCTTTCTCATTTTTGCTGCTTCTGCTGATACAAAGTATTTGATAAATTTCCATGCTAAGTCTTTTTCTTTAGAGTCTTTGGCCATTGCAATTCCTGCAGAATGGATAACACCCTTTGAAGGTTGTCCATGAAAGGATGGAATTTCTACAGTTCCAAAATCCATGCCAGCCTTTTTAAAATCTTCTAAAGGCCAAATGCCGTTCTCGATCATAGCGATTTTTCCTGATTTGAAACTTTCAGCGACTTTATCAGACACAATAGCACTTTTTTCATCAATCATATGTTGAAAGTCTTTAAGGACTTCTTGTGTTTTTGAACTATTCATATATCCATCTACCTTTTTGCCATCAGGACTAATGAAACTACTCCCATTACTCCATACATATTCTTGGAATGCATATGAATTATTTTTGGAAGAGAGAACAAACCCATATTGTTTCTTTTCAGGATTGGATAACTTTTTCGCTGCATCACTGAACTGCTCCCAAGTCCAACCAGAAGTCGGAAGAGGTACCCCTGCTTCTTGGAAAAGTTTTTTATTGTAGTAAATGACGCGAGTGGTAAAACCAACTGGAAATCCATAGGTTTTATTTTCAAATTTGTGATAATTTAGAATATTTGTATAAAAATCGTCAGAAGTAGTTTTAAAACTACTGTCTTTCTTTACGTAGTCATCAAGTGGCTCCAGGGATTTATAGTAATCTGGATAATTCCACATATACATGACATCAGGGGGATTTTTTGCTCCGAAAGAAGCAGCCAGCTTATCCTCAAACCCGTCAGCATATGCTTCAACTTGCACTTTCACTCCTGGATTCGCCTTTTCAAACTTTTTCGCAATATCTTGTTGATATTTGAGACTCTCTCCAGTATCCCATGTAGCAAAGCGTAATACTTTCTCCCCATTTTTCCCTTGATTAGAAGATTTCTCACTGTTCCCGCAAGCAGAAAGCACCATTCCAAAAGAAATAGCTATAATTAATAATAACGATATTCTTTTTTTCAACATAAACCCCCCCTATCATTTTTTGAAGATGAATTTTGTCTTTTGTAAAACAATCTTTAGACCTAACTTTAAGAATGCGTTTTCATTCCTTCTTAAAATTTTTTCAAATCCCCTCACCCCCCACAACTTTTTCTAATAATCAAACTAGTCGGAACCACCACTTTTAATGGCAGTGTTCTTCCATCAAAGCGTTCAACTAGAAGATTTACTGCTACTTTCCCCATCTCCTCGGTATGAACTTTTACAGTGGATAATGGAGGAGTAACAAATTCGCATAATTCAATCCCATCAAATCCAAAGATTGCGATATCATCAGGAACTTTTAATCCTGAATCCGTTAAAGCTTTCAAAGCACCAATGGCCATAGGGTCACTTCCAATGAAAAAGGCGGTAGGGAGATTCCCTGATTGGATCGCTTCCTCCATTAGCGTTAAGCCATCTTTCGTTTTCCACTTTCCAATATAAGTATATTCCGGGTTATATAATCCCTGTTCCGTTAGCATTTTTTCATATGTTTTTTTTCGCACATCATGAATCTCTAATTTTCCAGACAATCCACCAATGGTATATGATTGACCACCAATATAACCGATTTTTTTGTGTCCTAAATCCAATAAGTATTGAATAACCTTTTCAGTAGCTTTTTCACAATCTATCACCACTGAATCATATAGTTGTTCGTCAGGAGATACATCGACAAACACTAAATGTTGTACTTGCTTTACTTGATTTTCCACCTCCTCTTGACCTATGACTCCTACTACTATTAATCCATCCAATCCTTCTAGATCCTTTTTATTGAAAGGAGGTCTCAACACTTTCGATAGTTCAATTCCCAATTCAATCATCCTCTTTTCAATTCCATTACGAATGGCCAAAAAATATGGATCATCAAATTCCGATTCCTGAGAAAGATACATCAAAAGCCCAATTTTTCCGTACTGCTTAGGTTTAGTAATTTTTTTTTCTATATTTCGTTGCTTTTTAGGTATGTAATCTAACTCTTCTGCAGCCTGAAGGATTTTTTTCCGAGTCTCTTCTGTAACAGATAAAGTTTGATCCTCATTTAACACTCTTGATACAGTCGTTTTTGATATCTGTGCCTTTTTGGCAATTTCATTTAATGTTACCAATATGATTACCCCTTTTTCTGTTTTCAGTAAATAAAATTAATAATTTAGTGAATTTTTACTTAAATATAATATATCAGAGGCAAAAAACAAGCGCAATATTATTTTTACTTAATTTTCAATTTATTTTTCTTTTCCACCACTATTCTCCCATATTGAAATTCAAGGATCCGAAGATTCCAATAACTATTAACATTCACTCATTTTTTATTACGATATAAAGAACGAAAAAAGTTCAGTGAATAAATAAATTAATTCAGTAAACTAAAAATAAAAATTTACTGAAGAGACATTCATCCTCTTCAACTGTAATTGCATTAATCTCATTGCTATTGGGGTAGCGAGTACCATCAAAGGAGTTAATAAAAATAATGAGTTTTGAGGGATGTTGCTTCATCCTCGGGTCTAATTGGTATGGAATTACAAGGAGCAATGGCCATATTCACCGTTAATTTAAAAAGAATCGTAAAACTTTTGGGTTAAGATAAGCAAAAAACAGTGTGGAAATTAAGAAAAGCCGACTATTCCTTCCAGAATTATGGATTGAAAGTCGGCTTTTTTATTTCATATAAGAACTTTTCATTGGTGATTTTTGGTTACCTAATTACATTAGATTGTGAAAGGATGTCTAAAATCCCGACCCATTTCCAAATAATAGAAATAAGAGATGTTTTCACGTACGAAAACATCTCTGCAATCTACAACTATTTTTAATCAAGTGCACTTCATCCATCAACTACTTGAAATAGCTACATAAGAACAAATTCCATTAAGAATCTACATACCTTTTCCAAAGACCCTTTTAAAATCTATGCCATTTTTTTAAAGTCTCTCGTATAGCAATCGTAAACGAAGAGTTCCCCTCTTGTTCTAAAGCTCGGAAATACAAACTTCTTAAGAAAGATCGAATGTTTTGTACCAAAATATCATTTTGAGAAACTGAAGCTTCTTCGATGATTGTAAAGGTATGAAGCCACTTGTTCCATTCTTCTTCGGTTAAGATATTTTGGTTCCATACTGACATGACTGCCGTCACCAATCTCTCATCCTCAAAGTTTATGTATACGTAATCGTGCAGACGAACCTTATGACGAACAGCAGCAAGGATTGCATGGGAAAATTCGCGATTTCGTATCGTACGTGCTAAAGCATTTAGCGCATCTGCAGCATGTGCAGTAGAATGAGCCCAGCCTTTTCCCTCTACATAGCCCCTTACGTCTTGCTCTAAATATACGTATTCAAAAACTTGTTCTGCCACGCTGTAAAGTTGTTCTTCAGATAAAAACGGTTCTTTTTCATGAACGGATAAAATAAGCGGTGGAATTAAAATTGAGAAAGCGCGCTTAAAAACAGAGTCTGTCCCTTTTTCACCGATTTTATAAAACAAATAATCAGGACTAAGCGTCTGCAATAATAGCCCTCGTAACTCTTTTTGTCTAAATACTTCACCTGTAATCCATCGCTCGATCGTACTGTAAATCAAGTCATCACGTAAATCAGCATCAGGCGATCCGATACTATCTAGCATCCATTGTGCATATGGATATGCGTCTACATCTTCTGGTACAGCATAATTGTTATTTTTGATTTGTTGCAATTCTTGTTTCAACTCTTGTTGTTCATCCACCATTATATTTTCTGTCCCCTTTTGAATTGTTTCTTTTTTATACTACCTTGAATTTCTCCTTCTGTATTATCCCCTATTATTAATTTCTAACATAGTTTTCGATGTACTAAAAAATTGAATCATTATTCGTTTTCACTATGTACCTATTCTTCTATAAGATTAAGTCAACTATATAAGAATTATACCAATTGTTTGCATATAACTGTATCTCTAAAACAAAATATAACCTATTTAATTTTGTTATGTGCTAAGTATGAGTCCTTTGTCTTTAAACCTAACATGAATCTCATTTTCGAATGTCTTGAACTACCTCCACTTAACAGTCTAACTTATAAAAAAGTTTAATCAACACATTGTGTCTCTATTTCAATTTCACATCAACGCCAATAACGTCTTTCACGCCGCTCTTGCCACTTGTCACGGATCCACCTAATACCCTCTACTATTCCCTCTACTATCATTTCAAATATGATGTACCTTATGACTCCCATAACAAAATCAAACATACGTATCCTTCCTCCAATTCCGTCAATCGCTAATGGCCTCCATAATTGTAATTGCGAAGAACAAGTACCATAGGTAAATCCTTTTCCTGTTTCTTTATATCTATCATTCCATTTTGCAAAAAAGTAATTGAATACAAAACGAGAACAACCCGTTGTTTTCGCGATATTCATGCGAACGATATCGGGAATATACTCAAAAATAATTCTCTCGTATCATTTCTTCTTTTTTGTCGAAATTCCTCTGTCACCTTTCAAAAATGTATACAGATGGACGGACTTTTATAATGGAACAATTCCTTATATGTAGGAATGCTTCTTACTACATCATTTCCCTTCTATAGAAACGAACGGATTCCGGTACCTCATACTGAATCTTCCACAAGAAGACATGTTAGTCTTTTGCCTAACCGCTATACAGCTTCATCTTTTTTTGCTTTCAGAAGGTATTATACTTATAAATCTAGAAGATAAAACAACATACTTTTTCCTGGAGTGATTCCATATGAACATACTAGAACACGAAACGTAACAACCGTATATTGTAATTAGAGGTCCTCCCCTACTGTTTATTCACTCTATTTCTAATAAGATAAACAGGAGGATTTAACATGAAAAATGACAAATTATTTTTAGCACTTTTAGAAAATGCAAATGCGCGTTTTAGCGGATGGGATTTTTCCTTTATTACAGAAACGGGTCGCGTGAAAAGTCAATTACTCTCTTGGTCTTACGGAAGCATGGCTTTTTCGCTTATACAACATGCTACTTCTATGCTTGATATGGGAACAGGCGGGGGAGAATTTTTATCCTTGTTACGCCCTTTTCCTCCTACTATTTATGCGACGGAAGGTTATGCACCTAATATTCCGATCGCCAAAAAGAAACTAGAACCTTTAGGGGTAAAAGTTGTAGAAGTAACAGATGATCATGCATTACCATTTGATGATGGCCAATTCGATTTCATTTTAAATCAACATGAATCCTATTCACCTTCCGAAGTCAAGAGAATCCTTTCTCCAAATGGCGTATTCCTTACTCAACAAGTAGGTGGACTGGATTGTGTTGAAATCAATGAAGCTCTCGGTGTACCACTGAATCCTGAATTTGCAAATTGGAATTTAGAAACAGCTCTAGATGAAATACAGCAAAATGATTTTAAAGTTTTACATCTTAACGAAGAATTTCCCGTTCAAAGGTTTTATGATATCGGCGCTCTCGTCTATTATTTACAAGCCATCCCGTGGCAAGTACATGATTTCACAACAAAAACATATATAAATGAATTGTATAAAATACATCAAATAATTATGAAACAAGGGTATTTTGATGTGAAACAACACCGTTTTATCATTCAATCTCAAAAAATATAAAATAAAAAGAGTTGTAATAGGAAATACCTATTACAACTCTTTTTTTTGTAAGCTTGTAAATCAAAATTATTCGTACTTGTAACTATTCCTTCATTCTTTCCCTTGCTGTATTTGTGTCTGTAGATACTGGAATATGAGAAAAGGCACTCGAAAGTCCAAACTTCGGCATATTATTATAGATAGCTTCTGATTCATTTTTTTGAATTTTATACGTCTCATGATAGATTCCTACACTGCCGTCATTTTTTATTTTCGTATTGAAATTTTTCCAAGCAACAGCGTGTGTTTTTCCATGAGCGTATGCCTCTAAGTCTTCAAAACTCTTCCAATATTGGATAAGTGTTACGCCCCGCCAGCTAAATAGGAATTCGGTATGCAGAAAGCCTAATTCCGGATTTTGATATAATTCTCGTATCATTGGGCCCATTGCTTTAAATACAGGAATCCATTTTGTGAAAGAGAAAATTTTATTTATACGCATCCCAATTATGAATACGACAAAGCTCTCCTCTGATTTTGCAATAAATCTACCATTATAAATTTTCTTGCCCAAACAAATCCCCCTTCAAAAACCTTTTATTTCGGTTTACTCGGCTGTACTACAGGGACTGGATTCCCATCGAATTTTTTCACTTTCAAATCAAAGTAAGCATCTAAAATTTCCCTTCCAATTTTAGAGTTAATACCCGCTTGATCATTGTTTACCCACGGGACAACGACAGAGAATGCAACTTCTGGTTCCGCATCATAAGGGGCATAGCCAGCTAAAGTGAGGTTATAGCATTTTTTTCGATTTCCCTTTCCATCTTTACCTACATCACTATCGCCACCGTATACAGTTTCCGCCGTCCCTGTTTTTCCAGCAGGCTTATAAGGAAGATTTTGAAAGTGGGCTACACCGGTTCCATCAGTTTCTTGAAATACTTTTTTAAATCCTTCTTTTACTTGATTTATATAGGAAATATCCATATCTATACGATTTAAAATGACCGGTTCCATCGATTGAACAACTTTTCCAGTTTCCCCCTCTTTATTCGATTGTTCTCTAATCTCTTGTACAATTTGTGGCTTCATACGATAACCGCCGTTGGCAATCGTCGAAATGTATTGTGCAAGTTGAAGAGGTGTATACGTATCATATTGACCGATTGAATAGTCTAGTAAAAATCCTGGTATATGATCTTTTCTCCCCATTTGTCCCACTGTTTCATTTGGTAAATCAATACCTGTTGGAACCCCTAAACCAAACTGTCCGAAGTGGTAACGCATTTTATTAAAAGCCTCTTGTTTAATATTTAGCGGACTATCTGGTACATAATTAACACCCGCAATCTGTAAAGCAGTGTTAAACATATATACGTTAGAAGATACTTGCAAAGCTCTCAAATCATCAATGTCGCCAAAATCTTTCCAGGATTTCTTTGGTTTTGTCCCTTTAAATGTCATTGGCGCATCAACAAAACGAGTTCCTAGTTGAATCGCACCCGTTTGGTAACCTGTTAGTAATGTAGCTCCCTTGACTGTTGATCCTAATTCATAAGAGCTCGTCATCGTGCCAAGCGCATAATCTTCCACTTGCATATTTCTATCTTTATTTACTAGTTTTTTCCCTGAAATAGATAATAGCTCTCCTGTCTTCGGGTTCATCATAACAACGAAAGCGCGATCCATCATTGGCTCGGAAGCTTTAAAAGCCATTAAATTTCTTTCGATACTTTCATCCACTCGCTTCTGTAATTCCATATCAATCGATAACATTAAATTATTGCCGCTTTTCCCTTTTACAACTTGTTCGGTGTGAATGATATTTCCTTCCTTATCCGTTATGTTTTTTGATTGTTCTTTTATACCGTGCAACGTATCTTCATACTGCTTTTCAATATAACTTTTCCCCACGCGATCATTGCGGTTGTACTCACGAACTAAATAGTAATCTAACTGTTCTTTCGGTAATCCTTCATCAGCGCTAGAAACATTCCCAAGTACAGAGCGAAGTATTTTGCCATATGGATATTCACGTTCCCAATCAACAGCTGTATCAACACCTGGGAGATTTGCTAAACGTTCACTCACTACTGCATATTCTTTAAGATTCACATCCTTTTTAATTACTTTTGGAATCATATTGTAACCTGCGCTCATTTTACTTTTAATTGCTAATACTTTCATATCTTTCGGGGTAAGTTCCTTTAACTCTTCCGCTGTAATACGTTCCCTTCTCAACTCTTCTACTTTTTTATCAAAATCTTTTCCTTCTAATTTTTTAGCTCTTAACTTTTGCTCATCTTCCTTTGTTACCTTCGCTATTGCACGCTTCTTATTTAACTGCATCCAAAAATCTTTCTTATCTACCTCTGTTAATTTATCCATCGATTCTTGCGGCATTTCAATCATTCCAGCAAGTTGTTTTGCAGTATGTAAAATCTCTTCCCCAGTAACACCTTTCATTTTTGTATATGTAATGGTCCTCAGTGATTTATTATCAACAACCGCATGCCCTTCTCGATCAAAAATTTTCCCACGCGGGACAGGAGTACTTACCGTTTTCTCTTCCTTTTTTTCCACTTCATTTTTGTACGTCTCACCATCAATAATTTGGACCTTACCTAGCTGAATAATAACCGTTGAAAACATAAGAAATACAAAGAAAAATAGTACATTTAATCGGAAGGGAATATGGGTTTTCTTTTTTCGTTTTGATTCCTTCTTTTTCATTTTTCTTTCCTCTCTCACCATTTAAAGTCGTTTCCTTTCATTAGCCGGAAATGATTGCCCACAAATTCTGTAAAAATAAAACCACACTTTCTTATTTGGATACGAAAATCTTTTCTGTTAATTATATTAAAGCACATAGATAATATAATTTATAGTATTTATAAAGAAAATTATGAAAATTTAAATTTTAAAGAAGGAAACGAGATAAACACCCTTTTCTGAAAAACTTATCTTCATTTATTAATCCAATTCATTTACTACCTCCCCAATAAATAATAAGACGCTGTACCGATCACGGTAGCGCCTAAGAAAATTGATACTACTTCATTTATTAATCAAAGTTAAACACACTGAAATGTTGAATTTGTTTTTTATCCCCAATAAAAATGATATATATACTCTCCTGTTGGATCATCTGTGATCCCAATAACTTTAGCAAATTTCACTTGAACCGCACCACGAAGAAAATGTATTACAATTGCCACTGTTTGTTGTGACCATAGAAGTGTATAATACTCCCTGATTCGTTCCTTCGTTGAAACAATTAAATCATTTACTGGTCCATTATCCCAGGCGGAAGTTCCCACTGAAATAAACGAAATTTCTTTCCCATCAATTGTCATCCTCGCTATAGTTTTCGTTATATCCACAACACCCCTCCTATTATCTTACATAATGGTACAACGGAAAAACAAAATCCGTACTACACATAGTTTGATAGGTCCATAGAATAACTTATGCTAATTTTCAAATTATCTTTCTATTCTGGTATTTACAAAATACCCCTTAATATAACCCGAAAAAATTTTAAAACTTTCTATCTTTTCCACTTTAAATCAACACCTATATACTAAGACATTAATAAAAGTATATGTTAATAAATATCCTTCTATATAAAAAAGGACGCTGGTTATATAGGAAAAGTGCTTCCGTTTACATAATCAATGCCCTCAAATGTGAATTATTCTTTTTTATTCCCTTTAAATGCGGTATGTGAAATTATTTAATTAGTCCTCTCGTACAAAGTTGAAATACAAATTTTTGATCCTTCTACAACACCTAATACTTTTGCTATTTCTACATATTTCATTTCCAATCTTTTCAAGAGATATTTCCCTTTGTTCATCAACTTGTAAATGACACCTAACGTATATGCGCATGTTATAAAATCCATGGAACAATTCGCCCTAAACCAGTATGATGATTTTTTAAGACTTGGTGGAAAAAATGTGGGCAAGCGGCTTTAATCAATAGTTAAAACCGCTCGTCCATACTTAAGATAAATACCGCTTATCTTGTTTCTCCTATATCATTTAAAACAATCTACAAACTGCCCAATCTTCTGCTCGAAGACATAATCAAAATTGTACTCTTGCCCTGTTAATTCTTCATTTATTAAAATAGTTGTTGCCCCTACTTCTCTTTTTGCAATTTGCGGGAACGATGCAACTGGCTGCACTTTTAATGAAGTCCCCATTACAAGAAGTACATCTGTTTCATATAAACGCTGCATTGCGTTTTGATATTGCGGTAATGTATCACCGTATAAAACGACATCTGGATTTAAAATAAAATTACACGTTTCACATCTAGGCAATTCATGATCAATCATATATTGCAAATCATATTTCGCTTTACATTTTGGACAATGAGCTGTTTGCAGTGTGCCATGTAAATCAATCACATGTTTACTACCACCTAATTGATGTAAGCCATCAATGTTTTGGGTTAATATCGTAATATTTCTCCCATTTCGTTCTAAATCTGCTAAAAATTCATGTCCACGATTCGGCTTATACTGATGAAACGTATTAATTTGAAATATTTCTTTATAATGTTTCCAAAACTCTTTTGGCTTCCGATTATAATATCCTCTTGATAAGTACATTTCTACTTTTGCATCTGCATATAAACCATTTGCGGAACGAAAATCCGGAATTCCGCTTTCCGTACTGGCACCAGCACCTGTTAGTACCGTAATTTTATTTGCTTTTTCTATAACAGAACGAACTTCCTCGTATTGCTGCATAACTCTCACCTCTATGTATATTTCTTCCTATATTATACCAGTTGTTCATAGTAGGTGTTGTATTTTTGCTTAATGTGTTGTACCGCCGCATTCTACAATATCATTTTCTACTTCTAATGCGACTTGTATTAACAATTCAATTCCTTTTGCAATAACAGGCAGTGACATACTCGGTTGCCCAGGGTGACTACTTGCTTGTTCTGGTAAAAGCGGAATATGTATAAAGCCTCCACGAGCTTTACTTTCATTTTTTGCTAACATATGCATCAATCCATAAAAGAGATGATTACAAACAAATGTACCTGCCGTTTGCGAAACGGAAGCTGGAATTCCTTCTTCACGAAGTTTTTTCACACTCGCTTTTATCGGTAGCGTAGACCAGTACGCTACTGACCCTTCTGCAACAACAGGAACGTCAACAGGTTGATTCCCTTCATTATCAGGAATTCTAGCATCATCCACATTAATTGCTACACGTTCCACTGTAATATCTGGACGCCCGCCAGCTTGACCAATACAAATAACAAGATCTGGTTGAACGTCTTCTATATATGACTCCAATACTTGTAACGATTTATGAAATACAGTTGGAACTTGCTTACTTATAATCTTGTAATCTCCCAGTATCTGTCCATCAAGTTGCTGTACCGCTTCCCAAGCAGGGTTAACCTCCTCTCCACCAAAAGGTTCAAATCCTGTTAATAACACTCTCTTCACCATTCCCACTCCCTACTAAAATCTGTATACAAGCCCATACATGATGAACATATTAATCACAAAAATTGTAATCGCAATTGGCGCTTGCGCTTTAATGACCGCGTTTTTATCTTTTAATTCTAATAGCATCGCTGGTACGATATTAAAGTTTGCTGCCATTGGCGTTAACAATGTACCACAATACCCTGCAAACATTCCAAGTGCTGCCATAATTGCCGGGTTACCGCCGTGCATTTGAACAATAAGTGGCAATCCAATTCCGCCTGTAATAACAGCAAATGCTGCAAAGGCATTCCCCATGACAATTGTAAACAACATCATTCCTAAACAATATGCCATAACAGCAACAAATGGATATTCTGTCGGCAATACTTGTCCTACTAAATCCGATACAACTTGACCTACACCAGATTTTGCGAAAATACCGCCAAGCGCAGCTAACATTTGTGGTAAAATGACTGCCCAACCGACAGCTTGTAATAATCTACTTCCTTCTTGCACCGGTGCTGTTATTTTCGCTTTCGTAATCCCCATTGCTGCTACAAATGCAAGCAAAGCTCCAAGCGCTAATGCAATTAATGTAACCTTATCAGGATCAACGAGGGAGACATTTCCAAATTTTATTTTCCCTAAAGTTAACGTACCAATAATCGTAAATATAGGAATTAAAATAGCAGGCATAAATATTTTATTTCTTAATTTTTCTGCATGCTTTACTCTCTCTTCGGTAGGTGCTTCTTTTTCATTCGATTTCGTTACTTTATTCAATGATGCTAAAACGACCATCGCTAATACGATACAGCCGATATAAAAAGATGGGATGATATTTCCAAATAAAAATGTAATAGAAAATAATGCCCAAAATAAACTTGAACCAAAGCGATTCGGATGCTGGCGATCAAAAGCGACACGGATCGCCACAAAGGTAACAATAATACCTAATAAATAATAGATTGTATCGAGTGTAATAATATTCATCCTACATCGCCTCCTTTTGTTGACTTTCTTCTTTTTTCATCGTTTTTTCAATATACTTATCGAATTGCCTAAAACGAATCCAACTTACAATAAAAGCTGAGATTGCTGTTGGAATTCCCCAAAGTGCCATATCCCACACACCAACATGCATTCCTACAGAATCAAAGAATCCTTTCATTAATAGAATTGCTCCTGTTGCGATAAAAATATCTTCTCCGAAAAACCATGCTGTATTTTCAGCTGCCGCTGCATTCGCTTTAATCTTTTCTTTCAGTTTTTCTGGTAGTTTTCCGTAGCGGCCTTGCGCAGCACCTTCTGCCATTGGTGCAACGAGCGGTCTTACTGTTTGTGCATGCCCACCAATATTAAGTCCTACTGCCGCAGACCCTTCGCGAATCGCAAAATATGACATAAGTACTCTACCTGTTGTAGCACCTTTCGATTTCGTTATTAATGCCTCTGCTCTTTCCTTCAATCCATATCTTTCTAGTATTCCAATGACAGGAAGTGTTAATAAAATCGGCATAGACATATATCTGTTTTCGATAAAAAACTTTCCGAACATACTAATTACATCATGAAAGCTCATCCCTGAGACCATTCCTGTTGCGATTCCTGCAACCATTACAACTAGTAACGTATTCAGACGAAATAAAAAGCCAATTGCTACGAGCAATATTCCAATTAATTTCAGCATCTATATATCTCCCCTTCTCCTATTTTGGTGCACAAACAGAAATATCGTTATTTTGTAATATTCTGTATATTTTTTCCGCAAATGGTACAGCTTTTTCTCCATCACCATGTATACAAATCGTTTGTGCATGTATCGGTACCTTGTTTCCATCAACAGCTTGTACATTTCCCTTTTGCACCATTTGCAAGACTTGCTGAATCGCTTCCTCTTCACTTGTAATCAGTGCATTTCCTTCTGTACGGCTCGTTAATGTTCCATCTGGCTGATATGTACGATCTGCAAACGCTTCCTGTACAAGATTCAATTCATATTTATTAGCTGCTTGCACGAATTTACTATTCGCTAATCCATATAAGAATAACGCTGGATTTATATCGTGAATTGCTTTTACGATTGCCTCTGCAATCTCTTGATCAGTAGCTGCCATATTATAAAGTGCACCGTGTGGTTTAACATGATGCACTTTTCCTCCTGCCGCTCTGACAAATCCATCTAATGCTCCAATTTGGTATAAAACATAGTCATATACTTCATCTGGTGAGACGCGCATCATTCTTCTTCCAAACCCTAATAAATCAGGAAAGCCAGGGTGAGCACCGATTTCCACATTATTTCTCAATGCTTTTTCTACCGTTTGACGCATAACAGTTGGATCGCCAGCATGAAAACCACACGCAATATTTACTGATGAAACAAACGGAAGAATTTGATCATCGTTTCCAATTTGATATGCACCAAACCCTTCGCCTAAATCGCAGTTTAAATCAACGGTAACCATATTTTATTTTTCCTCCTATTTAAGCTCGTAAAGTAATACATCTCTTTAATAGCTTCATATTTTGTTCTTGCTCTATGTACAACTCTGTCGCTTCTGTTATAGAAGTCTTTACAAACGTCACATAGTCGCCTGGTTTCAATTGTGCAAGAATCGGTAAATCAACTGATATGACATTTCCAATTCGCGGATATCCACCTGTCGTCTGTCTATCTGCCATTAAAATAATTGGATGGCCCCCAGACGGCACTTGGATTGTTCCAAACGTAACTGCACTTGATAAAATATCGGACTGTTCGATTCTTTCTAATTCCTCGCCTTCTAGCCGATAGCCCATACGGTCAGCATAATTCGAAATTTTATATTCTTGTGTAAAGAATGCTTCTAAACTTTCACTCTTAAAATGATTCCATTCAAAATCTAGAAGAACACGAATCTTTGGATTGCGACTATATGTAGGTAAAACATGGTTACATATACCCCAGCGCGTTACAATTCTTTCTTCCTCTATCAAATTTTGAATCATACTCTCACCAAGGTTTGACGGTGTACCAATTTGAAAAAGATCCCCCTTTTTCAAGGCTCGCCCTTCTATTCCGCCTATTGCTGCTTTCACATATGTACTTTTACTTCCCATACTCTTTGCAACATGGATTCCACCAGCAAATGCTACATATGTCCGGCATCCAAACGGCGCCTTTCCAAAACAAAGCATACTTCCTTCTTTCGCTAATATAGGTCGCCATAATGGAACTGGTTCTCCATTTAACAACGGCTCCATATTCGCACCGCCAATTGCTAGCAATGTTGTTTTTTTGATGAGTAGTTTCGGTCCCATCATTGTAATTTCGAGTCCAGCTTCATTCTCTTCGTTTCCAACTAACATATTGATCATTCTCAATGCCGCCTGGTCCATCGCACCGCCAACAGGTACACCGCACTGTTGATAGTGGTACCTTCCTAAATCTTGAACCGTTGTAAACATCCCTGCATGTAAAACCTCGACATTCATTCCCTCGCTCCCTCCATAGCTAGAAACTCTTCCTCTGTTATTGGGATAAAACGCAAATACATTCCGCTCTGCACATAAGTAGGCGGCTGCCTTGTTGGTTGAAATAAAGAAACAGGTGTCCTGCCAATAATATTCCACCCACCTGGTGTTTCTAATGGGTAAATTCCCGTTTGACTTCCGCCAATCCCAACCGAACCTGGTGCTATTTGTAAACGCGGTGTTTGTTTTCTAGGCGTTTCTAATTCTTTAGGCATTCCACCCAAATATGGAAACCCCGGTGTAAACCCTAGCATATATACAAAATAATTCGCTTCGCTGTGAAGGCGAATGACATCACTTGTACTTAATTTATGATATGCCGCTACTTCTTCCAAATCGGGACCATATTTCCCGCCATAACAAACTGGAATCGAGATGCAATCGTATTGCAGTTGCACCTTATTTTGATTTTTGTGAAGTACTCCTTTCACGTATTCACATATAAAATCATACGGCATTATCTTTCTTTCATTTTTCTCCCACACTTTATATCCGTCATAGTAGACAGTTAAAGAAGCAAATGAAGGTACACACTCAATCATTCCATAGAACGGATTTTCTTGTAATAGACGGTATAAATGTTGCACATTTTCATATATATCCAGGTCAATTGTTTCTCCAAATGTCACAACAACTGCTTGATCCCCTAGTGCTGAAAATTTCATCATATCCCTTCCTTTTCACCAATCCAGCCAAGTTCTTTTGAAATTTGATACGCTGTTTCTTTCAATTTTGGAATAAAGGTTGGAATTGTTGCTTCATTGTACTCTACCTCTAATCCTGAAATACTAATGCCAGCTATTATATGACCATCACTAGCAAAAATAGGCGCCGCAATAGCAGCTGTATGATTCTCAAGTTCCGAATAACTAATCGTGTATCCTTCTCTTCTCGCCTTATGTAACAGGTTTTGCAACTCTTCTTTATCCACTATCGTTCCATTTGCAAATCGCTTGAATTGCACTTTCTCTATATACTGCATTTGATCATCCTCTGAAGCGTACGAAAGTAAAATACGCGGACACGCTCCAGCGTATAAAGGTGCTCGCTTCCCGATTTCTGTATATACTCTTACAGGCTGATCGCCATCCGTCTTTTCAATATAAATTGCCTCATCTCCATCTTGAATAATTAAATTTACAGCTTGACCAAGAGAATCTCTAAGCTGGTTCATATATGGGATTGCAATATTTCGTACGGATAATCGTTTCGATACAAGTTGACCAAATCGTAAAAATACCAATCCCAACCTATAACTTCCCTTTTTCGTCTTTTGTAAAAACCCCATTTCTTCAAGCGATCCAATCGAACGATACACAGATGTTTTCGGCATCCCTGTATGATGAACCATTTCCGTTAATGTTAACTCTTCATGTTCATAAAATAGTTCTAAAATATCCATCGTCTTTACAGCCGTTTTATTTACACTCATCTTAGCTCCCCTAAATTCCGATATTCGGAACGACGATTCCGTTTTTCGAAACGAATATATAATTTAAAATTATAAAATATTCTTTCTTTTTAGACAATATTTTTTCAAATAAAAAAATTAAAAGGAAAAACAAATCTGTTCAGATAACGTAAAAAAACAAGTGGTGTCATTGATTTTTATTCGAATCAGCCTATATGGTATCTACTTTCTTTCATAAGAAAAGCTCAGAGCTATAAGCTCTGAGCTTTTTAAAAACGTATCTTTTACTCTAGCGTTCTAACTTGTTGCAACGGCCAAAATACTACTTCGCCCTTGCCAACAATTTGATCTTCAGAAACAAAACCAAACATACGACTATCCTTTGAAACGGGACGATTATCTCCCAATACAAACACTTGACCTTCTGGTACTTTTGTTTTTCCCGTTTTTTGTTCTAATGTGAAATCAGGAGTTAGCTTTCCTGTCCCTACTTTTTCTTTATAATCGGCTAAATATGGTTCATCAACAGATTTTCCATTTACGTACAATACATCGTTTTTATATTCAATCGTATCTCCTGGTAAACCGATTACTCGCTTCACTAAATCATGGCCTTCTTTCCCGTGAAAAACGATAATATCAAAACGATTCAAACCTTGTATATTATAGCCAATTTTATTTACAAGTACACGCTCGTTAGTCTCCAAAGTAGGCATCATAGACTCACCTTGCACAAGCGAGGGCGTAAATAAAATACCACGCACAATGAAAGCAATCCCTACTGTAATCCCTATTGTTTTCGCCCATGAAATGATTTCTTTTTTCTTACTCTGCTCCATCTTTTCTCCTCTTCCCCAGCATTATAATGCTTTTGTTAATTTCACTAGATCTTGTACAGCTTTTTGATCAATTTCAGCAAAACAAGATTTTCCTTCTCGCACCGCTGTACCAACATGAGCTTCTACAATCCCTGTTTCATGCAATAATCGTGTTATATTTTCTTTTGTTACACCACTTCCAACAACAAGTTGTATTTCTCCTTGGCTCTCTTTTTGCATATCATGCAAGGCAGGAATATTCTTTTCTATGTCACCTTGTCCACCAGAAGTTAAAATATGAGTTATCTTTTTAAACTTGCGTAATCGTTTCACTGCACCAACAAGGTTATCTACCTCATCTATCGCGCGATGAAATGTAACGTTCATTCCCTCTACAACAGATAATAAATCTTCCAATTTTTCTTCATCAATTTGATTTTGTTCGTTTAATACACCTAAAACAACACCTGCTGCGCCGAGTTGTTGTGCAATTTGTATATCCTCTTTCATCATTTCAATTTCTTCAGCTGTATATATAAATGACTTAGCATGAGGACGAATCATAACATGAATCGGTATATTTACTGCTTTCACCGCTTTTTTTATAAAAGCATAGCTTGGCGTTAATCCGCCTTCTGTATATGCTGAAATAAGTTCAATTCGATTCCCACCAGCTTTTTCAATTTGTTTCACATCTTCTAAACAAGTTGCAATAACCTCTAGCATGAAGCTTACCTCTTTTCGTACTTTTTCCACATTATTATACCGTAGTACAAACATGAAACATAGTTTTCTCGTATAAAACATGAAAATAGGAATGGAAAAGAAAGATTTTTTTGTTAGAACAGACATACTTGAAAAAAATAAAAAATCTCTTTCATACCTTTCCATAATCCGTACATTTCTGTTATCATTTCATTATAATTCTAAATTTTACCACCATTCGAACGAGGGGGCTCATTATACATGAATATCACAACACTGACAGCAAGCGCTTCTCTTTTTCCATCCATTACAGAAGCGGGTGTACAACCACCAAAAAGCAAATACATAAAGTTTCCTTACTTAGTCGGTAACATCTGATGCTACGGAATATCCCTTTACTCATTGAGGTCCTAGCGTTCTTTTGCTTAATCTGCTGCTTCATTATTTATGATACAAACATATATTTCTTAAGTATGCTTATCTTCTTTGTATGCTGTGAAATATTAATGGAAGTATTTAAAGTCAAATTCAAAAAATACATTTCTCATTTATATACATCACTCATTATTATCATTTGTCTCATCATTAATTTAACAATTGACGGTCTCTTTATCTCAACTATGTTTCCTATCTTTTTTATAGGTGTTCTCCTTTTCGTATCTCAATATGTCTACGTACCAAAACACTTAAAAAAAGATGATGCAGCTACAAAAATTGTATAGTTCGTTCTCCTATACCGCGCAAAAACCACTTTTGAATCATGATTCAAAAGTGGTTTTCTCTACATAAAACATTTCGTTTTTATAATTCCATGCGGTTTAAAATATCTTTCAGCGCTTTTAACTCTTCAAGCGTCAATGTGACACCTTTTCCCATTTTGTCATGTTCTGGTGCCCAATCACGCAAGTCATACTTTGGCTCTTTTCCGTTCCAACTGATTAAATTAAGTTCCTTATTCCAGCCTTTAGGTGACTGTGATATAGCTCCAAAAGTTTCTTTTATATCAAATTTAATTTCTGCCACTGTTATTCCCCCTTTCACATATATATTCTCTCATATGTTATACCGATAGAGCTAATTTCTTGCACGACAATCATTAAGCACCTGTTACCACTAAAAAAGACTTCGGTGTACACCGAAGCCTTTGCACTTACCTTTTATCAATTTTCGCAGCGATTCTATTCCCGATAAATTGTACAGATTGAACGAGAATAACAAGCATAAGTACCGTCACGACCATAACGTCTGTTTGGAAGCGATAATATCCAAAGCGGATCGCTAAATCGCCTACGCCACCACCACCGACAACCCCCGCCATAGCAGAGTAAGAAATAAAGCTTACTGTTAAAACTGTTAAGCTTAATACAAGGCCTGAGCGCGCTTCAACAAGCAGTACTTTCCATACAATTTGCAGCGGCGTTGCTCCCATTGCTTCAGCAGCTTCAATGACTCCTTTTGGAACTTCGCGCAAAGCTTGCTCTACGAGTCTTGCAAAATAAGGAATGGCTGCTACTGATAAAGGAATCGTTGCGGCAATAGGACCAATTGTAGTTCCTAATAAAGCTCTTGTAAGTGGTACGAGTGCTACTAGTAAAATAATAAATGGAAATGAGCGAATAATATTAACAATGCCATTTAGAATACGGTGAACAATATTTTGCTCCAAAACTTGCCCTTTGCTAGTAAAATATAAAATTACACCTAAAGGAATACCTAAAATAATAGCTGCTCCAACTGAAAGTCCAACCATTAAAAAGGTTTGCAAAAGTGATGTCCAAATTTCTGGAAGCAGCGGAATTACATTATTGAACATGTGCAATGCCCCTCCCTTCTTCTACCCCTAATAGAAGTTTTGCGATTTCTGATGTTGGCTTTAATTGCTGATCATGTAAGTTAAATGATTCAACAACTTCCCCATCTTCCATGACTGCAACTTTATTACAAATTTGTTTAATGACATTCATTTCATGTGTCACAATGACGATTGTAACTCCTAGTTCTCTATTTATTTTTTGCAAGAATTGTAATATCGAAAATGTCGTTTTCGGATCGAGTGCCGATGTCGGCTCATCACAAAGTAATACTTTCGGATCATTTGCTAATGCCCGAGCAATCGCAACACGTTGTTTTTGTCCGCCGCTTAGTTGCGAAGGAAAATGATGCGCTTTATCGCTTAAACCAACAATCTCCAAACATTCTCTTACACGCTTTTCTCTCTCTTCTTTTGGAACTGATTTCAACTCTAACGGTAAAGCAATATTATCAGATACATTTTTATTATGAAGAAGATGAAAATGTTGAAAAATCATCCCAATTGACTGTCTAGCCGTTCGTAAGTCTTTCTTCGATAACTTTGTTAAATCTTCACCATTTACAATAACCTCGCCGGAATCTGGTTTTTCTAATAAATTCATTGTACGTAATAGCGTAGACTTTCCAGCACCGCTCAGCCCAGCAATTCCGAATATATCATGTTCTTCAATTTGCAAAGAGGCTGATTTTACACCGTGAAATAAACCTTCTTTCGTCTGAAACGTTTTATTAATGCCGCGTAACGTTATCATTTGCACTCACTCCTTTTCAATTGACTGAAACGCATCCTCTGCTAGTAATGAGAGCGTTACATCATCCATTGGTGGATTGTGTAAACCAGCTCGAACATTTAAATAATAGCGGTGTAGCGGATTTTTTTCAGATAAACTTTTTGCCCCAACAATTCGCATCGCTTTATCGACAACTGATATCGCTGCATTCGTCGCAATATATTTTGCTGCTGCTAATTCAGCTTGCAAGGACTGTTTATCTTCTACTTCATCGTACCTTTTCGCAATTTGATATAAAAACGTACGCGCCTGCATCAGTTCCAGTTCTAATTCACCTACTAATCTTCTAATACTCGGTAATAATCCGATTGGATGACTTAAACTATTCGGTTGATACGTTTTCGCAAAATGAATCGCATAATTTCTTGCAGCCTGTGCAATTCCTAAATAACATGCTGGTATATGAAGTAACCATCCAATTCCTTTCGGTTTCGACTTGGAACCTTTTACATCTGTAAAAAATTTATTCGGGATTTCCACATTCTGCAGTACAAGATCGTGGCTAGCCGTTCCACGCATCGCAACACTATCCCAAGTCTCTTCAATCAGTACACCTTGTTCATGTCTTGGAATGACAAATTCCCCAATCTCTTCTCTTCCTTCAATACTCGCTGAGATAATGAAATAATCGAGTACAGGTGCCATCGTTGTAAAAGTCTTTCTCCCGTTTATAATCCATGTATCGCCTTTTTGAATAGCTAACGTTTCTGGTTTTCCGCCTCGCGTTGGACTCCCTGTTTTTGGTTCCGTTGCCGCTCTGTTAAAAAGAGCGCCTTTTTTTACTTCATCACAAAACCAAGCGAACATCTCAGGCTTCCATGAACGATTTTCAGCAAGTTCCTTCACAATCCCAAGATGCCAACCGATTGATAAAGCTGTTGCTCCGTCTCCTTCTGCAATCTTTTCTTGGAATAAAACAAAGTCATATAACGAAATTGCTTTTCCTCCGACATCTTTTGGTAATGTTAACTTCGTATAACCAATGTTCTGTAAATCTTTAATATTTTCAAAAGGAAAAGAGCCGAGTTCACTCAGTTGATGTTCTCTTCCTGCAAATTGTGGAACTAGTTCCTTTATCTTCTCCAGTATGAGAACTTGTTCTTCTGTTTCTATAAATGATAATGTCATATCAAGATCTCCTTTACTTTAAGTAATCAGGAAGCACGAACCCTTCAAATTGTTCTTCAGATTGAATCATTTTTTTAAATTCTGGTGAATGGTATGCTTCAATTAAATCTTTCGCAAATTGTTTTTCTTTATCTTCATCACGAACAGTCACGATAATTCTGTGTTGCGACGGTGTTTTTTCTAATTCCAAAGCCTCTTTTAATTTATGGCCAGATGAAATGACAAGATTTCCGTTAATAATCCCGTAATCTAAGTCTTTCATTGCTCTCGGAATTTGTGGTGATTCAAGCGGTACTAATGTAAAGTCTTTCTTCTTAAACGTTATATCTTTTTCAGAGATTGTTAAAATATTTACGTTATCTTTTAATTTCACCCAGCCAATCCCTTCTAAAATGCGTAATGCACGCTCTAAATTAACCGGATCGTTTGGTACCCCAATTTTCATCCCATCTTTCAAGTCATCTAACGATTTATGTTTTTCAGAGTATACACCTTGAGGCGCTGACGGAACTTGGATAATACTTGAAATTTTCGCATTATTTTCTTTCGCGTAAGACTTCATAAAAGCAGTGCTTTGAAATATATTTGCATCAATATCCTTATTCGTTAATGCTGGATTTGTTTCGTTCGGTGAATTAAACTCAACAATTTTTACTTTATACCCCTTTTTCTCTAAATACGGTTGTACTGCTTTTTTCACTTGATCACTATATGGACCAGGAGTAAACCCTAAACGAATTTCTTTTTGATCTCCCGCTGATGTTTGCGTACAACCAGTAATAAGAAATAAACTACATACAATACTTACAAGTGCAAAAAATAAACGCTTCATCCCTTCTCCTCCTACTAAAAAACAACCTTACATATAAGAAGGTTGTTTTTTTCTTTTCCTTCTTATCTACTCGGAATTAGCACCTTTTCATTATAGGTTGCTGAAGCTTCAACGGGCCGTTCCCTCCACTTCTCTCGATAAGATTATATTTTATTATGTTCTCTATTGTGTCACTATTCCGATGAAAATACAAGGTTTTTATTATAAAAATTTTCTATAATTTGTAAAGTTATAGAAAACTCATACCGTTTTTACATAACAAAAAGGATAGATAAGGCAGAACTACTCTTCCTTTCTCTATCCTTCCTCTTACTTATTTAATCACCTTTCAGCATACGCAAAGGTAACGATGCAACATATCCAATATAAGAACATAATTCTTTAAAGAAAAATGGAATTTCCGTATCTAATGTTTTATATGCTGATGTTGGAGTCGGTGATGAATAAGCCTCCATTCCAATATGCTTCGCTATTTTCATCGCTCGTTTCATATGAAGGGGATCGCTTACAATCGTGTATGTCTGTAGGCCATTATCCATTCCAACCTGCTTCGCATTCTTTAAATTATCTTCTGTAAAACGCGACTGTGTTTCAATTAATATATCTTCATCCTTTACGTCATGCTTTAATGCATACGCTTTCGCAGTACGTGCTTCTTCCTGCTCCGCTTCAAACTTAGTACCACCTGTAAAAATAATTTTTTTAATACTTCCATTCTTATATAAAGAAATCGCATGGTTGATTCTTTCACGAAATACAGGAGACGGTTTTCCGTTCCAAGAAGCCGCCCCTAGTACAATAGCGGCATCTGTATCCACCTCATCTGTTTTAAAACGATAACTCCAAATATCGTAAGCTGCATAACTTACAAATAGAATGATAGAACTAATCATAAGCAAGAACACTTGTAAGATTCTTCTTTTTTTACTTTTCTTATTTTGTTTCATTTGTACTGGCCTCCGTGCATTATCCATACTTCTAAAAAATAATCTATTTTAAATCATTATATTTGAATTCATTTGAAAGAAGGCACTTTTCTCAACACTTGATTCATGCTATAAAGGGTTTTCAGTCAAATAGAGGATTTTTAATGTACTATTTTTTGTGGTTCGTATTTTATGAATATAACTTATGTACAAAATTTCTTATACAATTCCATTGTAACGAATTTCTTCACAGAAGGGAATGATGAAACAAAAGTATATAAAAGAAGTAATCGTTTTGTAAGAAAAAAGAAGTGAATTTTCCTATTTTCATGGAAATACACCTCTTTTTCTATTATTTTATCATCCAGTACTTCATATGCTGTTCTTCTAATACACACGTAAAGCCTGCTTTTTCTAATACTCTGCTTGAAGCAATATTACTCGTTAAGCAATCCGCTTTAATCATTTCTACTTCTTTATTCTGCTTGAGCCACTCTACAAAAGCTCTCGCCATTTCAGTCGCATAACCGTTTCCTTGATAATGTGATACAATGCTATACCCAATTTCCACTTTACCAGTCGAATCAGGTGCACCTTTACACCCCATATCACCAATAATCACATTATCATCTTTATGAATAATTAACCCGCTCCACTTACTTTGTTCAGGATTTTGTCGTAACCCTTCCGCAATCCAAGGTAGAATATCTTTATAATCGGGCATCGGCCATTCTAACGATATGTTATATGGTATGATTTTCTGCAGTTCTTCTCGTCCCTTTATCGTTGCTTCTACTAGGTCTAATGTAAAGGGAATCATCTTTAGTCTCTTTGTTTCAATATTTGTCATGTTTGCCTCCTATTTGTACAAATCTATTTCAGCTATTAAATACGTCCATATTTCTTTATTTCCTTCTACAATTGAAAATAATTTTTCTACATTATTTGCATTTATTACTCGCAACATTACTCTTTCATTTGTTATTCGCATAAACAATTGTGGATTTAGAATAAAGTTTGATAAAAAGATCCGTTTTGTAGATTATTTCTTTGCTCAATAATCGGGCCATTTAATGGAATTAAGGAGGGGATTACTCAAAGGGAAATCGAAGTTAATTTAAAGTTATGATATTTTTTCGATAATCTAGAGTAACTATGTTATGTAAGGGAGGCACTACTATGTGTCTTGGAAATATAAATAATTGAAAGTTGTACAAGAAAGTTTTAAAAGCGCTAAAAGCATTAGGATCGTTTTGAGTAAATAATTATGAAACAAAGTGAGTTAGCGTTTGTAAAGGAGATGAGAAGATGACACTTAATGCAAAGAGGAAGGACTCCAGATTGATGAGGTTGCGTAGAATCTGCGGTTATGGTGCCGCAATAGCAGTAGCACCTTACCTGCTGATCAAAATCGTATGGACTTTTGGTCTCTTCCTTCCAACCGAGCAAATGGGTGACGCTAGTTGGCGCATTATAAACGCAGTAACCGCCGTTCTCGCTGCGATTGGTATCCTTCTTGCGATGGCGTTTTGCAGGCCTTGGGGGGAGCGGCTACCTGCGTGGTTGGTTGCTATACCCATTTGGATTGGTACCGGTTTACTCGTTCCCATGCTGTTGATTGCACCAGTTCTGGGCCCTGCAGCTATGATAAGGGATCAAGAAGCAGGTGCCGCTGACTTCTGGGTATACGAGCAGATTTTCGTCATGATCTCACTTTTCGGGATCGGCATCTTCCTGCCTCTTGCATTGGCGGGGTATGCAATGGCACGTTGGCCAGAGGCGCTGAGTGGCACAACCGACTACAAGAAGTTGCCGGGTAATACTTTGCAACTGCAGATCATCTTGGCTAGGATTGTCGCTGCCGGCTGCATTCTGCTCGGTGTCATCAAGGTTTTTTGGGCAATTGGTGGCTCTTTTGGCATTGCCCCGGCAACCATGGGTGAACGCGATATATGGTGGCACTTGCTTGCATTGAGTACAGGCGTGTGGTCCTTTGCTGGTGCTTGGGGCATACTGGTGATAGTATCCAGCAGCCGTAGGTCGAGGTGGTTTCTACCCCCTATGGCAGCGGCATGGATTTCATCGGGAGCGTTGTTCTCCAACAACCTCTATTCCGCCTTATCTTCAGTTCGACTCGATGCGCCCCCCTTCCCAGAGTACCCATTGGCATGGTTGTTGACCACACAGACCGGTATCATCTTAGGTGTAATAATGGGGATGATTATCCTGCTGGTGTTGCACGAACGCCGTCGAGCTCTTCGAGATGAGGCCAACTGAAGTTGACTACATAGAACCACAGACTATTGTTGTGCACGAGCTTATTTCGCGTGGAGAAGAGGTCGTATACTTTACAATCAAAGATTTTCGAGAGCTAAAATAATTCGTGGTTTATTCGATTAAAGAGCGCTTTAATTGAGCAAGGATAACAAAAATTATCAAACTTTTTGATAAAAGGACGATTCAATTGAATATAGAAAAAGCGTATTTTAATCAATCTTTTTTCAAAATACGCTTTTTTTATTTGCCTCTTTTATCAAGGTTTATTAAATCAATTTAATCAAACTTTATTCCAAGGCTACAACAATCCCCTTTTTCTATGTATCTCTTCATATTATAATGTGCAACGTAGGTTGCATCAAAATATTCAAATTTTTATTTCCTCCCAATAAAAATACAATTATACAAAACTGAAGGCTCACTTTTATAATGCAAGTGAGCCTTTTCCCTTAAAGTAAAACATACGCAATTGGTGTAATAATCACCAATGTTAAAATCGTTCTTTGCACATACAAAATAATAAGTTCAGAAACTTTTAACGGTATATCAGTAGATAAAATACACGGAATGGATGCTGAAAAAAATAAAATTGATGATACGGATACAACAGCAATGACAAACTTCGTTACAAGCGGTGCACCCACAACAAGTAATGACGGTAAAAACATCTCCGCAATTCCAACTGATGCTGCTTTTGCGGCTAGTTCAGCTTCTGGGAGCTGCAAGAGCCATGTAAACGGATAAAATATGTACCCCATCCAATCAAATACCGGCGTATACTTTGCTAGTAAAATACCGATTAATCCAACGGACATAATAGATGGCAAAATTCCCATCGTCATAATGAATCCGTCTTTTAAGTTGATTAAAATATTTTTCATCACACTTGGCGCAGCTTTTGATACTTCTAATGCATCTTCCCAAGCACGCTCTAGCATCTTTTCTTTATAAACCGGTTCTGGAAATCCTTCCTTTGTAATATATGTATCTGGTTTTGTTCGAAGTGGTGGGATTCTTACGGTGATGGCGGTTACAATAAATGTAACGATAAGTGTAGTCCAAAAATATACATTCCATAAGTGCATGATGTTTAATGTTTTGGCAATGATGATCATAAATGTTGCTGAAACAGTTGAGAATCCTGTCGCAATAATTGCTGCTTCTTTAATCGTATATTTTCCTTCTTTATATACACGATTCGTAATTAATAAGGCAAGTGAATAGCTCCCAACAAAAGAAGCTACCGCATCAATCGCTGAACGCCCTGGTGTTTTCCATAACGGCCTCATAATCGGCCTACAAAAAGTCCCGATAAACTCTAGTAATCCATAACCAACTAATAATGCTAAAAATGCCGATCCGATTGGAACAAGTAAACTTACTGAAACAACTAACTTTTCATACAAAAACGGTCCAACATCAGGAGCAAAAAACCACGCGGGTCCTATTTTAAAACAGTATAAGGCCCCAAATACAACTCCGATAATTTTTAAGAAAGAAAAACAAATATCTACGATAGATTCATTCCATTTCTTCGTGTAAAACGGATAGATTGCCCCGATTGCCATTACAAATAAAGCGTAGTAGGGTACGAATGACGGAACTGTCGCCCGAATCCACGATACAATATGATCAATCATAATCGATGAAGAACCATTAATTGTAACAGGCACAAAAAACATAAAAATACCAACCATACTAGAAAGTATGAAACGAAGAATAATTCCTTTCCCCTGTTTTGGATTTACTAGCTCATTTTTTACTTCAACTTGATTCAATTTTCTACACCTCCAGTTATCTGAATATTCTATACAAATAGTTCAGATTCCTCTTTTCCACTTGGAAACGTAGAAAATTTCATCTTATTTCAATGAACAAACTGCTCTATTATCACCCACTTATATATTTTACAAATTTACTATGACCGTCCGTTATCCCTAAAAACTCGAATCCATTGCTCTCATAAAAATGATGTAACTTCGTATGATTTGCTACACAATCTAACTTCAAATATTTTTTATCGCTTTCTCTATTCTCTTCTATCCAGCGCAATATGCCTTTCCCTATACCCGTTCCCACATAATTAGGAACAACTGCAAGTCTATGAATATAAAGTGAATGAGAGCTCCCCTCTTCGCCAAAAATATGTCAATTCCATTCGGATTCACATGCAAGAAGCAATCATTGAATTAGATGTACCTTTTACTCTACAAGTGATGCTAGCGGTGAAACAACAATGCTAGCAGAAATCGCAATTGAAAAGGTATATCTTGCACAAGGGGCAACGGATTTACGTAAATCATTTGATGAACTAGCGGCTATTGTCATCGTACGAAATAGGGTGTTAATTCTAATATAAATTGTTATGTTAATTTGAAGTACGGTATAAAAAAGCAGAAAGGTAATTGTAATTTTATATCGAAATAAAATATATAGATTTTAAAGTGTCTGAGGTGAATGTATGAAGAAAAAAATAATCGTAGGACTTTTATTATTAATATTAATTATTATTATATCATTTAATATTTTTCAGCATTTTACAAGTACCACTAATTCACAAGTATTTTCAGATTTAGAAGGAACGATTTATTATACCGAAAGAGTTGATGGCGTACTTACTTTGTTTAAATCAGACGCTACACTGCAAAATAAAACCCTAATATATAGCCATAAAGGGAAAGGAAAAGATAGTTATGGTGATTATAATGATAATATTTCAGATTTTTATTATGATAAAACCAGTAAAACTATTTATTTTATTGCTATGAATAACGGTTCTTGGAGTTTGTTTTCCCTAAAAGAAAAGGAAACTAAACCGATTTTGCTTCAGAAAGAAGTTATGGAAACAAATACAGATTATATACAGAATCAATTTAAAAATCTTACTGTTTCTTCAAAAAAAGGTTCGCTTTATCTGTTTGAAAATGGACATGAAAAAACTATAAAGAAATTCTATGGTCTATATGATGAAAAATTCACTGGGTACCAATCAATTGGATTTTCACCAGACGGAAAATACTTAGTTTATCATTCAATGGAACACTTAACATCATTTGGTACCCTTTTAGAAGGATTTGTTAAAAATTCTGTTGGGAACACTTATATAATGGATTTATCAACAATGGAGAGTGCCAAATTCATAGATGCTTATGAAATCCAATGGATTATAGACTAAATAACCTGACAAATTTATTTGTATTATTCGGATGCTTAAATTCAATAAAAACTAAATATTAAAGTGAAAACGCTTGGGGTTACTTGTACTGCACCCAAGCGTTTTTTGTTTGCTAAATATATTGTTATTTAACCGTGTGAGGGAAAATAGGAAAAAGTTCGGCATATAACCGAACCTTTTTTATTCTTTCATACGTTCCAAAAATTTTGTCACTGTACCCATAAATTTGCCACAATTGGAAGCATAAGTTGGCCAGAAAACACTTATTTTTGTAGGTGATTATCTAATTAATTAACGGAATTGGAAGCATAAATTGGCCGTGAGTTAATTATTAACCCATAAGCTTGCCGTGTGTTTTATTCATGTAGCTTTGGAATAATTTTTGGTCAAATCGATACTAATAACCTTAATAAACGAGCAAGTGGAACTGACGCTTTCGTTAGTTAATAGGTCACTTTGCTCTCTTGATATGCTTTCTTTACCCGTTCAATTTGAGCGAGATGTCCTTGTATATTTTGAAGATCTTTCAATTGAACATAACCTATAAATCATTTATTAATAAAGTTGTTCTTTGGCAGGTTTATCCAAATATATATAGAAAGTATGAAAAAGTAAATTTTAATCTTACTAAAGGAGATGAAGAAATTGTTTAAAAAAATCGGTATAGGAGTATTTTCTACAGCAATTGTATTAAGTGCCAGTATAGGTTTTTCAGGTATTGTATCAGCAGATAGTCCATCTGCAAATGAACAAGTTAGGAATGGAGATTTTGAGGATGGGCTAAATAACTGGATTTTATCTAATCCTAATTCTTCTACCGAGAATATCGGTACTTCTGAACCAGGCAATCATTATCTGAAATTAATGCATGCAGACACAGCCTATCAGCTTGTTACTGTAAAACCGAATACAGAATATACATTAACATTTGATATAGCGGGAAGTATAGGTTCTCCATCAGAAGTAACAATAGGTAATCTGAATGCCACTCAAGAAATAGTTCCATTAACAAAGAAGCAGTATACAGGATTTAAGCCAGAACATCATGAGATAAAGTTTAAAACAGAGGAGGATGTGTCAAACTTTGCTGTCAAACTTGCTTCTACAGCAAATGGGAGGGTTAAGTTTGATAATGTACAGTTAAAGGCAAAGGAGAAATCTTATATTTTAAATATGGATTTTGACCACAATTCAAGTTTAGAACCTCTTAAACCATTAGGTAATATAAAATACAATATTGAAGAGAATGCAGGAGTAAATAATTCTAAAGGACTTCATGTAAACGCATCATTCGGTTCAGCATTGTTTGGATCCATAACTTTGAAGCCTAATACTACATACATACTGTCCGCATCTGGAAAAGTAAATACTCCTAGTTCAGAAGTATGGGTATCAGTAGGTGTTAATGGAAGTGGCATAGCTAGTTTGGAATTTAATTCCTCACAGTATGAACAAAAATCGTTCGAATTTACTACTCCAAATTCTATTAATTCAAGTGAATTCTACATTTATCATCTTGCTGCGTTCAACTTTGATGTCAATCTTGATGATATCGTACTAGTTGAAAAGTAGCCATAATAAAAAATATATTTCTATCATTGACACATGAAAACAATTCCAGAAATGAGCCGCCATATGCCTATCGACTTGAGACTTTGAAATGTATCCAAAATGAAGTTTGTTCTTTCTACATTTATTTATGGGAATTCAGCTCGTTTTTTCATTTTGAGGAACAACGAATTTCTTAAATTGATGGCAATGTGATGCTATCCCTAAAAGTCGCGACTTTATTTAAGGGCGACATTAAAAATATTCTTCAAATCCTGGAAGCATAAGTTGGCCGTAAACTAAAAGAAGCATAAGTTGACCGTTTTGTTAAAGACATATAACTATAATTAAGTATTATAATTAAAAGCCTCTATCGAAAATTACTAAGTAACTTTCGATAGAGGCTCCTTTTGTTTTTAGCGCTTTGATTGATCAATTGTTAAGAATCATTTCTTTGAATTTATTTGCAAACAAATATTGATCATTAGTTGGATATATTATTCCCTCTATTATGGTAGTACGTATTTTCTCGTCTTCCATATTTCTAACTATTTTTTTATATATTAATCCAATATCCTCAATAGTCTCTCCATCGTAAAAAAATAAAAAATTCCCACGATTAAAAACATCTATATTAGGTATTTTTGCTTTAAACATTCGAATGTTACTACATTCCTTTTCATTATATTTAAACACATCTTTTTTCTCTATACTTAAAAGTAAATCGAAATGTGTTTCAAAAATCAATTGTAATACAAAACTCTTTATACCATCAAAAATCTCTATAAAATATAACAAATCTTTCATATTTTTATCTTTGACTAATTTATCTATTAATCTTCTATTTGATTTTGATAGTGCAACTGGATTTTTCGATAGGGTGTATTCTTCTACTATAGGATTTTTCATTTTCTCTTGACCAATTTCCTCATGTAAATATGAAAAAAACTTTGTATTATGGAAGTTATAGAAAAGATTTAAGGCAGCCCTATGCAACTTTAACGTATTAAGTTCATTAGAAATTTTATCTGGTACAGGACCAGATAAAATCTTCAAGAAAAAACTCTCCATATGTCTAGCAAATTGTGTACTTTGATGAATGATTTCATGTAATTCACTACTATTAAAAAGCTCTTGATATATGGTGTTCAATCCCAAGTTATCACTTGATTCCATATAGGAAATGGTTTCTAACGCCACTTTGAAACTATCGTAATGTACGGTCCCACATGATTTTAATACTGAATCATACATTGACCATGCTTCTTCTGATAATTGTTTTTCAAGCATTTTTACTTTCTCATACAGTTGTAAGCCCACTGATGTTTGTTTTATTTCTAATCCTAAACCATGTGCTGCTACTAGTGTATTAATCTTGAACACCATCCTCTATATCTTTGAATCTATACGCTATTAGCTCACCTAAAAAAATATTTGCTAATAACACAATATCAGGATTTATCTCCAATTCACTTCTACCATGCACCATATCATTTCGGTAATTTCTAACACTCCAAATTTTTTCGAATTCTTCTTCATTAATAGGAACTTTTAATTGTTCAATTAATGTTTTAACTTTTATTTTCAAAGGTGGTTCACTTAATCCTTGTAAACTTTTCTCTATTATTTTTTTTGAGATATCTTCTGTAAATATTGCATTATTTTTTAATAAATTTTTTAATAATCCTTTAAATTCACTTTTCACTTGTTTTGGAATATAGGGCTCTGTTTTAACTTCGTCTACTAAAAACTCCATTGCTATACTTGTATAGATAACTCTATCCTCTATATTATTAGTTCGCCAACTTCTGTTTAGCCATTTTAAAGCATTAAATAATTGCTTTTCAATTTTAGATTCTTCACCTTGCAACTTTCTATATAGTACATGTTCATACCAGTCTAATTCCTCAATTATTTTTTCTAAGTACGAATCTATCTCTAATGAATTATCACATCTAATCTTTTTTGAATCACTAAAAACCTTTTCAAAGCCTATTATGTTTTCTGCATAATAAAACGTTGAGCATTTTGGATGTTGATATATTCTTGATCTACTCCAATTATTTATATAATCTCCCAAGTTAAAGAAATTAAAAGTTCTTTCATTCTTAGTTAAATGTACTAATACATCCACAGCTTGTTGAATCTTTTGAAGTCCTAAAAGATACGCATCATATGTATTTTCAGATTCCACAATTGTATGAGCAAATACATTAAATTCTTCATTAAAATCTTTTACAAAGAGCTCTTCAAATCCCTTAACCCTATTAAATGATTCTTGTTTACTAAGAAACGTTATATCCCCCAATCCAAATTCCTTTATATTTATCTCTAGATCTTCAATAGGTATAATTATAAGATAAGGGGCATTTGTTTTTTCAAACCCTTCTATGTTAATTTGTTCTTTGCTAATACCAGCAGTTCTTAGCACTTCAAAAAAAGCTGAATGGGGGTTCAAAGCCTGTGAGGAATGATTTACTCTCATATTGCTTAAATCGTGTATAAAATTACTTAAAATTAAAACAAAACTATTCGAATTCACTGAAACGACTTCATAGATTATTGAAGCCGTTTCAATAATTTCATTATCGACATAATATTTTAAAATTAAAGTCTCCGAAAAATGTAATTTTAAAAAATCATTCTTTTGAACACCATCAAATTCAATTTCCCCGTACAAAAGCCCACTTCTATTATGTATCACTATAGATTTATTTGGATTATATAAAACTTCATTACTATAAATTTCACATTGTGTAGGAATAATATTTCTCTGAGAAGAAACAAATATAGTTATATTCTCATTGGTATAAAAATTACTTTTTTTAAGTTTTTGCTTAGAAAAGTATTCAATATTCTTATCTAGTGCTTCAATATTTAAATTTATTGAATTAAATTTGCTTGATATAAACTTTTGAATCTCATTTAATACATAATTAATGTTGCTATTTTCAATAGGTATTATTTGTTCATGTTTAAAATCAAATCCTAATATAATGTATTCTTCTTTAATTAAAGACTTAAGTACTAGATATTGTCTCAGTATTGAATTTTCGTTTACCAGTATACTTAAAATGGGACTACTTTCTCTAAAACCCGGAATACTAAACTTTGTTTGAAATATTTCTTTATTAAAAGGGTTTATCATTTGCATCGCTCCATATTAAGATTAGTATATAATTACATTATAAATCATCACTTTTGATATTTATATTTCTATAATTTTATACTTTTTTCAAAATAGTTAAGTTTCATTTCAAATCAACATCGAATCTATCAGTCTAAAATCAATATCAGACAAAGTTTAACACATTACCCCAAAAATCAATATTAGTATATGGCCCGATTGTTGAACAACATGACTGGCGTTTTTTAAATGTAGTGTAGTGCTTTGAGAAAAAAGATAAATCTTTTATAAAAAATATCCCCTACTTTCTAAACCAAGAGTAGGGGATTATGGCGTTTTAATAGACTTAGGAAGATAAATACAATTCGTTGCTAATAGGACCATCATCCGTTGTGGATTTGAAATAAAGGTTGATTATTTTTTATCTATTTTATGCCACAATCGCACCCCTTGGTTGAATAAAGGAACAATTATCCATGCAGTGATCCTTTCTAGTAGTATAAAATTAAATGCAAATTAAGCTAAAAGTTATTATATTTCGTTATCACTGATTTAGCCCTTTCAATAAGCTTATTTTTTATGAAATCAGGTTCTATTATTTCTGCTTCTTGTCCAATATTCCAAAGTAGTTCAACATAAAACCACTCTTCTGAAGGGTTAATATTCTTTGTTATTTTCGCGGTTCCATCTGAATTGTATTCCATATTATCTCTTAACCATGATATGCTCTCAGCTTTTCTTTTTCCCTCTTTGCTTAAACTCACTTCGAGCTTTATGGGATTAGATTCACACTCAGAATACAACCATTCTTTAACATTCAAATGGACATTAGTGGAATGAGAGTTAGAATTAATAATTGTTTTTTTTATTCGATCTACTCTGAAAAGCCTTATGCCTCTTCTCATTCTACAGTAAGCGGGACAATACCAATACCCGTTATATACGTATAAGCCCATAGGTTCTATCTCTCTATAGATTTCATCTTCAGTTGTTTCATATAAGATATTAACAGTTTTCTCTTCTACAGATGCATCATAAAGGTTTCTTAGCGCACTTTTATCTACTTTAATATTTGGTTGCCACATCAGGATTTTGTCTCTAGTATTCTCAATTGCATCGGAAGTTTCCTGAGGAATCATATTGAACAGTTTATTTAAAATTACTTCATATGAAGAAGAAAAAGGAGTGGAGCCAACATATTGCATGGCATCTATTGCAAAAAATAAAGCTATTATTTCATCCTCACTAAACCAAATAGGAGGGATCATTTTATTTTTTAGTGTACTAAATCCTCCATTTCTACCTCTTTCTGAATAGACTGGAAAGTAAATTTCACTTAGCTCCTGTATATCTCGGAGGATTGTTCTCTCTGAGACTCCTTCGGATTTAGCAAGTTCCTTTGCAGTAATGGAATTATTATTGTTTAATGCCAGCATGATTCTAATGATACGTTTAGTCTTAGACATTTAATCACCTTTTTCAAAAAATATGACAAAATCTGTCTTATTTATAGTATAAGCTAATTTTAAACTAAGTGAAGGAGGCTAATGCAAAAATGAATACCATCGAATATATTACTGAAACGAAAGAAGTTTTATTTTCACGTAAAAACTTAAAAAATGAAGAGCTATCTGCGAGATTAATAACTGATTACATTGTAAGTAATGGTGTAGTTTACGAGAATATAGGCTCTTGGGTTGATGATGTAGTGAGAATTAAACTTAAAAAGTTGGAGGAAGAAACAACTTACCTAACTCAATCAAAGAAATACAACTTTAGATGTGTTGAATACCGAAAATATGAAGATGACCCATCGCAAAGAGAGGTGCTTCATGTTCTTGAGAAAGAAAGTACTTCTGACTTACTACCTCATCTTTTAATTTTTAATCCTTCTCTACAGGCGAGGCCATTAAAAAGATGTGCATCAGAAATAGATGAAGATCGGGAAATATTTGTTGTATATTATTTAGATGATTGTGAATGTGAAAAATAAAGTGTATGCTAAAAAGCCTACTTTCTCGATATTGAGAAAAGGCTTTTATTTTTTAGAACTCACATTTAAAAATAAATGTACATTAGTTCTCATTAAATTATATATTAATCATTCTCTTTATTCATTATTATTTATTCTACAGCTATAAATTAAAGACTTAAATTAGTAGCATGTAGTCTATTAAAAAGTACATTCTTTTCTTAAAGCACTACAGAAACAACTTTATTATGTTTTAAACAGCTTTATTTTCACTGTACATCATACTCATGTTAAGTTAAAAAATCCTTTGGTTTTACTACGCCTATAATTTTGACAATTTACCAAGTAAAATAACATTGTCTTGTTTTAGTTTTTTGTTTTCTTCATCCAACTTGGATATTCTTCTTTTTAGGGACTCAATCAACTTGTCTTTTGAGCTTTCGCTGAACTTCTGTTTTTTTGTGATAACCTTTATTTTCTTATTTTGTTTCTTTATTGCTTCATCAATTGGCTTTATAAGCTCTTCTCGATAAGAATATAAGAACGTTTTACTCACGCCTGCCTTACGGCATATTTCGGCTTTTGAGATTGGATTGTTTATAGGGTCATCAAGAATCGTTAGTTCTTTTAAACAGCCTAAAACAGCCTGTTTCTTCAAGTCACTTTCCATTTTCTTTGTTTCAACCATTTTTGAAGTATTTGGGTACATATTAGCCATTAATGAACACCTCCAGTGTAAAAATGTTTCGCTGCATCGAATGTTTCTCCCCTTTCAATGATTTCCAATGCAGTTTGGTAGAACTGCACAACTTTATCAAATTCATCAATCTTTTCTTCAAGTCCAATTTGTTTAGCTTGGTTTAAATGAGTTGTAAAAGCGTCTATGGTATCAACAACAGCATTCTTATGCCTTGGTAATATCTTCTTTTTGATACACGTCTTACAAGCCACCTGATGGGGACAGGATGGCATTTTATAAGGATGCTCACAACACCCGTCGCCTTGGTCAAACACTGCGATAATTTTATTTTTAACCCATTTGTTATCTCCAAATACTTCTTCTTGTTCAGGAAGTTTCTCTTTAATATCTCTGGCATCGGATCTAAGAAGTTTCTCTTTAAACTCTTTTTTCAAACGTTTCTGGTAAACTTTAATATATTTTTCCGTCATCGTAACTGATGAATGCCCTAAAAAGTTTTTAACAGCGTAAATATCTACTCCAGCATCAATCATTTCAGTTGCTACAGTATGTCTAAATTGATGGGATGTTATATTATATGTACTTCCAGAATCCTGAGCAATATTTGATAGTGGAATAAGTTTGCAGATTCTAGGTAATACATGGTTCATTACAAAATTGTAACTAATAGTCTCTGTAATAGGGGTATTCTCTTTGTCATAGGCGATCACTTCTCTAAATAAATATTTTTGATTATCCGAAGTTGGAGGATATTTTTTTACCCTTTTTTTCTGACGTATAATTGCTTGTTCTACAATATTTTTACCGTGTGAATCTACAATATGTACTAAAGGAATCACCAAATCTTTTGCGATCTTAGCGATACGGTGATCGATATAGAGTTGAGGGTCTCCATCTAAGTCATACCTCAAACAATCAACATCACTTTCGTCTGCGATCATGTGTGCTAGATCCTCACAACGTCTGCCTGTGTGCCTTATTATTATAATAAAATCCCAATACTTTGCTGCTACTATTGGTGTATTCTTATCAGCTTCTAAGAGAGGGATTATTTTATTTTCCAAGTAATCATCGAGTTGTATTTTTACATAGGGTGGTATTGGTTTAGGTAATGGTTCTATTCTATTTGGAGAATCATAACTGATTAATAAATTATTTGTAATCGGTCCCTCAACCCAATTGTTAAGATACATATAATTAAGCATTTGTTTGGTAGCATGAAAAATTCTATTAGAAAGGTTCTTTGATAGGCTATGTAAATGAGGAAGAATACTTTCAATATGTGTTTTCCTTCTTAGTTCATTAAAGGACTTTATTTCAGGAAATTCATTGTTTAGTATATTAACAAATCTAGTTATCTTATGGAGTTGGAAAGAGAATGTTCCTGGTTCCCATTCTCCAAACATATTATAAAAATATCGTTTTACAAGTGTTTTCAAGTGAGCATTCTCTATTTTTGTAAAATCAATAATATAAACACTTGGAGAACGATGTTTCGGGTACTCTTTAAATAGTTTTCTCATGTCCCATATATCTTGCTTAAGATATTCATTTCTTTCCTTTGGATTTTTAATATATTTTATTTCATAATGAGGCGGGTTCCGAAATTTACGTTGTCTTACATTAACCCCCATACTTTCAAGTAGAGTGGCAAACTGCTTGTCCTTAATAGCTTTATGCCAGGATTGATGAGAAGTGATACTATAACCAGCTAATTCTAAGATTTCGGTATAGTTTTTTTGCCTATTAGTAGTATTCTTTAAAACATTAAAAAATCTCTTTTGTGCTTTCGTCATCCAAGATGTATCGATATCCTCAACGGGATAAAAAGGAACGTTTGCTTTTGATATTAAACTCTCAGAGCTATTTGTTTTCGATTGGATACCGGCTTTACTTTTTATCATTTTCTCGCTCCTTTCGTTTTTCTGCTCTATATTCACTCATTCGCTGGTACTCCTTTTGATGGTCACCTGTATTTAAATGAGCATAAGTTCCCATTGTAGTTGCTACATTTGCATGACCTATTCTTTCTTGGATAAACTTCCAATTGATTGGTTCACCTTTATTAATGTATACTCTTGCGAGTTCAGTAACGTGTGTGTGTCTCAATTTGTGAGTGTTTAACTTAATACCTGTTTTTTTGTTGTAATAGTTAAGAATAGAGGTAAGTGTTGATTTCTTCATCGGATTTCCATTTTCCAGCGGTTTATTGCTATTAACTACAACAAATAAAAAATCAGTATCAGAATCGCTATTCACCCAATCACTACTAATGTATCTATCTATCAAAAGCATAAGATCAGAAGGGAGGTGAACAAACCTATCTCGTCCATAACCGGCTTTAGCTCTTGAGCCATTTGCATTGTCTGGTCTGAAGCGTACATGAATACCTTGTTCACCATAATCAATATCTTCGAGCTTTATACCTAGAAGTTCTCCTGACCTTAGGCCACCTTCCTTAAGAATTAGGAGGATAATTTTATCTCGTAAGAGATTAACCGCCTTTAGATACTTCTTAAAATTCTTTTGCTCAATATTCTTAGGAATAACATAAGGAACTTTGGATTTAAGCGTGTTCTTTTGAACAGTCCTGTTTCTACGAGTGTGGGTTAACATATCTTTATCTCTCATTGTATTTGTAACCATAACATTACGATATACAACAGGATTATCTTTAATCCTTCCACTAGCTTTAAGCCAAAGAAATAAAGAACTTACTCTGTCTAAGATTGCGTTTACAGTAGTAACTTTAAGGTCCTCCTCAACATATTCATGATCAAACATCTCTACGTTTTCATAAAATCTATATGGGTTCTTGAGCCATAATTTGAAGTTAGTTAGAATATCAGGCCTTCCATCTAAGTCTAAAATATTCAATTTCTTAATTTTTAAATACACCATGAAATACCATAAATAATAACAGTATGTTCGTACAGTATTAGGGGACACCTGACGTTCAGCTCTTGCTTGTATCATATCGAGATATTCTTTGGTAAATGGTATAAAATCTAGATTTTCATCCACAAGATAAAACATTGTCCCATTCTCTGTTTGAGCCTCCCTAAGGGATATAACTTCATGCCATTTAGCTTTCTGATTCATGTTCATCTAGCTTACCACTCCTTTAACTGTCTCTTGCTTATATCAAGTTCAAGGTCCTCGGCCTCTGTCCTCCGGAGTGCTATCCTCGCACCGAGGCTATGTCCACTTTAATTAAAATGAATATTCTGAATTTATACTTTAAATTTATCATAACTTATCAATTATTACTATGTATTTTTAAGTTGTACTTATAGTTAAAAAAAGATAGTAGGGACATTCAATCCTTACTATCTTTACACTTAATATTTATATGGCTTTAACAAAACGGCCATCTTATGCTTCTTGTTACAAATTTGATCTATAAATGATCAAACACACTTTTATCTTTAAGATAAATTTCTTTATTCAGTATACTGGAAGAGGATTTTTTTCAACTATAACACTACTTTTATTACACAATAATCCGGCGCTATAGCAAATTAAACACTTATATTTTTTGAAGTTAGTTCAAAGTTCACCTTATTCGCTAAACGCACATTTAATAGAAGAAATAACACTCCTCCTGCAATAGGCATGACATAAGAAGGAAGGATATTTAATAGAGCTCCTGATGAAATCATCGCTATAGGAAGCATGATTTTCGCGATACTAATGCCAATACTTAGAACTCTACCTCTATATTCATCTGGAATCTCTTTTTGCATAAAATAAGCGAGAGGGATATCAATTAGCGCTATGAATAACCCAAACAAGAACAAGATAGCAATGAAATAACAAGTAAAAACGATGGAGTTCAGTTGTAAGCTTTTCAGCATAACTGGAACTCCTAATAAAATCATAAGAATTGATAAAGCGATGCTTATATATTTTAAAAGAATGGAATAGGAAATTCTTTCTATGATTTTCTTTACTAATAAAGCTCCTATAATCATCCCCAGCGGAAAGGCCCCTTGGATCATACCAAACTCCTTTGCTCCAAATTTTAGAACTGTATTAATCATATACGGTAATGGAACAGTCACAGCGAAGCCGAGAAAAAAATTAATTAATATTAAGAGCATAAACATGCTTTTAATACTCTTTCTTTCAAATATATAGTTGAATCCATCCTTCATATCTCTAATCAAATGAATTTTCCCAATTAAATGATCTTCATTTAATTGGTGATTGAAAAGCTTGAAATGAATAAAGATCATCGATAATCCAGAAAAGAGAAAAGAAATTCCATTTATGATAATAAAAGTTCTCATATCAAAAATTGCAAAAACAATTCCACCTAACATAGGTCCCATAATTGAAGAGGTCGAGTCGATTATTTTACTAATAGAATTAATATTCATCAACATTTTTTCAGATACAATGTTTGGCTTCGCAGCTTCTAAACCTATTCCAAAAAAAGTAGTAAACACCGTCAACAGGAACGTAGTGACGTAAATGATAAGTAAATTCAATTCATATTTCATACATAATATATAAACGGAAACCAACAAGATTCCGCTAAGAAGATCCATACAAATAACTAATGTCTTTTTATTGACCTTATCCGCAATCACCCCAGCAAACGGATTGATGATAACCATCGGAATAATTCCTAATATAAGAGTAACTGCAAAGCTTAACGCCGATCCAGTCTGCTTTAAAACGTATAATCCAAGTGCAAAGTTATAAATAGCTGTACCAAATATCGAGATAGTTTTTCCTGTAGAATAGAGAAATAGGTTTTTCATTTCTTTTTTGTTCTTTTCATTACTTACACTCATTTGTAGTGCTTCCATTAATCCTCCACCTCACTTAACTTTTTATACAACAAATGTTAAGCTACCGGGTGAACCCAATATCAATAGGTGTAATCCATAAATTTTTAGGAAAAAATGAAAAAAAGATAGGGTTAACCCTATCTTTTGCCCAAAAATGAATATGAATAAATTTCTTCCCCCTGCACAAAGAAATTTTCGTACTTTCCACCTCGATTAATATATTCAGAAGTCCTTTCCTCAAGAGGAATATACTTTAAATCGGTGATGTTTCCCCTAATTTTTCTAGCTATAAAGTTGTCTCTAAATCTAGATTGGATTTTACTTTTGGTGTTAAAATTTTTAAAAGCAATATATGATCCCAATATGTAGCAATTAGGCTTAAATAGAAAATCCACTTCGCGAAGCAAAAACTCCTCATGTTCGAAGCTGTAATTACTAGTACCTGAATGATCAATCACGACATCGACAGAGTGATCCTGTATAGGTATATGTAAGAAATCAGCGCAAATAAAGAGCATGTTTCTATTTAAACCCGTTCTCTCTAATACACCTTTTAAAAATCGATGCCGCTCTAAGTTGCGATCAACAGCAATATACAAGCAATTTTCCGGCAATTCCTGAAAAACATTTCGTAGAAAAAAACCAACTCCGGATCCTAACTCAAGTAATACTTTATTATTTAAGTCTAATTGACCTAGTTTCCTCATTGACCATTCTCCAACTTTTTTGATATTTTCCAAATAAGCTGGATCAGTTTCATGTATATATTCAAGAACAAATTCTTCAAGATGGGGGCCAGAAGTTGCTTGAAATGAATTACCAATTTTTAAAATACCTGATTCAACAAGATATTCTTCACCACAATCGCAAATTAACTTCCCTTCCATAATTTGATTTCTATGAATGATCCCATCTTGAAGAATAAGTGTTTCGCTACAGCTTAAACATTTCAGCAAATCAAGTACTTTTAAATCAATTCCCATCATTAAGCTTGAACCTTTAGATTCCGCTAATATTTCATCTAATTTCGTCTTTAAATTGGCCTTTATTTCCACTAAATTATTTATTTCCTGCTCAACCTGCTTATATTTATCCATAAATAAAGATTGATAGTACGTATCATGTTCGTAATTCGTGAATTTACCAAAATTTTTATATAGAAAAAATTGTTTAATTTCGTTTAAACTAAATCCCATCCCTTTAAAGTCCAAAATAATCTCTAAATCGTTTTGACAGTTCTCATCAAAAAAATAATGCCCTCCCTTCTTTTCAGGTACAATCAATCCTAAGTCCATATAATGCCTAATTGTATCAATACTTAATTTATTGACTTCTCCAAATTTACCAATCTTCACTTTATCACTACCCGTACATATTTTTTACTCATCAGTTCCGCTTTTCTTACATCAAAAACAACTATACTTTCTATATTAAACTAGGAGGTTTCCGAAATTTTATTGCTTGCTCAAAAGCATAACCAATCTTAATTAAAGTTCTCTCACTAAATGCCGTCCCAGTAAAAGTAATATCAAATGGACGCTCGTTTTCCATATACCCTGCTGGTAATAACCTGCTTTTGCAGAAAGAGTAGACCTTACATATTCCGGGAATAAATTAGCATCTAGGTTATATGTTTGAAGCCCAAAATCTATTCCTTCATTTTGAGCTTCAAATGATTCAATTATAGGTTGATTTGAATGAGAAAGTGTTGTTTTCATAGATAAGCACATTCGACAAAATCATCCAAATCCCTTTTCATATATGACTTTTATAAAATGGTTCTCACATGTACAGCTAGGTATTTCCCCATAAAAAAACCTCCACATGTAGTATTGAACTGCACCCCAATTGT
>NZ_NTUG01000038.1 GCF_002561295.1 Bacillus cereus
GCCAAGCAAAAACCTAAGTCGTTTCGACTTAGGTTTTTTTGTATTTAAAAAGATAATTTCTTTCTATATATTCTAACTTGGTCTTCAAGCACTTAAGTCGCGGTTGTGGAAACAAAAGAAGATTTTCACTCAGTTTCTATCCATCGATGGATGCTCTTTTTCTTCCTATATTAAGGAAGGGTTTATGTTAGTTTTTCAATTTGTACTTATATATTATAAAAGCCCCCGAATCATGGGATTTTTTAGTTCCACTATTCGGGGGCAGTTCACTAACTATTTATTTTTTAACTTTTTACGTTCTGCCTCAATTTCAGAGCGTAATTGTGCTTCAGGATAACGATCTATTTTTCCGTTTCCAGCTTGTACCATGCTATTTAATGTATCTTCCGTCTGCTCTTCAACAATTGCGATAACTCCTGTTTTTCCAGGCTTAATCGATTTTAATGTGTTTTCAAAAACAGAATGTGCATGTGTAATTTCTTTTTTATCTTGAAATATACCGATTGTTGATCCGATTAGTCCACCTAATAATACACCGAAAGGTCCGCCTAGTATCCCAACAAACATTCCAACTAAACCACCTTTGTTTGTTTTATCAGCCCCGGTTATATCTACGAAGTCTTCAATTGATAATTCACCATCTATTTTTCGTTTAATAATGGCAATTTGCTCTACTTTGAGTTGCTGTTCAAGGTGAAGTTTTTTTATAACAGAGAATGTTTTGTATGATTGTACATCTTCTTGAAATGTAAGTACAACAGCTTGTTTTTCCATAATGTAAAACCTGCCTTTCTCCTACATTATCATTATATTTTGTATGCATGTCAAGAGGATTAAGAATGAATAATAAGTGGTTATTTAGCACATATCTGTTGTCTGTAAACAAAAAATTGTATCAAACAATATATCGCGTTTTATCAAGAGTATTTATAAGGTTTTCTAGTGTAAACACGAACGTTTTGTTTTATAGAGTAAAAAACATTCGATTATTTGTTGACATTGTTCATGGAATATTGTTAATATAGCCATAGAAACAATATTATATCGCACCTCATATAATCGCGGGGATATGGCCTGCAAGTCTCTACCTAACGACCGTTATTCGTTAGACTATGAGGGAAAGTCACTCGGTATTTTTCTATTCACAAGGGATACGTATGCCTGAGTAGAGCGCTTTCTCTCATAGTAAAAGAGAAAATGTTCTATTTCAGGCTTTTTTTATTTGAATCGGGGGGATTCTAATATGAAATCACTAGTTGGAGTCATAATGGGAAGTACGTCAGACTGGGAAACAATGAAATATGCTTGTGACATTTTAGATGAATTACACATTCCGTATGAGAAGAAAGTTGTATCCGCTCATCGGACTCCAGATTATATGTTTGAATATGCAGAAACAGCTCGTGAACGTGGATTAAAAGTTATTATTGCTGGAGCTGGGGGAGCCGCTCATTTACCAGGAATGGTTGCAGCGAAGACAAATCTTCCTGTAATCGGTGTTCCTGTTCAATCAAAGGCGTTAAATGGTTTAGATTCGTTACTGTCTATCGTTCAAATGCCAGGAGGAGTTCCAGTTGCAACTGTTGCGATTGGTAAGGCAGGTTCGACAAATGCAGGACTACTTGCAGCGCAAATACTTGGATCATTTCATGATGATATACATGATGCATTAGAACTGAGACGAGAAGCAATTGAGAAAAATGTGCGCGAAGGTAGTGAGTTGATATGACAAGAATCATTTTACCTGGAAAAACAATTGGAATTATTGGCGGCGGCCAGCTTGGAAGAATGATGGCGCTAGCAGCGAAGGAAATGGGTTATAAAATTGCTGTACTAGATCCGGCAAAGCATTCACCATGTGCACAAGTTGCTGATATTGAAATTGTTGCAGCATATGACGATTTGAAAGCGATTCAGCATTTAGCTGAAATAAGCGATGTTATCACATATGAATTTGAAAATATTGATTATAGATGTTTACAATGGCTTGAAAAACATGCGTATTTACCACAAGGCAGTCAGTTGCTAAATAAAACGCAAAATCGTTTTACAGAAAAGAATGCAATCGTAAGTGTTGGCTTACCAGTAGCGCCATATAGACTTGTACAGAAGCAAGAAGAACTTTTAGAAGCAATTACGGAACTTTCCTTCCCTTGTGTGTTAAAAACAACAACAGGAGGGTATGACGGAAAAGGGCAAGTTGTTTTACGAAGTGAAGCGGATGTTGAAAGAGCAAGGGAGCTTGTTAGTCAAACTGAATGTATTTTAGAAAAATGGGTGCCATTTGAAAAAGAAATATCAGTGATTGTAACTCGCAGTGTTAGTGGGGAAACGAAGGTATTTCCAGTCGCTGAAAATATTCACGTGAATAACATTTTACATGAATCCATTGTACCAGCTCGTATTACAGAAGCACTTTCACAAAAAGCAATTGAATATGCACAGGTACTTGCGGATGAGCTTCAGCTTGTGGGAACACTTGCGGTAGAGATGTTCGCTACGGCAGATGGTGAGATTTATATTAATGAATTAGCACCAAGACCTCATAATTCAGGACATTATACAATCGATGCGTGTGAAACGAGTCAATTTGGGCAACATATTCGAGCAATCTGTAATTTACCTCTAGGAGAAACAAATTTGTTAAAACCAGTTGTCATGGTAAACATTTTAGGCGAACATATAGAAGGGGTCCTAAGCCAAGTGAATAGATTTACCGGGTGCTATTTACATTTGTATGGAAAAGAAGAAGCAAAAGCGCAGCGTAAAATGGGGCATGTAAATATTTTAAATGAAAATATTGAAGTCGCTTTAGAAAAGGCGCATAGTTTGCATATTTGGGACCATCAAGAACAACTTTTGGAGGGAAAAAGATGATTAGTCGTTATACACGCCCTGAGATGGGTGCGATTTGGACGGAAGAAAACAAATTTAAAGCATGGTTAGAAGTTGAGATTTTAGCTTGTGAGGCATGGGCTGAACTTGGTGATATTCCAAAAGAAGATGTGAAAAAAATTCGTGAGAATGCAGCATTTGATATTGATCGCATTTATGAGATTGAGAAAGAAACACGTCATGATGTAGTTGCTTTCACTCGTGCAGTATCAGAAACACCAGCATTAGGTGAAGAACGTAAATGGGTTCACTACGGCTTAACATCTACAGACGTAGTTGATACAGCGTTATCTTACATCTTAAAACAAGCAAATGAAATTTTATTAAAAGACTTAGAAAACTTCATTGAGATTTTAGCGAACAAAGCAAAAGAGCATAAATACACAGTGATGATGGGAAGAACACACGGTGTGCATGCAGAGCCAACAACATTTGGTTTAAAGCTTGGTCTTTGGTATGAAGAAATGAAACGTAACTTAGAGCGTTTCAAGCAAGCAGCTGACACAGTTCGCGTTGGTAAATTATCGGGTGCAGTTGGTACATACGCGAACATTGATCCATTCGTAGAGAAGTATGTTTGTGAAAACTTAGGTTTAGAAGCAGCGTCAATTTCAACACAAACATTGCAACGTGATCGCCATGCACATTACATGTCAACACTTGCATTAATCGCGACATCTATTGAAAAGATTGCGGTTGAAATTCGTGGCTTGCAAAAGAGTGAAACACGTGAAGTAGAAGAGGCTTTCGCTAAAGGGCAAAAAGGATCTTCTGCAATGCCGCATAAACGCAATCCAATCGGATCTGAAAATATGACTGGTATGGCCCGCTTAATTCGTGGTTACATGTTAACTGCTTATGAAAATGTTCCATTATGGCACGAGCGTGATATTTCTCACTCTTCTGCAGAACGCGTGATTTTACCAGATGCAACAATCGCATTAAACTACATGTTAAATCGTTTTGGTAATCTCGTGAAAAACTTAACGGTATTCCCAGAGAACATGAAGCGCAACATGCAAAGAACATACGGCTTAATTTACTCTCAACGCGTAATGCTTACGCTAATCGACAAAGGTATGGTACGTGAAGAAGCTTATGATATCGTACAGCCTAAAGCGATGGAAGCTTGGGAGACACAAGTACAATTTAAAGAGCTTGTAGAAGCAGATGAGCGTATTACAAGCAAATTAACACAAGAAGAAATCAACGAATGCTTCAATTATGAACATCATATGCAACATGTTGATACAATCTTTGAACGTCTTGGGCTGAACTAGGCTGACAATTTTATATGGCACAGAGTAGAGGTATTCTGTGCCATTCTTTATAAATATATTATTCACATTTTTCAAACTACAGGGGGCTTGCGAAATGCAAAAGCTAGAATTGCTGTATGAAGGTAAGGCAAAAAGAATTTATCGTACAGAAGCAGCAGATATGGTTTGGGTAGAGTACAAAGATAGTGCTACTGCTTTCAATGGGGAGAAAAAAGCGACGATTACAGGAAAAGGTCGTCTGAACAATGAGATTACAACTCTTTTATTCAGAAAGTTACAAGAAGTAGGAATCAACACACATTTTGTTGAGAAGCTGTCAGATACAGAACAACTTGTGAAAAAGGTAAGCATTATTCCATTAGAAGTTGTCACAAGAAACGTAATTGCAGGAAGTCTTTCAAAACGATTAGGAATGGAAGAAGGGACTGCACTTGCAGCACCAATCGTAGAACTTTACTACAAAGATGATGATTTAGGGGATCCGCTTGTAACAGAAGATCATATTCGTGTGTTAAACGTTGCCACGCCAGAGCAAGTAAGCATATTACGAGAACAAGCTCTACAAATCAATCAAGTATTGATTGAGCACTTCGCAAGCTGTCGTGTAAGATTAGTAGATTTTAAATTAGAGTTTGGATTAACAGAAGAAGGCGAAATTGTATTAGCAGATGAGATTTCACCAGATACTTGCCGCTTATGGGATGAAGAGAGTAATGAGAAATTTGATAAAGATGTATTCCGCCGTGATCTTGGGAATTTAACAGAGGCATATGAAGAAATTTTAAAACGTTTAGGGGGAGTTTCACATGTATAAAGTTAAGGTATATGTAACATTAAGAGAGAGCGTATTAGATCCACAAGGAACAGCGGTGAAAGGTGCTTTACACAGTCTTTCTTTCACAGAAGTACAAGATGTTCGTATCGGTAAATATATGGAATTAACAATTGATAAATCAGTAACTGATCTAGATAGCAAGGTAAAAGAAATGTGTGAAAAACTATTAGCAAACGTTGTAATGGAAGATTTCCGTTATGAAGTTGAGGAGGTTGTCGCACAGTGAAATTTGCCGTAATCGTTTTTCCAGGTTCGAACTGTGATGTTGATATGTTCCATGCAATTAAAGATGAGCTTGGCGAAGAAGTAGACTATGTTTGGCATGATACGGAGAATTTAGACGAATATGATGCAATCCTTTTACCAGGAGGATTCTCTTACGGTGATTACCTTCGCTGTGGTGCCATTTCTCGATTTGCAAATGCAATGAAAGCTGTGCAAAAAGCAGCTGAGCAAGGAAAGCCTATTTTAGGCGTATGTAATGGATTCCAGATTTTAGTTGAATCAGGATTACTACCTGGTGCATTAATGCGAAACAAAAATTTGAAATTCATGTGCCGAACTGTTCAGCTACATGTTGAAAATAATGAAACAATGTTTACATCGCAATATAACAAAGGTGAAGTAATTAACATCCCAATTGCACATGGTGAAGGAAATTACTATTGTGATGAAGCAACTCTGAAAGAACTAGAAGAAAAGAATCAAATTGTATTCCGTTACTTAGATAATCCAAACGGAAGCGTTTCTGATATCGCAGGTATTGTAAATGAAAAAGGAAATGTACTTGGTATGATGCCACATCCAGAGCGTGCTGTGAATGAAATTCTTGGCGGCGCTGAAGGTTTAAAAGTCTTTCAATCTATTTTGAAACATTGGAGGGAAACATATGTCGTTAATGCTTGAACCAAATCCAACACAAATTAAAGAAGAACGTATATATGCGGAAATGGGGCTAACTGACGAAGAGTTTGCCATGGTTGAAAAGATTTTAGGGCGTCTGCCGAACTACACAGAAACAGGACTATTCGCTGTTATGTGGTCAGAGCATTGTAGTTATAAAAACTCAAAACCAGTTCTTCGTAAATTCCCAACAACAGGAGAGCGTGTATTACAAGGACCTGGTGAAGGTGCAGGAATTGTAGATATTGGTGATAATCAAGCGGTTGTATTTAAAATGGAAAGTCATAACCACCCTTCAGCAATTGAGCCATATCAAGGTGCAGCAACAGGTGTTGGTGGTATTATTCGCGACGTATTCTCAATGGGAGCTCGTCCAGTAGCATTATTAAACTCACTTCGCTTCGGTGAACTACAATCACCACGCGTGAAATATTTATTTGAAGAAGTAGTTGCTGGGATTGCGGGATACGGTAACTGCATTGGTATTCCAACTGTGGGTGGAGAAGTGCAGTTTGATCCATGTTATGAAGGAAACCCACTTGTAAATGCAATGTGCGTTGGGTTAATTAATCATGAAGATATTAAAAAAGGTCAAGCGCACGGAGCTGGTAATACAGTTATGTACGTAGGTGCTTCAACAGGACGCGACGGTATTCACGGTGCAACTTTCGCATCAGAAGAATTATCTGAGAGTTCAGAAGCAAAGCGTCCAGCAGTACAAGTAGGCGATCCATTTATGGAGAAACTTCTTATCGAAGCATGCCTAGAGCTAATCCAATCTGATGCTCTTGTTGGAATTCAAGATATGGGAGCGGCAGGTTTAACATCATCTTCTGCGGAAATGGCAAGTAAAGCAGGAATGGGTATTGAAATGTATTTAGACGATGTACCACAACGTGAAACAGGTATGACACCATATGAAATGATGCTATCTGAATCGCAGGAACGTATGTTGATTGTTGTAAAAAAAGGTAGAGAGCAAGAGATTGTAGATCTATTTGAAAAGTATGGCTTAGCGGCAGTTACGATGGGGAAAGTAACGGAAGATAAAATGCTTCGCTTATTCCATAAAGGTGAAATGGTAGCGGAAGTACCAGCGGATGCATTAGCAGAAGAAGCACCAATTTATCATAAACCTTCAAAAGAAGCAGCGTACTTTAAAGAGTTCCAAGAGATGAAAATGGAAACACCAAAAGTAGATAACTATAAAGAGACATTACTAGCTCTATTACAACAACCAACCATTGCAAGTAAAGAGTGGGTATATGATCAGTACGATTATCAAGTTCGCACAAGCACAGTTGTTACACCAGGATCAGACGCAGCAGTTGTACGTGTCCGTGGTACAGAGAAAGCATTAGCGATGACAACAGATTGTAACTCTCGCTACATTTACTTAGATCCTGAAATGGGCGGTAAAATTGCAGTAGCAGAAGCAGCACGTAATATCGTATGTTCAGGCGGAGAGCCACTTGCAATTACAGATTGCTTAAACTTTGGTAATCCAGAGAAACCAGAGATTTTCTGGCAAATTGAGAAATCAGTAGACGGTATGAGTGAAGCTTGTCGTACATTACAAACCCCAGTTATTGGCGGAAACGTATCAATGTACAACGAACGTAGCGGTGAAGCAGTATATCCAACACCGACTGTTGGTATGGTAGGTCTTGTTCATGACTTAAAACATGTAACAACACAAGAGTTTAAGGAAGCTGGAGATCTAATTTATGTAATTGGTGAAACGAAAGCTGAATTTGGTGGAAGCGAATTACAGAAGATGGTATACGGCAAAATCTTCGGTCAATCACCAAGCATCGACTTAGAAGTAGAATTAAAACGCCAAAAACAATTACTAGAAGCAATTCAAGCGGGACTTGTTCAATCTGCGCATGACGTTGCAGAAGGCGGATTAGCAGTTGCGATTGCTGAAAGTGCAATCGGTGCGAAAGGCTTAGGCGCTACTGTGAAATTTGATGGGGAAGCAACAGCGGCATTATTCGCGGAATCGCAATCACGCTTTGTCGTAACAGTAAAACGTGAGCAGCAAGAAGCGTTTGAGAAATCAGTAGAAGCAATTCAAGTTGGGGAAGTTACAAATACAAATGAAGTAACAATTCATAATGAAGAAAATGAAGTATTACTTACAGCAAATGTTGATGAAATGAGAAAGGCTTGGAAAGGGGCAATCCCATGCTTGCTGAAATAAAGGGGTTAAACGAAGAATGTGGCGTTTTCGGAATTTGGGGGCATGAAAATGCAGCACAAGTTGCGTACTACGGATTGCACAGTTTGCAGCACCGTGGGCAAGAAGGCGCAGGCATCGTCGTAAATAATGGTGAGAAAATCGTCGGTCACAAGGGGTTAGGTTTAATATCAGAAGTGTTTTCAAGAGGTGAGCTAGAAGGGTTAGGCGGAAAATCTGCAATCGGACACGTACGATATGCGACGGCTGGTGGAAGTGAAGTTGCTAACGTTCAACCATTATTATTCCGCTTTTCTGATCATAGTATGGCATTGGCTCACAACGGGAATTTAATTAATGCAAAAATGCTTCGCCGTGAATTAGAGGCAGAAGGAAGTATTTTTCAAACGAGTTCAGATACAGAAGTACTACTTCATTTAATTAAACGTAATACAAAGGGTTCACTCATTGAAAGTGTGAAAGATGCGTTGAATAAAGTAAAAGGTGCATTTGCATATCTTTTACTAACAGGAAACGAAATGATTGTTGCGTTAGATCCGAATGGATTCCGCCCACTTTCAATCGGGAAAATGGGAGATGCGTACGTTGTAGCATCTGAAACATGTGCTTTTGATGTAGTTGGTGCAACATACATTCGTGATGTTGAACCTGGGGAACTACTTATCATTAATGATGAGGGCATTCACGTAGATCGTTTTACAAATGATGTGGAACACGCAATTTGTAGTATGGAATACATTTACTTTGCACGTCCAGATTCTAATATTGCTGGCATCAATGTTCATGCAGCGCGTAAAAACATGGGGAAAGCTTTAGCGAAGGAAGCTCCGATTGAAGCAGATGTTGTAACAGGTGTACCAGATTCTAGTATTTCGGCAGCAATTGGTTATGCAGAAGCAACTGGCATTCCATATGAATTAGGATTAATTAAAAATCGTTATGTTGGACGTACCTTTATCCAACCTTCTCAAGAATTGCGTGAGCAAGGGGTAAAAATGAAGCTTTCAGCAGTACGAGGAGTAGTTGAAGGGAAACGCGTCGTAATGATCGATGATTCGATTGTACGAGGAACAACAAGTAAACGAATTGTGCGAATGCTTCGCGAGGCAGGAGCGACAGAAGTGCATGTGAGAATCGCTTCTCCACCACTTAAGTATCCTTGTTTCTATGGCATTGATATTCAAACAAGAAAAGAATTAATCGCAGCAAACCACTCTATCGAAGAAATACGTCAAATCATTGGCGCAGATTCTTTAACATTTTTAAGTGAAGATGGTTTAGTAGATGCAATCGGACGCCCATATGAAGGGAAATATGGCGGCTTATGTATGGCGTACTTTAACGGGGATTATCCAACAGCTCTTTATGATTACGAGCAAGAGCTTTTAGAAAGTATGAAATAAAAAAAGTGAGGAGCTTCTATTTTATTTGAAGTAGAAGCTAGCTCTTTTCTAAAGCGCCCGCTTTGGTGGGAGAAATTAAAAGACGAGGTGTAAAAAACGATGGCGAATGCATATAAGCAAGCAGGAGTAGATATTGAAGCTGGATATGAAGCGGTATCTCGCATGAAAAAACACGTACAAACAACAATGAGAAAAGAAGTACTAGGCGGTCTTGGCGGTTTTGGCGGTATGTTTGATCTATCAAAATTTGCATTAGAAGAACCTGTATTAGTATCTGGAACAGACGGCGTGGGTACAAAGTTGATGCTCGCTTTCATGATGGATAAACATGACACAATTGGTATTGATGCAGTAGCAATGTGTGTAAATGATATTGTTGTCCAAGGGGCAGAACCGCTTTTCTTCCTTGATTACATTGCTTGTGGTAAAGCAGAACCTAGTAAAATTGAAAACATCGTCAAAGGTATATCAGAAGGTTGTCGCCAAGCTGGCTGCGCGCTAATTGGTGGAGAAACAGCTGAAATGCCAGGTATGTATTCCACTGAAGAGTACGATTTAGCAGGTTTTACAGTTGGTATTGTTGATAAAAAGAAAATTGTAACAGGTCAGTCTATTAAAGAAGGTCATGTGTTAATTGGCTTAGCATCTAGCGGTATTCATAGTAATGGTTATTCTTTAGTACGTAAAGTGTTATTAGAAGACGGACAGCTATCTTTAGATCGTATACATGGTCGCTTAGAACTACCTCTTGGTGAAGAACTATTAAAGCCAACGAAAATTTATGTCAAACCTATTTTAGAACTATTGAAGAAATATGAAGTGTATGGCATGGCTCATATTACAGGTGGCGGTTTTATTGAAAATATTCCACGTATGTTGCCAGAAGGAATCGGTGCAGAAATTGAATTAGGTTCTTGGCAAATTCAACCGATTTTCAGCTTACTTCAAGAGGTTGGAAAACTAGAAGAAAAAGAGATGTTCAATATTTTTAACATGGGTATTGGCATGGTAGTGGCAGTAAAAGAAGAAGATGCAAAAGATGTTGTTAAGCTTCTTGCAGAGCAAGGAGAAAAAGCACACATTATTGGGCGTACTGTAAAAGGATCCGGTGTTACTTTTCATGGAGGCACAGAATGATGAGTAAATTAGCAGTCTTTGCCTCTGGAAGCGGATCTAACTTCCAAGCATTAATGAATGCAGTGGAAGAAAAAAGATTACAAGCTGATATTAGTTTACTAGTATGTGATCAACCTGAGGCGCGTGTTATCGGGCGGGCGCATTATCATCATGTTCCATGCTTTGCTTTTTCAGCGAAAGCATATGAATCAAAAGAAGCGTTTGAAAAAGCGATATTAAAAAAGTTACGAGAATACGAGATTGATTATGTTATTTTAGCAGGATATATGCGTTTAATTGGGCCTACATTACTGGAAGAATACGGCGGGAGAATTATTAATATCCATCCATCATTATTACCAAGTTTTCCAGGTAAAGATGCTGTCGGCCAAGCATTAGAGGCAGGAGTGAAAGTAACAGGAGTGACGATTCACTATGTGGACGCGGGCATGGATACAGGACCTATTATTGCACAAGAAGCAGTAACTGTTTCTGACATGGATACGAGAGAGAGTTTACAACAGAAAATTCAGCAAGTTGAACATAGATTGTACGTAGATACGGTGAACGAAATCGTTCAAACTATGAAAGAGAAGGCTGTTAAATAACATTCAACTAGGGGTGAAGGATAAGTGAAAAAGCGTGCATTAGTAAGTGTTTCAAATAAAACAGGTGTTGTAGAATTTGTTAAAGGGTTACTTGACCAAGGGATTGAAGTTATTTCAACAGGTGGAACGAAAAAATTATTAGAAGAGAACGGCTTACAAGTAATTGGGATTTCTGAAGTAACAGGCTTCCCAGAAATTATGGATGGACGTGTGAAAACATTACACCCAAACATTCATGGTGGTTTACTTGCAGTACGTGATAATGACACGCATGTAGCACAGATGAATGAATTAGGCATTCAGCCAATCGACTTTGTTGTTGTAAACTTATACCCATTTAAAGAAACAATTGCTAAACCAGATGTGATATTTGCTGATGCGATTGAAAATATCGATATCGGTGGTCCAACAATGATTCGTTCAGCGGCGAAAAATCATAAATTCGTATCAGTAATCGTTGATCCAACAGATTATGACGTTGTACTAGCTGAGCTAAAAGAAAACGGTGAAGTGACAGACGAAACAAAACGTAAATTAGCAGCAAAAGTATTCCGTCATACAGCGGCATATGATGCATTAATCTCCAATTATTTAACAGAACAAATGGGAGAAGAAAGCCCAGAAACATTAACAGTAACATTCGAGAAAAAACAAGATTTACGTTACGGCGAAAATCCGCATCAAAAAGCAACATTCTATAAAGCGCCATTTGCAGCCACTTCTTCTGTTGCATATGCAGAACAATTACATGGAAAAGAATTATCTTATAACAACATCAATGATGCAGATGCAGCTCTTAGCATCGTGAAAGAATTTACAGAGCCAGCGGTGGTAGCGGTAAAACATATGAACCCATGCGGAGTTGGTGTTGGTACGGATATTCACGAAGCATATACACGTGCTTACGAAGCGGATCCAGTATCAATCTTTGGTGGTATTATTGCAGCTAACCGTGAAATTGATAAACAGACAGCAGAAAAATTACATGAAGTTTTCTTAGAAATTATTATTGCACCTTCTTTCTCAAAAGAAGCTTTAGAAGTGTTGCAAAGTAAGAAAAATTTACGTCTATTAACGGTAAATATCGAAAAAGCGGCAAGTGCAAGTAAAAAATTAACTTCTGTACAAGGTGGCCTTTTAGTTCAGGAAGAAGATACACTAGCACTAGATGAAGATGCAATTACAGTTCCAACAAAACGTGAACCGACGGAGCAAGAATGGGCTGATTTAAAGCTAGCTTGGAAAGTTGTAAAACATGTAAAATCAAATGCAATTGTATTAGCAAAAGATAACATGACAATCGGTGTTGGCGCTGGACAAATGAACCGCGTCGGTTCAGCAAAAATTGCGATCACGCAAGCTGGTGACAAAGCACAAGGTAGTGCACTAGCATCTGATGCGTTCTTCCCAATGCCAGACACAGTAGAAGAGGCTGCGAAAGCAGGTGTTACAGCAATCATTCAACCAGGCGGATCGATTCGCGATGAAGATTCTATTAAAAAAGCAGATGAATATGGAATTACTATGGTGTTCACTGGCGTACGTCATTTCAAACATTAATTAAAGGAAGTTCAAAAAGTCCGGTTAAGATAGCTGTCGCATTTCTTCGTTACGTCGCCAGTCCGGTACTCATGGAGTGTCAGCTACATTCCGTGTCCTCCTGGCTACCGTGCCTAGAACTGCTCGGCTCTCTTAATCCTCCTTTTTGAACGACTATTTGTAAAGGAAGTTTAAAAAGTCCGGTCAAGATAACCTTCGCATTTCGTCGTTGCTTTGCCAGTGCGGTACTCATGTAGTATAAGCTACACTCCGTGTCCTCCTGGCTGCAGCGCCTAGAACTGCTCGGTTCTCTTGATCCTCCTTTTTAAACCTGGATTAATAGGGGAAGTTTAAAAAGTCCGGTCAAGATAACTGTCGCATTACAAGTACATGAAATTATATCAGCGATTTTCCCGATATATCGACCGTTTCTCGCCATATATCGGCGCAAATTCAAATATATCGGCGATTCGACAAAGGATATCGGCCATTCGGCAAATAACGACACAAAAACAAGAATCTGTTGCCTTTAGTTTCTTGGTATTCTGTACAAAATAGGAGCAGTGCTCCTATTTTGTACTTATTTGAATAATGGAGGATGAAATATGAATGTTTTAGTAATTGGACGCGGTGGGCGTGAGCATGCTTTGGCTTGGAAGTTTGCACAGTCTGAGCAAGTGGAGAAGGTGTACGTAGCACCGGGTAATGAAGGCATGAGAAATGTGGCAATGCCAGTTGATATTGATGAAAATGATTTTGACGCACTTGTTCTGTTTGCGAAAGAAAACAATATTGGCTTAACATTCGTTGGTCCAGAAATTCCTCTTATGAATGGAATTGTTGATCGTTTTGAAGCAGAAGGCCTTCGCGTTTTTGGTCCAAGTAAGGCAGCTGCTGTAATTGAAGGAAGTAAAGCTTTTACAAAAGAGCTTATGAAAAAATACGATATTCCAACGGCAGCATATGAAACGTTCACAGACTATGAGGAAGCAGTGGCATACATTCAAAAAGTTGGTGCACCTATTGTTATTAAAGCGGATGGTTTAGCAGCTGGAAAAGGTGTAACAGTAGCAATGACGTTAGAAGAAGCACTTGAAGCTGTAAAAGAAATGCTGCAAGATGTAAAATTTGGTGAAGCGAGTAAAAAGGTTGTTATTGAAGAGTTTTTAGATGGACAGGAATTTTCTTTAATGGCATTCGTAAATGGAACAACTGTGTATCCAATGGTCATTGCACAAGATCATAAACGTGCTTTTGATGGTGATAAAGGGCCGAATACAGGAGGAATGGGAGCATATTCTCCAGTACCGCAAATCCCAGAATCAGCAGTGAGCGAAGCAATTGAGACAATTTTACATCCAACTGCGGAGGCAATGATTCAAGAAGGACGTTCATTCACAGGAATTTTATATGCGGGGCTTATTTTAACAAATGAGGGACCGAAAGTAATTGAATTCAACGCTCGTTTTGGTGATCCAGAAACGGAGGTTGTATTACCTCGTTTAGAAAGTGATTTAGTCGACGTATGTAATGACGTATTAGATGGAAAAGAGTTAACACTTAAATGGTCAGAGGAAGCAGTTATTGGTGTCGTACTTGCTTCAAAAGGATACCCAGAAGCATATGAAAAAGGTGCCGTTATTTCTGGATTAAATACATTAGAAGATGTAATTGTCTTTCATGCAGGCACAGCTATGAAACATGGAGATTTTGTAACGAACGGTGGCCGTGTTTTATTTGTAGCTTGTAAAGCAAAAGATTTACAAACAGCGAAGGATAACGTTTATAAAGAAATCAAGAAAATTGAGAGTGACGGATTATTTTATCGAAGTGATATCGGATACCGTGCAATTGCAAAGATAGATTGCTAGAAGCTAACATGTTTTATGTTAGCTTCTTTTTAAATTTAGTAGTTTGAAGGTATTATTTAGTCGGACCTAATATCTCGAATTTGTCCATTTTCCTGTATAGCGTTCGCACACTTACTCCTAAAGCTGCAGCGGCTTGCTTTTTTCCTTCATAATCATAACCATAATAATCAAGCTTTTGAATAATACTCTCTTTTTCAGCCTCTTGTAGTGCACCGTGTTGCTTTGGAGATGAGCGCAGCATTTCCGAATGATTTTGAAGAAATACTGGTAGTGATGATTCAGTTAATTGGCCGCTTTTCTCCATATTCATGCTATATTCTAAAACATTCTCTAGTTCACGAATATTCCCAGGCCAGTGATATTGTTTTAATCTTGCTAGGAATTCACCTGTAAAAGTTTGAATGAATTTTCCTGTTCTTGTTTGTAATTTTTCAATTAAGAGGGGAACAAGTCTCTGTAAGTCTTCTTTCCGCTCGCGGAGTGGTGGTAAATGGATTGGAATCACATTGAGTCTGTAGTAAAGATCTGGACGGAATTGCTTAGAGTCTATCATTTTTTCTAATGGTTGATTAGATGCAGCAATAATCCGGACGTTCACTTTTTTGGGAAGTGTTCCACCGATTCTTTGTACAACACCATCTTGTAGTACTTTTAATAGTTTTGGTTGTAAATGAAAAGGGAGGTCGGCAACTTCATCTAAAAATAGTGTTCCTCGATCAGCCATTTCAAAGTAGCCGGGTTTTCCTTTTTTTCTTGCCCCTGTAAATGCACCTTCCTCATAGCCAAAGAGTTCACTTTCGAATAAAGATTCAGGAATACTAGCACAATTAATTTCAATGAAATCGCCTCGTTGGAACATACTTTGTTCATGAATAAGCTTTGCCATCAAGCTTTTCCCTGTCCCTGTTTCTCCTGTAATCACGATAGAGGAAGTACTACTTTTCATGTTTTTTAAAATTTCTTTTATGTTTTGTAATGTATAACTGTTTCCAAGGATATATTCAGTTTGTTTTAATTTTGTCCCTATTTTGGAAGTGGAATAATTCGTTTCATGAATAATATCGGTAATAATCTCTTTTAATTTTTCCATCCAATACATAAAGTCTTTTTGCTGATCGAGTAATTTCTGTTGTTTATCTTTGGAAAAGCTAACGAATGAAAGATAGCCATAGTGGCGTTCATTTTGAATCATATTTTGTATAATTTCTGCAGTTGATGGACAGCTCTTTTGAAAGTGGCAGCCATGACACATATTCATATGGCCTGGCTTATGCACAAAAGTAATAGGATGCTCATATAGTTTTTTGAAAAAGGGGAGGTAGACGCGCTCTCCTTTTTTCTTTTTATATTCTTCTGTCGAAGAAACTAATAGCCCCTCATGATTGAAGTAGGCGATTTCTATTTGTAAGAGTTCAGAAAAGGTATGAATAATTTTTGTAATTGCTGTGATTGTAGACAATTTTGAACCTCCTTTCTATTATATAATCATTGTATGATAATTCAGAAAAATACAAAAGTGTCAATTAATTGTCATAGATGACAAACAATCGTACTAAGGTTGCTTGCTAGGATAAGGATTTTCTATGTAATAAAATTGGCATACTTTTTGCTTAATAAAAAGCAGATGCAAATAAAGGAGGATTTTTTATGGAAAGAGATTATTTTCAATTAAAAGATAAAGTGGCGGTTGTAACTGGAGCGGCATCAGGAATTGGGTATGCGACTGCAACAATTTTTGCTGAAGTAGGAGCTACAGTCATTTTGTTAGATATTGATGAGGAAAAAGGCACGCAGGCTGCACAAAGCTTAAGAGATGAGGGGCAGCAAGCAGAGTTTTTGAAGTGCGATGTAACAAGCGAATTAGATTGTAAGAATGTCAGTGAACATATTAGAAAGGCATATGGAAGTGTAGATGTGTTGTTTAACAATGCCGGGATTATTAGAAGAAAAACAGTTGTTGAGTTAGAGGAAAGAGAATGGGATGCAGTTATTAATGTGTCATTAAAAGGTGTATATCTTTTATCTAAATATATCATTCCAATCATGGCTGGAAAACAAAGTGGAAGTATTATTAACACCGGTTCTGGCTGGGGGCTAAAAGGAGGCGATAAAGCAGCCGCATATTGTGCTGCGAAGGCGGGTGTTGTGAATTTAACGAAGGCGATGGCAATTGATCATGGTCCGCAAAATATTCGAGTAAACTGCATCTGCCCAGGTGATACAGATACGCAGTTACTACGCGACGAGGCGAAGCAGTTGAATGTAGAAGAGGGGGCGTTTTTGAAAGATTCAGCAGTAGATCGACCTCTATCAAGAATTGGTACGCCGCGTGATATTGCAAAGGGTGTTTTATTTTTAGCTAGTGATTTGTCATCTTGGGTGACAGGAACGGAACTTGTTGTCGATGGCGGAGGCTTAGCGTAATTGAATGAAATTTAATAAGGGGGTATTAAGATGACGAAAAAGGTACATCCTTACATTCCAAATATGGTACCTGAAGTAAAAGAAGAGATGTTAAAAGAAATAGGCGTTGAAAACGTGATGGAATTATATGCCTGCATACCAGAGGAACTAAAGTTAAAAGAGGAAATGAATATCCCGAAGGCACTTACAGAATATGAACTGCGTCGCCATGTTGAAGGGATACTGTGTAAAAATACGAGTACAAATGAATATATGAATTTTTTAGGAGCGGGTTGTTGGCAGCACTTTGTACCAGCTGTTTGCGATGAAGTAAATCAGCGATCAGAATTTTTAACTGCGTATGCTGGGGAACCGTATGAGGATCATGGAAGGTTTCAAGCACTATTTGAATACCAAAGCTTAGTAGCGGAACTTGTTGATATGGATGTTGTAAATGTGCCTACATTTGATTGGGGGCAAGCAGCAGCTACAGCAATTCGGATGGCTGCTCGTATAACGAAAAGAAACAAAGTATTAGTAGCACAAACCGTGTCACCTGAGAGAATGAAAATTATCCAAAATTATGGGTCTCCAGATCTCGAATTTATTTCTGTTGGTTATGATGATGAGAATGGTCTTCTAGATTTAGAAGATTTAGAGAATAAGATAGTTGCTAATGCAGCTGCAATTTATTTTGAAAATCCTTCCTATTTAGGATTTATTGAATCGCAAGGGGTGGAGATCGCGGAAATTGCAAAGCGACATGATGCGCTAGTAGTAGTTGGTGTTGATCCGATATCGCTTGGAGTGCTAGCACCACCAAGTCACTATCACGCAGATATTGTTTGTGGTGACTTACAACCTCTTGGTATGCATATGAACTATAGCGGAGGGCAAGCTGGATTTATTGCTACAAGAGATGAGGAAAAGTTTGTGAGTGAATACCCTTCACGTTTATTTGGGATTGTACCAACAGTAGAAGAAGGAGAGTACGGATTTGGAGATGTAGCGTATGACCGGACATCTTTTGCCCTTCGTGAAAAAGGAAAGGAATCAGTTGGTACACAAACGGCGTTATGGGGAATTACAGCAGGGGTTTATTTATCATTACTTGGACCAAATGGTATGTATGAATTAGGTCAAACGATTATGCAAAATAGTCAATATGCAGTAAAACAATTGAACCAAATCCCTGGAGTGAGAGGTTCAAGATTAAGCTCTCCATTTTTTAAAGAGTTTCTTGTTGATTTTAATGAGACCGGCTTATCAGTAGAAACGATAAATAAGAGATTGTTAGAAAAACAAATATTTGGAGGAAAGGATATTTCGAAAGAGTTTCCTAAATTTGGTCAATGTGCTTTGTATTGTGTTACAGAAATTCATACGAAGGAAGACATTGATCGGTTAGCTGCTGCCCTAGAAGAAATTGTGACAAATTAAAAAAGATGAACGGAAAGGAGAATCGACTGATGAAGAAAATTAAAAAGAATAGTAAAGTCCGTGACTTTCATCAAGCGAAATGGAATGAACCAATTATTTTTGAACTTCACCAGCAAGGAGAAAGGGGCGTAGAAGTTCCAGTAGCAGATGAAACGATTGTGCAAGAAGTTGGTGATGGAGTTTCAAAGATTCCTCATTCTATGTATAGAAAAGAAAGAGCGAGACTTCCGGAAATCAGTCAAGCACGTGTGTTAAGGCATTATGTGAGACTTTCGCAAGAGACATTAGGATCAGATTTTAATGTTGAAATTGGGCAAGGAACTTGTACGATGAAATATATTCCTAAAATTAATGAATTATTAGTACGAAATCCTAAAATAATGGAACTACATCCTCTTCAAGATGAAAGTACGGTTCAGGGAATGCTGGAGATTATATATAAATTGGATCTTTGTATGAGAGAAATTTCTGGTATGGATCATTTTTCATTTCAACCGAGTGGTGGTACGCAAGCTTTATTTGCTATGGCATCCATTGTAAGAAAATATCATGAATCCCGGGGAGAAGGAGAAAAACGGAATGAAATTATTACAACCATTTTTTCTCATCCTTCACAAGCAGCTACAGCGGCTGTTAAAGGTTTTAAAATCATTACGCTTCATCCCGATAAAGACGGATTTCCAGATCTTGAAAAGTTAAAAGCTGTTGTTTCAGAAAGAACAGCAGGGTTTGTTGTGGCGAATCCTGAAGATACAGGGATTTTTAATTCGAAGATTAAAGAGTTTACGAGAGTTGTTCATGAAGCTGGTGGGATTTGTTACTACGACCAAGCAAATGCAAACGGCCTTCTTGGGGTTACTCGGGCGAAAGAAGCAGGATTTGATATGTGTTTCTTTAATCTTCATAAAACATTTGCAGCTCCTCATATGTGTGGTGGACCAGCAACGGGTGCACTGGGAGTGAGTAAAGAGTTAAAAGAGTACTTACCAGGACCAATTGTTGAGTGCGATGAAGGGAAATATTATTTAAATCATGAATTGAAACATTCTATTGGAAAAGTACGTGCTTTCCATGGAGTAGCACAAACGATTTTAAGGGCTTATGCATGGATTCGTGCTCTAGGGCCAGAAGGATTAAAAGAAGTGGCAACAACGGCTGTGTTAAACAACAATTATATGTATCATAAAGTACAAAAAATTCGTGGTGCAAGTGCTCCGTATGTAAAAGGGCAGCGGCTTGAGCAAGTTCGTTATAGTTGGGAAGAGATGAAAAATGCAACGGGTATTACGACAGAAGATGTTCAAAGAAGAATGACGGATTTCGGTTTACATTACTGGACGAGTCACCATCCATATATTGTTCCTGAGCCGTTTACGTTAGAACCGACTGAGAGTTATTCTAAGGCCGATTTAGATGAGTATATTGCGGCACTTGAACAAATTTCGCAAGAGGCATATGAAAATCCTGAAATCATTCAAAATGCTCCGCAAAATAGTACGATTCATAAATTAGATGAACAGGATTTTCTAGATGATCCGAAAAAATGGTGTATTACATGGAGAGCTTATCAGAAAAAGGTACAGTTACCGGAGTTGATTTAGGGTAGAGGGCAATCAAGAGCTTTCTTGATTGCCTTTTCTCTCATGTTGAAGAGATATAACAATGATTACGCTTTAAATAAACTAAAAATTCCGAAAATTAATCGATAGTAATTTTATCCTGCATTAACGGACAGTAACACTCCCACCTCAAAATTCAGCGGAAGCGATGTCCAGCTCTAGCGGCTAAAATCTCCAGCCGTTTCCGCTTTTCTAAAGAAGTTAGGTGGGAGATGAACTGTCCGTAAAAGCCCGATTGGTTCAACTAATAATCAGTGGGGGATGGAGAAACCCCCACTGATTAAAGTTTCACTTTATATTTTTAGTTCATCCATTTTCCAAAATATCGTAAAGAAAGAGGGAAGGCAATGGATAATTTAGAGACAAAATCAAATGTTAACACATCACCTATTATCGGAGGAAAGCTCAATCGAGGTTTACGACCAAGACATATATCTATGATTGCAATTGGTGGTGCAATTGGTACGGGATTATTTGTTGCAAGTGGTGCTACGATTAGTCAAGCAGGGCCGGGAGGAGCGTTTGTAGCATATCTTGCTATTGGATGTATGGTTTACTTTTTGATGACGAGTCTTGGTGAAATGGCAACCTACCTACCAACGTCAGGTTCATTTGAAACGTATGGGACACGCTTTGTTGATCCAGCGTTTGGATTTACACTTGGTTGGAATTATTGGTTAAGCTGGGCTACAACGATTCCGGCTGAACTAGCAGCAGGTGCCTTAGTTATGAAATATTGGTTGCCAGAATCCTCGGATATTTTATGGGGGATACTTTTTTTGACGCTTATATTTTTATTAAATGTACTGTCTGTTAGAGGGTATGGTGAATCAGAGTTTTGGTTTGCTGGTATTAAAGTTGTTACAATTATTCTATTTTTAGTAATTGGTATTTTAATGATACTTGGTATATTCTTTACTCCGGCAGTAGGATTTCATAATCTTACGATGGGGGAGGCTCCCTTCAAAGGAGGATTTTTGGCTATAGTCGGTGTTTTTATGATTGCTGGTTTCTCCTTTCAAGGTACAGAAATGGTCGGTATTGCTTCTGGTGAAAGTGAAGATCCAGAGAGAAACGTTCCTCGGGCGATTCGCAGTGTTTTTTGGAGGGTGCTCATTTTTTATGTGTTAGCCATAGCTGTAATAGGGATTATTATTCCGTATACAGACCCGAGTCTTCTTAAATCGGATGTGGATCATATTTCTATTAGTCCGTTTACTTTAGTTTTTCAAAAAGCTGGACTTGCATTTGCGGCATCATTAATGAATGCTGTTATTTTAACTTCTGTGCTTTCAGCTTGTAATTCTTCTATGTATGCTTCTACTCGCATGCTTTGGGCTCTTGCGCAAGAAGGAAAAGCGCCTAAAATTTTGCGAAAGGTAAATAGAAGAGGAGTTCCTACTTATGCTTTGTATGCAAATATTATTTTTGGATTACTCGTTTTTTTATCATCATTCATTGGCGATGGCGCTGTTTATATATGGCTACTTAATATGACGGGATTAACGGGATTTTTAACATGGATTGGAATCGCAATCTGTCATTATAGATTTCGTAAAGCATACATGGCGCAAGGAAGAGACTTAAATGAACTAAAATTTAAGGCAAAATGGTATCCGTTTGGTCCGTTGTTTACGTTACTATTATGTATCGTTGTGATTATTGGACAAGGTAGTGAAGTGGTTTCTGGAGGAGAGATTAATTGGTATGGAATGCTTGTATCATATATTAGTGTGCCAGTGTTTCTTATTCTTTGGTTAGGTTATAAGTTTATGAAAAAGACGAAGGTTGTCCCGTTAAAAGAGTGTGATTTTAGCCGAGATGATTTATGAAAATACACCCGCAGTTAGCGGGTGTATTTTTGTATAGGGAGATGAATAGGATAAAGGACTTTGTATGCTGAATGTTTCAAGGAGTATTTGTATCTATAGAAGTTCGTTTAGCACGAATCTGTTTGCATTTTAGTTCACCTAATAATAATAGTAAAATTGAAATAATCAAAGTAAGCGCAGCACCGATAAGTGGAAAATAGAAGCTCTGTGTCTGTTTTGCGATAATCCCTGTGAAAATTGGACCAATAATTTGACCAATACCGTAAATACCCGTTGTATAGCCAATAATTTTATTACTTTCATTTGGCTTAATTCTTTTCGCTTCTGTAGTTGTTAAAATTGTGATGCCTACAAAAGTAGCGCCAAGCAGAAAGGCGCTTAAAAATGCACCAAACACATTGGGGAGTAGAATGGGAGAAAGAACGCTTATAATTTGTAGTAAGTAGGCAGAGATAAGCGCGCGTGTTGTTCCGTATTTTTGAGCAATGTTTGACCAAATATAGCTGGATGGAATAACGGCGATGCCCACAATAATCCAGCTACAAGATGCATAAAAGGATGAAAAGGTAATCCTCTCTACAATGGTGACGAGAAAGGTTCCAGTAATGATGTAGCCGGATCCTTCAAATCCATAAGCTAAAATGAGCCAAAATAAATAGTTTTTTCTATGAGTCGTATTTATTGCAGTAACTTTTGATTTTTGCACAGTATGTCTAGTATCTTCTTTTAACCATTTCCATACAAAAATGGCTAAACTAAAGCTAATAAGACCGAGTCCAATCCAAGCCCCTTTCCAATACCAAAGCGAGTTGAACAGAGGGGCGAATAATCCAGCGAAAATAATTCCAATTCCAACACCACTATAAATCATCCCGCTTAGTACAATCTTATTCCGATGAAATAAATAATCTAGAACAATACTAGAGGCGAGAACGAATACGATAGCACTCGTAAAACCTCCAATAAACCGAAGAGGAAACCAAAAGGAAATTTGAGAGGTAAAGCCCATACAAAGGGTCGAAAGGACGTTGGAAAATAAACAATGATGTAATACCTTTTCACGATTTTTCAACGTAATAAATCCAATAAAGAAGGCACCAAGCAGATAGCCGAGATAGTTACTGGAGGCTAAATATCCAGCGAGGTCTTCCTCTACATGAGCTTGCTTTTCCATAAAAGAAATAATGGGTGTGTAAGCGAAACGACTGATGCCCATTACAGCTACTAAGGCAAAGATACCGGATAGAATCATTTTCCATGTCTTTGTTTCTTTCATGTAATCTCCCTTCTTGAAACAGCTTTTAATACATATGATAGGGGAATATACATAGTACGTAAAATACTGTTTTTTAATATGTAATATCAAAAAAAATGATACGAATGAAAGGACGAGAAAAATGAACTTACAAGATTTTGTAGCTTTTTATGTGGTAGCGCAAGAAAAAAGTATTTCCAAAGCAGCAACTAGGCTTAATTTTGTCCAATCAAACATAACAGCAAAAATAAAAAGGTTAGAAGCAGATTATGGAACACAGTTATGAAATGAAAATAGATTTATCTCAACATACTTTATTTATTGGAAAGATAGTGTGAAAACTGCTACATTTAACGCGTTTATTAGACTTCTCTTGTAGCATGTAAGACGATTGAAATGTTGATTTTAAAATGAATCCTATGTTTTTAATGAGTGTCACGACGGGGGGAGAGATTATTCTATATTGCTAATTCTAATTATTTTAAAAATTTCAAAAATAATTAAAGTAATATAGACCCTTTTATGTTATTATTTGTAAATGTAGGGCGCTTTTATCCTGTTGATCATAACATAGTCCATCATAGAGTGAAGTGTTTTAGAGGAAAATCTGGAGAGAAGATTCTCCTATATAATTAATTCTGCATGTTCGATTATGTTTTTCAAAGTTATTATTTGTAAATTAGAGGTGTTTTTTAGTTTTTAATGTTCATGTAGAACAAGTTATAGGAGGCTTTAAAAGCGGCTCAACAAACAGCTAACTTCTTTTTTTAATTTGTTTCATCACTGAAGGGGGAATGTTATGTCTATTTTGAGTGAAATGAAAGTATTAGAGATTGAGACTCAAGTATTTCAAAATTTAGTTGTGTTTAAAAAAGAAATAGCCAATCCATTACTAATGAAAAAAGAAATGGACAAGCTTATTAAACGACTGGGAAAGTATGGTCATAAACATTGCCATAAAGTTATTACAAAAGTGATAGAGCGAAATGAAGAAAAGAAAACTATCACATTACAAATCATGGTCCTTATAGAGGATGCCACTAATATTAAGGCGTTTCTTGATGTATACGATCAATATACTTTTGTTTATAAGTACATATTAAAAGATAGTATTTGTATTTCTATTTCAAACAATATGGAAGATTTTAGAAGGGCCGTTGGAAAATTCGTAGAATACGCTGATGCACTAACTGTAAATGAGTTAGATTTTAAAAAAAATCATATTATTGAAATAGCAAAAGTAGATATGAACGGCACGGTTATCGGTTTTGATTTATATATGGAGAAAATTTGAAGGAGGTTATCGATATGTTGAAAATTAGTCAAACGATGCAATTTATTCGCTGTTCTCGCTATGAGTATCTTGTAAAGAAAGGGAGTATCTCAAATTATTCATTTAACTTAAAAGATGAAGAGCAATCTGGTATTTTAGAAATTATATTTGAGGAGATTACATTTCCAATAAGTCGTGATGATCTAGAAGCACAGCTTTTAATGAGAATTGAAGATATTGATTCGAATTATATTAAAAGCTTATTGGATCAATTGTTAGAAGTTGAAATATTGTGTGAACTATCAGCTGTAACGGAAAAAAATATGAAAATTTGTGTGATAACAGACAGTGAGAAAGTTGATGTAATAATGAATGCCTTTTGTGAACAATCTTACGAAATTCAACCTTTTGTTTTTGAAAATCCTTCAAGCGAATCTAATAATATAAAATTTTTAGAGCTTCAGAATGAAAAAAATGCACTTGAGCAGCTAAAAGATTTTGAATATGTCCTTGTATTTAAAGAGCATTTTTCCCCTAGTACGTTCTATAAAGTCAATAAATTATGTTTAGAATTAAATAAAAAATTGATCATCTCTTATCTAGATGGAAATGAAGGGATTATTATTCCGTTAGTTAACTTTAGTCAAATAGGTTGCTACAACGACTTTGAAATTTTAAGAGAATCTTCTTTCTATAATTTATTAGACTATCAAATTATGAAAGAGCAACTTCTTCAGCAAGATTATCCGCATAAACCTTCAAATAATTTACATTTCAATATTTTAGTGAATCAAACCGTGTTATTACTCAATCACTATTCTTCGTATACAAATATTAATTACTATGCTTACTCCCTTGATTTTGAACGAATGATTAATACGAAATCTAGACTGCTTAAATTTCCAAAATGTCCTAGTTGTCAAAGTGACAAAAATCTTGTTCATGCGTTCATATGATGGAAAGGAAGAGGGAAAATGGATAAACAAATGCTTGAAATTATATTTGATGAGGAGAAAGACGATACATTTTCAGGTGAAGAGATTGCTACCTTTAAACGCTATATTGAAGAAAATGTTGCTTACTCAGAAAATAACTTTGAATTTCTTGAAGGGAACTTAGCCTATTATGCTTCGCGTCATACGAGCGAACATTATTTCTCACCAGCAGAATACTTCCATGTAAACTCAAATTTGACGAAAACAGATGAAATGCAGAAAAACATTGATTTATACAATAAGATGATTGAATGGCACAGTTCTACGGTTCATCCTCAAGATTCTGAGTATGTTCTTAAAAAGGAAAAATATGTTGATTTAGAAGATTTTCCAATAAAAATTAAAAATTTCATTCAATATTTGAACGGATTTGAAAAATGGGAGTTTTTTATCGTTGATTTACTAATCTATAAGGATGGCGAAATGTATCAGTATTTACCGCAAAAAGACTTTTTGTTTAAATGGAAAAATCATTCGAATCATATTTTAGAAAAAATTCAACAACATAAATACTTCTCTTTTCAAGATGTAAATCAAGAGCTTATGGATGAGAAAAATCCAATTCTTCTTATTCCTATATTCATTCCTATTCGAAAAATGTTATTTCTAGGCGAATATGGCTATAAGAGTGGCTTGATTCAATATGGAACTATTTTAAATAAAATAAATCAATATTTCTCTAGTACCGATCAAAAATATGAACAAATAGACTTGTTGGAAACGACAAAAATAAATGAAATTTTCAGACTTGATGGTGTTGAAAGAAGTATTCTATCTATTTTTATTACAAAATAAGCGACATAAAGGAGAAGAAAATGGAAGGAACAAGAATTAATGAACTCTCAGAGAAATTACAAAGTATAAAAGAACAACTTATAGATGTTTCGGATATTGACCAGGTGAAGGTCATGCATGAGATTATCGATGATACACCATATAAAACTCAAAATTATATGAAGTACATGCATGATGAATACTATATTGAGCATAACAAAAAAGATTTGATTGAGAAAAGTAAAGTGAAATATAAGCTTTCGGTAGATAAGAATAAACTTTGCGAAGGGGATATTCTCCAAATTATTTCTGGCAGACATTCTTTAAGGGATTTTGAAAATAAAACAATCGACTTTGAAACTTTTAGTAATATCATTCATTATAGTTTTGGTGTTAAATACTATGGTTTAGGGGCATACAATCAGAAGAAATATCCTTTTAAGTATACAAATACACAAGGGGGATTAAACTATCTTGATTTATACATCATCGTTAATAATGTGGAGAATATTGAAAAGGGACTATACTATTATGATTTTATAAATGATGAGATTTGTTTATTAGATAGGGGCAATATGAGACCTCTTATTAATGAAATAAACTTTCAAAACGAATTTACTGTTTATAGTAATTTTGTTTGCTTTATTGTTGCTGATATGCAAAGAGTCGTACCAAAATATTATAAGAGGGCTTATCGCTTTTCGCATGTTGATACAGGAATCTTGTCTGCATATTTACAAATACTCGCGGAGTATCATGGGATTGGATCTTGTGCTGTAGCTGGATATTTAGAACATAAACTAGAAAAGTTAATAGGGTTATCGAGTAATGAATATCCTATCCTTTCAATGTGTTTTGGATATAAACCGGAGGAGGAATAAGTTATCGTATTCGTACAGCTATTTTTTCTTATTGGCATTGTATTGTTTTTATACATTCAAAAAAAAAAGCACCATATATTTATGCGGGGGCATTGTTTGTTTGTATTATCATAAATTCCTTTTATTTTGGCATAGTTGATGCACAGCTTACACTTTCTTTTAAAACGCTCTTTATAATCGTTGTTGTAAGCATCTTAGCTATTTTGTTCTTTATTACAGACTTTATCGTTCTTAATATGATAACAAACAAGGTTCTGATTTTAGATTTCCCTTATTTTTTTAAAGGTAAAGTTCAAATTATAGCTTTTCTAATTTCTCTCCTTATTGCAATTCAAGAAGAGTTTTTATTTCGCTATTATTTGTTTCAAGAAAGTAGTTATCCTTCTATCTTTTTATTACTAATAGGAAGTGTCAGCTTTGGAGTTATCCATATTGTATTTTCAAAGTATGATATCTTCTCAAAAACTTTCTTAGGATTTGTTTGCGGTGTTATTTTTCTATTAACAAATAGTATTTTATTTTCAATTCTTTTTCATATTATCTATAACTATTTTACCTTGAAAAATAAAACGACAGAATTGGAGGTTAGTAGCTTTGGGAATTGAAGTTAATACTTTAGTCAAAAACTATGAAGATCATGTTGTTTTGGACGAAATTAATTTGTCTATTGATAAACCAGGAGTATATTTAATTGCTGGGCCGAATGGTAGCGGAAAAACAACGCTATTAGAAATTCTTGTAGGCTTGCGGGATTATACAAAAGGACAAATAAAAATTAATCATAAAAGAGTCGATAATATCAGTATAAAGCAAGAGGTTGGTTTTTTAACACAACAAAATACCTTAAGAAAAAATTGTACGGTAGCGGAGGAATTAAATTTAGTCAAAGAGCTTTTTCAACTGAACATTGATACGTATGAGTATTTGAAAAAGTATAAGTTACAGGAATATTACTATCAAAAAACAAAGAAATTATCTGGTGGAACGAAAAGAAGAGTTCTAATTGCTATGCTGCTTATGCCTAAATATAAAATTGCAGTTTTAGATGAACCAGTGTCTGGATTGGATACATTTAGTCGTGATGAAATTTGGAACATGATTAGGGAGTATGCTGGGGAAAATATTGTTGTCGTATCGGATCATTATTTAAACCAAGCTGCTCAATATAGTGATTATCTCTTCCTGTTAAATAAAGGGAAAATTATTTTGAGTGGAAAAACGAATGAGCTGATTCGTGATTTTAAATATGGATTTGTCATTAAGGCACGGGAGCATCACTTAAAAGAGTTAAAAGAATTATTAGGGGAAAAGAGTTCATTATTAGAACGGAAAATTTCTGGTTCTGTTCATAATTTTTTTATGAAAAAAGAAGACTATAGTAATTTTGAAAAAGTGGCATTGACTAATAAATTTAGTTTACACCCTGTCAATTTAGAAGATATATATTTTTATCATACAGGTGACTTGGTAAAAGATGTGGAGGATTAATATATGGAGAAACGAATAGCATTCTTTAAAGTTGAATTGAAAGCTTTATTAAGAGAACCGGTTTCGATATTTTTCATGGTTGTTCTTCCTATCATTTTAACAATTGTATTTGGGGGTGCTTTTGGAGATGAACCGACGAAGTATGGAGAGAATGTAAGGGGAATTGATACAGTAGTTCCCGTTAACATTGTATTCTTACTTGCAAATGCTGGTTTAATGGGGATTCCAATTACTATTTTAGAATTAAAAGAACAGGGCGTGCTAAAGAGGTATAGTACATATCCATTAAAGTTAAAATCCTATTTTGCTGCTCTTTTGATGACATTTACTTTAGTTAGTGTTCTGTCTACCATTTTATTTGTAAGTATGTCCATCTTTGTTTATAAGGCTTCCTATTATATGAATTTTCTTGAAACCATCTTGTTTATATTTATCTATATATTAATAATCTTTATCTTTTATACAATCGGTTTTCTATTTGCTTTGTTTATTAAATCAGCACGTACAGCAAACTTAGTCTCTTCTGGTTTTTTTATGGCATTACTTTTCACTTCAGGAGTGGTATTACCACTTGAATCTCTTCCAAAGTATGTTCAACAGGGAGCGAAAATTTTTCCGATGTCACATAGTATAGAAGTTGTTCAAATGTTGTGGATTGGTGAGCTTTCAGTGAAGGATTCGTTATCTAGCCTCCTTTATTTAATAGGCTTAGGACTAATCCTATACCTTATACTAAGGAGTGTGAAAATGAGATGGGATTCGTAAAAAAAGGTAGTAAAGTGAGCATTACTATTTTAAATAAAAGAAAAATTTCTGAACCTGCTTCGTTCGAATATGAAGATTTTGCTAATTATCGAGAAATGTCTAGTTATCTAGGTTACTTTAATTTAATTAAGAAGCTTGATGTAGTCATGGCTCCATCTTCAGAACTCCCACTTTACATTGGTAACTGTGAATTTATGAATATTAACTATTTTTTTAATTACTTACTAAGAAGAACGAGTATGTCTGTCAAATTAAATGAATCTATTTTCGCAGGTGGAAAAGGGTTTACGTTGTATAAAGCGATTTGCTCGTCTCTTGGTGAAGCGTTTGAGAGATTAATGGCTTGTTTGGAATATTTTATTCAAAAAGACAATGTTTTTTTAGGTACCTACAAAGATATTCAGGAAAAGGGGTTTAAAGCTATTCATCCCTCAGAGATTAAAAGCTTTTCTGAGGAGCAGTTTTTTGATGAGAATTTTCTCTTTGAAGAATTCGATGAGGAAACTTACACAAGCTGGATGATTATGGAGGATTTGCATAGTGGAGAAGACATTTATATTCCAGCTTGCTTGATTCTTATGTATTATAAGCCAAAAAGTGATCAGGAAAAACGAATTGGCTATGCTACATCTGGTGGATTGACATCTCATTATTTAGAAAATCATGGGATCGAACATGGTTTGATGGAAATTATTGAGCGTCATGAAATTAATCTTTCTTGGTATTGTAAAATCAAACCCGAAGAGGTTATTATCGATGAAATTAAGCATAAACAACTGGCTAAGTATAAAGATTACATAAAGGAAAAGAACATTAGATTCTTCAGACATAATGTAGATCAACAAAATTTTCATGTAATCACAGCGATGTCGTTTGATGATGATATGACGAAATATTCATTTAATACAGGTGGTGGCATTTCGCCTGATATTGAAAAAGCGATCTTAGCTTCTATGGAAGAATATACACAAGCAGTTAATAATACAAGAAAGATTGTTTACGCACCTAATTGGCTTACTTCAAAGTTTTCGAATGGTGTTTTAGATGTAGATGAAGATGACGATCCGAGAAATTTCAAGACATTCTATCAAGCGGTATCTTACTATGGGCTTAAGAGTAACCAACATAAGTTAGATTGGTATGTAAAAGGTAATAAACCGCGGTTATTATCAGAAATCCGAAAAATACAGACTAATCAAAATATAAGAGAATATGTAAAGGAATTTAATCTAGAGCCCTTTATATCAAGGCTTGGGATTTCAGAACAATTTAAAAATATTTATATTTCAAAAGTGTATATGAAAGAGTTCACACCAGCATTTATTGCAGGAGTTCCAGTGCTGGGGCATGAGAAATACCAGGAGTACCTTCAAGATGGAAGTGAGCTTAATAAGGAAATTTTACCGTTCCCATAAATTTGATTGCATCTATTCTTATATGTCAAAAAGGTACAACTAATAATACCCAAATTCATAAGTGAGAAAAGATGATACATGAAGGGAGGTGAAAATATGAAAATCATCAAAAAAATTGAAGATCAAAAAGATTTCAATGCGAGTGCATTATCTCCAGGTGGATGGTGCTGTTCTTGCTGTTGCTGGTGTTGGGTAAACATTTTTAACTAATAACAAAATAATTATAAAGAAGAGAGTATTGGCAGATACTCTCTTTTCTAATCTTACTATGAGTATATACTTTTTGAAGGATTTTAAAACCTATTTATAAAATAGTTTTCGCTTTATCTGTTAAAGGGAAAGAACTCAATAAGGAATTTTTAAGTCTATTTCTCTTTTTTGAGCTTCCCCTTTTGTTTTGCCATTTCTCGAAGTAAATACTCGATGTGCGCGTTAACGCTGCGGAATTCATCATTCGCCCATTTTTCAATGACTGCGTGTAATTCAGGGTCGATACGTAATGGGAAACTTTTCTTTTTAGCCATATTACCTACAACCTTTAATATAGACTTCCTGTATTAATCACTGGCTGTGCACCTTTATCTGAGACGATAGCAACCAATAAGTTATTCACCATATTTGCTTTACGTTCGTCATCTAAATCAAGTATACCTTCTTCATCTAACTTTTGAATAGAGTCTTTAGCCATTTGAACAGCGCCTTCAACAATTTCTTTTCTTGCTGCTAATACAGCTTTTGCTTGTTGACGCTGAAGCATCGCATGAGCAATTTCTGTTGCATAAGCTAAATGTGTTAGGCGAGTTTCTAATACTTCTACACCAGCAATTTCTAAACGCGCTTCTAATTCCCGTTTTAATTCTTCGGAGATTTCCTCAGAATTCCCACGTAGTGTGATACAACTTTCATCTTGAAAATTATCATACGGATATTTCGTTGCAACGTGGCGAATTGCTGTTTCACTTTGAATTTCTACGAATTCATCGTAATGTTCCACACCGAAAATGGCCTTTGCTGAATCAACAACTTTATAAACGACTACAGCTGCAATTTCAATTGGATTCCCATCGACATCGTTCACCTTTAACTTTTTACTATTAAAGTTTTCTACGCGAAGGGAAACCGTTTGACGAAATGATAAAGGAACTGTTAAATATAAACCATTTTGACGGATTGTTCCTAAATAGTTACCGAAAAATGTAATAACTTTTGCTTGGTTTGGTTGGACAATACCAATGCCTGTTCCGAGAACTCCCGCTAAAACAAGACATAAGATTGCTACCACAAATATCTCTTGTACAAGGAAAAATACACCGATACCTGCTAAGGCTAAAAGGCCTAAGATACCTAGAAAACCATTTACGTAAAATACTTGTTTTTCTCTCATACGAATCGCCTCCTCTTGATATAAAAATGATATCACTTTTATATCATAAAATGCAAGGGGAGAAAGTATAATTTTCTGAAAAATAAAAAGTGGTTATTAGAAGAGTGAGGGGGAAGTGGTTTTTAGGTGTGCTTTTTTACCCCGCTATTTGCGGGCAGTAAGCCCCCCCACCTCAAGAAAACGATTTCCAGCTCTAGCGGCTAAAGAAGATAGGTGAGGACTGATAAGCAGTGAGGGATGTAGAAAAACCCCACTGCTTAAAGTTTCACTTTATGCGAATCGTTTAGAAAAATAAAACAAAACAGAACGTTAGTTCTGTTTTGTGGTAAAATAAAGAAGACTTAGCCGCCCACTGCAGCAGCTAAGTCCCTTTGAGAGCATCTTGCATCGTGACAAATGATTCAAAGCGGTTTTGCCAGGATTGCTTCTTCAATCGCTGACTCAATCTCTTTGTCAGAAGCGTCATAACTTCCTTGTGACTTTTTGGTGTCAGCACTGGAAGTATGACTTACTTCTTCTTTAGCATGTCCTTTTTTATTAAAATCCATGCTAGGTATTTTAAAGTCACCCATGTTCATATATTTTCCGAATTTACATGCTTCAGTAATCGGGCAGAAACGAATAATCCCCTCTGCAATTTTCATTGCACTAAGCCACAGCAAAACCTTTGACCAAGTGCACCATGGTTTACGTGTAAGTTTAGCTGTGCTACAACTTAGAACGACCAAACCGAGTGTAATTCGGATTAAAGCATTCATTATGCCGATGTTTTGTTTTATCAAAGAAAACACTCCTTCTTCATCAGCTTAGAAATAGAAGATACTATTTCATTTGTTATTATTCCATGTAAGTTTCGCGATATGTAATCCAACATTTGACGTTGAAAAAGATGTCGGATTGGGCGTGTGTATAGGTGTGTTTTTTTGTTATAATGTAAGAATGCATAAAAGGAAGTTTAAAAAGTCCGGTCAAGATAACTGCTTTTTTGAAAAAACATATAAAGATGATTAGATAAAAGAAAGGGTGTTTTCATGTACGATATTTCACAGTGGAAACATGTATTTAAGCTTGATCCAAATAAAGAATTAAGCGATGAACATTTAGAAATGATTTGTGAATCTGGAACTGATGCAGTAATTGTAGGCGGAAGTGATGGAGTAACGATAGATAATGTATTACATATGCTAGTGAGCATTCGTAGATATGCAGTTCCTTGTGTGTTAGAGGTTTCTGATATTGAAGCACTTACACCAGGGTTTGATTTTTATTACATCCCAAGTGTTTTAAATAGCCGCAAAGTAGAATGGATAACGGGGATTCACCATGAGGCATTGAAAGAATTTGGGGATATTATGAACTGGGATGAGATTTTCATGGAAGGATATTGTGTTTTAAATCCTGAAGCGAAGGTAGCGCAAATTACAGAAGCAAAATGTGATTTAACAGAAGAAGATGTGATTGCGTATGCACGTATGGCAGACAAGCTTCTGAACTTGCCAATTTTCTATTTGGAATATAGCGGTACTTACGGAGATATTGAACTTGTTAAAAATGTAAAGGCAGAATTGCAACAAGCAAAGTTGTATTATGGCGGCGGGATTTCAAGTGCGAAAGAGGCAAAAGAAATGGCGCAGTACGCTGATACAGTCGTTGTAGGTAATGTAATTTATGATGATATAAAAGCAGCGTTACAAACAGTAAAAGCTGTAAAAGGAGAGTAGGTGAAGGCACATATGAGTATAACTGATAAATTATTAAATGGTTTAAATCCAGAGCAACAAAAGGCGGTACAAACGACAAATGGGCCACTTTTATTAATGGCGGGTGCAGGTAGTGGTAAGACGCGTGTGCTAACACACCGCATCGCATATTTACTTGGTGAAAAAGGCGTAGCACCGTGGAATGTATTAGCGATTACTTTTACAAATAAAGCAGCTCGTGAAATGCGTGAGCGTATTGATACACTTGTTGGTCCAGAAGCAGAGGATATTTGGATTTCTACATTCCACTCGATGTGCGTACGTATTTTACGACGTGATATTGATCGTATTGGGATTAACCGAAACTTTACGATTTTAGATGCGAGTGATCAGCTCACTGTAGTGAAGAAAATTATGAAAGAGCGCAATATCGATCCGAAGAAATTTGATCCGCGTTCTATTTTAGGTGGCATTAGTAATGCGAAAAATGAATTGTTGTCAGCTGACAAATATGCAAAACAAATTTCAATTGCTGATCCATTTGAGAAATTAACAAGTGATGTATATACAGAGTATCAAAAGCGTCTTCTGAAAAATAATTCATTAGACTTTGATGATTTAATTATGACTACGATTCAATTATTTGATCGTATTCCAGAAGTGTTGGAATTTTATCAACGTAAATTCCAGTATATTCATGTCGATGAGTATCAAGATACGAACAGAGCACAATACATTCTTGTAAATAAATTAGCAGCTCGCTTTAAAAATCTTTGCGTTGTTGGTGATTCTGACCAGTCGATTTATCGTTGGCGTGGGGCTGATATTTCTAACATTTTGTCATTTGAAAAGGACTATGAAAATGCACAGGTTATCTTGTTAGAACAAAATTACCGTTCATCACAAAGTATTTTAAATGCGGCCAACGCTGTCATTGAAAATAATTCAAATCGTAAACCGAAAAAATTATGGACGGATAATCAAATTGGAAGTAAGATTTCGTATTACCGTGCTGCGACGGAAAAGGATGAAGCATATTTTGTTGCGAAAAAAATTCGTGATGAAATTCAAATGGGAAATCGAAAATATACAGACTTTGCGGTTCTGTATCGTACGAATGCACAGTCTCGTATGGTGGAGGAAATTTTCTTAAAGTCCAACATTCCATATAAAATTGTCGGCGGTATTAAGTTCTACGACCGTAAAGAGATTAAAGATATTTTGGCTTACTTACGTTTAATTGCAAACCCGGATGATGAAATTAGTTTCGCGCGTATTATTAACATGCCAAAACGCGGAATCGGTGCCACTTCTATTGATAAAATTATTAATTACGGCGTACAAAATGGAATTTCATTAACAACTGTACTAGATGAAATTGAACATGTTGGGGTAAGTGCAAAAATTACAAAAGCAGTAAAAGAATTCGCGAGTCTATTACACAATTGGGTAAATATGCAAGAATATTTGTCTGTTACGGAACTAGTAGAAGAAGTAATCGAGAAAACAGGTTACCGTGATATGTTAAAAAATGAACGTTCTTTAGAAGCAGAAGGACGACTTGAAAACTTAGATGAGTTCTTATCTGTTACGCAAACATTTGAGTCACAAAGTGAAGATAAGAGTCTTGTTGCTTTCTTAACAGATTTAGCGCTTGTTGCGGATATTGATCGTGTGGATGAAGATCCAACTGCTGGCGAAGAAGTTATTTTAATGACGATGCACTCGGCAAAAGGATTAGAGTTCCCGGTTGTCTTTATTATTGGTTTAGAGGAAGGTGTCTTCCCTCATACTCGTTCTCTTATGGAAGAAGATGAAATGCAAGAAGAACGCCGCTTAGCTTATGTAGGGATCACTCGTGCAGAAGAAGAGTTATACTTATCGAATGCCCAAATGCGTACTTTATTTGGTAGAACAAATATGAACGCGGCATCTCGATTTATTTCAGAAATTCCGACAGAGTTACTAGAGTCATTAAATGAAACAGCACCAAAAAAAGAAACATTTGGGGCAAAAGCAAGAACAACAGCTACAACAACACGCTCTCGTTCTGCATTTGTGCGACCGGCAGCAAAAACAACAGGAGGAGAGCAAATTGGCTGGGCTGTAGGTGATAAAGCGTCCCATCAAAAATGGGGTGTAGGTACAGTTGTAAGTGTGAAAGGTGAAGGTGATGCAAAAGAATTAGATATTGCATTCCCAAGCCCGATTGGTATTAAACGTTTATTAGCAAAGTTTGCACCTGTAACGAAACAATAGAGAGGAGTAAGGATATGTCAAAAGAAAAGGCAAAGCAGCGTATAGAAGAACTTCGTGATATGCTAAATGCATGTAACTATCAATATCACGTATTAGACAATCCTTCTGTTTCTGATGCGGAGTATGACCGCGATATGCAGGAGCTTATAAAATTAGAAGCAGAGAACCCAGAATTTTTAACAGAAGACTCTCCCACTGTTCGAGTTGGCGGAGCAGTGCTTGATATATTTGAAAAAGTAACGCATAAGTCACCGATGTTAAGTTTAGGAAATGCCTTTAATGAAGGAGATTTACGTGATTTTGATCGCAGAGTACGTCAAGGAATTGATAGTGCAAATGTAAGATATATATGTGAACTAAAAATTGACGGTCTTGCTGTTTCCCTTCATTATGAAAAAGGACGCTTCGTTCAAGGGGCAACACGTGGTGATGGCGTAACTGGTGAGGATATTACGCAAAATTTAAAAACAATCAAGGCAATTCCTCTTCGCTTGAAAGAAGAAGTAACATTAGAAGCGCGTGGCGAGGCATATATGCCAAAGCGTTCATTTGTGAAATTGAATGAAGAGAAAGAACAAAATGGTGAAGCGGTTTTTGCAAATCCACGTAACGCAGCAGCAGGATCAATTCGTCAACTAGATCCGAAAATTGCTGCGAAGCGCAATCTGTCTATGTTTGTGTACGGTCTTGCTGATGTGGAAGAAAAGACGATTGTATCACATAGTGATTCATTGAACTTTTTAGGTGAACTTGGATTTAAAACAAATCCAAATCGCCGCACATGTGAAACAATTGAAGACGTAATTACGTATGTAGAAGAATGGCAGGAAAAGCGTCCGGATCTTGATTATGAAATTGATGGAATTGTAATTAAAGTAGATGATGTAGCTTTGCAAGAAAGCTTAGGAACAACAGCAAAGAGCCCACGCTGGGCAATTGCCTATAAGTTTCCGGCAGAAGAAGTTGTAACGAGATTAACAGGGATTGAACTGAGTGTGGGCCGCACAGGTGTTGTGACACCAACTGCAGAACTAGAACCAGTTCGAGTGGCTGGAACAATTGTCCGCCGTGCATCTTTACATAACGAGGATTTAATTCGTGAAAAAGATATTCGAATTGGTGATTACGTTGTTGTAAAAAAAGCGGGAGACATTATTCCAGAAGTAGTCAACGTTCTTTTTGATAAACGTACTGGCGAAGAAGAAGAGTATCATATGCCGACGCATTGTCCAACTTGTGACAGCGAACTTGTTCGTTTAGAAGAAGAGGTAGCTCTTCGTTGTATTAATCCTGCATGTCCCGCGCAAATTCGTGAAGGGCTCATTCATTTCGTCTCAAGAAATGCAATGAACATTGATGGACTTGGAGAACGCGTGATTACACAGCTTTTCGAAGCAGATTATATTCGGACATTTGCAGATTTATATCCATTAACGCAGGAACAATTGTTACAACTAGAGCGCTTTGGTGAGAAATCAGCTTCTAAATTAGTACAAGCAATTGAAGCTTCTAAAGAAAATTCACTAGAGCGTCTACTATTTGGATTAGGTATTCGTCATGTTGGTGCTAAAGCTGCCCGCACGTTAGCTGAGCATTTTGAAACAATGGATCTGCTTGTGAAAGCAACAGAAGAAGAATTAAAAGAGATTAATGAAATTGGCGAGAAAATGGCCCAATCAATCGTAACGTACTTCGATAATGAGGACGTGTTAGAATTATTACAGCAATTTAAAGAGTACGGCGTTAACATGACCTATAAAGGGATAAAACGAGCAGATTTACAAAATGTTGAATCTTATTTCGCTGGAAAAACAATTGTCCTAACAGGAAAACTAGAAGTGATGGGGCGAAGTGAAGCGAAGAAAAAGATTGAAGAACTAGGTGGAAAAGTAACAGGTAGTGTAAGTAAGAGTACAGATTTAGTCGTTGCTGGTGAAGCGGCAGGGTCGAAATTAGCACAAGCAGAGAAACATAATATTGAGGTTTGGAATGAAGAGAGGTTCTTACAAGAGCTGAATAAGTAAGAGGTGCAAACTTACCATGAGAAAAATAGCATTAGCGGTATTAAGTCTTGGGCTACTTGTAAGCGGATGTAGCACAGATAAGAAAAAAGAAGAAAAAGTTGTTGAGAAAACAGGTAACGGAAAGGAACAAGCGATTGTTCCGAAATATTCGATTTCTGATGAGTATTATAAAACGACAGTTCCGTTTGATCCAGGTTCTGCACGTGGTCTAGTTGTAAAAGGGCTGAATAGTCGTTTAGACATCGATGAATTTGAAACAGGGTTAATGCGTATTGCAAAAGAGTCATTTAGTACGAAGGATTATGTATTCCAAGGTGGTAAATATTTAGATAAAGAAACATCCCAAATGCTTGTAAAGAGAAAGCGTACAGACGCGGAGCAAAAAGAGTTAGAAGAAAAGCTGAAAAAAGAAGCAGTGAAGTTTCCTAACATTGGATTGAATCCAGCATTACAAGAAGGTTCAGAATCAGCAGAGGTTCGGAACAAAAAGACGCCAATCTATCTTTCGAATATTTTAGAGCATGATTATTATTTGAAAAAAAATACTAATGAAGTTGAGCTTGGAGGCATTGTGATTGGTCTTGCGATGAACTCAGTTCATTATTATGAAGAAGAACATGGATATCCACGTGAAACAGAGATTAGTGAACAAGAGATGTTAGAACAAGCAAAGCCAATGGCAGAAGAAATTTTAAAAGTGTTACACAAAAATGCAGATACGAAAAATGTTCCAATTACATTCGCGATTTACCGCCAAGGACCAAAATCGACACTTGTACCAGGGAATTTTGTATCGTATGCGCAAGTAGATAAAGGTAGTGAAAAGATTGGGGATTGGAAAGCAATTAACGAAAAATATTACTTGTTCCCTTCTGAAGCAGCTAAAACAGATGTGCGTGAAGATTATACAAACGTAGAAAATTTTAAAGTGAAATTGGGCGAGTATTTCAAAGGTGATTACACAGCTGTTATTGGTACAGGATTCTATAAAGATGATCAATTGAAAGAAATGAAGATTGACATTCCTGTTCAATTTAACGGTAAAGCAGAAGTAATCGGGTTTACACAATTTGTTGCGGGACAAGTTATGCAATACTTCCCGAATTATGTGAAAGTACAGGTAACAATTAAATCGGTTGAGCGACCAGAAGCGATTATTATTCGTGAAGCGAAGCAAGATGAGCCATTTGTGAAAATTTTTGATTAAGAACAAGCTGTTCCTTTTTGGAACGGCTTTTTTTTTGCTGTAATTTTGTTATAATTTCTAATGTTATGAACTAAAAGGGGTAAGGAGAAAAGACATGGATGAGTTAAGCTTACAGATTATCGTACTACTTGTTGCTTTTGGTTTTTTGGCGGCATTTATTGATTCAGTTGTTGGGGGAGGAGGGCTTATCTCACTTCCAGCACTTATGTTTGTAGGATTGCCACCTGCTTCGGCAATTGCAACAAATAAGTTAGCTTCAACGATGGGGTCATTAACGAGTACGATTTATTTTATTCGTTCAAAAAAGGTTGATTTTCGTATTGTTGGAAAGTTAATCCCGTTAACTATTATTGGGGCCGTTTTGGGAGCATTAGTTGTAAAATTTATTCCACCAGATATTTTACGTCCACTCGTACTGGTTATGTTGGTATTTATTGCAATTTATATTATTGTAAAAAAAGATTGGGGAAGTGTCTCTACTTATAAAAAGATGACAAAAGGAAAAACATTAATATTTTACTTTGTTATTTTAATTATAGGATTTTATGATGGATTTTTCGGACCGGGGACAGGATCTTTTTTGATTTTTGCATTTTTATTAATTGGTTTGGATTTTATTAGAGCGGCTGCTGCTGGAAAAGTTTTGAATTTCGTTAGTAATATTGTATCTTTAATTACATTTTTATTTTTAGACATTATTCATTTTGAATACGGTATTATTATGGGATTATCGATGATTATTGGAGCATATTTAGGGTCTAAGTTTGCTGTGCAAAAAGGTGTTGGATATGTTCGTACTTTATTTTTATTGGTAACAGTTTTATTGATTGGGAAAAATGTTATGGAATATGTTCATATTTTTTAGCTTCATACGTACGTATGAAGCTTTTTTTATTTATTATATTTTAAAAATTAATTAATTTTTAAAATATAAGTCTAGGAATATTTGAATAAATCTAAATTATCGTGTAGAATAATGTTGTAAAATGTAAACGTTTTTCTAAGGGGAGGCTAAAAAATGGTAGTAGCATACAAACATGAGCCATTTACAGATTTTTCAGTAGAGGCTAACAAATTAGCGTTTGAAGAAGGTTTAAAGAAAGTAGAATCTTATCTTGGACAAGACTATCCATTAATTATCGGGGGAGAAAAAATCACTACAGAAGAGAAAATTGTTTCTGTAAACCCTGCAAATAAAGAGGAACTTGTTGGTCGCGTTTCAAAAGCAAGCCGTGAATTAGCTGAAAAAGCAATGCAAGTAGCGGATGAAACATTCCAAACTTGGAGAAAGTCAAAACCAGAAATGCGTGCAGACATTTTATTCCGCGCTGCAGCAATCGTTCGTCGTAGAAAACATGAGTTCTCTGCTATTCTTGTAAAAGAAGCAGGTAAACCATGGAATGAGGCAGATGCTGATACAGCAGAAGCAATCGACTTTATGGAGTATTATGGTCGTCAAATGTTGAAATTAAAAGACGGTATCCCAGTAGAAAGCCGTCCAATTGAATATAATCGTTTCTCTTACATTCCATTAGGAGTAGGTGTTATCATTTCTCCTTGGAACTTCCCATTCGCAATTATGGCAGGTATGACAACAGCTGCAGTAGTTTCTGGTAACACAGTATTACTAAAACCAGCTAGTACAACTCCTGTAGTAGCAGCGAAATTTATGGAAGTGTTAGAAGAAGCTGGTTTACCAGCTGGCGTAGTAAACTTCGTTCCAGGTAGCGGTTCTGAAGTTGGTGACTACCTAGTAGATCATCCTCGTACACGTTTCATTAGCTTCACTGGATCACGCGATGTAGGTATTCGTATTTATGAGCGTGCAGCAAAAGTAAATCCAGGCCAAATTTGGTTAAAACGTGTTATCGCTGAAATGGGCGGTAAAGATACAATCGTTGTTGATAAAGAAGCAGATCTTGAATTAGCAGCGAAATCTATCGTTGCATCAGCATTCGGATTCTCAGGACAAAAATGTTCTGCATGTTCTCGCGCAGTAATCCACGAAGATGTATACGATCACGTATTAAATCGTGCTGTTGAATTAACAAAAGAATTAACAGTTGCTAACCCAGCTGAATTAGGTACAAACATGGGTCCTGTTAATGACCAAGCTGCATTCGATAAAGTAATGAGTTACGTTGCAATTGGTAAAGAAGAAGGTAAAATCGTAGCAGGTGGCGAAGGAGACGACTCTAAAGGCTGGTTCATCCAACCAACAATCGTTGCTGACGTTGCAGAAGATGCTCGCTTAATGAAAGAAGAAATCTTCGGACCAGTAGTAGCATTCTGTAAAGCGAAAGACTTTGATCATGCGCTTGCAATTGCAAACAATACAGAATACGGTTTAACAGGAGCTGTTGTTTCTAATAACCGTGAACATATCGAAAAAGCACGTGAAGACTTCCACGTTGGTAACTTATACTTCAACCGTGGATGTACGGGTGCAATCGTAGGTTACCAACCATTCGGTGGCTTTAACATGTCTGGTACAGACTCTAAAGCTGGTGGACCTGACTATATCGCACTTCACATGCAAGGAAAAACTACTTCTGAAACTTTATAAGAGGTAGATGAGAAGACCTTCCTGTCACGGGAAGGTCTTTTTTATATAAGAAAGATATTGATGGGAAAATTGCTTTAAAGATGAAAAGAAACAAAACCAACAGAAAAAATAATCCATTCGTCATATTATTCTGTATTATTTTTTTGAATTTCCTGTATAATACAATTTGAAAGAAAATCTATGGTTAGACAAGAGGACACTACTTTCGGTTTGCTCGCTGAAAGTAGTGTTTTTGTATTTTTCAGAAAAAATATTGTAGAAAATTATGGGAAATGATAAAATGAAACATGAAAGATTGGGAGGAAAATAATTAGCAATCGAACGGTACTGTATAATATATAGTACTGAATAATAAAAGTTATATGAACAGGGATGTATGGAATTTAACTTTTAACGATTTTATAGAAAGAAATACGACGAAGGAAGTGTTATTTTATGAAAAAGCTTGCTCTTATCGCATTATCGTTGTTAGTTATTGGGAGCATTGGTGTTGGAGCAATGACTGTTTTCGGTGTAGCTTTTAATAAAACTGAAATTCATAAAAAAGAAACGGTGGCTGTTGAAAAAATCGATGAAATTGAAATAAAGACTTCTGCAGCAGATGTTGAAATTGTTGCAGTTGATTCAAAAGATATCGAAGTGTTACTGGATGGAGATATAAGCAAAGAGCTAGTAGATAAATATAAATTTGAAGTAAAGGAAGAAAGTAATAGATTGAATGTTAAATTCAGTAAAAATCGGGATTCTATTGGTTTGGGAATTGGGACTACTGCAGAAGTCAAGTTACAGGTGAAAGTCCCCCAAAAATCATATGAAAATGTAAAAGTAACCACATCATCAGGAGATTTTGTGGCAAAAGGAATTGAAACAAAGACAGCCGAATTAAAAACTTCTTCTGGGGATGTATCATTATTACATGCGAAGATAAATGGGAAATTAACGGTTGAAACGTCTAGCGGAGCAATTGAGACAGATAAAAGTGAAGTTGAAATAGCGAAATTGGAAACCAGTAGCGGGAAAATTAGTGTAGATAGTTTGCGTGCTAAAGGAGTAGTATTTACAACATCATCAGGTGATATTGAATATAATGATGAGAGTTTGCAAGGCGAGGTGGAATGTAATACATCAAGTGGTGATGTACGTATGAAATTTAATACACCTCCTAAGTCGTTGAGAGTAGATTTTGAAGGAAGTTCTGGTAAAGCGGATTTAAATATTAATGGCTTATTATATGAAGAAAAAACAAAGAGAAAATTAATTGGAGTAAAAGGGACGGGCGAAAATAAAGTGAAAGTGAAAACAAGTTCGGGAGATTTCAAGTTACAGTAGCATAGAGATAACGGTATAAAAATCATGTCTTCAGCAGATGAAGACATGATTTTTTATTTCAAATGGAGTTTCTTAAAAACTCTTCTGTGCTCATGACACCTGCATATACGTCATTCAAACTTGCTAAAATTGTATTGTGAATATAAACAGCAGGTATAGTAGCATTTTTAAATGAAAGATCTCTTGTAGCACAAGCATCATGTATAACAGTACAATGGAAGCCAAAATCAAAGGCAGCCCGTACTGTCGCATCAATACACATATGAGTCATCATCCCGCATATTATGACGTGCTCGATTTCTGAATGTTGTAACTGTTCTAGAAGGTCAGTTTCTCGGAAACTATTTGGATAGTGTTTGAGTATAACAGCTTCATCTCTAAGCGGACGGACATTTTCGTGAATATGGACACCCTCTGTATTGGGTAGGAAAAAAGTAGCATCATCTTTTATAGCTACATGTTGGATATGAAAAATAGGTTCTTTTTTCATTCTAAAATGTTGTAGTAGCTGACTAGCATATGCACTTGCTTCTAATGCGTTGCGTAATTCCATATTTCCATTTGGAAAATAATCATTTTGAATGTCAACGAGTAAAAGAGCTGTTTTCATATAATCTATTGACCTCCATTTTTATGTTGTATTCATGTAATGTTATTCAGTTAGGGGGGGATATTTTCCTTTTTATATCTCTTATAAACAATAAAAAATATTATTTTCTAACTTTTTCATTGACTCCGACTTTTCGGAGTTATATAATAGGAATTAATTAAATGACAATTGATTCGATACACTCTTATCCAGAGAGGTGGAGGGGCTGGCCCTATGATACCTCAGCAACGGGTTTTAAAATACCGTGCTAATTCCAGCAAGCTCTTTAGAGGCTTGGAAGATGAGAAGATATGAATGAGTATATAAGTGCTCTTCTTCTTATTTTTATTATGGATAAGGAGGAGGGCATTTTTTATTTGCTCTCAAGGTTCTGTTTCAAACTGTCGCAGCATATTGAAACTTGAAAAAATCGCAAAGTAATATCGCGTTTAACGAAGTAACAGTAGGAACCCCTCCGCTGTTAACTCGTTCAACATATACTATATCTAACAGACGATACCCTAATTTTGTACCTTCCAATTCTGTATAACATATAAATTTAATGTCTGTTAGGTAAAAAAGGCCAGGAGTTTTCCTGGCCTTTTTATTTATCCCGCATTAACGGGCAGTAAGACCCCTACCTCAAGATTCAGAGAGAAACGAGGAAGGTAGGCGGGGGATAAACTGCCTATAAAAGCCCGATTGGTGCAGGCTGATATTCAGTGGGGGGATGAAGCAAGCCCCACTGAATAAAGTTTTACTTTATTCAATCGTAATGTTCTTTAAGTTACTAGTTGTAGAATGGGTTGTTTCTTGCATACAAGAAGAAAGCTCTTCTTGTAAAATATTTAGCACTTTTCTTGCAGACTGCTGAATTGGAGTAGGTAATTCATTTATGATATACATGCCAACTTTTAGTTTTGTTTGAATCATTTCTCTTAATAATTCCTCACGCATGAACCACACCTCCAAAGCGAATATTTAATACATCCCCTTCAAACTTAGCACCTTGAACGGATAAGTGTGTTAACGTTTTCGGCAACGTAATGTTTCGTTTAACAGAGCCTGCACGGATGATGAGTTCATCACCTTTTTGATTCAATGAGAGGTCATTTTTATCTGAGAATGGAATAGAGAGAACAAAAATATATTCATCCCCATCTTTCTTTACATATTGTGTACGCCCATTGAACTTTACAGCAGTCGGTTCTACATCATCTTTGAATAAAGTATCTCCCACACGCTCTAGCATAGGTAAGCCAACTACTTCTTGTTCAAACATGGGAGCTTCATAAATAGGAAGTGGTTGAAAGCTATCTTGGATAAGTGCTTTATATTTCTTTTGCGCATCCTTCCATGCTTGAAAGTAGGAGTCAGTAACAGTATTAGGGATGACACGGTTAATCATGATCGCATCGACGTTATAATCATATAAATTCAAATAGGTGAAACTACGCTGCGCTTCTTTAATAACCATTTTTTCTGGATTGACAACAACGCGAATACTCGTTACTTCTCGATTCGATAAAATATCTCGCATTTCTCCTAGTTGTTCAAGTGTATTCGTTAATTCATCCATAATATCATCAGTAGGGAGTGGGACGCCGAGGAGCGGTTGTGCAACAGGACGGACAACTTTTAAAACCTTTCTTTTAATAGGAAAGAGTTTTTCCATCCACCAACCGAGCATATCAGGAAAGCTGAGCATAGCTAAAGTTTCTCCAGTCGGTGCGCAGTCAATAATGATGACATCATATGTGTTTTGTTTATAGTAATCAAGTACACGCAGCAAACTAATTAAGTCTTCCATACCAGGAAACATTGTTAATTCTTCAGTTGTAATATCGTCAGCCGCTTTTGATGTGAACAGCAAAGTAATATACTTTTGTAATTTTCCCCAGCCTTTTTCCATTTCATAAATGGTATTGATCTCTTGCGCCCATAAATTCTCACGAAGTTCTTTTGGTTCAGAAGATAATTTTATGCCGAATGAATCTCCTAAGCTATGAGCTGGATCGGTACTCATTACTAATGTTTTTAACCCTTGTTTTGCACTTTGAAGTGCTGTTGCTGCTGAAATGCTAGTTTTTCCTACGCCGCCTTTACCTGTATACAAAATAATTCTCATATTTATTTCCCCTTTGTTTCGATAGTCGAATATTACGATTGTCGAAATATTTATTTGAACAAAAACCCATAAAGGGCTTTATTCGATCGGGATGTTTTTCATCTTAGGTGTAGGAAGCTTTTCGACTTGTTTTTGTTGTGACGTAGCAATGTGGTTCATAATCTTTTGGAAGATTTGTAGTAAGAATGCTTTCTCTTCTTCTGATAATGCTTCTGTCACAAGGTTAAAGTAATGAGCTGCATTTTGTTTCACTTCTTGAACGAGTTGTATGCCAGTTTCGGTTAAACGAATCAGTACAATGCGTCGATCATTTTCATTCCGGTAGCGCTCAATATATCCTTTTTTCACAAGTCGATTCACGACACCTGTCGTCGTACTCATGGGAATATCAAGAAGTTCGGTGATCTTTGTCATTGTAATATCCGTATTTCGCTCCATCCATAACAGGCAAAATATTTCCGTTTTAGAAAGCGATAAATCAAGGCTGACCCATTCTTCAGGATAGAAAAGCTTCTTGGCGTTATCTAGCAGTAAGTCTAAAAAATGTTCGTATTGCAACAATTATTTCCACTCCCGTATATTTCGAGATTCGTAATATTATTTTTATTTTATGCGCGTTGTAAATAAAAGTCAAATGATTATTGCCTGTTTTTTCAGACTAAATGAAAAAGAAATCTCATATTAGTAATATACTTATCTATTATAGACATAAAGCTAACAAGAAAATATCCACTTATTCCCTCTTTTGTTTTCACACGGCCTGGGGCGAAAAAGGGAACTAACTGCTTCTATGCATGGCCGGATGCTCTCTCCCATTTGAACAGAATGATTTGATGTTCGTTTTTAAATTTGAATTTACATAAAAATTCATAATAAGTAATATACTTATCTATAATGGATAGATCGCTAGCAAGGGGGAGAACAATGAGAAGGAGAAATACCCAGGCGTTCACATTTTTAGCATGGACTTCATTTGTTTGTGCGCTTTCTGGCATGTTAATAGGTATCTACACATTAGATGAAACGCTTAGCGTAAAAGGCTACTATTTAATAGGTACATTATTTTTAACGATGTCATGTTTTGTACTGCAAAAAACAATTCGTGATAATGAGGAAGATAACGAACGATTTCCGAAAAATAAACCGTTAGATAAAGAGTGATGTATGGTGAAAGGCAAAAGCCTTTCTTTTTTTATGTAAAAATGCTGTAAGTGTCGTGTGTTGACTTGCTTGAAGTACTGAAAATTTGGTATCATCAATAGTATTGTAGATTGAACGATATATTATGGAGGTGGCCTAGCCGTGTCAAGAATTTCCGTTGAAAATGTAAAGCATGTAGCGCATTTAGCACGCCTTGCAATTACAGATCAAGAAGCAGAAAAATTTCAAAAACAACTCGATGCAATTGTTACATTTGCAGAACAGTTAAATGAATTAGATACAACAGATGTAAAACCAACAACTCACGTATTAACTATGAAAAATGTTATGCGTGAAGATGTACCAGAAAAAGGTTTACCAGTAGAAGAAGTATTAAAAAATGCACCGGATCACAAAGATAACCAAATCCGTGTTCCAGCAGTATTAGAATAGAGGAGGGGAATTTCGATGTCATTATTTGATCATTCTGTATCAGAGTTACATAAGAAGTTAAACAACAAAGAAATTTCCGTTACGGATTTAGTAGAAGAATCTTACAAACGTATTGCGGATGTTGAAGATAACGTAAAAGCTTTTCTTACATTAGATGAAGAGAATGCACGTGCGAAAGCGAAAGAATTAGATGCAAAGATTGGTGCTGAAGATAATGGTTTATTATTCGGTATGCCTATCGGTGTAAAAGATAACATTGTAACTAACGGACTTCGTACAACTTGTGCGAGCAAAATATTAGCAAACTTTGATCCAATTTATGATGCGACAGTTGTGCAAAAGCTAAAAGCTGCTGACACAGTTACAATCGGTAAATTAAATATGGACGAGTTCGCAATGGGTTCTTCAAATGAAAACTCAGGTTTCTATGCTACGAAAAATCCATGGAACTTAGATTACGTTCCAGGTGGATCTAGTGGTGGTTCTGCAGCGGCAGTAGCAGCAGGAGAAGTATTATTCTCTCTAGGCTCTGATACGGGTGGTTCTATCCGTCAGCCAGCTGCATATTGCGGTGTTGTAGGTTTAAAACCAACTTACGGACGCGTATCTCGTTATGGTTTAGTTGCATTCGCATCTTCACTTGACCAAATCGGGCCAATTACACGTACAGTAGAAGACAATGCATACTTATTACAAGCGATTTCAGGTATTGACCGTATGGATGCAACTTCTGCAAATGTTGAAGTTGGGAACTATTTAGCTGGTTTAACAGGCGATGTTAAAGGGTTACGCATTGCTGTACCGAAAGAATACTTAGGCGAAGGTGTTGGCGAAGAAGCACGTGAGTCAGTACTAGCTGCTTTAAAAGTATTAGAAGGTATGGGCGCAACTTGGGAAGAAGTATCTCTTCCACACTCTAAATACGCTCTAGCAACGTATTACTTATTATCTTCTTCTGAAGCATCTGCTAACCTTTCACGCTTCGATGGCGTACGTTACGGTGTTCGTTCTGATAATGTAAATAATTTATTAGATCTTTACAAAAACACACGTAGCGAAGGTTTCGGTGATGAAGTAAAACGTCGTATTATGCTTGGTACATTTGCTCTTAGCTCTGGTTACTATGATGCATATTACAAAAAAGCTCAACAAGTACGTACATTAATTAAGAACGATTTTGAAAATGTATTTGCTAACTATGATGTTATTATTGGACCAACAACGCCAACTCCGGCATTTAAAGTAGGCGAAAAAGTTGATGATCCAATGACAATGTATGCAAACGACATTTTAACAATCCCAGTAAACTTAGCGGGTGTTCCAGCAATTTCTGTTCCATGTGGATTCGGTGCTAACAACATGCCACTTGGTTTACAAATCATTGGTAAACACTTCGATGAAGCGACAATTTACCGCGTTGCACATGCGTTTGAGCAAGCAACAGACTATCATACAAAAAAAGCAAGTCTGTAAGGAGGCGAGCATAGATGAATTTAGAAACAATTATTGGTTTAGAGGTTCACGTTGAGTTAAAAACAAATTCGAAAATTTTCTCTGCGAGTCCAACAGAATTCGGAGCGGAGCCAAATACACAAACAAGTGTAATTGACTTAGGATACCCGGGGGTACTTCCTACTTTAAATAAAGAAGCAGTTAATTTTGCAATGAAAGCTGCAATGGCATTAAATTGTGAAATCGCAACGGAAACAAAGTTCGACCGTAAAAACTATTTCTATCCAGATAATCCGAAAGCTTACCAAATCTCTCAATTTGATAAGCCAATTGGAGAAAATGGTTGGATTGAAATCGAAGTAGACGGTAAAAAGAAACGTATCGGTATTACACGTCTTCATTTAGAAGAAGATGCTGGTAAATCAACACATACAACTGACGGTTCATTAGTAGACTATAACCGTCAAGGTATGCCTTTAATCGAAATCGTGTCTGAGCCAGATATGCGTACACCAGAAGAAGCATACGCATACTTAGAGAAGTTAAAATCAATCATTCAATACACTGGCGTATCTGATTGTAAGATGGAGGAAGGTTCTCTACGTTGTGATGCGAATATTTCCCTTCGTCCAGTTGGACAAGAGAAGTTTGGTACAAAAGCAGAACTGAAAAACTTAAACTCTTTCACTTATGTACAAAAAGGACTTGAGCATGAGCAAGTGCGCCAAGAAAAAGAATTATTATCTGGTGGCATCATCCAACAAGAAACACGTCGTTATGATGAAGCAACGAAGAAAACAATTTTAATGCGTGTCAAAGAAGGATCTGACGATTACCGTTACTTCCCAGAGCCAGATTTAGTGGAACTTTACATTGATGATGAGTGGAAAGAACGCGTTCGTGCTTCTATTCCAGAACTTCCAGATGCTCGTAAAGTACGTTACGTTGCAGAACTTGGTTTACCAGCTTATGATGCACACGTATTAACATTAACAAAAGAGATGTCTGATTTCTTTGAAGCAACAATCGCAGATGGTGCAGACGCGAAGTTAACATCAAACTGGTTAATGGGTGAAGTACTTGCATACTTAAACAAACAACAAAAAGAATTAAAAGACGTAGCGTTAACGCCTGCTGGTCTATCTAAAATGGTTCAATTAATTGAAAAAGGTACAATTTCTTCTAAAATCGCGAAGAAAGTATTTAACGAATTAATTGAAAAAGGTGGAGACCCAGAAGAAATCGTTAAAGCGAAAGGTCTTGTTCAAATTTCTGATGAAGGTACACTTCGTAAAGTTGTAACTGAAATTCTTGATAATAATGAACAATCTATTGAAGATTTCAAAAACGGTAAAGACCGTGCAATTGGCTTCTTAGTTGGTCAAATTATGAAGGCAACAAAAGGACAAGCGAACCCACCACTTGTTAATAAAATCTTGTTAGAAGAAATCAATAAACGCTAAATAAAATTGATTAGATTTGAAAGGTTAGCCAGAGAAAGCACCCATATTTGGGTGTTTTTTCTGAGTTAATCAAACGTTTGTTTAAATTAGAAATTATTTAAATAAACGTTTGATTAACTGTCAAATGTGAGAAAATGTTTGTATAGCAACTATGGTATGATAGTTGCAAAAAGGTGGGAATAATGATAAATCTAGACATAGAGAGTTTTTCATCTCGTGAAATAATAGAATTGTAATCCCCATTTTTATAAACAATAGCAAGTGTAATGAAGAATGAAATCATATATATAGTTTGGTTAAATAGGCCAAAACTTACATTCGTTAATTATTTTCTAGTGTAACGTGGTATGAACCCTGGTTCTTACCTGTCCTTTTCAATTGGGATGAAAGAAGGATATGGAGATGAGAGGAGGTAGGCATGGGAACACTGGATAAAGGTTTAATATATTCTTTTTCCATGAGTGATGAATAAGAAATTTCCTATGCTAATAAATGATGAAGCGAGCGAGAATAATTTATAACCCTACTTCTGGGAGAGAGTTGTTTAAAAAAAGTTTACCAGAAGTACTACAAAAATTAGAACAAGCTGGATATGAAACATCTTGTCATGCAACAACTGGTCCTGGAGATGCGACTGTGGCGGCGAGGCAAGCTGCAGATCGTAAGTTTGATGTTGTAATTGCAGCAGGCGGTGACGGGACGTTAAATGAAGTTGTAAATGGTTTAGTTGGGCATGAACATCGTCCAAAGTTCGGCATTATTCCAGTTGGAACGACAAATGACTTTGCACGTGCAATTGGTGTCCCCCGTTCTATTGAAGAAGCTGCAGATATTATTTGTGAAGGTAAGACGGTTCCATTAGATCTTGGTAGAGCAAACGATACATATTTCATTAATATTGCTGGTGGCGGGCGTATTACAGAATTAACATATGAAGTGCCAAGTAAATTAAAAACAGTTCTTGGACAGTTAGCGTATTATTTAAAAGGGATTGAAATGTTACCATCACTACATCCAACATATGTTGAAATCGAGTATGATGGAAAGCTACTACAAGAAGAAATTACGATGTTTTTAATTACAAATACACGCTCTGTTGGTGGATTTGAAAAGGTTGCCCCATATGCATCTATTAATGATGGTTTATTTGATTTATTAGTGCTGAAGAAGGGATCTATTGCTGATTTAATTAAAGCAGCAACACAAGCGCAGCGCGGTGAGCATATTAATAACCCAAAAGTTTTATATACACAAGCAAATCGTATTAAAGTTCACTCACCAGATAAATTAATGATTAACTTAGATGGTGAATATGGCGGAGATGCGCCGATGGAATTTGAAAATATATATCATTGTCTGGAATTATTTGTTCCTGAACATAACGAGGATGCCTTATAAAGGCATCCTTTTTATATTCAGGTGAGAGGAACAGGAGACAACATGTTCTTTTTTTTGCTATTTGCCACAAGGACGATATCTTTTATCGAATCGCTGATATATTGAAAAAATCACCAAATGATTAGACTTGAATTGTAAATTGGGAATTGATTTGATTTTTATGGTATTTTTACAATTCGTTCATCTTACATCCATATTTGTTTGCTACACTAAATGAGAAAAGGGCTGAAAGGTAGGGTGTGTTATGGAGAAGGTAAAGGCGATACTCTTTGATAAAGATGGAACATTAATGGATTTTCATTCAATTTGGATTAAAGTTGCTGAAGAACTTGTAGCTGAACTTATAGAATTACATCAATTACCTCAATCATTACAGGCAACGATTTTAGAAGAAATTGGTGTTGAAGGGGTGTACGTTCATCCAAGTAGTGTATTAGCAGCAGGAACAAGCCTTGATATAGCGAAAATTTGTTGTAAGTATATACCGTCTGTTGGAGAGAGTGATATGCATCACTGGATAAGTGAAAACCTATTTACTCTTATGTACCAACATCGTTCACATATGAGAATGACGGCAGACTTACCAAAACTTTTACAAGCATTGAAAGAAAAAGGGTTTATTTTAGGTGTTGTGACTGCTGATGATTTTGCACCGACAGAACTCTTTTTAAAGCAGTGCAAAATAGAATCGTTTTTTGACTATATTATAGCTTCAGATACATTTCCAGCTCAAAAACCAGATAAACAAATTGTAGAATCGTTTTGTGAAAAGTTCGAGTTAGACCCAGGAGAGGTAGTGATTGTTGGGGATACACCAACAGATTTATATTTAGCGAAAAATAGTGGGGCTTGTTATGCAATTGGAGTTCTTTCAGGGACGGGGGATCGTCAAACATTAGCACCACTTGCAGATATTGTATTAGATTCTGTCGGTCATTTCATTTCTGATTCTGGAGAACTGATTTGGGAACGAGAAAAGTCTAATTTATAAATAAAATAAGTCTATAACGACTNNAGTCGTTATAGACTTATTTTTTATGTCGAAATCCTGAGAAAACTAGAAGATTATTGCATTCGTTATGTTGGCATACATCTTGCAATATAGAAAAAGAAAATCATAGCATAGAAAAGGATGGGAGAAACGATGAATAAAAAATTCGCTAAAGTAAATGAACAAATTCCAGGACCAAAAGCAGCTTCTTTATTAGAACGCCGTCAAAATATCGTCCCAAGGGGTGTGAGCAATGGGATTGCAACATTCGTACAGTCAGCTGATGGTGCACTTGTAACAGATGTAGATGGAAATCAATTTATTGATTTTGCAGGAGCAATCGGAACAATTAACGTAGGGCATTGTCATCCGGCTGTAAAAGAGGCGCTTCATAAACAAGTAGATCAATATATTCACACTGGTTTCAATGTGATGATGTATGAACCATATATTGAATTAGCTGAGAAGCTTACAGCAATAGCTCCTGGTAATTTTGATAAACAAGTATTGTTTTTAAATAGCGGTGCTGAAGCTGTTGAAAATGCGGTGAAAATCGCTCGTAAATATACGAAACGCCCGGGTATTATTGCGTTTTCAAAAGGATTTCACGGTCGTACATTGATGACAATGACGATGACAAGTAAAGTGAAGCCTTATAAGTTTGGATTTGGTCCATTTGCACCAGAAGTATATAAAGCGCCATTCCCATATGAATACCGTCGTCCAGAAGGTTTAACAGACGAACAATATGATAACTTTATCATTGAAGAATTTAAGAATTTCTTGATTTCAGAAGTTGCACCAGAAAGTATAGCTGCTGTTGTAATGGAGCCTGTTCAAGGTGAAGGTGGCTTTATCGTTCCAAGTAAGAAGTTTGTGCAAGAAGTACGTAGTCTTTGCTCTGAATATGGCATTTTATTCGTAGCGGATGAAATTCAAACAGGCTTTAGCCGTACAGGAAAATATTTTGCCATTGATCATTATGATGTCGTACCAGATTTGATCACTGTTTCTAAATCATTAGGTGCAGGGGTGCCAATTAGCGGTGTCATTGGCCGTAAAGAAATTATGAATGAATCAGCACCAGGAGAACTTGGAGGAACATACGCAGGAAGCCCATTAGGTTGCGCGGCAGCATTAGCTGTTTTAGATATTATTGAGAAAGAAAAATTAAATGATCGAGCTATACAAGTTGGAAAAGTTGTGATGGATCGATTCGAGGATATGAAGAAAAAATATAATTGTATTGGTAATGTTCGCGGACTAGGAGCGATGTGTGCATTTGAACTTGTTAAAGACCGTACAACAAAAGAACCAGATAAAGTACTAACAGCAAATTTATGTGCGGAAGCGAATAAACGTGGATTACTCTTACTATCCGCAGGGACGTACGGGAATGTCGTTCGTGTGTTAATGCCACTCGTTATTACAGATGAACAGCTAGAAGAAGGGCTTACAATTATTGAAGATTCCTTGCAAGCTTGTTATGAGCAAGCTGATATCGCTCGTGTGTAAATAGTAACAGTTATTTATAACAAATATGCAATCATTCTAGTTTTATTCCGTTTTAAAAAACAGAAAATTCCCTTAAAAGGAGATTTCACTTTATAATGAAATATAAGCGATAATAAAGGGAAACAATGGACCTTGCATTTGGGGAGTGGCTAGAATGGTTGCAGAAAAGGAACGAGCGTTTATGGACTTAAAGGATGTATTTGAATATGCATTTGATGAGATATTTGTTACGGACGAGAAAGGAACCGTCGTTCGTGTAAATAGTACATGTGAAAGACACTATCAATTATCTGCTGAGGAGTTAGTAGGTAAGCATGTAAAAGAGTTACAAAAAGAAGGAATTTTTTATCCATCTGCAACATTGGAAGTAATTGAGAAGAAAAAGCCGATTGAGCTTGTTCAGTCAACAAAGTCAGGAGAGTATTTACATGTCCGTACAAGGCCTGTATTTGATGAACAAGGAAATTTGCGAAGAGTAATTAGTTATTCTCGTGATCTTACTGAACTCTACCAATTACGAAAAAAGGTAGAAGAGATGGATAATCAGTTAAAGACATATAAAAAAGAGTTAAGAGAAACGTATGAATATGAAGGGCTCATTTTTAAAAGTGTAGCTATGCAAAAAATAGTCGAAACAATCAAAAAAGTTTCTATGGTAGATAGTACGGTTCTTATTTTAGGTGAGACTGGAGTAGGGAAAAGTAGATTAGTACGCCATTTGCATGAAGTGAGTCATCGTAAAAATGAAATGTTTTATGAAATTAATTGCGCGGCATTACCGACAAACTTAATCGAATCGGAATTGTTTGGTTATTCAGGTGGTTCATTTACAGGTGCAAACCGTGAAGGGAAAAAAGGAATTTTAGAGTTAGCTCATAAAGGAACTCTTTTTTTAGATGAAATTGGTGAAATGCCACTTGAAATTCAAGCGAAACTATTACAAGTATTGCAGGAAAAAACATTCCGCCCAGTAGGAGGACGGGAATTAAAAAAAGTAGATGTTCGGATTGTGGCAGCTACGAATAGAGATTTAGCTGAAATGGTGAAACAAGGTACTTTCCGAAAAGATTTATACTATCGTTTAAATGTAATACCGATTCAAATTCCTCCACTTCGTGAGAGAACGGAAGATATTTTACCGTTAGTCTATCATTATTTAAATCATTTTAATGAAAAGTATGGGCGTGATGTAAAATTGGCTCCTAGTACTTTACAAATGTTTGTAGGGTATCCTTGGGAAGGAAATAATAGAGAGATAGAGAACGTAATTGAAAGGATTGTTATTACTGCAGATGATATTGTTATGATAGAAGACTTACCATTATCTATGCAAGAATCAACTGTTGAACAATCCGGTCAAAGTCTTTATAAAATGCTAGAGGAAGTAGAACGAAATATTATCCTCAAAGCATATAAAACACACGGATCCAGCTATAAAGTCGCAGAATACTTGAAAATAAGCCAATCTGCAGCAACTAGGAAAATTAAGAAGTTTATAGGCGAAGAAATTATATAAATACAAATTGAAAAAATGGCATAACACTTTTCTTCCTTGGCGGAAAAGAGTATTTGATCATGCATAAAAGTGGTCAGTACCTTTTTTAGCCCTATGTCAGGAGAAACTAAAGGGAGAGCTTCTTTCGTTTTCAGAACCTCGACTTGTATGTTGAAAAATTAAAATGGTATGAATGTAAAAGGTTACCCGAGGTTATTTCTTTGTTCGAATGCTTTTTTGAAAGTATGATAGAAATATGGAAAAAATGAAGTGAATATAAAGGAGGAAGAGAACATTGGATAAGAAAGCGACGTATGTAAATTTAGAGCAGAAAGCTATGTATATAAATGGAGAATGGATTACGCTGCAGGAAAAAATTGAGATTAATAACCCGGCAACGCAGGAAGTATTTGCAACGGTTCCGAAGGGCGGAGTAACAGAGGCAAAGCAAGCTGTAGACGCTGCACACGAAGCTTTTAAATCTTGGTCAAAATTAACAGCTGCTGATCGTGCGCAAAAATTAAAGAAGTGGTTTACGTTAATTGATGAAAACAAAGAAGAAATTGCAGCGATTATGACAAAGGAACAAGGAAAGCCGTTCCTAGAGGCACTTGGAGAAGTAAACTATGCAAATAGCTTTGTAGAGTGGTATGCGGAAGAAGGAAAACGAGTGTACGGTGATATGATTCCAGCTTCTCACCCGAATAAACGTATTTTAGTAACGAAGCAACCTGTAGGTGTTATTGCAGCGATTACCCCATGGAATTTTCCAGCGGCAATGATTACAAGAAAAGTAGCCCCAGCACTTGCAGCAGGTTGTACAGCAGTTGTAAAACCTGCAAGTCAAACACCGTTAACAGCATTAAAATTAGCTGAACTTGCACATGAAGCTGATATCCCAAAAGGTGTTTTAAACATTGTAACAGGTAGTGCGAAGGCAATTGCCGATACTTGGATGGAAGATGGACGCGTAAGAAAGGTTTCATTTACAGGATCAACTGAAATTGGCAAAGAATTAATGTGTGGAGCTGCGAAAACGATGAAGAAAGTTTCGCTTGAGCTAGGTGGTCATGCTCCATTTATCGTAATGAACGATGCCGATTTAGATAAAGCAGTAGAAGCAGTAATTGGTTCGAAATTCCGTAATGCTGGACAAACATGTATATGTACAAATCGTGTATTTGTGCAAGAAGCGGTGTATGGAGAGTTCGCAGCGAAATTCCAAAAGGCAGTCGGACAGCTTAAAGTAGGCGATGGATTTGGAGAAGGTACGACTGTAGGACCACTTATCGATGCGAATGCTGTAGAAAAAGTACAGGAACATATTGAAGATGCAATCAAAAAAGGTGGCGAAATTCTGTATGGAGGCCAAACACTTACAGAATTAAACGGTCACTTCATTGAGCCAACGGTCATTGGAGGCGCTAATGACACAATGTTATGTATGAATGAAGAAACATTTGGTCCAGTTGCGCCAGTTGCGAAATTTGAAACGGTAGAAGAAGTCATTGAGCGTGCGAATAACACGCCATATGGTTTAGCGGCGTATGTATTTACAAAAGACATTAGCCAAGCCTTTCAAATTAGTGAAGCATTAGAATACGGAATTATTGGCTTGAACGATGGACTTCCATCCGTTGCACAAGCTCCATTTGGTGGATTTAAAGAAAGTGGGATTGGTCGTGAAGGCGGTTATTATGGAATTGAGGAGTATTTAGAAATTAAATATATTTCGTTAGGGTTGTAATCGCTACTGGCTTCTATTTGTTAACAGCTATCTTCTGCAGAAGATAGCTGTTTTATTTGGTTTATTGGGAAAAAAGGTGGCACCCTCTTTTTTATTGTCGTTATTTGTTGGTTAGTCGATATCCTTTGTCGAATCGCCGATATATTCGAATTTGCGCCGATATATTGTGAGAAATGGTCGATATATTTGGGAAACCACTCATGAAATTTCATTTACCATTTTGCATGATAGACTTTCCACAACCAAAGTAAAAAACACTCTAAAAAAGAGTGTTTTTTACTTTGGATCTTCTATTAAAACGCCCAGTTCCCTTTACGGAAGATTGGTTCATGTTTACCATCAGCTGTAATACCGTCAATATCAAGTTCGCCGGAGCCAATCATGAAATCTTCGTGTGTAATACTAGCGTTTGCACCATTTTCTGCAAGCTCTTCTTTTGTCATTGTTTTACCACCGTCTAAGTTAAATGCATAAGCATTTCCGATTGCTAAATGGCAAGATGCATTTTCATCAAATAAAGTATTATAGAATAAAATATTTGTGTTAGAAATCGGTGAGTCGTGAGGTACTAATGCAACTTCTCCTAAGAAATGAGAACCTTCATCTGTCTCTACTAAATGTTTTAAAGATTCTTCGCCAACGTCAGCTTTATAGCCTACAATACGCCCATTTTCAAATGTAAGCGTAAAATTATCAATAATATTACCTCCAAAAACAAGTGGTTTCGTACTTGATACTTGTCCATTTACCCCTGTTTTTAACGGCATTGTAAATACTTCTTCAGTTGGAATGTTAGCCATAAACGGTACATTTTTTTCATTTAGACTACCAGCTCCAGCCCATACGTGTTTTTCTGGAAGTTCAATTGTTAAATCTGTTCCAGGACCTGTATAATGAAGAGCTTTATAATGCTTTTCATTTAAGTAATCTACTTTTTTATGTAATGTTTCATCATGTTCTTTCCATGCTTCTACAGGATTTTCTAGGTTTGCACGAGTTGCTTGGAAAATTGCATCCCATAGCTTTTCTTCTTGTTTTTCTGGTGCAACGTCAGGGAATACTTTTGCAGCCCACTCTTTTGTAGGAACAGAGATTACACACCAGCTTACTTTATCTGCTTGTACATAATCACGATATACTTTCATTGCTTCTCCAGCAACTTTATGAGCGCTTGCGATTTTTTTAGCATCTACACCTTTTAACAGGTCAGGATTTTCTGCATAGATAGACATAAATGCAGCGCCTTCTTTTGCTAATTCTTCACGCGCATGAGCTTTCCAAGTAGGAAATTCAGAAAACGCTTCTTCAGGAGCTAAGTCAAATTTTAAACGTGTTAAAATTTCATCATTCCAATCTACATATACATGTTTAGCGCCTGATTTATAAGCTTTTTCTGTAACAAGACGGACGAATGGTGCAGCTTCAAGTGGCGCACTGATAGATAATGTTTGTCCAGGTTGAATATTAACACCGACATTGACTGCAAGTGCAGCATACTTTTCTAATGTTTGTTCAAATGACATATGTATAATCTCCTTTATTCGAAAGATTTCTTATATACATAATACTAGAAAATTTAAAAAATATAAATAGAACTCAATGTGCATTGAGTTCGATTTTTCTTTATTTAATAGAAAGTGAAAATTGTTCCACTGTTGTGGAATGATGTATACGAACACGCTTCATTTTGAATAATTCGTTTGGCTCACCTTTCGTAATAAATTGCCCTGATTTTGTTGTTGTTGCAAATTGATAATATTTCTTTGTTTCTTCTATTACTTTATCGTTTACATGTCCAAATGGATAAGCGACTGCAATAACAGGTTTACCAGTTACCTTTTCAAGTCGTTCTTTTGAACCCTTTAATTCGTCTTCATAGTTTGTGATCTTTGGTAAATCAGCATGCGTTGCTGTGTGTGATTGTACAGAAAAGATACCTGAATCAATCATTTCTTTTATATCTGCAGTGGACAGAGAGCCTTCTGCATCAATGTTATCCACAATCATATATTCGGTTGCTGTAGGCTTGAATTTGTCGTCTTTTAATTTTTGTAAAATATGAAATGCATTCATATTATTTTTCATACCATCATCAAATGTAACGAAAATCGGTTTATTTACTTTATTTATATCGCTCCAGCGTTCAAACGTTAGTAATGTATAACCATTCTCTTTTAAGTATCTCATTTGGGCTTCGAAGTTAGCTGGTGAGACAAATAAATCTTTAATTCCTGCACCGTAATAATCTTCAATTGCATGATACATTAAGATCGGAGCATGTTGTTCAAATACGATGGAGGATGTTGTGAGAGGGATTATTTTTCCATCCTCTTTCACACCTGCAGATTCAATTTGATATTCACCACGTTTTCCTTCAAATTCTTTTATATCAAAAGCAATTATAAATTGTTTGTCTTTCTCTTTTGATGTGAATAATTTAGCATTTCCTTTTCCATCAGCAGTTCGCCAAATTTTATATTGTACCTCGGCGAAGGAGTCTTTTAAATCTGTTACGTGGATGGAGGTGTTTGTTGATTCATGTGTAATAGGATTCCAATATATTTTGCCTTGTGGTTGTACTTGTTCTATCGTTTTTTTCGACTGTTCTTGAACCGTTTTCTCTTTTTTAGGTTCATTACTTGCATTGCTAGAATTACAACCTGCTAGAATGGCAGATGTACATAAAGCAATAGCTGCATATTTTTTCATAACGTTCACCTTCTATTGTGTATTCACCTTTTTCCCGTGTAAATGGGCAGTCAGACCTTCACCTCAAGATTCAGAGAGGGATTTATTAAATTTTCACTTTATATCGATATAATAAAGTAATGATCGTTCAAAGAAACAGATAGTTAAGATGTTTCTCTATTTCGAAGCCTTTTTCTTTTTGCAGGCTTGTTCAGCGTTATAATCATGTAGCCAACAACAAAAATGAAAGGAATTAAAAATACATAACTAGGGATGCCGAAAACATAATGACTTTTTATGCTTAAAAATAATAGATGTAGGAAATCAAAAAGAGCATGTAATTTCATTGGGACCTCCAATGCGTTTTTTACAAATTATAACATTGGTAAAAGTGGTGCTACATGTTCAAGGCTAAAATTTAAGCTAATTTTAAAGTTGGAGAAGTAAAGAAAAGGCTACTTTTTCATAAAAGTAGCCTAAGTATGATTAATATTTTTCTTTTACAAGTGATGTAAACTGCGCCATTGTTGTATTAGGACCAACAAAATGGCGTTTAATTAAGTATTGTTCGTTCGGTGTGCCTTTTGTAATATGAGTTCCATGGTCGGTAGTTACTGCAAATTCATAATGTTTCTTTGTTTCTTCTACAGCTGGATCATTATAAGAACCTACTGGATAGGCGAGGGCGATGACTTTTTTCCCTGTAAGATTTTCAATTTTTTCTTTAGATGCACGTAACTCTTCATCGTAGTTAGTTGTATAAGCCATCATTGTATGATTAGCAGTATGAGATTGAATGGAAAAAATACCTGAATCAAGCATTTGTTTTATATCATCTGTCGTAAGACGATTTGGTGTATCAATAGTACTTGAAACAAGGAATTCCGTTGCTGCTGGGTGAAATTTATCATCTTTTAATTTTTGCAAAATATGAAGGGCGTTCATATTATTTTTTCGACCATCATCCATTGTCACAAAGACAGGTTTATTGACGCGGTTTACGTCACCCCAACGTTCAAATGTTAACATTGTATAACCGTTATCTTTTAAATACTGCATATGTTTTTCAAACTGTTCTGGTGGTACATATAAACCTAAATCGCCATCACTTGGTCCAGGATATTTTTCAATCGCATGGTACATAAGGAAAGGGACATGCTGCTGGAATGTAATCGTAGATTTTACGAGAGGAACTTCTGTATTGTCTTCTTTTAATCCCACTGTTTCAATTTGAAATTCTCCACGTTTTAAATGAAATGATTGTAAATGAAATGGGAGAGCAAAATCACGAGTTTTGTCTTGCGATACAAAGGTTTGTTTACTTTCAGGGCCGTCAGCTGTACGCCAAATATTGTAACGCACTTCTTTAAATGAATCCCTTAAACTTTTTGTATAAAGTGTCGTATTTTTTGCGTTGTATTCAAATGGATCCCATGAAATGAGCCCTTGTGTTACAGGTATTTCTACTGCTTTAGCTTGAACTTCTTTCGTCTCCTTTTGGCTCTTGTAAGTTGCCTCTTTTGTTTGTTTTTCACTAGTAGTGCTAGTGTTACAACTCACGAGAATAGCAGAAGAAAGTAAAGCAATACATGCATATTTCTTCATAATATCTATCATCCTTCTATTGTGTTTTTGCCTCTCATATGTACTAGATTCTTTATCTTTTTTATTATAAGAGACTGTTTATTCAAATATTCTTATTTGAATCATACCCTCGTCCATCATATCACTATAAAATATAGAGGGGAATAGCTCTTTTGAGAGAGTTCGACAGAAAGGCTATTTATTCGTACCGGATTTGTCGTATGTAAAATTTTTGTGAAGATAAATAATGGTAGTTATATAGTTTTTTCGTAGTTCACAATCAAAAAATCCCCCTCACTTTCAAAATAGAAAAGTGAGGGGGACTCATGGTTAAATAAATAATCCAGCGATTGTAGCAGATAAAATAGAAGCAAGTGTTGATGCAAATAGCATTTTCCAACCAAACTTAGATACGACGCTTCCTTGTTTTTCAGAAAGGGCGCGGATTGTACCGACAATCGCACCGATTTGGCTAATACTTGCGAAGCTAATTAAGAATACCGTAACGATTCCAACTGTACGTGGAGATAATGTTTTTGCAACTTCTTTTAAATCAAGAATAGCTACGAATTCATTTAAAACAATTTTTGTTCCCATAATTCCACCAGCTGGGATAATATCATGAGCTGGGATACCCATTAGGAATGCGAATGGGGCAAGGATATAACCGAAGATTTGCTGTAGTGTAACGGCATATCCCATTGCGCCTGAAGCTGCGCTAATTACATAGTTAACAACTTCCATAACACCGATAAAAGCAATCATTAAAGCAGCAACGATACCAGCTACTTTTAAACCATCTAGTGCACCGTTAATCATTGCACCGATAAAGCTGTCACCGAATAGGCTTCTATCAAATTTTTGAATTACCTCTTCTTCTTTTTGCGTATCAACTGGTGTTAATAATGAACAAACAATTAAGCTAGAGAACAAGTTCAATGGAAGCGCTGCTAGTACATACTTCGCATCTAACATCATAACGTATGATGCTGTAACAGAAGCTGAGACGGAGCTCATTGCTGAACAACAAATAATAAACATACGGTTTTTGTTAAAGTGTTTTAAGTCATTTTTAATAACGATTAGTGCTTCACTTGAACCAAAGAATACAGAGTTTACTGCGTGGAAAGATTCAACGCGTGGTAAACCAGTAATTTTGGAAAGTGCACCGCCGATAACGCGAACGATGAATGGTAAAACACCTAAATAACTAAAAATAGAAAGTAGTGCTGAGAAAAAGACGATAATGAGTAATACATTTAAGAAAAAGACAAAGTCTCTTTGAATACCGTTAAAGAGAAAATCGACACCTGTTGTACCAAGTTTAATCAGTTTGTTGAACACTTTACTAATAAAAATAATGATCTGTTGACCAATTTTTGTGCCAAACATAAACCAACCAATTAAAATTTGGAAACCAATCATAATAGCAATTGCACGGAAGTTGATTTTACTTTTGTTGTTTGACAAAGCAAAACATAAACCTAAAACGACAAGAATGCCGATAACGCTCATTACATATTGCATGTAGTTGCCCCTTTCAGAAGTTCATATAAAGTTTTTACATAAAACACTCGTTATATAACTAATAAATACAAATTGAAAATCTGGCATGAAAACCCTTTCCTTTTAGATGGGAGAGAGGATCCAGCCGAGCATAGAAGCGGTCAGTACCTTTTTTAGCTCCATGCCAAGTAAAACCAAAAGAGAAAACGAGAGCAGGTCACTTTTTGGTTTTCATGCAACAGATTATACGCTTGAAAACCTGCCATCCCTTTAGATTGGGGAGAGGATCCAGCCGAGCGTAGAAGCGGTTAGAGCCTTTTTTAGCCCTCGTGCCAAGTGAAAACCAAAAGAGAAAACGAGAGTAGGTCACTTTTTATTCTTCATAGCCGCAGATTATATGCTTGGAAATCAATAAATAAAGTTAGAGAGGTTTTATGTCATACGTAAGATGTCTGACCTGTTAGAAAAATAAAAAAAGACCCATATGGATTCACTTTCGTCTATGAGAGAAAGCTAATCAATATGAGTCTTCGTATACACAAAAAAGCTAATATTCATTAGTTTTCCCCATAGTCCAGCAATTCTCGGTTGCCGGGTAGAAACTCTCGATCCATATTATCGAGTATATATGAGGTAACATCGTCCGTATTAAATTAGTAGTAGCGTAACATTACTAGAGAACTATCGTCAATAGCTTTTTTTCTTCCGATAGAAATAGACCATATAAGTATGATAAAATGTAACGCAGTGTTATGAAAAAGAGAGGTCGGAAAATGAGTAATAAAATGACGCCACCAGTTGAAAAGAACGAGTTTATAGATGTAGTATTTGAAGATTTAACACATGATGGTGCCGGTGTTGCGAAAGTAAAAGGCTATCCTATTTTCGTCAAAAACGGATTACCAGGTGAAGAAGCACAGATTAAGATTATTAAAGTGAAAAAGAATTTCGCTTTTGGTCGTTTAATGAAGCTTCATACAGAAAGCCCATTTCGTAAAGAGGCAGAATGTCCAGTATACAACCAATGCGGAGGTTGTCAGCTTCAGCACTTAACATATGAAGGACAACTAAAAGCGAAAGAAAAACAAGTGCGTGACGTAATGCAGCGCATCGGTGGACTTCAAGATGTACCGGTTCATCCTGTTCTCGGTATGGAGAACCCGTGGGTTTATCGAAACAAAGCGCAAGTACCGATTGGAGAACGTGAAGGCGGACTTGTAGCTGGATTTTATCGCCAAGGGACGCATGACATCATTAATATGGAAACATGTTTAATCCAAGCAGAAGAAAACGACACGTTAATTCAAGAAGTAAAACGTATTTGTGAAAAGCACGGCATCGCGGCGTACAACGAAGAACGTCATAAAGGAACACTTCGCCACGTAATGGCTAGGTACGGACAAGTAACAGGGGAAATTATGCTTGTCTTCATTACACGTACGGCAGAATTGCCAAATAAAGAAGCAATTATCGAAGAAATCGCGACGAAATTCCCAGAGGTAAAATCAATCGTTCAAAACGTAAATACGAAACGTACAAATGTTATTTTTGGAGATACGACAACAGTCTTATACGGATCAGAATATATTTATGACTTTATTGGTGACATTAAGTTTGCGATTTCGGCACGTTCTTTCTATCAAGTAAACCCAGAACAAACGAAAGTGCTATATGATAAAGCATTAGAATACGCAAAACTAGATGGAAATGAAACGGTGATTGATGCATACTGCGGAATCGGATCAATCTCTTTATTCCTAGCGCAAAAAGCGAAAAAGGTATATGGCGTCGAAATCGTTCCAGAAGCAATCGAAGACGCAAAACGAAATGCGGAACTCAACAACATGACAAACGCAGAATTTGCAGTAGGGGAAGCAGAAGTTGTTATTCCGAACTGGTATAAGGAAGGAATCATCGCAGATACAATCGTCGTTGATCCGCCGCGTAAAGGTTGCGATGAAGCGTTACTAAACACAATCATCGAAATGAAGCCAAAGCGCGTTGTATATGTATCATGTAACCCAGCGACGCTTGCACGTGACTTAAAAGTATTAGAAGAAGGCGGATATAAAACGCAGGAAGTACAGCCTGTTGATATGTTCCCACATACGACTCATGTGGAGTGTGTGGCTTGGCTAGAGTTGGTATAATAGAAAAAGCAGTTGATATAGAAGAAATCTATACCATCTGCTTTTTGGTTTATCCCGCATTAACGGGCAGTAAGACCCCTACCTCAAAATTCAGCGAAAGCAAAGAAGTTAGGTGGGGGATCAACTGCCNNAGTTTCACTTTATAAAAAATACCATTCAGGAACAATTTTAGTTAAAATAAATATTGCTGATTTTCACAAATTATAAATGTCCAGATGTACTGGTGTTTCATAATAAGCTATTGTAACATTTTGTATTATATTTTTTTAATCGAGAGTTTGAAGTTGTAACCATAGTGAGAGGATTTGAATTTGAAATGATAGATAATTTTTGGCGTGATTTACCACGACCATTTTTCGTACTTGCACCAATGGAAGATGTGACAGACGTTGTTTTTCGTCACGTAGTAAGTGAAGCTGGTCGCCCAGATGTATTTTTCACAGAGTTTACAAACTCGGATAGTTATTGTCATCCAGAGGGTATGAAGAGTGTACGTGGCCGTTTAATTTTTACAGAAGATGAACAGCCAATGGTGGCACATATTTGGGGAGATAATCCTGAATATTTCCGTCAAATGAGTATCGGCATGGCGGAACTAGGATTTAAAGGCATCGATATTAATATGGGCTGCCCTGTACCAAATGTAGCATCAAGAGGAAAAGGGAGTGGCCTTATTCTACGTCCAGACGTTGCGGCAGAACTTATTCAAGCAGCAAAAGCGGGCGGACTGCCTGTCAGCGTAAAAACACGACTTGGCTTTAAAGAGTTAAGTGAGTGGGAAAATTGGTTAACGCATATTCTAAAACAGGATATTGCGAACCTTTCTATTCATTTACGTACAAGAGAAGAAATGAGCCAAGTAGATGCGCACTGGGAACTAATTCCGGAGATCAAAAAATTACGTGACCGTATCGCACCAAATACGCTATTAACAATCAATGGAGACATCCCTGACCGTCAAACTGGGATGGAGCTTGCTGAGAAATATGGTATTGATGGTGTTATGATCGGAAGAGGTATTTTTAAAAATCCGTTTGCTTTTGAAAAAGAGCCAAGAGAGCATAGCAGTAAAGAACACCTTGATCTTTTAAGACTACAGCTCGATCTTCAAGATCAATATGCGGAAGTACTGCCACGTTCAATCACAGGGCTTCATCGCTTTTTCAAAATTTATGTAAAAGGCTTCCCTGGAGCTGCTGAATTAAGAAATCAATTGATGAGCACGAAATCAACAGATGAAGTGCGTGCATTGCTTGATACATTTGAAAAAAACACAGACAGTGAAATGATGTAATTCTCAACGGTTTGAGGGAAGTGAATTACGTTAACTTATGTGTAGTTATTTTAAAGTAAAGCAGCTCTCTCATAAGGGAGAGCTGCTTTTTTTAGTTCTTTGAAAAGGATTAGCGAAACGATATTGAATTCGAATATTTCCAAGCGATATGATAAGAGACACTTTCTACTTGTGAATGTAGAATGGAAGGCGTAAGTTTTTAGTGTTAGAAAGCCATTTCATTTAGTTGAAAGGTAAATGATGTAGTTTTCCTCTGGATTATCGGGTGTTTTTTCCATTTTTTATTTGTGATAATATGAATAAAGCTTAAGTGGGATAGATCTTATGGAGGTTATTATGAAAAAAGTCGCTGTAATACAGGATTTATCATCTTTTGGAAAATGTTCATTAACAGCCGCGATTCCGGTTCTTTCGGTAATGGGGGTGCAGGCATGTCCTTTACCAACTGCTATATTGTCTTCACAAACAGGTTATCCAAGTTTTTTTTGTGAAGACTTTACATCTAAAATGAAATATTTCGAAGAGGAATGGAGCAAGCTTCATGTAACTTTTGATGGAATTTATACCGGATTCGTAACTGGTCGAGAGCAAATTGATAATATTTTTCGTTTTTTAGATACATTTCATACAAAAGAAACCATCTTACTTGTTGATCCTGTGATGGGGGATATAGGTGAGGCCTATAAACTTTTTACAGAAGAATTGTTAGTTCGAATGAGAGAACTTGTGAAATGTGCAGATGTGATTACACCAAATGTAACGGAGTGCTGTCTATTAACTGGGTTATCTTATGAAAAACTATATAGCTATGTAAATGAAATTGATTTTATCAAAGCGTTAGAAGAAGCTGGAAAGACATTGCAGCAAGAAACGGATGCTAAGGTGATCATAACTGGCGTGAATCCACCATCAGCAAATCGAGATAAACAATTTATCGGGAATATGTATTTGGACGGGAATAAAAATTTTTATGACAAAACTCCTTATAATGGTAAAAGTTATTCAGGTACGGGAGATTTATTTGCTTCGGTCATAATGGGAAGCATGATGCGAGGAGAGGACTTAGAAAAATCCGTACAGCTTGCAGAGGCATTTCTAACAGCATCCATTCATGCTACCTCCTTGGAGCAAATTCCTGAAGTAGAGGGAGTTAACTTCGAAAAATATTTGAGAATGTTATTATAAAGTAAAACTTTAATCGGGATAAAATGTTAAAGTATTAATTTAACGACATTAATTTATACATGCTAAAAGCATTATCATATTTAGCATTTCAGGAGGAAAAACAATGGCAATGAGCAACAACGATATATTAAAAAGAGTAAGATACGCTTTAGATATAAAAGATATAGATATGGTGGAAATCTTTAAACTTGGCGGAATGGAAGTAACGAAAGAAGACGTAGTTGATATGCTTACAAAAATAAAGAGAGCACCGCAACATGAAGCTGAAAATGACGATGTAATCGAAGATGAGTACGTACTAACATGCGATATGATGATGTTAGAGGCATTTTTAAACGGATTTATTACTTTAAAAAGAGGAAAGCAAGATCCGAAACCAGGGCAGCCTGCACCGGCACCTGTACAGAGCAATGAGAGTGCTAATAACCTTCTTTTAAAGAAAATGAAAATTGCACTTTCATTAACGAGTGAAGATGTACTTGATATATTAGATAGCGTAGGCGTTACGGTAACAAAAGGAGAGTTAGGCGCTCTGTTAAGAAAAAAAGGCCATAAAAATTACAAAGAGTGTGGCGATAGATACGCAAGGAATTTCATTAAGGGATTAGGTGTAAAGTATAGAGGATAATAAGTTCGTTAAAGCAGTAAATGATATAATAGATAGAGTAGGACGTTCGTATCCTACTCTTTTTTATTTGTAAAAATAATACGCTAGGTGATGAAATGGTACATACATATTTAGGTGAGACAATTAATTTTCATATAACTTATAAGAAGAAAAAATCAGTACGTCTTTATGTAGATTCTTACGGGAATGTGGAAGTACAAGCTCCGAAAGGTACACCTGTTGCATATATAATCCAGTTGTTAGAAGAGAAATGGGATTGGATTCAGAAAACGTGTAAAGAAATGCAGGAGAGAGTGCGTGGTCCACAGGAAAAAGCTTATGATCAAGGAGAGGGTTTTCTATATTTAGGGAATACGTATCCGATACAGATTTCTCAAGATGCAAGCATTGAGCAAGACAATGCAGTGTTTGAAGGAGATAAGCTACATATTTATGTGAAAGAGCTTAAGAATGAGAAAATACAACAAGCTTTAAAACGATTTTACTATAAACAGTGTAAAGCGTTAGTAGAGAAGAGTATTAACGTGCATCAAAGTAACTTTAAAACAAAACCTCGTTCTATTCGTATTACAGATAGCAGTCGTACATGGGGAACTTGTGATTCAAATCTACAGCTAACATTCAATTGGAAGTTAGCAATGGCACCACAGAGGGTAATTGACTATGTAGTTGTTCACGAAATGTGTCATATGGTCCATCTAAATCACGATCGATCTTTTTGGCGTCTTGTTGGGAAGATAATGCCTGATTATAAGGAAATGGAGAACTGGTTAGCGTTATCGAGTTGGAAGATGACGGTTTAGTGGTGACATCTTTGGAGCGATTAATATTGCACGACAGTTTTAGTTTATAATTGTTTCCCATGTAAAGCTAAGAAATACTTAGTGTGGCAATAGTACTTTTAATCTATTTCACTTGATTTTGGAAATTGTATTAATTTATCAGTAAGTTTGTCCCACTCGGAAAATCTCTCCTAAGAATAAATTAAATTAAGTGAAAGTTAGTTTTTTTACTTAATTTATAGAAGGGGGATTTTTTATAGATTGAAAAGGCGAAAAGATTTTCTCTACATTGGTGACGGCAGTGACAATACCGTGAAAACATTTGATGCTGAAACTGGGAGGTTCCTGGGCAGTTTTGTAGCATCAGGCAGCAACGGCCTGAGCGGTCCTAGAGGGCTTATCTTCAACCATAGAGACAATCTCCTTGTCACCAACCAAAATATCGACCAACCTCAAAATGGCAATGTGCTGGAGTACAATGGACAAACCGGGGCGTTTCTGGGTGAATTTGTCCAATCTGCCGCATTAGGCGCTTCGTTCGCACCACGCGGCATTGTTCTCTCGAAAAATCTGTTTGTGGCGGATATGGGTGACGTAGACATACCTGGGGAACTGCGGGAGTATAATGGCAAAACTGGGGTGTTTCTTGGTAATCTCAACCACTCCTGCTTCAGCGGGCAGTTCCATCCCCGCGCTGTGGTTATCGGTCCAGACCACTTGCTGTATGTCTCGGTACGCAATCTTCCGCAGCCAGAAGGCGGTTCGGTGCTACGCTTCAACCCGAAGACCGGGGAGTTCCTTCGGGTATTCATTGAGAGCAACACCGTTAATGACCTCAACCGTCCTGAAGGTTTAGTCTTCGGTCCCGACGGCAACCTCTATATCACCAGTTTCAGAAGTGACGAGAGTGACACGGACAAGATTTTGATCTTCGACGGCGATACGGGCAAGTTTCTCGACAAGATTGACCTCGATGTCATCGGACAGCCGCGCGCCTTCGCACAGGCGCTCCTGTTCGGACCGAACGGAAAACTGTTTGTCCCCATTACTGGCGATGGACCTGACACAGGTTCGGTGAGGCGCTACAATGTCCATCATCATAAGACATACGATGTGTTCGTGCCCCCTACTTCAGCGGGAGGTCCGCTAGGTGAGCCGTGGTATCTGAGTTTTGGTAATACGAACCCCGCGACACTGGCTTACCGACGCGACTGGGATGATGATTCGTGCGAATAAAGCTCTTAAGCTTGGCCGAAAGCACCAACGCTAAATCCATAAGCGGTATTGTATAATAAGAACCAATACAAAAGGTCAACCAGAAGTATCTGGTTGACCTTACAATACGAACGGTGCTTTTATGTAAACAGCATCTATCTTAAAGAAGCCAATTATGTACTGTTTTTATCAGAAAGGTGAGCACTTATTATCAATAGTGTCTCACCTTTTTGTTATCTATAACGAAAAAATTACTAAATATTGAGCGGAGTAACTATTATCTTACTTTCCAAATCGAACACAATACTCTCCGTCATGCTGCCCCATCTCATACCCAAGATATCCTTCCGTAAGCAATGCCTGCTGTCCAGCAATATCACTCATCGCAATACTCTTAATATCTCTTCGCTCGCTTTTCTCATTCCCGCGTAGTTCCTTAACAAAAATATATCGAAGACTACCACCATACTTCTCCTTCAACGCCGCAATCTCCATCCCTTGCGCAAACTTATCCTTTAAACTCGGAATATTAAACGGTGCAACAGTGCAGCAAACGTAATCGTATTTGCTATCTGTTTGCGTTAATTGTTCCATAATGACTTTTGCTAATATTTTTTGCATTCCGTTTCCGCGGCACTTCGGATGAACATTTGAGATTTCTTGATAAATAACACGGTCTAACTCTTTATGTGTTAAACCGATATCAAGCCCTAAATGCTCGTCATCGATAGGGGGAGCTAAGAGTGCACGAAATGCAATGAGTTCTTGTTCTACAAATGCGCCAATCATTAGGCCGTTCCCATTTAATATATATTGATATTCTTCTAACGTAAGAGGTTGCAAGTTAGTTTTATTTTCTAATGCTTCAATAACAACATTTTGTAAGGATAAAATTTGTTCAATGTGATCTAAAGATAATAATGTGACTTGAAAGCTTTGCTCGTTTTGTTTTAATGTTCCTTCATAAAGAATGTTCATGGTGTGACCTCCTTTAGCGAATCGTGTCTTGAAAAACGGTTAATTCATTTAGTATATCTTCATTAATATCAACGCCTAATCCAGGTTTTTCTGTTAGGCGAATAAAAGGTACGTCATAGGAAAGGTTCCCGACATCTTTCGTGAATTTTAATGGCCCTGTTAGTTCAACACTTGTAATGATTTTTTTAGAAAAGGCTACATGAAATCCCGCAGAAGATGCAACAGATGATTCGACCATAGAGCCAACTTGGCATTCAATTCCAGCCATTTCTGCTTGGTGCGCTAGTTTAACGGCAGGATGGATGCCACCACATTTCATTAATTTAATATTCACTTTGTCAGCGGCCTGCATCCCGATAATTTGGCGCATTTCACGTGAACCTTTTAATCCTTCGTCAATCATTAATGAAAGGTCTGTTTTAGAGCGAATATAAGCCATCGCATCAATGTCATCGGCTATGACAGGCTGTTCGATCCAATCAATGTTCAAATGTCCAAGCGAGCGTAGCGCTGTTAATGTATTCGCGCTGTTTCTCCAACCTTGATTGACGTCAACACGAATTGCGATATCATCTCCCACTCGTTCACGTACAGCTTCAATTCTTTTTACATCTTCTTTTACATTCGTACCAACTTTCATTTTGAAAGATTGGTAACCTTTCTTAATCATAGAGGCAGCTTCTTCTGCCATATCTTCCGGAGAATTGATACTTAAAACGTGAGTAATTGGAAATTCTTCATGGTAACGGCCGCCAATTAATTGGTATACAGGTTGATTTAATTTTTTGCCCATGATATCAAAGCAAGCAATATCAATCGCAGCTTTTGCAGTAGGAACACCGTAAATTGTATGATCCATCATATCGTGTAATTTCTCGATATTCATTGGGTTTTCCCCGATTAGAGCAGGAGCTAGTGTATGTTTTAAAGTATGGAAAGTACTTTCCCATGATTCACCTGTAACGTGATCATCAGCTACACTTTCACCGTAACCGACAATACCTTCATCTGTTTCGATTTTGACAATGATAGAAGGCATATCATAATAAGTGCCGTAGCTAATAATAAATGGATCTCGAAGTGGTAAACGAATTGCGTAAAGATGAATAGCTGTAATTTTCATTGGATAATCCCCTTCCTGTTTACAATGCTTTTGTACATTTGATATAGTTGACGTTAAATAGTCGTTAATTAATTATAAGGAGTTAGAGAGATGATGATAAAAATTGCAGTTGTCGGCTCAAAGGAGTTTATAGAGAATCTATTACCTATTGCTCATAAATTAGAAGAAATAGAAATTGATCCATATATTTACCTTCATCCGGCAGAATCTTCTGAACTATTAAGGCGTTTAAAACCTTGTGATGTTATCTTTTTCTCGGGTGCCCTACCTTATTATATGGCAAAAGAAATAAGAGAACAATTACCAATTCCAAGTGTATATTTGCAACAAGACGAGACAACTGTCGCATCTTCACTCCTTTCTATAGTATATCATCAAGGTATTCAACCTCATAAAATTTCAATTGATTTAGTGGATCGCTCGTTTATTACAAATGTGTTCCATGATATCGGCATAAAAGAAACTCCGCAAGTGATGGATTATGAAAATATGTTGTGGAGTAATGACGAAATTAAGAAAATCATTGATTTTCATTTGGCTAAATATCAATCAGGAGCGATTGATTTAGCTTTAACAAGTATTCACGCTGTCTATGATGAACTTCAAAGATTAGGTGTTCCTTCAGAGCGTATGATTGACCCGACGAAATCGATTATACAAGGGCTAACAGATGCAAAAATAAAAGCTGAGTTAGCAAAAAGCCATTCAGCTACTGTGGGTGCTTGTATTATATCCTGTATAGAGTTACAAGAAAGTTTGCTTGAACAATTAAATGTAATTTCAAAAGAATTACGTGGTTCATTTAAACAAGTTGATGAAAAGACATTTATTTTATATACAACTCGTGGTGATATTGAATCAATTATAAAAACAAATACGATAAATCGCTTATTTATGAATATAGAAGGAGCAATATCTATTGGATTTGGTTATGGAAAAACAGTAAACGAAGCGGAGCAAAATGCAAAAATCGCTCAAGGATTCGCAAAGAATAATCCGATAGAACGCTGCTTTTATATACTAACAAGTGATAAAGAATTATTTGGTCCGTTCCCGAAAGAACAGCGAGTACAAAGCTTGAAAAACGATAATCCTGAACTAATTAAAATAGCGAAAGAAACAAAGCTTAGTCCAGCAAACTTGTCAAAAATCATTCAATTTAGTCAATCGCATCCATCATTGAAATTTACAGCAGCTGATCTTTCTGAGTACTTACAAGTGACGAGACGATCGACAGAAAGGTTGTTAAAGAAATTAGTTGATTATGGGTATGCAAATATTTGCGGCGAGGAAATGCCCTATCAACAAGGGCGTCCTCGTGCAATATATGAACTGAATTTACCGATGTATTCGTTTCAAAAATTTTAAGCTTCTAGTTGAGCTGCTTGTTTTTTCAGTAGCTCTGCTTTTTCAATATCTGACAGCTTCGTAATCGTAAAGCCAGTTATACCATAAATGATTGAGATAATAGGAACGATGAAATTTAATATAGCATAAGGAGCATATTCAAATGCGCTTACTCCAAGCGTCGCGAGAATAAATACACCACATGTATTCCAAGGTACGAAAACAGAAGTTAATGTTCCACCATCTTCTAATGCTCTGGATAAGTTTTTAGAATGCAATCCTTTTTCTGTGTACGCATTTGCATACATTCTTGAAGGAACAACAATTGAAATATATTGTTCAGAGCAAGTAAGGTTTGTCGCAAAGCAAGAAGCGATAGTAGAAGCAATAAGCCCTTTTGATGATGTAGCTAATTTTAAAATTTGATTTACAATTGCACGAAGAATACCAGTATGTTCTAATACTCCGCCGAAGGTCATAGCGACAATTGTCATAGAAACTGTATTCATCATTGAATCTAAGCCACCGCGGTTAAATAGTTCGTCTACTAGTTTGTTTCCAGTGTCGATGACAAATCCATTTTGGAGTGCACCGACAGATGCTGAGACAGAATCACCTTGAATAAAAACTTGTGATAAGAATCCTAAAATGATACCTACGAGAATAGCTGGTATAGCAGGAACCTTTTTAGCAACTAATACCATAACGATTACAGGTATGATTAATAGGAAAGGCGAAATAACAAAGTTTTGTTGTAGTACTTGTAATGTTTGATCGATGCTTTTCGCATCAATATTATTAGCGCCAAAGCTTCTTCCTAAGAACGCATAAACGATAAGCGTAATAATTAAACCTGGGATTGTAGTAAATAACATATGACGAATATGCGTGAATAAATCTGTATTTGTTAATCCGGCGGCTAAGTTTGTTGTGTCTGAAAGCGGTGACATTTTATCGCCAAAATAAGAACCAGAAATAATGGCACCAGCAACCATTGGAGCTGGGATTCCCATACTTAGGCCAATTCCCATTCCAGCAACGCCGATTGTTCCCATTGTAGACCAAGAGCTACCGATCGCTAATGCAACGATAGAACAAATAACTGTAATTGAAACTAAAAATAGTGATGGAGTTAAAAGATTTAAACCGTAATAAATCATTGTTGCGACAATTCCACCGCCAATCCAAGCACCGATTGTTAAACCAACAAGGATAATGATAACGATAGCGGGTAATGCGAGGCGAATTCCTTTATACATTGCTTCTTCAATGTCGTTCCATTTGTAACCGTAACGCCAAGCAACGATAGAAGCAACGGTTGTACCGATAATAAGTGGAACGTGAGGACTTTGTTCTAATACAACAATTGTAACCATCATAACTGCAACTGTAATGATAATAGGGATTATCGCTACTGAAAAAGGTATTTCTTTTTTCATAAATTTCCTCCTCATGATGTTTGTTTTTATTTTTAGAATTGTCGCAAAATAGACGCTTATTAGGTTATAATAACTAAATATATGTGTAAGCGTCAACAAAAAACAGAAAATAGAGAATGTTTTACCTTGTGAATATCTTTATAACATGAGTTGAAATAGGGCATTACTAGCATTTAAAAATAAACAATTGACTTTTTTCTTAAAATTCAATATGTTCGTAAAAACATCTGTTTTTTCAGAAACATAATTAACTTTAATGGTTTGTAATTTGGGAAGGAGAATGAAACGTTGAAAACATTAGAACTACAAGAGCGTGTAACAGAAATTTTTCAGCATTTACATGAAAATCCTGAAGTGAGCTGGGAGGAATACGAAACAACGGCTTATATTACTAATTTTCTAAAAGAAGAAGGAATTTCATATAAAACATTTGATGATTGCCCAGGCGTGATTGCTGAAGTTGGAAGTGGGAATCCAGTTATTGCGATTCGTGCTGATATGGATGCATTGTGGCAAGAAGTAGATGGAGAATTTAAAGCGAATCATTCATGTGGTCACGATGCTCATATGACAATTGTGATGGGGCTTATTTTACAATTGAAGAATATGAGATGGGAAAGTGGTACAGTTAGATTTATTTTTCAGCCAGCAGAAGAAAAAGGAAATGGTGCTTTAAAGATGGTAGAGAAGGGTGCGGTAGATGATGCTGACTTTTTATTTGGTGTTCATTTACGACCAATTGAAGAATTACCTTTAAAAAAAGCAGCGCCGTCTATTCGGCACGGAGCAGCGGGATTTTTAGAAGGTACGATACATGGGGATGATGCGCACGGTGCACGACCACATCAAGGTGTGAACGCGGTTGATGTTATTTCTATGATTAATATCGGATTAAAAAATATATGGCTACCGCCGCAAAAATCATACTCTGTTAAAATGACAAAATGCCACGCTGGTGGAGAGAATTTAAATATCATTCCAGGTAATGGTCAATTTGCTTTAGATGTAAGAGCAGAGAGTAATGAACTGTTAGAAGAGTTACAGAAAAAGATAGAACATGTGATTCAATCAACCGAATCAATGGGAACGAAAATTTCTTATGAATGGGTTGATTTTACACCTGGTGCTAATGTATCAGAAGAGGCGGAACAGCTTATGCGTAAAGGAATTCTTGAAACATATGGGGAGGAAGGTTGTGCAGCGCCGCTTTATACAACAGGCAGTGATGATTTTCATTACTATACGGTTAAAAGGCCTCACTTAAAAGCTGTTATGTTAGGTTTAGGAGCAAATTTAAAGCCAGGGTTACATCACCCTTATATGACATTTGATCACGCTTGTATAATGGATGGAGTAGAAATCATGAAGCAAACTGTGTTGAATGCTTTAAAATAATATTGTTTTTATTTGTTAGAGGGCAGAATTCCGATAGAGAGAAATACAGTCTAATTCAAATAGTTCTCGTTATTTTTAGTGGGAAGTCCTTTGAATATTTCCTTTACTTTAGTAGACCATCCCTATCTTAATGACGAGTTAGGGATGGTCTACTTTGTGAGAGCTAGCCACTAGCTGATGAAACCTATACTTTCTTCTTAAGAATTTCTTATCTTAATCCAATGGTCTGATGTGGGAAAGGATATGTTCCCAAGAATGATAGGGCCTTTTGCACCTGTAGCATTTGGTACGTTACTTGTGTTACCGTGGTAGGTTTCATTTGCAAGGAGAGCAAACGCTATAGCTTCTTTAGCCTCCGAAGAGTATCCTAGCTCTTCTTGAGTATAAACTTGAATTGACTCCCCAAGTAGGGATTGAATCATTTTCAGTAAAGTTTTATTATAGCTGCCCCCGCCTCCAATAATGACTTCATCGATTTTAACTTGTGGAAAGATAAATTTGCGATAGTTCTCTACAATAGATTGCGCTGTAAACATTGTTACAGTCGCTACTATATCGTGGCTTGGAAGGTTATTAAACTTATTTAATAGTTTTTCAACATATTGCTTTCCAAACAATTCTCTGCCTGTTGTTTTTGGCGGAGGGCTCATAATATAGGGGTGATTTATACAGTATGATAAGAGGTGTTCATTTACTTTCCCCTGTTTAGCTAAATTACCACCTTCATCGTATCCTATGTTAAACAATTGTTGACATACTTCATCAATAATCATATTTCCAGGTCCTGTATCAAAAGCGTACATGTCATCTAGTGAGGCTTGCTTAGGTAAAACAGTTACATTTCCAATACCTCCGATGTTTTGTAACAATCTTCCCTTCGTTTCACTCCGGTAAAGAACATATTCAGTATAAGGTACCAAAGGAGCGCCCTGTCCACCGGCCGCTATATCCATAGTACGGAAATTAGATATTACGGTTGTATTTGTTTCGTAAGCAATTACCGAAGATTCTCCAATTTGCAGAGTTGAGGGAACCAAGTTATGTTCTTGCAAGGGCTGATGGTAAATCGTTTGTCCATGGGATCCTATAAGATCCAACTGTTCTAAAGGAAATCTAGCTTTTTTGCAAACTTCCTTTGTAGCATCTGCAAATAATTTTCCAAGTTTAAAGTTTAAACTACAAATTAGCTGCACATTAGATGTATCTACAGATAATGACTGTATAATTTCTTCTTTAACATCTTTTGGAAAAGGATGAGTTATAAAATCAATCATTTCTAACTCGGTGTTTAATTTACTATTATTCACGCGTATAAGTGCAGCATCAATACCATCTAATGATGTTCCAGACATTAACCCAACAATGTACATGATCATAACACCTACTTTACATAGATTTTTGTAATTCTTGTTAAGGAACAATGTTCATTCTTATAAAAACTTGTAAGCGCTAACAATCAACTATTATACTCGCTAATTTTCTAATTGTGTACATTTTCGGTATTTTATTTTAAAAATGTTTATAGTTATTGAAATTTATTTTTAGTGATGTTATAGTTTCGTTAAAGAAAGCGATTTCAAAAGCGTTTAAATTACGAATGATAGAAGGATGATTTATATGCTAGAGAATTTAACAACGGAAGGTCGTAATGAAAAGACTAGATTTTTAGATGAAATGAAGACGCTTAATTTATTGGAGGTGATGAATGAAGAAGATATGAAAGTTGCTTACTGTGTTCAAAAAGAACTTCCTCAAATTGCAAAAGCTGTAGAGATGATCGTTGCGGCGATGAAAAGCGGCGGTAGATTAATCTATATGGGTGCGGGCACAAGTGGGCGCATTGGATTGTTGGATGCTGTAGAATGTCCACCAACGTTTAATACTGATCCTAGTAAAGTAGTAGGTTTAATCGCGGGTGGAGAAAGTGCATTTATTAAGGCAGTTGAGGGAGCGGAGGATAGTCTTACGTTAGGTCGTCAAGATCTAGAGAAAATCCAATTAACGAGTAGCGATGTTGTAGTAGGCATTGCGGCTAGTGGACGTACGCCTTATGTTATTGCAGGTTTAAATTATGCAAATCAACTTGGGGCAGGCACAGTAGCGATAAGTTGCAATAAGGAATCAGAGATTGGAAAAATTGCTGCAATTGCCATTGAGGTTGTAAATGGACCTGAAGTACTTACGGGATCTACTCGCTTAAAAGCTGGAACAGCCCAAAAATTAGTATGTAACATGCTTTCAACAGCTTCAATGGTTGGGATTGGAAAAGTTTATGGGAATTTAATGGTCGATTTACAGTTAACAAATGAAAAGTTGGTAGAACGTGCAAAACGTATTATTATGGATGCCACTGAATGCAGCTATGAAGTAGCAGAAAAATATTTAGTAAAAGCAAATAATCAACCTAAGGTTGCCATTGTTATGATTTTAACAAATATTTCTTATGAAGAAGCTGTAGAACGCTTAAACGCAGCAGAAGGATTTGTAAGAAAATCGATTTAAAGCTTCTAAATAAAATATTATGAGGGGGAGTAAAAATGAAAGTATTATTTGTATGTTCAGGTGGAATGTCGAGTGCGATTGTTGTAAATGCGTTGAAAAAAGAGGGAGAAAAACATGCTCAAAATTTAGAGGTATTAGCTGTTGGTACGCAAGAATTTGATTCAGAGGTTCGAAACGGCTGGGATGTTGCTATGGTTGCCCCACAAGTAAAACATAGATTTGATGGTTTCAAAGCTTCTGCAGATGAAGCTGGAGTCCCATGCTTAATGATTCCTGCTCAATCGTATAGCCCTCTTGGTGGACCGTCTCTATTAAAATTAATTAATGAAATAAAATAATCAAATGAAAGTTTTCATTTATTCTGCTATTCATGGGTAGAAAGACTCTCACTTCAAGAATCAGGGAGAAACGAGGAAGAGAGGTGGGAGATTAACTGCCCGTGAAATCCTAATTAGTGCGAACTAACCATCATTGGGGATGAGAAAAAATAAATGATGGAAGTTTCACTTTATTCGTTTGTGAATCATAAAAACATAATCTAGCAAGAAGTCTTAACTACTAATCAATCTAAAGGGGAAAATACAAATGAACAAATTTGTAGCTTTTTTAGAAAATAATTTATCGACACCTATGGCTAAATTGTCTGAGCAGAAACATTTACGTGCAATACGTGATGGTGTAGTTTCTGCTTTGCCATTCATCATCTTTGGGAGTATATTTCTTATCATTGCTTTCCCACCCGTAGCAGCAGATTCTACAATAGGTCAATGGGCGGCAAAACACATCGCAGAGATTTTAATACCTTATCGATTAACGATGTTTATTATGACCCTATATATTACTTTCGGAATTGGTCATAGTCTGTGTCAAAGCTATAAGTTAGACCCTCTATCAGGAGGATTACTATCGGTAGCTGCCTTCCTATTCACAATAGGCGTACAAATGGTGAAAGATATCGGTTTTGTATTGCCAATGACAAATCTTGGTGGGCATGGGCTCTTTGTAGCAATGATTGTTTCTATATTCTCGGTTGAAATTATACGTTTATGTAAGACTAAAAACTTTACAATAAAAATGCCAGATTCTGTTCCAACATCCGTATCTCGTTCATTTGAAGCGTTAATACCAGTTACAATTGTACTTTTTATTATGACGTTAATTACAGTAGTTGCAGGTATTGATCTACATTCACTTGTTGATAAAGCTGTTGCACCACTGATTAAAGCAGGGGATACATTACCAGGCGTATTAATTCCAGTCTTTTTAATCACATTTTTCTGGTCATTCGGTATTCATGGTGTATCAGTTGTAGGTGCTGTTGCTCGTCCAGTTTGGGAAGTTTACTTAGCTAATAACTCAGCGGCAGTTGCCGCTGGTGAGACAATTCCTCACGTAGCTCCTGAAACATTCTTCCAATGGTTTATTTGGATTGGTGGATCTGGTGCAACATTAGGATTAGTAATTGCGATGTTATTAACAGCAAGATCTACTTATAGTAAGACGATGGCGAGAGCAACAATTGTTCCAAGTATATTTAACATCAATGAACCTGTTATTTTTGGGATGCCAATTGTGCTAAACCCAGTTTTAATTATTCCATTTGTCGTGACACCATTAATTGGTGCAACAATTGCGTATGTCGCGACATCAATCGGGTTAGTAAATCCGACATATGTAATGGTTCCATGGACATTACCAGCTCCAATAGGTGCCTACCTTTCAACGGGTGGTGACTGGAGAGCTATTATTCTTGTGTTAGTTAATATTACGATTTCAGTTCTTGTTTATCTACCATTCTTTAAAATGTATGATCAAAAGCTGTTAGCACAAGAAAATCCAACAGAAACAAAAGAGGGCACAAACGTAGCCTTATAAAGTGAAACTTTAATCAGTGGGGGTTTTCTCCATCCCCACTGATTATTAGTTGAACCAATCGGGCTTTTACGGACGGTTCATCTCCCACCTAACTTCTTTGCTTTCGCTGAATTTTGAAGTGGGAGTGTTACTGTCCGTTAATGCGGGATAAAAATATATGAGAGGAGGTTTGGGACGAATTGCTCCAAACTTCCTTTCATATAAAAGAGAGAAGGGAGATAAAAATGAATTCAACATCCAGAATTCACTTTTTTAGTTACAAAAGTGCGTTTCTATTTTTTAGTTTTATTCTTGTTTTTAATCTTATCTTTAATCCTTTAATGAATGCAGTTGGAATAGAGAAACGATTGTCACTGTATCTAAATAATATCTTTGCAATTAGCGCAGGGTTAACTCTTGTTCTTATTTTTGTTGAAGGTAAGTTTAAAAACAAGAAACAGGCGTTAATGTTGTTCTTGTCTTTATTAGTAGCGAGTGCACTGATTTGTTACCCAATTGTCTATGCGTAAATGAAAAAAGTAAGTTACCTAAAATGAGGTGTTAGTAAAATGGAAAAGCAAAACGGAATAAAAATTGCCACAATTGGTGGTGGATCTAGTTACACACCAGAATTAGTTGAAGGCTTTATTAAACGTTATGATGAGTTGCCAGTTAGAGAACTTTGGTTAGTGGATATTGAAGCAGGAAGAGAAAAGCTTGAGATTGTAGGAGACTTAGCAAGAAGAATGGTAGAAAAAGCAGGGGTTCCTATGGAAGTTCATTTGACGCTAGATCGTCGTCAAGCTTTACAGGATGCTGATTTTGTGACAACGCAAATGAGAGTGGGTTTACTAGACGCCCGAATTAAAGATGAACGTATTCCTTTGCAACTAGGGTTAATTGGGCAAGAAACCAATGGTGCAGGAGGCTTATTTAAAGCGTTACGAACGATTCCCGTTCTGCTAGAAATCGCAGAAGAAATGCAAGAACTTTGTCCGAATGCATGGTTAATTAATTTTACAAATCCAGCTGGAATGGTAACAGAGGCCCTTCTTCGTTACAGCAAGCATAAAAAAGTAATCGGTGTATGTAATGTACCATTTAATATGCATATGTCTATTTCAAAAATGTTAGGTGTTGAAATGGAGAGGGTACACATTGATTTCGCTGGATTAAACCATATGGTATTCGGAATACACGTATATATTGATGATGAAGAAGTAACAGAGAAAGTGCTTGAAATGCTAGGAAATCCAGAGATACAAATGACAATGAAGAATATTGCCCCACTTCCTTGGAATCAAAGATTTTTGAAATCATTAGGTGTAGTACCTTGCCCGTATCATCGTTATTATTACAAAACAAAAGATATTTTAGATGAAGAATTAGAAGCATTTAAATCAGGGAAAACGCGTGCTGAAATTGTTAAAAAACTAGAAGAAGATTTGTTTGATTTGTATAAAGATGAAAAACTAGACATTAAGCCTCCACAATTAGAGAAGCGTGGTGGTGCATACTACAGTGATGCAGCATGTAATGTTATTTCTTCTATTTATAATGATAAAAGAGACATTCAAGTATTAAATATCCAAAATAAAGGTTCAATTAATGAGATTGATTATGATTCAGCGGTTGAAGTAAGTTGTATTGTGACAAAAAATGGACCGGTTCCGATGACAATGGGGAAATTGCCAGTTCAAGTTCAAGGATTAATTCAACAAATCAAATCATTTGAAAGAGTAGGTGCTGAGGCAGCAGTAACAGGTTCTTATGATAAGGCTTTATTAGCTTTAACGATTAATCCACTTATTCCAAGTGATGATTTGGCTGAAGCTGTATTACAGAAACTATTAGAAGCCCATAAAGAGTATTTACCTCATTTTTTTAGATGATTAGGAGAATCATAAATGTAATAGGAAAGACAAATTGAAACATGATATTTTCTGAAACGTAAATTCAGTTAGAGAATATTGGCCCATACTTTACTAAGATTTGGAGTGTTATGATATGTCAACGGAAATCAATAATAACGAAATGGAAATTTTTGAAATTATTTCTCATGGTGGAAATGCGAGAGGATTAGCCTATGAAGCATTAACAGCTGCCGAGGAATTTGACTTTGAAAGAGCAGCGGATCTTATTAATAAAGCTGCTGAAGAACTTAGCCTGGCTCATAAGACACAAACAAAGTTAATTCAGGCTGAATTGAACGGAGTCCCAAGTGAGAAAACATTGCTAATGATTCATGCTCAAGATCACTTAATGACAGCGATAAGCGAACAAAAATTGATTGAACATATGATTCGTATCATAAAAAAACTAGCACCACAACAATAATGGGAAATGTAGAAAGATAAAGGTGAGATGAAGATGAGAAAATTAGGTATTTCCATTTATCCAGAACATTCAACCGTAGAAAAAGATATGGAGTATATTGCACTTGCACATAAATATGGATTTAAGAAAATCTTTACTTGCTTGCTGTCAGTAGAAGGTGATAAAGAAAAAATTATGAGGGAATTTAAAGAAACAATTGCATTTGCAAACCAATTAGGTATGGAAGTAATGGTTGATATCTCTCCTCGTGTATTTGGAGATTTAGATATTTCCTATAATGATTTATCATTCTTTGCTGATTTAGGAGCGTACGGAATCCGTCTAGATATGGGCTTTACGGGAAATGAAGAGTCTATCATGACACATAATCCCTATAATTTAAAAATTGAAATTAATATGAGTAATGCAACGTGTTATTTAGATAATCTCATTGCTTATAAGCCTAATAAAGAGAATTTAGTAGGCTCACATAATTTCTACCCTCATCGTTATGCAGGGTTAAGTTATGCTCATTTTCTAAAATGCTGTGAGCAATTTAAACACCATAATATTCGCACGGCAGCATTTATTAGTTCGCACGCAGCGACTTATGGACCTTGGCCAGTAACAGAAGGTTTATGTACATTAGAAATGCATCGTGAATTGCCAATTGTAACGCAAGCCAAACATTTATTTGCAACTGGAGTAATCGATGATGTGATTATTGCTAATGCCTATGCATCAGAAGGGGAATTAGAAGCCCTAAGTACATTAAATAGTGAAATACTAACGTTTAATATAGAACTATATAACATGATTACAGACTTAGAGAAAAAGATTGTGCTAGAAGAATTTCATTTTTATCGTGGAGATGTTTCAGAATATCTTATTCGCTCGACTCAATCACGTGTAAAATATAAACGAGAAGAGTTTAAACCGACTTATACGCCTAATATTAGAAGAGGAGACATTTTAATTGAAAATGAGCTCTATGGACAATACAAAGGTGAATTGCAGATTGCGCTCCAAGATATGGAGAATTCGGGTAAAACGAATGTGGTTGGCCGGATAGTTGAAGAGGAAATCTTCCTTCTTGATCATCTAGATCCTTGGGAGAAATTCCAATTTTCGATTAAGTGATTTTATTGAGAAAAACCTCAAAGTAAGGGAAAGGGAAGGGACAGAACGTTCCTTTCCTTTTTATTTATCCCGCTATTTGCGGGCAGTAAGTCCCCCACCTCAACCAAGACAGTAGAGAGGTAGGGAGCCTGTAAAATTCCAACCTGTGAGGATTACCTAAACTTTGACATACGTAAGGAGGAACTTATATGAGTTATATTATTGGGGTAGACGGTGGAGGTACGAAAACGGAAGCAATAGCTTATAATTTAAATGGTGAAAAAATAAGTGAAGGTAAAACAGGATACGGAAATTTACTTTTAGATGAAAAACAAGCTATTCATAATATTATTGATGCGATTGAACAATGCTTAGTTCCTTTAAAAAGGGAAGAATGTCAGTATATATGCCTAGGGTTAGCCGGGTATGGAGGGGTTAAAAATACAAAAGGTATAAAAGACGCTCTTTCTGAGGCGTTTCATATTCCATTTACGATTGTAAATGATGGCGTGATTGCACACGCTGCTTTACTAAAAGGGCAAGATGGTATTTTGACAATTTCAGGGACCGGTTCTGTTAGTATTGGAATTCATAATGGTATTGAAAGATTAGCAGGTGGTTGGGGGCATATTCTTGGAGATGAAGGAAGTGGCTATTGGATTGCTATGCAGATTTTTATTAAAATGACGCAAGAGGAAGATGAGGGTGGAAATTATAGTAACCTAACTAAGTTGATACTAACAAAACTTGGTTATCAGAGTGTACTAGAATTAAAAACATTTATTTATTCCTCAACTAAGGCGGAGATTGCGTCATTTGTTCCAATAATCGTTCAACAAGCAAACGAAGGTGATGAATTTGCAGAGAACATTCTCAAGCAAGCGGGCCATCAACTTGCCAAAATTACGCTTGCTGTTTGGAAGCAACTAAATTTTGATAACAATGTTACAATTGCTATTAAAGGGGGTATATTAACTAATATATCGTCTGTACAAACTTCCTTTATTGAAAATATTAAACAAGAAAAATCGGAAGTGCAATTCATTTTAGAAGATGTATCATCTACATTAGGAGGATATTACTTAGCTCTAAAATATATGAGTTAATTAACAGTTAAGGGAGCAATTCAATATGCATGTTGTAAATGTATTGTTAAAAATTGAAAGTTTATTATATCAATTACCGAAATCTGAGAGGAAAGTAGCGCAATATATTTTAGACAACCCTCAAGAAGTGATTAGAATGACTATACACGAGTTAGCTACGCATGCTAATGCAAGTAGTTCTGCGGTCACTAGGCTTTGTCGTTCTATTGAAATTGCTAGTTTTTCGGAATTAAAGGTATCTCTATCATCACATATCTCACAACCAGAGAAGAAGGGTTTTTATGATATTGAACCAAATGAAACAATAGCGGAAATTAAAGAAAAAATAGTTTCTAATTCTGTACAAGCAATACAAGAAACAGCGATTTATTTAGATGAAGGTATTCTTGATCAAATTGTTGAAGCTATGAGAAATGCTGATGTTATTTATGCTTATGGATTAGGAGCTTCATGGCTTGTTGCAGAAGATATTCTTCATAAATGGTTACGTTTAGGAAAGATTGTGAGCGCAAATCAAGACGCACATATTATGGCAACAGCACTTGCTGCATCCACAAAAAATTGTGTGTTTTTCAGTATATCAAATAGCGGAGAAACGGAAGAAGTATTGCAACTTGTTGAGATTGCGAAAGCATCTGGTATTCAAACGATTGGATTATCGCGATTCGGTAATAATAGATTAACTAATAAAGTCGATATGTCCTTGCAGCACGTTCGTGCACCAGAGGCAAAATTTCGTAGTGCCGCAACTAGTTCGTTATTTGCACAATTTCTGACTATTGACATTATCTTTTATGCATATGCATCAAAATATTATGATGAAAATATTCAAGAGATTGAACGTTCAAGAGAATCGGTATTAAGATTCACAGGAAAAAAATCTTTTTAAGATATAAAGTGTAATAAATCACAGTACAAATTATTTACCTATGATTATTGCCACGTAGTTATTGAACTACTATGTATTAAATATTTCCTCTGAAAATAATTAATTCACTAAAGGGGCTTTATTGAATAAGTTCCATACAAAAAACTCAGGGCCATATAAGGACTTTGAGTTTTTTCGTGTTTTTGTAGGTATCGCTATTTATATTATATGAGAATTTGTAATGGGGCTCATTTTTGTGTTCTCAAAATCCTTGGTATATGTAGAAGTGAAAATTATGAAATGGATTCATATGATAAAATTGGATTACATGTAATTAGAACATTTCCGTAGAAAATAAAAAACGGAAAATCGAAAAGGTCTGGATTGTATGAAGACTTTTTTGTAGAGGGTAGGGTAAATATATGAACGAACAATATTATGATGCAGTATTAAATATAAAAACAGTTGGAGAACAAAAAGGATTCAATAAATCTCTGCACTATCATCGCTATGAACCAACGCCATATAGTGGGCTAGAAGAACTATTGAATCAATATGAAATCAATAGTAGCGATCGAATTGTAGATTTTGGGTGCGGGAAAGGTCGATTAAACTTTTATGTTCATCATAAGTGTAATGCTTCAGCGGTTGGTGTTGAAATGAATGAAGCGTTTTATAAGGAAGCGATGGAAAATCGTGAACGTTATGCAAGAAAGTCGAAGAATAGTAAGGATAAAATAGAGTTTCAATGTTGTTTAGCACAGGACTATGAAATGAATCCACGTGATAATCGATTTTATTTTTTTAATCCGTTTTCTGTGCAAGTGTTTATGAACGTAGTTAATAACATTTTGCTTTCGGTAGAAGCGGCGGAGAGGGATGTAGATCTTATTTTATATTATCCTTCTGAAGATTATATTTTCTTCCTAGAGAATCAGACGGCATTTGAGCTAAAGAAGGAAATTAGGTTGCCAGGAGCTTATGAGAAGAATGGGAATGAGAGGTTTTTAGTTTATAGATTAGGGTTGTAAAATAGAAATTGGAAACAGAATATATTTGTCGTTAAGTCGATATTCCTTGTCGAATCGCTAATAAAATTTCATTTACTATTTGATAAACGCAAAAAAGCAGGTNNACCTGCTTTTTTGCGTTTATATTAGTTACGGATTAAGTAATCAAATGCACCTAAAGCTGCATTCGCACCTGATCCCATAGAGATGATAATTTGTTTGTACGGATTATTTGTACAGTCACCTGCAGCAAACACTCCTGGTACATTTGTAGCACCGTGCTTATCTGTTACGATTTCACCGCGAACGCGTTCAACAGTGTCACCTAACCAGTCTGTGTTTGGCACAAGACCGATTTGAACGAAGACACCTTGTAATTCAACGTGGTGAACTTCTTCAGTTTCACGATCGATGTAAGAAATACCGTTTACTTTGTCAGTACCAGTAATTTCTTTCGTTTGAACGTTTTTCAGAACAGTTACGTTAGGTAAGCTGTTAAGACGTTCTTGCAGCACAGCATCAGCTTTTAATTCTGGCATGAACTCAAGAACAGTTACGTGATTAACGATACCTGCTAAGTCGATAGCTGCTTCAATACCAGAGTTACCGCCGCCAATAACTGCTACATCTTTTCCAGTGAATAATGGACCGTCACAGTGTGGGCAGTATGCTACACCTTTGTTTTTGAACTCAGCTTCACCTGGTACGCCAACATTACGCCAGCGAGCACCTGTTGAAACGATTACGCTCTTACTTTTCAGAATAGCGCCGTTTTCAAGTTCCACTTCAATAAGTTCTTTTTTCTCTAAACGTTTCGCACGTTGTAGGTTCATTACATCGATGTCGTATTCTTTTACGTGCTCTTCAAGGCTTGCTACTAGCTTAGGACCTTCAGTGCGTTTTACGCTGATGAAGTTCTCAATGCCCATCGTATCCATTACTTGACCACCGAAGCGTTCAGCAACGATACCAGTGCGGATGCCTTTACGTGCCGCATAAATTGCTGCACTTGCACCAGCTGGGCCGCCACCAACAACAAGAACATCGTACGGATCTTTATCAGAAAGCTCTGATGCATCTGGACCGTTACCCATTTTAGCTAAAATTTCTTCAAGTGTCATACGACCGCTTCCGAAAGATTCACCATTTAGGTAAACAGTTGGTACTGCCATGATGTCTTTACTTTCTACTTCCTCTTTGAACGCAGCGCCGTCAATCATAGTATGAGTAATACCAGAGTTTAGAACGCTCATTACGTTAAGAGCTTGTACAACATCAGGGCAGTTATGACAACTTAGGCTGATATAAGATTCAAAATGATATTCGCCTTGAATGTTTTTTATTTGATCGATTAATTTTTGTTCAACTTTTGGAGCACGTCCACTAACTTGTAGTAAAGCTAACACTAATGAAGTAAATTCGTGTCCTAATGGAATACCAGCGAATACTACACCAGTGTCTTCACCAGGGCGATTTACGCTAAAGCTTGGTGTTCTCTCTAGTTCAACTTTTTCTACTGTAATCTTAGATGACATAGTAGCTAATTCGTCTACTAGAGATAGCATATCTTTAGATACGTTATCGTTTCCTGCGCTAACTTTAAGTAAAATATCGTTCTCCATTAACTGAAGGTATTGGGATAGTTGTGTTTTTATATCTGCATCTAGTATCATTTTGATCGAACTCCTTAGATTTTGCCTACAAGGTCAAGGCTTGGTTTAAGTGTTGCAGAACCTTCTTGCCATTTAGCTGGGCAAACTTCACCTGGATTGTTGCGAACGTATTGTGCTGCTTTAATTTTGTTAACAAGGATACTTGCATCACGGCCGATACCGTCAGCATTGATTTCCATAGACTGGATAACGCCGTCTGGGTCAATGATGAATGTACCACGAGCAGCAAGACCTTCTTCTTCAACTAATACATTGAAGTTGCTAGTGATTGTACGAGTAGGGTCACCAATCATAATGTATTCGATTTTGCCGATAGTTTCTGAGCTATCATGCCATGCTTTATGTGTGAAGTGAGTGTCTGTAGATACAGAGTATACTTCAACGCCTAGTTCTTTTAGTGTAGCGTATTGGTTTTGTAAATCTTCAAGTTCAGTTGGGCAAACGAATGTGAAGTCTGCTGGGTAGAAGCAAACTACGCTCCATTTTCCTTTGAAACTTTCGTCAGTAACTTGGATAAACTCTCCATTATGATAAGCATTTGCTTTAAACGGTTGTACTTCTGTGCCGATTAATAACATATTAAAATTCCTCCTAAATGTTGGTTTTGAGCATCAAAAAATAGTTTGCTCATAAAATATATTTTTTAATTAACTATAATAATTCTAATTCGATATTAATTATCATATAGAAGTGGTTATTTTGTCAAGAGAATAAACCAACTTTATACCAATTTAATTAATATTTATTCTCAATTAAGACTGTTAGGGAATTAAAAGGTAATTTTCATGTCATAAATTTTTAATGAGTGTCTGAAAGAGTAGTGTGTATGCTAGAAATATGATGTAAGTATAAATTCTTAGGAAGGAAATATTTCTTAGAAGTTGTGGAATTGAAAAGGAACTGCTTACTTCTATTTTACAAAGAATTGAGCGATAAATAAAACAAAATGAATCAGAATCTTTTTGAACAATTTTTGTCAGCTCAAATATATAACATAGGAAGTATATCACAATGATAGTTAGAAACATTGACTCAAAGTGCTAACAAGATATAATAAAACCTAGATATACATTTCAAAAAGAAGAACATATATTATAGGAAAAAATTCAATCTATTATTTTTTTATAGCTTTTAGAAAACGCTTACAATTAGTGTGGAGGGGAAACCATGTCTAAGTTCACAAAGTATTTTTTAATGGAAGCTACAGATGTGATTGCATATGTGCAAGAGAGATTACCTAAGTTCAAACATGCAAAAGCGTTAAAGTGTAAAGAAATAGGTGATGGTAATTTAAATTATGTATTCCGCGTTTGGGATGAAGAGAAGAATATTTCCGTCATTGTAAAGCAAGCTGGGGATACGGCACGTATTTCAGATGAGTTTAAGTTGTCGACGAATCGTATTCGTATAGAATCAGATGTTTTGCAGTTAGAGCAAGAGTTAGCTTCTGGACTTGTTCCAAAGGTGCATTTATTTGATAGTGTGATGAATTGTTGCGTGATGGAAGACTTATCAGATCACACAATATTACGTACAGCACTTATAAATCATCAAATATTTCCGAGACTTGCTGACGATTTGACGACTTTTATGGTAAATACACTTCTATTAACATCAGATGTTGTAATGAATCATAAAGAGAAGAAGAAACTTGTGAAGAATTATATAAACCCTGAGTTATGCGAGATTACAGAAGACCTTGTATATTCTGAGCCATTTACTAATCACAATAAGCGTAATGAGTTATTTTCATTAAATGATGGATGGATTAGAGAGCATATTTATAGTGATAAAGAACTTCGTCTAGAAGTAGCAAAACGTAAATTTTCATTTATGACGAATGCACAGGCATTACTTCATGGTGATTTACACACTGGTTCTGTGTTTGTGAGAAAGGATTCTACTAAGGTTATCGATCCAGAGTTTGCTTTCTACGGTCCGATGGGGTATGACATTGGAAATGTAATGGCGAATTTAATGTTTGCTTGGGCGAACGCTGATGCAGTAATGGTTGATGGAGTAGAGAAAGATACATATATGAGTTGGTTGGAGTCCACTATTATAGATGTAATCGACTTATTTAAGAAGAAGTTTTTAGAAGCATGGGACATTCATGTAACAGAAATTATGGCAAAGGAAACTGGATTTGATCGTTGGTATTTACAGTCTATATTAGAGGATACAGCTGCTGTGACGGGACTTGAGTTAACCCGTCGCATTGTTGGATTAGCGAAGGTGAAAGATATTACATCGATTCCTAATCAGGAATCTCGGGCGAGAGCAGAACGTATTTGTTTACAAACAGCGAAGAAATTTATTTTACATGCAAGTGAATATCAAACCGGGGCTAGTTTTTTACAAACGTTAAAAGAACAATCTATGCATAGCGCAAAGTAGGAGGAAAAGATTATGTCAGAGCAATTAATACCGATTCAGTGGAAAGGTGATGCGCTAGTTTTATTAGACCAAACGTTATTACCAAATGAAGTTGTCTATGAGTCTTTTACGACTACTGAAGGTGTGTGGGATGCGATTCAAGTAATGAAGGTGCGCGGGGCACCAGCAATCGGTGTTTCAGCAGCTTACGGTGTATATTTGGGAGTGAAAGAATCCGCCGAAGATTCCATGGAGTCATTTATAGAAGAAGTAAAAAGAGTATGTAAGTATTTAGCAACATCAAGACCAACGGCAGTGAATTTATTTTGGGCACTTGGAAGAATGGAAAGTGTCGCAAAAGAACATACTCATTTATCTATTGCTCATTTAAAAAGTAGATTGCTAGAGGAAGCGAAAGAGATTCATAAAGAAGATGAAGAAATTAACCGCCAAATTGGAGAGCATGCATTAACACTATTCCAAGATGGCATGGGTGTACTTACGCACTGTAACGCTGGTGCTTTAGCAACAACGAAATATGGTACTGCAACTGCACCGATGTATTTAGCGAAAGAAAAGGGATGGAACTTAAAGATTTATTCTGATGAAACACGTCCCCGTTTACAAGGATCGACGTTAACAGCTTTAGAATTACAGCGGGCAGGTATTGATGTAACTGTTATTACTGATAACATGGCAGCGATGGTCATGTCACAAGGGAAAATTGATGCGGTAATCGTTGGGTGTGACCGCGTAGCAGCCAATGGTGATGTTGCAAATAAAATTGGAACGCTTGGTGTATCTATTTTAGCAAAATATTATAATATCCCATTTTACGTTGCGGCACCGACTCCAACAATTGATTTGAAAACGCCGACAGGAAAGGAAATTCCAATTGAAGAAAGAGATGCCTCTGAAGTGATTAATCGTTTCGGGCAATATTCAGCTCCAAAAGAAAGTAAAGTATATAATCCTGCATTTGATGTCACACCATATGAAAATGTAACAGCGATTATTACGGAAAAAGGAATTGTAAAAGCGCCGTTTACGGAGAACTTAAAAAAGCTATTTTAGTAAGTAAATATATAGTCAGTCATCATAAGCTTCATACTTAGGGGGATGTATATGTTATTACAAAAAGAAAGAGAAGAAATTGTAGCGTATGGAAAGAAAATGATCTCCAGTGGTTTAACAAAGGGGACTGGGGGGAATATTAGTATTTTCAATCGTGAACAAGGTCTTGTTGCAATTAGCCCAAGTGGTTTAGATTATTATGAAACAAAACCTGAAGATGTAGTTATATTAAACTTAGATGGTGAAGTGGTAGAAGGGGAGAGAAAACCATCAAGTGAACTAGATATGCACCTTATTTATTATAGAAAGCGTGAAGATATCAATGCGCTTGTACATACACATTCTCCTTATGCGAAGACGATTGCATCGTTAGGTTGGGAGCTTCCTGCTGTGTCATACTTAATTGCTTTTGCAGGCCCGAATGTACGCTGTGCGCCGTATGAAACATTTGGAACAAGGGAATTAGCTGAGGCAGCTTTTGAGGGAATGATTGACCGCCGTGCAGTTTTACTTGCGAATCACGGTTTAATTGCTGGTGCAAATAATATAAAAATGGCGTTTACTGTTGCGGAAGAGATTGAGTTTTGTGCTCAAATTTATTATCAAACGAAAAGCGTTGGAGAACCGAAGCTATTGCCAGAAGATGAGATGGAGAATTTGGCAAAGAAGTTTGAAGGATATGGACAGTAGTAAAATAAAATGAAACCCCCTTCAAGTTTTTTACACTTGAAGGGGGTTTTTTATGCTTTCTTCAACAATAAGTACATAAAGTAAGGTGCACCAATTAAAGCAACGATAATACCTGCTGGAATGCCGCTAGGTTCGACAATATTTCGTCCAATTGTATCTGCTAATAGCAAGAGCCATCCGCCAATTAAAACGGCGATAGGCATGAATATTTGGTGTCTTGGACCTACTAAAGATTTTGCGATGTGAGGAGCCATCAGTCCGATAAAGCTAATTCCCCCTGTTACAGAAACAGCTGCAGCTGCAAGCGCAACGGCTGCAATTAATAAGTATCTGCGTTCTTTTTCAATTTCAATTCCAACTCCAATTGCGACCGGTTCGTTTAATGCTAGAATGTTTAATCGATTTGCTTTATAGAAAATAAACGGGATCAATACGATTAACCATGGGAGCATTGCTAAAACGAAGATCCAGTCATCTCCCCAAATATTTCCGGCAATCCATTTTGAAATAAAGTCTACTTTCACACGGTCTGCTGATGAAATAAGGACAATCATCGTTCCAGATAGTGCAAATGAAAAACCGATACCGGTTAATGTTAATCGTATTGGTTGAAGCCCTTCTGTTTTACTGTATGAGAATACGTAAATAAGACAAGCTGTCAGAAAAGCTCCGATAAATCCAACGACTGGTAGTAAATAAAGAAACGAACCAACATCTATCGGGAAGTATAGAAAGAAAACAGCAACTGCAACACCGGCACCTGCGTTGATTCCGAGAATTCCAGGTTCAGCTAAATCGTTTCGGGTAATACCTTGCAAGATAGCACCTGATAAAGCGAGTGCCATACCAGCTAATAATGTAATGACAATTCTAGGTAGTCTTAAAGAATATAAAACGAATTCCTCTTTAAATGTACCTTGTCCCATAAGTGTTGGGATCAATCTGTCATAGGAGAGAGAGGCAGAGCCGAGTCCCATTCCGATTACAATTGTTATGATAGTAAGTATAAGTAATGCAAGTATGATTAGACGTTGTTTCTTTATAATAGATTGCATCATGAGAAAGTTCTTCCTCCTTTACGAACAATGAATAGGAAGAATGGTAATCCTACAATGGCGACAATAGCAGCAACCGGTGTTTCATACGGAGCGTTAATTGTACGCCCAATTGTATCTGCGAGTAGCATAAAAGAAGCACCACCGATCGCTGACATCGGTATGACAAAACGGTAGTCTGGCCCAACGATTGGACGAACCATATGAGGTACCATTAAACCGATGAATGCCATGTTTCCAACAAGTGCTACAGAAGCACCAGCAAGTAAGATAATAATGATAAATAAAATCGTTTTAATGACGATAATTTTTTGACCGAGTCCAATAGCAACTTCTTCACTGAAGCTAAGGACTGTTAATTTCTTTGCAAGTAAAATAGCGATAAATATACTTATTGAAATAACTGGAATAATAATTTTTAATTGGCTCCAAGTTGTTCCAATTACGCCTCCAGCCGTCCAAAGTGATACATCTTGTGAAATTTTAAAGTAAATGCCAATACCTTCTGAAATGGCGATTAGGAATGCGGAAACAGCAGCACCGGCTAATACAATTCGAAGGGGAGATAGTCCGCCCTTTTTTATCATACCAATTCCAAATACCATAATAGCGCCAATTGCAGCACCGATAAAGCATGCTAAAGTTAAGTATAAATAACTAATAGAAGGATTGATAGCTAGTGTCAGTGCAAGAGCAGCGTTCGCACCACCAGTTAGCCCGAGTAATCCAGGGTCTGCAAGTGGATTTCGTGTTAATCCTTGCATAATTGCTCCAGAAACAGCAAGCCCGGCTCCTACAAAAATAGCAGCAACTTCACGTGGCAAACGTATTTCGCGAATAATGGATATCTTGTCTCCTTTAGCAGAGGAAGTGAGTGCTAACCATACATCTTTTATAGAAGTATCTGCAGCACCTAATACCATTGCCACCATAAAAATTAGAAAGAATGCAATTATGCTTAAAATTAGTTTGTATGTAAAAGCTGTGGAACGTGGATTGTCGTGATCTTTTGTCATCAATTTCACATCTTTTCTTTTCATAGAATAAAGGAAGAGGAATTCTTAAATTAAGAATTCCTCATGTTTGAATTATTGACCAAGAAAGCTTTTCTTGAAGAAGTCTAGTTGGAAGTCTAATGTAAGTGGATCATTGAAATAGAATTCCATCATATTTGCTTCATATACACGATTATTTTTTACTGCTGGAATGTTTTTATATGATTCTGTCTCTTGGAATGAGTTATCAGTATCTTTATTTTTACTTATGATTAAGTAATCACCAGCAAACTCAGGTAATACCTCAGTAGATAATGCATAGTAACCGTCTTTTAATGCTTTTTCTTTTACTTTTTCAGGCATTTTTAATTTCATTTCTTGGTAAAGAATTTCTGTTCCACGGCCCCAGTTATCGCCGTATACATAAAGCTGTTTGTTGAAGTTTTCAACAACAGAAACTGTTGCATCTTCACCGATTTTTGCTTTAATTTCTTTACCAGCTGCTTGTGCACGATTCTTGAAATCATCCACCCAAGCTTTTGCTTCTTTTTCTTTATTTAGTAATTTACCGATTTCAACATGTTGTGTTAAGTAATCAACTTTTCCGTAAGTGTATGTTACAGTAGGAGCGATTTTTTTTAACTTATCAACGTTTTTAATGTTTGATAAACCGATGATTAAATCTGGATTTAGCTCAGCAATCTTTTCAACATTTTCATCTGATACTTCAGCAACATTTTTTAGTTTACTATCAAATCGTGGGTTTTGTTTAGACCATGAATCTACCCCGACAAGATTTACACCTAATGACATTACGTTACCAGCGAATGATGATAGGACAACAACACGTTGTGGATTTGCTGGAACTTCAACTTTACCATTTTCAGATTGGTAAGTAATTGTTTCTGATTTGTTTCCTTTTGCATTTGAATCATTGTTCTTCTCTGTAGAACCGTTGCTACAAGCACCCATAACAAGTACAAAGAAAACGGTAAGTAGAGTAAATAATTTTTTCATCGTTCTTCTCCTTTTTGTAAAAAATATATGTAATAGTATAGCTTTCTAACGGAAGAGATATTTATTATTCTTATAAATCTTGATATCGAGATTTATAATAGGAAAATAAGGTGATGTGTCTCTAAATTTGTTAATACTTTACAAATTGATAATGATTATCAATTTCGATTCCTTAATAATATAATTTTATCTTTTTATATTGTCAATAGTAATTGTAAATATAGTAGAAACAATGTATATTTAATTGAGAATGATAATCAATTAAAGTTAAAGGCTGAGGAGTGAGTGCAAATGAATCAAGAAGAATTATTTGATGTAACTGTAATTGGTGGAGGACCTGCAGGGCTTTATTCAGCGTTTTATAGTGGACTACGAGAAATGAAAACGAAGATAATTGAATTTCAACCACAATTAGGTGGAAAGATACATGTTTATCCAGAAAAAATGATTTGGGATATCGGGGGATTGCCGCCAGTTACTGGAGCAAAGTTAATTGATCAGCTTGTTGAGCAAGGATTAACCTTTCATCCAGAAGTTGTACTGAATGAAAAGGTAGAATCTATTACTCGTAATGAAGAAGGAATCTTTGTGTTAAAGACATCTTCTGGACAAGAGCATTTTTCAAAAACGGTCATTGTAGCTACTGGAAGCGGTATATTAAAGCCGCAAAAGCTAGCAATTGAAGGAGCGGAGAGATTTGAAGTATCGAATTTAAATTATACTGTAAAATCTTTAAAACACTTCAAAGATAAAACTGTCATTGTTTCAGGTGGAGGGAACTCTGCGATCGATTGGGCAAATGAATTAGAGCCAATTGCGAAAAAGGTTTATTTAACATATAGAAAAGATGCTTTATCTGGTCATGAAGCACAAGTTACTCAACTTATGAACAGTTCAGTGTCCTGCATCTTTCATACATCGATTACGAAATTAATTGCAGGGGAAGATCATGAAGCAATTGAGCGTGTGGAATTGACTAATCATGAAACAGGAGAAATTTCCTATTTACCAATTGATGAAGTAATCATTAATCACGGTTATGAACGTGACATGGCATTATTGGAAAATAGTGATTTGAATGTGGAAATCGCTGATAATTATTTTATTGCTGGGAGTACAAATAGTGAATCGTCAATAGAAGGGCTATACGCTGCCGGGGATATTTTAAAGCATGAAGGGAAATTACATTTAATTGCCGGTGCTTTCCAAGATGCTGGAAATGCTGTAAATAAAGCAAAGCAATTTATTCAACCGGATGCGAGTGAATATGGAATGGTATCGTCACATAACGATGTATTTAAACAGCGAAATAGGGAGCTTATTAAGCAAATGATGAAATAGACAAGTATAAATCCTATTATCTTTTTGTAATAGCAGTTGAGGGATATATGAGAGACGTACCAATTACCTTTGATCCCGTAAAAGCCCGATTCGTGAGGGATGATTAAAGCTTCACGTTATAACAAATAAACACCCAGTCACTTTCCCATTTTTATTAAGGAAGGAGGCTGGGTGTTTATAGGTTTACTATGTTTTTTATCATTTGTATTACACCGGTTTCTTTAGTTTACGTCTTTCTCATCTATTTTGGGAGAAGGGAATGAAGAGGCGTGAACCTTTTATTTGTAAATTTTCTTTATTGTGCTTGTGGTCTTTTATATGAAAGAAAGATCAGGCCGTTCCTTGTGCATACTGATCAGGAAATTGTTTGTTTTGCACAGAAGCAATATATTGTTTTCCGTGTTTTCTAGCAACGGATTCTAGTATGTGACGGACACGTTTTGTGAGATGACCTTGATTTTGTAATGCTTCACAATATGCATTATAGTAAGCATATTTAGCCCAAAGAAAATCATCTTGTTGGAATAAGAAATGGTTTTTATACCATTCGCCAATTGTACTGTAATGCATATCTTCATTTGTAGCTTTTGATTGTTCAATAATTCTTTTTGGTAAGTCTTTAGATAGCTGGGAAGCAGTATGTGTTGCTTCTGCTTGTAATGATTGCTCTAACATTGAAATGATGTGACGAGTAGCCATGTGTTAACTCTCCTTTGTGTAAATGGATAAATGCCATCTGTATTTTTATGCTCACTATATTATTATACAAGATATGGTAGGCATCCACCTGCTTTTTGATTTGCATTTACAAAATCTTTTTATTTCATTTACAAAAATCCTTTATAATAATGTAGAGATAAAAAAGAATAAGGGAATGAAACCATTGTATATAACGATAAAAGAAGCAGCAGAATATTTAAATCTTCCGGAATCTTATATTGAAGAATTAGTTCAGCAAAAGAAAATCCGGGCTTTGTATGACGGCGAGCAATATTTGCTGAATAAAGAGCAGTTCAATACACATTTAGAGCAAATGGAAAAATATAAGCTGTTAGTAGAAGAAATATTAAATGAGCCAATTCCAGAGGATATGGATGTAAAAGACGAAGATTAAAGTTTCACCTCTATGAAAAGTTATACAGCATTATTTTTATAAATACCGTTTCAAGATCTGTAGGATAAGAATCTTGGAACGGTATTTTTTTATGGTGAAATAGTAAAAGGATGTGCATAAAGGGAGGCTGATATCATGCGAGGTATCGATAGGAGCCCTGTTAGTCTTTTGTACATAAGAGACATACATGTTGGACAAATGTACCCCCGTGTTAAAAACATATTTTTATATAATGGGACAATCATAGAGAACGTAACCTGTACAGATACATATAATATCAGTGCAAACGACTTATAAAACACTGAAAGGAGTTTTCTCATGAGCACGATTAGTAGTGATTTACTGTATGGATTGATTGGAGAGAGTGTTAGAGTGAATCGAGGTGGACCAGAGTCCCAAAAAGGTACAGTGGTTGCAGTATACGCAGATCATTTCATTTTATTAAGCGAAAATAGAACATTCTACTATTATCAGTTTCAACATCTAAAAAGCATTACAAAAAATGCGAAAGACGTTGCGGCAGATCTTGGAGCTTTGCCAACATTTGCAGAAGGAGAAGATTTTCAAGGTTTACTTCAAAACTTAAAGTATCGTTGGGTAAAAATTAATCGCGGTGGCCCAGAAAAGATTGAAGGAATCCTACAGGATGTCTCTTCTGAGTATGTGACATTAATTGTAAAAGAGGAAGTTGTACAGATTCCGCATTTCCATATTAAAAGTATGAATTATGGTCTGCAGGCACTAGAAGAAGATGAGATATATGGCTATCAAGGCTACCAAGGGTATCAAGGCAATCAGTCAAATAACCAACAATCTAATCAAAATACAGCATATGTTCCATATTCAAGAGCAAGAGCAACAAGACAATCAAGTCGATATAATCGAGGGAAATAATAATAATAAAGGAGAAAGGGGGGAATGAATTGGAAAATATATTGCCTGACAATCAAATGAAAAGCTTAATTTATCAAGGGGTAAAAGTAAATCTTGGCGGACCGGAAAGTCGTACAGGTGTATTGTTAGCGGTAGGTAGTGATTATATCGTTCTACAAGGAAGTACGGGAGAAGTGATTTACTATCATCAGAAGCATGTGAAGGGTGTTGTAAAAAAGGCAAAAGAGATTGGATTAAATCCTTATTTTATTGAGCAGTCCTATGCGGAAGGTGCAAATTTTCAAGAGATATTAGGAAGCCTTAAGTATAGATGGGTTAAAATCAATCGCGGTGGACCAGAAAGTGTTGAGGGTTTATTAAGTGAGGTAAATAAAGAGTATGTTACACTCGTCAATCGTGATGAAGTAATTTATGTTATTAACTTTCATATTAAAAACGTGAATCAAATCGTTAAACTGAATAAAGATGAAGAAGAGTAATGTTTAATAAATAAGAGGGGGCAGCGTGGAATAGGTAGTGGAGAATGTTTTTGTTCAATTTCTATTATTTTACTATAGTTTAAATGTCCCCTCTGCTATTTATACAGATGGAAAGAGCTTATAGCATCTTTCTATATGCGTGTTTTTGCCCTCTATTATTTTTTGACCAAAGCAAAAGAGGAAGCCATGCTTTGTAGAAAGGAGGAAACAGATGAATGATCTAAGTAAAAATATTGGAGAATATATTTATGTTAAATTAATTGGCGAGAAAAGGTTTAAAGGATTATTAATTGATGTAGGCAATGATATCGTCGTTATTTATGATGGAAAAGATTATATCTATATCTCCTTATACCATATTCAATATTACAAATTTATGGAGAGTCTTAAGGCTGAAATACAAAAACCAGAAACAGACTCTGTTATTAAAAGAGAGTCACCGTCAATTTCTCTAAGGAAAGTGCTAAGTACATCTAAAGGGATTTTTACAGAAGTTTATGTGACGGGTAGTTATTCTCTTCATGGTTATGTTACAAGTATTATGAATGATTATATAGTCTTCTATAGTCCAGTATATAAGACTGTATACATTTCTTTAAAGCATCTAAAATGGTTAATCCCCTATCAAGAAAATCAAACTCCGTATGCCCTCAATAAAAATGAACTTTCAGTTAATCCATTAAATATTACATTAGCTAGAACATTTGAAGAACAGTTAATCAAAATGGCTGGGAAAATTATGGTGTTCGATTTAGGTGAATTTTCAAACAAAATTGGGAAGATGACGAAAATTGAAGATAGTCATATTGAATTGATCAAGGCGCGTGATGAGAAAGTGTATTTAAATATTCAACATGTAAAATCGGTTCATTTTCCGTAAGCGGGTTAAGAAGGCTTGCTTTTTCTTTTATGTATGTAGAAGAAAAGGTCGAGCCTATTTTTATAATAAAAAATGTGTACGAGCATGTTTGTTATGTCCAAGCTATCCTTTCAAGATTGAATAAATTATGTATTATCTAACTAAATATTAAAGGGGTTTTCAAGGTGAGTCAGTTTAAAAATTCTTTTTCAATTACATTACTTGGTAGCGGTGGAGGAGCAGCTAGAGCAGTATTGGCAATTTTAAATCAATCTGTGGTGAATGTAAATGATCCTATCTATTCCGTGATAAAAGATTTGAAATTTCACCTCGTTGATATAAAGCAAAAGGAAAAAAAATATTATGATGAATTGTTTCCAAATTTGAAGGACAAACTTGTTCTTCATGAAATAGATCTTCAAAATATAGATCAATTTAAATATCATCTACAAAAAACAGATGCTGGTGTAGTTATCGACGTTTCTGGAGCGGATACGCTTAGTATATTGAGGTGTTGTAATGAATTAGGCATTTCTTATATCAATTCAGCTTTAGAGAATGCACAAGTGGATTTAGATGATAGTTTAAAGGGATTTCAGCTTACAGAACGCTATACGCGATTTGAAAAGGAAAAAAATAATTTTACAAATACAAGAGCTATTATAGGGTCTGGAATGAATCCAGGTGTTGTGCAATGGATGGTCGTACAGCTTATGAAAGAACAGCCAGAGAAAAAGCCACGTGCTTGTTATATCGTAGAACACGATTATTCTTTCCTTGCAGATCAAAGTCTTATAAAGCCGAATACACTGTATGCTTCGTGGGCGGTAGAACGTTTTCTTGATGAAGCAATATTCAGCTATCCGATGTATGTAAGTCATCATCGACCAATCTATTTCTATGAAGATGTATACGCTTCGGAATATAAAGTGAGATTAGGAGAAAAGGAGTTCTATGGCTCTCTAATGCCACATGAAGAAGTTCTTATTCTTGGTAAAACATTTGATATGGAAGTCGGTTTTCTTTATCGTATCAATGAATATACAACAGATTTAATTCGGAAAAATTTAGATGATGTGGATAAATTATGGAATTGGAATCGGAAGGTTTTTAATCCAGCAGAGGACGAAATTGCTGGAGCAGATTTAGTAGGTGTGTTACTTGTCTATGATGATAATGAAACATATATGTACAATGTAATGAATAGTAGTGAAATTTTCCGAAAATATAAGACAAACGCAACTTATTTTCAAGTTGGATGTGGAGTTTATGCTGGTTTGTCTAGTTTACTGTTAGATGTATTTTCACCAGGTGCGTATTATGTTGAGGAATTATTAATTCATACAAAAAGTAAGTATGGTGAATATTTACAAGTATATATGAAGGACTTTGTAATGGGTAGTAATTCATTTACCGATGGGTTACTTCACGAGCGGGTAAGATGGATATAAAGTAGGACTTTAAATTTGAGCGGAAATAAAGAGAGGAATCACTTGTTTGTAAAGACTTGATTGGTGGGGGATGAAGAAAACCTCACTGATTAAAGTTTCACTTTATAGTACTATTTTCGATAGGATAATAGTACTATAAACTTTATATGAAATGATAATGAGATGAAGAAGGGTTCATATTTTAAGTAACATTTAAATATAGTTATAGAGCAACATACTGTTATATTTCCTAAGAGGGGTTATTTGGATGAGTAAATTTCAAAGCTTAATGCAGGAAGAAAAAGAAGCTTTAAAAGTATTTTTAGTGCTATTTTATATTATTTTTTTTGTATATGACATTATATATTATTACATATATCCTGCAATAAACATAAACGAGGCACAAGTCGGATGGCCAGAGGGTGGATTAGGATTTTGGGTGTACATTTTTGTGAGCTTGTTATTCCCAACTTCAATGTATCTTCAAAAGATTGGGCATACATATGCTGTTAAGTATTTGTTTTTAATAGGCTACATGCTAATTGATATTATTAATAATATGATGATTTATTTAAAAACAGATCGAGTGTTTGAAAACGGGAATATGGTAGAGATATTCTTAATACTTTTTGCACCAGTCTTTGTTAATAAAAAATATTTTTATTTAGTTGCTTTCAGTGTAATTGGTAAGTACACGTTTTTTACTGTATTGCTAAAAGATATAAAAGTAGTTATTCCTTTAGTGTTGTGTATCTTTTTTTTCATCATTTCCAATTCTTTATTAAAGAGGTTTCAGTCGTACGTTCGTACGGTTGTGACAGTGCTCAAGGATAAGGAGACAACAGAAAATCTCGTATTGATTGGAAAAATGTCTACAGCGATTGGACATGAAATTCGAAATCCGTTAACAGCTTTAAAAGGGTTCACGCAAATTCAAAAAGAGCGCAATCCAGCTGATAATGCGAGTTACGATATTATGCTGCAAGAAATTGAAAGAATCAATGGATTTGTTAGTGAATTAATGTTACTTGGAAAGCCAAGACCAACAACTTATCAATTGTGTGATATGCAAAAGGTTTTATCATATGTTGTTCAATTAATGGAAAGTTATGCAATGCAGTACGCTGTCAAAATTTATATACAGGTAGATGAAGACGTACCTTATATAAATGGTGATGAAAAACAATTAAAGCAAGTATTATTAAACCTTGTGAAAAACGGAATTGAATCTATGATGAGCGGTGGGAATTTAAAGGTTTATGCATGTAAAACGATTGAAGAAAAGGTTTGTATTTGTATTCAGGATGAAGGATGCGGTATGGATAGTGAAAAAATAGAGAAACTTGGAAAAGCTGTTTATACAACAAAGGAGAATGGAACTGGTCTTGGCTTAATTATCACACAAAAAATTATTAGAGAACATCGAGGGGAAATCAAATTTGAAAGCGATGGTTGTCAAGGTACAAAAGTGGAAGTAACATTGCCTTCTATGTAGAATATAAACGTAAGAATACTTTTCAGAAAAGTGCTCTTGTTGTGTAAATATAAACATTTTATAAAAAGGCTTAAGAATACTTTTTTTTATAAAACACTTAGTTTATAATGGAGAAAAATATCGGTATGTAGCTTCTGGCTCATATAGCGGTTTGTGTTTTTTTGTGAATGAAAAAGAGGGGTGCACACGCATCCTTTTTTCTATGCAGATATTATGAAAGAGGTGGTATGATGGAATTAACATTAAATTCGACTGTATGTTTACACACGATTCAATTTCGAAAAGAGCAAAAGAATTATATTGTAAAAGATACAATTACAGGCGAAAAATATGAAATGCCGCCACTTTGTATTGATGCACTTGCAATGATGCGTGACGGCTTCTTATTAGGAGAAATTGAAGAAAAATTAAAGGAAGAATATCCAAAAGAAGAAATAAACATGTTAGAATTTACGAGGCAATTGTTAGAACTAGAGCTTGTCGGGATGGTTGACGGGGAAGAAATTATTTGTACGAAAAAGAAAGCTAAAGATTATTTAGTATGGGTTCGTCCACGTATTGAACAATTGTTCGTTCATTTAAATAGAAAATATAGAAGCAGAGATCAATGATGATCTCTGCTTCTTTGTTGAATTAGAAAATAACCGCAAATGCTCTAGCAAAAGCGCCATCACTATTTTTAATTTTTAATGGTGCTGCTGAAAAGAAAAAGCGCTTTGTTTCTATCGCATCTAAGTTTGTTAAGTTTTCAATTAAGTAAATATTATTCCCTAATAAAATATGATGAATTGGTGATGTTTCAGTTGTTACTTCATCGGGAGAGATGAAATCTAAACCAACAGATTTTACTTTCAACCTAACTAATTCTTCAGCGAGTTCTTCTGAAAGATAAAAAGCTTCTTTTTCATATGCCTCTGTATTCCATTTGTTTGAGAGATTAGAATGGAAAATGACGATATCTCCTTCTTTTACTTCAGCATCATGTAATACTTCTTTCGGTAATTTTCGTTCTTGTACATGTGTTACATCAATGAGAATAGCTTCACCTACAAACTGTTCAAGTGGTAATTGATCAATTGTTGTTGCGCCTGAAATAAAATGGGCAGGTGCATCGCAATGTGTACCAACGTGAACAACTGAATGAAAATCTGTGACTTGAAATCCAGTCTCTTCAACACTTGTAATGGGTTCTAGATGAATAGGTGGTGTGCCAGGAAATTGGGACATATTATTTTCGAATGTTTGTGATAAATCGATTACTTTCATCGGGGATACCTCCAATAATTTTTTAAAATATAAAAAGCCTATCTTTCAAATCAAGAAAGATAGGCTTTACATACTTACATGTAAATTCATGTTTTATCTTCCAAAATGCAATGCATTTTGCAGGATTTAGCACCTATTCAGTTTATATAAACTGAGGTTGCCGGGCTTCAAAGGGCCAGTCCCTCTGCCTCTCTCGATAAGAAGTATATTTAGTTTTAAAATTCGGAATTTTATATTATGAATATTGTAATTCATTTCCTTTTTTATTACAAGAAGAAAAATAGGTATTCACCCAATTGAAGCGTCACGCATATTGTGACTTATGTAAGTAGACTGCTATAAAGGAGTGGGGGCAGTGACAGGGAAAATTTTAAATTATTATGCTGGTGGAAATACCGCGAGAGGTTTTTATAGTTTATACGAAGAAAATGTAAGGGGATTGGAAAGACTTTTCATTTTGAAAGGTGGCCCAGGGACAGGGAAATCCTCATTGATGAAAGCAATTGGGCGTGAGTGGGCTGGGAAAGGCTATGATATTGAACTGTTGCATTGTTCTTCTGATAATAAATCCATTGATGGTGTTATTATTCCAAAATTAAAAGTAGGGATTGTAGATGGAACAGCACCACATGTTATTGAACCCCAAATACCTGGAGTTGTAGAAGAATACGTAAATTTAGGGATTGCATGGGATTCAGAGAAATTACGAAAACATAAAGGTGAAATTACACAGTATATTTCTGAAGCAAGTGGTGCATTTCAATCAGCGTATGCTTGTTTTAAAGAAGCGTTAGCTATACATGATGATTGGGAGCGAATTTATATTGATAATATTGATTTTCAAAAAGCGAATGAATTAACAAATCAGCTTATACAAAAGTTATTTGTAGATAATAAAGGAAAACAAGCGGTTGTAAAGCATCGTTTCTTAGGGGCCGCAACACCAAAAGGGGCAGTTGATTTCGTTCCGAATTTAACAGAAGGAATCCCGCATCGTTATTTTATAAAAGGACGCCCGGGTTCAGGGAAATCAACGATGTTAAAAAAATTAGCAAGGGCAGCAGAAGAGAAGAGATTTGAAGTTGAAGTATATCATTGCGGCTTTGATCCAAATAGCCTAGATATGATTATTGTAAGAGAATTAGGCTTTGCGATCTTTGACAGCACCGCGCCACATGAATATTTTCCAGAACGAGAAGGTGATGAGATTATTGATATGTATGATCTCATTGTTACGCCAGGAACGGATGAAAAATATGCAACAGAAATTCGGGATGTTTCCATTCAATATAAAGAAAAAATGAGTGAAGCAATGTCATTTTTAGCGAAGGCAAAAGCAGTTCGAGATAAATTAGAACGGATTTATATTGCTGCGATGGATTTTAAAAAAGTAGATATGTATAAAAATGAAATTCAGAGTGAATTTGAGCGAATTGCAAAGCTTGTTAGCGAGCAACAAAAATGAAATGTTTATCCCACTATTTGCGGGCTGATTAAAGTTTCACTTTATCGAGCTGCCAGGGAAAGCCTAGCAGCTTCCTTTTCAGTTTCACAATGTTTCATGTTATAGGGTTACTAAGATGTTGATGTTAAAAGTAGGATAGCGCGCCAATAAAAAGTAGATTATATTTGTCGAATTTCCGGGGAAATGATCAGAAAATGAAGGTGATACATATGAAAGAGAAAATCCAATTACAATTAGAAAAAATCGAAAAAGAGAACAATGTGAAAATTTTATTTGCAGTGGAATCTGGAAGCCGTGCATGGGGATTTCCATCGAAAGATAGTGATTATGATGTTAGGTTTGTGTACATTCATCCAGTAGATTGGTATTTATCTATTAATGAAAAACGTGATGTGATTGAGTATCCAATTAGTGATGTGTTAGATATAAGCGGTTGGGATATTAGAAAAGCTCTACAGTTATTTGCGAAATCAAATCCAGCACTATTAGAATGGATACGTTCTCCAATCTTTTATTCTAAGAACTCAAATCTTCCAGAACGTCTACAGAAAATGAGTGAACATGACTTTGATCCGAAATCAACGATTTATCACTACTTACATATGGCTTCAAAAAACTATCGTGGATTTCTTCAAGGAGAGAGCGTGAAGTTGAAAAAGTATTTCTATGTATTACGTCCGATTTTAGCTTGTAAATGGTTAGAAGAGAAAGGGACAGTGCCACCTGTAGAATTTGAACGATTCATTGCTGAATTGTCGCTAGAACAAGAGATTTTAGATGAAATTGAAGGCTTACTAATAAAGAAAAAAGCTGGCGTTGAATTAGATGCTGGGCCAAAAAATATAGTATTAAATGAATTTTTGGAGAAGCGAATTGCTTATTATCAAGAATATGTGAAAGAGGTTGAAAAGGGACAGGGTGTTGAAATTGAGAAGTTGAATGTTTTGTTTCGGGATATGTTATTTGAAATAGAGCACCAGTAGGCTGGTGCTCTATTTGTTTTATTCAACTTTATTCTCCGTCAACCCGTTTTAACGGCTTATCCGCTGGCCCTTCAATTACATCACCCTCAATTGAAAAGCGTGAGCCATGACAAGGACAGTCCCACGTACAATCACCGCTGTTCCATTCTACTTCACAGCCGAGGTGCGTACAGGTTGTATCAACAATATGTAATTTTCCTTTCTCATCTTTATAAGCACCTGCCCGTTTTCCGTTTACTCTTACAACGGAACCTTCACCATTTTCAAGGTCTTCTGGTTTACGGAGGGCAAATTCTAACTTGCCTTCAATTAAATGTTTTGCTACATCAAGGTTTTGAGAAAAGAATGTTTTTATATCTGGATCTGCATGGAATCGTGATGGGGCAAAGAGTTCTTTATAAGGGTTATCAATTTTTGTAATAGAGTCTTTTAGTAGATGGGCGGCAGCAGTTCCTGTCGTCATTCCCCATTTTCGATAACCTGTTGCAATGAATATATTTGGATTGTTTTCATTAATATGGCCGATGTAAGGTAGTTTATCTAGCGTAATTAAATCTTGTGCTGACCACCTGTAAGGAATTTCATCTATTCCAAATGTTTCTTCTGCGAAAGAGTGCAATGCTTCATAATGAAGCATTGTATTTATTCCTTGCCCTGTTTTGTGGCTCTCACCACCAACTAGAATGAGTTTTTCTCCGTTCATTGTTGTATAGCGTAAGGAACGTGTAGGATGATCGATGCTTAAATACATACCTCCGGGATAATCTTTTTTTGCCTTTATAGCTAGAACGTAGGAGCGCTCAGCATACATTCTTGCGAAGAAAAAGCTATTTGCATCATAGAACGGAAAATGGGAGCATGAAACAACATATCCACATGTGATGCGATGTCCGTCTTTTGTAATGACTTGTGGATAGGAATTCTTTTCAATATCAATTGCAGTTGTCTGTTCATAGATTGTGCCACCAGCCTCAATAAACTGTTCAATAAGATGCTTTAAATATTGAAGAGGATGGAATTGTGCTTGATTTTTCATAACAAGTGCTGCTTGAACTGAGATAGGAAGCGGAAGGGACTTTACGTAGTCACAAGGAATATCTAGCTTTTTATAAGCTTCATATTCTTTTGTTAGTTTTCGTAACCCGTCATTGCAAGTTGTATATAAGTAGGCATCTTCTTCAGTAAAGTCACATTCGATGTTATTTGTTTGGATTGTTTCTTTCATAAATTGCAACGCTTTCTCGTTTGCTTCATAGTATAGACGGGCTTGATCCTCTCCAAAATGCTGAATCAATTCATCATAAATGAGGTCGTGCTGTGCAGTAATCTTTGCGGTCGTATGGCCTGTCGTTCCATTTAAAATATTTCCTGAATCGATTAAAACAACTTTCATACCCTCTTTTGCAAGTAAATAAGCGGTTGTAATGCCTGTAATTCCAGCACCGATAATCGCAACTTCAGTTCTTATATTTTCTGCTAATTTAGGAAAAATAGGGAGTGAAGTAGAATCACGCCAGTATGGTTCTGGAAATTGGGGAAATGAATCGTTTGTCATTGTATGTTCCTCCTGTTTTTGAATGTGTTTTACTTATTTTTCCAATATGTATGAATTTCATGTAGATTATTTTTATTTTGGGGAAGGAAATGCGGTAAAACGAACAGAAGGAAGATATAAATATTTACATAACATAAAATTATTTCAGTATAATAAAAAACTACATATTTCGTCATAAAATTATTTTTAGTTACAGTTCATTCTATTTTAAAAATTTGCTTGTATATAAGCTGTTATTGAATGAAAGTGATTTTATTATTTGTGAAAATATTTATATATATAGCGGATGAAGTCTTATAAAACCTATGTTTTTCCTTTGGTGAAATAAAATATTATTATAAAAATATAACCACATTTTATTACTAGGTCATAAAAGTTATTGACAATACAGAAAGTCTATTGATATGATTCATCATGTGGAAAGGTTGATAAAGAGTAAAAAGAGAAATGTTTTTCATTGATAATAAAAGCGAAAATGAGTGACGATAGAGTGAGTATGATTTACTTATTTATAAATGCTTTTTTGTAAGTACCTAGTGTTATCAATCTGGAAACAAGAATTGATTTATGCAAGTTGCGTAAGCGCGGCATAAGAAAGGGGCAAAAGGATGAAAGAGCTTCATACGTTTGGATGGTATGCAGCACGTGTATCGCCACATTTGCCAAAAAAAGCATTTAAACCAGTACCAACTCGTTTATTTGGTGGACTGGCTTATTTACTTGTGGCGGTAGCTGGGTTAATAACGATTGGTTTATTTGACTTGAATGTGTGGGCAAATCTTGGGATCGCAATTGTTCTCGGATTATGTTTTGCTTCACTTGGATTTTTAGGACATGAAATTTTGCACGGAACGGTTGTCAGAAAAGCATGGCTTCGTGATTTTTTAGGCGCAATTGCATTTATGCCACTGTCTACAGGACCGAAATTGTGGAGAAAATGGCATAATGCAACGCATCATGTTCATACACAGCATGAAGAAAATGATCCAGATGCGTGGCCAACATTGGAAAAGATGAAGAAAAGTAAATTTTTAAGATGGGTATATCGTATGCCGCTTCATGTACGTTCTTTCTTCAGCTTTCTGTCACTAACAATTCAATTTACAATACATTCAACTCGTATGTTCTTTCATTTTATAAAAGAATTTAAGTCATCGAATCAGAAGTCTGTATGGCTGCAACTTCTTTTACCTTGGACAGTTTGGATCAGCTTGCTATTTATTATGGGACCGGCGAAGTGGGTGTTTGCTTATGTGATTCCATTATTAATTGCAAACTTTATTGTAATGGGATACATTGCAACAAATCATCGTTTAAATCCAATTGTTCCTGTAAATGATCCATTGGCAAACTGTTTATCTGTAACAGTGCCGCGCTGGGTTGATGTTTTGCATTTTAACTTCTCATATCATACAGAACATCATTTGTTCCCTGCTATGAGTTCTAAGTATTACCCATTAGTAAAAGAAAAAATTAAAGAAATGTGGCCAGAGCGTTATCATGAAATGCCAATGACAAAAGCGATGGCAGCACTTTGGAACACACCTCGGGTTTATTATCAAGGTAGCGAATTAGTTGATCCTCATAAAGAGCATTTCTATGGTTCTTTAGGGAATGGATTAGATCCTGATAATATTGAATATCGTGAGGAACATATAGAAGAGCAGAAAACGGTTAAAAAGGTGAATTCGTAATTTTTGCTGAATCATTTAGAACCCTTTAACGATAAGAAGCAAGCTACTAAAATGGTAGCTTGCTTTTATTTTTTAAAGAGAGAGAGCTTTTTCTTTCTCTTTGTTTACTTGTAAAGAATTATTTTGTTTACGCTGAAGCCGTTTTTCTAATAGACTTACGAGATAGGTAAATAAAAGTACAAGTGCAAGGTAATAAGCACTAACAACAATGTATGTTTCAAGTTGTTTAAAGTTTCCAGCAGCTATAGATAAACCAGATCCCCACAGTTCAGACATTCCCACATATGCGACAAGGGAGGAATCTTTTAATCCAATGACAAATTGGTTCCCAAGAGGTGGGATTGATAATCGTAACGCTTGCGGTAAAATGATACGGCGCATAGCGAGTGGATAGGACATTCCTAAAGAACGAGCTGCTTCTAATTGGCCGCGATCAACAGATTGAATGGAGCCACGGAAAATTTCTGTAATATATGCCCCGTTATGAATTGCTAACGCAATGGCACCAGCCCAAAAAGGAGATAGAACGACAATAGACGTAATGCCAAAATAAAGAATCATGATTTGGACGATTAATGGTGTACCGCGGATAACAGCAATATATAGATGTGCAATACTATTTAAAATTTTATTATTGGAAATACGAAAAAAGGCGAATAGAAGTCCGATTAATGAACCAAGTAATAATGAAGTTAATGTTAATTGCAAAGTCATGACAATAGCTTTTAGAAATGTAGGATACGTAGATACAAAAATTTCAATCATTCGTGTCACCTCAATATAGAATTTATTTTCAGGCATAGATGCAAATGCCCCACGCGGCTAAGGTGGGGCATTACTTATAGGTTAAAAATGATTTGTTCTTTAGAAGAGTAGCTCGTTTTACCCCGCTATTTGCGGGCAGTAAGCCCCCACCTCAAGATTTAGAGAGAAACGAGGAAGGTAGGTGGGGGATCAGCTACCCGTAAAAGCCCGATTGGTAAGGGCTGATAACCAGTGGGGGATGAAGAAACCCCCCACTGATTAAAGTTTCACTTTACTTTGTCTTTTCCTCTTCCCCGAGAATGTTCTTTCCAAACCATTTTTTACTGATTTTTTCATAGGTGCCATCTTTAATAATTTCATCCAATGCCTTATTTACCTTCTTCACCATTTCTTTATCATCTTTACGAATTGCAATTCCCATTTCATCAAGGTTCAATGGTTTGCCAGCTTCTTTTATATTCGACTTGCCTTCTTTAATCATACGAAGACCAACCATTTGATCTGTAATCACTGCATCTACTCGGCCCGGTTCTAAATCCATAAGTGCTGTAATATCACTATCGTATTCTGTAATTTGATTTGTTTGTTTTGCAACTAGTGCTTTAAAAGTACTTGCCTTTACAACACCGACTTTTTTTCCTTTTAAGTCTTCTGCTGAAGAAATACTATTATTCTTCTTATCGACGAAAATTTGAGCACCAGAACGGTAATAGGGGTTTGAAAAATTAACAGCCTTTAGTCGGTCTTCTGTAATCGCCATACTTCCTAAGATGACGTCATATTTTTTAGCTTTCAAGCCTTGAATTAATGTTTCCCAAGGATTTGTAACTGGAACAGGTTTCATCCCCATTTTTTTTGCTAACGCTTCACCGATTTCGACATCAAAACCAACTAGTTTTCCGTCATTTTCTTTAAAGTTAAATGGCTTATATAAGCCACTCATTGCATAGCGAAATTCCTTCTCGCCACCACCCGAAGTCGTACTACTCTCCTTACTACAGGCTCCAAGTATGAATGATGCACATAATGTAATAGCTGCAACAACAGTAAATATTTTCTTTCTCACAAAACCCCTCCTAGATATTTATCTTTTACATACGGACAATCATGTCACGCTTCAAAGTACTATGAGAGTTTTTCTATTGGGAGATAGGCTGCCCGTATGAGATTAAAATATTTTTATAAAATGTTTCGTAAAAATTGTTTTGCTCTTTCATTTGATGGTGCTGAGAAAAATTGTTCTGGTGGTGCATCCTCCACAATTTGTCCATCATCCATAAAAATGACGCGATCTGCTACATCTCGTGCAAAACTCATTTCATGGGTGACGATTACCATAGTCATTCCTTCGCCAGCAAGTTCTTTCATAACTTGAAGTACTTCCCCAACAAGTTCAGGGTCAAGGGCGGATGTAGGTTCATCAAATAGCATGATTTTCGGATTCATCGCAAGTGCGCGTGCAATTGCAACACGTTGCTTTTGCCCCCCAGATAAAAGGTGAGGTGTTACGTTTGCTTTGTCTTGTAATCCAACCTTTTTTAATAAGTTATTTCCAATTTCTTTTGCTTTTGTTTTATCCATTTTCTTTACATGAATAGGTGCTTCTACGATGTTTTCTAATGAGGTCATATGTGGAAAGAGGTTAAAATGCTGAAATACCATGCCAACATTTTCGCGGATTTTGTTTAAGTTTGTACTTTTAGGATCAATTTGTTCCCCTTGTAAGTGAATTTCACCTTCATCATACATTTCTAAAAAGTTGAGACAACGAAGTAAAGTGCTTTTTCCTGAACCACTTGCGCCAACTAAAACAACAACTTCTTTTTCTTTTACTTCTAAATTAATGCCCTTTAAAACGTCTAATGAACCGAATGATTTTACTAGATTTTGAACTTGAATCATACCAGCCCCCCAGTCAATTTTGTATATTACAAATGTCGCCCCTTAATTTTGTTATTAGTCATAAAATGTCAAAACCCTTTATTTTTTGCGAAAAACATTGTGCTGGTACAGACTACGTGAGAACTATTTTTGTACTTTTTACTATTAATAAGTGAGACTTTGTATGGGGAAAGGAATTGTATTTACTAGATTCTTGATAGTGAAATAATCTAATTGAAAATCATTTTTGTTTTATCCGGCATTAACGGGCAGTAAGATTCTCAGCTTATGGAAGTTTCACTTTATGTAAGGAAGAATAAAATGCAATCCTTCCCAGTCTTAATTAGGATATTTCCAGATAATTGAGGGGTTATTTTATACATTTAAAAGGTGGGATGCTTTGCGGAAATTTAAAAACATTGAGTGGATCGTATTTTGTTTTTACTGCTCGTAATTTAGAGAAGTTTGTCCCGTAGTAAGTGCGCTGCCAATCTTTAATATCAATATCAGGCCAATTTACATAATCACCTAATGTATACGGAGACATAGCTTTTCGTAAATTTTTAATCCACTGTATATTCTCTTCTTCCTCGTTATCACATTCCCAGGCCGAAATATATTCTTGTGCGATAATTGCTTTTCGGTGAAAATAAGCGGTTTCGCTTGGAGTGATATCTTCTACAGCTCCTACAAGTGATTGGTGCCAAACGCTAGCTGAAGGATTGGGAGCATGACTAAGAAAATGCTTCAAAATTTGAATTCCTGCAAGTGGAATTGGTTTATACACATAGGAGCCAGAACGTTTAAACTTTTCGGGGATATTGCCACTATTAAAGAATTTCACCGCTTGTATATAAGGAACTTCCTCTATGAACAGAGAAGGGGCTCCAGCTTGTAGTAGGGGAGCTAGTAAATCGAGGAGTTCAGAAGGATGACCAACAAATTCACCTTTTACTTCAACTTCGTTTCGTTGTTTAGAAAATAATTCAATAGATGAAGTAAGGCGCTCATCTACATAAGGTGCCCAATTTTGCCAAGCCTGAAATGCAGTAATAAAATCTTCCCACTCCCAAGTAACTGAAAAAATAGAGACATTTTGAATGGGATGAACACGAAATGTTAATGATGTAACAATTCCGAAGTTCCCACCACCCCCGCCGCAGCATGCCCAAAATAAGTCTCGGTTTTCATTCTCGCTGGCACGGATTAATCTTGCACCTCTTTTGCTGGTAGCTTGTATCATCTCTATCTCTAGTAGTTGATCGCAAGTTAATCCGAATAAGCGTGATAACATACCGATACCACCACCAAGTGTCAACCCAACAACTCCTACACTAGCACTTGTTCCAGCTGGAAGGGTTACACCATATTTCCAAAGTTCTTGATAAACAGTGCCAAGGTTTGCACCAGCCTCAATGGTTGCTGTTAAGCGATCTTGAGAAACTGTAACTTTATTCATTTCACTAACATCGATAACAAGACCATCGTTTAATAGTGAAAAGTTTTCATAACTATGGCGACCACTCCGTACACGAAATGGTATATGACGTTCTCTAGCCCATTTTAAGGCGTTGCATACATCTTTCTTATTTTGACAGAAGACAATAATGCAAGGAAGCTTTGGAATACTTAAATTTAAGTTTATTCGGGCTATATCGTAGTCTGGGTCTGTTGGAATTACGATGCGCCCGGTTAGTTTTGTTTGACTCAAAATAGAACTCCTTTCTCATATAGAGCATTTTATCCGGCATTAACGAGTAGTAAGACCCCCACCTCAAGCTTCAGTAAAAGCAAAGAAATTAGGCAGGGAGAGGGCTGCCCGTAAAAGCCTGATTCGGGAAGGTTAATAATCAGTAGTGGATGAAGCCACACTGATTGAAGTTTCACCTTATTACTATTGTATGAGAAAGCTTGTTTAGGAGTGATTACCAGCAGTAACGAATAAAGTTAAAAAATAATAGAAATATAGTGATAGAATGTGAAAAAGAGGAGGGCTGATAGCCCTCCTCTTTTTGTATTTTAGGATATTTAAAAGAAATGCAACTATATGTTTTAGGAAACGGTCTTAAACTATGAACGTTTCCGCAACATTTACGGTTGTCTCTTCCAGATGAAAATTATAGCAATATATAATGAGGTTATAACATTCGAAGGGGTGTCTTTTATGAAAAAAGAAAAAAGACAACGGCTAATTAAGCAATTGGTGAGAGAGCATGAGATAGATACACAAGAGAAATTAGTAGAATTGTTAGAAGAACAAGGTATATTAGTGACGCAGGCTACTATTTCGCGAGATATTCGTGAGTTAAATTTAATAAAGGTAACCTCTTCAAAAGGATTAACTATATATAAGGTTTTCTCAGCGGATAACTTACAGACTGATATGAAGTTAAAGAAAAAGTTGAGAGAAGTTGTCGTAAAGGTTGACTATGTAGAGCAATTAACGATTATTAAAACATTACCAGGTAATGCCCATGTTATTGGTGCTTTATTGGATTCTTTAGACTGGAAAGAAAAAGTGGGATGCATATGTGGAAATGATACGTGTCTTGTAATTTCTCAATCCCAATCGGATAGGAAAGTTCTAGCAGAAAGATTGAACTTAATTATGTAAGTGAAAATCCTATTTCTAATTGTTATTAGAGATAGGATTTTTTTTAGAATTTTAATAGAAATGAGTAACGTGTTATTCATTATATATACGTAATATATAGCTGATTTATAAAATATAGGGCGGAAACCTTTATAAAAATACAGATATTTATTATTTTAAAAAATAAATTGTGAAATTTTTCACTTAAAAGTGTTAACGTTTTCACGAAGGCGGTAGCAAGTAAGTTTTATTATGTACTTGTAAGACATCACATGAACCTAAAAGGAGGTACAACAAATGAAACATCCGATACATGTTACTTCAGAAATTGGGGAATTACAAACGGTGCTATTAAAGCGTCCTGGTAAAGAAGTGGAAAACTTAACGCCAGATTATTTACAACAATTATTATTTGACGACATTCCATATTTACCAATTATTCAAAAAGAGCATGATTATTTTGCACAAACATTACGCAATCGGGGTGTTGAAGTTCTATATTTAGAAACACTAGCAGCTGAGGCGCTAGTAGATAAAGGGCTTCGTGAAGAATTTGTTGATCGTATTTTAAAAGAGGGACAAGCAGATGTAAATGTTGCACATCAAACTTTAAAAGAGTATTTACTTTCCTTTTCAAATGAAGAATTGATTCAAAAAATTATGGGCGGTGTGCGGAAAAACGAAATTGAAACGAGTAAGAAAACGCATCTGTATGAATTAATGGAAGATCATTATCCATTTTATTTAGACCCAATGCCAAATTTATATTTTACTCGTGATCCAGCAGCGTCTATAGGTGACGGCTTAACAATTAATAAAATGAGAGAACCAGCGCGGAGACGTGAATCCTTGTTTATGGAATATATCATTAAACATCATCCAAGATTTGCAAGTCATGATGTGCCAGTTTGGTTAGATCGTGATTATAAGTTTCCAATTGAAGGTGGCGACGAGCTAATTTTAAATGAAGAAACAATTGCGATTGGTGTATCTGCTCGTACTTCTGCTAAAGCGATTGAACGTTTAGCTAAAAACTTATTTAGCCGTCAAAATAAAATTAAAAAAGTGGTAGCAATAGAAATTCCAAAATGTCGTGCATTTATGCACTTAGATACTGTATTTACAATGGTCGATTACGACAAATTTACAATTCATCCAGCAATTCAAGGACCAAAAGGAAATATGAATATTTATATTTTAGAAAAAGGAAAGGATGAAGAAACTCTTAAAATTACGCACCGTACATCTTTAACAGAAGCACTGAAAGAAGTATTAGGATTAAGCGAATTAGTACTAATCCCTTGCGGCGGAGGAGATATCATTGCTTCTGCTCGTGAACAATGGAACGATGGATCAAATACGTTAGCAATTGCACCAGGGGTAGTTGTTACATATGATCGCAACTATGTATCGAATGCTTTATTACGTGAGCATGGAATTGAAGTTATTGAAATATTAAGTTCGGAATTATCTCGCGGTCGTGGGGGTCCACGTTGCATGAGTATGCCAATTGTTAGAAAAGATATTTAGTATAAATAATGGAGAAAGTAGGGATGAATCATGTTGATGACTAAACCAAACTTAAAAGGAAGAAGTTTTCTTGCTGAAAAAGATTTTACAGAAGAGGAATTAGTATATCTTCTTGATTTAGCAGCGGATTTAAAAGAGAAAAAGAAAAACGGTATCCCACATCATTATTTAGAAGGTAAAAACGTAGCGCTTTTATTTGAAAAAACTTCAACTCGTACGCGTTGTGCATTTACAGTAGCTTGTACAGATTTAGGAGCAAGTCCTGAATATTTAGGTAAAGGTGATATTCAGCTCGGTAAAAAAGAATCTGTTGAGGATACTGCAAAAGTGTTAGGACGTATGTTTGATGGAATTGAATTCCGTGGTTTCGATCATGCGACAGTAGAATCTTTAGCAGCAAACTCTGGTGTACCAGTATGGAACGGCTTAACAGATATGTGGCATCCAACACAAACCCTTGCAGATTTATTAACAGTAAGAGAGCATATTGGACGTCTAAAAGATGTGAAGCTCGTTTATGTTGGGGATGGACGAAACAACGTAGCCAATAGCTTATTAGTTGGTGGAGCGATTGTTGGAGCAGAAGTACGTATTTGCACACCAGAATCGTTATGGCCAGCACAAGAAGTAATTGATATGGCAAAAAAATATAATGACCGGGTAATGGTAACAAGTGACGTGCAAGAAGCTGTTGCAGGTGCAGATGTAATTTATACAGATGTATGGGTATCTATGGGAGAAGAAGATAAATTTGCTGAACGTGTTGAACTGTTAAAACCATATCAAGTTAATATGGAAATGATTCGAGCAACTGGCAATGATAACGTAATGTTCTTACATTGTTTACCTGCCTTCCATGATGTGGAAACGATGTACGGTGAAGAAATTTATGAAAAATATGGATTGAAAGAGATGGAGGTAACTGACGAAGTATTCCGTAGCAAACATTCAAAAGTATTTGATCAAGCGGAGAATAGAATGCATACAATTAAGGCTGTTATGGCAGCTACTTTAGGAAATATGGAGTAAAGAAGGAAGGGACCCTTCCTTCTTTCTCCTCCTTTAAACACTATCATTCACTATTGCTATTTATTCTTATTGTAATTAAAGAGAGGTGAGTGTAATGGGCGAAGAAAAGAAATTAGGTTTATTTACGTTAACAGCTCTTGTAGTTGGCTCTATGATCGGTGGTGGAGCTTTTAACTTAGCGAGTGATATGGCAAAAGGCGCTGGCGCCGGAGCTATTATTATTGGTTGGGTTATAACAGGTATTGGGATGATTGCGCTTGGATTATCATTTCAAAACTTAACTATAAAAAGACCGGATTTAGATGGTGGTATTTTTAGTTATGCAAAAGCAGGATTTGGTAACTTTATGGGATTTAATAGTGCTTGGGGATATTGGTTATCTGCTTGGCTTGGTAATGTAGCTTACGGTACATTATTATTTTCTTCATTAGGTTATTTTTTCCCAATTTTTGAAGGAGGTCAAAACGTAGCATCTATTATCGGAGCGAGTATATTACTGTGGTGTGTACATATGTTGATTTTACGCGGTGTACAATCAGCAGCACTTGTAAATTTAGTAACTACAATTGCAAAATTAGTTCCTGTTTTTGTATTTATTGTTGTAGGCATTTTCGCTTTTCATATTGATGTTTTCTTAGATGGATTTTGGGGACAAGCTGGCTCCTTTTCTTGGGGATCCGTAGGTAGTCAAGTTAAGAGCACAATGCTTGTAACACTTTGGGTATTTATCGGTGTAGAAGGGGCTGTTGTCTTATCAAGTCGTGCAAAAAGCCGAAGTGATGTGGGAAAAGCAACAGTCATTGGATTAATTGGTACACTCATCATTTATATCCTACTTACATTATTATCTCTTGGTCTTATGCAACAAGCGGATGTTGCGAATTTAAAAAATCCATCTATGGCATATTTATTTGAAAGTGTTGTCGGAAAATGGGGCGCTATTTTTATTAACTTAGGCCTAGTTATTTCTGTATTAGGTGCTTGGTTAGGATGGACTTTACTTGCATCTGAAATTCCGTATTTAGCAGCCAAAGATGGCGTATTTCCAAAATGGTTTGCGAAAGAAAATAAAAACAAAGCTCCGGTCAATTCGTTATGGATTACAAATGGTTTAATTCAAATTTTCTTATTAACATTTGTTGTTTCTGACCAAGCATATAATTTTGCATTTTCTCTTGCATCCTCAGCTATTTTAATTCCGTATGCCTTTTCAGCATTTTATCAATTTAAGCATAGCTTACAATCTAAAGAAAAAGACCGAACAAAAAATATAATCATTGGTTTGGTAGCGAGTATTTATGGAGTTTGGTTAGTCTATGCAGCTGGTTTAGATTACTTATTATTAACAATGACCTTATATGCACCAGGTATTTTCATCTTTTACAATGTTCAAAAACAAACGAATCCAAAGCAAATATTTACTCGTGTAGAACTAGCATCTTCGGTAGCGATTGGTGCTCTAGCGTTCTTTGCAATTTATGGATTAATTACAGGAGGTATTACCTTATAAAGTTTGTGAAAATGAAATTAATTGGAGGGCTGAAATATGACACGAAGAAAAATCGTAGTTGCACTAGGGGGAAATGCTATACAATCTGGAAATGCCACTGCTGAGGCGCAACAAGAGGCATTAGAAAAAACAGCAGAACAACTTGTTAAAATTATGGAAAATAACGTAGACATTGTGATTGCACATGGAAATGGACCGCAAGTAGGGAATATTTTATTGCAGCAAAAAGCAGCGGATACAGAAAAAACACCGGCGATGCCGTTAGATACTTGTGGTGCGATGAGCCAAGGAATGATTGGGTATTGGATGGAAAATGCAATCGAAAAGGCACTGAAAAAGCATAAAATAAATAAAGAAGTAGCAACGGTTATAACGCGCGTAGTCGTGGACGAAAAGGATGAAGCTTTTCAAAATCCAACAAAGCCAATTGGACCTTTCTATACAGAAGAAGAAGCAAGAAAGTTGATGGAAGAAACAAAAGCTGTATTCAAAGAGGACGCAGGAAGAGGATGGAGACGAGTTGTACCATCACCAAAGCCTGTGAGCATTCATGAACATAAAATAATCAATTCATTAGTGGAGGATGGAAATATAGTAATTGCTGTTGGGGGAGGAGGAATACCTGTTATTGCTTCTGATGAAGGGCTAAAAGGTACGGAAGCTGTTATCGATAAGGACTTTGCAGCTCAAAAATTAGCAGAATTAGTGGATGCTGATACACTTGTTATTTTAACTGCAGTTGATTATGTGTATGTAAACTTTAATCAGCCTAACCAAAAAAAATTAGAGGCTGTTACAGTTGATGAGTTAGAGGGATATATAGAAGAAAAGCAATTTGCGGCAGGAAGTATGCTCCCAAAAATTGAAGCAGCTATTCATTTTGCGAATGCAAATCCAAAGCGAAAAACAATTATCACTTCTTTAGATAAAGTATATGATGCATTAGAAGAAAAGGCGGGGACTATTATTTCTAAGCAGGATGCACGTGTCTGTGTATAAACCTTTTCTATCGATTGTAAAAAGAATGAAGTTAGCCACTTCATTCTTTTTATTTATTGGTAATTTAAGGTGGAAAAATTCATAAATTATTCATGATCATAAAAAAGATAAAGAGGTTAAGTGTGATAAAATCAAACTTGAATACGCTTTCTCGACGTTTCACTCCATATATAGAAAGAGAGAGGGAGTTTTATGAATAGCCGAAATGTAGTGAAAGATTTGAAGCAGTTTGAATTATTTGCTCATGTCACAGAAAAAAAACTGAAAGGCTTAACAGAGTTTGTTTATTGGCGAACTTATAAGAAAGGTCAATTTTTGTTTTTAGAAGGTGATTCTAGAGAAAGAATCTACTTTATGTTAGATGGTTTCGTAAAGTTAGAGCGAGTGAATCAAAGTGGAAATTTGTTATATGAGGATTACGTAAAGAAGTTTTCGGTTTTTCCTTATGGTGGTATGTTTACAGACAAATCTTATACTTATACAGCGGAAGCGATGACAGATGTGGATGTATATTATATTCCTACAATGATTTTTGAAGATATGGTTAAATCAAGTCGAACGCAACTTATGTATGTTGTCCAGCAACTATCCTCTATATTAAAAACCAATGAGAACCGCGTACAAAATATTACAATCCCAAACGCACAAGATCGCGTCATTCAAACATTAAATTACTTAATGAAAGATTTAGGAGAGCAGGATGGTAAAGAAGTTGTAATTTCATGTCCGCTCACCACAATCGAAATTTCCAAAATATCTGGAACATCTCGAGAGACTGTTAGTAGTGTGTTAAAACAATTGAAGAATGATAGTATTGTTACAGTTTTAGGAAAAAAAATTACGATACATGACCCGACATACTTTGAAGAAGTTTCAATGTGAAACTTCATAATAGTAAATAAGAAAAATCTATAAAATAACTCTTTTATTCATATTGTATATTAATAAAGTTCTTTATATATTTATAAGGAACTTTTTTATGTTATTCACTATAAAGAGATTGTATATTCCGATAATTTTAGCTAAAATCGATAATAAAACAAGGGGAAGGGAGAAAAAATGATTCGGATTGAATATGATCGATTAGTAGCTATTTTTTACAGTATCGGGGTATTACTATTAATAAAATTACCAAATGATAACGAATTAATTGGAGAAAAGTTATTTCAAGCGTATGGGATTCCGGTAGATACATATATTTATATGAATTATAGAGTTTCGAATATATGGATTTTCTCGTTTGTATTACAAGGAATGGCATTTTTATTCCTTTTGAAATGGTTAAAGCAGACGGACCCTAATTGGTTAAAAAAGCTTAGTAAAATAAAAGTAGCGTGCATAAGTATGTTGATTATTGTAATGCCATTTACTTTAAATGAGGTACTTCAAACTCTTGATAAGACATGGCATTACGCAGGAAAACAAGGACTAGCGGCAATTGAATATAAAAAAGATGATAGCCAATGTAAATTGGTGAAAGAAGGAAATCATTTTAAGCAAAATTGTGTCGTCACTTTAAAAAATTATCGTAATCATTCGCAAGCGTTACAGTTAGTTTTATATCAAGATGAAAATCAGAAAGAGAAGAGTTATGAAGTACCAACACCCGTTTATTTACAGCGCCATGAAACAAAGAAATTTGAATTTCAAATACCAGTTGTCGATGGGGCGACTGTATTAGAAAATAAAGCACCAACTATTGATTTACAGTCATTAAACGAGAAGCATCAAACATATAATTAGTTAATCAACAAGAGACGTACATGTGGGAGAAATAACTATAAATGAAAAGCGAAACTAAGTCATCCATTTCATAAATTGGATGATTTTTCATTTGCCATTATTTGAATATCAAAGGTGAGCTGAAAATTTGAAGTCATATAAAAATGCGCAAGGTCAATCAAAAGAGGTATTGTTTCTAAGCGATAAGTAGATATTTAATAATAAGATAAAAATTCCCGTTGCAAACTCCTCATATTTTGTTATGATAGTGTTACGAAAACGTTTGCATGAATTAAAAAAGGAATGCAAAAGGAGAGAACTATTATGAATAAAACATGGTGGAAAGAAGCAGTTGCTTATCAAATTTATCCGCGTAGCTTTATGGATTCTAACGGCGACGGTATTGGAGATTTACAAGGTATTATTGCAAAGCTTGATTATTTAAAGGATTTAGGAATAGATGTAATTTGGATTTGCCCAATGTATAAATCACCTAATGATGATAACGGTTATGATATTAGTGATTATCAAGATATTATGGATGAGTTTGGTACAATGGCCGACTTCGATGAGTTATTGGATGAGGTGCATAAACGTGGTATGAAGCTAATTATTGACTTAGTTATTAATCATACGAGTGATGAACATCCATGGTTTATTGAATCACGTTCTTCTAAAGATAATCCAAAACGTGACTGGTATATTTGGCAGGATGGTAAGGATGGAGAAGAACCGAATAACTGGGAAAGTATTTTTAACGGTTCTGCTTGGGAATATGATGAAGTAACGGATCAATATTTCTTACACATATTCTCACGTAAACAACCAGATTTAAACTGGGAGAATGCAGAGGTTCGTGGCGCTTTATACGATACTGTAAACTGGTGGTTAGATAAAGGAATCGATGGTTTCCGTGTAGATGCAATCAGTCATATTAAAAAAGAAGAAGGTCTAGAAGATATGCCAAATCCAAAAGGGTTAAAGTATGTACCTTCTTTTGATAAACATATGAATGTAAATGGAATTCAACCGCTATTAGAGGAACTGAAGGAAAATACATTTTCAAAATACGATATTATGACTGTTGGGGAAGCAAATGGTGTCAAGGTTGAAGACGCTGATCTTTGGGTTGGAGAAGAAAACGGTAAATTTAATATGGTATTTCAGTTTGAACATTTAAGTTTATGGGATGCTGAAAAGAAAAAAGAACTTGATGTTGTCGCACTGAAAAAGGTGTTAACGAAGTGGCAAAAAGGTTTAGAGAATAAAGGGTGGAATGCACTTTATATTGAGAACCATGATAAACCGCGTATTGTCTCTACATGGGGAGATGATGAGCAGTATTGGCGTGAAAGTGCAACGGCTTTAGGAGCAATGTACTTCTTTATGCATGGGACACCTTTTATTTATCAAGGACAGGAAATTGGTATGACTAACGTCCAACTCCCAAATATCGAGGATTATGATGATGTGGCAATTAAGAATTTATATCGTGAAAAGATTGAAGAAGGCGTACCGCATCAAGAAATGATGGAAATTATTTGGGCATCTTGCCGCGATAATTCACGTACACCAATGCAATGGACTGCTGAAGAAAACGCTGGCTTTACGACAGGAACACCGTGGTTTAGTATGAATCCAAACTACAAAGAAATCAACGTTCAAAGGCAGCAAGAAGAAGCAGAGTCTATTTTGAATTTTTACAAGAAGATGATTGCATTGAAAAAAGAAAATGATGTATTTACTTATGGTACGTATGATTTACTTTTAGAAGATGATCCACAAATTTATGCATATACACGTACATTGAATGATGAAAAAGTGATTGTTATTAGCAACATTTCAAGCAAGCAAGCAGTATATAATGAGGATACATTCGCATTAGAACGCAAACGTTTGCTTTTAAATAATTATGATGTAGCTGAACATAATAATAGTACTACAATTACGCTGAAACCTTATGAAACAAGGGTTTATCGTATTTCTTAATAAAAAAAGATGCTCATGTAGCATCTTTTTTTATTAAAAATAATAAATTTGTATTGCAATGTGAAAACGCTTTTATTAAAATAGATTTATGAAAACGGTTGCGCAAATTTAAAGATAGGAATCGATTTCATAGTTGAAAATAAATTATTATCTAGACCATTAGGGATTCTATAAATAAAGGGGAGGAAGAAACAAATGAAAATTACATCTTTTGATTTTTGGCAAAAGTTTGGGAAAGCATTGTTAGTTGTTGTAGCAGTTATGCCAGCGGCGGGATTAATGATTTCGATTGGTAAACTAATTGGTATGTCTGCTGGCGATGTAAATGCAGTACATACGATTGCTAGAGTAATGGAAGATATCGGTTGGGCAATTATTACAAATCTGCATATTCTATTTGCGGTAGCAATTGGGGGATCATGGGCGAAGGATCGTGCGGGTGGTGCATTTGCAGCGCTGTTAGCATTTGTCTTAACGAATAGAATTACGGGAGCTATCTTCGGCGTAAACGCTGAAATGTTAGCGGATTCAAAGGCGCAGGTTTCTTCATTACTAGCAGGAGATTTACTTGTAAAAGATTATTTCACTTCTGTACTTGGTGCACCAGCATTAAACATGGGAGTTTTCGTGGGGATTATTACAGGTTTCTTAGGAGCTACTTTATATAATAAATATTATAACTACAATAAATTACCACAAGCATTAGCATTCTTTAATGGAAAACGCTTTGTACCGTTCGTTGTTATCGTTTGGTCTACAGTTACTGCTATTATTTTATCACTTTTATGGCCATTCATTCAAAGTGGACTAAATGAATTTGGGCGATGGATTGCGGAATCTAAAGATAGTGCACCAGTTGTTGCGCCGTTCGTATACGGTACATTAGAGCGCTTGTTATTACCATTTGGATTACATCATATGTTAACGATTCCGATGAATTATACAGAACTTGGTGGAACATATACGATGTTAACTGGATCCAAAATTGGCCAAGTAGTCGCAGGACAAGATCCTTTATGGCTTGCATGGATTACAGACTTGAATAACTTATTAGCAAATGGAGACACAAAAGCTTATAACGATCTATTAAATAGTGTCGTTCCAGCACGTTTCAAAGCAGGACAAGTTATCGGTTCTACAGCAGCATTAATTGGTATTGCATTTGCGATGTACCGCAATGTTGATAAAGACAAACGTACAAAGTATAAACCAATGTTCTTATCAGCTGCATTAGCAGTATTTTTAACAGGGGTAACAGAGCCGATTGAATTTATGTTCATGTTTATTGCACCAGTATTATATATTGTATATGCAATTACAACTGGACTTGCATTTGCACTAGCAGATTTAATTCACTTGCGTGTGCATGCATTTGGATTTATTGAATTACTTACACGTACACCAATGATGATTAATGCAGGACTAACAAGAGACTTGATTAACTTTGTTATTGTTTCAATCGTATTCTTTGGCTTAAACTTTACATTATTCAACTTCTTAATTAAAAAATTCAATTTACCAACGCCAGGACGTGCAGGTAACTATATTGATAATGAAGATGAATCTTCAGAAACAGCAGCAAATGTAAAAGAAGGCGCATTAGCATCAAAGGTTATTGATTTGTTAGGTGGAAAAGATAATATTGCTGATGTAGATGCATGTATGACACGCCTGCGTGTAACGGTGAAAAATCTAGAAGTTGTTGCACCAGAGGCACAATGGAAGCAAAATGGAGCTTTAGGTCTTATCGTAAAAGACAAAGGCGTTCAAGCGGTATATGGTCCGAAAGCCGATGTATTGAAATCAGACATTCAAGATATGTTAGGTGCATAAGAAATGAAATTACTTACTTTAAATTGTCATTCTTGGCAAGAAGAGAATCAACTAGAGAAAATTAGACATCTTGCTAAAACGATTCAAGAAGAAGACTACGATGTAATTGCCTTGCAAGAAGTTAGTCAATCTATAAAAGCTCAAAATGTATGCGATAACAAGAAAAAGGATAACTTTGGTCTTATATTGCTTACAGAGCTTGAGAAACTCGGACTAGGAAATTACAACATCGTTTGGGATTTCTCGCATATCGGTTATGACATATATGAAGAAGGTATAGCGATTATCACGAAATATCCAATTGTAAAACAAGGTTCTTTCTTTGTTTCAGCAAGTCAGGATACAACGTATTGGAAAACACGTAAGATTGTTCATGCAACAATTTCTTATCAAGGTAAGAATATAACATTCTATTCTTGTCACCTTGGTTGGTGGAATGATGAGGAAGAGTCTTTCAAAGGGCAAGTGAATCGTTTAATAGAGTATGTAAATGGAGATGAACTTTCATTCTTAATGGGCGATTTTAATAATAATGCTCATCTAAGAGGAGAAGGATATGATTATCTCATACGGAAAGGGCTTTATGACACATATGAATTAGCGATGGAAAAAGATGAAGGAACAACTGTACAAGGGAAAATTGCTGGCTGGGATGAAAATAAGCAAAATCTACGTATTGATCTTATTTTCACTAACAGGCCCAAAAAGGTTCTTTCTTCAAAAGTTATTTTCAATGGTGTAAATCGAAATGTTATTTCAGATCATTTCGGAGTAGAAGTCCAATTAGATATGTAAAATAATGAAAAAAATCCTCCTAGCAATGTAAGCGCCAGGAGGATTTTTTTGCGAATACAAGTATTTCCAAGGGAAAATACTTGTATTTTTTATGACATTTCCTATATATTTGTTATTACTGAATGTAAAACCGATTTGGTCATTTTGTATGAATACTTTATCAAATTCATTATATAATGAAGTAAGTGAAATACTTTGGTTTGGAAGAAATAGTACATTTTTGTTCAATCCACGATGTAGAAAATGATATAATGAAAAAATGTGTGTATCATTTTCTAAAGAAGGAAAAATATATAATTAGGTGATAGCTTATATGAAACAAATATGGCGTATTTATAAGACGGACTTACGAAATGTAGCCAAACATTGGGCTGCGATTGTTATTGTATTAGGGCTTATGATTTTACCATCGTTATATGCATGGTTTAACATTAAAGCCTCATGGGATCCATATGGAAACACGAAAGAGATTCCGATTGCAGTTTCTAACCAAGATGTTGGATCGAACCTACGAGGAAAAGATATTAACATCGGGAAAGAAATTGTAGATTCACTTAAGAAGGACAAAAACTTTGGGTGGAAATTTGTTGATGAAAAGCAAGCGATTTATGGAGTAGAGCGTGGAGACTACTACGCAAGTATTACAATTCCAAAAGACTTTTCTGAAAAAATTACAACAGTCATTAGCGATAATCCACAAAAACCAGAGTTGAACTATTTTGTAAATGAAAAGGTTAATGCCATTGCACCGAAAATTACAGCAAAAGGTGCATCAGGTATAGCAGAAGAAATCAGTAAAAACTTCGTCAAAACAGCAAATGGTGAGATTTTCCAAGTGTTCAATGATCTTGGAATCGATTTAGAAACAAACTTACCAAGTATCGAAAAAGTAAAAGATCTTGTGTTTAAGTTAGAAGCACAATTCCCGGAAATGTATACACTTGTGAATACAGCATTAGATGATGCGACTAGAGCACAAGACCTTGTGAAAGTTGCGCAAGAGGATCTGCCTGTTGTGGAAAGTGTGATTAAGGATGGGCAGGAAACGCTGGGGAACTTAGATAAGTTCTTTGCGAATAATGACCAAAGGTTAAAAGATGCTCCTGGAGCGATACGAAGAGACTTAACTGTAGCTCAAAATGCTATGGATAAGGCGACAGCTTTTACCGATTTCTTGATGAATCCTGGAGTTACTTTGGATATTCCTGAAATAAAAAAACTTCCGGATTTTCCTGCATTACCACAAATAACAGTGCCAGATATTCCGAAGTTGAATACAGATGGTTATAAAAATATTGCGAGCACGATTAATCAAACTGTAAACAATGTGTTGAATTCAGCACGTACAGGAACTGCATATGCGAAAAGTGTAATGGATGGATTGCAGAACGGAAAAATTGATCCAGAGATAGCGAAGAAAAACATAACAACTGTTTCTAACAATCTCCAAACTCATATAGATAATCTTTCTTCAATCATTACGATGATGTCTACACTTCAACAAAATGCAACGACTGATTTTGGTAAGAAATTCTTTGGAGATAGAGTAGATCATTTAACTGCGATTAGAGATAGTCAACAAGATTTAAATAATCGATTTAAACATCTTAATGATGTAATTAGTACAGGACAAGAAGTAAAACAAGATGTGAGAGATGGTATTAATCAAAAGTTAGATGCAACGAATGCTTTAATTGATAAAGCTGAGAAAGATTATAATGAAACATTTGTAGCGGATTATCAAAAAGCAGTTAGTACTGGTGAACAAATTAAAAATGATGCAATGCAGTTACAAAAACAAACAGAAAACAAGATAAATGAAGAGTATGAAAAAGCGAAGTCTCAATATAATCAGTTTAGAGATGATGTTGAAAAAGCGACAGAAGATTTAAAGAATAAGGGTGTAAATGGTCTAGATTCAACAAAAGTTGCTTTAAATAGTGTAAATGGTCAACTCCAGTCAGGGATTGCGATGATTAATGATATAATTCCTGTTCTTGAGAGTGCAAACAAAGTTTTATCTGATGTAAACAGTGATAAAAACCTTGATAATGGTATTGCGAAATTAAATAAAGCGAAAAGTACCATGCAAAAAGGTAGTGATGCAGCGAATAAAGCCATCACACTCATTAATAACGGACAACAGCCTACAAAAGATCTAATTGAAAGCATTAACGAAGCATCGAAAAACGGTTCAGCACAATTAGGAGACTTTTTAGCGAAATACGATTCAGAGATTGTTCCAAGCTTCAATGCAGCAATCGCTCGTACAAAAGAGATGTCGAAAAATACATCTAAGATTTTAAACGATGCAGATAAAAAGCTTCCAGATGTTAAAAAACTGTTAGAAGATTCATCTAAAGGCTTAGTAGAAGGCAAAAAGAAAGTGGAAGATATTAAAGCTGAGATGCCGGCTACTGAGAAAAAGATTAAAGAATTAGCAGATAAAATTCGTGAGTTTGAATCAGAAGAAGATGTAAAAGAAATCATTCGTTTATTGAAAAACGATGTGGAACAGCAAAGTGATTACTTTGCAAACCCAGTGAATTTAAAAGAAAATAAATTATTTGCGATGCCAAACTACGGTTCAGCGATGTCACCGTTCTATACAGTACTTGCCTTATGGGTAGGAGCATTATTAATGGTTTCATTATTAACAGTAGAAGTGCATGAACCAGACGCAAATTATAAGAGCCATGAAATTTACTTTGGACGTTTCTTAACATTCTTAACGATCGGCCTTGCACAGGCATTTATCGTAGCGATGGGAGATATTTTCTTACTTGATACGTATGTAGTTAATAAGTTTTGGTTTGTTCTATTCAGCTTATTCATTGGTGGAGTCTTTGTTTGTATCGTGTATTCACTTGTTTCTGTTTTCGGAAACATTGGGAAATCGATGGCAATCATTTTACTCGTACTACAAGTAGCTGGATCAGGCGGAACATTCCCAATTCAAATGCTTCCAAAATTCTTCCAATCGATATATCCGTTCCTACCGTTCACATATGCAATTAGCGCGATTCGTGAAACAGTGGGCGGAATGCTTTGGGATATTGTGATAAGAGATCTTCTTGTATTAAGTGTCTTTGTGGTAATCATGCTTGTACTTGCATTGGTACTGAAAAAACCGATTAACAAGTCGAGTGAGAAATTTGTTGAGAATGCAAAAGGAAGTAAAATTATTCATTAAAAAAAGTTCCTACCGAGAATGGTAGGAACTTTTTTTATTAAAATTTTAATTTTTTTAGTGCTTCTGCGAATGGATTATTTAATGGTTCTTCTTCTTTTTTCTGTTGACGCATATATTTTTGAACATCGCGTTTATCAGCTTTGTTTCCAGATTCTTTTTTACGGCGCTCTTGGAATGTAGATAATTTCTCACGATATCCACATTTACATGCGAAGATTTGCCCGGCTCCTTCACCACGAAGTTCTAGTTTTTTCTTACATTGAGGGCATCTTGCATTTGTTGTACGAGATACATTTTTACGATGACCACATTCGCGGTCTTGGCATACGAGCATTTTCCCTTTTTTGCCGTTTACTTCGAGCATCGGTTTGCCACAGTCTGGACAAGTTTTTGTTGAAATGTTTTCATGCTTATACTTTTTATCACTTGATTTAATTTCAGCAACGATTTCTTTTGTATAGTTTTTCATCTCGGCAATGAAAATTTCTTTCTTTAATTTACCTTTTGCGATAGCTTCAAGCTTTTGTTCCCATTCAGCAGTTAGTGTAGGAGATTTTAGTTCTTCCGGTACTAAATCAAGTAACTGACGACCTTTTGATGTAATGTGAATATCTTTACCACGTTTTTCAATTAAGAACGAATTAAATAGCTTGTCAATAATGTCAGCTCGCGTAGCTACAGTACCTAATCCACCCGTTGATTTTAAAGTATCAGCAAGTTGTTTATTTTGCGTATCCATATATTTTGTAGGGTTTTCCATTGCTGAAAGTAGCGTTGCTTCATTAAATCGTGCAGGTGGCTTTGTTTGACCTGATGTTTGAGCAATTAGTCTTATGCTTAATGCATCGCCTTTTTCAATGCGAGGTAAAATTTGCTCTTTTAAATCTTCAACTGCATCGTCATCGTCAAAGCGGTTTTCATATACTTCTTTCCAACCAGAATGTAAAATCGTTTTCCCGCGTGCGACGAATGTTTCATCACCAATTTTTGTGCGTAATGTTAGTTGTTCATATTCAAAAGCTGGGAATAAAACTGCTAAGAAACGTTTTACAACTAAATCGTAAATTTTACGCTCTTTATCTGTGAAAGCAGAGAAATTCACATAGCTTTCCGTTGGGATGATGGCATGATGATCGCTTACTTTGCTATCATCAACAAATGCTTTAGTGGATTTTATAGGCTTATTTAAAATTTTATGAGCTAAAGAACGATATTCTCCTACTCCACATGCTTTTAGACGCTCTGGAAGTGTTCCGACGATATCAGATGAGATATAGCGTGAATCTGTACGAGGATACGTTAATACTTTATGTTGCTCATACAATTTTTGCATAATATTTAACGTTTCTTTTGCCGAATAGCCAAAGATTTTATTTGCATCACGTTGTAGCTCTGTTAAATCATAAAGACCAGGAGCAAATGATTTTTTCACCTTTTTATCAATTTCCACCACGGTAGCATTTTGTTTGTCGAGTTTTTTCACAATCGTATCAATTTTTGCTTTATCAAAACTGCGACCATTTCCTCGAGCATCTTGCCAAGTCAGTTTTAATTTTTCTGATGTTTGAGCTTCAATGCCGTAGTACGTTTGTGCTTTGAAGTTTTTTATTTCGTCCTCACGTCCTGCGATGATAGCTACAGTAGGTGTTTGAACACGACCACAGTTTAGTTGTGCATTGAACCGAGTCGTTAATGCACGTGTCGCATTCAGACCGATATACCAGTCAGCTTCTGAACGTGCAACAGCGGAAGCGTATAAATTGTCATATGCTTTACCTGGCTTTAAATTTGCAAAGCCATCTTTAATTGCTTTATCGGTAACCGATGAAATCCATAGGCGTTTGATAGGTTTATTCGTTTTAACTTTATCAATAATCCAACGAGCGACTAATTCTCCCTCACGCCCTGCGTCTGTAGCGACAATAATTTCATTTACATCTTTTCGAATAAGCTGGCTTTTAACGGCATTAAACTGTTTGCCAGTTTGTTTGATTACTGTTAATTTCAAACGCTCAGGTAACATTGGCAAATCTTCTAAATTCCACTTTTTATATTTCACATCATAGCTTTCTGGATCTGCTAATGTAACGAGATGACCCAGAGCCCAAGTAACAATATATTTACTACCTTCAAGATAGCCGTTCCCTTTTTTATCACATTTCAGTACACGTGCAATATCACGTGCAACAGAAGGTTTTTCAGCAATTACAACACTTTTTGCCATATTTTAAACATCCTTTCAAATTTCCGTAAGTTAAATATAGCATACATCCTTTGCGGATTCAGTTATGCCGAAGATTCTAACCTTTTGTTATTACTTAAATCCTCTACATCTTTAAGTAGTAAAGAGGTGAAAGTTTTCGCTGACAAAATAGGAGGCAGGGGATTTTTGAGAAGTACCGTTAAAACATATGATTTCGCAAGTCGATAAATTATCAAAATGTGATGCCGCGAAAAATGGCAATGTAATTTACTTAGATGCGAACTACTGGTACCTATCTGGCGGCGGACTTGAGTCTGTTTCTGAAATGGTGAAAGAAGTATCTAAAGGCTTAAAATAATGTGAAAGGTAGTGATAGGAAATTCAAATTTTCTATCACTATTTTTTATATAAATTCGTTTTGATTTTTTAACATATAAATCACTGTTATGAAAACAAAAGAAGTTCTTCACTCATTCCCTCCTTCTGTTTTCACATGGCATGGGGTGAAAAAAGGAACTGACCGCTTCTATGCATGAGTGGATGCTCTCTCCCACCAAAGAAGAAAGCTTTTATATTAGATGTTTAATTTGTAACTTGTTATTTTAATAGAATAAGAGTAGACTCTGAAATAGATGAATAAGAAAACATGGGAGTTTGCGGATGCGAACTGAGAGTACGGCTAAACCGCCCGTTGACCATTTGAACCTGTTGGATAATGCCAGCGTAGGGAGAGTGTAAGTAGCACATGTTCAGGCACTTTGCATACGCAAAGTGTCTTTTGGTGTATCTCCCATTATGAAATTAGGAGATGAAAAGAATGAATATAAAAGAAATCGCAAAAATAGTGGACACAGTAAGAGAGACGAATCCACTTGTGCATAATATTACAAATGTCGTTGTAACAAACTTTACAGCAAATGGTTTACTTGCATTAGGAGCATCACCAGTTATGGCATATGCAAAAGAAGAAGTAGCTGAAATGGCAAGCATTGCAGGAGCACTTGTTTTAAACATGGGTACGCTTCGTCCTGAAGAAGTAGAAGCGATGGTGATCGCTGGAAAGTCTGCGAATACACATCATGTACCTGTATTGTTTGATCCAGTTGGTGCAGGGGCAACGTCTTATCGAACAGAAGTGGCAAGACATATTCCGGGTGAAGTGAAATTAGCAATGATTCGCGGGAATGCAGCAGAAATTGCCAATGTTATTAATGAGAAGTGGGAGATTAAAGGTGTGGATGCTGGCGCTGGCAATGGTGATGTTGTCGGAATTGCGAAACAAGCAGCAGATGAAATAGATACAGTTGCGGTGATTACTGGAAAAGAAGATGTTGTAACAGATGGAGAGCGGACGTTTATTATTCGCAATGGTCATCCAATTTTAACGAAAGTGACAGGTACAGGTTGTCTATTAACTTCTGTACTAGGGGCATTTGCAGCAGTTGAAAAAGATTATGTGAAAGCGGCGGTTGCGGCATTAACATTTTATGGGGTAGCGGCAGAAATAGCTGCAAGTAAAACAGTAGAGCAAGGTCCAGGAAGTTTCCAAATCGAATTTTTAAACCAGTTAGCAAACACAATTGCAAATGATATTGCACAATATGGAAATATCCAAGAGGTGTAGTAAGAAGGGATGAGAGGAATGGCACGTATTGAAACAGAGCAAATGTCTAAATTATTGCAAGTGTATTTTATCATGGGAAGTAACAATTGTAAGCGGGATCCATTACAAGTAATGAAGGAAGCGTTGGATGGCGGGGTAACGCTTTTCCAATTCCGTGAAAAGGGTGAAGGTGCCTTAACTAGAGAAGAACGAGTGCGTTTTGCTAAGCAGTTACAAGCGCTTTGTAAAGAATATGATGTACCTTTTATTGTGAATGATGATGTAGAGTTAGCAATTGAATTGGATGCAGATGGCGTTCATGTCGGACAAGGTGATGAAGGGATCACATCGGTTCGTGAAAAAATGGGTGATAAAATTGTCGGGGTATCTGCTCATACAATAGAAGAAGCTCGTTTTGCAATTGCAAATGGTGCGGATTATTTAGGAGTAGGGCCTATTTTTCCAACGAGCACGAAAAAAGATACAAAAGCGGTACAGGGAACGAAAGGTTTGCGTCATTTTAGAGATGCGGGAATTACAGTTCCGATTGTGGGAATTGGAGGAATCACAGTTGAAAATGCGGCTTCTGTTATAGAAGCGGGGGCAGATGGGGTTTCCGTTATTTCAGCGATAAGTTTAGCAGATTCACCTTATGAGAGTACGAAGAAAATGGCTGGTCTTTATTGACAGCCATTTTTTTGTGGAGGATATGCTATATCTTCCTGAGATTTTGATATATGGAAAAATGCCGAGTATAGAAATGGTTCCTTTTTACCGCATAAAATAAACTGCGCCGCTTAAACTAATATATATGAACATATATTGTTTCGGAGGCGAATGCATGATTTCATTACAAGATATTATAGCTGCTCATGAGAAAATGAAGGGCATTGTCCATATGACACCGCTAGATTATTCGAGTACATTTAGTGAACTATCGCATAATGAAGTATATTTAAAGCTTGAGAATTTACAAAAGACGGGTTCTTTTAAAGTGCGTGGTTCTTATAATAAGATGGTTTCTCTTGATAAAGGTGAATTAGAAAATGGGGTTGTTGCAGCGTCTGCGGGAAATCATGCACAAGGTGTGGCCTATTCTAGTAATATGCTTGATATTCCCTGTACGATTGTGATGCCAAAAGGTGCACCGCTTAGTAAAGTGCTTGCGACGAAACGATATGGCGCACATGTAGAGTTGCATGGTGATGTATTTGATGATGCATTAGCCTATGCGCTAGATTTGAAAGAACAAACTGGTGCGAAATTTGTCCATCCATTTGATGATGCTGCTGTAATTGCTGGTCAAGGAACGGTAGGTTTAGAAATATTGCAGCAGCTTGATGACGTCGAAGCTGTTATTTGTCCTGTCGGTGGTGGTGGTTTAATTGCAGGTGTTGCGATGGCGATTAAAGAACAAAAACCGTCGGTGAAAGTGTATGGTGTACAAGCGCTTGCTTGTCCAGGAATGAAGCAATCCCTGGAAGAAAAGAAAGTAATTACTGTGGAATCTTCACCAACTATGGCAGATGGAATCGCAGTGAAAAGACCGGGAGAACTTACATTTCAGCTTGTGGAGCGATATGTAGATGATATTTTTTGTGTAGATGAAATGGAAATAGCACGAACGATGTTAATGCTATTGGAACGAAATAAATTATTAGTAGAAGGCTCAGGGGCTAGTTCGTTAGCCGCATTGCTCTATCAAAAGATTCCTGTGAAAGAGAAAAAAGTTGTGTCGATTTTAAGTGGTGGAAATGTTGATGTTAACTTTATTACCCGTATTATTGAACATGGGATGGTGGAAGCTGGTCGCTTTGTTCATATTGCAACAATGATTAAAGATAAACCAGGACATTTGCAGCACTTACTTGAAATTGTAACGAGTTTTGAAGCGAATGTGCTACACATTCATTTAGAGCGGATTGGAACAAAGGTGTTTCCGGGATATGCACAACTCCATTTGTCATTAGAAACGAAAGATAAAAATCATATTGAAGAAGTGTTAAGTGGGATAGAGAAGAAAGGGTATAACGTAGAAATTATTGAATGAACAGTGTAAACAAACTTTTGATTACATGAAATAAGAGCTGACGAAATTGTCAGCTCTTATTTTCTAAAACAATGCAGCCAGGTTCACTCGGATGATCTTGAATCATTATGTCATCCGGAAGATTTTTGATAAGTTGATAAATCATGATATCGCCAGCACCGCCAACGACTAAACCTACACTGACAAAGGTAAGTAAACCATATCCAAACATAATACCAATTATAAACGGAATGATTCCTGTTACAACGACAGGAAGTAAGAGCGCCTTTTTGAAAGCTTTATTTTTCATAGGGACTTTGCAATGCGCATACGGCATGAAGTAACGCATGATGATACCAAATTTAATATCTTTATAACTTGCCTTTCCGAAAACAATAAAGCCGAATGCATGTAACAATTCGTGTGCAATAATTAAGATAAAGTAAAGTGCAAAAGAGATTGCTAAAAATATATAATCAAGATTAATAGAAATTCCCCATAATAGAGAATAAATAATAAAAGTAATAATCCCCAATAGAAGAAGAGAAATATTAGCTATTTTTGTGCACTTTTTTACATCGATTAACAATTCTTGTTTCTCGCCTTGTACCATGTTTCACCTCGAATAAATACTTTTCATATGAATTATATAACAAAAATCCCTTTTTTTAGCTTTATGCGTAAAAAAGGCACAAATCTTTATATGATAAAAGATTTGTACCTGTAATACTAAAACATAATTGAAATGAGTAGCATTCCAATTCCGATGGAAGTAAATGTTGCGACAAGGCCAGGAATCATAAAGCTATGGTTTAATACATATTTACCAATACGTGTTGTTCCTGTGCGGTCAAAGTTGATTGCAGCAACGATTGTTCCGTAGTTTGGAATGAAGAAATAACCGTTTACGGCAGGGAACATTGCAATGAGTAGTGCTGGTGAAATACCAAGTGATAATCCGAGTGGCACTAACGCACGTACTGTAGCTGCCTGGCTATAAAGTAAAATAGATAGAATAAATAATGCAATAGCGAATAACCATGGTGCACTTGTTACTAAGTGTTGAATCGAACCTTGAATTGTATTTAAGTTTCCGTTAAAGAATGTGTCTCCCATCCAAGCGATACCAAATATTGCAACAACAGCTGTAGCGCCTGCTTTAAAGACATTACCAGATACAATGCTTTCTACATTTGGTTTACAGAAGATAATAATAAGAGCAGCAATTGTAAGCATGACCATTTCAATTGTATTTGGCATAGAAAGGCGAACTAATTTTCCATCTATCATCCATCCTGGACGAAGTGTTTCGAATGAACCAAGAAGAACAACAAAAATAGTTGCGAACAAGAAAAGAATAACAGATAACTTGGCACCTTTTGCACCGATAAATTCTTTCTTTTCTTCTAGTTTTGGGATCATCCCTTCTTTTAAACGCTTTAAGTATTCGGGATCTTCATTTAACTCTTTGCCCATTTTACTTGCAACGAATGCCGCTAACATACAAGCGATAAAAGTAGAAGGAATACTTACTTTTAAAATATCTAACAATGTAATTTGATAATCAGCTAGCATCGCTAATAAAGCTACTGTTGCAGCTGAAATTGGACTTGCTGTAATGGCTTGTTGCGAAGCGATTACGGCAATTGACATCGGGCGCTCTGGTCTAATTCCTGATTCACGTGATACTTCTGCAATAACAGGAAGTACAGAGTAAGCAACGTGACCAGTTCCGGCACACAATGTAAATAAATATGTCACAATCGGTGCGAAGAATGTGATGCGCTTTGGATTTTTACGAAGTGCTTTTTCTGCAAGATGGACAAGGTATTCCATTCCGCCCGCAGCTTGCAGGGCACCAGCAGCTGTAATCACTGCTAAAATCATCAGCATAACGTCAATAGGAGGAGCGGTAGGTTGTAAGTGGAAGACGAACACGAGGATTGCCATACCAACTCCACCCATCACTCCGAGTCCAACTCCGCCAAGACGTGCACCGATAAAAATGCAGAGTAGTAAGGTAATAAATTGTAGCCAAAACATGATAAACTACCTCCGAAATTTATATAGTAAGATATTTTTGAATAATTTAATTCGAATGATAATTATAAAATTATTCAAATGAAAACTTGTTAAATCAACTTTTTTATTATATAACACATAAAATGTAACATTCACTATATTTTGTGACATTATTTTGCAAAAATATTCATTTTAATTATATATAATGATGAATACATATAATAAATGTACTGCAAAGAAAAAAGCAGAAACGAATTCATCTATTTCTGCTTTTTCTTCTGAAAGAGACTTATTTTTGAGAGTCTTTCATGTGGGTGAAAATATTAATAGCAAAAATGATAATAGCAAGAACAACAAGAATACTTCCACCAGCAACAAAAGGTATAGCTGTATGATGTCCATAAATCTCAAAGGCGAGTGCAATCATCATAATCGGTAGTCCAATATTTAAGAGCCAAAAATGTAATTTACCAAGTTTTGAGGTGCCAGCTTCTTTGAAAATATAATATAAAATACCTGCCAACATCATAGAAGTCCAGCCCAGTAATAAAACATGCACATGAACTGCGGTCAATTTGAAATTAGATGAAATTGACATGAATAACCCCATACAAACACCGATGATAAAATAAATAGAAGAGATTTGAATAAAACGGATTCCCATTTTTACCCTCCTTAATATGCTTGTATTTTTGCTATGATAAAATATATGACCAATAGATTGTAAGCAGTATCATATTATGAAAAAAATGTGGATTTGTTTGTTTGAAAAAATAAATCATGCTACAATGAAAACGAATTAAGACCGGGGAGCCAATTGGCTGAGAGGATGTAAGAAAGCATCGACCCTCAACCTGATCTGGATAATGCCAGCGTAGGGAGTTACTTAAAGTGATGTAAGCACATGTTATTGTATAATAACTTGCATACAAGGCTTTCCTGCGTATTTTGCAGGAAAGCCTTTTCTTTTTTACACAACATTTTGCAAGGGGGATTTTAGTATGTCACAACAAGTTACTATTTCATTTTCAGTTGTACCACAAGCGAAAAACAAAGATGTATATTCCGTTGTTGATAAGGCAATTGAAGTCGTACAACAATCTGGTGTTCGCTATGAAGTAGGTGCAATGGAAACAACGCTGGAAGGAGAATTAGATGTGCTTCTTGATGTTATTAAGCGTGCGCAACAAGCTTGTGTCGATGCTGGAGCAGAAGAAGTGATTACTTCTATTAAAATTCATTATCGTCCAAGTACGGGTGTAACGATTGATGAGAAAGTTTGGAAGTACCGTGATGAATATGAAAAACCAGAAACGATCTAACATAACAATTACAACGATTTGGCTTATCCTTCTCATTGCTATATGGGAAGGGTCTGTTTCATTATTTCAAATTGAACCGTGGATTTTGCCAAAACCTTCTACGATTGTTCAAGAGCTAATTGGAATGAAAGATTTATTGTTACCAAATACAATGCAAACATTACAAGAAGTTATTATCGGGCTATTCTTTGCGATTTTACTTGGAACGAGTATTGCAATTATTATGGACGTTATTCCGCTATTTCGCATTTTAATTAATCCGTTACTCGTAATATCACAAACGATACCAATTGTTGTACTAGCACCTTTATTCATTATTTGGTTTGGCTATGGGATGCTGCCAAAGGTAATGGTCGTGATTCTTGTTTGTTTCTTTCCAATTGCCCTTAGTATTTTAGAAGGTTTTCAAACTGTGGATAAGAATATGTTGAAGCTATTACAAACAATGCGTGCGACGAAATGGCAAGTCTATCAAAAGGTAAAGTTTCCAGCCGTGCTCCCGTACTTTTTCTCGGGTTTGAAAATTGCGGTTACATATAGCGTAATGGGAGCCATTATTGGAGAATGGCTCGGTGCGAGTGAAGGGTTAGGCGTTATGCTTACGCGTGCAACAAAATCCTTTTTAACAGCTCGTGTATTTGGTATCGCAGCGATTATCGTAATGGTGACATTACTTTTGTATTTTATCGTAGAATTTATGGCAAGACTAACAGCACCATGGATCTATAGAAAGGACGATAAAAAATGAAAAAAGGTTTAAAAGTTATGCTAGCAGCGTTGTTAGCTGTGGGCGTGGTCGGTTGTAATGCAGCGAAGAAAGAAGAGAGTACAGATAAAGAAAAGAAAGTAAAAGTTGTTTTAGATTGGTTTCCAAATACGAACCATACTGGTTTATATGTAGCGAAGACGAAAGACTACTATAAAAAGCAAGGGTTAGATGTAGAAATTATTCAACCAGGTGATAATGTATCAGCGGAGCAAATGATTGCATCAGGAAAAGCGGACTTCGGTGTAAGTTATCAAGAAAATGTAACATCAGCTCGCGTTGAAGGAATTCCGGTCGTTTCAATTGGGGCAATTATTCAACATAATACATCTGCATTTGCATCGTTGAAAAAAGACAATATTACTTCTCCAAAAGATTTTGAAGGAAAACGTTATGGAGGCTGGGGAGCACCAGCAGAAGAAGCGACGTTAAAAACAATTATGGATAAACATCAAGCTGACTTTAGTAAAGTAGAAAAGATTGTTCTTGGACAAACTGATTTCTTTAAATCAATTGGTAGAGATGCAGATTTTGAATGGATTTATTATGGCTGGGATGGTATCGAAGCGAAACGCCAAGGAAAAGAATTAAATACAATTATGGTAAAAGACTTAGATCCAGCATTAGATTTTTATAGCCCAGTCATTATTACAAGTGAAAAACATACGAAAAATGATAAAGACTTTGTGAAAAAATTCATGAATGCAACAGCAGAAGGATATAATTTTGCAATTAAAGAGCCAAAAGAAGCGGCTGATATTTTAATTAAAAATGTACCAGATATTAATAAAGAACTAGTACAAGAGAGCCAAAAGTGGCTAAGCACAAAGTATCAAGACGATGCGAAAGCATGGGGAGTGCAGAAGGAAGAAGTTTGGACGAATTACATGAATTTCTTATATGATAACAAAGTTATTAAAAAGAAAATTGATGTGAAAGATGCCTTTACAAATGAATTCCTTCCAAGTGAAAAATGAACGGATTACAAATAAAAGATGTTGTAAAAGCGTTTGATGGAAAAAATGTACTAGAAAAGATTAGTGCTTCTATACAAGAAGGTGAGTTTGTCTCATTTGTAGGCCCAAGTGGTTGCGGGAAAAGTACGTTATTAAATCTGATTGCGAGTGTTGAAGAGGCGACGAGTGGTGAGGTAATTTACAACGATACTCTCGTTCAAAAGCAGGATATTGTAAGTTATATGCCGCAGCAAGATCTGTTGCTTCCGTGGCGCTCAGCGCTGCAAAATATTGTTCTTCCATTAGAAATTGATGGAAAGCCAAAGAAAGAGCGATTGGCAAATGGAATGGAAGCTTTGAAGCAGTTTGGTCTAGCTGAATATGCAAATCATTACCCAGATGCATTATCCGGTGGTATGCGTCAGCGCATTAGTTTCCTTCGTACGTATTTGTGTGAAAAACCAATTATGCTACTTGATGAACCATTTGGTAAACTCGATGCATTTACAAAAATGGAAGTGCATCGTTGGCTTTTAGATTCATGGCATCAAGAGAAACAAACAATCGTAATGGTAACACATGACTTGGATGAAGCAATTTTATTATCCGACCGGGTATTTATTCTATCGCAAAGGCCAGCGACGGTTATTGGTGAAGTGCGTGTGAATTTACCACGTCCTCGCACAATGGATATGTTGACATCACTTGAACTGAAAGAAGATAAAGCGAAGATTTTAGAAATATTAGCTCCTTATATGCGGAAGTAACAAAAGCCTCTTAACAATTTTTGGTATAATAATTGTTGAGAGGTTTTTTGTGTGGAGGAGATATGATGAATAAAACGATTCGACAAATGGTAGATGAGTTAAACGCAGATAATGTAGAAAAGATAAAGTTACAATTAAAGACCAAGATTAGCATCATGCAGCTTGGTTTAGAAGAAGATTCTGATATAACAGATGAAGAAGTGGAAAGATTAACACATTTGATGAAATTACGTGAAGAATTTTTAGAAGAAACGCCAGAATTCACGGGGAATTTTTTAGTAGGGAAATTTGAAAAGGTATTCGATGAACTGACGGATTCTATGATTCGACTGGAATATGTGGAACATGCAATATCGTTAGTAACAGATTTATTGAAAAGTATGGATGCAAGAGCGGAACTAGCCAAAATCATGTTGCTTCGTAAAAACTATGATGAATTTGATACGAGGGTTTCCTTTTATGAATTGAAGAATGCTTTTTATCGTATTATGCATAAGCAGGCAAGAGGAAATCTTCAGCGGGAAGTGTTCCTTGTTACAGGATGTATACATACGATTCTGTTTGATTTAGAAGAGAAATCACAAGAGCATGGTCGAGGAGTTATTGGCTGTTTGACAGATTATTCAACAGGTGAACAGAAGTCAGTAAAGCAGTTTGAGGAAGAAGTGCATACTCCAGAGTTAAAGAGGATCGTGAGTACAGAATATGGTATGGAATTACAAAGACGAATTTATATGTGGAAATCGTTAACTTTAGAATTTACAAGTCCTTATGCAATGGAAAAAATGTATGAAGAAATCTTTTGTGAAAAAGAGGAACAAACAGATTGATAACGAATAAAATATAAGAGCATGGTACATGCTTATTATAAGACGATAATGATTTATAAAGGAGTGAAAGGATAAGATGACTTTATCAACTGTTCTTCAAATGGTTTTAGCTTGATATGGGAGAAGTCTGCCCATTTTTAAAGTGTAAGCCAAATTGAAGACAGCAGGTAAAGAACCTTAATCCTTTTTTACAATAATATTTTGTAATGGGTAAGGTGTGTTCACCTTACCCATTTTTCATGTATACACAATTAAATAAGATCTTTATTTTGCTGTTCTCTCTATTTGGCTTGTTAGTGATAAAGAAAAGGAGAGAACAAAAATGAGTGTATTAACAGTAGAAAAACTTACACATACGTATGGAGATAAAACCATTTTATATAGTGCTTGCTTTCGGTTATTACAAGGTGATCACGTTGGGCTTGTAGGAAGTAATGGTGCAGGGAAATCTACATTGCTTCGTCTTTTAGCAGGAGAGATTTTACCTGATGGGGGAACAATTGAATGGTTTCCACATGTGAAGGTCGGTTTTTTACAGCAGCATATTGATTTACAAGAAGGGACAACGATTGAAGAATATTTACAAAGTGCTTTTTCTCACCTGTATATGATTGAACGTGAAATGATGAATATTGCTGAAAAGATGGCCAAAGAAACGGACTTAGAGAAGCTATTAACGCAATATGGAAAATTACAAAGTGTACTAGAAGGTTCAGATTTTTATCAACTTCATACAAAAATAGAAGAAGTAGCAGCTGGTTTAGGCTTGTTAGATTTAGGGATGAAAAAAGATGTTTCAAAATTAAGTGGTGGCCAGCGTACAAAGTTATTACTCGGGAAGCTTCTTTTAGAAAAGCCACACATTTTATTGCTAGATGAGCCAACAAATTATTTAGATACGCTTCATATTGATTGGCTACGAGCATATTTACAAACGTATGAGCATGCTTATATTGTCGTTTCACATGATGAATCATTTTTAAACAGTATTACGAATGTGATTTATCATTTAGAAGGGCAAACAATAAAGCGCTATGCGGGGAATTATGAAAGCTTTTTAGAAAGCTATCAACTTCAAAAACAACAATTACAAGCAGCTTATACAAGGCAGCAAAAGGAAATTGCAAATTTAGAGGGTTTTATTCAAAAAAATAAAATCCGAAAAGCAAAGCAAGCAAAAAGCCGCGAAAAGGTATTGGAGAAAATGAAAAAGGTTGGAAAGCCTAATGATGCGCCGCGGCCGCGTTTTCATTTTCAAGTTCACAATGAGCCTGTGAGCCGTATATTACAAGCGCAGCAAATCCAGATTGGTTATGCAGAACCATTGTTTACATCCCTTAATTTACAAGTGAAAAGGGGCGAGAAGATCGCAATTGTTGGTCATAATGGAATTGGAAAAACAACAATGTTAAAAACATTACTAGGGCAATTAAAACCATTAAGTGGAACGGTAAGTATTGGAGAACGAGTACAGCCCGCATATTTTGCACAAGAAGAATTTGCGAAAGAAATTACTCCGCTTGAACAAGTATGGTCAGGGCGTTCGGATATGACGCAAAAAGAAATCCGGCAATCTTTAGCGAGATGTGGTTTAAAAGAAGAGCATATTCGGCAGCCGCTTCACTTACTAAGTGGTGGAGAACAGACGAAGGTACGCTTATGTGAACTTATGTTAAAGCGAAGTAATGTATTAATTTTAGATGAGCCAACGAATCATTTAGATGTGCATGCGAAAGAAGCATTAGGAGAAGCTTTGCAAAATTATCAAGGAACAATTTTACTCGTTTCTCATGAACCCTCTTTTTACGAGTCTTGGGTGACACGAGTTTGGAATTTAGAGGAAATGGATCGTACTGAAAAATAAGAGGGAAAGTTATTTAGGAGTATAAAATGAAAGCAGCCACTTTTTGTGGCTGCTTTCATTATTTTCATTGATTGACTTGCAAACGTTCTTGAATGAACAACAGCAACTTAACGATGCTGTCTTCTGTATAAATATCAAATTTTTGACGATGAAACTCACCATGTTCGTGATAAAAAATAAGTTCACCTTTCCCAGTGCCCTCGTTTACCAACATATGAAAACTAAGTGGTGTTGCTGCGATAGAGCCATTATCGTCGCGTAAAAGGATTTGGCATAGTGTTCCTTTTTGATCCTCTTCATATAAAAAATCGTAATGAAAGGCTTGAGATAGTTTTTCTATTTGAGATAGGAGCAGGGCTTGTATAGATGATGATTCATTCATAAAATGTAACCTCTTTTCGTATATGTGCTGTTACTTAGTATAGTAATGATGCGCATACTTTGTACATAGTGATGGCTCATTCTTTCTAAGATGTTTCAAGATAAAAATAAAATATATTCAGAAAAATAGCATTGACAAAATTTTTTGTAAGATTTACTATTAGTACCATAACTTTTGAACAAATACATACAAATACTCTTATCCAGAGAGGCGGAGGGACTGGCCCTATGATGCCCGGCAACCGAGCTTATGAATAATAAGCTAAGGTGCTAATTCCTGCAAAACGATTTTCGTTTTGGAAGATAAGAGAGGAGCCTATTTTGTTTATTCGACACCTCTCTTATTTGAGAGGTGTTTTTTGTTTGAAGAGAGAGAATATATGTGGGGGGAAATTGTATATGAAAAAACTATTATTAAGTATTTCTTGTGGAGCGGTCTTGTTATTAGGGACATGTAGTGCTGATTCGGGTAAGGAGGCAAAAGCGCTAGATGAGAAAAAAATTACAGTTGGTGTGACTGGGGGGCCACATGAACAAATTTTTGAAAAAGTAAAAGAAGTAGCAGCAAAAGATGGGGTGCAAGTCGACATAAAAGTATTTAATGATTATGTAGCGCCGAATGTATCGTTAGATGAAAAAAGCATTGACGTAAATAGTTATCAAACGAAGTCTTATTTAGATGTATTTAAAGCAGAACGTAATCTGAAATTGACAGAAGTATTTTCAACGGTCACATTCCCGATGGGAGTATATTCTAAAAGTTTAAAAGATGTAAAAGAGTTAAAAGATGGAGATGCGATTGCTGTACCAAATGATCCAACGAATGAACTTCGAGCATTAAAGCTATTTGAAAAAGCAGGTGTTTTAAAAGTTGATCCGAAAGCAACAGAAAAAGCAACTGCAAAAGATGTTATTGAGAATCCGAAGAATTTGAAAATTGTTGAGTTAGAGGCGTCACAATTACCAACACAATTAGGAGAAGTGAAAGCTGCAGCAATTAATACAAACTTTGCATTAGGTGCAAAGTTAAGTCCAGCTAAAGATTCTATTTTCCGCGAAGGAAAAGATTCACCATATGTGAACTGGGTAGTTGTTCGTACAGAAAATAAAGATGATGCGGTTGTGAAAAAGTTGAAAAAAGCGTATCAGTCTAAAGAAGTAAAAGAGTTTATTGAGAAGAAATTCGATGGTTCTGTTTTACCGTCTTGGTAGGAGCTGATTATCATGATTGAATTGAAGAATGTTTCTAAAGTATTTACAACACAAAAAGGTAAGGTAGAAGCTCTGAAACCAACTTCTCTGAAAGTAGAGAAGGGGGAAGTATTTGGAATCATTGGATATAGCGGTGCTGGTAAGAGTACATTAATCCGCTGTGTAAACTTATTAGAAAAACCAACAACAGGTAATATCATTGTAAATGAAAAAGATTTAACGACGTTATCGTCAAAAGAGTTGGCGAAGGCGAGACAAAAAATCGGGATGATTTTTCAAGGGTTTAACTTGTTGAAAACAGTTAATGTTTATGAAAATATTGCACTGCCTTTGCGATTAGCTGGGATTTCAAAAACAGAAATTGCAAAAAGAGTAGAAAAGTATTTACGTATTGTTGATCTGTTTGATAGAAAAGATGCGTATCCAAGCGAGCTTTCTGGTGGACAAAAACAGCGTGTTGCAATTGCGCGTGCGTTATCTTATGAACCAGAAGCGTTGTTAAGTGATGAAGCGACGAGCGCGTTAGATCCAGAAACAACGGAGTCGATTTTAGATCTGTTACTAGAAATTAATGAGAAAATTGGGATTACGATTTTACTCATTACACATGAAATGAACGTCATTCAGCGCATATGTGATCGAGTTGCTGTGATGGAAAAGGGCGCTATCGCAGAAAGTGGAACAGTGAAAGAGATTTTTACAAACCCACAACATAAAACAACGAAAAAATTTGTGAATAGTGCTTTAGCGGTTAAGATTCCAGAGGAAATACAGAAAGAACTAAAAAATACTGGTGAAATTGTAACGTTGTCCTTTATCGGAAACTCTTCAGGAGAACCGGCACTTGCTGTTGCTACGAAGCGATTTCAAGTATATCCGAACATTTTATCAGGAAATATTACACAACTGAAATCAGAATCATATGGTAAACTCGTTGTTCATATGCAAGGTGAAAAGCACGAGGTAAAACGGGCTTTAACGTTTTTAAGGGAACAAGGAATTATCGTAGAAGGAGGAGAGGAAGAGTATGGGAAGCAAGTCCTTTTGGGATGAATGGAGTAAGATGATATGGGAAGCGACGATTCAAACATTTCAAATGACATCCATTTCACTACTTATATCAGTTATCATTGCATTGCCACTTGGCGTCACACTTGTGTTAACAAGACCTGGTGGGCAACATGAGAATAAAATTGTATACCCCATTTTGAATACGATTATTAATGTGATTCGTTCTCTTCCATTTATTATTCTACTATTCTTCATTTTACCTTTTACGAAGCTGCTGATGGGAACGTCAATTGGTGTGAAAGGTGTTATTGTACCGCTTGTTGTGTTTACAGCTCCTTATATCGCACGCTTAATGGAAACGGCGTTACTAGAAGTGGATCGTGGTGTAATTGAGGCATATCAAGCGATGGGAGTTTCTACAGTAAAGATTATTTGGCATGTTATGGTGAAAGAAGCGCGTCCATCCCTTGTATTAGGACTTACAATTGCGACGATTGGATTAATAGGTGCAACAGCGATGGCTGGTCTTGTAGGAGCTGGTGGCCTTGGTGATTTAGCTTATCGTTTTGGACATTTACGTTATGAACCAGAAGTAATGTATGCAACGGTTTTTATCTTAATTATTCTTGTCCAAGGATTACAATCTTTAGGAAATGGGATTGCAAGAAAATTGAAGAAAGATTGATGAAATGCGGTGGCTCTATTGTAAGAGGCACCGCATTTTATATTTTGGAAGTTTATTTTTCATACACCATATTATGGTATCATATAAGTTTTTCATGTAAAATAATAGTAAAAATATGTAAGGGAGGTTACGGAATGGATGTTTTCTTAAGTATTGCTGAAGAAAGAATTCGTCAAGCAATCAATAAGGGTGATCTTGATGATATTCCTGGTAAGGGAAAACCGCTACAATTAGAAGACCTTTCGATGGTACCCCCGGATCTTAGGATGAGCTATAAAATTTTGAAAAATGCTAGAATGATTCCAGTAGAAATGGAATTACAAAAGGATATATTGAAAATAGAAGATTTAATCGTTTGTTGTTACGATGAAACAGAACGAGCACAACTAAAAGAGGAGTTAACAGCAAAAACTCTCCGATTTCAACAACTAATGGAGAAGCGAAAAATAAAAGGAAATTCAGCATTTCGTATGTACCAAGATCAAATGTTTCGTAAATTGCGTTAAGAGGGATAGAATAACATGAGAAAATTTCAAACGATAGAAGAATTAGTAGCATATATTAAAGCAAAAGATGTAGTGCTTTTATTCATCAAAACGGAAAATTGTGGTGTTTGTGATGTGATGTTACAGAAAGTAAATCACTTATTAGAACAATACCAAGGTATAGAAAATATTGTAATTTCACTACAGGATATGAAAAAAATTGCAGCAGAGTATTTAGTATTTACAGGGCCAACCGTTTTATTATTTCATGAAGGGAAAGAGATACTGCGCGAGTCACGATTTATTTCCTTAGAGAAGATAGAACGATTATTACAATTACTAGAAGAATAAAGGAGGGGTTTATATGGGTTTTGTGATAGCGGCATTATTATTTTTAGTTTTCATCGGAATGATTGTCAAATCAATTAGAGGAAATAAACGAAAAGTAAATCTTTATAAAACAGGTAATGGTGATAGTACGACAACTACTACCTCTACCCCATTTTTCTTTGCGGGTTCTGATAACTCAAATGATTGCGGAAGTTCTTTTTGGGGCGACAGTGGTTCTTCGGGCGGTGATGGTGGTAGCTGCGGAGGCGGCGGGGGAGATTAAAAAAATGCGCCCTTTATGGGCGTATATCTTTTTAAACAAACGTTTGATTAGTTGGCTTGAACGCGCATAAAACCAGCTAATCAAACGTTTGTTTAAGAGTATTGTATTGATAAATCAGGAATATATGATGTTATAAGGGGAATGCACATGGAGAAAAAGCCGAAAGTCAAAAATAAGGGAAAGGTAGCTTTATTTTTAGCAATTGCAGGTGGCGTATTTCTTGTTAAACTTGGTTTGAAAATTGGAGTGATTCATACACTTCGAACATGGTTTGAAAATACTTTTTCCTAAATAAGGAATATTGCCTCTTGTAAAAGAGGTTTTATATTTGTTAATATTAGACTGAACGGTCGGTTTATCCGCGTTAACGGGCAGTAATAATCCCACCTCAAAATTGGGCGAGAGATAAACTGCCCGTAAAAGCCCGATTGGTGAGGGCTAATAATTAGTGAGGGATGAAGAAAACCCCCACTGATTAAAGTTTCACTTTATGTGAGGTGTGAACATGAGAAAAAGTGCAGAAGAAATCAAAAAAGAGATAGCGTATCAAGCGGAAGAGTTATTTTCACAAAAGGGATACGCGGCAACATCTATGGAAGAGATTTGTGAAATTACAAAGCGTAGTAAAGGAAGTATTTATTATCACTTTAAAAGTAAGGAAGAATTATTTTTATTCGTAGTTAAACAACATACGTATGATTGGCTTGAAAAATGGAATGAAAAAGAAAAGCAGTATCATACAAGTACAGAAAAATTATATGGGCTTGCAGAGTATCATGTGGAAGATATACAACAACCCATATTCAGTGCAGTAGAAGAGTTCTCGATGAGTCAAGTTGTAGGTAAAGAGATTTTAGATGAAATGCTTGTTTTAGCAAGAGCTTCATATGGTGTTTTTGAGAAACTCATCGAAGAAGGAATCAAATCTGGTGAATTCCGTCAAGGAGATATTCGTGATTTGATGTATATTGTAAATGGTTTACTATCGGGATTAGGCGTACTGTATTACGAGTTAGATCCTACAGAAATGAAGCGTATTTATAAGAAAGCAATTGATGTATTGTTACAAGGATTGGCAGCTGAATCATAAATCAGCAGCTTTTCTTTCATATTGAAATAGACTGAACGGTCGGTTTATAAAAAGGGGGAATAACATGAAAGATTTACTTAAAAATCGAGCATTTATGCTTGTTATGACATCTGATATTTTACAGCAGTTTGCGATTTGGATTCGAAATATGGCACTTTTGTATTTCGTTATGGAGCGGACAAATAATGATCCCGTTTCAGTTTCATTATTATCTGTTATGGAATACGCGCCTATTTTTATTTTTTCATTCATTGGTGGTGCGCTAGCGGATCGCTGGAATCCGAAGAGAACGATGGTAGCAGGAGATATGCTGAGTGTGGTATCTATTATTGGGATTGTTTTCTTGTTAAAAATGGATTATTGGCAGGCTATATTTTTTGCAGCGCTTGTTTCAGCGATTGTTGGACAATTTTCTCAGCCTTCATCATCGCGCATATTTAAGCGTTATGTAGAAGAAAAACAAGTAGCAAACGCAATTGCAGTGAATCAAACGTTGCAGTCTCTATTTATAATCTTCGGACCAGTTGTAGGATCGCTTGTGTATACGCAACTAGGGCTGTTTACTTCACTATATAGCTTAATTGGATTGTTTATATTATCAGCTATTACTCTTTCATTTTTACCAAAGTGGGTAGAAAAAGAGAAACCTAAAAATATTTCATTATTGAGTGATATAAAAGAAGGATGGCTGTATGTCCTTCAAACAAAAAATTTATGTATGATTTCAATTACTTTCTCCATTATTGGCCTGGCAGTAGGACTAACAAATCCGTTGGAAGTATTTCTCGTGATCGAACGATTAGGGTTGGAAAAGGAAGCTGTTCAATATTTAGCAGCAGCTGATGGAATAGGTATGTTAATTGGAGGCATCGTTGCGGCAGTTTTTGCCTCAAAGGTACATCCGAAAAAAATGTTTGTGTTTGGTATGATTGTATTGGCTATGTCATTTCTTGTGGAAGGACTGTCTACATCATTTTGGATTACAAGTTTGATGCGATTTGGGACGGGAATTTGTTTAGCTGCTGTGAACATTGTTGTTGGAACGCTTATGATTCAGCTCGTACCAGAGCATATGGTAGGACGTGTAAATGGTACGATTTTACCACTATTTATGGGAATGCTATTAATTGGAAACTCATTAGCTGGGGGATTAAAAGAATTAACTTCGCTTATTGTTGTGTTTTGTATCGCAATGTCCCTTATTTTACTTGCAATTTTACCAATTTCACATATGAAAATAAATGAAAAAGAAGAGGAGACAGACCAAAAGAAGGCTACGGATTCTTTCGCATAGGAGATGGATGATGTGGTTCTGCTGGAAAAGGAGCGATTCATGCTCCTTTTTTGTATGGGAATTTTTTGACAACGATATCGGCCAAATATATACTGATGTTGTAAAAACGATTTTACAGGTTAGGAGAAAAAATGTGAAAAATCAAATTTACGAATTACGCACTGAAAATAATATTTCACAAGGTGCATTGGCTGATAAATGTAAAGTATCAAGACAGACAATAAATGCAATTGAAAATAATAAATACGATCCAAGTTTAGCGCTGGCATTTCGTTTAGCTGAAGTGTTAGGGACAACGGTTGATCAATTATTTTTGTACAAGCAGTAGAAGGAAACCGTTTACAGATTCATATAAAAATGTCCCTTTCTGTATGCAGAAAGGGACATTTTCTATTATAGTGTTTCCGATTTTGGAGCTGGCGGTGTAACAGAGGTAGCATTTTCCGGTACCCGTGTTAGTATGAATCCACCGATTATAAATAAAACGATAATACTTAGTACACCAGCATTTGTTTTTCCTGTTAGTTGGGTTGTTACACCGACTAGAACTGGCCCCATAATAGCTGCAAACTTACCAAAAATATTATAAAAACCGAAGAATTCATTTGCGGATTCTTTCGGTACTAGTTTAGCAAAATACGAGCGGCTGAGCGCTTGAATTCCGCCTTGAGAAGTTGCGACTAGCATAGCTAAAATCCAAAAATCGAGTGTTGTTTTTAAGAAATAAGCGTATGTGCAAATGATGATATAAATAATAATACCGACATATAGCATTTTTTTGCCTTTAAACGTTTCAGATAGTTTTCCATATAGCAATGCGAATGGACAAGCGACAATTTGTGTTACAAATAAGATAACAAGTAGGTTTGTTGCATTAATACCAAGGTCTGTTCCATAAGCTGTGGACATTGTAATAATTGTATCGACACCGTCAATGTAGAAGAAATAAGCAAGTAGAAATAAAAAGACAGTGCGATATTGACGGATATTTTTAAAGGTATGAACTAAACGCTTAAAGCTCATCGTAATTGGTTTTGGATGACGTTCAATATAATGTGTTTGTTCCACATTTTTGAGCATCGGAATCGTAAATAATCCCCACCAAAGAGCTGTAATGGCAAAGGAAATTTGACTAGCAATACCAACTGATAATGGAATGGCTCCTTTTTGTGCCAGGATAATAAGGGCGATGCAGCCGATGAAAGGAATTGTACTTCCAATATAACCTAGCGCAAATCCGCGTGTTGAAATACGATCCATTCGATCTGCTGTTGTGACATCTACTAAAAATGCATCATAGAAAATATTTGCTCCAGCAAATCCAATCAAAGCGAGCATATAGCAGCCTAGTAGTAAATACCACTGTGATGTAGGTACAACTGCTAGCATACTTGTAAATATAATACCGAGTCCAAAAAAGAATGTGAAAAAACGTTTTTTAAATCCTTTATAATCGGCAATTGTACCGAGAATAGGAGCGAGAATCGAAATTACAAGTGTCGAGAGAGAATTTGCATATCCCCAAAAAGCTGTTGAAGTTGCTCCAGATAGACCTGCTTCTTTTGCTGCAGCTTTGAAGTAGATAGGAAATAGTGCAGTTGTAATGACGAGCGAGTATACTGAATTGGCCCAGTCATACAATATCCAGCTTTTTTCTTGTCTGGACATTTTTTTCATAGAATGTTCCTCCTTATTAGGCGTTCTAATATTAGTGTACAAAAATAAAAATAGAAAAAAGAGAAACAGAGGTAAGTTTTACGTAACTTTTACATAGATACAAACTTCTTTACAATTGAAGTAAATCCTCTATTACGGTTCCATCGGTTTCACCAAGATGTAGCCCGAGTAAACGAGCGATGGTAGGTCCTTCGTCAATAAGACGCATATATGGAATACTTGTACCTTGACGAATGCCTTTTCCGGCAGCCATGAAGATAGTTTCATAGTTTGGTTTTGTTGGAGAGTAGCCATGTGTACCAAACGTATATTTTTTACTAGGAGTTACATCCTTTTCTGTAATTTCTTTTATAAAGTTGCCTGTATAGTTTTCAGTAAAGTAATAGCCTTCCCTTGCCTCAAGCATGAAAAGACAGTTTCCATCAGCTCCACGTTCTTTTGCATCTTCATCATGGAGTATGAATTCAATTCCGTTTTGTTTATCTTGAAGAAGTTCTTCAAGAAGGTGTTGGACTGTTTGTATCGTTTGGATATCATTCTTATCTTTTACATGTATGTAGGCAGAACCATCACAACTTTGACAATAGGCGCGCCAATCTATTAATTTCCCTTTTTTATTTACAGAAATAAGTCCATTGTGATGGAAAAGAACGTTTAATTGAATCGATTTATTTTCACTTAGAGCACTATGATCACCGAGAGCAATAATTGTACTTTGTTCGTATATTTCACTATCTTTCAATGCTTGAATTATTTTTCCTAGTCTTTCATCGTGTCTGTGAATAGCGGCGACTGTTTCCTTAGAAGAAAATCCATGATAGTGCCTTTGTGTATCTAAATCTGTAAAATGTACAAACATAACGTTAGGCTTTTTTGTTTGAATGGTGTATACAGCAGAAGCGAGAACGAAATCATCAAGTTCAGGTTGTGATAATCCATTTCTAATATGACCAAAGCGATGATTTAAATCTAGTTGATAAAGTGGACTGCCACTAAATAATGAAACGAGCACTTGAGTTTGCCACGGTCTGTTTGGGAAGATTTCTGGTAAGTTGTAGTCAATTTTTGCTCTTCCTGTAACTGGCCACAATAGGGCGGCAGTTGTTAAATTTGCTTTTCGTGCCTCGTCATATAATGTTGTTCCTTTAATAGAACGACGATACCAATGCCAATCCGGTGATTCCCTTCCAGGCTGAAGTAATGTATTATTTACAACACCATGTTTGTTAGGGTAATTACCAGTTACAATAGTGGCATGACTTGGATATGTTACAGAAGGATAAATAGCTTCTACTTTCTTAGCAATTGCACCTTGCTTTATGAAAGGCTGAAAATGAGGAAGTTCTTGTAATATAGGAAGATCTAATGCCGATAAACAGTCAAAAGATAAAATGATTACATGATTCGTTAATGCTTTTCCCATTGCGTATACCTCCTGTTATACAATCTATTATTATATATTACTATTAATACCTGGTTATAAAAACTTGTTTTTATAAAAAGTTTATTATTTATTTTTAGAATATTTAAACATATAATGATTATACAAAGATACATGGAAGGAGGGAATGGGATGGATGGTTTTGAAGTGTTTTTTATAATTGGGGCTATAACAATTCTTGCTGTATTTGCCGTTTCATTTTTATTAAAGAAACAATTTCCAAAGAAATCGCTTGATATTATATTTGCACTTATTATAATTCTTCTTTGTTTAGCATTCTTTCCGATTACAATCTTTGCTATTGGTGGTTGGGATGGAATGGGATACGGCATTGCATGTTTCTTTGTTTTAGTGGGAACACTCATTGGTATGATTGCTCATCAAATTGTAAAACTTTTTCGAAAAACGTATGTTTAAATTTCATCTAAATTAGAAAAGAATATATAAAAATAAGAAAATTAACTATTGTTTTGCAATGGGATTTATATTATGATATTCAACAAATTTATCTTGTTATAACGATGAAAAAGGACTAGTACATATCCAACCTTTTTTGCAGAGAGAGAATTCGATTGGCTGAAAGATTCTTAAAAAGGCGATATAGAACCTACCTTTGCGTTCTGCATATGCAGCGGGAAGTTCCCGTTATCAAAAAGAGAGCATGCACAATTTTTGTGCATGAATCAGGGTGGTAACGCCGGCAAAAGCTCGGTCCCTATTTAGGGGACACGGGCTTTTTTTATTTTCTAAAGGAGGAAGCGAATATGGCAAAAGAACAAGTACAAGCTATTACGAAAATGGAAGAAGACTTTGCTCAGTGGTATACCGATATTGTGAAGAAAGCGGAACTTGTTGATTATTCAAGTGTAAAAGGGTGTATGATTTTACGTCCATACGGATATGCATTATGGGAAAATATACAGAAAGTGATGGATGAAAAATTAAAAGCATCTGGTCATGAAAATGTATATATGCCAATGTTTATTCCAGAGAGCTTACTGCAAAAAGAGAAGGATCATGTAGAAGGATTTGCGCCTGAAGTAGCATGGGTTACACATGGTGGAGATGAAAAATTAGCAGAAAGACTTTGCGTTCGTCCAACATCTGAAACGTTATTTTGCGAGCATTTTTCAAAAATTGTCCAGTCTTATAATGATTTACCAAAGCTATATAATCAGTGGTGTTCAGTTGTTCGTTGGGAAAAAACGACGAGACCATTTCTTCGCACAACTGAGTTTTTATGGCAGGAAGGTCACACCATTCATGAAACGGCTGAAGAATCTCAAGAAGAAACATTAAATATCTTGAATTTATATGCTTCTTTCTGTGAAGATTACTTAGCTATTCCAGTTATTAAAGGACAGAAAACAGATAAAGAGAAGTTCGCAGGAGCAAAGGCAACATATACAATTGAAAGTTTAATGCATGATGGAAAAGCGCTTCAAACAGGAACATCCCATAACTTCGGTACAAATTTCTCTGAAGCGTTTGATATTAAATTTTTAGATCGTAATGGAAAATGGCAATACGTACACCAAACATCTTGGGGAGTATCAACAAGAATGATCGGTGGACTTATTATGGTTCATAGTGATAATAATGGACTAGTGATGCCACCAAAAGTAGCACCAGTACAAGTTATCATTGTGCCAATCGCTCAGCATAAAGAAGGAGTGTTAGAAAAAGCAGCAGGCCTACAAGAGCGTATTCAAAAAGTTGCGCGCGTAAAAATAGATGCGAGTAATAAAACGCCAGGCTGGAAATTTAATGAGTATGAAATGAAAGGCGTTCCAATTCGCCTAGAAGTTGGTCCAAAAGATATAGAGAAAAATCAGGTAGTACTTGTTAGACGCGATACGAAGGAAAAAGAATTTGTATCAATGGATCAATTAGAAGAACGTATTACATCGCTACTTAATGAAATCCACGTTTCTCTATTTCATAAAGCAAAAGCGTTTCGCGATGCAAACACATACAGCGTTACAACTTTTGATGAAATGAAACAAGCTGCTAATGAGAAACAAGGGTTCATGAAAGCAATGTGGTGCGGAGACCTTGCTTGTGAAGAAAAATTAAAAGAAGAAGTAGGCGTATCCTCACGGTGTATACCATTTGAGCAGGAATCACTAGCAGAAGCGTGCGTATGTTGTGGCCAAAAAGCTGAACATATGGTGTATTGGGGCAAGGCATATTAATTTTTTGATTTTCAGACAATGCCATTTTCTTAATAAGATTAGCTTGAATATAACTTGTTCTCTATGAAATAAAATAGATAACAAGTTAGGGGGATTTCATCTTTTCTAACAATAGTATTTTGGTCATTTGTAGTTGTAACCTGAATTTTTTGCCTGTAAATACCACTAATATTTCGAAAAAGGAAAATGTATAAATTTTAAAATGGACCCTCATCTTGAATTTATAAAGTTCGAGATGAAGGTCCATTTATATTGTAATTGAGCTATTTGTATCATGCATTTTATAGATGGAGTTATTTTAGTTTAATTATTTTACTCTTTTTCTACGAACAAATAGTGTGATTCCAAAGAGGAATGTAGTAATGCCCATTAAGATTGCTGCAGGATAGTGTGTTGCAGTATTAGGAAGTTTACCACCTTGTTCGGTAGTACCTTGCCCTTTTACTTTACCACCTTGAGAGCCGTTGCCAGCTTTGGAACCATTGCCACCTTGTTCGGTAGTACCTTGTCCTTTTACATTACCACCTTGAGGGCCGTTGCCAGCTTTAGAACCATTGCCACCTTGAGAGCCATTACCAGCTTTAGAACCATTACCACCTTGAGAACCGCCGCCACCTTGAGAGCCGTTGCCAGCTTTAGAACCATTGCCACCTTGAGAGCCGCCGCCACCTTGAGAGCCACCGCCACCTTGAGAGCCGTTACCAGCTTTAGAACCATTACCACCTTGAGAGCCGCCGCCACCTTGAGAGTCGCCGCCACCTTGAGAGCCGNNCCTTGAGAGCCATTGCCATCTTGAGAGCCGTTACCACCTTGAGAGCCATTGCCGCCTTGAGAGCCATTGCCATCTTTAGAGCCATTGCTGTCTCCTTGGGAATCATCTCCATCTTGAGCTACTGCATTTACGTCAAGGTTATGAAATTCGTATTTCGCAGCATGTCCGCTACTTAGACCGCTAAAAAAGGATAAAGATAGTGCTAATGCTAAAGTAGTGATTTTTATCATGGGTGTCCTCCTAAATATCAAATAATACTCCATCTAAAATACATCCTTTTGTAATATTTCATGGTAGAAAAGATTTTATACAAAAAAAACCAAATAAAGAAAATGATAGTATTCGTTAAGAGGAGTATGCTGGGAAAAACGATAAGTATATTTGAAAAATGAATGCGGGGTGGTGTGTTAAGATAAAGTGAAACTTGATTTTGGCAAGGGAGGGTTGAAGAATATAACATTGTTTATATTCTAAGTGAACAGATGAAACAAACGACAAAACAGGTTATAACGGGGGCATTTATAGCAACAGCAGCATCTTTCGTTACTACAAATGCTTTTGCACAAGAAGAAAATTTAGCGACAGTGAATGCAACGAATTTAAATATACGTGAGCAACCGACAACGCAAAGTAAAGTTATAGGAAAAGTAAAGCAAGGGACAACTGTACAAGTTTTAGGAAAAGAAAAAGAGTGGGCTAAAATTTCTTATGATGGGAAAGAAGGCTATGTCCCCTTACAGTTTTTAAAGATGAAAGTGTCAGATCCAATTGTTGAAACAAAACAGAAACCAACAATTAATAGTGAACAAAAAGAAATTGGTATTGTTACAGCGACACGTTTAAATGTAAGGAATAGCCCTGCCTTAGGAAATTCAATTGTTGGACATGTTACAAAAAATGAAAAAGTAACAGTTTTAGGAAAAGCAAATGGCTGGGCAAAAATTGAGTATAAAGGGAAAGAAGGTTACGTTTCTTTAGAGTTTTTAAAATTTGAAGAAGCAGAACAAAAGGTAGTGGTCCCTAAAACTCAAAAGCCAGCGATAATTCATAATCGTACAGAAGAAAAAGGAACAATCACCGCAACGAATTTACGAGTAAGAAGCGAAGCAAATACGACGAGTGC
>NZ_NTUG01000039.1 GCF_002561295.1 Bacillus cereus
CCCGGTCGGGACCGCCATTTATTTCTGGCTCGGTAGCTCAGTCGGTAGAGCAGAGGACTGAAAATCCTCGTGTCGGCGGTTCGATTCCGTCCCGAGCCACCATTTTCAACTAAATACGCCGGCTTAGCTCAATTGGTAGAGCAACTGACTTGTAATCAGTAGGTTGGGGGTTCAAGTCCTCTAGCCGGCACCATGTAAGTTTCGGAGGGGTAGCGAAGTGGCTAAACGCGGCGGACTGTAAATCCGCTCCTTCGGGTTCGGCAGTTCGAATCTGCCCCCCTCCACCATTTACATTTTATATAGGGGTATAGTTTAAAGGTAGAACAGAGGTCTCCAAAACCTCCAGTGTGGGTTCAATTCCTACTACCCCTGCCAAATACAGCATGGCGGCTGTGGCGAAGTGGTTAACGCACCGGATTGTGGCTCCGGCATTCGTGGGTTCGATTCCCATCAGTCGCCCCATTTTTATTTTAAAAATTACAAATAATGTAATGGTTACTTACATATAATGAATTAAACCTTCGGTGGGCTATAGCCAAGCGGTAAGGCAACGGACTTTGACTCCGTCATGCGCTGGTTCGAATCCAGCTAGCCCAGCCATTTTTGCGGAAGTAGTTCAGTGGTAGAATACAACCTTGCCAAGGTTGGGGTCGCGGGTTCGAATCCCGTCTTCCGCTCCACTTTAATTTAATATGGCGGCATAGCCAAGTGGTAAGGCAGAGGTCTGCAAAACCTTTACCACCGGTTCGAATCCGGTTGCCGCCTTTCTTATTATGCCGATGTGGCGGAATTGGCAGACGCGCACGACTCAAAATCGTGTTCCTTCGGGAGTGTCGGTTCGACCCCGACCATCGGTATCATTTAAACGGTTCTTACGTTCAGTAGGAACCGTTTTTTCGTGTTCTTAAGGATATTTATGATTATCCCTTTGTTTAATTATTGATATTGAGTCGGGGGATTCTTTATATTATATTTGCTATACAAAGGTAGTATAAAGAACGGCTAGTACCAATTCAATTATATATGAAAGAAGAAGGACGATACTATGCAGCGTGTTAAACTCGTAATAAACTATGAAAGTAAGGTATAATATAATTTGGTGAATGAATTAAATTCTATCGGTGTATATTATGTCAATAATGTGAGTCGATTATGAACTTTTTATATTTATTTTGAAAAAGTGTTGAATAAACATTATATTTCATATTAATATTTTTTATGTAGATTTAAACGTGAAAGAGAGTGGAACAGAATGGGTCGTAAATGGAATAATATTAAAGACAAAAAAGCATCAAAAGATGCAAATACAAGCCGTGTATACGCTAAATTTGGACGTGAGATTTACGTGGCGGCAAAACAAGGTGAGCCAGATCCAGAATCAAACCAAGCTTTAAAAGTGGTATTAGAGCGTGCAAAGACGTATAGTGTACCAAGAACAATTATTGATCGTGCGATTGAAAAAGCAAAAGGTGGTTCAGAAGAAAACTATGACGAACTTCGTTATGAAGGATTTGGACCAAACGGATCTATGGTAATTGTAGATACACTTACAAATAACGTGAACCGTACTGCAGCAGATGTCCGTGCTGCATTTAGTAAAAATAGCGGTAATATGGGTGTGAATGGATCAGTAGCATACATGTTTGATGCGACTGCTGTTATTGGGCTTGAAGGAAAAACTGCAGACGACGTACTTGAAATTTTAATGGAAGCAGACGTAGATGCGCGTGACATTTTAGAAGAGGAAGAGGCAGTAATCGTCTATGCTGAGCCTGATCAATTCCATGCGGTACAAGCAGCACTGAAGGATGCTGGTATTACAGAATTTACAGTTGCTGAATTAACAATGCTTGCACAAAGTGATGTAACACTTTCAGAAGATGTACAAGTACAATTTGAAAAAATGATTGATGCATTGGAAGATTTAGAAGATGTTCAACAAGTTTATCACAATGTGGATTTAGGAGAATAATGTATGAAAAAGAGACCCTTTGTTATTTATAACAGAAGGTCTCTTTTCTTATGTTATGTGTAGTCTAACAAGGATTTTCACAATATTTAATGAATATTAATATATATTGTATTTAAAATAGAAATGATTGTTTTTTGGAGGTATATAGAATGGAATATTCAACACCTAAGCATATTGTTGCTGTTTCAGCTTGCATAATGAATGAAAATAACGAAATCCTGCTAGTGAAGGTACAATGGAGAGCTGATACGTGGGAAATGCCTGGCGGACAAGTAGAGGAAGGGGAACCTCTGGATCAGGCAGTTTGCCGAGAAGTACTTGAAGAAACGGGGCTTACAGTAAAACCAATTGGCATCACAGGGCTTTACTATAATGCTTCAAAGTATATTTTATCAGTGGTGTTTAAGGTGGAGTATGTAAGCGGGGAAATAAAGGTTCCAGCTGAAGAGATTAAAGAAGCAAAATTTATTGCTTTAAATGAAGAAAACATTGATGAGTATATAACACGTCCACACATGAATTCGAGAACACTTGATGCTATAAAAGCTAAAAACTTTATTCCATATGAAACTTGGAAAGTAGAACCTTACAAGTTGGTAGGAAGATTATAGAACAAATAAGGCTATTTTATCCAGCATTAACGGGCAGTAAGAACGGTTGGTGAAGGCTAATAATCAATGTGGGCTGAAGAAGGTCCTTACCGATTAAAGTTTCACTTTATTTAAAAAGGACAAGTGATTTGATAAATCTCAATTCACTTGTCCTTTTTGGTTTGTATCGTATGAGAAAAAATGTCTAACCTAATGTTGAAGGGGAAAAACTAAGTAATCAATAAATATATGGTGGTAAGTTAGAATAAATATAACAATTGATAGAACGTTTGTTTGGTGTTATAATTAGAATCTCTTAATTGAAGTTGAATCGTTTTGTTAAGTAGTTTAGCCAGAACCTACTTAAAACTGAAAAAACATGAAATGGTATAATAGAAGAATGGAGTTGTGATTCTAAAAGCTGCTGACAGGAATAGAAATTTCTTATGATTTCAGTTAAAATATGTATTTTACCCCGCTATTTGCGGGCAGTAAGACCCCCACCTCAAGATTCAGAGAGAAACGAGGAAGATAGGTGGGGATCAACTGTCCGTAAAAGCCCGATTGGTTTAACTAATAATCAGTGGGATGAAGAAAAATCCCCACTGATTACAGTTTCACTTTATAGCTTACAACATTGTAAGGTAAGTGTAAGAGAAATCAATTGGAGATTGCTTTAAGAAACAGTATTCTTAATGTAAGGATTATAGAGTTGTAAGGAAAAGAGGTGTGCACGATGAAAGAACGAGTACTATCTAGAGTTAACTATCATCAAAAAGTTTCATTCAATCCAATTACAAAGTTTCTTTATAAAGCTATTATTTTATTATTACTACTTAGTTGTACATTACTATTCATAGGAAATGTAATGATTGAACGAAGTGATATTAGTAAGCTGCATGTACCAGCTAACTTAGAGGTGCCAGAATCTTTGGCTCACGCGTTTATTGCGACAGAGGATAAAAGGTTTTACCACCATAATGGTTTAGACTATATAGCAATTGTTAGAGCGTCTATTGAAAATATAAAAGCGGGCGGGGTTGTACAGGGCGGAAGTACAATTACACAACAGCTTTCCAAAAATGCTTTTTTATCTAATGAACGTACATTTTCTCGTAAGTGGAAAGAGGTCTTTTATACAAAAAAAATTGAGCGTACATTTACTAAAGATGAGATTTTAAAATTATATGTAAGCAATATTTATTACGGAGAAGGTGCATGGGGGATTGAAAAAGCATCCAAGTTATACTTCGGCAAAGAGGTAAGTCAATTAACATTAAGTGAAAGTGCTATGATGGCTGCTATTGTGAAAGCTCCTGCTTATTATTCCCCTGCTCAAAATTATGATAAAGCGGTAGAAAGACGAAATGTCGTTTTGAAATTAATGGAACGAGAAGGCTATATTAGTCATGATGAATATTTGCAAGCGGTTAGTGAAAAATTAGTAATTCGTCATGACATTTCAACTAAGCATTCGTTACAAAAAGTAGCACGTGAAAAAGCGGTGAGCTAAAAGCGGAGTTCCATAGAGGAAACTTCGCTTTTTTTTGAATAAAATGGCCAAAGAGGAGACACAATATTGACACATTTGTCGTATTTTTGGAAATTATGTGAGCGTGTTCATTGCGTGACCCGGATAAGTATTGATATTATGTGTAATGTGTACAACAATGTATACAGAATATGAATTTAAAGAGGAATGTATATGAAATCATCGAACAAAATCATGGCTCTTGGTATTGTTTTTTCTATCGCCGTATTAATTGTAATCGGGACTATTGCGTACAGTATCATAAATGACAAAAAGGATAAAGGGGATGAGATGTTTGCTTATTCCTCGCAGCAATCTTTAGGGAAGAAAGATGCTCCTGTTAAGGTTGTAGAATTTGGAGACTTTAAATGCCCAGCTTGTCGAACTTGGGATGCGACAGTATTACCTCGTTTAAAGGAAGACTATATTAATAAAGATAAAGTACAGTTTTATTTCATTAATTTCCCGTTTATTGGAAAAGATTCTGACTTAGGTGCTGCTGCTGGTGAGGCAATATATAAACAGGACCCAGAATCCTTCTGGACATTCTACGATGAAATTTATCAAAACCAGGGGAAAGATACTGAGGAATGGATTACAGAAGAACTGCTTCTTAATATAGTGAAAGAAAAACTTCCAAAGGTTAATGTAGATCAGTTTAAAAAAGATTTACATAGCAAAGAAATACAAGAAAAAGTACGTAAAGATGCAGACCGTGCTAAAAAACTGAAAGTACAGGGTGCTCCTTCAGTCTATGTAAACGGAAATCTTACAAATCCGGATTATGATAGTATCAAAAAGGAAATTGATAAAGCATTGAAAAAGTGATGAGGGTACTCATCACTTTTTCGACTTTTTTCGATAAATTTCTTGCTTAGGCTTTTGTTACATGCTATACTACTTTACATAAGTTATTTCAAAAAATTATATTTTTTCAAATTTGCGGGTGTAGTTTAGTGGTAAAACAAGAGCCTTCCAAGCTCTGGTCGAGAGTTCGATTCTCTTCACCCGCTCCAAATGTTATTTTATATTCTCATATTAAATTGTGATCAACGCAGTGTTTCGTTTCTAAGATAAACGAGGCATTGCGTTTTTTAATGTTTGGAAATGAAGATTTTATGCGAAAATAGAATTAAGAACTATGATGACGAAGTGAATTGCTAACCATCGGTAGGTGATTACTTGTTTGATGAGAATATGTATTCATCGTAGAAGGAGGCAAAGCATGGATTTTGAGCAATTAAAACAGGATGTTATAGCGTATAGTAAAACGATTGGAATAGATAAAATAGGCTTTGCGAGTGCCTCACCATTTGAAGAATTAAAACAGCGTTTAATTCAGCAACAACAATTAAATTATCAGTCTGGTTTTGAAGAATCTGATATTGAAAAAAGAACAAATCCACAGTTGCTATTGCCGGGAGCGAAATCAATTATTGCAATTGCATTAGCATACCCATCAAAGTTGAAAAATGCACCGCTAAGTAAACGTGGAGAAAGACGGGGGATTTTTTGTCGTGCATCTTGGGGACAAGATTATCATCTTGTTTTACGAGATCGCTTGCAAAAATTAGAGGCGTATTTAATTGAGAAGCTCCCTGATATAGAAGTGAAATCAATGGTAGATACGGGAGAACTAAGTGATCGTGCTGTTTCAGAGCGTGCTGGCATTGGTTGGAGCGGTAAAAATTGCTCCATTATTACACCAGAATTTGGTTCTTATGTGTATTTAGGTGAAATGATTACGAATGTACCATTTCCGCCAGACCAACCGATAGAAGATCAGTGCGGAAGCTGTACAAAGTGTATAGATATTTGTCCCACTGGTGCACTTGTACAAGGTGGACAATTAGATTCTAAAAAATGTATTGCCTTTTTAACGCAAACAAAGGGATTTCTTCCAGAAGAATATCGGGATAAAATCGGCAATCGGATTTACGGCTGTGATACGTGCCAGACAGTTTGCCCAAAGAACAGAGGAATGGATTTTCATAACCATCCAGAAATGGAACCCGATCCAGAGCTTGTCAAACCGCTGTTAACGCCATTATTAACGATTAGTAACCGAGACTTTAAAGAAAAATACGGCATTATGTCGGGATCGTGGCGCGGGAAAAAACCGTTGCAACGAAATGCAATTTTAGCGCTTGCTCATTTTAAAGAAACCACAGCAATTCCTGATTTAATTGGTGTGATGAAAGATGATCCAAGACCCGTCATTCGAGGGACAGCAGCGTGGGTTTTAGGGAAAATTGGTGGCGAAGATGCAAAAGAAGCAATTGAAAAGGCGATGCAACGTGAGAAAGATGAAGAAGTTATTCATGAAATGAATCGTGGTCTTGAAATGTTAGCTGAGAAAAAACAGTAGATAATACCTCTTTTTTTCATATTGTGTAATATGGGAGGGAGAGACCTATGTTGGTAAAAAGGCAGCTTGAACAACAGATGCAACAATTTTTAGCGTATATTACAAATAAACGTGCAGGCGTCGATAAGATTCCTGCTGATTTACTACAAGTGTTACAACGAAAAAGAAATTTGCTTCAAAAACGTGATGCTGAAATTGTAAAAGCAACAGCAGATGTATCTTTTATAAGACAATGGAACGGGAAGAACTATCAAGAGGTAGATTATCAAGTTCATTTGAAATACTTAGTTTATCATCATGAATTATTCTATATGGAAGAAGAACAATTAGAAAGACGTATGTATTTGGAGAATGGGCGTATTGTAGATGATAAATGTATTGAAACAAAAGAAGAAAGAGTTCAAGGTGAAACATTAGAGCGTGATATAAAAAAAGGGAATTATGATTTGTATCAATATAATCGCTTGGAAGCTGTCAAATATGCGGAGCGTTGGTGGGATGATCGGAACCCAGCGTATCGCAATTTTCCTGATAATTGTACAAATTTTATTTCGCAATGTTTACATGCTGGTGAAACCCCAATGACTGGGTATCCTAACATTCGTAAAGGATGGTGGCAACGTGAGAATCAGTGGAGCTGGAGCTGGGCAGTTGCTCATTCATTTTATTGGTATTTATCAGGAGCTACAACGGGGCTACGTGCGAAGTCGGTAGAAAGCCCAAAAGAGCTTTTACTGGGTGATGTAATTGTCTATGATTTTGAAGATGATGGTAGATGGAATCATACAACGATAGTTGTGGCAAAAGATGCGGATGGCATGCCGCTTGTAAATGCTCATTCTGCTAATAGTCGTATGCGTTATTGGAATTATGAAGATTCCAGCAAATATACGCCGCAAATGAAATATAAATTTTTTCATATTACTAATGGGTAGAGATTTTTTATCCAAGTGGTATAATACGTAGTAGACAAAAGATTGAGGTGAATATCAAGTGGGAGTACATGTTGTTTTATATCAACCAGAAATTCCAGCAAATACAGGGAACATTGCGCGTACTTGTGCAGCAACTGGAACAGAATTACATTTAATTAGACCATTAGGTTTTTCAACGGATGATAAAATGTTAAAGCGTGCCGGTCTTGATTACTGGCAGCACGTAAAAATTACGTATTATGATTCGATTGAAGAGTTTTATGAAAAAAATAGTGATGGTGAATTCTTCTATTTAACAAAGTATGGTGAAAAAGCTCATACACAGTTTGATTATAGTAATGTAGAAAAAAATTATTATTTTGTATTTGGAAGAGAAACAAACGGATTGCCAGCAAACGTAATTGAAGAAAATTTTGATCATTGTTTACGTATCCCAATGACTGACAAAGTACGTTCTTTAAATTTATCAAATACAGCAGCAATTTTAATTTATGAAGCATTCCGTCAGCAAAATTATCCAGGTTTAGATTTAGAAATTGTATACTAAAGTCTGGATGTAATAGATAACAAAAAGTGATGAGCGGAGGCTCATCACTTTTTGTTTGTACCTGGCTTATCATTATAACCTGAAGTGAAAATTGCAGTAAGAAACGTCAGTGATACACCTAAAATTAATAATAATTTCATATGGATCCTCCTTCTTCATATTTTAGCTCATTTGATCGGAAGTTTATGTAGATTCTGTGGAAGTAAAGAAGAGATATTTGAGAAAGTGAGGGAGAAGTTCCCTAATAAATTCATTATACAGAATTTTCTTTTAAGTTTGGGATGAAATTTATAATGTTTGTAGAAGATTTCGTTTTGATTTAAAGAATGTTTAAGGACATCCTCGCATACCTTTTATAATAATCCGATTGAACAAGGAGATGGGGGAGGAGCTATAATGGATATTCTAAAGAAAATTGAGCAACATCGAGAAGCAGAAGAACGTTTACAATGGGAAGGTACGTTTGCGGAGTATTTGGAGCTTGTGAAAGAAAGACCATGGGTGGCTCAAACTGCACACTCTCGCATTTACAATATGATTAAAGATGCTGGTATTGAAGAAGTAGAAGGCAGAAGAAAATACAACTTTTTTAGCAATCAGCTATTTGGATTAGAAGATGCATTAGAGCGTCTAGTAGAAGAATATTTTCATCCGTCTGCCAAACGTTTAGATGTTAGAAAACGGATTTTGTTATTAATGGGGCCAGTTAGTGGTGGTAAATCAACGCTAGTTACGATGTTAAAGCGGGGATTAGAGACGTACTCGCGTACAGATCGCGGAGCTGTTTTTGCGATAAAAGGTTGCCCAATGCATGAAGATCCTCTTCATCTAATACCACATCATTTACGTGATGATTTTTACGATGAATATGGTGTAAGGATTGAAGGGAATTTATCACCATTAAATGTAATGCGCTTAGAAAAAGAATATGGTGGAAGAATTGAAGATGTAGTTGTAGAAAGGATTTTCTTCTCAGAAGATCGCCGGACTGGAATTGGTACATTCAGTCCTTCAGACCCAAAATCACAGGATATTGCGGATTTAACAGGAAGTATTGATTTTTCTACAATTGCAGAATATGGTTCAGAGTCAGATCCACGTGCATATCGTTTTGACGGAGAGTTAAATAAAGCGAACCGTGGAATGATGGAATTTCAAGAGATGTTAAAATGTGATGAGAAATTTTTATGGCATCTATTATCTCTAACACAAGAAGGGAACTTCAAAGCTGGAAGATTTGCTCTTATTTCAGCGGATGAATTAATTGTAGCGCATACCAATGAAACAGAGTATCGCTCCTTTATTTCCAATAAGAAAAATGAGGCGTTACATTCAAGAATTATCGTAATGCCTGTTCCATATAATTTACGAGCGAGTGAAGAAGAACATATTTATGAAAAGATGATTTATGAAAGTGATGTTGCAAATGTGCACATTGCGCCGCATACACTTCGCGTCGCAGCGATGTTTACGATTTTAACACGCCTCAAGGATCCGAAACGCCCAGATATTGATTTAATTAAAAAGATGCGTTTATATGATGGAGAAATGGTTGAAGGATACAATGCAATTGATGTCGAAGACCTGCAGCGTGAATATCAAGATGAAGGTATGAGTGGTATTGATCCGCGTTATGTCATTAACCGTATTTCTTCTACTATTATTAGAAAAGAGGTACCATCGATTAACGCGCTTGATGTATTACGTTCTTTAAAAGATGGATTAGATCAACATCCATCCATTAGCAATGAAGATCGGGAACGCTATATGAATTTTATTTCATTAGCACGAAAAGAGTACGATGACATTGCTAAGAAAGAAGTCCAAAAAGCATTTGTATATTCATATGAAGAATCAGCTAAGACGCTTATGGATAATTACTTAGATAATGTTGAGGCATATTGCAATAAATCAAAATTACGTGACCCATTAACAGGTGAAGAAATGAGTCCAGATGAAAAACTTATGCGTTCTATTGAAGAACAAATTGGTATTTCAGAAAATGCGAAGAAAGCATTCCGGGAAGAAATTTTAATACGAATTTCTGCGTATGCTCGTAAAGGGAAACGTTTTGACTACAATTCACATGAGCGTCTTCGCGAAGCAATTCAGAAAAAATTATTTGCTGATCTGAAAGATGTTGTGAAAATTACAACATCAACGAAAACACCAGACGAAAATCAGCTGAAGAAAATTAATGATGTTGTAGCACGCTTAATCGATGAACATGGCTACAATTCTTCATCAGCAAATGAATTACTTCGCTATGTAGGTAGCTTGTTGAATCGATAGTTTGATAATAAAACGCTGTCTCTTCTGAAACCAGAGGCAGCGTTTTTGTATCTATTTGATTGAAGTGATAAAACTCTATTATATAAAGTGAAACTTTAATCAGTGGGGGTCTTACTGCCCGTTAATGCGGGATAAATCCATTTCGACTTTCCAACATCTAAATCGCGGTTATGAAAACAAAAGAAAATCTCCACTTATCTCTGCATTTTGTTTTTACTGGGCATGGGGCTAAAAAAGGAAATGCCCGCTACTACACTCGGCCGGACGCTCCCTTCTAACTGAAAAATAGGTTTGATGTCGGTTTTCCAAAGTGAATGTCTCATTTCACGCATGGACTTGTCCAAATATAATAAATTAAGGTGTAATTTCATGAATTTCTTGTCAATTATTTTTACAATACGCATATGATAGAGTAACCAACCATTCATACAGAAAAAGCCAACACAATACAATATGTTGCAGATTGAAAAGTGTGCAACAATGAATTGTGTTTCTTTCGTATCAGTTAAAGAAATTTTAAATTTAAATGGATGCTAAAGTTTTGTTAAAGAAGTTCGGGATAATACGTAAAAAAGCTATGGGGTCTTATGATTTTTGGGAAATTCATTTCTAATGAGCAGATACTTTTTAATTACTTTTGTTGCTACACCATAACCTCAAATCCGTATATTACTGTTTATTAGAGAAAAAGAAGAAAAATCACAGTAAGGAGGGAAAAGGATGGGCGAAGAAAATCAACCAAATTATACAATTTCACAGGAAAACTGGTCCCTCCATCGCAAAGGACATGACGATCAACAACGCCATCAAGAAAAGGTGCAAGATGCAATTAAGAAAAATTTACCAGATCTTGTGACGGAAGAAAGTATCGTTATGTCTAATGGTAGGGACGTTGTTAAAATACCAATCCGGTCTTTAGATGAATATAAGATTAGATATAACTACGATAAGAATAAACATGTGGGGCAAGGAACTGGTGATAGTAAAGTTGGCGATGTCGTTGCACGAGATGGATCAAGTGGTCAAAAGCAAAAGGGACCAGGAAAAGGGCAAGGTGCGGGAGATACAGCTGGAGAAGATTATTATGAAGCGGAAGTATCAATTTTAGAATTAGAGCAAGCATTTTTTAAAGAGTTGGAGCTGCCTAATTTAAAGCGGAAAGAAATGGATGAAAATCGTATTGAACATATTGAATTTAATGACATTAGAAAGACAGGACTATGGGGAAATATTGATAAAAAACGGACGATGATATCAGCCTATAAACGAAATGCGATGAATGGAAAGCCTGCTTTTCATCCGATTCGACAGGAGGATTTGAAGTTCCGGACGTGGAATGAAGTGTTGAAGCCAGATTCCAAAGCTGTCGTATTAGCAATGATGGATACGAGTGGATCTATGGGTATGTGGGAGAAGTATATGGCGCGTAGTTTCTTCTTTTGGATGACAAGATTTTTACGTACAAAGTACGAAACGGTCGATATAGAATTTATTGCGCATCATACAGAAGCGAAGGTCGTAACAGAAGAAGAGTTTTTCTCAAAAGGCGAGAGTGGCGGAACAATATGTTCCTCTGTTTATAGAAAAGCACTCGAGATTATAGATGGAAAATATTCACCAGAACGCTATAATATTTATCCATTTCATTTTTCAGATGGAGATAATTTAACATCAGATAATGCTCGTTGTGTGAAGCTTGTGCAAGAATTGATGAAGATATGTAATATGTTTGGGTATGGGGAAGTAAACCAGTATAATCGTCACAGTACGCTTATGTCAGCCTATAAAAATATTAAAGACGAGAATTTCAGATACTATATTTTAAAACAAAAAGCGGACGTGTTTCACGCAATGAAGAGCTTTTTTAGAGAAGAATCAAGTCAGAAAATGGTATAACCCCTTTTTTAAGGGGTTTTTTGCTGGGGATACAAATACATATGTTGAATTGGCTATTATATGTTTAAGTACAAGAGATGTTAGGTAATCAATTATCTAGAAATTTTTTGTGAGCACCCATATATATATGAATCCATTGTGATTTTTCGACATATAAGTTGTAGGCATAGATAAAGTTTTTACTGTATGAAGAAATAAGGTACTAATAATGGATTATATATAATAAAATATTTCGTATACAAATAAAGGAATATTTGTAAAGTTAATGTATATAAAACTTTACTTTTTATGTAAAATAGTATATTATATAAATATACAATATATCGGTTATTTTCTAGGAGGAGCCTGTCACAATAGGCTCCTCCTGTTCTTTTTTAGAGAGCCTGTCGTCCAGGTTTTTTTCTTAATAGTAAATGACTGAAAATTAGGAAAAATAATTCTTGAAAGAGGTGAGGCATACATATAAAAAAGAGAGAAGCAATAATGAAAGGGGGGATAAGGTATGACATTGTTTGGTTATCCGCTTGAAACAATTTACTTATATGGATTTATTATTGCTACTGTACTTACTATTATTTATATCTTTTTTGGAGATATATTTGAATCTATCTTTAGCTTTGGCGGTGGATCAGTCTCCATTGTAACGCTGTTGCTCAGTTTCCTTGCAATGCTTTGTGGGTTTAGTTATATAGGTGAGTACTTATTTTCTTTGAATAGTATTGTTATTTTTAGTCTTTCTTTTGGCATATCATTTATTGGTGTTTTTCTAATGAAGATATTGATTTTAAAACCAATTGCAGAAGCTGAACAAAATACAGTGCAACGTATGGATGAATTTGTCGGTTGCAGAGGTGAAGTGATTATTACCATCCCGAAGGAAGGCTTTGGAGAAGTGCTAGTCTCTTCAAAATTTGGAAGCAATGCGATACCAGCTAAAACAATTGGAAAGAAAGATATTTCACAAGGAACAGAGGTCATGATTGAGGGAGTCCAAGATGGTGTTTTGCTTGTGCAAAATATCGCTTATTCTTTAAAAAAACCAAAGTTATAAGGAGGAATTTGAATGATTCCATTAATTATCGGTGGTGTGTTACTCGCAATTTTACTTTTACTTATTTTAGTGTTTATTACGAAATATCGCACAGTTGGTCCGGATGAGGCGCTGATCGTAACAGGAAACTGGCTTGGTGGCGGAAAAAACGTTGTTACAACAGATGATGGAAAGAAAATTAAAATTATTCGTGGTGGAGGTACTTTTGTTGTACCGATTATGCAACGAGCGGAACCTCTGAGTTTATTAAACTATAAATTAGAAGTTGGAACACGTGATACGTATACGAAGCAAGGGGTACCGGTTACAGTAAATGGTGTTTCGATTATTAAAGTCGGTTCAACAATTGAAGAAGTATCTACAGCTGCTGAACAATATTTGGGAAAAGAAACAGAAGAGCTAAAGGTTGAAGCAAAAGAAGTACTAGAAGGTCATTTACGTGCTATCTTATCTTCAATGACAGTGGAAGATGCTTATAGTAATAGAGAGCAATTTGCTCAAAAAGTACATGAAGTTGCTTCAACTGATTTGAAAAAAATGGGTCTTCGCATTGTTTCGTTTACTATTAAAGAAATTATGGACAAAAATGGTTATTTAGATGCGCTTGGTCAACCGCAAATCGCAACAGTAAAACGTGATGCAACGATTGCGAATGCAGAGCGTGAAAAAGAGGCACGTATTGAAAAAGCCCGTGCAGAAAAAGAGGCAAAAGAAGCCGAGTATCAACGTGATGCACAAATTGCTGAAGCTGAAAAGCATAAGGAATTAAAAGTGCAATCATATAAGAGAGAGCAAGAGCAAGCTCGTGCCGATGCGGACCTTTCGTATGAATTACAACAAGCAAAAGCACAACAAGGTGTTACAGAAGAACAAATGCGCGTTAAAATTATTGAGCGTGAAAAACAAATTGAATTAGAAGAAAAAGAGATTGCGCGTCGTGAAAAACAATATGATGCGGAAGTAAAGAAAAAAGCAGATGCAGATCGCTATGCGGTTGAACAATCAGCGGAAGCGGAAAAAGTAAAACAAATGAAAAAAGCGGATGCAGATCAATATAAGATTGAAGCTGAAGCGAGAGCTCGTGCAGAAGAAGTACGTGTAGAAGGTTTAGCGAAAGCAGAAATTGAAAAAGCACAAGGTCAGGCAAAAGCAGAAGTTCAGAAAGCACAAGGTACAGCAGAAGCGGATGTTATTAGATTAAAAGGTCTAGCAGAAGCAGAAGCGAAACAAAAAATCGCAGAAGCATTCGAATTATATGGGCAAGCGGCAATTATGGATATGGTTCTTAAAATGCTTCCAAGCTACGCAAAAGAAATTGCAAGCCCGCTTAGCAACATTGATAAAATTACTGTTGTTGATACAGGCGGCGGTGGAAAAAACAGCGGCGCTGGAAAAGTGGCAGGATATGCAACGGATCTAATGGCAACGATGCAAGAAACATTGAAAGCTTCTTCTGGCATTGATTTAAAGGAACTATTAGAAAGCTTTGCTGGAAAAGGTGCAGTGCAGCAAGCGGTGTGTGAGAAACCTGTTGTGCAAGTAGTGGAAGAAAACGAGAAAAGTGAAAAGTAACGGAGGAGGCCCCTAGCAGTAGGGGCCTTTTTAGGTTCTAATGCAAAGAGAAAATAAAAGAGAATATAGCGCATATATTTCTAGTGGAATTATATTTGATGATATAAGTGCAAACAATTGATGGATGAATTCTTTCTACTTTTGAACAGGCTCATTCTGTTATATGCAATTATGTTATTTCCTTCAATGTGTTAAATTTAATTTGAATAAAGTAAATATAGATTAATAGAGAAATGATTGTGTGTTAAACTACATTGAAATATATTTATGATAATTCGTTACACAACTTGCTCCAAGAACATTAGGAGGATTAGAAAGATGAGGAAATTGAAAGCAAAGATGTACAAGTATGGAAAGATTAATATCCTTTACTAAACAAGCACATTTCAATGGAGGAAGTATTTTGAATCATTCCTGACATCAAAGAATTTCAAAGGGACTGAAAATAGCGTTAGAGAAACGGAATTAATTTAATTAGTGTGCTATTATCGCAGTTTTTATAAGGAACGGAGGAGATTTAATGTATGAAAAAGAGAATTGTAATCATAGAAGATGAAGATAATATCCGAGACATATGTAAACGGTACTTGGAAAGAGAAGGATATGAAGTGTACACCGCGGTAAATGGAACAGAAGGTTGGAATGTATTTCAGCAATATCAACCAGATTTAATTATTTTAGATTTGATGATGCCGAAAAAAGATGGTTGGGAATTATGTGAGGAAATTCGCCAATATTCTAATGTTCCTATTATTATGTTAACCGCTAGGGGAGAAGAAAGAGATCGGATTTTAGGATTAACAATGGGTGCGGATGATTATGTGACAAAGCCGTTTTCACCTCGTGAACTAGTATTAAGGGTTCAAATTATATTAAGAAGAGGAAATTATGTAACAATACAAACGCAAGAACCGGTATCGGGAATGATAGAGTTTTTAGATTTGAAGATTTGTCCAACAAAAAGGCGTGTATTTGTTTGTGAACATGAAATCGAGCTAACTGTGAAAGAATTTGAAGTGCTTTATATAATGGCAAAACATCCAAAACAAGTATTTTCACGTTCTCAACTTCTTGAACAAATTTGGGGTTTTGAGTATGAAGGGTGTACAAATGCAGTAACTGTGTTAATGAGTCGCTTACGTGAAAAATTGGAGAAGCATACAACAAAGAGCCGTTGGATTCATACAGTTTGGGGTATTGGTTATCGCTTTGAGCCAGAGGAAGGAAGTCAAGCATGAAATTACGTAACCAATTGTTATTGATGAATCTATTAAGTACAAGTATCATGTTAATTTTTATTTGGTACAGTGAAAGGCGAATGTTACTTAGACCGGAACAAACAAAATTATTAATAGGAATTGTGATTGTAGCAATGATTGTTTCAACGATTATTTACTGGTTAATGACACGTCCTATTATGAGATCGATTCAAAATTTAATTGCATTAACGAAACAATTTAGTGATAGACACTTTGAAACGATGTATATAATCGGGAAAGAACCAGAAGAATTTAAAGAATTAGCGGCAGCCTTTCAACAAATGGCTAAAAAATTAGAAGAAAGCTTTACTAAGTTAGAAAAAGGAGAAAAAGCACGTACAGAGTTAATTGCGAATATTTCCCATGACTTACGAACTCCTATAGCTAGTATACAATTGATGATAGAAGCGTTACAGGATGGTTTAATTGAGGAGCCTAACATGAAAATGCAGTACTTAACGACAATTCTAAACGAAATACAAAGATTAAGTGGATTAATTAATAATTTGTTCGATCTTTCTAAGTTAGAACTTGGACAAGAAGCATTTCATCCAAATTTAACACATGTAGATAGCATTCTATTAAAAGTACTAGATTCGCATTCTATTTTACTAGAGGAAAAAGATATTCAGTTGCAATTACGCGTTTCGGATACATTGCCACGACTTTGGATTATGCCATGTAAAATAGCGCGGGTTATTGGTAATTTGTTACAAAATGCGATTCGGCATTCTCCCACGTTTGGAACAATCGAGTTAATTGTAGAGGAAAATAAACAGAAACAGCAAGTCAAATTCACTTTGCGTGATGAAGGAGAAGGGATTTCTTACGATGATCAATTACGTATATTTGATCGTTTTTTCAGAACAGACCCATCAAGAAGTTCACAATCTGGAGGATCTGGACTTGGACTGGCCATTGCAAAATCACTAGTTGAAATGCACAAGGGGGAAATTGGTGTTCAGGATCGCCCAGATGGGAAACAGGGATGTGAATTTTGGTTTACTCTTCCCGTTATATCAGAAAAGAAATAATACCATTGAAAGACTTTTGTAACATTTATGAGAGAGAAATGAAAGACTTGTTAGCTATGATGAAGTTAATTTTACTAGTAGATGTTCGAACTCATCTAGAAAACAAGGAGAAAAATGACGATGAAGAAATTAAAACCAACACTTGGGGTATTAAGTAGTGTAACAATGGCGCTGACTTTAGCATCCCCTATTTTAGCTGAAACAACACCTGAACAAGGTGGAAAAGTCGAAACTTTTAAAGAAGATAAAAATGTGAAGGAAGGGCAAAAGATCATTTATGATGGTTCTGAAAAAAAGGGAATCATGATTATGGAAGAGCCTCAGGAAAATAATGACTGGGATAATGATGGCATTCCTAATGATGTAGAAGAAAAAGGATTTAAAATTGTATTTAATAAAAAGACAGGAAAAAATGAAGCCCAACTATGGGATCCACAGCAAGACTTTGGTGAAAAGAGATTTATAACAAATCCTAGGAGTGCAAACTCAGATGGAGACCCTTTTACAGATAGCTATGAAGTGGAGCATTATGGCAGTGATTCTGATGTGGATTTCAATCCTATGATTGCGAATGTACCAAATCTACAAATCGCTGTAAAACGCATCGATATTACTCCGGTTGCTAGTATTACAGATTCGAATGGTGAATCACGTACGAAGACTTGGGAAAAAAGTTTATCTGTACAACATTCTTTTAATATAGGTTTAGCTGGTGAAGCCGGTGCTGAGGGATCAGCAGCGGGTCCTGTACCTTCAGGAAAAGGATCGTTAAATGTGGGGTATGGTTATTCTAATACAAAAACGGAAACAGAAAGTATCTCTAATAGTTTTGATTGGTCAACAGCAACAACTGTTGATTCAGCTAAAGCAGCAAATGTGCGCTTTCATCTAGAATATAAAAATACGGGTACAGCATCTGCTGGGGATGTTTCACCTCACTTTAATATTCGATTAGGAAATAAAATTATCAATACTGTAAAGGCAACACAAGACCGTTATAAAGCAAACTTGTTAACTACGGAAAAAGGAGGAAACAATAAAACTGAAATTCTAATGGACAGTGTAGAAGGTCAAGCCGATGTGAAAATTTCCCTAACACTGGATGAATTAAAAGCAGTAGAACAAGGGGCACCTCTTTCTATTGAAGTATTGCCTACTAGTACGATGAATGTGTATACAATGAAAGATGGAAAATTTGAAAATTTAGGAGATTGGGCGCATTTTGCATCTAATGTCAATGCTTCTACTACATTAATAGAAACAAATTTGGGTTCTATACCAAAATTTAGAGTGTATACACCAAAAAAGGATAAAGCAAAACCTGCTAGCGTTGAACATAATCTTTCACTGGACGAATTTTTTAAAAATAGCGGGATAGATAGTTATGCTTGGACAGTAAACGCTGTAGTGAATGGTCAGTTAAACAAAAATCTAGTTCGTTATGGCCCAAATCGTTCTCTTTTAGAACGAGGTGTGAACCTTGGTTTCTTTGATAATCGTGCACTACGACCAACTCTATCATATAGCAGCTATGATTATAGCAAGAAAAAGATTTACGCATCGGTTATACCAGGTTTATTTAATATAAGTGACGAAATCTTTGTTACAGTTAGAAATAAAGAAGGTGAGCAACAAAAGGTAAAATTAGTTCGAAATAAGAATTCAAATGTGTATGAATCTAAAGAGAATGAACCTGTAGACTTAGCAGTAAACAAAAGAGCTCTTGGAGCAATCCCAGTTAAGTTTGAACTCAATGATGTCCAAAATAATAAAACTGAAGTTTCTGTGCCTCTTGTTTCAAATAAAAGCTATCTAGAGGCTATCGATAAATTAGTAGTAGATAATTCCGGAGAACCTATTCTAGAAGGAAAACAGTACTATTTGAAGACGAATGTTAACATACGTGAAGGTGTACAGGAGAATTGGCACATTGGTTTAGACCAAACAATTAGTGGGCGATATGTACACTTTTCACCTCAGTCGAATTGGGATAGATTGAGACTCGGTCCTATACAAAAAGCAATACATGGGACAGACATTCAAGCAACACCAGTAATGATAGAAAGAAAAGGACAGCCTAAACCAGGACAACCATTCAAAAAAGATGAAGAAGTATTCCTTAAGTTTACTAACAGTAGTTATAGTGGTTATCAGTATTTAAATATTGGAAATGGTTATGATTATAACTGGTTAGATACTGAAAACAATAGATCTTCTATTAAATTAGATAAGCTTCCTAATGAGAAGAGCTTCTATCTAAAATCTGATTCTACTTATATCACATTTAGACAAAATAATTGGTTAAGTAGTGTTGCAGATAATGGTAGCGCTCCACTTGTGGCAGGTAGTGAGTTTATTTTAAAACCTGATCATACAACTTCACCAGGTAATAACCATAAATGGGAATTAGAAAGTATTAAGTAAAGTAAGAGATTATAAGGCTGGAAGTATGGTTTTAGAAGACTTAGCGATCTATCCATATTTGAAGGCTACGTGAGGTAACAATAAAAAAAGTTAAGTTTATCTCGTTAGTGGAGCGGACAGCAATACTCCTGCTTAAAAACAAAGAGTGGGAGTATTACTGCCCGTAAAATTCTAGTTGGTGAGGACTGATAATCAGTGGGGATGAAGAGTTTGCCACTGATTATCAGTCCTCACCTATGAAATCTTACAAAACTGTCATCTTTATGTAAGGTTATTAGATAGTTCATTTATTATTTCAATGTGATAATAAAGGTATAAAAAATACCAGAAAATTTTTAGATATTATAGGAGAGTGTCAGTGATGATTATAACAACAACTTCAACGATTCAAGGAAAAGAAATTATTGAGTATATTGATATTGTAAACGGTGAAGCGATTATGGGTGCAAATATCGTACGTGATCTATTTGCTTCTGTTCGTGACGTTGTCGGTGGCCGTTCTGGTGCATATGAAAGTAAATTGAAAGAAGCCCGTGATATTGCAATGGAAGAGATGAAAACTCTTGCGAAGCAAAAAGGTGCAAATGCAATTGTTGGTATTGATGTAGACTACGAGGTCGTTCGTGATGGAATGTTAATGGTTGCTGTTAGTGGTACAGCCGTACGTGTATAAAATAAAAAGTATAGTTGCTAAAGCACCTTGTTAAGAGTGAGGTGCTTTTTCTTTTTTATAAAATTAGAAAGGTGAAACACCTGAAAGGAAATAATATCTTATTTTCTTTCAGCTACTGTAGTGTTTTTTGAAGTATTGATATTTCCAATTATGGTATATTTTAGAGAAAGAAGATGTTCAATTAATCATTTAATAAAAAGGGGAATATTTTGTTGGGGAAAAGTGGGGTAACTACAATTATATCGATTTTAATACCAGTGTTATTAATCTTACTCATAGTTAACTTTATAAATGAAATTATTTTGACTGTATTTCATGGGAGTTCTCTTATTTTACCTTTATTTCTTTGTCCTATTGGATTTATTTTAGCTATTTTTTCTTATAAAGTAGATAAAAATAATGGAGCAAAGATTGGGATAGTATTAAATGTGTTAGTATTCTTAGTTCCTTTTATTTTGCTGATACGGGGAACGATGTGATTTCTATTTTAGTTATATGTAAATAGAGTTACCTTCTTAAAAGGGGAAAAAACGTAAAAAAATCTTTGGGAATTTTTGAGGGATTCTGGTGCAAGAAATATATGGGGTATATTCTTTTTTATTTTATCTTTGCACCAGTCCACCTTTTTAGAAACTATTTAGAAGTGTATTTCATTCCTTCTAATCTATCCAGTACTCTTCTTTTCTTATAAAACATTTTTCCTACTTCTGCAATTTCTTCAATTGTTTTTCGGTTGAAATAGGCCCCAAAAATCATGCCAGCAACAGGAATCATCTGAAATAGCTTTTTCCAACCGTAATTGTCACGATACACAGTAAACACCTCTCGCCATGATTTCATTTGAGACATACTGTTGTCGTGATTGGCACGAGCATCAAAATGCTTTAATTCATGAAGGATTGTTTGTTTCCCTACAATATCAGATGAAGAAAATTGTAAGCATTTTACGATAAATAACCGCTCTTGAATATCTTTTGGATTATACCCGTAGCAAATTGCAATTTCTTGCAAAACATTTAGTGACATACTTAAAACTGCTGGAATATCAATTGCTAGAGTGAAAATACCACCAAAGCCAGTTGTGGCACCTTGTGCAGTTGCAACAGATTTTCTATTTTCGATGATTTTATCAACGATTGCGTCCATCTCACTTAAAGAGAATCTTTGAATATCAGTTAAAGAAGTTGCATTTTCAAATTTCTCTATTGTTGATTGTGGATGAATTAAATATTTACTTCCAGAGTTGAGATATTGAATGAGCTCATCTAGTAGGATATTAATTTTTTTATGGATAAACTTTGGGGTTAGCTTATCAAGAATAGCAAACGGAATTTTTCCCCACTTTTCAAAGAACCAAAGATCTTCTTGGTCTCTCTCCCATTTTTCAATCATTGAGATTTCTTTTAATAAAAGTTCCTGTGACTCCATTTTCCCCCTCACTTTCTTATAACCGTCGCTTTTATTTTAGTGGATATTTTTTGAATAATAAATAAAATTAGGAGTTTGGATTAGGATGGAATATGGTAAATAATTAGAGAAATAACGTTATTAAACGCATAATTATCATTTTGTTCATGATTTTTATTTTGAATTTTTAAAAACATAATGTGTTTATTACATGAGTGATAAAATAGATGAGAAAAATAGAGAAGCGTGAAGTAGGGAGTAGATTTTGAATGAAAGCAATGATTGAAGAGATTTATAGTTCATATAATGGAAAAGTAGAAGAGATTTTCATTGATGAAGCATCTTACGTATATGAATGGGAAAAGTTAATGACGATTCGAAAAAATGATGGAACACTGGAGACAGTGGCGGTGGGAATTAGTGGTCATATACGATCTGTAAATATAGAGGTTGGTCAGGACATTGATGTGGATACATTGTTACTTAAGTTAGAAGATGATTTGCTAGTTACTGGCTGTGAATGATAAAAGATGTGTAGAATTTGCTACACATCTTTTTTTATTATTAACCGTTCTTCAATTTGTTAATATAGACATAGGATATATTAGGAAAGAAGAACGATCTTAATTATATATTATTCCTGAAAAACAATGAGGGGAGAATAAACATGGGGAAAGAACTGTTTGTGACGATGGAATGTGCGTATACACTTCAAGGAACATTAACGCTCCCTACATATTATTCTGAATCATATCCAGCTATTGTAATCATTGGTGGTACTGGAAAAGGAGATCGGGATGGAAATACGAGTCGTTTACAATTAAACTTATATAAAGAATTAGCGGATTATTTTACTTCTTTAGGATTTGCAGTACTTCGCTATGACAAGCGTGGTACGCATAAAAGTAAGGGGGATTATTATAAATCCGGGGTAACAGATTTTATTGATGATGCAGTTTTATGGATTAGATTTTTAAAGGATCATCCACAAATAGACCCAAAACGTGTTATTATTGCTGGACATAGTGAGGGGGCTTTACTTGCGCCCGCTGTCTATGCCAGGGAATCAGTTGCGGGATTAATATTACTTGCTGGTGCAGCAGAACCATCTAAAATGTTAATTGAAAGGCAGATAGATAAAGTTATTAACGAGTTTGAAAATATATCGGGATCCATGGGGTGGTTATCTAAAGTGTTGAAGATTCCGCGGTGGATGCGACAGCAGAATGAAGTACTGATGACAAAGGTGCAAAATTCAGCAGAAGCTGTTATGTGGGTAAAAGGTGCAAAATTGAATGCAAAATGGCTACGAGAACAGTTACAATATAATGTAGTGACATATTTAGAGCAAGTATCATGTCCCGTTTTAGCAATTACGGGGGACAATGATATACAAGTACCACCTGAGCATGCTAAACGAATTGCTTCATATGTGAATGGCGAAGCTGAATGGCATATCATTCCGAACATGAACCATATTTTAAGAAATTATGAACATAAGCATACAATGATTCGATTAATGAAGGAATATAAGGGGCTTATGGATAAATGTATTGAAGAAGAGTTATTACATGTGATGAAGGGATGGTTACAAAAACATTATCTTTCATAGGAGCTGTAGTTGTGAGGAAACAAAAGTTTTTATTATGTATGTTATTAGGGCTTTTTATTACAATAGTAGCTTGTGAGAAGCAAGAAGAGACTGAATCTAAGCCGATTCAAGTGAAAAATGAAAAAAAGCAAGAAGAGACGTATAACAAAGAAGAAGAGAATAAAGAGAAAAAGAGTATGAATTTAATGGATAAGCAATTATTACTGTCTGCGACACTAGGTGATACGGAAACAGCTATGAAATTAATAAAAGATGGAGCAAATATAAATGTATCAGGGGATAAAGGAGAAACACCTGTAATGGCAGCAACGTATCATAATCATGTTGAGACAGTAAAAGCATTGATTGACGCAGGTGCAGATATTGAATTACAAGATAAAAATAAAGAAAATCCATTCCTTTATGCGAGCAAAGAGGGTTATGTTGATATTGTGAAGCTAACAATCGATGCAGGAACGAATATTAGAGAAATAAATCGTCGTGGCGGAACAGCGCTCATTCCCGCAGCTGAAAGAGGGCATGTGGAAGTTGTGAAAGAACTATTGGACCGCACAGAAATTGATGTGAATTATAGAAATGATCTTGGGTGGACGGCGTTACTAGAAGCAATTGTTCTTGGGAATGGCAGTGAAAATCATAAACAAATTGTTCAGTTACTCATTGATCATGGTGTAGATGTAAATATGGCCGACCGAGAAGGAGTTACTCCACTAGAGCATGCAGAGAAGCGAGGATTTAAAGAAATGGCGAATATGTTAAGAGCAGCAGGAGCAAATGAAACGATCAAACAACCTACAGAATGATGTATATAAGTAAAAGTTGAAAACTTTACTTTTTAGGTGGGAGAGAGCATCCAGCCATGCATAGTAGCGATCATCTTTTGTTCTTCGTTGCCGCGACTTATATGTTGAAAAATCAAGATGGATTTATATAGGTTATGAAAAAAGAGATAAGCGGAATACACTGTACCCTATTGAAT
>NZ_NTUG01000003.1:0-167918 GCF_002561295.1 Bacillus cereus
AAGCTAGCTTCACTGTTCCCACACCAAACAATCACAAATTATATACTGGATAAACCGATGTACTTCAGTCTCATTGATTTACACAAACTTCTTGACGGAACCGAGATATCGATTTCACGACAAATAACAACAAAAAACAGGAGCCTGCCAGCTCCTGTTTTACTATTATTTACCTTCAAATAATAGCGCTTCTAATTCATTTAACTTCTCTTCAAATACTTGTAGCGCTTCTTTAACAGGCTCTGGAGATGCCATATCTACACCTGCTTTTTTCAGCACTTCAATTGGATAATCAGAGCTTCCAGCTTTTAAGAACTCGTTAATATAACGCTCTACCGCTGGTTGTCCTTCTTCTAAAATCTGTTTTGATAACGCTGTTGCCGCACTAAATCCTGTTGCATATTGATATACATAATAGTTGTAATAGAAGTGCGGAATACGAGACCATTCTATACCAATTTCTTTATCGATGACTAACGCATCACCAAAGTATTTTTTATTTAAATCATAGTAAAGTTCAGTTAACATATCTGGCGTAACAGCATGGCCTTCTTGTACTTTTTTATGAATGATATGTTCAAATTCAGCAAACATCGTTTGACGGAATACAGTACCGCGGAATCCTTCTAAATAATGATTTAATAAGTATAAGCGCTCTTTCTTGTCTTCTGTCGTTTTTAATAAATAGTCATTTAAAATTGCTTCGTTACAAGTTGATGCCACTTCTGCAACGAAGATTGAATAATCACCGTATACATGTGGTTGTGTTTTTCTTGTATAGTAACTATGCACAGAATGACCAAACTCATGCGCAAGTGTAAATAAATTGTTTACATTATCATGCCAGTTCATTAAAATATACGGATTTGTTCCATATGCACCAGATGAATAAGCACCGCTTCGTTTCCCTTTGTTTTCATATACGTCTACCCAGCGATTTTCATATGCTTCTTTCAAAATTTCAACATACTCATCACCAAGAACGTTTAATGATTTTAATAACATTTCTTGTGCTTCTTCATATTTCACATTCATTTTCACTTCTGGTACAAGCGGTGTATATAAATCGTACATATGCAGTTCATCAAGTCCTAATGCACGCTTACGGATATCAATGTAACGATGCAATAAATGTAAATTAGCATTTACTGTCTCAACAAGTTGATCATATACTGTTTCAGGAATGTTGTTATTGCTTAACGCAGCTTGACGTGCAGAATCATATTTACGAACACGAGCATTAAAATTATTACGTTTCACCGCACCACTAAGTGTGCTTGCAAATGTATTTTTATATTTCCCATACGTTTCATAAACCGCATGGAATGCATCCTCGCGCACACGGCGATCATCGCTTTCTAAAAATTGAATATAACGGCCATGTGTGACTTCTACTTCTTCCCCATTTTCATCTTTAATCGTTGGGAATTTTAAGTCCGCATTATTCAGCATACCAAATGTATTACTTGATGCACTCAAGACTTCAGACGCTTCAGCTAACAATGCTTCTTCAGCTTCTGATAGTACGTGTGGACGCTGACGTGTAATTTCTTCTAACGCATGTTCATATATACTTAACTCTTTATTTTCTTGTAAGAAAGATTGCAATGTTTCTTCTGAAATTGTTAAAATTTCAGGAACGATATACGCCATGCCGCTAGATGCTTGCGAATATAAGTTTGTTGCTCGATCATTTAGCGCTTGATAAACAGAATTTGTTGTATCTTGATCGTAACGCATATGAGCATATGTATATAATTTTCCTAATCTCATTGAGACTTCATCTTCATATTGTAAAGCTTCTAATAATGAATCAGCAGAATCACCAAGTTTCCCTTTAAATTCAGCTAACTTCGGTAGTAGCTCTTTCACCGCTTGAAATTCTTTTTCCCATTCTTCATCTGTTTGGAAAATGTCTTCTAATCTCCATGTGTTCATTTCTTCAATCTCACTGCGGTTTGGCAATGTTTTTGCTGTTGTTTGTTCAGACATAAAATATACCTCCTTTTAATTCTCTACCTATAGTACAATTCGATTCTTTTTATGTAAATCCTTCCATGTACTCTTTTATTGTTTAACCGAGAAAACTCCCTCCTCTAAACGAAGTGAATGTGGGAGATGAATCGTTTTTTTCTTTTTTAAGTAAAACCAACCTTTTAGGTGGAACGTATGTTTTGATTTGTTATATAATCACCTTATCAAACAAATCGAGGTGAGAACAGATGAAGAAAGCGTATTTTTCAAAACGAATCTATAAAACGGATTTATCGCATGAAACGGTGGATACGTTAACTCGAACATTGGAAACATTTAATACTGCGAAACGATTTGTGTTTCAAACAATCGTAAGAGAAAAACGTTGGGACCGTAAGATGCATACAGATAGTCTTCATCTTGTTCTCAAGCGGAAATTTCAATTAAACGATTACTATGCAAATAGCGCGGCACAAGAGGCAAAAGCTTTGTTTTCAGGTTTAACAGAGTTACAAACGATGTATAAGAAACAAACACAAGAGAAGTTGAAGAAGCTCAAAAAAAAGATGAAAACAGAACGCACAAAACTGACACAACTCCGCAAAATCAAACAAAGTTGTGTCAAAGGTAAAATCAGTTTCCCGAAAAACTCTCACTTTTCGAAGAAAAACAAGATCATTGCGGTATCTCGTAAAAAAGATACGTTGATTTGGTTTAGCCAATACCTATTTGAGCACCAGTATCTCGATGTGCAAATCAAATGGACGAAGGCGAAAATTGGGCGTTTGACTCATCGACAATATCGCTTAGAACAAAAGCTTGCATCGTATGAAGTGCATATTCCAAGCGCAGTGTTTGGAAGCAAAAAGCTGTTTCGTTCTCAATTCACAAAAGATGAGATGATTCAAAACCATGACAAATGGAAAACATTGTTTTTCCGTGCGCGAAACAAACAATTGATTGTATCTGGTCGTAAGGATGCGAAGCATGGAAATTTTGTATTTCAATATGTTTTGGAGAATCATGAGTTATGGATGACAACAAGTGAAGGAAAGGTCGTAAAATTTTCTGGTGTTACATTCCCATACGGGCAAGAAACGATTGAAACGGTCATTACGAATCAATTGGAGTGTAAAGATAAAAAAGCGCATGGGAAACCAATCGCTTGGTCTGTGGAAAACCATGGGGATTACTATATTGTGAAGTGTTTAGTGGATGTACCAGACAACCCTCACATGAATTATAGTAAGTCTGATGGTGTCATTGGTATGGATTGTAACCTAGACCATTTTGCATGGGCGAATGTTACAAAAGACGGGAACTACAAAGGAAGTGGGTCTCTCAAATTTTCGGTTATGGGAAAATCAACAGGGCAAGTGACGAAAATCATCGAAGCGGAAGCTATTCGCTTAGTAGACTTAGCGAAGCAATATAACAAACCAATTGTGATGGAAAAACTCGATACAACCCAGTCGAAGACGGGTGATCGTTATGGAAGTAAGAAAGCAAACCGTATGAAGAGTATGTTTGCATATCGAAAAATGACAAGTGCCATTGTTAACCGTGCGGATAAAATGGGCGTAGCTGTCTTTCAAGTAAATCCAGCTTATACGTCTATCTCTGGAAAGATGAAATATATGAGGAAATTAGGCATATCCATTCACCAGTCCGCTGCATATACCATTGGCCGTCGCGGTTTAGGATATAAAGAAAAATTGCCGACCGCACTTCAAACCTATATAAAAAATCAAAACGCACACCATTGGAGTCAATGGAATGCATTAAACAAGAGATTGAAAGTTCGCACGCATCTGTTTTACAAGTTGTTTACCGGAAAACAGATCCATAGTCATGAAATGACAGATTTTGAAGCAAAAATCATCATGAAACTATCATAATACGATCGCAGACACTTGTACTATCTCCTTATTCACGTCACCAGAGCAGATGGCGGGCTATTGAGCAACAGCCTTCATGTCTAAGGAATAGATGCATTACAACGTGTCTGTCAGGCTCTATTCTATACGAAAGAAAGAGGTTTTTCTCTCAGTAGGTGTGTAGTTTGCGCCTATTCAGAGAAGTTCAGTAAGAACGCTTCCCTATTCTTGTATAGCTAACTCATATCGTTGAACGTATGGGGTTCTTAGGTTTCCGAAATTGGTCGAAAGCCATAAGAATCCCCCACTTCAAACGTCGTTAGACGGTAAGTGGGGGTAGTTCAATATATCCTCTTTTTCTTTTCCCATGTTGTACTTTGTTTCAAACAAAGATAGCGCATGCGACAAACAAATCGCATCATATTCTTTTACTTCTCCTTCTGTTTTTTGCATCGTAAATTGCCTCGTTTTTCGGTACTTATACATGTCTACTCTTTCAATCATCCCTACTTTACATAAAAATGTTACATATTCTACAATTGCAAATTGCCATACATATTGCGGAAAATACGGTAACGTACGCCGCTGAATACTCCGCCTGTTATTTACATATGAAAAAACAGCATGTAATGAGAAATAATCTCCAGTTTTAAATTTCCCAATGAAATCTATACAAAGAAGAGCTTGCCATATAAAAGGGTGTGTTTGAAATGCAAATGCAGTTGGGAGAGGAACACCAATTTCAGATGGAAAACAAGAGGGAGAAAGGTGATATCGGTATAAGAGGTGTAAAAGTGATTTATGACCATAATTCCAGATTGGAAGGACATTCGTTCGAAAGTAGGTCTTTTTATTTTGCCATTCCCGCTCTAACCGTTCTTTCGTAATTGGTGTGTGGCAAAAGAGTTCCTCAAAAGTAACAGTACGCAGCGGGAGATACGTGCTATGAGAAAAATAAACATTTGTAGAGAACGGAGTCAGAAGTTCACATTTTATAAATGACTTTTCATTTGGGCAAAAAAAGAGAAGTAAAGGCTGAGGATAAGATTGTATGCAGAGAAAATGAAACGAGGATAATGAAATCCAATGCGCAGAGTGCCTTTTCAGTTGATTTCCACCTAATATCCAGATGACTTGTATCCCTTCCTTCCAATATGAAGAGGTTCGTTTTAATAACTGCTCTGCGGATAAAGAGGCGCATTGATATTCAATTGCCATTTGTCTTCCTTTTCTTTCAATAAACAAATCGGGCCTTTGGCGAATCTCTGGGAGGTAATGTTCGATTTTCACATGAAATCCTTGCGACTTGAGCCATCTATATAACTGTTCCTTCCCGCGCATATGATACGCAGATTCAGGCTCAGATGAAACGAGGCACTGATTTACGTTTTTATGAGCAAAATGCCATCTCTTTTGTTTACCTAATTTGAGCTGCACCTCTCGCCTGCAAATCGGGCAAAAAAAGCGTGTCTGCTTTCGCATCATTTGTAGTTCTGTTTCATCTTGATTATGGAGAAGATGAATCTTTTCGCCATTCTCTCTTGTGGCGACAAACATGATACCACATCCTTTCTATAATTACTTTGTATTCTACAACGTATTACAAATTCCTTCCTCATTAAACTATCCCACCTTCACTCCATTTAGAGGAAGGGCCTTCTCGGTTAAAATGATAAAGTGAAACTTTAATCAGTGAGAGGGTTCTTCATCCCCCACTGATTATTAGCCCGCAAATAGCGGGATAAAACAAAAGAGGACGTTCTGTTCAGAACATCCTCCTCATAATAAAGGTGATAACAATCGATATGCCGATTCCACAATCCGCCTATGAAGGCGGCGTTTATGAAAGCGATCTGCATGAATTTCACTGGATTCTTGTAAATCCTCTTCAAAATCCTTAACAAGCTTTTGAATACTCTCTGTATCATATAAAAAGGCATTCACCTCAAAGTTTAAATGAAAGCTTCTCATATCCATATTCGCTGTCCCAATGGATGCTAAATCAGAATCAACAATAACAATTTTACTGTGCAGGAAACCTTTTTCATATTCGTATACTTTTGCCCCTGCATCTAATAACTCCGGGAAATAAGATCTTGATGCATAAAATACCGTTCGTTTATCCGGCTTACTCGGCATTAATAAACGGACATCAATGCCCGCAAGAGCTGCCACTTTTAATGCAGATAAAATATCATCATCTGGAATAAAATACGGTGTCGCAATCCATATAGACTTCCTTGCCGAAGCAATCATCGTAAAATAAAGATGCTTAATTGTCTCCCACTTATTATCTGGCCCACCTGCGACAAGTTGGACACCACCCCAATGATCTCCATCCACTGCTTCTGCTTGTAAATACTCAGGTGCTAATACCGCTTCTCCTGTCATATAAAACCAATCTTGTACGAATATAAGCTGCAAACTTTGAACAGCCTCACCTCGTAAATATAAATGCGTATCACGCCAAAACCCAAAATATTTATTTTTCCCTAAATATTCATCACCAATATTCAGTCCGCCCACAAAACCTTCATTTCCATCAATAACAACGATTTTCCGGTGATTTCGATAATTAATTTTATCGTTCAAAATCGGAAAACGCACTGGAAAGAAAGGAATCATCTCGACACCTGCATCGTTTAATTCATCAATATAAGCATTTGACAATTTAAAACTGCCAACCGCATCATATAGAAAACGGACGGTAACACCTTCCTGCGCTTTTTGAATTAAAATGTCTTTAATTTGTGTACCGAGCTTGTCATCACGTACAATATAATATTCCATATGAATATGATGCTTCGCTTTTTTCAATCCTGCTAAAATTGCTTGAAACGTTTCATCACCATTCGTTAACACTTTTGTTTCTGTTTGAAATGAAATATTTAAGGCACCTAGCCGGTCTGCGAGACGAAATAACAGTTCCTGATGTTTATGATTCTGTAAAATGCGTTCTTGATAATCTTCATGTCCTTTGTACTGCAGGAAAGCTTGTTCATCCAAAAGAGCCTTCTTTTGAAACATTCGTTTTCTGCGGAAGTTCTGTCCAAATAATAAATACGCAAAGAAACCGAATACAGGAAAAATCCCAAGTACAATTAACCAGGTCAATGTTTTAGATGGATGCCTGTTTTCCAAGAAAATCACAAAGCCAATTAAAAATGCAGACACCGTAAATACAATACTTATAATTCCTAAAAACGAAATATCTTTTATGCCTATAACATCCGAATAAAATGCTACATCAATAAACATTCGTAACGAAACAAACGCTGCGAATAAACCTAGAAAAAAGAAAAGTAACTTTAATGTATTCTTCATCCCTACCCCCCTTACTTACATAGCGTTTCTACTCTTATCATACCCATCATATAAAAAGCCGATTTCATAATATTGAAATCGGCCTACGTTTTAGGAAGAAAGTGACTGCGAATCGTCTCAAGTGCGTTTTCTTTAACAACTTGTTTACCGTACTCATTAACACGGTGAACCGTTAAAGTAGACTCTTCTCCATATTCTAAAATAATACTTAAAATACGGTCAATTTCTTCTTCATCGTGTAGCACTTCATCAAATTCAACATATACATAATAGCGGTCTTCAAACGAATATAGTTCATCTTTTATATCTTCAAATATAAGACGATGACTTAACGAAATAACATCTTCAAAATCGTCAAATTTAATTAAAAAGCCAAATGTTCCATCTTCGTTAAAGTTGGTTACCGCCTCTATCTCTTCCTCTAACTCTTGTTGAAATAGTGATTCAATCCGTTCATCTAGCGGAATATCAATGATTTTATCTAGACCTATTGGTAACTCTAATTTTTGTCCATCTTTTGAAAGCTGTGCTTTCGTTACAAGTACTTCGATACCTTTATCCATCGCCTGTACTTGGATCCATAGTGGTCCATCAATAAAGAAATCATCATGATCGCGAGCTTCGTCCATCATTTCCCAAAATAATTGTTCGCTTCGTTCACGATTGTACCAAATTTCTTCTCGGTTGAATCCTCTATCTTCTATATCAACGTACGTAATAAAAAATTTCATCGTATGATCGTTAATTCTTTCAATGTCCAAAATCCAACTCTCCCTTCCTATTTGGAATTGTTATGAAGGGATTCCCCACTCATATGACAAATCAATAGATTCTTGTACTTTCATTTTATGATAAGATTCTCCAGAATGGAAATAAAATCGTTTCATTTTAGAAAAACAGTCATTCGCCTATATTATTCTACACTACCCCATCATACTTCCTTCTTCTTATATATTCCATTATACACACTTACGATATAAAAAATTGGACATACAATTCCACCTAGCACCGTACAATTGTAATAGAGTTGGTCAAGCTTTTTCATTTCATACATACAACTGCACCTATATTACTGATGAAAACAGAATAAATGGAGGCAAAATGATGGAGTTAGATTTTTTGACATCTATACTAATGATTGTCGGTATCGATGTTGTACTAGGCGGTGATAACGCAATTGTAATCGCACTTGCAAGCCGAAACTTACCTGAATCTCAACGAAATAAAGCTATTTTTATTGGGACGATCCTTGCAATTGTGCTACGAATTCTCCTTACAATACTTGCCGTATACTTACTTGATATTCCTTTCTTACAACTTATTGGTGGCATCTTACTTACACTCATTGCCGTAAATTTACTAACCGACAATAATAACGACCTTTCTTCTATACAAGGAAAAACGACATTATTTCAAGCCATTCGTACAATTGTATTTGCTGATCTCGTTATGGGTTTTGATAATGTTCTTGCAATCGCTGGAGCGGCTCACGGGAATTTTACACTCGTAATTATCGGATTATTAATTTCCATCCCTATTATTATTTGGGGGAGTAAACTCATCTTACTATTTATGGAGCGGTTTCCTCTTCTCATTTATTGCGGGGGAGCAGTTCTTGCTTACACGGCTGGAAGAATGATTACCCATGAAGTAAGACTTGCGAACTTTTTCCAGCATAACCCGGCCTTTACAACAAGCATACCCTTCCTCTTTATTTTTACAGTGTTAACGATTGGTTTTATTGTTCAGCACATCAAATTAGGGAATGTAAAGTAACCAAATGCAGAAAAACATCTTTTTTTAGTGGAAGAGAGCGTCCAGCCATGCATAGTATCGGTCAGGGCCTTTTTTTCGCCCCACGCCACGTTAAAACAGAAGGAGAAAATGAGTGGAAAGCTCCTTTTATTTTCATAGCCTTAATTTGTTTGCTAACACATCGATGTACTACGCATAAACAAACTGACATAAACCCTTTCTTTTTGGGTAGGAAAGAGCATGCGGTCAGGGCTTTTTTCCGCCCCATGACACGTTAAAACAGAAGGGGAAAATGAGTGGAAACTCCTTTTATTTCCATAACTTTAATTTATATGTCAGGAAATCAAAATGAGGTTATATATAAATCATACTAAGCAATGGATATATGTATGCAAAAACCTTCTACTGCAAGGTAGAAGGTTTTCATATACATAACTTGTATTATTAATTTACTAGACGCTGTGCTTCACGTAATTGAAAAGTTCTTACTGTACGTGGTAAGAAGCGACGAATTTCATCTTCGTTGTAACCTACTTGAAGGCGTTTTTCGTCAATCATAATTGGACGGCGTAAAATGCCTGGGTAGTCACGAATCATCTTATATAAATCTTGAAGTGGTAAAGATTCTAAGTTAACGTTTAACTCTTGGAAAACTTTCGAACGAGTTGAAATAATCTCATCCGTTCCACTTTCTGTCATGCGTAAAATTTCTTTAATTTCCTCAATCGTTAATGGATCTGAGAAAATATTACGTTCTGTATAAGGAATATGATTTTCCTCTAGCCATAATTTCGCCTTTCTACAAGACGTGCAACTTGGAGAACTATATAGCGTTACCATACAAGACTCACTCTCCTTAAAGAGTACAAATTCTGTACTAATTACAGTTTAAATTTCTATTTTTCAGCAATTTTTTACTATAACTTGTCTTACAAGAAAATAAAAAAATCGCCTTACATGTAAACAACAACTTTTAAGCAAGTAACTTTTTTAAACAACAATTACTTTAAATAAGTAACTTCTATAATCATTATACAATAGTTTCAGAAAGAAATATACAGTAAATTTCCTTTCTAATGGGAAAAACTCACCTTTCATGAAGCTAAAATTATCATATATTTTTCATGGAACAAATCCTTCTATTTTATTAATATATGTACTTTTTGTGCTACTTCTTCACATGTTTACAGGAGTTATCTATCCAATAGATCCATTGCTAACGATAGCGTTTTCTTACCCTTCCCACCATAAAACAGCAATGAAATGTAAGACACGCCGAAGGAACATTTGTTCTATATCTATTCTAACAAATCTCCCAGTTACTGTCTATACTATTTTCAAGTAAAATATTTATTTTCCGACTTTTCTTTCTTTTTATCTTTTTTTCTCATACAATAAAAATACAGACAGGCAAAGGGGGATTCCATATGGTTGCTTTTTTTATTGATTTTGCCATTGTCGCTGCCCTCGTCATTGGAATCACAGCATTGATTGGCGTCATTACAAATGGTATTGGTGAAAAACTATTTGGTGGCAAGGAAAAGATGAAATTTGTTGATAAAAGCGCAGAAGTACAGTCCGGCTGGAAGCAAGTTGGGGGAAAAGGAATTTATAAAAAGCGAACGTACTAAAAAGAAGCAGGGAATCCCCTGCTTCTTTTTATATTATTTTCCTGCAGTTGCCCATTTAAAGCTTAAATCCCCGCCATAATTATGCTTATAAATATCTTTAACCGTTTCTCTTTGTAAATAAGCCGCACTACGCTGATATACAGGAGCAATTGCTGCATCCTCTAGCAACATTTTTTCAGCTTCCAATAAACTATTCCAACGTGCTTGTACATCGCTACCGTCAGTCTTTGCTTTCATAATAATTTCATCATATTTCGGATTAGAATATTTCATCTTATTTTGTGCACCATCTGTTACAAACATATCAAGGTACGTTACTGGATCTGGGAAATCCGGACTCCATCCAGCAAATGTCATATCATAGTCTCCACTTTCTTCAAGTTTCAACTTTTGTGCAAATGGCTGCTGCTTAATTTTTAATGTAAAACCAGGTAAGTTCTTTTCTAACTCTCCTTTTAAGTACTCCCCTGTTCTCTTAGATAAATCTACATCTTCATTTAATAGCTCAAGCTCAATCTTATCTTTTCCTAATTCTTTTTTACCAGCTTCCCAATATTTCTGCGCTTCTTTCACATTTGCTTTTACTAAATCTCCATTTTCAGCTCGGAAGTCTTTTTTGTTTGGCCCTTCAACAAATTTACTTGGAATCAATCCTGTCGCCGCAGTAGAACCATTGTTTAAAATTGTATCAACAAACGGTTCACGGTCAAAGGCAAGTGAAATTGCTTTTCGAATATTTTTATTTGCTAAAGCTTCATTTTTCTGATTGAAACGAAGGAAGAATACGGAAGCTTCATTTGCCGTTTTGAAATTTGGATCTTCTTTATATTTATCAACAAACTCAGATCTCAACGTAACACGATCTATTGCTTTTGTATCGTATAGATTAACTGATGTTGCTAAGTCTTTTACAATATTAAAGTTCACTTCGTCTAGCTTCACTACTTTATTATCCCAGTACGTTGGATTTTTTTGGATTTGGAAACTTGTTTCATGCTTCCATTCACTTAATACAAATGGCCCATTATATAATGTTGTGTTCGCTTCTAAGCCAAACTTATCGCCTTTCTCTGTAGCATATTTTTCATTTACTGGATAGAAAAGTGGATAAATCATTAAATTTTCAAAGTAAGGAACTGGATGCTCTAATTCTACTTCTAATGTATAATCATCAACGGCTTTTACCCCTAATTGATCTGGTGCCATTTCTTTTTTATTAATTTTTTGTGCATTCTTCACATCAAACATGATATATGCTGATACTGCCCCTTTATCCGGATTAATCGCACGTTGCCAAGCATATACGAAGTCTTTCGCTGTTACAGGATCTCCATTTGACCACTTCGCATCTTCACGTAATTTAAAAGTATACTTCTTACCATCTTCTGATTTTTCACTGGATTTCGCTACACCTGGAACGAGCTTATCTCCTTTTTCAAGGCGATATAGTCCTTCCATCGTATTATTCATTACTCGTGATGATACTGCATCAGCTGATAATGCTGGGTCCATCGTTGGAATTTCTTGTGTTTCCGTCATATTGATGACTTGTTTCCCGTTAGCCTTGCCACTATCCCCTTTTGCACTCGCACCTTGCTCATCCTTTTGATAACTCCCACATGCCCCTAAAATCATGCTCATTGCTAATGTCGATGCTACAAAAACTGGTACTTTTTTCTTCATTCTGCTACCCCTCCCAAAAATGTTAGCCCTTTCATTTTCAAACAGAAAGAAATATATGTATCTTCTAATAATTCATATTATACATACAAATATATTATTTGTATATTTGTTTTTCTATTTTATTAAAATTTTCTGTTAACCATTCTTTTTCTGTAAACGTTTTATATTGCATATTTTAGAGACTAAAATACCAAAAATAACTATTTTTATAATTATCTAAATTATCAGAGTATAATTAATTTTATATTATATAATATCTTCCGTATAATTATTCCCTTCTGATATGCACCATTTTACCTTTCAACGTATAAAGTGAAACTTTAATCAATTGGGCTTTTACGGGCAGTTAACCCTCCACCTATCTTCCTCGTTTCCCTCTAAATCTCAAGATGTAGGTCTTACTGCCCATTCATGTGGGATAAATCAAATCTTTGAAAACAAAAGAAACTCTCCACTCCTTTTCTCTCTTTGACTTCACGCAGCATAGATTGTGATTCCTTACTTAAGAAGCGTGATCTTTCGTCATATATCTCCTATTTACCTTTGAAAATAAATAGCGATTAACCGCGCTACAAAATACATGCAAGTGTCACTAAAATGTGTTAAGATACATTTTGTTTCAAAAAGGATATCGGTAAAGTGGGGGATGGTATGGCAGAGGTTATATCCGAAAAAGGGCAAAAAGAAAAGTTAAATTTATTCTTCTTAACATGGCCCATCTTTTTAGAAGTTTTTCTTTTTATGTTAATGGGGATTGCTGATACTTTTATGCTAAGTGCATTGTCAGATGATGCAGTATCCGGTGTTGGAGCGGCAAATCAATACCTTCATATTGCAATATTAGTATTAGAAGTAATCGGAAACGGTGCTGCAATTGTTGTTTCTCAATACCTTGGTTCCAAACGATATATGGAAGCTTCCAAAATATCAGCACTCGCAGTAACCTTAAATTTAGGGGTCGGGCTCATCATAAGCGCTGTTTTTCTATTATTTTCAAAACATATGATGATGGCAATGAATTTACAAGGTGATGTATTAACTTACGCACAAAATTACTTATCCATTGTTGGAGGCGCGATTTTTCTTCAAGCTATTATTAATTCACTCGCTGCTATTATTCGCGTTCACGGATTTACAAAACAAGCGATGTTCATTTCACTTGGAATGAATATTCTTCATATTGCTGGTAACTACGCTCTTATTTTCGGTAAGTTCGGCATGCCTGAATTAGGTGTTGAAGGAGCAGCAATTTCTTCTGCTTTCAGTCGACTTATCGCACTAATTGTCTTCTTCTGGCTACTATACCGCGTCATGGAATATCGTGTGAAATTGACCTACTATATTACATTATCAAAAGAATATATTAGCAAAATCTTAAAAATTGGTATCCCATCAGCTTTTGAACAAGTTATGTACCAAGCCTGTCAAATTGTCTTCCTATACTATGCAACATACTTAGGAGCAGAATCATTAGCTGCAAGACAATATGCAACAAACATTTCTATGTTCACTTATCTTTTTGCGATCGCTATTGGAATGGGAACAGCGATTATTGTTGGACGTTTAGTCGGTGGAAACGAGAAGGACGAAGCGTATGTACGTGTATGGAAAAGTGTGCAGTGGGCCATCGGTGTTACACTTTGTATGGTCATCCTCGTTATAGCATTCCGTACACAGTTAATGGGGTTATTTACAGATAATCCTCACGTTATCGCTTTAGGAGCAACTGTCCTTTCATTAAGCATTCTGTTAGAGACTGGTCGGACGATGAATATTGTCATCATTAATTCACTGCGTGCAGCAGGTGATGCAAAATATCCCGTTCTAATTGGAGCATTTTCCATGGTCTTAATGAGCTTACCACTCGGTTACTTTTTTGTTTTTCATTTAGACATGGGACTTTCAGGTATATGGTTAGCGATTGCCATCGATGAATGGACACGTGCCATTATCATGTTCTTCCGCTGGAGGAGCAGAGCTTGGGAAAATTATGCACTTGTTAAACCGGAGACTTCTGAAGAATCAGCACCGGTTCAAGCTTAGCGTGAATGTTGATATTCAGAAAAAAGAGGTTGGAGAAAGTCTTCTCCAACCTCTTTTTGTGTCGTTCTTAAGTGGAATGCCGATATATCATAAATTTTCATATATTATTTTTCTATCTCCCACTCCATTGCTGAAAACTCTACCCTAGCTTTTCCTTCCTTTTGCTTTCACATGGTATGGCTCTGACCGTTTCTATGCCTGGACAGATCCTCTCTTCCACCTAAAAGAAAAGGGTTTCTATCAGTTTTTCAATTTATATGTATATTGATTTTCCAACATCTAAATCACGGCTTTGAAAACAAAAGGAGACCTCCACTCACTCTCTCCTTCTGTTTTCACTCGGCATGGGGTGAAAACAGGCACTGACCGCTTCTATGCATGGCTGGATCCTCTCTTCCTCCCAAAAAAGAAAGAGGTTTGTATCAATAATAGAAAAAGCGGCCATGACGGCCGCTTCTTTCTACTATTGATAGATTTCTTTATATTTCTTGTATTCCGCTTCGGAACAAAGAACGAAATGTCCTGGACGGATTTCTCGCATCTCTGGCGCTTCATTTCCATATTGATGCTGAGATGGATCGTATACGATACGTTTACGATTGCGCTCGTAATCTGGATCTGGAAGCGGAATTGCTGATAATAATGATTTTGTATACGGATGAATCGGATTCTCGTATAGCTCATCACTACTTGTTAATTCAACAATTTGACCGCGGTACATAACACCAATGCGATCACTGATGTATTTTACCATGGATAAGTCATGGGCAATGAATAAGTATGTTAAACCTTTTTCTCTTTGCAGCTGTTTCAATAAGTTTACAACTTGCGCCTGAATCGATACGTCAAGTGCTGAAATCGGTTCATCCGCAATAATAAATTCTGGTTCTACCGCAAGTGCGCGAGCAATTCCGATACGTTGACGTTGTCCACCAGAGAACTCATGCGGGAAACGATTAGCATGCTCTTTATTTAAACCAACTGTGTTTAATAATTCATGCACGCGATCCATACGTTCTTTTTTGCTTTTTGCTAAACCGTGAATATCAATGCCTTCTGCAATAATATCTCCAACTGTCATACGAGGATTTAATGACGCATATGGATCTTGGAAAATCATTTGCATTTTACGATTAAATTTCTTTAATTCTCCACGTGATTTTTTACCATGTACGTTTTCACCATCGAACAACACTTCACCAGCTGTTGCATCATATAATCTGATAATCGTTCTTCCAGTTGTTGATTTTCCGCAACCAGATTCTCCTACAAGTCCAAATGTTTCACCGCGGTAAATATCAAATGAAATATCGTTAACCGCTTTTACAACACCACCACTCACGTTAAAGTGTTGCTTTACATTTTTTACTTCAATTAACTTCTCACGTTGCTTAGTCATGTTGTTCACCTGCTTTCATTTGAAGAATTCGTTTTTGAACGACTTCTGGCGGTTGTACTTCTGGTGCTTGTTCGTGAAGTAACCATGTTGCCGCATAATGTGTATCACTTACTTTAAAGAATGGTGGTTCCATTTCAAAATCAATTTTCAGTGCCTGTGGGTTACGTGGTGCAAATGCATCCCCTTTTGGCGGTTTTAATAAATCTGGAGGCGTTCCAGGAATTGCATATAACTCTGCATCTGAACCATCTAAACTTGGCATAGATGCGATTAGTCCCCATGTATATGGGTGTTTTGGATTGTAGAAGATTTCATCAACCGTACCAATCTCAACAACTTTACCTGCATACATAACAGCAACTCTGTCGGCAACGTTTGCCACTACGCCTAAATCATGCGTAATGAAAATAATCGCTGCTTCTGTTTTCTGCTGAATATCCTTCATAAGCTCTAAAATTTGTGCTTGAATTGTAACGTCAAGTGCTGTTGTCGGCTCATCTGCAATCAATAATTTCGGATTACAAGCTAGTGCCATCGCAATAACAACACGCTGTCTCATACCACCAGAGAATTGGTGCGGGTATTGCTTTAAACGTGCTTCTGGATTTGGAATTCCAACCAGATCAAGCAGCTCTAAAGCAACTTTACGAGCATCCGCTTTGCTCATCCCTTGGTGTTTAATAAGACCTTCCATAATTTGATTACCGATTGTCATCGTTGGATTTAATGATGTCATCGGATCTTGGAAAATCATCGCGATTTCTTTCCCACGCACTTGCTGCATTTCTTTTTCTGATAATTTTGTTAAATCACGACCGTCAAATACAATTTCTCCATTTTTAATACGTCCTGGAGGATTTGGGATAAGTCCCATTAGCGCTTTCGAAGTAACTGATTTCCCAGAACCAGATTCTCCTACAATCGCCAATGTTTCTCCCTTTTTCAAATCAAATGTAACTCCGCGAACAGCTTGTACTTCACCTGCATGTGTATCAAAGGAGACTTGTAAATCTTTTACCTCTAACAATGTTTTCATTTTCACTTCTCCTTCCTCGTTTACTTACGCATTTTTGGATCTAACGCATCGCGTAATCCATCTGCCATTAAGTTAAATGCTAAAATTAACATACTGATGACAATCGCAGGGATGAACATCATATGTGGATACGTTTGAATTGACTTATATCCATCATTTACAAGAGAACCAAGTGATGCTAAAGGCGGCTGAATACCAAGCCCGATAAAGCTTAAGAATGCTTCACCAAACACCGCTGAAGGAATTGTGAACATTGTCATAACGATAATTGGTCCCATTACGTTCGGAATTAAATGCTTCACAATTAATTGTGTGTTCGTTGCACCTAATGTACGAGATGCTAATACATATTCTTGGTTTTTTAATTTTAATATTTGTCCACGTACAATCCGCGACATTCCAATCCAACCTGTAATTGCCATCGCGAGTGTGATTGACCAAATACCTGAACCCATAATAATTACCATTAAAATAACGATGATTAAGTATGGAATACCGTTAATAATCTCCATAATACGTTGCATAATATTATCTACTCGTCCGCCATAGAACGCTGAAATACCTCCGTATGCAACCCCAATTACTAGGTCAATTGCCGCTGCTAAAAGAGCGATATATAATGATACACGTGTTCCTTCCCATGTTCTTGTCCAAAGGTCACGTCCAAGATCATCTGTACCAAACCAGAAATACTCTTTAATATCACGTTTTTCATACTGATCAACGCCGTATTGGTCTCTACCATCAAATGGTAGCCAATGAACATTTTCTAATACTGGAATTTTAGGTGGCATTTTTGCGCGACCTAAATCTTGATCTTTATAGGAATACTTGCTCATCATCGGTCCAAAAATTGCTAACAGCGCGATAAGAACTAGTATTACAAGACCAAACATTGCTCCTTTATGTTGAAACAAACGTCTTCTTACATCTTGCCAAAACGTTAAGCTTGGACGGGCAATGACTTCATTATCAACATTGCTTTGGTTTGCTGTTTGAAATAAATCTGGAGATAATTTTTGTAAATCTTTCATCATTTTTTCCCTCCCGCTAAACGAATACGAGGATCAATAATTCCATATAAAATATCTACGATAAAAATAACTAAGATAAAGATTGCACTATAGAAAATTGTTGTTCCCATAATAATCGTATAGTCATTCAACGTGATTGATTTAACGAATTGCTCCCCAAGTCCAGGTACAGCAAAAATTTGCTCAATAACAAGTGTTCCTGTAATTAAAGCTGCAACCATCGGTCCTAAAATTGTAACAACTGGAATCAATGCGTTACGAAGTGCGTGTTTTACAATAATGACACCTTGACTAATTCCTTTTGCTTTTGCTGTTAAAATGTAATCAGCTTGCATAACTTCAATTAATTCTGCACGAGAGAAACGTGCGATTGTTGCGATAACTCCCATCGATAAAGCAATGGTAGGCATAACTGTAAATTCAGGCCCTTTCCAGAATGCAACTGGGAACCAACCAAGCTTTACACCTACAAAGTATTGTAATAATGCTGCGAATACGAATGATGGTACCGACATCCCGAGTACAGAAATAACGGTTGCTCCGTAATCGACCCATGTATTATTGCGAAGTGCTGCGATAATACCTAAGATTAAACCGATAAATGTTCCTAGTATAATTGCCTGCATACCAAGCTGTGCTGATGGTCCAATACGATCCATAATCATATCTGATACTGGACGGTTATCATACTGGAATGATACTCCTAAATCACCTTGTACTAAGTTCCCTAAGTAACGTGCATATTGCACAGGTACTGGATCATTTAAACCGTATTTTTCTAAGATAATCTCTTTTTGCGCGGGTGATAATTTCTCTTGGTTCTTAAGCGGAGAACCCGGCAACAATTTCATTAGAAAGAATGTCAGAGTAGTAATTAAAAATAGTGTTAAAGCCATGTACACGAAACGTTTTAATGCATAACGTCCCATAGTCAAGCACCTCCCCATTTTCTCAAAAGCAATAAGATAGTTTAAAATATTCTAACTTTTATATTTTTTAAAATAAGAGTATCTGCCCATCATAGGCATATACCCTTATTCATGATGGAAAACATGTTTATTTTTTGACTTCAACCCATTTGTAGCTAAATTCGCCACCATATTTATGTTCTAACAACCCTGTAATCGAGTTGCGTTGTAAATATGCTTTTCCTGGTTGATATACTGGAGCAATTGCTGCATCATCTAGCAATTGTTTTTCAGCTTTCAACAGTGCATCCCAACGAGATTGTTCATCTGTCTCTACTTTTGCCTTCTTAATTAATTCGTCATATGCTGGATTTGCATAGTTGACTTTGTTTTGCGGATTCCCTGTTGTATACATATCTAAGAATGCCATTGGGTCCATATAATCTGGTCCCCATCCTGCATATGACATCGCATACTCTCCACTTGCTTCAAGTTTTAATTTTTGTGCAAATGGCTGCATTTTCATTGAAATTGTTAAGCCTGGTAAATTCTTTTCAAATTGCCCTTTTAAATACTCGCCAATTTTCTTAGCATCATCTGTATCAAAGTTCAATAGCTCTAAATCTACTTTATCAACACCAAGTTCTTTTTTACCAGCTTCCCAATATTTTTGAGCCTCTTTTACATCTTCTTTGATCAGATTTCCATTTTCTTCACGAAAGTCTTTTCCACTTGGTCCTGTCGCTAAACCTTTTGGAACAAAACCGTATATCCCCTGTGAACCATCGTTTAAAATAACTTTTCCGATATTTTCACGTTCAAAGGCCATTGATATTGCTTTACGGATGTTCTTATTCGCTAAGAACTTGTTCTTTTCGTTTAAACGAATAAACTGTGTGGAAGGTTTCTTAATTGTCTTGAAATCAGAATCTTTTTTGTATTTATCTACAAATTCTGATGTCAATACGACACGATCAATTGCATTTGTTTCATATAAATTTATTGCAGTTGAACGATCCTTTACAATATCGAAGTTTACTTCTTCAAGCTTCACTACTTTATTGTCCCAGTACGTCTCATTTTTCTTAAGCTGGAAATTTTGTTCATGTTTCCACTCATTTAAAACAAATGGACCGTTATAGAGCGTCGTATTAGATTCTAATCCAAATTTATCCCCTTGTTCTTTTACGAACTTTTCATTTAATGGATAGAATGTTGGATATACCGTTAAGCTAACAAAGTAAGGAACAGGGTTGTCTAACTCCACTTCTAATGTGTGATCATCGATCGCTTTTACGCCAAGTTCTTCAACCGGCAACTCTTTTTTATTAATTTTTTCGGCATTCTTTACGTCGAATAATATGTAAGCAAATTTCGCACCTGTATTTGAATCAACAGCTCGTCTCCAAGAATAGACGAAATCTTTAGCTGTTACAGGTTCCCCATTAGACCATTTCGCATCATCGCGTAATTTGAATACATATTTCTTACCATCTTCCGTTTTCTCGTAAGACTTTGCCACTCCTGGAACGAGTTTATCGTCTTTCCCAAGGCGATATAATCCTTCCATTGTGTTATTCATTATGTTGGAAGATGCTGCATCTGTTGATAATGTCGTATCCATTGTTGGAATCTCAGCAGTTTCAGTTAAATTTAGTACTTGTTTACCTGAAGTACCGGATCCCTTTGCACTTGCTTTCGTATCCTCTTGCTGATAACTACAAGCGCCTAGCATACTAACCGTCAATGTCGATGCAAGTAATAGCGGTATCTTTTTCTTCATGTTGTACTGCCTCCCCTATTTGCACTTCCTGTCCCCTCACTTGTTAAAAAGCAGAATTGAAAGAATAATCTCCAAGTTTCTACAATTTTCATTATACATATAATACGACGATTGTGAATATAGTTTTTTGTTTTTTTGTTAAAATTTTTAATAAAATATTTATTTTCTTTATTTTTTGTAAATGGATAACTTAACATTGCCCCCATCATATTGAAATAAAATACATAATTGCGTATAATTTTCAAAAAATTATCCCTGGTACTCATTATAACTTTTATAGTATAATAATTCTAGTAATATTTTGACGGAGGTGAACATTTTGAATAGACTTTATTTTCGAACTGGCATATTACTATTATTGGCAATAATCACTTCTATCATCGGAGCATCCCTTGCTTCGACACATTATTTGTTGAATTTTGTCAATATTATGTTTTATATTGCATTAGTTTTCATTATTTTAGGTGGTTTTTTATTTCTATTTCAAAGAGGATTTTTCAACATAACGATGTACGCTTTCCAAAGAGTGTTTGGAACAAATAAAAAAGTAGAGTCTTTAATTGAAGGAGAAGAACCAGCAGTAGATAAAAAAGAACGCATCTATAAAACGTACTCTTTCGCCTGGACATATCCAATCTGCATGACAGGTATCCTTTTAGGCATCGCCTCTACAATCATTAGCGTTACTATTTTGATGTAGTTTGCAAACGATTTTCCATATGATATAATTACTTGCAAAACATTTTATTATAAAAAAGCGCAAGTGGCTCGCTTAGAATGCGAGGGGGATGGAGCTCCTGACGTAGAGGCGTTTTTTGCCTCGCAGGAAGGCGCGAAGCCACCGAGTATTCTTGCCACTGGAGCTGGATTATACAAAAAGCGCAGGCGACTGCTTAGCCCTGGGTGGCTAAGGTTCTTTCCCACAGAAGGTGCTTTTTACCTTCTCGTGGGGAAGGTTCTTAGACGCGAAGGGCTAGGAGCCGGAGCTGGATTACATAAAAAAGCGCAAGTGGCTCGTTCAAAATATGAACTAGCTTACAATAAATTCATATGTATGCGATGAAAAAGAAGAGTACATATTGCAACAATTTCAGAGAGCTTGTGGTCGGTGCGAACAAGTAATTGTACAGTATGGAATGGGCTTTTGAGCACCAAACCGAACCGAAAGAAGTAGGCTTTGGCGTTATATCCAGACGTTATAATGGAGAAAAGAGATTTCACGATTTGTGAAATAATTAGGGTGGTACCGCGGTCCATTCGTCCCTATATCCATGGGGATGAATGGGCTTTTTTGTATTTAAAAAGCGCAAGCGGCTCGCTCAGAATGTGAGGGGGATGGAGCTCCTGACGTAGAGGCGCTTTTTGCCTCGCAGGAAGGCGCGAAGCCACCGATCATTCTTGCCGCTGGAGCTGGATTGTATAAAAAGCGGAGGCGACTGCTTAGCCCTGGGTGGCTAAGGTTCTTTCCCACAGAAGGCGCTTTTTACCTTCTCGTGGGGAAGGTTCTTAGACGCAAAGGGCTAGGAGCCGGAGCTGGATTACACAAAAAGCGCAGGCGGCTCATTTAGACCTACTTCTCCCACTCTTCAACAATACATACAAATTTCAAGGAGGAATTACCTATGTCAGTTATTTTTTCTGGTATTCAGCCAAGCGGAACAATTACGCTTGGAAACTATTTAGGAGCAATGAAACAATTTACAGAATTACAAAACGAACATGACTGTTATTTCTGCATTGTAAACCAACATGCCATTACAGTAGCTCAAGATCCTGTACAACTTCGTAAAAATATTCGTAGCCTAGCTGCACTGTATGTAGCTTGCGGTATTGACCCTGAAAAGGCAACTTTATTTGTACAATCAGAGGTGCCCGCGCATGCTCAGCTCGGATGGATTATGCAATCTATCGCATATGTTGGAGAATTAGAACGTATGACGCAGTATAAAGATAAATCATCTGGCAGAGATTCTGTTCCAGCTGGATTACTTACGTATCCACCATTAATGGCAGCTGACATCCTGCTTTACAATACTGAGATTGTACCAGTTGGCGACGATCAAAAACAACATATGGAATTAACTCGTGATTTAGCAGAGCGTTTCAATAAACGTTTCCGTGAAATTTTCACAATTCCAGAGATTCGTATTCCAAAAGTAGGCGCACGCGTTATGTCATTAACAGAACCTACGAAAAAAATGAGTAAATCTGATCCAAATCCAAAATCAATGATTAGTATGCTTGACGATCCAAAAACAATCGAAAAGAAAATCAAAAGTGCCGTAACTGATTCTGATGGCATTGTAAAATACGATAAAGAAAACAAGCCTGGCATTTCCAACTTATTAACAATCTACTCTTCATTCTCAGGCAAAACAATTGAAGAAATAGTAGCTGCATATGAAGGAAAAGGATACGGCGACTTTAAAGGCGACTTAGCTCAAGTAGTCGTAGAAGCAATTCGTCCAATTCAAGAAAAATATAACGAACTCATTAACTCTCCTGAATTAGATGAAATCCTTGACAAAGGTGCAGAAAAAGCAAACCGCGTCGCATTCAAACAACTACGCAAAGTTGAAAATGCAATGGGACTGAGCAGAAAACGTAGGTAATATAAAAAGCGGAAGTGGCTCGTTCAGCTCTGACTGGCTAAGGTTCTTTCCCACAGAAGGTGCTTTTTACCTTCTCGTGGGGAAGGTTCTTAGACGCGAAGGGCTAGGAGCCGGAGCTGGATTATACAAAAAGCGGAAGCGGCTCGTTCAGAATGTGAGGGGGATGGAGCTCCTGACGTAGAGGCGTTTTTTGCCTCGCAGGAAGGCGCGAAGCCACCGATCATTCTTGCCGCTGTAGCTGGATTACTACCACTTGTTCAACCCTGACTGACCCAATAAAAAAACCGCCAAATTGGCGGTTTTTTTAATTTACCTTTTGTTCATTTTCCATTTCCCATAACTTTTCAAAGAATGGTTGCCCTTTTACAAGGCGTTCACATAGCTGTTCGTGCTTCTCTGACCAGCCATATTGTGCTTCTTCATAAAGGCGCTCCCAAACATCTTCAAATTTCATATGTTGAACTGTTCCATATGCTGATGGATCCCACTCTGTATACCAATAGCGAATCGCAGCTGGATTTTTCGTTGTATGTAGTTGATCTAGAGCCATAAAAAGCAACTGTTTTAATTGACGTTCTTTACGCGTTAAGCCATTCATAATATATGGCGATGGTGATAAAATATGATATTCTTTTTGTGATTCTTCCATTTGAAACTCATACTTTTCTGCTTGGACATTTTCTACCATCTCATATACCATCTGTTCTTGACGAGGAATAAGCCTACTTTTTCGAATCGGCACATTATAGCCAATTGAATCCACTGCAATAATTCCTTGTCCATCTGTAACAACAAAACAGTACTCCTGTTGCAAACGCTCGTGATTTTTACGAATATACGCCTTATGATGTACGTCTTCCAATAATTTTTGCGGAAGTTCCAATAATTCGTTCTCGATGTAATGATATAATGTAGAATCTACTTTTAATAATGGCACTTGATCTAATAATTCGATCGTATCATCCTTCCGCCATTCGTAAAAATGACAAACGTTATACCCATTTTCTTCACCTTCAAACCAATTTACCCATACATCATGTAGATATAACATTTGCTACCCCTCACTTCACTACTGTTTGTACATCTCATTATGTTCATTTTTTGTAATTTTTATTCCATGAAAGGAAATATATTCTATACATATATTTATTTTTTACTTGATGCCCTGACTACTCCTAAGCCTAATCGAGCGGTTTATGTCTTTATATATTATTTCTTCACCACTTCTTACTTTCATTTTCATCTTGCGAAAAAGTTGGTAGCTATTGAAAAAGTTGAATATCACAAAATTTTTACTTTCCAGAAAAAGGTAAATGAAATTTTATCAGCGATTTTTCAAATGAAAACTTTCTATACAACCTAAAAAAACTTGGCAGCGCCAAGTTTTTGATCTAACACCTATTAAGCAGTAAAAGCATTTGCTTTATTTAATATTCGCGTCGCATCCAGGGACAGTAAAGAAATTGTATTCCCTTTCTCAGATTCCACACAATCTTTGACAATATGAAATCCAACGCCATATCCAAGCATTTTCGGGTACAGCTGCATTCCATTTAGTAAACAATCGTGTTCCCTGGTTCCTCTCTGAATATCTCTTCTGTTTTTTAAAATCTTCTCCCAATAATGAATCGCTTCTTCTTTTGTAAAGTACGATGTCCACGGTGCATAACTTTTTTCTGAGTGTCTTTCATACACCGCTTGTTCTGCAAGCCCCTCCATTACAATTGTATCAAGCAATGTATAATCCTTGTCTTTCTTTTCAATTTGATGTAACCGACATATGTGATGATATTCATGCGTAAGCAATGCTTTTAATTCCGCTACTGTATTCCGTCCACATACAAACAAAAAAATGACATGGCGCATTGTTAAGCCCGCTTTTCCGTTATATTCTACTTGCACAGTACGGTTATATGAATCTGATAATAAAATAAAGACCGGAACATCTGGGCCTTGCAGCCAGTTCTTTAGTCCTTCATACTCCTCGGCAAGTTCTTTCCAAATCTGCTTCTCCTCTAACTGCTCAATTTCTTTTTGTCCTTCCATCACCGGTCGATACATACCTTTAGAAATTAAAAAACGGTACAACCTTTCTTTTGGCAACGGAATATATTTTGTAAACTTCTCGCAAAGCTTTTCGGGACGTCCATAATAAAGGTGCAACCAATCTGCGGTTTGAATAACCCCCATCTCCACTCCTCCCTTACCTTCTATATATATGCAAAAAAAGAACGAAAGCTAAGTGATAACATGGAAATTTATGTTAACTGAATTTTTTTATGATATGCTTAGAGTGTATCCTACAATTTTATGTAAGGAGTTGATTTTATATTAATATATTGGAAAATATAAATGAAATTTCTCAATTATTACTAGTGCTATCATTTTGTTTTTACATGTATTTAAGGAAAATAAAACTAAAAAGAAAACTTTCCCCTTTCGAATTTTCAATGTACATCGTAACGCAACTTGCATACATACTTTGGGGGATTAGCTTCATCGCTAAAACATGGGGTTAAAAAAGGCGCGGACCGCTCCTACGCACAGCCGGACGCTCTCTTCCAACAAAAAAAAGAGAGGGTTTTAACCCCTCTCTCACTACACTATATTATTGATATTTTTTAAATACTAATACTGCGTTATGACCACCGAATCCTAATGAGTTACTTAAAACAGTATTTACTTCTTGATGTCTTGCATTATTTGGTACGTAATCTAAATCACACTCTGGGTCTGGTGTTTCATAGTTAATTGTTGGTGGAATTACTCCATCTGTAATCGATTTAACAGAGAAGATTGCCTCAACAGCACCAGCTGCTCCTAGTAAGTGTCCAGTCATTGATTTTGTAGAGCTAATCGCTACTTTATATGCATGGTCACCGAATGTTTCTTTAATTGCCATCGTTTCATATTTCTCATTCGCATCTGTACTTGTACCATGCGCATTAATGTAATCGATATCCTCAGGCTGAAGTCCTGCATCTGCTAATGCTTGGCGCATCGCACGAACGCCGCCCTCACCACCAGGAGCAGGCATTGTAATATGGAACGCATCACCTGTTGCACCATATCCAACAAGTTCAGCATAAATACGTGCACCGCGTGCTAATGCATGTTCTAGTTCTTCAAGGATAAGAATACCTGCGCCCTCTCCCATTACAAATCCACTACGATTTTTATCAAATGGACGACAAGCAGTTGCTGGGTCATCATTAAACGTTAATGCTTTAGCTGAACTAAACCCTGCAAACGCCATACTTGTTAACGGTGCTTCTGCTCCGCCTGTAATCATCGCATCTGCATCACCACGCTGAATCACTTTAAAAGCATCACCAATTGAATTTGCACCTGATGCACAAGCTGTTACAGAGCAAGTATTAATTCCTTTTGCACCTGTGGCAATCGATACTTGACCAGCAGCCATATCAGGAATCATCATTGGTACAAAAAATGGACTAACACGGCGTGGCCCTTTTTCTGCAAAGATTTTAAATTGTTCCTCGTATGTTTCCATACCACCGATTCCAGATCCTACCCATACACCAATGCGCGGACCATTCTCTTCTGTAATTTCTAATTTTGCATCTTCAACTGCCATTTTCGCTGCTGCTACCGCATATTGCGTAAAGCGGTCCATACGGCGCGCTTCTTTTTTATCTATATATTTCTCGACTTCAAAGTCGTTAATTTCTGCTGCTACTTTTGCAGGAAATAATTCTGGATCTATGCGTGTAATACGTCCGATTCCAGATACACCATTTTTAATGTTATTCCAAGCCGTTTCAACATCCGTTCCAATCGGTGTAACAGCTCCTAATCCTGTAATTACGACACGCTTCTTTCCCATACAAAATACACTCCTTTTTTCTCTCAGTCCTTATTTACCCCAACGAAGAGCAACTGCTCCCCACGTTAATCCGCCACCAAAACCAACTAAAACAATTAAATCGCCATCTTGAATACGACCATTTTGTAATTCCTCTACGATAGCAAGTGGAATTGAAGAAGCTGACGTATTCCCAAACTTTTCAATTGTTGTACTCATTTTTTCTTGCGGCAAATTTAATCGCTCCCTTGCCGATTCCATAATACGAATATTCGCTTGATGAGGAACTAAAAAGTCCACATCTTCTTTCGTAAAACCGGCTTTTTCAACAACGCGAAGACAGGATTCACCAAGTTGGCGCACAGCAAATTTAAAGACTTCTCTGCCATTCATCATAACATATTCATCTTGATAAAGGTGCTTGCCACCACTTCCATCCGCTCCTAATTCAAATGAAAGAATACCTTTCCCTTCTGAAACAGCTCCCATTACAACAGCACCTGCTCCGTCTCCAAATAATACTGCTGTATTGCGGTCATTCCAGTCTACAATTTTAGATAATTTATCACAACCAACTACTAATATGTTTTTATAAGTTCCAGTTTGAATAAATTGCTGCGCTGTAATCATTCCGTACATAAACCCAGCACATGCCGCACTTAAATCCATCGCCGCTGCATGTTTTGCACCAATTTGTTCTTGAATCACGCAAGAAACCGCTGGGAAAGGTCGATCTGGCGTTACTGTCGCAACTAAAATAAGATCAATTTCTTCTCCACTAACCCCTGCATCTTCAAGTGCTTTCTTAGCAGCTTCTACCGCCATATATGAAGTATCTATTGTATCATCGGCAATGCGTCTTTCTGCAATTCCCGTTCTCGTACGAATCCATTCATCGGATGTATCCATAATTTTCTCTAAATCTTGATTCGTGACTACTTTTTCTGGCACATATCTACCGATCCCTAAAATGCCTACGTTCACATTGCAGCCCTCCGTTTTATATCAATTATTATGACTTGGTACTAATTCTAAAACATAAATGTTTATTTGTCTAGAATATATTTCTAAACAAAAAAATAAAGCCGACGTATTGTCGACCTTACCCCGCATTAACGGGCAGTAACCCCCCATAAAGAAACAACATGGGGGATAACTGCCCGTAAAAGCCCGATTGGTTCAACTAATTATAAGTGGGACAGAGCACCCACTTATAAAAGTTTCACTTTATTTTCCCGCTTTTCCAAGCTCATATGCTTCATTCATTACTTTCATTAATAGCTCTAGGACTGGCTGCGCTTTTTCCATATCAAGCGCAATTCCATTCGTATCTAAAATTGCCTTTGCTTCCGGCAGGTGTTTCATAGCGATTTGTAAAAACTGCATATTTTTTTCGTTCATATTCCCTCATCCTTTCTATCAAAGAAGCACTGTTCTCTTTACTTCTACACTATATCAATTCCTTTAGATTTTTCAACATATAATTCAGTGCTACGAAAACAAAAGGTGACTGTTACTTGCTTTCTCCTTTTGTTTTCACTTGGCATGTGGTAAAAAAGGACCTGACCGCCTTTATGCATGGGGAACTTTTCATGTTTGTATTTACGTGTTTAATCCTTCGTATAACTCTTTATATCGTTTTACATGCGTTAATTGCTTATTTAAACCGAATTCTAATGGAGTGTTTTTCATTATACAAATACTTTTTATCTCTTGATTCTTCATTTCTTTAGCTGTTTTCTCCATCCTATCCTCAGCATTTAACAACATCATTCCTTTTTCCCATAAATCTTTTTTACCACTGATCATATTATATACACCTAAATTTTCTTCGCTTTCACCTTTTTCCCATAAATATTCACACACATCTTCTACATAAAGAAGGTCCACTCTATTGTCATTTTGCACGAGCTGATATTCCTTTTCCATAATTTCAGAAAGGATCAGCCTGTGATATGTCATAAAGGAAGGTTGCCACGGACCGTATAGAGTTGGGACACGAAGTATACTATAACGAATACCCGCCTTTTCTACCTCTTCCTCTACTTTCATGAATAATCGTTTATTTTCAGATTGACCTTCTACATGCGCCATTTCAATAGAAGAAAGTACATTTAACTTTACTTGTTTCTTTTCGCACATATGAATCACGCGCTTTAAATATTGTAAAATGATTCGTTCATTTCGGAATCCACTCTGCCTATTCGGCTCACATAAACAAAAGTAAGCCACATCAAACTGCTCCGTTTCTACCGGCTTCCATCCGTCCTCATCTCTTATAGACGCGTAAGCAAATAAACTATTCCTACCAATTAAAAACAACTTTTCTTCACTTATTTTTGACATACTCTCTACATCATCAAAATCAAGGCCATATACTTCCACTTCTTCTTCCAGTATTTTATTTACAAGGTGATAGCCTACAAATGAAAGTGCCCCTATAATCAGTACGCGCTTCATGTCATCAGCCCCTTCTCACTCTAAACAAATAGCTCCTCATCTATGTATACGGGAGCTTCATAATTCTTCTTCGTACTTTTTAAAGAAATGACATGTATGTTGAACCATTTTGTATTTTACATGCTGCAAATGAAACATGAGTGACGTCTCACAATTTTCATTGATTCGTTTTTTTTCATATTCACGCAGCAATTGCTTACGATCTTTTTTTTCTTGTGTCGATACGAATATTTTCACAGGCACACAAGAAGGTAAGTAAGAAAAAGATTTCTTAGCAATTTTCGCGTCTAACTGTTCTTCTTTCACATCATACGCAAGCGATAACTCCTTTACTAACCTTTTATAGAAAAATTTATGCTCTTTTTCAAATTCTACATGCGCAGACAAATCTAGGCATGGGGCTAGCATCACTACAGACCTGATACACTCGGGGTACCGATTCATCATTTCAAGAGCCACAAGCGCTCCCATTCCATCTGCAACGATATGAATTTGCTCATTTAGCGTCTCTTTTTTCATAACGACGTGATACAATCGCTTCGCTAATCGAACAGCTTGATCATTCCCCCAATGTCGTCCGTATAAATTAGACGAAAAAACCGTATACCCACTCTCTATAAGCCCGTTTAAGAAATGAGAGCGCCCGGCGTGCTGCATCCATAAACTTGTACCATTCTCAATAAAATAATTGTAATCGCCAAGAAGCATGACACCGAATCCATTCGGCTTTTCTGGTAAATAAATCACACATGGTTCTTGTTCTAAGTAAAAAAAACGTTCCGTAACACTCATTATTCTCCCGCCTTATTTTCTAAACATTAAAACTACTCCTTTTATAATGTATGAACGGAATCTGAATTTGCTTTGAAAAATCCACAAATATTTTTCTATATTCTGTTTTCAATTGTGTTACAATATAAACAGATTGTACGAATAGGGGTGTGAAAAGATGCGTGTAATTTGGGCATTTATTTGGTCGTTTATGCTTGTACATATGATGAGCTACGTAATTAGCTCTATGACTGGCGGCGTATACGATTTCCAACAAGCGTCTATTTTCTCAGTTGTTCTTGCTGTACTTGTAATGGCTATTGCAGCAGCAATTCCGAACGAACCAGTAGAACAGCATTAAAAAAGAGTCCGGTTTTTATCCCGGACTCTTTTTTATTTCACATGAACAACTAGTTCATGATTTTCTACATCGACATCGACAACGACATGACTATTATCTGTAATGGTTCCTGCAATTAACTCTCTCGCTAATTTCGTCTCAATTTGGCGCTGTACATAACGTTTTAATGGACGTGCTCCGTACATCGGATCGAATCCAGATTCTACAACAAATTCTTTTGCAGATTCTGTTAATTCCACTGATATATGGCGATCCGCTAAACGACCTTGTAATTCTTTGACAATTTTATCAACGATGCCTTTAATTTCAGTTGTTGTAAGTGGTTTAAATAAAATAATTTCATCCACACGGTTTAAAAACTCTGGACGGAAATGCCCTCTTAATTGCCCCATCACAAGTTCTCTTGATTCTTCTTTAATTGTTCCATCTTCTTGTAAACCTTCTAACAAATGCGCTGAACCAATATTAGATGTCATAATAATGACTGTATTTTTGAAATCTACTGTTCGTCCTTGTGAATCAGTAATGCGCCCATCATCTAACATTTGCAGTAAAATATTAAATACTTCTGGATGTGCTTTTTCAATTTCATCCAATAAAATAACGGAATACGGTTTACGACGTACTGCTTCAGTTAATTGTCCACCTTCTTCATATCCTACATATCCTGGAGGAGCTCCGATTAAACGAGAAACGGCATGTTTCTCCATATACTCAGACATATCAATGCGGATGATTTGCTCTTCACTATCAAATAAAGACTGTGCTAATGTTTTAGCAAGCTCTGTTTTCCCGACGCCTGTAGGTCCTAAGAAAATGAACGAACCAATTGGACGATTTGGATCTTTAATACCCGCGCGAGCTCGAAGAACTGCATCTGCTACAAGATTTACCGCTTCTTCTTGCCCAATTACGCGTTCTGATAAAATTTGTTCCAAACGAAGTAGTTTTTCACGTTCTCCTTCTACAAGTTTCGCAACTGGTATACCTGTCCAGCGTGAAACAATATTAGCAATTTCTTCTTCACTTACTTCCTCGCGAAGTAAACGGTTCTCTTGTCCGCTTCCCGCTCCTGTTTCTTCCGCTTCTCTTAATTCTTTTTCCATCGCCGGAATTTTACCATGACGAAGCTCTGCTGCTTTATTTAAATCGTAATTACCTTCTGCTTCTTCTAATTCACGACGTAAACGTTCAAGTTGCTCCCTTAAGTCACGAACTTTATAGATTTCTTCTTTTTCTTTTTGCCACTGTGCTCGCATTCCACTCGCAACTTCTTTTAAATCAGATAATTCACGTTGCAATGTTTTTAATCGTTCTTGGCTACCGCGATCTGTTTCTTTTCCTAAAGCAGCTTCTTCAATTTCAAGTTGCATAATGCGGCGCGTTACTTCATCTAATTCTGTTGGCATGGAGTCAATCTCTGTTCGAATCGTTGCGCACGCTTCATCGACAAGGTCAATTGCTTTATCTGGTAAGAAACGATCAGATATATATCGATCAGATAATACAGACGCTGCTACAATCGCACGGTCATGAATATTTACACCATGATAAATTTCAAAACGCTCTTTCAAACCACGTAAGATAGAAATTGTATCTTCAACTGTTGGCTCTTCTGCTAACACTTGTTGGAAACGACGTTCTAGCGCTGGGTCTTTCTCAATATATTTTCGATACTCATCTAAAGTCGTTGCGCCAATGCAGTGAAGTTCACCGCGCGCAAGCATCGGTTTTAACATATTGCCTGCATCCATTGCTCCTTCTGTTTTACCTGCTCCAACAATGGTATGAAGTTCGTCAATAAATAAAAGAATACGACCTTCACTTTTTTTAATTTCATTTAATACAGCTTGCAAACGTTCTTCAAACTCACCACGGAACTTTGCCCCTGCTACAAGCGCACTCATATCTAATGCAAAGATTGTTCGGTCTTTCAATCCTTCTGGCACATCTTTTCGCACGATTCGTTGCGCTAACCCTTCAACGATTGCTGTTTTCCCAACCCCAGGTTCACCAATTAACACAGGGTTATTTTTCGTTTTACGAGAAAGAATACGGATGACGCGGCGAATCTCACTGTCACGCCCAATTACCGGATCAATTTTCCCTTGTTTTACTTCTGCCACTAAATCACGGCCATATTTTTCTAACGCTTCATATGTTACTTCTGGATTTTGACTAGTCACTCTTTGGTTCCCCCTAACTTCCATTAACGATTGTAAAAGTTCATTCTTTGTTATATGGAACGTTGTAAATAAACGTTTTATATCGCTATTCTCTTCACAAAAGGCAAGTAGTATATGTTCTACTGAAATATATTCATCTTTCAATTTTTTCGCTTCAGCTTCTGCCTTAACGAGCAATTGCTGCAAAGCATTTGTTACATACACTTTGCCAGCTTCTGCACCACTTCCAGTAACAGCTGGCTTTTTTTGAACCAGTCTTTCTACTTCCTTCGTTAATTGTTCTATATTCACATTCATTTTTTGAAAAATACGTACTGCTAATCCATCTTGTTGCTGTAATAACGCTAGCAATAGATGAGCAGTATCAATTTCTTGATGATGATGAGATACCGCTAAAGACTGGGCACTCATAATCGCTTCTTGTGTTTTTGTCGTCATTTGATTTAAGTCCATATTCACAAACCTCCAAACATTTCAACTTCATTGATGTTTGACCTTTTTTGATTTTTTGACTTTCTTTGACCTTTGAGTTTATTATACTCCTGTTCCCTTTTTTATACAATCCATTTCATTCAATATTCCACAATTATTTTCCGAAAAATATATATAAATACAAACTAATCTTCTAACAGATAAATGACGGCTATGTAGAACAGACAGAGACTTTCACTCATTTGCTCCTTCCGGTTTCACATGGCATGGGGCTAAAATAGGCTCTGACCGCTTCTATGCATGGCCGGACGCTCTCTCCCATCTAAAAAGAATGGTTTGATTTTAGTGTTTCAATTTGGATTTATATACATAAAAAACCGCAGCTTATCACTGCGGTTCTCTTTACGGTTTTCTTTTATATGTCCACTGACGATTTTGATTCGAATTCTCTGGAAACCTGTCACCAGCAGTTAATTTTACCATTTGCGGATCTTTCACCATACTGCCTGTTTCACCAATCTCTACATATATTCCATCATTCGGTGCTTTTTGCCCAGAACGAAACCTACGATTTTGTCCCATCTTCATTCTCCTTCCATGACATCTTTACACCGTTAGTATGTCCATTTTCGAAAAAGCCTTCCTGTTATGTTTAGGAAACCTGTCATATTTTTGATTGCTGTTCATATGTATAAATTTACATATGAAAGCAGGAGAAAAAACATCATTCGTTGAAAAAAAGAAACCGACCTATTCCAGGCCAGTTTCAAAGGAGAGTCAAACATATACGAGAAGATTACGGTTTTATTATACGTCTTGCTGCGCGCGCAATGTAACCCTTTTCACAATTTGTACAAAATGAAAGAACGATTATTTGAACTTTCGAAAAAGTCATTGACTTTTCTGATTTTTTCAAGGAAATAGTGGACACTAACACGTTTCCGGGCGTAAGATGAATATATAACGAAACTTCCATTTATGGTCGTTTCGCTATACACTTTCCAACCTCTTATTTCTGCATAGCAAAACGGAAATACAGATAGAAACAAAAAAATTTTCATAAGAGGTGAAAACATGAAAAAGCAACATTTAATCGCATTAGATTTAGATGGCACTTTACTTACAGACAATAAAATCATTTCTACACGAACTAAAAAAACAATCGAAAAGGCAAAAGAACAAGGACATGTTGTTGTTATTTCAACAGGACGTCCGTTTCGTGCGAGTCACGCTTATTATAAAGAACTTGGTTTAAATACACCGATTGTTAACTTTAACGGCGCTTACGTTCATCACCCTCTTGATGCAAATTGGGGAACACACCATTCTCCTCTTGAACTTTCTACCGCACAAGAAATCGTTCGCGCTTGCTTTGATTTTGGCGTAAAGAACATTTACGCTGAAGTGATGGACGATGTGTATGTTCGTGAAATTGATGAAGATAAAAAACACATTTTCGAATTCGGTTCTCCAAAAATTTTTACAGGGGACTTATTAAATATTTTAAACGATCATCCAACTTGCTTATTAATTGATGCACATGATGAACACTCCACTACCATTCGTCAGCATTTAACAGATATGCATGCTGAAGTCATCGACCATAGGAAATGGGGCGCACCTTGGCCAATTATTGAAATTGTAAAAAGCGGATTAAATAAAGCTGTCGGACTCCAAAAGATTTCCAGTCATTATAATATCCCAAAAGAACGCATTATCGCTTTCGGTGACGAAGATAATGATTTTGAGATGATTGAATATGCAGGACATGGTATTGCAATGGGAAATGCCATTCCTGAATTAAAGTCCCTCGCAAATCATACAACATTAACAAATGAAGAAGACGGAATTGCCCTTTATTTAGAAGAGGTTCTTGGATTGTAATCTAAAAATTCCCTACTTATAGTTTGGCAAAAAAGGCTCATACTATAACTGACGCAGCGATGTGTCAGTTGTTTTCTGCCAAATAAGGGGGAATTCCGAATGGGTAAAAAGAATAAATCAAAACGTTTCGTCCAACAAGGTGCCGATGCTGTTATGCAGCATGCTGCAAGATTCCCGTACCGTGGTACATTAGCTGATGCAGAAAAAGAACGAAGCAACTCTTCTCTCGGAGGGGTTTAAATGGGTAACTTACTATTTCAACAAGCGCGAGATGCTGTTTCTAATGCCGTTTCTTGTTCAAGCGGCACAGAACAAGAGGAACTCGTTTATCGTGCAAAAAACGCTTTGCAATCCGCTTATGCCAATTCATCAACTGCTGAAAAGGTGCAACTGCGTGAAATGCAGCAGCAATTGCAAAACATTACACACACACATTAAAACAAGAGGACCGATTCCGGTCCTCTTTAATCTTTCCGAAACAATCCAAATACACCAACTGTTTGAACTATATTTGTAAAAGCACCAGGGTCTACCTGCTTAATAATTCTCTCTAGTTCATATAACTCATAACGCGTAATCACCATCATTAACATTTCTTTATTTTCATTTGTATATGCGCCTGTTGCCGGCACAGTTGTAATCCCTCTTACTAAACGGGATTGTATCGCTTTCCTTACATCGACACCATTCTTCGTAACGATAAACGCCGTGATTTTCACATGACGGGTATGAATCGCATCAATAATCCGTGTCGATATATATAACGTCACTAGTGTATATAACGCTTTTTCCCAACCGTACATATAACCAGCCGCAATTATGATAATTGCATTAAAGAAGAAGAAATATGTTCCAACTGGCTTATCTTTCACTTTTGATAAAATCATTGCAATGATATCTAAACCGCCTGTAGATGCACCCCATTTCAAAGCGATCCCGACTCCTATCGCTGAAATAATCCCTCCAAAAATAGCGTTTAATATAATATCATCCGAAACAGCCTTTACCGGCACAATTTCTAGAAACAACGTCATAAATACAACACATAAAAAGCTAAAGAACGTAAACGCCTTCCCGACCTTTTTCCATGCCAAAATAACAACTGGAATATTAAATAAAGCAAAAAGTACCCCTGTCGATATGTGAATCGACGCAAAATCATTTAATACTTGCGAAAGCAATTGAGATAATCCCGCAAAACCACTTGCGTATACTTTTGCCGGCGTTAAAAATAAATTCATTCCAATCGCATTTAATAAACCTGCAATGATAACAACAATGAGTTTCTTTATTAATTCAGCATAATTTAATTTCAAATCCATATTCCATCCACCTTTATAGATCATGAGTTCACCGCTATACATAGTCTTTACGAAAACGGAAATGATAAACATACAACCGTTTAGAAATGGAGTTGATATGTATGCCACATACGAGCGATAATGACAAAAAAGCACGCGATAATAACGCAAAGCGCACTCAAAAAAACGAACAGGAACAAAAAAACATCCAGCAAGGAAAACGTGCCTACTCTAAAAAAACAGATCACCTTTAATTCTTAAGAAACCGACAGAAAACCTTCCTTTTTAGGCAGGGAAGAACATCTGGTTTTACAATGAATGCAAGTCTGCTTTTGGTTTCACAGCCGTATGCTAGTTATAACTGTATGCAAAAAAGAGGGTATGCTAAGAAGTAGCATACCCTCTTTTTAGGTAGGAAAGAGCATCTAACCATGCAAAATGAAAAAGTACATGAACAATCTTGTTGATGTGCTTTTTCATTTCACAAAAAACATCTCAATTTCACTTCATGTTCACTTCACTTTTTTACAATAATCACAACAGAATTAGATGAGGTGTTAAAATGAAAGGAAAACAATTATGGATGGCCATGGCCGCTCTCGGAACGTTAACGCTATCTGCTTGCGGCTCAACAGATAGCTCAGAGACAGTCGCAACATCAAAAGTTTCAACGATTAAAAAAGACGATTTTGACAAACAACTTAAAGAACGCTACGGACAAGATATGCTATATGAAATGATGGCACAAGATATCATGACAGAAAAATATAAAGTATCGGACGATGAAGTTGATAAAGAGTTCAAAAAAGCGAAAGAACAATTTGGTGATCAATTTAAAACAGTATTAGAAAGCAATCGTTTAAAAGATGAAGACGACTTTAAAGATCAAATCAGGTTCAAATTAGCAATGGATAAAGCAATTAAGCAAAGCGTTACCGAGAAAGATGTAAAAGCAAACTATAAACCTGAAATTAAAGCGAGTCACATTTTAGTAAATGATGAAAAAACAGCAAATGATATTAAAAAGCAACTAGATGAAGGGGCTTCCTTTGAAGAATTAGCAAAACAACACTCCCAGGATCCAGGTTCAAAAGAAAAAGGTGGAGACCTCGGATACTTTGGCCCAGGTAAAATGGCGTCTGAATTTGAAGAAGCTGCTTACAAATTAAATGTCGGAGAAATTAGCAAACCAATCAAATCATCACACGGCTATCACATTATTAAACTTACTGATAAAAAAGAATTAAAACCATATGATGAAGTAAAGGATTCTATTCGTAAAGATTTAGAAGAGAAACGATTAGCAGATCAAACGACCGGTCAAAAAATATTATTAGATGAATTCAAAAAAGCTGATATTAAAGTAAAAGATAGCGATTTGAAAGATACATTTTCTCGTCTTTCAGGAGAATAGTATTGAACTAGGTAAATGAAATTTTATCGGCGATTCGACAAAGGATATCGATCAAACGACAAAAAAATAGGAGCCAGCCGGCTCCTATTTTTATTTCTTAAAGTACGTCCAACCTTCTTCTTGATACACTTTTTCTTCTTTCATTAACTTACCAAGTGCACGTTTAAACGCTGCTTTACTCATATTGAAACGTTCTTTAATGTCTTCTGGATGACTCTTATCCCAAAACGGCATTGCGCCTCCGCGCGTCTCCATATACTCATAAACTACCGCTGCATCATCTTCCATTCCCTCTTCTTTACGTGGAAGAAGTGAAATGTTAATCGTACCGTCATCTTTCACATCAATAATACGGCCTGTTACGCGCTCACCAATACGAACTTGCTCTTTTCTTTCTGTATGGTGCAAGAATGCACGGAAATGCTCATCCGTTAATACAAATGATCCAACTTGAAGTGAGCGATACACGCGTCCGTTCACATTTTTATTACGCATAGATGGCGTTGCATCTACAGTGATTTCCTGCATATCTGAATCTCTTGCTGGAAGAGCGATTAGACGGCCGCGATTTGTTAATTTTAACGTACAATATAATTCATCGCCCTCTTCTGGCCAAACCGGCATATAAATCGGAAACTCATCAGCTGGGATCAAGATATCTTTAGAAACACCAATATCAACGAATACACCTAGGTCAGGTTTTACTTCTACAACTTTCACCCAGTTCCAGTCATGTACTGTAGTGATCGGCGTCTTCATTGTGGCAGAGATTCGTTCTTTATGATCAAGGTATAAAAACACATCAATCTCATCGCCTTCTTCGATTTCCCCCGCTACTTCGTTTTTATGTAGAAATACTTCTTCATAACCCTCTTCATCATCAAATCCGACCATATATCCAATTTCCGTTTCGCGTAAAACAGTTACCTGTTCAATCGATCCTGGTTGTAAATACATACATTTTAATTCCCTTCTATATATAAAGTTATATGTTTATCATTCCAAAGAAAGCTTCATTATAACACGAATTTTCCTTTATTTGTCCAACTGACCAAAATTCACTATAATAAAGTAAGACTTTAATGAAATGGGATTTCTTTCCCCTCTGCTTATGAGTCATAACAGATACGTTTTACTACTCTATCTAACTCATGTATTTTCCGCTATACTGTGTAATGTGGATATTACATACCCTGTAAGATAGAATTTAATTTGGAGGTGCTTACTATGGCAAAAGATAGTTCTTTTGACATCGTTTCAAAAGTAGAATTACCAGAAGTAACAAACGCTATTAACATCGCATTAAAAGAAATTCAAAATCGATATGACTTTAAAGGAAGCAAAAGTGATATTAAATTAGAAAAAGAAGTACTTATTTTAACTTCTGATGATGAATTTAAACTAGAGCAAGTAAAAGATGTTCTTATCTCTAAACTCGTTAAACGCGAAGTACCAATTAAAAATTTAGACTACGGCAAAGTAGAGAGCGCTACTGGTAATACCGTACGTCAACGCGCAACATTGCAACAAGGTATCGATAAAGATAACGCGAAAAAAATCAATAACATTATTAAAGAGTTAAAATTAAAAGTAAAAACACAAGTACAAGATGATCAAGTACGTGTAACAGCGAAAAGCCGTGATGACTTACAAGCAGTAATCGCAGCAGTTCGTAGCGCAGATTTACCAATCGATGTACAATTCATTAACTATCGCTAAAAGAAAAANNTTTTTCTTTTAGCGATAGTTGAAAAACCTTTCTTTTTTAGATGGGAAAGAGCGTCCGGCCTTACATAGGCGTGGTCAGGGCTTCTTTGCCCCATGCCCACTCTTATGATTTCTTCCGTTTCTTTACTGCGATTAAAAAAGCGATAAATAAGATATTTACACCAACTAACAAAGAGATAAAAAGCCAGTTTAGCCCTGTTTTTTCTCTCACTTGATATACATTTGCTTCTTCTCGCTTTAGTACAAGATAATATTTCCCGTTTTCTTCTCTAATAATTTCATCTTCTAACAATCCCTTTAACTCTCTATCTTCCCCTATCTCATTTGCCGAAAACGAAACTTTTTGCGTCTCTTTTGTGTTGTTAATCGCAATTAGTATTTCTTCATCTTTATACTTTCTTTTGAGCACGCTCATTCCAGCTTGATCATATAACAGCTCAAATGTCCCGCGGCGGAGAGAAGGTAACTGTTGACGGAGTTCTCCTAATCTCGTTATATACTGCAAAAACTTTTCATCCGTTTTAAAATCCATTAACCGGCGATTGTCTGGTACACCACCGCCATCTAGCGCAATTTCCGTTCCGTAGTAAACAACCGGCAGCCCTGGTGATGTGTATAAATATGTAAGTGCTAATTTCAAACGCGCTGGTGGATAATATGCGTTCTCTTTCGCACTTCTAACAAACCGCTTTGTATCTTGACTATCCACAAAAGTACTGGCCACTTTTTCATTTTCAACCAAACTTGCATCATAAAGCGGTTTAATAGACATATCCGATTTCGTAAAAACATCTGTTATATGTTTATAATACGCATTATGTAGCCCCTCTTCCCCATCAGTCATTACGAGGAAATCCTTTTTCACTTCTTGAACACTTTGTTTTATTTCATTTAAAAAGGCGGGAGATATTTCTTTACTATGTATAAGATAACTTCCATCTATATTCGTTTCTTTTATCCACCATTTAATCGAATCAATAAGCTTCTCTTCTTGTCCACTGACAAACTGCAACACGATTTTCATATCTCGTTTATGCGCTTCCTGCACGAGCTGTTTTACATCTTGCAGTGATCCAAAATGCTCATTCACCTTTTGAAAATCAACTGCACCATGTCCATCATACGTTTCACTTTTAAAAATTGGCGAAAGCATAATAGTGGAAAACCCCATATCCTTTATGTAATCTATTCGCTTTATAATTCCTTGTATATCTCCCCCTTGATATCCTTCTAAATTCCCTACATCAAGCTGTTTATCATTTTTTGCGTCTCCATTATTAAAACGGTCCACCATAATAGAATAAATTACTTCATCTTTCCATTCCCTTTTCTCTTCCGCCAATGTATGCATAGGCGTTAAAAAAGCAAATACGATACAAAAACAAATCAACACTCCTCTTTTCCACATAATACCCTCCAACTTTTTCTAATTGTAAGAATAGTATATCAATTTTTCTAACAAACCGCACTTACACAAATAACATGTCAGATTTCCTTACATATAATTTTAAATTTTCAGAAAAATATGTTGATTTTTTATTAATTATTGAATATGATATGAAACATAACATTAAATGTAATATTTTATAACATTACAGGAGGGGAAATGAATGACTATGGGAGATACTGTGTTTTTATTTTTAGCGACGGTAATGGTTATGATTATGACGCCAGGTTTGGCACTTTTTTACGGTGGGATGGTTCGCAGTAAAAACGTTCTCAGTACAACGATGCATAGCTATAGCGCGATGGCGATCGTTTCCATCCAATGGATTTTTATCGGCTATTCTTTATCATTTGGGCCTGATTGGAACGGCATGATTGGTTCACTCGATTGGTTCGGTTTACAAGACGTAACGTTCACACCAAATCCAGACTACTCCGCTACTATTCCTCACAATTTATTTATGATGTTTCAACTCATGTTTGCCATCTTAACTCCAGCATTAATTTCAGGAGCATTTGCTGAACGAATGCGCTTTTCTGCTTTTCTTATTTTCATTCTGCTATGGACAACAATCGTTTATAACCCTGTCGCTCACTGGGTGTGGGGCGTCGGCGGATGGCTTCGTGAACTCGGCGCATTAGATTTTGCTGGAGGTAACGTTGTCCATATCACATCAGGAGTTGCCGGGCTTGTATTAGCCATTTTTCTAGGGAAGCGAAAAGATATAAACGGCCCTTCCCCTCATCATTTACCATTTACACTTTTAGGCGCAGGCTTATTATGGTTCGGGTGGTTCGGGTTTAACGTCGGTAGCGCTCTTACATTAAACGATGTAGCGATGACTGCGTTCATTAATACAAATACCGCAGCGGCAGCTTCCGCTTTAACATGGATTTTGGCAGAGTGGTTCTTCCAATCAAAACCAACTGTAATGGGAGCAGCTTGCGGCGCTGTATCTGGTCTCGTTGCAATTACACCAGCTTGCGGGTTTGTTACTCCTTTCTCCGCTCTGTTAATCGGGGCAATCGGCGGCGTTCTTTGCTTCGGAGCTGTCTTCTTTTTAAAACATAAACTTGGATACGATGATGCACTTGATGCGTTCGGTTGTCATGGAATCGGTGGCACATGGGGTGGTATTGCAACTGGACTATTTGCAACGACTTCTGTAAACAGCGGCGGCGCTGACGGATTATTTTACGGAAACGCTGCACTTCTTTGGAAACAACTAGTCGCGATTGGAGCAACATACGCTTTTACAATTGCTATGACATACGCCATTATTAAAGCCATTAACTTCTTCCTCCCTGTCCGCGTACATGAACACGAAGAGCAATTGGGACTTGATATTTCGATGCACGGAGAGAAGGCTTATGAATATAGCGAGAAATCACTCGGTGAGGTGGCAATACAAAAAGAGGCTAAGTGATGCATTTTATAAATATATAACTTGTACAATAAAAAGGTTTATCTCTCCTTTTCAGACGGGATAAACCTTTTTGTATTTGTTGTTATATATGAAAAATTCACATGTATACTACAGATGAAACAAGCGTAGGCAAAGGTACAAGCAAAAGGATCCCAAAAGCATATAGTTGTTATATATTCCAGATGAATAGCGAGGGAAAAATAGATATGAAGAAGCCTTCAAATTTGTTACATGACAATCCTTTTATCGGTTGCTATGAAAAAGTTGTAACTCAAACAGAATGTCATCAATTAATTGATTTGGCTCGACACGGTCTTCAACCATCAAAAGTTATAGGAAACTCAGAACAAAAAACTTCAGCAGTAAGAACATCCGACACAATTGGGTTCCAGCACCACTTAACGGAGCTTACTCTTCAAATATGCAAGCGCATCGCGTCTATCGTTGAGCTTCCACTCAATTATGCAGAACATTTACAAATAGCGAGATATCAAGTTGGCGGGAAATTTAATGCTCATTTCGATACTTTCAATCCTTCGACTGAACTAGGAAAAATGTATCTTTCAGAAAATGGGCAAAGGATAATCACTGCACTCCTTTATTTAAATAACGTAAGTGCAGGTGGAGAAACTTCTTTTCCCCTTCTTAACATTCAAGTAGCTCCATCAGAAGGAACATTATTAGTTTTCGAAAATTGTAAAAAGAATTCTAATGAACGGCACGCACTTTCCATACATGAAGGTTGTGCCGTTCACGAGGGTGAGAAATGGATTGCAACATTATGGTTTCATGAAAAGAGTCAATATTAAGTATAATTCAAGAAATTAAACAGATAACGCTCATTTTAATATGTGAGCACCTATTATATTGAATGAATATATATTGTTTTTTAATACAAGAGTAAAAAAATTTTATAAGTTTTCAATCTCATAAAAACAACAATTCTAATATAGATTATTCAAGATATTGAAGTATCATATAGCACCATTGAGATTTGTTACTGTTCTTCTATTCTTAAAATAGAAATCACATGAAAAGAGATATACTTTTTCCAAACAAAGTATATCTCTTTTCACTTCATTACATCTATATAAATTTACATATATTTCTATTAATTTATATGTTACAATGCAATACATATATTTTATACAGAGGAGTGATCCAATGAAAAAATACATTTTAACAAATCTATCATACACATTCCTTGCACTAACCATATTCAGTACAATATGCATGCTATTTATTATATATAAAGATATCGCCACTCCTTTATCAACGGCATTTATAATAGGCTATGCAATTTTATTACTTGGATATTTTTTATATTTTATTTTCACGATTACAAAATATATGTGGAAATTAGATCGATCTAAAGTACGAAAAAGATTATTGAAGTTTGTCATTATATTTCTAGGATTTAGCGTTATAAAATATCTTTTTAACTACTTTTTCCAATCCTCAAATCTTCAAATTTCAGATTTCGCTACAACTTTAGGTGTTTCTTTAAGCCTTGCTTTTTGGGATGTATTATTTACAAAAAAGCAATAGCGAAAACAAGCTCATAGAAGCAGATGTACTCTCCTCTAAAACAGAGTACATCTGCTTTTTATTTTTAAAAGATATAAAATACCATAAACACACAAACAGGTACTTGTACAAGCAAAAAACACTCGGACATAAACATATATAGAATTCAACAGGAGATAAGGAAAAGAGAAAAGATTATGTCCAAGATAAGGTTTGCAGTCCCTAATCTGGCACTACAGTTGCAGGTGGAGCCGACGTAACTCTAACTCTTTATGACAATACATTACTTGGAACGAATACGTATACGGTTGTTGTGAATTTCTTTCAAAGAACAATAGGCATTAGCACAATTACAGTTACCGTTCAAAAAAGAACATTAAACGCGATTACTTTTTGAATGGCAATACGTAAATTGACAGCAATATTTTCCTTCCAAATAAGACAGAGAGGTATTCGGGATATCTATCATCTCCACAGATTGTAAATCTGTTCCTGTAAAAGAACTTGTATTGCCAGGTAAAACGATTAATGTCGTTGTAGATATACCACTAATAACAATCGTAGCAGGATCTGTACTATTTGAGCTATTGTATACAGATACTGTACCAGAGATACTTGTTATACCATCTGATTTCCATAACTGTAAAGTTTGTACTTGCCCATCTCTCACAAGGAAATTCCCGGAAAATTCGTTCGAAACAAGTTCACACCCTGGATTAGGCTGAGGCGGACACGGAGGATATATAGGGTGACAGGATAATTCAAGAGGTGCATAGCAACCAATTTGCTTTTTCTTATTCAATGATATCCCCCCTCGAAATAACACAGCTTTTTACTAATAAATGCTTGAAAAAGAAATATTATTAACTATAAATCATCCACACACAATAAAGTGAAACTTTAATCAGTGGGGGTTTTCTTCATCCCCCACTGATTATAAGCCCTCACCAATCGGGCTTTTNNCCACCTAACTTCTTTGCTCTCGCCGAATTTTAAGGTGGGAGTATTACTGCCCGCAAATAGCGGGATAAAAAACGATGTTCTTTTTAGACTGCAAGACAAAAGACGACTGAATAAAAAACAGCCGTCTTTTTTATTTCATATATTCGTAAATACATAATAGTCTAGATTTGCACGTGTGATTACTCCGCAGGATTCCCTACATAAGCTGAAATATCAACGTTTAACGCTTTTGCTAAGCGCATACCGTAATCACGATCCGCACGGAAGAAGTTGCAAATCGCAAGTAATTTTGTTTGTTCATGTACATCTTTTAAGTCATTTGTTAAGTTGGCAATTAAGTTGTCTTGTTCTTCTTTAGAGAATGAACGGTAACGCTCACCCGCTTGCTTGAAGTCGTTCGGTTTATCAATTTTTTCACGAGATACATAGCCTTCAAGCTTCATCGTTGAATCTCGATACGCTTGGTCCTCAACTGGATTTTCCGCATGACGACTTGGCTCATAGTTAATTGTTGATGGTTGTTGATTCACTTGCATTGCACCATCACGTTGCTGATTATGAACAGCTGCATAAGGGCAGTTTACCGGGATTTGCAAGTAATTCGCACCAAGGCGGTAACGCTGCGTATCTGGGTAAGAGAATAAACGACCTTGTAATAATTTATCTTCAGATGGCTCAATACCAGATACAGTTGCGCTCGGTGAGAATGCTACTTGTTCTACTTCTGCAAAGAAGTTTTCTGGATTACGGTTTAATGTCATTGTTCCCACTTCCATTAATGGGAAGCGATCTTCTGGCCATACTTTGGTTGGATCTAATGGATCAAAGTCTAAAGAATCCGTTTCATCAAGTTGCATCACCTGTACATGTAGATCCCATTTTGGATAATCTCCGCGCTTAATCGCATCGAATAAATCACGAGTCGCATGATTAAAGTCTTTTCCTTGTACTTGTTCTACTTCTTTTGCATTAAAATTACGAACATTTTGCTGTGGTTTCCAGTGGTATTTCACATAGACAACTTTACCTTCTGCATTAATCCATTTAAATGAATGTACACCGAAACCTTCCATTTGACGATAGTTTGCAGGCGTACCGTAATCAGAGAATACCCAAGTTAACATATGAGTAGATTCTGGTGATAGCGTCATGAAATCCCAGTAACGATCTGGCGTTTGAACATTTGTATCTGGGGCTGGTTTCAAAGAATGTACCATATCAGGGAATTTAATCGCATCACGAATGAAGAATACAGGTAGATGGTTACCCACAAGATCATAGTTTCCTTCTTCTGTATAAAACTTCACCGCAAAACCACGTGGGTCACGAGCTGTTTCTGGAGAACCTTGACCATGAATAACTGTTGAGAAACGAACAAATAAAGGTGTTTCTGTCCCCTCGTTTTGTAAAAACGCTGCTTTCGTATATGCTTTCATACTATTTTTCGTTACGAAAACACCATGGGCACCTGCGCCACGCGCATGCACAACACGTTCTGGAATACGTTCACGATCAAAATGAGCTAGCTTTTCTACTAAATGATAATCCTCTAATAATACCGGCCCACGGCGACCAGCTGTACGAGAATTTTGGTTATCTCCTACTGGAGCACCTTGGTTTGTTGTTAAGCGATTATTTGGATTCATGGGGGAACCTCCTGTTATTTAATGATAATTATTATTTTTTTAAAATTATTATAAATTAATTATTATTTAAAATTACTTTTTTGTCAATTATTTCATTTGCTTTTTTAGAAACAATTTCTACTAATCAATGAATCTGCTCTTTCTTATTCATCTATATTCACCTCAGCACTGGAAATGAAAATCTTTTTAAGAACGTTTGTTTCCAGTATAACAATCGATAATAAATACGTCAAAATAATAATTACAAATAAGTATTTTTTATCATATAATTATAAATTTCATTTGACAATTTATTTAATATTTTTTGTCATATTTTTGGTTTACATCTACCTACATCATTTGTTTTTCTTCCCTCCCACTGACTCTCAGCCCTCACCAATCGGGGTCTTATTGCCCGTAACAAATAAAAAAACGCCTGGAGTTAAATGAATCCAGACGTTTTTTAGATAATATTTAATTTTTGAACGACAGCCCAATTTCTTGTAAAGCAGTTCTAAGCTTAGGTAAAGATGCCGGTCCCATACCGTGAAATTTCAAAATCTCTTTTTCACTATAGGTTGATAGTTGTTGCAAAGAAGTAATTTCGTTGTGTTCTAACGCTCGTCTTGCTGGTGCTGATAGTAAGGAAAGAAATCCATGTTCAGGTTTGTTTTCTTTCTCACAAGTTGGGCAATCACTACTTTTGTAATACTTGTGCCCTTTATCGCATATTCTTGCATTTTTCTCTGAAATTTCTATGTTAAAATGCCTCCTTTCGTCCGAAAAATTTTTTTACCCTTCAACATCCTACTAACTATTAAGAATTGATTTATTCAACTTTTCCAAGTCTGCTATTTATACTTTGATGTGCGCTTCACGATCTCCTTATCACACGATTTCTATTTGATTTTAACATAAAGTGAAGGCCTTTTCTTTTGCTAAATTTTAAAGCGGGTCTTACTGCTCTAAAATAGCGGGATACAGTGAAACACTCAGTTTCCACATATATTTCACCTTCTCTTAAGCGCAGAAATGAAATCTAGCTAAGAAAGCGAATGGTATAAGGGTTACTAAGTTTAATATTATAAAATCAAAATAAAATGAATAAAAGATGTATAAAGATGATTAGTGGTATATAATTCCATTGCAATATTCGACTTCAATTATATCGTTTACATATTGATATACAATTAATGACGATACTCTTTCAATTTGTTAGTATATAAATGACTTAATCATAAATCGGAAATGATTATACATATTTATGAATTTATATTCAAAACGAATATATCTCAACGATTTTCAGGAGGTTTTTTTCAAATGAAGTTACATAAGATGAAACATTTGCTGCCTATATCCGCTGCAACAATTACACTCGTATCTAATCAAGGAGTGGCCGATGCCGCAACGATTCATACGGTTAACAAGAATGACACTCTCTGGGATCTCAGCACCCTCTACGGAGTTTCAGTCCAGGCAATAAAACAAGCTAATCATAAGACGAATGATCGAATTTATATTGGAGAACAGTTAACCATTCCGATCTCATATTCCACAAACGAATCTACACCGCAAAAAGATATAGCAGCTTCTAATCATTCAGCTCAAACTGTTTATCAAGTTCAACAGGGTGATACATTAGGAGCTATCGCAGAACGATACAATGTATCCATACAAGCAATTAAACAAGCTAACCATACAAACGGTGACCGAATTTATACAGGTCAACACTTAATCATTGCGACAGGCATTTCAGAACAAGAAATGGACTTAATGGCTCGTTTAGTTACTGCCGAAGCCGGAGGAGAGCCTTACGCTGGGAAAGTTGCAGTGGCAAAAGTTATATTAAATCGCGTTAATTCAACAGAATTTCCAAATACAATTACTGATGTAATTTATGAACCTATTAAATATGGCTATGCCTTTACTCCAGTTACAGATGGAAGGATTAATCAACCGGCAACCCATGAAGCAAGAATGGCAGTAGAGGAAGCAATCTCTACGAAAGGAAGTAATTCTGATTGGCTTTATTTCTATAACCCAAAAACTTCTACTGACAAATGGATTACAACGCGCCAAACTGTTGCAGCAATCGGGAATCATGTGTTTGCTAAGTAAAGAAATTTATTTTTCTAGTTTTGCCGTAACAAGTACATCATTTTAAAGAAGAAACAGAAGCTTCATGCTGTGCACCACCAACAGAAATCCCCTTCCTNNAGGAAGGGGATTTCTGTTGGATTACTGTTTAAATTATTTTACCTCTACTGTATAATTCCCTGATCCACCGCCAGATTTATATACACTTAAATAATATTTCCCTGGATTCGCATTATAATTCCCGAGCAATTTATTTCCGTCACGTTTTGTTGGATAAGCGGCATAGTTATTAAGATCTGATTCAGAATATAATACCCAGTTTAGCCCAATGTTTTGTTCATTCGTAACAGTAATCTGCAAGTCTTTCGGATTCTTTACATCAATAACAAACCGGTCCGCTTGATCTTGATCACTTAGGCTACCTCTTAATAATGTGTTCAAAGATAATGGATTCGCTGTATTAAATTCATTATTCGGTTCTTTTTCTACAGTAGTATCTTCTTCTGTATTCACTCCGCTAAACACAACATCATATTCAAATTGTCCAGCAGCATTGACATGGTAATTCACGAAATACGCAGTCAATGTTTTGTATCCGCTCCACTCTTTTCCAGAAAGATGTTTCAGCATATCATTTGTTGCTTGATTCATCGTTTTCCAGTCCTCTGTTTCTCCTTTTGACGCACTTCCTGTATATGTTCCTTGTAGTGTAAATGTATTAAAGAATTGTGATTTATTCTTAGTTACATTTACATTTTTCAATTTCGCTTCACTTGTAATATCTGCTGTAACCTCAGAAAGCGCTTTCGGTTTATGCTCTGCTAAATAATCATCTGCTACTTGCGGAATTGTATACTTGTCACGATTATCAACCAGCATTTGCATATAAGATTGGTAGTCTTCATTTAATTTACTATCTTTACTTAATGCAGAGCGGTACGCATCGTAATTTGTTACATCATTTGCACGAATTAAATCATGCACTTTATCGAACATCTCAGGCCGATTATTATACATATAAGATTGCAATGCAAACGAATAGTTATAAAAATCCCATGTTCCATACTTCGCATTTAATGTTTGCTCTGCTGTGTATCGCTTAGCTGGATCATTGGATAATCCACCAATTATACTTTTCCGCGGTACAACGCTATCTAATCGCGTTGAGCCTGCAAAGAACTCTGCATTTCCTTCTTCAAACCAAGTTAAGCGTTCATTTTGATACATATCTCCTTGTCCCCATAATCCAGGAACTTCGTATCTTCCCTGTAAATAGTGTGTAAATTCATGACGGAATAATTCTTCTAAACTATAAATACTTTGCTCTGGTGTACGTTCATATGTAAAGAACGTTCCGATTCCTTCAATGTAAATTCCGCCATTATTCGTTTCATAGCCGTACAGTTGACGGTTAAATTGATATTCGTCTGGACTATTGTAGATGACCATTGTTAACACATCATCAGCATGTCCGCTTTCAAGCGGCTTATCACTACCAACTGTACGATAAAATTGAGATCTCACTTCTTTTGCCGCCCAGTATAAACGTTTAATCTTCTCTTCACTAACTTTATCTCCCGCTTTAAAGACAATTGTCCCGTCATCAAACGTATACGTTTTCGGTAAATATTTCTTCTTACCATCTTCTCGAATTTGATCTAAATTTACTGTTTTTCCGTTCGCATCCACCCCGCCGTAATTTGTAGCAATTTGTTCTGCCGCAACAAAATATTGCTCCCCTAAATATGGATAAATCCGCATCGCTTCTGTGACAACTTGCTGCCCTTTTGCCTGTGTACTATGAAACTTTCCGAGCCGACCAGCATAGTAAATTCCATTATTAATTAACCATCCGTTTTTGTCTGTTACCGTACCAATGAGTGCAAAACGATTTATTTCATTAATAAAACTATCAATGTTTCGATACCACATCGTATCTTTTGGTTCTTTGCCCGTAGTATACATATATGACTGAACATCATAATCAATTTCTTTCATCAAATTATATATAGCATCACCTTTTGTTCGATCTTCAATAAACGTAGAAAGATTATCATTATATTGTTTGAAAATTTCAGCAGCATATTGGATTATTTCAACATCAGATGATGCACCTCCAATTAACATTCCATACGATGAAATTACTTTATTTTGTTCTGATGTACCAAGTTTAAAATTCGGGTTCTTCGCAATTGTTTTTAAAGCCGGTAAACATTTATCATGATAGCTGCGCTCATTTAGTTTACTTAATTCTTGATGATAAAAACCTAAATAAAATCCCGAACGTATAACCTCTACTAATGTCTCAATTCCTTTTGAATCATCTTTCGTATACGTTTGACCTTGTTCTGCTAGTTTATCAATGAGCGCTTGCATACGGCTATCATCTTGATAGAATTTCAAACTATCATTATTAAACTGAAATAATTCTGGAATTTGGTACCATTTAATCGTCACAAGAAGATCGGCTAATTGTTTGTTGCTTAATTGATTCAATTCAGCCATCGAATATTTTTTTTCTTCAACTAGCTGTTTAGCATTCTCTTTTGGCGCTGGCGGACGCTGCGATAAGTCCGCTAACTTTAACCGTTTTGTAAAGGATGCATTTTCTTGTACATTTGAAGAGTGCGCCAACTCATCAACAGATTTCTGTATTCCTACCGGCTCCATTTGTAATACATTCTTTGTATTTTTCTCTTTTGTCTCTGCTTGAATTTGCATTCCATTACATGATATCGTAACAATTCCAACCCCAAGCATCAGTTTATAAAATTTCGAGTATTTCACCATGTTACTGCCCCCTTTTAATAGTTTAAAAATTCAGAATTTTTAGGGCGGATCATTCAATCTGTCTATATTAAACAGCTTCCCTATTGATACTAGTAAAATTAGTGAGATAATGGCAAGTCACTTTTTTACTGTTAATAATACACCCTACTTATTTCTTAAATCCATTCCCCCTCCCTTACATTTAATACAAGCAAAAACTGTGCCAATGCTGTATCTTATGATTAGGAAACAATCCTTTATTCATACTGTATAATAAAATATACACAAACAATTTAGTGATGTATAAATTATTTGACATGAGATTCTCCCTTTATAAGAACGCTTCCGGTGAAAATCCATTTTTGTTTCCTTTCTTAAATTGATGGCTATATGGTGCTCCCTCAATAACTGTGGAACTTCACATCATCTTAAAGAATTCTCAATATTCCAGTTATAATTCCTCAAAATTTGCATCTTACTATGTAACTTAGGAAAGCCAACGGATAACCGTTGAATGTTAACAAGTATATGAGGAGGAATTACAATGAAACACTCTTTTAAAAAAGCCACACTCATTTCTACCCTTGCAATGGGCACAATCCTATCCACTACAATTCCATTTAACGTTTTAGCAGAAACACCTAATTCAGCAATACAAACGCAACAACAAAATCTGTCTGAAGAAATTATGAAACTATCATTTGAGGAAAATCTACAGGATAGTTCCGCTTCCAATCACGTTATTTCATATAAAAACGGAAGCCCTTCCTTTATAGACGGCCGCATCAATAAAGCTCTCGCGTTCAAATCAACATCACAGAAAAATGCTTCTTATATCGATTTAGGAGATACACCGCAATTAAAATTTGGAGAAAACACAAATTTCACAGTAGCCTTTTGGGTGAAATCTTCAGGTGTAAACGCGGATCCTGCCATTATTTCAAATAAAGATTGGCAAAGCGGCGGAAACTTAGGATGGTTTATTGGTTTAAAAGATAAAGCTTTGCTTTGGAATTTCAAAACATCTGGTAGCTCCCGCCTAGACGCTTCTATTCCAAATGTTGCTGATAACGCTTGGCATCATATCGTGATTTCTCATGACCGTAATGGGTATGCAACACTTTATAAAGATGGAAAGAAAGAACAACAAATAGATATTAGTAAAATGAAAGGCACAATCGATACGAACTACACAACAAAGATTGGAGTAGATGGGAAAGGCACTTTATTCGGAAACAACTTCAATGCAACATTAGATGAAATGTCGATTCTAAAAAAAGCAGTAACAGCTGAAGATGTTCAAAAGATGTATCACTCCGCTCCTCCTATCTCTGTTACTGATATTGCAATTGACCAACCAACTGTCCACTTAAACGTTGCTGGTTACACATATTTAAAAGCCGACATCAAACCAGCAGATGCAACAAATAAAAATGTAACTTGGACAAGCAGTAATAAAGACATCGCAGACGTTGAAACGATAGATGGAAAAGTAAAAGTAATTGGAAAAGGCATAGGGAAAACAACAATCCAAGCTATTTCTGAAGACGGAAAAAAAGTCACGAACGCAGAAATAACTGTTACAAATTCTTTAGATGTGACGCGTGATGGTTTACTTGAACAAAATGATTTACATTTCGTAAAACAACACTTCGGATCAAATGAAAACAGTCAAAACTGGAATGAAGTAAAGCATGCGGATTTAAATGAAGACGGAAAAATTGATGAAAAAGATGCACTTCCTCTTGAGGAGCGGTTAAAACAATCTACAAATTATCCGTACAAGCGTGTCTTTATTATTGGACTAGATGGAGCTGGCGTTGCTGTTAAAGATGCAAATGCTCCTAATATTAAAAACTTTATTGCAGGCGGCGTAAGTACGTACAATGCTCAAGCTCTTTCGCCAACAATTAGCGCTCAAAACTGGGGCGGAATCTTGCATGGGGTAACACCTGACAAAACAAAGATCGACAATACAACTGCCGGGGCCCAGGCATACCCTGAAAACTCACCTTATCCATCTTTTATGAAAGTACTCAAACAAGAACGACCATACGCGAAAACAGCCTCATTCTCTGCATGGAGTCCGATTAATATAGGGATTATCGAGCAATCTGTAGGCGCTCACTTAGAGTCTGTTCGCGATGATCAATTAGCACCAAAAATCGCAAATTATATTAAAACTGACGGAAAAGATACAGAAGTTACATTCATTCATTTTGATGACATTGATGGCGCTGGCCATTCTCAAGGATACGGAAGCCAAGCATATATGAAGCAAATTGAAAAAACAGATAAAAATGTCGGGATTGTATTAGATGCAATTCGTGACGCTGGTTTACTAGAAGATAGCCTTATTATTATGACAACAGATCACGGCGGAAAAGGCTACAGTCACGGCGGAGAGTCCCCTGAAGAAAAGACAATTTTCTGGGCAGCAAGCGGCCCTGCTATTCCTGCTAAATCAACCATTACTACTCCTATGAAAAATATGGATACAGCAGCGATCGTCGCACAAGCACTACGCTCAAATAAACCGGAAACATGGGATGCGAAAACACCGAAAAACCTATTAGAAACATTCTCAACTAGCATTAAACTTAGTGAACCCGAACATTCTTTAACGGAAGGAGAATCATTTGAACTCGTTACGGAAATCGATCAAAACGCATCAAATAAAGCATTAACTTGGAAGAGTGATAATCCAGCTGTCGCAACAATTGCAGCAACAAATGAGAAAGCAACTGTCAATGCAAAACAAGCTGGTACAGCAACCATTACTGTAACAACCGCTACTGGTGAATACGTAGCAACATGTAAAGTCACTGTTCAGCCAAATCATGTGCCGGTTACAGGAATCACAGTAAATGAACGCTCTTTTCAGCTTAAACAAGGAGATTCCAAGGTTGTATCTGCTTCTGTTCTTCCTGAAAATGCATCAAATCAAAAAATAACATGGAAAAGTAGCGACTCTAGCATCGTTGCACTTGAAAATCAAAATGGTGCAACTTCTGTAAAAGCATTGAAAGCTGGACGTGCTGTTTTAACTGCAACAACAGAAGATGGGAAATATAATAAATATGTTTATATTCAAGTGAAATAACAAAATCGGCTTACAGTCTCTGTAAGCCGATTTTCTAAAGTTGTAGTGCAAATTGGTGAATGAAATTTTATCAGCGTTTTTTCAAATATATCGGCGATTCGACAAAGGATATCGACCAACCGACAAATAATGACAAAGATAAGAATCTGTACAATCTCAAAAAGCGGCTTACAAATTGTAAGCCGCTTTTCCCTATTCCTTAATGTTCACCCCATACTCCTTAAACCAAACATGAATTTGTGCCAAATGTGCCAATAGCTGTGGCCCTGTCATCAATTGACCGAACCATGGTGTTTGGAATGCACTTCCGCCCGATTGGATTAATCCTTGTAGTTGCTCTCTATCAAATAACTCATGCAAAATGGAGTTTTTATCCGTTAGTAACCCCTCCAACCACACAGTGACCGCTTTTGTATAATGCGGATTATGTGTTTTCGGGTACGGACTTTTCTTTCTATACAATATATCGTTTGGTAAGACCCCTTCTAGCGCCTTACGCAATAGACCTTTTTCGCGATTTTTATACATTTTCATTTCCCAAGGAATATTCCACGCATATTCGACAAGACGATGATCTGCAAACGGAACACGTACTTCTAAGCTCGCTCCCATACTCATCCGATCTTTTCTGTCTAATAATGTTGTCATAAACCAAACCATGTTCAGATAAAATAATTCTCTCCTTTTCGCTTCAATTGCACTTTCTCCTTCTAAAATCGGTACTTCTTGTATCGACTCTTCGTAGCGCTGCTGTACATATTCTCTTAAGTTTAATTTATTACGCCACTCTTTTTTCAGAAGTTGCTCGCGCGCCTCGGTTGAGCGCATCCATGGAAATGCGCTTGATTGTAAATCATCTTCCCTGTAAAACCACGGATAACCACCAAAGATTTCATCAGCACATTCGCCCGACAAACCAACGACGAAATCTTGTTTAATTTCTCGGCAAAACCATAATAATGAAGAATCGATATCTGCCATACCAGGTAAATCACGTACAAGTACTGCTTCTGTTAAATATTCCGCTAACTGTTCATTGGAAATGACACAACGATGATGAATTGTACCAAATGTTTCTGTCATTAAATCGATAAAGGGCGCATCTGAGTTTGGCTGAAATGCATTTGCTTTAAAATATTTCTCATTATCTTCATAATCAATCGAATATGTGTGTAACTTCCCTTTTCCTTCTCTTTCATATGCTTTTGCTGCAAATGCGGTAATAGCACTTGAATCTACTCCGCCCGACAAAAATGTACATAGCGGCACATCTGAAACTAATTGTCTTGTAATGGCGTCCTTCAGCAAAAACTGTACTTGTTCCACAGTTTCCTCAAAGGAATGCTCGTGTTTTTTACTCTCAACATTCCAATATCTCCATATACATAAACCATCTTTTGAAAATGTAAGAGCATGCCCAGGGCGAAGTTCTTGCATCCCCGCATAAATGCCATGCCCAGGCGTTCGAGACGGTCCTAATCCAAACACTTCTGATAGTCCTTCTGTCGTCACCTCTGCCTTTACACTCGGATGAGCTAAAATCGCTTTTAATTCTGAGCCAAACAATAATCTTCCATTATCATATTTGTAAAATAATGGTTTTACACCTAGTCGATCTCGCGCAATAAATACTCGTTCGTTTTTCTCATCCCAAACTGCAAATGCATATATCCCGTTTAAATGATCGACACATTCTTCTTTCCACTCTATATAAGATGCTAATAACACCTCTGTATCAGAATGCCCTTTAAACGTATAGCCTCTGCGCAGTAATTCTTTACGAATATCTTCTGTATTATAAAGCTCTCCATTGTAACAAATGGTGTAATTCTCTTTTTCTTTCATACATGTACATGTCATCGGCTGTTTTCCGCCCTCTGGATCAACTACAATTAAGCGTTTATGCCCAAAAGCAACATGCCTTCTCACCCAGACATTCGTATCATCTGGTCCCCTCTTCGCAAGTGTTTCTGCCATCTTCGTAACCGTCTCTCTTTCACCTTCTAACGACCGCTTGTAATCAATCCATCCTGTAATCCCGCACATGTAAATCATCCTTCCTATCCTATATCCGTATAACTTTACTCCGTTCCAAACCTAAATAGAACTAAAAGGCTGAACGAAAACTACGATACATAAAAGCCTAATTGCTGAAGGCTCATAATCTAGACAGTCTTCCTCTGCCCAGATCAAAAAATTCACTGTATGAAGCATGTTCTTATTCTATGCCCAACTTTCTTTATGGGTTCCATAGTTATAAAGAACGACTGAACTGTCCATAACAAGAATAAGTACTTTGATAAAAGGAGAAATCACAAATGAAACAACGCAAACATATTTTGTATAATCAACCACGTGCTCATACAATTGGGAATGTGGAATATATAAACAATGAATGGATATTTTTTGATGATGAAAATGATGAAGCATTTTTACTTGATGATATTATTGAAGATGGATTTGAAGTTTTATATAACAATAATTGGTTACCAGCAAGATTTTACGAACAAAATGTGTTACAAATTGCCAATGAACATCATCCACTTCAAAATGGCGAAATGATACGGATCCGCAAAAAATTGCTACTTAGCTATCATGAGTGGTTAGAAGAACTACCTGATTCAGCTTTTTCATTATTTGCCGAAACATTGCAGTCGTTCAATTACTCTTTATATGACTGTATCTATTGTCATAATTTCTTATCATTTCAGCCGAAAGAACAGCCCTGTGAAGGTGTAAACCTTCTATTATTTGATAACGAAGAAATGGTTTGCTCGTTGCACCATCATTACGTTCGTTTTTCAACTTGCAATAAAAATATATTTAAATTTATAAAAACGAATGGCGAGGAATTACATATAGAATCTATATAAATATAATAAAAACCACCTTATAATCTCAAATATTTGAGGGTATAAGGTGGTTTCATTTTTTTTATTAAAATACTTTCCAGCCAATCGGTAATTTCAGTCCAAGGTAAAATACCGCTACAAGCGCGATAATAAATAGTCCCCAAACTGCCCCTGTTTTCTTGTTTTTGCTCATTTTCACAAGAACCATTTCCATTCCACCGATTACTAAAATACCAGCCAACATTTTTAAGCCATACCACATGTGCATGTTACCTGTTGCTGTCTTCATAATACCTTGATACAACATGAAACCTGTCACGATAATGATAATATACATTAGGCGAAGCCCCATATGTACACCTTTACCTTTTCTTCCTGCCGAATAAAGAGAATACGCCACGAAGAATAAAATTAATCCTAACGCCCATGCTGTAATATGCATATGTACCATCGTATCCCAACCTCCTCTTTCCACACTTTTTCACTCTATATGATACCATGTTCATTTCTTTTCAGGAAATGTTTCGCTTTTTCCAATTTAAATGATATAATATTTAGAGAATTTATAAACTTCTTGTAATAACAAAAGGGGGAACAATCATGATTCAAACAAAAGATATCATCGAACTAACAGACACATACGGTGCACATAACTATCATCCACTTCCAATCGTTATTTCTAAAGCAGAAGGTGTTTGGGTAGAAGATCCTGAAGGCAATCGCTATATGGACTTACTAAGTGCGTATTCTGCGGTAAACCAAGGACATCGCCATCCAAAAATTATTAATGCGTTAATCGATCAAGCAAACCGTGTTACGTTAACTTCTCGTGCTTTCCATAGCGATCAATTAGGTCCTTGGTACGAAAAAGTTGCGAAATTAACACATAAAGATATGGTACTTCCGATGAATACAGGTGCAGAAGCTGTTGAAACCGCTATCAAAACTGCACGTCGTTGGGCATATGATGTGAAAAAAGTAGAAGCAAATAGAGCTGAAATTATCGTTTGTGAAGATAACTTCCACGGTCGTACAATGGGCGCTGTTTCTATGTCATCTAATGAAGAATATAAGCGCGGATTTGGACCAATGCTTCCTGGTATTGTTGTAATTCCTTACGGTGATTTAGACGCATTAAAAGCTGCAATTACACCAAATACAGCTGCATTTATTCTAGAGCCAATTCAAGGAGAAGCAGGTATTAACATTCCACCAGCTGGATTCTTAAAAGAAGCACATAATATTTGTAAAGAAGAGAATGTTTTATTTGTAGCTGATGAAATCCAAACTGGTTTAGGTCGTACAGGTAAACTATTTGCATGTGATTGGGATAACGTAATTCCTGACATGTACATACTTGGTAAAGCGCTTGGCGGCGGTGTATTCCCAATCTCTTGCGTTGCTGCAAATCGCGACATTTTAGGCGTATTCGAGCCAGGTTCTCACGGTTCTACATTCGGTGGTAATCCACTTGCATGTGCTGTTTCTATCGCAGCTCTTGACGTATTACAAGATGAGAAATTAACAGAGCGTTCTCTTCAATTAGGAGAAAAATTAGTAGGACAATTAAATGAAATTGATAATCCTATGATTACAGAAATTCGCGGCAAAGGATTATTTATCGGAATCGAATTGAACGAGCCTGCTCGTCCATATTGCGAAAAGTTAAAAGAAGCTGGTCTTTTATGTAAAGAAACACATGAAAATGTAATCCGCATTGCACCACCTCTTGTAATCTCTGAAGAAGATTTAGAGTGGGCATTCCAAAAAATTAAAGCGGTATTATCTTAATGTAAACAAGCTGCCTCGTAGAGGCAGCTTGTTCTATGAAACAATCATTTTCGAAAAAAATAATATACTTACGATAACCGGAAATAGAAGCAACACCCCTACTGCACAAGAAGCAATCACATGTTTTAATTTCCACCAACCACTTCTGATCCCTTCCCGAAACCAAAACAAGGAAAAAGGTAGAATCAATATCACTGCTGTTACCAATCCCAGAACGTATCTTTCTAATACAATCGCCGAGGCTATATGAAGCCATCCATTCATAAAAATCATCGCTTGTATAACGAGTAATATATAAAGTGTGACTTTCTTTTTACATATAGAATGAACATATACAAGAAATACAACAATAACTGTTAAGACACATAATGCCGTAAAAAAGTATTGCTTTTTCCACATGTTCTCTTCCATATGGATTGGTTGTAAATATTTCATTTCAGGAAAAAAATAATATTCCTCAGCATTATGAAGTGCAAATAATATAGGGATGAGCCAAATAGAAAAATTACTATTTAACTTCATTTTGAAGTGTTCCAATATGTTGCACCGTAATTGTAATTTCATCACCCGCATGCAAAAATTTAGGCGGCGTAAATCCTTTTCCAACTCCCGCTGGTGTTCCAGTCGCAATAATGTCCCCAGGCTCTAATGTCATCCCTTTACTTACGATAGAAATAATATCTTCTATTGAAAACATCATATTTGCAGTATTTGAAGTTTGACGAACTTCCCCGTTCACTTTTGTTTCAATGTTTAATTCGTTTGGATTTTCAATTCCCGCCTTATGAACTAAATATGGGCCCATTGGACAAAATGTATCAAAACTTTTTCCTAAGAAAAATTGTTTATGTTTTCTTTGAATATCTCGAGCCGTTACGTCATTTACAATTGTATAACCGAAAACATATTCAAGTGCCTTCTCTTTCGCAATTTGTTTTCCACGTTTTCCAATTACAATTGCGAGCTCGCCTTCATAATCTAGTTCATTCGTCGCATGTGGATGACTGTGGATTTTCTCCCCATTTCCAATAACCGTCGTTGGCGCTTTTGTAAAAATCATGATATCCTTCGGAACAGATTCCTCCCCGCCCATCTCTATCGCATGATCACGATAGTTTTTTCCGACGCAAAGAATATTCTTTCTCGGCCTTAGAATCGGTGCTAATATTTTAATGTCTTGCAAAGGATAATATGCCGTTGTTTCATTCTCTTTTGCCCAGTTTACGATTTCTTTTACTTTTTCAATAAAGGTATTTCCTTGTTCAATACATTCTAACATTGTAATCGGAACTGTAATCTTCTCACCTTTTTGCCTTTGTGCTTCTCTCAAATGCAGCACCTTTTCTTCTTGCTCATCTACAATCCCGACAAATACTTTTTCTTCCTTCTTCACTGTCACAAATTGCACACTTTCCACTCTCCATCCTAAAACTCATACACTGTAATTGTATTCGTATTCCTTCAAAAAAACCCTGCTAATCCTTTTTAATTTTTACAAAATTCTTTATTTTTTTGACTCGCCTTATATTATTTTGAAATAAAATGTAGAATTTTTACTTTTTTTATCGAAGGTATTTCTTTTTTATGGAATTTTTGTATAATATGTACTACATATATACATAAAAATTTTAAAAGAGATGGAGCCGATTCTATGTTTGAGCAAGCGATTGAAAAAAAACGTGAAAAAATGATCTATTTTGCGCAGCGCTATGGAATTACTTCTCAAAAAACAGTGAATTGTAGCCAAGAACTGGACAGGCTCTTAAATGTTGTTTGGCTTTTGGAGGTAGATTTCGTTCCAACTTATATGATAGACGAACACACACAATGAAGTGTGTGTCTTTTATTTTAAAAAGAACACACATTTTAATAAAAACGCCCATACAATAATAGAAAAGAATATGTATTGTTCCTTTAACAGCATGAAAAATTTCATTTATGAAAGGTGTTTGCTATGCCAGCAATGGTTGGACATATTCATATCGTTAATATTGGATCGAGTGGTATTTTTCATATTGGAGATGTATTTGCAATTAGACCGATTAGTTACTCTCGTGCTTTTGCAGGAGCTGGTTCTTTTAATGTTGGTGAAAACATTTCCGTATACAATTATCAAAATACAACGACAGTCAACGATTCAGACGTCGTTGATCAAGCTATAATTGGATCCACATAACATGAAACTTTGATCAGTGTTTTTTTCATCCCTCACCTACCTTCCTCGTTTCTCCCTGAATATTGAGGTGGGGGGCTTAATGCCCGCAAATAGCGGGATAAAGGAGGCGACTGACGAATGAACTTTTATGTACATCAGAGTATTATCATTAACAGCGTCAAAATCGATAGCATTACAACATCATCTGTTTTTCAAATTGGAACCGCAGGTAGCATTAAGGCGTTATCTAAATTTTCCAATACAGGTGGATTTACAGAGCCGCTTCGCCCATTAAAATCAAAAGGACAAATTATTTCAATTAAACCCACGATGAGTTCTTCTTAAACGATTGTTATCATAAGCATGTATAAATGATAGAATACTATTTTTTCAGACGGGAGAAAGCATCCGCTCCTACATAGAAATGGTCAGATTCTTTCTCTGTCAATGCCACGTTTAACATAGAGAAAAAATGAGTACAGGTCTCTTCATAGGAAAGCAAATCAAAATGGATATACACCTCCCTGTTCAAAAAGGAGGCTTCACACAGTGAATCAAGATGTATATATTTACTTACAACAATTTCAACAAGCTCTGCAAAAACAACAAGAAACCATTCATATATTAGAAGAACAAGTACGGAAACTAACAGAAGAACTTGATGAATTAAAAAGCCGTCCTTCCTCTTCTATAGGAAAAGTAGAATATAAATTCGATCAATTAAAAGTGGAAAACTTAAACGGCACATTAAACATTGGCTTAAATCCGTTCGGAGCGCATAGCCAACAAATTGAAGATTTTCAAGTAGATACAGAAACATTAAAAGTAAATCCAGAAACACAAACAAATCCTGATTTTTATCAAGATATTATACAAGAAATGCATCGCTATTTAGATGAAGAAGCATATAGCAGGATTCTTCATTTCGAACAAGAAGAGCGGACACCACTCGATGATATGTATCGACAAATGATGATTGACGATATAAAAAAACAAATGGAACATCGCCTTCCTTATTATTTATCACAAGTACAGCCATATGAGGACATTACATCAAATCCTCAGTATATGAAAGATGTCATCATTCAAGCTATGAAACAAGATATCGATAAAGCATTCCTTTCCTTTATTCAGCACATACCAGGCAACTTCCGAAAGGAGTAAGTATACATGAATTGGACCGTTGTGAATCGTGAAATAAAGGTTGGACAAATCAAAATGAACGGGGTATCTTCATCTGCGCTTTTTTTAATCGGTGATGCGAATCTTTTAATTCTCTCTTCTATTCTCGATACGCCTTTCGAATCAGTTACTGAAGGTCCATTTGTACCTCTCGTAACTGATGTGCCTACTACTCCAGGTTAAGGGAGGGCTCTCTATGCTTCAACACATTTCCGTTGTTCACCGAGCAAATGTTATCTCTATGGGGATTGCGGGTGTTTTTCAAATTGGTGATGCAAGCCAAATGGAATTAAAAAGTCGAGCTCTCGTTGTACATCGTGAAATTCCTTACTATTTTAAGAATGAGGGGAGTTTCGACGCATATGAAATCTTTACAGACGATGAAATCACAATTCCCACTCGGTCAACTGATGTCAAAATGAATATTATAAATGAATGTCCCTTTATTGAAGTCGATGATGTTACGATTCGTTCCTTATTAAATTCTGCTTGCTTTCAAATTGGCTCAGTTGACTATGTATTTAGTAATTCACGTATTCTTCAAATCCGTCAATATATTACAGATGAACCTTTCAACAAATGAATCATATAGTAATGGTAAAGAAACGCGCTTAGGTAGGTGAATAATATGCCCTCTGTTGTCGGGAACCTCGTTGTTCAAAATAGTAATGGCTCTTTTAACTTAGGTGACTTCTATAATGTATCTCCAAAAGAAAATACAAAAGCATATAACGGGTCAGGAGCATCAAATGTTGGTTTTGTAGTCAATACATTTAACGGTGTCAGTGCAACGAATACATTTGATTCAGATGTTGCAGATCAAGATCAGATTGGAACAGCATGAAAAAAAGTAGGGGAACTCCCCTACTTTTTTCTTTATGACACTTTCAGTTTGTTACTTCACTATCTTCTTTTGCTTATTTTTCATCTTCTACACGCAGCATGTGGCCTCCATCAAAGAAGTATAAATATGTTTCTTTTACAGGATGATGTAAGCTTTTCTCCAAAGCTTTCGCATACAATGAAAGCTGCACTTTATATCGATCTTCTAAAATAGGTCTCGCTTGATCGTATCCACCTGGGAAACGGCCTTCAATTGTATCTGTTTTAAAATCAATTAATACAATCCCATCTTCCTCTTCTATCATACAATCAATAACCCCTTGGACAAGTACAGATTCTTTACCCTGCCCTTGCCAATCTTGATAGGCCTCTTCTGCTGAAAGCATCATCGTAAATGGCACTTCACGCTCTACACTTTTTGCAGCTAATACACGTTTACCAAGGTCCGTATCAAAAAAGGCTACAATACGATCGATCGTAATTTCTTCTGCTTGCTCAAATGTTAATAATTCTTTATTTACCATTTCCGCAATTTGTTCCTGTATGACTTCTGCTGTAATCGGTTTTTGTAGATTCACATGCTGCATGACAGCATGGACAGCTGTCCCACGTTCAGCATAGGTTAATCCCTTTTTCTCCATAAAACGCGGACGCGTCTTTATAGGAGCACGAAGTTTTTTAATGAAAGTATTATCACTTCCATCTTCCGACTGATAATTCCGCTTAATCTCCGTAACAGATTGCTTCGCTCGGTGTGCTGTTGCATCTTTATGGTCATATTCCCATGTTAAACGAGCATACACTTCTTCTTTTCGTTCACTTTCAAGCGGAACTGCTCTTTTCTCACGAAGCGCTTCTAACAATTCTTGCTTCTCTTCTTGCACTGGCTCAGGGGCAAGTAAAGTACTACCATCAACAACTTCCACTTTCCAGCTCGCATCGTACCCATAAATTTCACTTGGTATATTTCCTTGTCCAAGTTCAAGAAGCATTTCACTATCACGATGCCTATATAATGACGGCGCAATCCAATCTAAATAGCAAGATGCTCCCGCACGAACGTAATCTGGTAATAACCAATCTGTATGTTCCCGTGCATCAAGCCACTTTTCCATTTCTTTCTCTTGATCTTTCACCGTACCAATTAAAATCAATTTTTCTTTCGCACGCGTTAAAGCAACATATAATACGCGCATCTCTTCAGCAATGAGTTCCATCTTCATTTTACGTTTAATGGCTAATTGTGATAGCGTCGTATATTTAATTCGTTTACGAGGATCAATAAACTGTGATCCAAAACCGAAATCTTTATGCAGTAAAAATCGTTTCATTAAATCTTGCGTATTAAAACGGCGCCCAAGCCCCGCTACAAATACGACTGGGAACTCGAGTCCCTTACTTTTATGAATCGTCATAATCCGAACAACATCCTCTTGTTCGCCGAGTGCTCTCGCTGTTCCCATATCATCCCCGCGCTCTAAAATACGCTCAATAAAGCGAAGGAAACGGAATAAACCACGGAAAGATGTTGCCTCATACTGCCGGGCGCGGTCGTATAATACACGTAAGTTTGCTTGGCGCTGCTTTCCTGCTGGAAGACCACCAACAAAGTCATAGTAGCCTGTCTCACGATACACTTTCCAAATTAAATCAGATAGAGACTGCTGGCGTGCAAACTCGCGCCACCCTTGCAGAAGGTTATAAAACCACTGCAGTTTCCAGTGTAATTCTGCCTCTTCCTCAAGTGGTGCTCCTCGTAAGAAAGAACGCAGTACTTCATAAAACGAACCTTTCTTTTCATGAGCACGAAGCATCGCAAGTTCCTCATCGTTTAATCCAACAATTGGAGAACGAAGTACAGCTGCAAGCGGGATATCTTGCATCGGATTATCAATGACGCGAAACACATTCATCATAACAGTCACTTCAGTTGCTTCAAAATAACCCGTCGCAAGTTCAGCGTATACAGGAATACCTTGCAACTTTAACTCTTCCATAATTTGCGGAGCCCACGGCATCGAGCGCAGTAAAATAACAAAATCACGATATTTCACCGGGCGCATTTCATCTGTTTTACGGTCATATACTGCATAACCTGAATCCACCATCGCCTTAATTCTTTGCGCCATTAAGCGTGCTTCTAGCTGTGCTTTTTCTACTTCGACACCGTCTTCTCCCTCTGCCGATTCTTCGCCCTCAGATTGATGAATACATAAAAGTTCAGCCGCTACATCTTCTCCTTCTGGATAACTCGCTCCAAGCTTTAGTTCCGCATCGGCATCGTAATCGATTTCCCCGACCGTTTCGCCCATAATTTGTTTAAAAACAAAGTTCGTACCTGCTAGCACTTCATGACGACTACGGAAGTTTTTCGCTAAATCAATCTTCATACCGCCATCTATTCCTTCAGGTGTAAAACGTTTATATTTACCTAGGAAAAGGCCCGGTTCTGCTAGTCGGAATCGATAAATAGATTGCTTTACGTCACCAACCATAAACAGATTTCCTTCTTGTTCAGAGTCTTTCGTTACAAACTTAATAATCGACTCCTGTACAAAGTTTGTATCTTGATATTCATCAACAAGTACTTCAGCAAATTTATTGCGATATTGCATTGCAACTGGTGATGGTCGCAATTCACCATTTTCTGTACGTTCACTTAAAATTTGCAAGCAAAAATGCTCTAAATCTGTGAAATCAACCATTCCTTTATCGCGCTTAATCGTTTGGAAACGCTCCGTAAATACTTTTACAATTTGAACAAGCTTCTCTAGTACAGGATGCATTTCCTTGAAATCACGTAAAAAACTTTCTGGTTTTCGGCTAAATAGCTCTTCTTGTAACTTCTTCACTTCATCTTTTGCTTTATTTCGAAGTGAATCGACTTGTTTGACAACCTCTTCATTGTAGTCGCTCTTCTTAATGCGCTTTAACGTTTGCCACGAAACATTTTGCATCGCTTCATATACACTTGTCCAAGACTTACGAGCTGCATGAGATAACGTTCCAAGTAAAACAAGATCTGCCTGCAACGTTTCAATGCGAGGCGCTGGTCCATCTGGAAGCATCGCAAGTTCAATTGCTTTTTGAACATGTTTTTCAGCCGTTTCCAGCTGAAACTTCACATCTTCTAATAAATAAGACGCATACGTTAAATCCTCAATTGATTTCCCTTCCACATCATACGCTTCAACAAGTTTATCCAGCCATTTCTCTGGGTCTGGATGCGCTCTTGATTCTGTATGAAGCGCTAAAATCATACGCTGCAAGTCATCATCACTTCGGTCACTCGTATAACGATCAACGAGTTCAAAGAAAATATCATTTCCTTCAAGTCCATATTCCTCTTCTAATATGTCATCTAATACTTCTTCTTTTAATAACTCATTTTCCGTCTGGTTCGCGATGCGAAAACGCGGATCAACGTCGAGCATATAGTAGTATGTTCGAATCACTTGTAAACAGAACGAGTGAATCGTTGAAATCGATGCTTTATTTAACAAACTAAGTTGCTTCCGAATGTGCTGTGATCCTGGTTCATCAATTAATACCTTTTCTAACGCTTCACCAATTCGGTTTTTCATCTCTTGCGCCGCTGCATTTGTAAATGTTACGACTAGCAAACGATCTACATCTACTGGATTGTCAGCATTAATAATTTTACGAATCATTCTTTCTACAAGCACAGCTGTCTTTCCTGACCCAGCTGCCGCCGCAACTAAAATATCACGACCATCTCTGACAACAGCCTTCCATTGATCATCTGTCCATTGACTACCTTCTGGCTTTTGTGGCCAATTCTCTATCATTCGCCGCCAACCTCCTCTCTTATTTTCTCCATCGCTTCACTATCTTTCATATCTTTTAACGTGCGGAACTTATTATCTTCAAGCGATTCATCAAATTGACAAACAGAGCGGAAATTACAAAACGTACAAGCAGCTTTATTCCCCTTTTTATAAGGTGCGATATCAATGACACCTTCTGTAATGTCTTTCCCGATGTTTTCAAATGTATGATGTACATATTGCTGTAAGGTTGTAAACTCTTGTTCACTTGCAATGCTAGAACGTGCACTAAAACTACCATCTTTTTTCAGACCGGCAGAAATAATGTCTGAACTTCCCGTACTTAGCTTATTGTCCATTAAACGAACAACATCCGCATCTCCTAACACGAGACCTTTCATTTTAAATTTCTTTAAAATTTCCTTTTCAATCTCTTCTTCTGAAGCATCGCCTTTCATTTCCACAATTGGATTATGAATATGGAAATATAAAACGCCAGCGGGTGATGCCGTTTGATCCTTTTTCATCCACGTATTTGCATTTGAAATGACAACGTCTAAATATGTTAACATTTGAAGCGCTAAACCGTAGTACACTTCCGTTAAATCTAGCGCTTTTGTACTCGATTTATAGTCAATAATACGAAGGAACGTGCCATTTTCATCTTCTGCTTTATCCACGCGGTCAATGCGTCCAACCACTTCCATTTTCACACCGTTTGCGAGTGTAAACTCCATTGGCGGAAGTGAACCTGTCCCGCCCATGCCAAATGGAACCTCTAAATCAACTGGTACGAATCCACTTGACTTCGCATGTTCACGAAGGATTAGCGATGTACGGAAAATGATTTGTTGCAGTTTTTGTTTTAAATAGTGATTTCGATTTGAACTTAATAAAATTTGTCTCTGCAATAGCGGTGCGATTTCTTCAATTACCACCGCCGCAAGATGCTCACACTCTTTTATTGATAAATCAGCCCAAGTACGATTTTCCCTCAGTAACTTGTCAGCAATTTTCTTTAATGCCGCATGGAATAGTTCCCCAATATCAGGTGCATCTAATTTGAAAATGTCACGCTCTCTTAGCGATAATCCGTGCTGCGCAAAATGAGCATACGCACAGCGATTAAATAATTCCATACGAGAGACGCTTCCTTTAATTTTATCTCCGTATAAATCTCTACTTACAACTGGGCTAAGTTTCTGCGCACGATTTCGATAAAATAAACTAGATAACACACGGCTACTTTTTTGCTGCCAATCGGGTGAAGTCACATAGAAATTGTATACATCCCACCAAAAATCAAGATTCCCTTCAAAACCGTATCGCTTCCAGTTTTGAAGTTGCTGCGTTACATACGACAACGTAACTTCTGGCGTTGCTACGTACGAAATTTGCGCCTGGCGAGATAAATCATTCACATCATTCGTTATGAAGACTTCTTTGACAGAAGGAAACATTCTTTTCACTTTCTTAATAAAACTAGATGAAAGTAACGACTTTCCTTCCTCATCCGCAAGCGGACAAGAAATATATAACTTCTCAGATGCACGAGTTACCGTTTGATAAATAACAAATTGTTCTTCTAATAAAGTCTGCCTCGTTGTTGGCGCCAATTCTACACCAGCTGTAGCGAGAGATTCTCTTTCTTCATCTGATAACATCCCTTCATCTGAAGGCGCTGCTGGAATAATCCCTTCATTCGCACCAATTACAAACGCCGCACGAACATTTGATATCCTTGTTCGATCAATATTTGCAATTAGCACTTGATCTAAAGATGGAGGGATATTTGCAAATTGAAGTGCCTCAAGCCCAGTTGTGATTACATCGATAAACATGGCACGGGACATCTTTTCCTCGCCCAGCATTTCTACAAATGTATCAAGAAGATTCATTACCTCTTCCCAAACTTGATCATGGTCACTTGCGAATAAGAAATTCCCCTCTGCTTCAGCACGCATACGTAAATCTTCCAGTTTTTTAGGAACTTCTAACTCTTCTAAAAATAAATACATAGCTTCACACATTTGCATGACTGAAGTTGCACGTTTAAAACGCTTTTGCAAACGAATAATCGGTGTTCGCACTACATCACGAAGACGGTTGATTTTTTCTTCCATTTCACGTTCACTATCTGTTTGCGTCCCCGCCCCATCTAACGAACGATAACGACGATATGTCCACGGTTCATCTGCCGTCCATCTCTTTCCTTGTACACCATACGCTAAACAGTAGTTTTCAAACTCATCCATTTCTTCGCGCATAGATTCTTTTCTTACATCTAACGGATATAAGAGTTCCGTTTTTATGCAGCGGAATACCGCGTCATAACGCCAATTTCCACTAATGACTTCTAGCGCAGAACGAATACATTCAATGAGTGGATGATGTGACATCGGGCGCTTCTCATCAACAAAGTGCGGAATATCATAGTCCGTAAACAACGTTTTCATAACATCATAATAGCTTTCTCCATTACGAAGAAGAACCGCAACATCTCGGTAGCGATATCCCTCTTCCGCAACAAGTCTGCGAATTTCACGTGCTACTCCTTCCGCTTCTGCTCGCAAGTTTGCCGCTGTATATAATGTAATATCTGGTTCACTTTGAAACTTCTTAGAAGGACGAGATTCAAACTCCGCCTCTAGATGTGCGAGTGCTGGTGAATGAAAACGCGGTTGTTCTCTCATCGGAATCGTATTTTCAACCGCGATTTTCTCTTCACGTGCTAACTGTTTCACTTTTTCATACGTAAGGACTGTTTGATAAAACAAATCTAGTTCACTTACCGGCTGTGCTAACGTTTTTTCATCTACCGTTAACGTAACTGTTATTCTCGCTCCATAAATCATAAGTTGCCTTATAATTTCTAATTCCTGCGGCGAAAACGAATGAAATCCATCTATATAAATTTCCGCACCTTTTACATAATCAGACTGCGGAAGTTTTTCGACAAGCAACTGCAGGTAATCTTCAGAATCTAAATATTTACCAATTAAAGCTCGTTCAAAATCATCATATAAAAGCTGAAGGTCATATATTTTATTTGCTAACAACTTTTGCTCATCACCGCTTGAGTGAGCATCTAACTGTTGCCACATCTCATATACATTCGATGGTGTTACATTGTAACGCTTAAACTCGGCAATCATGCTTCCTAAATGTTCAAAAAAGCTATTTTGTTCCGCTGCTTTTTGAAACACATATAATCCTTCCTTACGCGCCTCTACAATTTTACGCAATAGCATATGTACACCGGCCTCATCAATATGAAGACGACTCATGCCACCAACCTCTTGCAGAACCTTCCATGCTAACCTTGAAAAACTAAACACTTGCGCCCTGATAGAGCCGCTAACTTCTTCATTTCCTATTAAAGCTTGCTGCGTTTGGAACGTCATTTGTTCCGGTACAAGATATAAAATGGTTTCGCCTCTTGGACGCTGCTTTAATTCTTCTTGTACTTCATGTAAACAAAACGTACTTTTTCCACTTCCAGCCCGTCCGATCACAAATCGAAGCGACATGTAATCCCCACCTTTCTCTTACATAACGAACGTTAGTTTGATATCATCCTTGTATTATAACACAAAAAAATAGGAGCTAGCAGGCTCCCCGTTTTTGTTGTATTTGTTGGAAAACCCTTTTCCACCCACAACAAAAAGACAAACAAAGATTATTTTGTTTGCCTCTTCACCTCATTATCCTTTTGAAAAATTCGTTTGCACTTCATGAATTGGCCAATATCGTAAATCCACTTTCCCGACAACAGTATCTGCTTTTACGAAGCCAAAGTGTCTACTGTCCCAGCTACCGAGACGATTATCACCAATTACAAAAATATACCCCTTTGGAACAGTCTTTTCTCTTGTTAATTCTTCTAATTTAAAGTCACCTGTCAACTGCCGACCTTCCGCTTGCCTCTTATACGTTTCCAAATAAGGCTCGTCAATAAATTGACCGTTTATATACAATTTATCATGCTTATATTCAATATGGTCACCTGGTAAACCGATAACGCGCTTTACATAGTCTTCTTTTTTATTCGCATGAAACACCACAACATCAAATCGGTTCAAATCCCCAACTTGATAGCTCACCTTATTTACCACAAGCATATTCCCATCTTGAAGCGTCGGCATCATTGACTTCCCCTCTACAACATACGTGGAGAAGAAAAACGTTCGAAAAAAAACAGCTAATAGCACGCCTATAAAGATGGTTCTCATCCATTCTAAGCTTTCTTTTTTCAAAGTTCGCTTCATCGGCGGATCCCCTCACCCTTTTCTATAATGGAGCTTTACTTACAGTGAAGACTCGTCTTAATGTAGTTCTAGCTTTACTTCAATTTTTTTACCGACATACCATAAAATAAAAATGACACCTAGTACAATAATTGTTTTCACTGGCTTATAGATAAAAGAAGTTAAATCAGAACCGATATAACTTAAAATAAAAACCATGACTAACTTTCCAAGCGCTAGCGCTAACACAAATTGCTTTCTGCTAATGCGGGATAAGCCCGCCACAACATTAATGAGTGCAGACGGCGTAAAAGGAAAACAAAATAAGATAAAAATAGGTGCAAATCCTTTCCGTTCAATCCATCCCATCGCTTTGCGCACTTTCGGATGCTTATTCACAAACGAGAAGAATCGAGTCCTTCCGAAACGACGAATTACCGAAAATACAATTAATGCCCCAAGAACCGATCCAATCCATGAATACAAGAAACCAAACCATAACCCGAAAGCAACTGCATTCGCCATCACAAACACAATAAGTGGTAATGCTGGGATAATTGCCTCCACCATCGGCAGGCCAATACCAAGGAGCGGTCCAAATGCCCGATAACTTTCTACAAGTTGATTCATATTTTCCGCTGAAAAATATTCTTTGATTGTTTGAAAATCCATTCTACGATTTACCCCTTTGCTATATTCCTATCCCTATACTTTATCATTGCTCATTCGAAAGAGGAAATGGTAGATACGACATATGGAGATGTATTTATTAATGTTCCATACTTTTATGTAGAAATCCTTCATTATCATTGTATGATAATCTATCAATATTTGACACGTTTTTACATATTGAGAAATATAAAAAGGATGGTTATCCCATCCTCTTTACTTATAAATTACTATTCCTTTTCGTCCTCTTCTTTCACAACATACGCTTTTTCATAGGCAGGCTTTAGCGCTGATTCATCTTCTTTATCAACCTGCTTAAACTGAATTGTTCCTTGTTTATTTTTACGATCCTCATATTCTGTCCGTAGTTTTGCGGTTCGATTTTGCTGATTCTCAAAACTGTTTTTGGATATTTCTAATTTCACTGCAAGGCCATTAATGAATCGAATGATTAAATTTCCATCTGCTAGTTCTTTATTATTTGCAATATGAAAGTGCGACAACCACGCACATTCCTTTCTAGAATAAGAATACGTAGGAAAAAAATAAAGCTGATCTGTCGGGCTAATCGCAATGGGTGCTTTGTGCGTAATACGCGTCAACTCTTTTGTGCCGTCTTTTCTACCTAAAAAACTAGATCCGTGCTTGCGACAACTTTGTTCTACAATATCAAGAGGTTTTTGATACATAAAAAAAGAGTCTTCTACTTCAACTACTCGTGTTACAATACGCTTTTCACCTAAAATAACTGGAAGTAAAGCCATAGTTTTCTTGTTTACGACATAATTTTCGACATAGCGTTCTACCTGTTCACCCATTCTTCACTCTCTCCCTCATTATTTTTCTTGCAATTCATAATAGCAGCTGCATGGATAATTGTACCATTTAAAATCCAAAATAGATTATTTTTTCAAATATTTTACATTTTCTTATAAAACTTTAAAGTTTCATAATATCCCTTCATATAAATATCTATATGAAATCTACATATTCTCTTAACTTAAAAAGATGAATGCCTATAGAAAAATACAATCTTTTCTTTTTGAAACATTTGTAACATATTATTATAAGTGATAACAAAATAGCTACTACAAAACTCTGATTTATAAAGTGAAAATTGAATAGACGTAGATTTTCTTCATCCCAAACCTCACTTCTTTGCTATAATACGTATAAAGTGAAAATTTAATCAGCTCGCACCAACCGGGCTTTTACGGGCAGTTTACCTCCCACCTACTTTCTTTAGAAAAGTGGAAGCAACTCGTTCAAAATCGTAGGACGTTTAAACTGGACATTGCTTTCGCTGAATTTTGAGGTGAGAGTATTACCGCTCGCAAATAGCGGGATAAATTCGATAGACGGGGGTCCATTATGGAAGAAAAACATGATCAATCAATAATCAAAATGGAAAATAGTAGCATCGTTATCGTGAAAAATTCAGCTAGTATTATGATCGGTTTATTTTGTCTTTTACTACTATTTGCGAAGCCATTTCGTAAAACGAAATGCCCTAAGTGTAGTAAGAAGGGGAAAAAGAGCAGCTTGAAAGACCTCCAATGATTACACTTGCATTTTATCAGCGCTTTTTCAAATATATCGGCGATTCGACAAAGGATATCAACCATTCAACAAAAATCGACATAACAAAATCGTATCAGCACTTATTTTCAAACAAACAAAAAAAGGATGGCATAAGCCATCCTTTTCTCATCACGAACTATAAAATTATAGTTTGATAACGTTTTTAGCTTGAGGTCCACGGTTACCTTCTTCGATTTCGAAGCTAACTTTTTGGCCTTCTTCTAAAGATTTGAAACCTTCAGTTTCGATTGCAGAGAAGTGTACGAATACGTCGTTTTCGCCTGGAACTTCGATGAAACCGAAGCCTTTTTCGTTGTTAAACCATTTTACTTGTCCTGTTACTGCCATGATTATTTCCTCCTAAGAAAATACATATTATTTTTTTAGTCTTCATACGTAAAAAAAGAATCCACACATTATCAAATACGAAAATTAAAACAGGTCTCACATATCTTTTTCTCGTTCGTTTTCAGCACTTGATAATATATGGATTGCTTGATTTAGTTATTCAACTGAGATAATCATAGCATACTTAAAATAGAATGTACAATATTTTTTGAAAATATTCCTTCTAATTTTTGGTACCAGCGTCACTAGAACACTTTCGCCAATCAAAAATAAAAGCGGGTACCTTACATGGCACCCGCCTCATCACTTACTTCGTAAACTGTGCTTCTTCCGTAGATCCTTTTAAAGCCGTTGTAGAGGATGTTCCGCCTGTAATCACTTGCGCTACTTCATCAAAGTAACCCGTTCCAACTTCGCGTTGATGGCGCGTTGCAGAGTAGCCGTGCTCTTCTGCCGCAAATTCTGCTTGTTGCAGTTCAGAATACGCCGCCATGCCGCGCTCTTTATAACCGCGTGCAAGTTCAAACATACCGTAGTTTAATGAATGGAATCCTGCTAGTGTTACGAATTGGAACTTATATCCGTATGAAGCGATTTCTTTTTGGAATGTTGCAATTGTTTTTTCATCTAGTTTTTGTTTCCAGTTAAAGGACGGTGAACAGTTATACGCTAGTAATTTCCCTGGATATTTCGCATGAATTGCTTCTGCAAAACGCTTCGCATCTTCTAAATTCGGTTCAGATGTTTCACACCAAACAAGGTCTGCATACGGCGCATATGCTAAACCGCGCGCAATTGCTTGGTCAAGTCCTGCTTTTGTCCGGTAGAAACCTTCTGGTGTTCTCTCTCCTGTAATAAATTCTTGATCAACTGGATCAATATCGCTCGTAATTAAATCGGCTGCATCTGCATCCGTTCTCGCTACAATAATGGTCGGTGTTCCCATTACATCCGCTGCTAAGCGCGCAGAAATCAAATTACGTACCGCTGTTTGCGTTGGTAGTAACACTTTTCCACCTAAATGTCCGCATTTTTTCTCTGAAGATAACTGGTCTTCAAAGTGCACGCCTGATGCACCTGCTTCGATCATACCTTTCATTAATTCAAACACGTTTAATTGCCCGCCAAATCCTGCTTCTGCATCGGCAACAATCGGGACGAAATAATCTGTATCACCGCTTCCTTCCATATGCTGAATTTGATCCGCACGTTGCAACGTTTGATTAATACGTTTTACAACAGCTGGTACACTGTTTGCTGGATATAAACTTTGATCCGGATACATATGCCCAGATAAATTGGCATCCGCTGCCACTTGCCAGCCGCTTAAATAAATTGCTTTTAATCCTGCTTTTACTTGTTGCATCGCTTGATTTCCTGTTAATGCACCGAGCGCATTAATATAATCTTCTGTATGAAGCGATTGCCAAAGTTTTTCTGCTCCCTTACGTGCTAGCGTATGTTCAATATCAATTGACCCGCGAAGACGAATAACATCCTCAGCCGAATAAGGACGTGTTACCCCTTTCCAGCGCTTATCTAACTCCCAGCTTTCTTGTAACTTTTGTACTCTTTCGTTTGTCATCTCTTCCATCCCCTTTTCAATTTATAAAATCTCATAACCTGGTAATGTTAAAAATGTTTCAAACTCATCACTACGAATGAAATGAGTAAAGAGCTTTGTTGCTTCTATGAATCTACCATTCTCAAATTGCTCCTTGCCAATCTCTCGCTCTATTTTCGCTAACTCTTCTGCCTTAAGTGCTTCCACTAAAGCAAATGTAATGTTACGACCGTCATGTAGTTTCCCGCCTTCATGGCGAATCCATTGCCATACTTGCGCTCGTGAAATCTCTGCAGTCGCTGCATCTTCCATCAAATTGTAAATCGGTGCTGCTCCGCGGCCACTTAACCACGATGCGATATATTGAATGCCAACGCTAATATTCATGCGAAGCCCTTCTTCTGTAATCGTTCCCATAGGTACTTCTAATAAATCTTTTTCTGTTATATATATTTCTTCACGTTTTCTAAAAATTTGATTCGGTGTTTTCATAATGTGATTGAATACTTCCATAGCAACCGGTACAAGTCCCGGGTGGGCAACCCAAGTCCCATCATGCCCATCTAAAGCCTCACGTTCTTTATCCATACGCACCTTTTCAAAAGCTGCTTCATTTGCTTCCGGATTATTTTTAATCGGAATTTGCGCTGCCATTCCGCCAATTGCCGGTGCATTTCGGCGATGGCACGTTTGAATTACCTTTAAAGAATACGAGCGCATAAACGGCGTCGTCATCGTAACTTGCGCTCGATCTGGAAGCAAGAATTCGTTATGATTCCGAAAACTTTTTAAGAAACTGAAAATATAATCCCAGCGCCCGCAATTCAGTCCGGCTGAATGGTCACGAAGTTCATATAAAATTTCATCCATTTCAAAAGAAGCGTGGATCGTTTCGATTAAGACAGTTGCTTTAATCGTCCCGTTTGGAATCCCGATATACTTCTGCGCAAAAATAAAAACGTCATTCCACAATCTTGCTTCTAAATAACTCTCCATCTTCGGTAAGTAAAAATAAGGTCCGCTTCCTTTTTCTAATAATGTTTTCGCATTATGAAAAAAGTACAAACCAAAATCAACGAGACTACCTGACATCTTCTCTCCATCAACTAACATATGTTTTTCTTCTAAATGCCAACCGCGCGGACGAACAATCAGTACAGCAGTTTTATCTCCTAGGCGGTATTCCTTTCCGCTCGGGTTCTTATATGAAATCGTTCCCTTCACAGCATCTCTTAAATTAATCTGGCCATCTATCGCATTATGCCACGTCGGTGAATTAGAATCTTCAAAGTCTGCCATAAAAAGATGAGCACCTGAATTTAAAGCGTTGATCACCATCTTACGATCTACTGGACCAGTAATCTCCACCCGGCGATCTTCTAAATCTTTTGGGAGCGGGGCAATTGTCCAATCTCCGGCACGTACATGTGCTGTTTCTGATAAAAAGCTTGGAAACTCCCCTGCATCAATCCTTTTTTGCTTTTCCACACGTTTTTGCAGTAAGTCTTTACGGCGTGTATTAAAATTCTCATGCAGCTCTTTTAAAAAAGTGAGCGCTTCTGGTGTCAAAATTTCTCCATACGCCGGTAATACTTCCAGAGTGAATGTAACCCGTGAAGTTTGCGTCGACATATTAGCATCTCCTTTTAAAACTGTTTTATAACAGATTTGATTTTATGTTTTATATTATATAACAAATTTTCAGAAAAGGAAGGTATTTTTTTGAAAATTAATTCCTTTTTACAACATCCATTTATACAAAAACATTACTTTAATAGCGACCAAACGGCAGTATCATCACATTTGACACCTGTTTCAATCCCCCCATCTGTTACTCTTTGCAAATAAAAAAAACACAGTTGTTATATAACAACTGTGAAAGTTCACTTTATCCCGCATTAACGAGCAGTAAGATCCTCACCTCAAGATTCAGAGAGAACTGCTTCCGCTTTTCTAAAGAAGATAGGTCGGGGATCAACTGCTCGTAAAAGCCCGATTGGTGAAGGCTAATAATCAGTGGGGAATAAAGAATCCCCACTGATTAAAGTTTCACTTTATGTAATACTACCCTTCTGAATACGCTTTTTCTTCTTGTACAACCGTTTCTGTCTTCGGTTTCCAAAAAGTAAAGGCCATTCCAGCAAAAATAAGAATCATGCCAACAACTTGCATTGTAGTCGGACGAAATCCCGTAAATACTGTATCCAATAGAATTGCTACACCTGGGTCCAAAAACACCAATACAGAAATAAGCCGTGTTGGTAAATCTCTTAAACTATCAAAAAACAAATAATAAACAAAGCCTGTATGAATGAGCCCGGTCGCTGTAATCGCAATCCAATTACTCTCTGTTAACCCTTGAAATTCTCCAAAGTCTACAAATGGTAATAATAGAAATATCCCTAAAAAAGTTTGTAAAAACGTCATCGCATATGCACTTGTTTGTTTAATTCCTTTTCCTAACAAGGTCGTAAATGCATAGAATAACGCTGCAAGTAATGCCCAAACCATTCCAGAAGACATTAACTTCTCTAAAGAAACGTTACCATCTACTCCTGCTACTAAAATCGTACCGAGAAAACAAATAACAATCGAAATAATAGATAACATGGTTAACTTTTCTTTAAACACGATACTCCCAATGATTAATACGATAATTGGCGCCAGATGATACACAGAAATCGCAATCGTCACTGACATAACTTCGAAAGCTTTGAACAGAAAAACCCAGTTAAAAACAAGAAAAACACCACACGCTAATATTTGTAGCACTTCTTTTCTGTTCCACTTTTCTTCTTTAAACTGACCTGTCACAATCCAACATAACGTTAAAAATAGCGTGGCACAAATACAACGAACAAATACTAATTCAAACGATGGTAAATTTGTTTTCACTGAAAAAAATCCGATTGAACCAAAAATAGACATCGATATGATCATTTTTATAGCTGGTAATGATTTTGTTTGGAATAACATATTCGTAGCGCTCTTTTGAAACAATATAAACAACCCCCATTAATTTGAAGCACGCATTCACGCATTAAATTTCTTAATCTTCTAAACTTTCGACCTACACTTAAGTCTTTTCTTATGAGGTAGCACCGGCAATACGCATTCCTCTTACAATATAAAATACCATCGTGACAAACAAAACAAAAATGAAGATGAGTAAAGTCAACATAGAAGTACTCGTTTTCCTCATGTACGCCTTCATTTTCACTACCTCCCTTTTACATTTTACCATATTTTACATAACGATATTTCCCCTAAACAATCTATTTCAATTTTTCTAACATCTACATCACGGCTATGTAAACAAAAATCGATATCCTCCCTTTTGTTTTCCCATGGCACGGGACGAAAATAGGCACGGACCGCTTCTACTCATGGACGGATCCTATTGTAGCTTTAGAATAAAGCTTGGTCAAAAACATGTTGTGCATTTTAGAATTGACATGAAATTACATTAAGGTTATACTGCCAGTAACATTATACTGTCATTAACAGTATAATGTTACTAACAGTACGTTACTGTTATGATAACAAATCCATTTTTCACATTTCATGAAGGAGGTTAGATGTTTGATGAAACATACAGGGAGACATACAGGTGCATTTCTTTTGCTGTTTTTAGCAGAGGGAGATAGTTATGGAGGGAAACTTCTGCAGAGATGTGAGGAAGAGCTTCCCATCAATCCAATTGATAGTGCCATTATATATCGTACACTCAAAAAATTAGAAAACGAAGGTGCTGTTGAATCTTATTTGGACACATCTAATCAAGATAAGCCAAGAAAGATGTACAAAATTACTACAGTGGGAAAAAGACAATTAGAAGAGTTTCAAATAGATATTGAAGAAAAAATTAAAAACTTATCATTTTTCTTGGACAAATATAAAGACTGGAAAGAGTCTAATCATGATTAATGGCGCTATCCTTTACACTTTAGCCATTATTCTTATCAGCATTTCTTTTATAAAAGATCGGAATAAAACAAAAGATGCTCTATTAAAGTCATGGAAAATGTTTCGTAATCTTATACCTTCTATGCTATCAATTATGCTTTTCGTTGGACTATCACTCTCTATATTAACGCCTTCCTTCATTTCTTCCATCATTGGGCAAAAATCTGGATTCATCGGTATTATTTATTCAGCAATAATTGGCTCTGTTGCACTCATTCCAAGCTTTGTCGTGTTTCCTCTTGGAAATACATTAGTCCAAAATGGTGCGGGCCTTCCTCAAGTTGCGGCATTAATGTCTACATTAATGTCAGTAGGAATCACAACTTTACCGATGGAACAAAAGATTTTTGGGCGAAGTTTTGCTTATTCTCGTAATGCATCCGCATTGTTAATGTCTCTCATATTCTCGTATATTATTTGGGTGGTGATGGTATGAATGAATTAAAAAGATATCGTTTCTTTTTCATTTTACTATTGGGACTCATTATATTGACTTTTATAAACCAATCGTTGGGATGGAACGCATTGCAATTAACAGGAAAAAGTATTTTAGATATGCTGTTTCTACTTCCTCCTGTCTTACTATTCGTAGGATTGCTTGACCAGTGGGTGAAGAAAGAAACACTAATTAAATATATGGGAAAAAAATCTGGCATCTATGGCATCCTGTTTTCCCTATTATTAGGAGGAATTGCAGCTGGTCCCCTCTATGTTGCTTTTCCAATCGCGGCACTTTTATTAAAAAAAGGAGCGAGCATACGATACATTGTATTTTTTTTAGGAGTTTGGACAACTGCAAAATTACCGGTTATTGTATATGAATTTTCTTCATTTGGAGCTAAATTTACACTCATTCATATTTGTTTCGGTCTATTATTTTTCTATTTAATAGGTATTATTTATGAGAAGTTCTATGATACACGACAATTGTTGAAATATGATATAACTAAAGAAATATAGATCCCGAGAATGATTTTTTAAGCCTCTCAATCCTAGACACTTTTGTGTTTGATTAAAAAGACTTCATAAACTAGCATTATAAAATAAAGAAGCAGCGCACGCGCTGCTTCTCATTTCTTTTCTTTCTCATACTGCTCAAATGTATGGATTCTTTCAAAAATTGGTGGATGTGTATATAAGAAAAACTTCACTAACGCTGGTGGATTGACTTGGCTTAAACTTGTTTTCGATAAATATTGGAACGTTTTCACACCAGACTTTCCATCTTTCGTCATATCTAATGCGTATTGATCGGCAGCTCGTTCCTCTATGCGAGATACGTAGTTTGATGCCGGGCTTACCGCGAAAGACAATACGGAAGAGATTAGAAAAAACAGTGGTATAACTGAAAAACATGCTACTTTTGAAATTTGTAATGTGCTTCCCCATTTGCGTATACACATATTGATAATACGACTAATGAAATACATCCCGATAAACGTTAATACGATATAACTTGCCACACCCAAATATATATGTTTCATCACGTAATGTCCCATTTCATGAGCCATAATAAATAAAATCTCTTTATCTTTCAGTTGCTGGAGCGTTGTATTCCATAATACAATCCGAGAATTTAATCCAATGCCCGTTACATATGCATTTAACGCGTTCGTCTTTTCAGACATGTTCACTTCATATACATGATTAGCTGGAATATCCGCCCGATCAGCAAGTGCTAAAATTTTATCTTCTAATTCTTTATTTTGTAATGTAGAAAAATCATTGTATAGTGGATCAATTACAACGGGCTGTACAAACGTTAAAAAAATTGTAAATGGCACAGATAACGCCCATCCCGCTAACCACCACCGCTTCGGGAATTTATGAATCAACCATAAAAGAACAGAAACGATGAGAAACATCATAATATAATTGACCCAAAAATCGATGACATGATCTTTAATCCAGCTCGCAGTGGATTGTGTTGAAATACCATAATTAACTGATACTTGATGTCCTATCCATTGCAGCGGCAATGCAAGAACAGTTGTAAGTAACGATAAATAAAAGAGATAGATCGCAACTTGAATGACCCTTACTTTTACCGTTTCTTTTGACCACTTTTCAAAGCGCTTTGATACCCCTAAAACAAGAACAAACAATAAAATAATCCATTCCAAAGGTGTCGCTAAAAAAAAGAGTAAATTTTTCACGCGCGAGTAATCTTGACTTAATGTAAGTTCTCTTGCGCTCATAAACGTTTGTGGATCCGCACTTGTGCCTTTATACATATCTGGAATCATCTCATGATTCCATCCAAATAAATACCAATATATAAATAGCGCAAAACCAACGTACAAAAAAAGTGACCATGTAACAACCTTCTTCACGGTATCTCCTCCTCTATGCTGCCTGTCTCTTATTATTGTAAGTTCGTTCCTTCTAAAATAGAACAAGCTAATCCACCGAATTGTCATGCAATTTTCAATCCCTCCTCATAAATTTTCGGATTTTTCTTATAAAATAAATTTGGGAGGGATAGAACTTGAAAAAAATTTATATGACTTTTACATTAGGTTTAATCATTGTAATCGGAATTGGAATTTACTTTTTTACAGATTATCGTAAAGCTTCTGCTGAAATACCACGCGGAATCGTTATGGAGGATGTAAATGGTACAACGCTATCTTTTGATCAACTACCGAAGAAACTTAAGCTCGTAGAATTTATATACACAAAATGCCCTGATATTTGTCCTGCTACGACCTACAAAATGAAACATTTACGAGATGAATTAGAGAAGGAAAAACTGTTTGGAACGAAGGTTGAATTTATTACAATTACCATTGCCCCAAAGTTCGATACAAAGGAAATCTTAACTGCATATGCGGACACATTTGAAATGAAAAAAACAAAAGGATGGCACTTACTTCGCGGTGATGCAGATGAAACGAAACAACTAGCAAATACATTTAACTTTCAATACCGCGACCCTGGAAGCGGGCTTTATATTCATACTTCAAACTCCTATTTACTCGATGAAAATGATCGTTTAATTGAAGTATTTGGTATGGGAGAACGTGGCTTTAACAGCCAAAAAGTGCTTGAGAAAATTAAAGATGCATTATAAGGGGGTAAATAAATTTTTATCGGCGCAAATTCGAATATATCGACCATTCGACAAAGGATATCGACCATTCGTCAAAGGATATCGACCATTCGTCAAATAGCGACAAAAACCTCTTCTATCATGAAGAGGTTTCTTTCGAATGAAAGCTTGAATCAGCATCCCTTATTGAAACATGTAAACAAAGAAATTTAAATCCTGAAAAGAAATGGAACTATATTTCATAATTCCTTGTACAGCTAGAAGTAGTATAAGACCAAGTACACATATATAATTAATTCCATCTTCCCTTCTTTTCTCGACTACCATCCCGCCTCCAATACAGAGAAGCCCTAAAATATGCAATGCTAAATACATAAAAAAGTATGCTTCATTCCAGCGAAAACCTACATTCACTGTCGTAATCACAACTAAACTCACCATAATCAAATAAAACAGTTTATTCGCTCGCATCGTTTCATTCATAGAATCACATACATTCCTTTCTATATAAATCTTATTTGATTTTCAAACATATAAAGTGAAACTTCAATCAGTGGGCTTTTACGGGCTGTTTATCTCCCACCTAAACTTCTTTGCATTTTCTTAAGTTTTGAGGTGGGAGTATTACAGCCCGCAAATAGCGGGATAAATCACTGCTATGAGAACAAAAGGTGACCTGCACCTTTGTTTTCAAGCGGCATGTGGCTAAAATAGGCCCTGACCGCTTCTATCCATAGACAGATTCTCTCTCCCGTCTAAAAAGAAAGGGTTTATATCTCTTTTATTTTTTCTATGTTATCTAAACTACAATTCTCTCACTCTATTCGTATATACTACCGGCACTTCTTTACTCATATAACGACGATTCATATATAAAAAGATCAGTACGAAATTTAATCCCATAATAAAGATAAGCAGTCCTGTAAAAAATGGAGTGTATGTGAAATAATCCGCAAAGCTTATCATTTCTTCCTTACTGAGTATAAAAGATGTAATAAATACAACCATATTGTTTAATATATGAATACTAATAGGCATCAGTAAGCTCTGCGTCCTCATGTATACAACTGATAAGACGATGCTAAACATAGCTGCTCCGAAAAAGTCAATGTGCACACATCCAAAAAGAAGTGCTACCGTCACCATGCTTTTCCCCGTTCCCCATTTCGCTGCAAAGCGCTGAAATAGAAATCCTCTAAATACGAATTCACCAACAATTGGGGCTACGAATACGATTATGATAAATTGATATACGTATCCACCTGTACTACCTATAATCGGTTCATGTAATATAGTTATCACAAAATCTGGTGTAATCCATGCAAAGCTATACATATATAAGACAAGGTATCCGTAACTAAACAAACATAACATTCCTGTAATCATAAAAACTTGCAGAAGATTAAACGATTCTCTTCTATTCATAAACATAGTGAACGGTACACGATGGCGCTTACAGTAGTAGAATAACCAAATGCTTGGAAATATGTATAGTGTAAGTATGCTTGTAAAAGAAGAGATTGATATGTGAAATGTATTTTCTAGCACTTGTTTACTGATGCTTTCAATCAAATAAAGGAGTACAAATACAATAAAAAAATATCTGGCTCGCATTGAACAAAACGGATTCATCCCCATCTCCTCCCCTATGTTACATTTATCATATCATTCCAATCTTATTTTTAAGCTAAGAAAACCTTAAATTTTCCTTAAAAATCCCATAACTTACAAGAAAATGTTATGATATTCGAAGAAAATAGGGGGGCGATTCAAATTGTATCATGCAAACATTTTACTTATTGATGATGAAACAGCAATTTTACAACTATTAACTACCATTCTACAAAAAGAAGGATTTTCTCATATTACAACGGCAACTTCGGCTGAAGAAGCTTTACTCTTAGTAGAACAAAAACATTTTGATTTAATGATTTTAGACGTCATGCTTCCCGGACAATCTGGTTTTGATATTTGTCCCATCATCCGTCAAAAAACGGACTGTCCCATTTTCTTTCTAACAGCGAAATCATCTGATTTAGATAAAGTATCTGGTTTCTTATACGGGGCTGACGACTATATTACAAAACCATTCAACCCGCTTGAAGTTGTCGCTCGTATGAAAGCACAACTCCGAAGACATATGAAACAAACACCACAAACAATAAAAGAATATACCCTTTCATTTGGGAGGGTCCAAATAGATAAACATGCTGCTGAATTACAAGTAGATGGAGAAATTGTGGAATGTTCCGCTCAACTTTTTCAATTATTACTCTTTTTCTGCGAACATCCGAATTACGTATTTTCAAAAGAAGAAATATATGAAAAAGTATGGGGTGCTCCTGCCTATAACGGTGATGACAATACCGTCATGGTTCATATTCGAAAACTACGTGAAAAAATTGAACTTGATCCAAGTAACCCGAAGTACATCAAAACGATTCGTGGACTTGGTTATAAGTTTGTTGCAAAGTAGGTGACTGCTATGAACTTAAGTAGAAGACTTATTATCCAATTTATTATCCAACATCTTTTCGTCTTGTTTACTTTGCTCATTGCAGTAATCGTCGCTTTCGCTTACCTGGGGCATCTTTTTAGTACGACCCTTTACGACTCAAATGTTCCAGAGTTTGATAACTTTACTATTTCTCAGTATATTTCTTCAGAAAATGGACGCGTTACATTAAGTTCTGAAATAAAAGAAATAGTTGAGAAAAAAAATGATTGGCTTCAAGTTGTTGATGAAAATGGAAACGTACTCTATGACTTCAACACTCCAGAAGATGTTCCTGGTTCTTATACAAAAACATCATTAGTTGCTTACTTACAGCATCATATACAAAGTCCTTACAAATTTACTTATTGGGACATTGAAGTAAAAGAGAAACCTGCAATTGTCATTTATGGCGGTAAACTAAAAAGTAATACGATACTCCAAAACTTGAAAGAAAAACACGCTTCACCATTATCAGCTACATTCGCGCTAACAGAACAAGAAAAAAAACAACTTACAACAAATGGTGCCTTACTGCAAATATTTAATGCAAAAGGAGAAGAAATTTTTGCTTATCCGGAAACAAAACGAAAGTCCTTTTCAGCTATTCAAGCTGTCATTTCTGAAAAAGAGCCTTGGAATCATAAAGAAAATATCTCAAGTCTTTATAATCCAGAAGATCAAACCTTATTTACTATAACAGTCAAAAATGAATGTTATTACCCATCTGATATGAATGACGATGTATTAATTAAAAAAATCTTCATAGGATTTGGCGTGATTATTTTAATTGCGTTTGTCTACTTAGTTATTCTTTCTATTTGGTATGGAAGAAAATTTGGTAAACCTCTATTACATACGATGCGCTGGCTTAAAAATATAGCGGGCGGAACATACGAAGAACCTGTCAGTAAAAAAGGAAAGGCAATTCGTTTCCGGCGCTCAGGCAAAGAAAAATGGTCATTCCGTCTCTTTAAAGATGTCACAAACGCTCTAGAGCACCTCACGATTACACTCAAAAAAAATGAGTCGATCCGAAAGGTAATTGAGCAAACACGTGAAGAATGGATTACGGGCCTCACCCATGATTTAAAAACACCACTTAGTTCGATTTATGGGTACTCCCTTTTACTAGAATCGAAACAATATAACTGGACTGATAAAGACATTCAAGATTTTGGCCGTGTTATACGAGAAAAATCTCAATATATGACAACGTTAATTGATGATTTAAGCTTAACTTACCAATTAAAAAATAACGCAATTCCCTCTCAACGCGTCAAAGCTGAGATCAATCAATTTGTCCAAAAAGTCCTATTGCAATTTATTAACAACCCGACGCTTCAAAACCAAAACATTGAATTTGTTCCTAGTTCCGGGTCTATCCACTATTGCATTGAAGAGAAATGGTTCAGGCGCATCATTGAGAATTTACTAGCAAATGCCGTAAAGCATAATAATGAAACCACAAATGTGATTGTCAAACTTGGACAAGATAAACATTCTTTCACACTTTCTATTTCTGATAATGGGAAAGGAATGGATGAACAAACGAAAGAACTTTTATTCGACCGATACTATCGTGGCACAAATACAGAAGAAAATAATGCTGGAACAGGTCTTGGCTTAGCCATTACAAAACAGCTTGTTCTTGCACATAACGGTACGATTTCTATTGAAAGTGAGCTTGGAAAAGGGACGACTGTTAATATGGTGTTTCCTCTCGTTCCTAATAACAAAAGAACTTCCTAGTCTCCAAATCTAGGAAGTTCTTTTTTATTTAATATAAACATTTCCTGAAGAGCACCGACTTCCATACCACCGTTATTTTTCATAATCGCTGGATGCAACGCACGAAGCCGAGTTATCGTTTCTTTATTTGTATATTGAATTTGTTCCAAAATAGAAGCAACAATATTAGGCCATACCTCTTCCGAACCATCTAGTACCTTTAAAGCAAAGCCCAGCTTCTCTTCTCTCAAACCAAAGCAATACACACCTTTCGCTCCGCCTTTTGCTACAATATTTGAGTCTTCTAATAAAGCGGAACAAATAAAGTTTTCAGAAGCAACCATCTTATACTCTTGATTCATTACACTCGTCATTCTCTCTACCGCATTTCTTAAAGCGATATCTTCAATGAAATGCGGACATGCTAACTTTAAATATGTAATTGCCATGTTTCGTAACGGAATAGCGAATACAGGAACACCGCATCCATCTACACCAATATGTATATCAGAAAGTGGGCATTCAGATAAATACGATAAAATATCCAGTATGTTCACTTGAAGAGGATGCTCCGCTTTCCAATACCCTTCTACCGGGTATCCTAATTCACGGCATACAGTTATAAACCCCATATGCTTGCCCGCGCAGTTATGGTATAGCTTTCTTTTCTCTAGATTTTTTCTAAGCATATCTTCCTTTGGTTTCATGTTTAACGGATAAGCAGCCGGGCAAAACAATTCATTTTCATTGATTAATAACTTTGTTTTCATCGTCTCCAGCGCTTCAATATGGTAACTTTCTCCGCGATGAGAAGCTGTCAGTAACGCTGCTTCCCCTTTCGTAAGTTCATACTTTTTATCAATCCCCGCAAGAAAAGCAGGCAACGCTTGAATCGGTTTCGCCGCAGAGCGGAAATACGTTTTATGTTCCATATTCCCTACCTGATAGTTCACTTCTTTCTTCTCATCCACACCGCATATTACACCTACATGAATATTTTCTAGTAAATCCGCTCTTGTTTCTTCTATTAAAATTTCGTAATTCATTTCCCCCACTCCTCTCTCATGCGATTTTTACAACGTTATTTTCATCGTAACAACGAAGAATAAATATTGTCAATATTACAAAAATAAAACAAAATCCATACAAAAAAAGTTTCCTATAACCTAGGAAACTTTCTCTCTTCTTTCTTATTGCTGTTTCTTCTGAACTGGCAACCAAATCTCTACTTGCGCAAACTCGCTCTTATCCGCATGACAGCGTTCATCGTATAATTCAAACTCTGTCACTCCCGCATGCTCATACCCTGAATGCGGGAACCATTCTGTGAAAATCGCATTCCACGTTTGCTGAATAGAAGACACCATATCTTCATGCGGCACTTTTGGCGTTGTAAATACAGCATACGTTGCTTCTGGGAACGTGCGATGTGCTAGTTCAGTTGGTACGCCGTCAAAACTTGTTACTTCCATTCCAATCACATATGTGAACTCCCCTGTTTCTAACTGAAAATCTGTGCACATCCCAAGTTCTACATATTGGTCTGTATGTTTACGATTTGGAATGCGATCTGCTAGATTATTCTGCAAATAACGATCCCAAAATACCGGAATATCTGTAAGGTTTTTCCCTTCTTTACTCGTTGTTTTCATCTCATATCCCGCTACATAAAATGCTGGTTTTGTTTCAATACGAAATTCCATTTGTATTCCCCCTAAATATGGATTCAATTTTCTCTGTTTCACATTTACTTTGTAATACATTGGTGTCTGAATCTCTTGCTTTCGATAGTTACTTGGCGTCATCTGAAATAGTTTTTTAAAGGCACGGGTAAATGTTTCATGAGATTGAAATCCATGTTCAAACGCAATATCAATAATTTTTTCTTCCGTATGAGAAAGCTGATAAGCTGCCCGGGCTAGCCTCCTCTTCCGAACATACTCCATAACAGTGTCGCCTACTAACTCTTGGAATACGCGATGAAAATGATATTCCGAGAATCCTGCAATACGAGCCAAATCACTTAATGTTTGTTTCTCCATTACATCTTCTTCAATGTAATCAATTGTTCTTTGAATTTGTGTTTCATAGCTTTCCATCTCTGTTCACCCGCCTTATATGTATTATGATAGAAGAAAAAACAATTGTTTTCTTGACGTTTTTTGCTTTTATCCCGCATTAACGGGCAGTAAGACCACCATTCAGCAAAAGCAAAGAAGCTAAAGGGAATCAACTGCCCGTAAAAGCCCGATTCGTGAAGGCTAATAATCAGTGGGGGATAAAACTCCCTACTGATTAAAGTTTCACTTTATTTTATAAAACTTTGTAACTTTTTTACATATATTTCGTTGTTATAAGTGAAGGGAGGGAGATAAGTGAAAAACAAGCACACACTTGAAGACATTTATAAACAACATATGCATGACCTTTTTCGCTATCTTCTCTCCCTAACAGGAAACTTCCACTCAGCAGAAGACTTAATGCAAGAAACCTTTTACCGGACGCTCGTCCACATTGACTATTACAAAGGTGAAGAAATTAGGCCTTGGTTATTTACAATCGCCTATCATGCTTTCATTGATTGGAAGCGAAAAGAAACAAAACAGAAGACAACGATGCTAGAAGATTTTCATTTACCCGATGTTCCAAGTACAGAACAAGCCTATTTTACAAAGTATGAAATTGCAGAGTGGTTACAACGCCTCTCATCTCTTCCTATTGCTAGGCGAAACGTTCTTTTACTACGAGATTACTATGGATTCTCTTATAAAGAAATTACAGAGATGACAGGGCTTACATTAGCAAAAGTGAAAATCGAACTACACCGAGGCCGAAAAGAAACAAGACCGACAAAGGAGTGATATACATGACTTGTATGAAGTGCAAAGAGCTTTGGGAGAAATATGAGCACGGTACGATTACAACTGAAGAACAAGAAGAATTAGAAAACCATATTGAAACTTGTACAATATGTGAAGCATATTTAGATGAATTACTTGCGAAAACAGAAAAAACAAAGAAAAAACTTCCGCCAATCTCGAATGTTCAAGTTCCATTTTGGAAGATTAAATGGAAGCATCGTTTGCAAACTTTATCTTTTCTACTTGCAGTTTGTATGGCTATATACATGGTTGGTGGCATCTTATCCACTATTTATTTTCAAGTGAACGATGAACAAAATCTAAAAGAAGTTACGGACGTGCCAGCACTGGCATTGCAGGCAACTATTCCAAATAGCCATATTGCTGGTAGCGGGACAAATGTAGAGGCTTTCTTTCGTATGCATAGTGATATTCACTTAGCAAAAACAGTTGGGAAGAAGGAATTCAAATTAGGTACTCTACAAGTTGATAGTTTTTTCTCATCTGTACGTATAGAAAAACAGTGGGCTGAAGCAGCATATGAACAAAACCTTTTCTTTGCTCATCCGAAACTAAAACAAACTGACCATTTCAAGGAAACTTCCCCAAAGGTATGGGAAGCATTGCAAAAAGTACACGAGGGAACCGTAGCCGAACTCGCGATTTCTTTTGATAAAGCTTACACATTACAAGAATTAGAACCCATTCTGTATAGTGTATTTGAAGCGCAAGAGATGCCGCCAACCCCTGTATGGTATGCTTTAGATACAGGGGTGGAAGGAGTAAATGAAGATGATTTTCCTTTATCAAATTTCGGATTTCCTGATTTTATTGGTCGACTTGATGTGGAAGAAAAAAAGCTAAAAACAAAAGAAGATGAAGTCTTAGAAATGATGCGCATTCTATCTAATCATGAAGAGACTGTTGAGAAAGTTACTTGGCTTAGTAAACAAGAATTAAATATGAAAAAGCGCTATGAATATGTGAAAAAAAATGGTGTAAAAGTATATGGCATTGTCATTACTGGCCCATCAAAAGAATTATTAAAATTACAAAATTCACCCCATGTACGCTATGCTACTCTTGGAGATATTGAACCTTGGAATTGGTTTGATCGTCCTATAAGTGGATATCGTCACTAACAAAAAACAACCATTCAAAATCGAATGGTTGTTTTTCTTACACTACTCAAAAGTAACATCAATCTGAATTACCTCCGACCGACTCCCTAGTCTAAGCGGTGGTCCCCAAAAGCCGAATCCAGAAGATACAATCGCATGGAATGTTTCCTTTTGCAAGTATCCCCAGTCTAGTTCATACATTCTTCTCGTAATCAAATGATTCGGTGCCATTTGCCCGCGATGTGTATGACCTGACAATAGTAAATCAACGCCAGATTCCGCTGCTTGTTTTAGTTCAAACGGCTGATGATCCATCGCAATAACAGGAAGCTCTTTATCTACTGTACTCATAAGTTCTTCAAAGCTTTTCCGATCTCGCTCTGTTTTATCTCTTCTTCCAACGAGATAAAAACTATCTTCCACTTTAATTACTTCATCTAACATGATATGAACATCTATCTTATCCATCTCCTGCAGAAATTCCGGAATGGCTCTCCCGTAATACTCATGGTTTCCGAGCACACCGTATGTACCTAGTGGCGCCTGCATCTGTTTCATCACTTGCCCCATGTTTTTCTTAATAAATTCTCCAGGATGATCATCAATAATATCTCCTGGCAACAAAATAATATCTGGCTTCATTTCATTTACATGGTGCACTAATCTTTTTAAATGAGAAGTGCCTGATAGTTTACCAAAATGCATATCAGAAGCCATCGCAATGCGAAGCGTTTTACGACCTTTCGCTTCTTTTGGTAAGTGAATTTCATATTTTCGAACAACTGGACTATACGCATTAAATGTTCCATAACCGAATACGAAAAGAAATACACCAATGGTCACAATTCCTGTCCACATAATCACCGTATCTATTGGTGCGAATAGTTGTAAAATAAATACCGCTATATCAGCGAGTGGTACCAATATAAGAGCATATTGTATAACCGCAAACCAATAGGAACCGATCGTCCGTAAGAAAGGAAGAAATTTGAACACTTGAACAATTAAATATGCATATGAAAACAATCCAACTAGGGCAGCGTAATACCCCCAAGCTTCCCAGCCAAAAGTCACTTGAAGCCAAACCCATCCGTTCCATCCGATGTAAAACATCAGTAATGTATATAGAATAAAAATAGTAACTATATTGAAATATCGACTAATCTTCACCGTATGCCTCCTTTTCTATTTCTTCTATTATAACCTGTAATCTTTTTATACCGTAAATCATATGCACTTCCAAAGATTACACAAATTAAAAAACACTAGATGATTTGTCTAGTGTTTCTTTATTTACCTATATTTAAGAATGTAATTGTACTTTTTCTTGTTTTTGGGTACTGCCGCATGCCTATCAAGCTTAGAATTTGAAATGTCCCCAAAACGAAAATTATATATCTCTACAGTTATTTATGATAATTTAGCTCGTTTTAACCTGTTGTTTTAGCTGAATAAACTCTTATAAATACAATACCATATAAAGTAAATTTATCGCATTTAATTTAGGACTCTTTTTGGTTTTAGGGTAATTTTGAATTTTTAAGTTGATGACGATGATATAGACCCATCAATCCAAAATAAAAAGGCCACAATTCGTGGCCAAGTAAATTACTATTGCTCGATTTTTTGTGAGCTGACAGCAGTTGTCTTCTTTGTTACAGCATCAATAATTGATGTTTGCATAGTTAGTAAACAAATGAATGAATAACAAAATAACATTTTCTTATACTAAGGTCGAAGAACGATTTAAGGAGGAGTAACAAATGACTGAGCAAAATCGAAATCAATCTGCCATCGACCAAGGGCGTAACAAAACAAAACGTGGGATTGAAGCAGCAAGCGATACAGTACAAAATGCAATTGATGTTGTTGAAGATGCTGGAAAAGCAGCGGTTGACCGTATTTCCGATACAGTTAAAGATATTACAGCAAGATGATTTATTTGAGTTTCTGTTGTAATAGTTGATCAAAGAAAACAAGGAACAAGACCGTTTCTTGGCGGTCTTGTTCTAATTCTAAATCCCCTTTTAAAATAATGAATTAACTAAATTTCACCACAATTAAATGACGTATATCATATTCATGTGAAGTTTACATAACCAATAATTATCGTAATTGAAGTATACGGTAATTTTTCTTTAGAAATTCAAGAATTTTTAGTACAAGGAAGTAAAGTATATGTACGTTGGAAACAAGTAGGTGCACACTTAGGGGAAATCGATGGATATCAACCTACAGGACTCCCAATAATTCAAATGGCAAGTGCGGTGTATAGAATAGAAGATGGGAAAATTTCAGAGTATTGGATTCAAATTGATAGGTCAGGAATTCAAAATCAATTAGAGTGCAATAAAAATATTCAGTAGTTAATTTTTAAGAGTAATAGAAAAACAAAAGCACTCTGCTTAATAAAATCTTGTTAAGCGGAGTGCTTTTATTGAATAAGGGGCATAAAACGATTAAACTTTTTTCTAAAAGAATCATTTAAATTAACACAAGAAGAGCATATTTTGAATACAATCTCTATTTGCCAACGTAGAGAGTAGACATATAGATATCGCTGTAGTTCTTCAGCGAACAAATGAAACTCATCTTGAATCGATAGATTCATACAAAAACGCCATCCTTTCTGTATATTTCTACAAAAAGAATAACGCTTTCTATGAATTATGGATATAAATTCACCTTAGGTTGATTGTAATGTACAGTGACCCCTAATAAAGTGTCATTCCTTAATCGTCTGCTAAATATTTTCTGATTCCGTCTGATTCTAACACCTAAAGCTTGTATTTGTTTGACTTATCACGAATCGTATCGGTGATAGATAAGTCTTTTATATTCACACGGGAAATGGAGAGATCACGATTAAGGACATAAGCGCGTTCTCCGTCCTGGCTAAAGACAATGGCTTGCCGGGGTTCTGTGAAGCCACTGATTGTCTTAATCACATGGTTATCAGAGACGTTGATCACATCGATCGTATTGTCGGCCTTGCTGCTTGCAAAAAGCAGTTTACCATCGGGCGACAAGGCTGCACCATATGGCTCACGTCCAACTTTTACCTCGTTAACGATTTGTCCTAGAGAGGTGTCCACCACGGAAATGCTGTCACGACCACTGTTTGCGGCATACAATGTTTGACCATCGGCAGTCACGGAGATTCCACGAATCATAGAGAAACCAATAATCTCACGTACGATGTTCTTAGTGGCTGCATCAACTACGGACACCTTATCTCCTTTAAAGTTTGTTACAAACACATATTTTCCATTCGGAGAGACTGTAATACCTTGGCGTGGTTGGGAGAAACCAGTGATGACTGCAGTCGGTTTACGTTTCTCAAGGTCTATGACGGTTACAGAACTATGTGCCTGATTGTTCACGTACAGCGTCTTTCCATCGGGGCTGACGGCGGTGCCGAATGCACCTGGACCGACTACGACTTCATCCTTTAAGGTTAGGCTTTTTGCGTTGTAGAATCGTAAAGTGCCTAGCGTACTGTCCGAGACAACAAACTCTGAACCATTGTTAACGAACACGATGTTTCTCGGTGTAACAAAGCCATCGATTTTCTTGCGTAAAGTACCTTTAGCAAGGTCATAAATACGAAGGGATTGTTCGCGACTATCTGAAACAATCGCAATCTGCTCATCAGGACTTATAGCGAGGGAGTTGTTAGTGATGCTTCCATCGAAGCTCTCCTTTTCCATAGAGCTTTTATTTTCAGTAAATGAAGCGAAAATGGCAGTCGGAAGAATAGTAACAAACAGCAAAGCTACAACCAATACGCCTGTAAATTTCATTTTTTTTAACATTTCTTCACCTCGTTAAAAATTTTTTCACATGATAAATCTTCAAGACACAGGAATAACTTCCATAGGTACACGCAAGCCCGGCAGGTAAACAGGGTGTTTGAATCTTTACAAATATACTTGCTATACGTCTTTTGATTCCCTCCTTTCGTAATCTTGTCTGAATTTTTATCCCTTTGTTCTATGTAAACGTACAGATAGACAAATTGGTTTGAATATTATAAAAAATAATTACATGTTTTATAAGAGGTACCATCACCATCAAGCTAAGAAAAGCAAATACCCCAAAACGATAAAATGAATAAATACTGTGTTTTATGGGGAGCTGTTAATAGGGTATCCCTTTTTTGTGTCAATTTTAAAAACTTATTTCACTACCCCAAAAAAAGTTTGAACGAAATTTCATAAGTATATTTACATTTGTTCAAACTGGAGTTAGAATGAATTTGTTAAAAAATATGAGGAGTGAAGAAAATGATCATTGCAAAGGTAATTGATCATACAGTTTTGAAACCGAATACATTTTAATAAAGAAATAAATTGTACAGATTACTCGATATGTAAAACGAGTAATCATTTTATTTGGATTATAGTTCTTGATGGTTAAGTAAATTAAAAAAATAGAAATGGAGAGATTATAATATGACAACAGCACATAATACCGCGAAAATTGGAGAAATTGCAAAAACAGTTTTAATGCCAGGTGATCCACTACGTGCGAAATATATTGCGGAAACATATCTAGAAAATCCAGTGCAATTTAATACTGTACGTAATATGTTTGGCTATACAGGAACTTATAAAGGGAAACAAATATCTGTAATGGGATCAGGCATGGGGATGGCAAGTATTGGAATCTACTCATACGAGCTATATAAATTTTATGATGTAGAAAATATTATCCGTATTGGTAGTGCAGGAGCTTATACAGAAGAACTAAACATACATGATATTGTGCTTGTAGATAGTGCATGGAGTGAATCAACATTTGCAAAGGCTCAAGCAGGAGTTCAAGATGATATTCAGCTTCCTAGTGAGTTATTAACGCAGAAAATTGAAGATACTGCAAATCGCATTCATACTCCTATTGTTAAGGGTAGAGTACATTCAAGTGATGTATTTTATCATGAAACTAATGTTCCAAATCATGTTGATTTTTATAATGAACATAATTGTATTTGTACAGAAATGGAAAGCTATGCATTATTCCATAATGCAAAGATATTAGAAAAACAAGCAGCGTGTATACTAACTATCTCAGATTCTTTAGTAACCCATGAGCAAATTAGTGCTGAAGCAAGGCAAACATCATTCGATAAAATGATGAAAATTGCATTAGAGGCTTGTTTGTAAAGTATAGAAATTAGGAGCTTTTTTGAGTACCGCCACATGCCCATCAAGCTAATATTTTGAAGTATCCCCTATCCATCTGCACCAAAAATGAAAAAATGATCTGAATTCTCAGAGTGATTATCTGTAGAGAAAGAAAATTTTCATTTAGGGGATGTATGAAAACCTTAGCTTAATCGTGATGTGGCGAAACCTCTATAATGAGGGACAATTTTTTGTTGTGTATGAAAACGTTCCCTTTTTTAAATATCATAAGAAGGAACGAATAAAAATCGGTACAACTGTACACACGGAAGTCTCACATATAAAACAACAAGTGTAGAAATTACTGAAACGGTCCCTTTACAAAAGGATCAATTGGTAGTTAAAGGTCAGACAATCATGACTCAGGGAGACAATTTCCTGAACAACAAGAAAAGAGGAATATAGCTATGTCTACCATTAATGAAGGTGTAAGCATGAAGAAAACTCAGGAATATAGCGCTAAGAAAGCAGTACCCGTAACCTTACTGTTATTTCTATTATGTTTGGTAATTGACAATTCTTTTAAGATTATTTCTGTTGACATGGCAAAGGATTTTCACATTTCAGTGACAACAGTTAGCTGGCAAGCAACCCTAGCTGGTCTTGTAATTGGAATTGGGGCAGTGGTTTACGCAACTTTAGCGGATTCTGTTAGTATCAGAAAACTTTTTAGCATTGGTATTATTTTAATATGTGTCGGTTCAGCCATGGGGTATATTTTCCAACACTCGTTTTTACTAGTTGTTATCTCACGAATGATCCAAACTGCTGGTCTAGCATCAGCTGAAACCTTATACGTGATATTTGTAACAAAACATTTACCTGCAAATGAACAAAAGAAATTTTTAGGATTAAGTACAAGTAGTTTTGCTCTTTCACAGCTTATAGGTGCATTAACTGGGGGGTATGTTTCAACATATTTCCATTGGACAACTCTGTTTTTACTTTCTTTTGTAACACTTTTCACCCTTCCTTTCATTTTAAAGTATCTTCCTAAGGAAGAAGCGAAAAACAGTAATCTAGATGTATTAGGATTAGTTCTAGTTGGAGCCATTTCAGCATCCCTACTACTATATATTACCGATTTCAATTGGATTTACCTTCTGTTGTTTATTGTTGCAATTACCTTGTTCCTTACTTATATCAGCAAGAACTCAAAAGCTTTTATCGGAATATCATTCTTTCAAAATAAACAGTTTATCTCATTGCTTGGAGTTGCTTTTGTAATTTACTCTGTACAGTTAGCATATATTTTCTTATTTCCATTCTTGCTTGAAAAGATTTATGGTTTGAAGCTAGATACCATTTCACTATTATTGATTCCAGGCTATATAGCAGCTACTATAACCGGAGCTCTTTCTGGAAAAGTTGCGAAGGTTTTGGGAAGCAAGCAATGTATTATAATCGCTATGTCTAGCATTATAGTCAGCTTATTATTAGGCGGATTCTTTGTAAAAACTTCTGTTGTTGTATTCGTAATATCTATGGTTCTATTCTCTAGTTCATTTGCATTCATGTATGCACCATTACTTGATTCTTGCATTTGTACGATTGAAAAAGAAAAAACAGGAACAGCAATCGGATTTTATAATTTAACACTTAATGTCGCTATGTCAATCGGAATTGCCTATACAGCCGCAATGATGGACCATTCCGCATTGAGAAAAAATTTCCTAGGGATTATAAGCACTCCAGATGCTTCCATGTTTAGTAACATCCTATTCATTCTCGTACTCATTACCCTTTTCAGTTTATCTCTGTACTGGGTATTAGTAGGACGAAAAGCAACAAAATAAATTTATAAAAATATAAAATGATTATTCCAAATAATCCTATATAGATATCGTTTTTAAAAATTATGTAGCTTTCTTTTGTTTTCTCAACCCATTATATCCATAGACAACACCCAAAATATCAAAGACTGTTTTCTTCTCGTATCGATGAGATTTCCGGCCATTCTTCTGGAGTAAGTCGAACAAGCTGATTAGAATCTTTTTTATTTTTGGGTGTTTTGCTGTATGGCTTGATATAAAGTGAAACTTTAATCAGTGGGAGTTTTCTTCACCCCCCACCTACCTTCCTCCTTTCTCTCTGAATCTTGAGGTTGGGGTCTTACTGCCCTCCAATAGCGGGATAAAATGTGTAAATGATCTTGAATCCTTCCAATTGCTTTATATTCACTTAATTCTTATTTCTTCTTTTATAAAGTTGCTATATCTCTTTCTTTTCCCCATTCATTTCATCCACAATACCATGATCAAGGTATTGTACTTTTCGTAACCGCGTTTCTTCCCTCTTCACAATAGCGTCACAGCTTAATCCATTCATATAATGAGAAATACTTTTTATCTTCATCTACAGCCAACATAAACTTAACAACAAAAACATCATTATAATAAATAAAAATTTATTGTAAAACAATAAACAGTATGTTAAATTCAACTTTAGAATAAATAGGTGAGGTGCTTTTTATGAAACAAGTATCAACGCTCTTTTTAAAGATCGCTGTTATGCTTATTGGAATTCCGATTCTTGCTTTATGTATATTTGGCTTAACTTGGTTAGCTAATCATCCAGTACATCCAAATTATGCCCATATACTGTATCCCATTTTAATCATTATGTGTGTATCAGTCATACCATTTTTCATTGCGTTATATCAGGCGTTCCAGCTTCTAAGCTATATTGACAAAAACAAAGCTTTCTCGAAATTATCTGTAAGAGCTTTAAAAAATATAAAATACTGTGCAATCACAATTAGTATTTTGTATGTGATAGGCATGCCATTCTTTTATTTCTTGGCGGAGATGGACGACGCCCCAGGTATCATAGTAATTGGCTTAGTCATTAGTTTTGCTTCAATGGTAATTGCAGTGTTTGCTGCTGTTCTTCAAAAACTATTAAAAGAAGCGATTGATATAAAATCAGAAAATGACTTAACGGTCTGAGGTGATGAACATGGCAATCATAATTAATATTGATGTAATGTTGGCTAAAAGGAAAATGAGTGTAACAGAACTTTCAGAGAAGGTTGGAATAACGATGGCTAACCTTTCTATATTGAAAAATGGAAAGGCAAAAGCAATTCGTTTTTCCACTTTAGAGGAAATTTGCAAAGCGTTAGAATGCCAACCTGGAGATATTTTAGAATATAGACATGACGAAGACAGTCAAGATTCATAAAGTGAGGCGCAAATTATGAGAGCACTAACTCAACTCGTTCGTTTCGGCTTTGAACAGGCCCTATCATGTTTGTTTCCTGTCGTTATTTTTGCCTCTTTGGCTTTAACACAAATCGTGCCACTTCCCTTCCTCCCGCGGTATGACTGGCTGCTCATCATCTGTCTTCTCATGCAGTGTTGGATGGTGCATTCTGGGCTTGAAACACGGGATGAACTAAAAGTTATCACGTTGTTCCATCTGATCGGACTTGCTCTTGAAATTTTCAAGGTACATATGGGCTCCTGGTCTTATCCGGAGGAAGGATATTTCAAAATTTTTGGCGTGCCTTTATATAGCGGATTCATGTATGCAAGTGTAGCGAGTTATCTTTGCCAGGCGTGGAGACGGTTGAAAGTTGAACTCGTTAAGTGGCCACCCTTTTGGGTCGTTGTTCCTCTTGCTGCTGCGATTTATTTAAATTTTTTCATCCACCATTTTTGGATTGACGTTCGTTGGTGGTTATCTGGACTTGTCATTATCGTCTTTTGGCGTTCATGGGTCACATATGAGGTTGGCGGAACTCGTTACCGTATGCCGCTCGCACTTTCTTTTGTACTTATCGGATTTTTTATATGGATAGCGGAAAATATCGCAACGTTCTTTGGCGCTTGGAAGTATCCAAACCAAACCGATACATGGCATCTCGTCCATCTCGGAAAGGTAAGTTCATGGCTATTATTAGTAATTGTTAGCTTTCTTATCGTAGCGACGTTAAAGCAGGTTAAGGAGGGAAATTCCACTTTAATAAATACGAATCAATCTCTATAACTGTTAAGGTTAGGGTTCACGTCCGTCATTTTTAATTTAAATAAGGATAGATAAAGGAGAAATAGTTATGCTTTATCTATCCTTATTTGTACTACATATGCCCTCTTCTACTACATCCTTTCATTTTTCCCACAACAAAAATTCATCTCTGTGTTTACTGCGTATAATTGTGCGTTACGTTAGCTAGATATAAATACAATATACAACAGGAAATATATTGTTAATAGAGGAATAACTTATAAATAAAGGAGGTGCCATATGAGTTGGTTTATGATTGTATTTTGGTCTTTCTGTGTACTCATTGTTGGATACTCAATATGGAGTATTCGCAAGAATAAAAATCAAACACCTACTAAAGTAGATAAGAGTTTAAATCAGCAAATAAACGAAGCTAATACTTATAAAGATATTTCTCGAAATATACCTCCTCCAGAATAAATAAAGAATCTCCTTCAGATTAACCAACTGGAGAGGATTCTTTATAGAATTTTAAATATGTTGACTACCGCTTTCGAGAATTATGTAAATGATCTGTCCAAATGAACGACTTATTGTATTTTTTGCTTATCGTGTTTTTTCCAAAGTGCTGGCGATACCCCATGCCCATCAAGCTAAGATTTTAAAGTACCCCCTAAATGATCTCATTTAGGGGTCTTATAAAATAAGAAAGCACACCACTATATAACTAGTGATGTGCTTTCATTACTATAATGTGCAACATGATAGACAGTTAATTGATTTTAAAAGTCTCCTATACTACCACTTGTCTTTCATATTACAGAGTATTTCAAAATGAATTCTTCAATTACACATAACATACAGGTTTCTATTTGTAATGAAACTTCTATAGAAACATACAATTACACCTTTAACGCCTTTTCCTTCAAAGCTCTTCTCAATAATTTACCTGTCGTATTCTTCGGCAGTTCTTCTAAAAACTCTATGTTCTTTGGTACTTTATATTTTGCAAGGTGCAAGGAACAGTAATGCGTTAACTCTTCTTCTGTCACTGCGCCATTCTTCAGAACAACATAAGCGCGTACTGCTTCTCCTAAGTTTTCATCTGGAACACCAATCGCAACAACTTCTGCAACTGCTTCGTGCTGATATAATACTTCCTCTACTTCACGAGGATATACGTTATATCCACCGACAAGTACAATATCTTTTTTACGATCAACGATATAGAAATAACCTTCCTCATCCATTCTCGCTAAGTCGCCTGTATAGAGCCATCCATCACGAAGTACTGCCGCTGTATCTTCCGGCGCTTTATAATATCCTTTCATTACGTTTGGACCGCGAACAATTAATTCGCCGACTTCGCCGACAGGAAGTTCTTCTCCAAGTTCATTCACAACTTTATTTTCTACATGCCAAATATTCGTTCCAATGGATCCTGGCTTACGCGGACGATCTAGTGGATTAAAGCAAGTAACTGGAGAAGCCTCTGATAACCCATAACCTTCTGAAACAATAACGTTAAAACGATTTTCAAAGTTTTTCAGAAGAGCAACTGGCATCGAAGCCCCTCCCGAAATACATAAGCGAAGTGTCTTAACGTCGTCTGCGCTTGCTTCTTCAAATAAATATAAATAGTTATACATTGTTGGTACGCCAGCAAAGATTGTCGGCTCATATGTACGAGAAATGCGGAATACTTCTTTCGGACTAAACTTTGGTATCATTAAAATCGTTGCACCATTTACAATCGGTGCATTCACGGCAACTGTTAAACAGAATACATGGAACATCGGAAGTGCTGCAATAATGCGGTCGTCCGCTGTATATTGTAAATAAGACGCTACATCACTGGCGTTACTATATAAATTTTTATGTGTTAACATAGCTCCTTTTGGCTTTCCTGTCGTTCCAGAAGTGTACAAAATAACAGCTACATCTTCTTCATCTAGTTCAGGCCCTTCATATGATAGGTCGCCACTGCCTACCATACTAGTAAACGTTTTCATTTTTTCGGTTTCTGTATGTTTGAAATCTGATGAGGTTTCGCATATGATGATATGTTCGAGAGAAGGAAGTCTTGTTGTAAGAGATTGTATAACAGGTAGAAGAACGTCGAGTGTGATGATTGTTTTTACATCTCCATTTTGTAAAATATAATGCATTTCGTCTGCTGTATAAATTGGATTAATTGGAATGACAGTTGCTCCAGCTTTCATCGTCCCGTATAAGCCAACTAAAAAATGTGGTGAATTTCCAACAACTAATGCGACATTGTCCCCTTTTCCAATGCCCATTTTTGCTAAATTACTAGAAAACTGCGTGACCATTTTGTTTAATCGGTCATACGAGACCGACTGATCCATAAATATATAAGCCGGTTTCTCTCCTTTCTGTTTTGCTGTTTCAGCCAAAGATTGAACGAGATTCACACAAATCCCACCTTTATAAAATTTAGAAAATTTAAAAATTCTAAATACATTATATTAAAAGAAAATTCAAGTGGCAAGTAACATTCAAATACTCGTATATAAAGTAACATCGTAAAGTACTGCTACCAGTAGGTATGAGCGGAATGAAGATTCATTCATCGCTCGTAGCAATGTGACTTGTCGTCCTTACAATTTTTTCATAAAAATATAACATGGTGTAATGTATGAAAATTTCATCAGCGATTCAACACAGGATATCGCCCCTTCGGTAAATCACGACAAAAAAACTACTCCTCAAATTTTTGAGGAGTAGTTCACCATTAAAAGAACAATGCTAAGAAATCTTCTTTTGTAATATTACCAAAGTAGCGTTTTACATCTACGTCTTCTAACGCTGCAGCAAACGCTTCTTTATCAAACTGTACACCCGTTAAACGCTCTTCAATATCATGTACATCTAGGACGCCAAAGAAATCGCCGTATATTTTACATTCAGTCACTGTCGCTTTTGTTACCTCTAGGCGAACATCAACTTGTCCAACTGGGAAACGGTGTGAATGTTGTAAGTTGAACTTCGGAGATTTACCGTAGTTCCAATCCCAATTGCGGTAGCGCTCTTCCGAAATTTTGTGAATTTCTTTCCAATCCTCTTCTGTTAGCTCGTATGTTGGAACTTCTGTTTCTCCTTCAAAAATCGTCTCAAGAAGAAGTTGTCTAAACTCTTCTGTCGTCATTTTTTCATTTAGAAATTCCGTAATATTCGCTACGCGGCTACGGATTGATTTAATTCCTTTTGATTGAATCTTGTCCATCTTCACCTTCAGCGCCGATACAACATGATCAATTTCAGAATCAAACAGTAATGTACCGTGACTAAACATACGACCTTTCGTTGAGAACTGTGCATTACCTGAAATTTTTCTACCTTCAGCTAAAATGTCATTACGACCACTTAACTCTGCATTTACACCTAATTTTCCAAGTGCTTTTGTCACAGGCTCTGTGAACTTTTTAAAGTTATGGAAACTATCGCCGTCATCTTTCGTAATAAAGCTGAAGTTTAAGTTCCCTAAATCATGATATACAGCGCCTCCGCCTGATAAACGGCGCACAACATGAATCCCTTTTTCTTTTACATAATCAGCATTAATTTCTTCTACTGTGTTTTGATTTTTCCCAATGATAATAGAAGGTTCATTAATGTAGAACAGTAGATACGTTTCATCAATATCTAAATTTTTCACGCAATATTCTTCAATTGCTAAGTTAATTGTAGGATCTGTAATCCCTTTATTATCAATAAATAACATGTAATCACCTCATGAATTCCAAGTGTAACCACTATGTGCAAGCACAATTGGCCCACTGAAAATTTGTTTTGCTTCTTCTACTAAATCAGATGTGTTTCCTGCATGCGGTAAATGTGTTAATAATAGTTCCTTAACATTTGCCTTCTTTGCAATGTCCGCTACTTCTGTACTATTCATATGCCCTGCTTTTGCAGCTTCTTGATGTACATACATATTACATTCACAAATAAATAAATCCGCATCTTTTGTAAATGGAACAAATTCAGGAATATAGCTAGAATCTGCACTGTATACAACAACTTTATCTCCCGCTGTAATACGCATTGCATAGCACGTAACCGGATGAACTGTCTTTAAAAATGAAATAGAGAAAGGCCCAATCTGCATTGTTTCTTCCGGATTGTACACAATTCCTTTCGTATATGGTTCATGTGTTAAAGAAGCGAATCCTTGCACATCAAAACCATGCCCGTAAATCGGCAATTGTGGTAATTGCCCTTTTGTCATGCTTGTAATTAATCTTGCATATTGCAGTACCCCAATATCTGCAACATGATCGTGATGATAGTGTGACAACAGAACTGCATCTATATCAGACGGTGTTATGTATTTTTGAAGCTGTGCTAGTACACCACTGCCACAGTCAACAAGTAAACGAAAACCATCGTGTTCAAACAAATACCCCGACGTTGCTTCTCCCGCTTCTGGAAAGCCACCCCAAAAGCCAACAACAGTCATTTTCATATGTATCCATCCTTTCTAAACCTCTAGAAATGCAGCATTCTCTCCCTACTTGAGAAAGATTTTTACTTACACTCTACATTGTTAACTATAATCCATTTCCTAAACTTTTTCATTATTTTTCACTTTGTTATAAAACAGTTGTTGACATCGGTCATTTGTACTAATACAATAATACTAAGAAATGGAAATGGAGGGATTTACATGATTGATCAACCGATGGAATTTTTCAGAAATTTGCCAACAAAAACGTGTGCACATTGCGGGAAGGAAATTGATGAGCAACACGAAGCATATCATAACAAATGCGACGATTGCGTTCATGAAGAGTAGTACTTTGTAAACATATATAAATAAGGATTGAAAAAACGGCATAAAATCATTCTTTTTAGGTTGGAGAGAGGATCCGCCCATGGATAGAAGCGGTCAGTTCCTTTTTTAACCCCATGCCATGTGAAAACAGAAGTAGGAAATGAGTGGAAGTCCCTTTTTATTTTTCATAACCTTAATTTACATGTCGGAAAATCAAATTGGATTTATATAAGAAAAACCTAGCAGACATCGTCTACTAGGCTAGTAACATTGTATCCTTCATCGTTGAACCTTTCACCAAGAGCTCCAGTTCAAACTCATACAATTCTTTTTTACGATAATTTTTCGTATGGATTTTATCCATCATTAAGTCGACAACTTTATGGGCCATTTCATCAATTGGCTGTTCAATTGTCGTAATACCAGGCTCTGAAATCTGTGATAAAATTTGATTATCGAAGCCCACTACAGCTAAATCATCAGGAATGCTCCAGCCATGGCGTTTTGCTTCTGCGATAATTCCAGCTGCGACTTCATCGCCTCCTGCCAAAATAGCGGTAGGATTTTTTTTGTCCTTTAATACTTCATGGAACATTCTCTTACCATCATCCCAAGAGAAAGCGTTTTCAAGAAAGTCGATTGCTTCTACTTGTTTACTCTTCTCAGTGATTGCACGCAAAAAGCCCATTTTTCGCTGTTGGCTTACTACTTTCGTTTCATTCCCGCGGCAGAAAATAAGGTTACGATACCCTTGTTCTAACACATGCTTCGCAGCAATATACGCTCCTTGCGCATGATCAAATTTAACCGTTGGAATATTTGCCTCTTCAATATATTCATTACATAACACGATTGGACCGTGTTGTAAGTATGGCTCTACATTCTCCCATGGATTCTCAAGTGAACATAAAATAATACCATCAACTTGTTTTGTTGATAACAGTTGTAAGTATTCCATCTCTTTTTCCGGTAAGTATCTTGTTTGACAGATAATCAGTTTATATTTATGTTCAGAAGCAGCAATTTCAATTGCTTCAATAAATCTACTGAAAAAAGGATTTGTAATCCTTGGAACAAGCACTGCAATTGTTTCTGTTTTTTGTTTTCTAAGCCGTCTTGCTGCAGAATTAGGAACGAAGCCTAAATGCTTCATTGCTAGTTGAACCCTCTTTTTCTTCTCGTCCGATACATACGGATGGTTGTTAATCACCCGAGAAACCGTTGTTCTTGATAACCCCGCTAATTTCGCCACGTCCTCGATCGTTGACACGAAATTCTCCCCCTTTGTATGAAAACGTTTTCTTAAGTAGATTATATAGTATATTATTGGAAACCGCAATATCCGTTCGCACGATTTTACTATATTAATATTATACATAGGAAAAAGTCTGTATATGCAGGAGAACCCATTACAAGTTCCGAACATTCCATTATCAAGATTATTACGCAAATAAGGATGATACATAATGAATCGAACCGATCGTTTACTTGCTATTCTTATAGAATTACAGAGAAAACAACTTGTCACAGCCAAGAGCTTAGCTGAAAAATTTGAAACTTGTAAAAGAACAATATATCGCGACATGCAAGCACTTAGTGAATCAGGCGTTCCGTTATTTTCAATGCCAGGGCAAGGTTATTCTTTAATGGATGGTTATTTCTTGCCGCCTATTCAACTCACACCAGAAGAAGCTGTAACCCTCCTGTTAGGAAGTGATTACGTTGAGAATAATTTCGATTCTACTTTTTCTATACATGCAGAAACTGCTAAAGAAAAATTAGAATCCATACTCCTTCCTGAACAACAACAAAGAGTAAAGGAATTAAGAGGAACATTCCGTTTTCTTTCCGGTACTTTCCTTCACCAAAAACAAGCTCCGGAGCAACTAGAAAAGCAGCTGCTTCTCCTGCAGGAAGCCATTCAAACAGAGCAATGTGTTTCTTTTTCTTATCGTAAACCGGATGAAACTGACAAAACAAAACGTACCGTGAACCCGTATGGCTTAGTCAATATTCCGGGAATTTGGTACATTGTTTCCTATTGTCTACTTCGGCAGCAAATACGGCATTTTCGTTTGGATCGTATGAGTGACTTACAAAAAGAACAGAAATTCTTTACGAAACCTGAAGACTTCTATTTACCAAACTATCAGCCTGAAAATAATCGGACCCATACCATCCATTTATTATTTCCATCTACGATTTCACATAAAATTATTGAATCCCGCTACTTTTATATAGATTCCTATGAACAAAGAGTGGATGGATTTCACGTTTTTTTGAAATCAAGAAACCTAGATGAAGTATTCTCTTGGATATTGAGCTGGGGAAGCCAAGTAAAAGTGTTAGAACCGGCTGTTCTTTCGAAAAAAATTCGTGAAGAAGCAAAAAAAATGCTGCAAATGTAATTTTTTCTTTCACTGCTGACATAATGGTGTCAACACCATTCATTTATAGTAACTCTTAAGAACAAAATCTTATACAAGAAAAGGAGTTATCACGATGAATACAAATGTTATTTTAAAGAAATTTGAGGATCTAGCAGCACATTACACAAACGAGTTAGAAACATACTCCCTTGAACAATTTAGAGAAAAGCCTTCTGAAGACGAATGGTCTCTCGGACAAATGTATAATCATTTACTTACGGCTTCAAACATGCAATTACATGCAATTGAAAAGTGTTCAACTCATTCTGCAACGATAGATGGAAAGAAAACCGAAGCAGGTGAAAAAATATATGCACTAGGTTCTTTCCCCCCTATACAAATAAAAGTACCTAATCGCCCTGGATACACACCAGAAAACCCAACAAATAAAGAGCCGATTCAACAAGCATTGTTACAGCTCGTTGAGAAAATGAAAGAAATAGAACCAAGGATTTCCTCCATTCCAAGCAACTATAAAGCGGAGCATCCAGGATTCGGTTATTTAAATGCTGCCGAGTGGTTTCAATTGGTTTATATGCATTTTTCCCATCACCTTCGTCAAATGGAAAGGCTAAAGCAACACATTACAATTAAATAACGAGATGAATGCAATAAAGAAAAAGGCTTCACATGAATTGGAAGTCTTTTTCTTTATCTAACTTTATAGCGAAAATAAATTCGTTTCATTCAATAGCAATCCGTTTCGCACTTTTTACAATCACTACTTTCTTTTCATATTGTGTAAGTATTCCTTCAATAGCCTTCCGTCCCTGTGCTTCATGTGAATTTGTCCATTTTATCATTTTGACAAGTATGGAAAAAGACGGTTTATAATTTGCTTTTTCTATTTTTAGGCATTGGAAAATCCATCTTTTTATTACCCTATATATCCTAGTAGAATAAGGCGGATCTATGAAGATAATAACATCTGCTTGTTCTAATGCAGGAGTAATCCATTGCTGGTAATGTGCGCCTTCAGTCACCCAATATTCTTTCATAATGAAGCTTTGTAAATAGGCATCCCTGTCATCTTCTAATCGCCTTATATCACCTGTTTCCGCTCTCCTCCACACAACATTATCTAACTCAATATGAAGTATATGTTTCATGTCACATATTCGCCTAGCTAAAGTCGTTTTTCCACTTCCAACAGCTCCGATAATATGAATTTTATTTATATGAGAAAGTTGTAACATGACTACTCCTTTTTCAAACATCTTTTTTTATAAAAAGAAAAGTTACCAAATCATATATTTGGTAACCTACATTGCATCTCCCGCTACTAGCATAAAATGATTTTGCAGCTCTTTAGAACGCAAACTATACGCGACTACTTTCTTCTTATATTGTTTCACTACATCGATGTGATCGTCGTAGCTGTACATAGAATAGCTCAAATCGTGTTTGCCCTTCTTCATATGAATCACTACTGGTGTTCCGCTGCTTTGCGGAGGGAAATAATACTTTTCTAAAAATATTGCTTCATTAAATTGATCAATCATTTGAATTTTCTCTTCATCTTCTAAAGGCTCTCCATTAATTGTTACAGTAACATCTTCGGCATTTAATTGTGGATGCAATGCAAATCTACTAATCAATGACTCCACAACAGAAGTTGGAATACTCGCTACGATTATTTTAAAAGCACCGAAAATAACTAACATAACAACAAACCATGTCGTCATCTTTTCTCATCTCCATTAAGTTTTAAATGAATACGATTACATTCTAATATTACCATAGTGGAAATGGTTATTTTTTGTACATTATGTGAAACTTGGAAATCCAAAGAAACATGCTAGGATTAGTGTGTTTTTCGATACTCTACAGACTTTCCCAATTCTTCCACACTTCCTTGGCATTTACACGATACACACTTTCATTCCGGTCCATAAATCCATGAATGATAAATTCCCTCCGAATCGTACAAAAGTCTTCATGATACTGCTTTATAAATGCATTTATTTCTTTCTCTGTATATTGCTGCTCCGGATTTAATTTACTTATGAGGTATTCAAATATCACTAATTTTTTCTTCTTTTGACTAGGCATCGCTTTTAACTTATCGTTTGCATCAAAAAAGTTTTTAATGACTGTATCTCTAAATTTCACTTGACTGTCGTTCATTGATATCCCCCTCTAGTAAAAAAACACTCCAACTAAGAATCGTCCTCTAAATGAATATTACCCATCACTTTGAGTGCAATTAGCTTCCAGGTGGTTGCGTTTTTCTGTATTTCCTAATTCCTCTAATTTTGTTTCCTCATCGTAATAGGAACAGTGTTGTTGAACTTGACTTGGATTTCTCCATTGGATATATAAATATTTTATTTTCGGTTCGTCTCTGAATACAACGTACGATACCGTTCCTTTCATCCTATCTGAATTTCTCTTCATATGATAAGCAGACTCTACAGAAATGATATCTTCTTCTTTATACCCCTTTTCGAGAAGATACTGTTTTGTAGCCTTTACCATGCGATATTTACTGACCGGATTGCCATAAAGACTAGAATATAAAAGAAATGAACCTACAAGAACGATACTAATTATTACAAGGGCAGTCCATTTTTTCATGTAACACGCTCCTTCAAAGAGTCACTTAACCCTTTTTAACCTATTCCATCACGCTATTCTGTAATCCTTTTTATAATAGCAACAATCATTTAGAACATAGCCTATATAAATCCATTTTGATTTTTCGACATATGAGCTGCGGCTATGAAAGCAAAAACAATTCTCCACTTATTTCCTCTTTTTGTTTTCACACGGCATGGGGCAAAGAAAGGCACTGACCGCTTCTATGCACGGCCGGATCCGCTCTCCCATCTAAAAAGAATAGTTTTATGTTGGTTTTTCAATGCTTATTTATATAGTTTTGCATAATAAAAACCTAGAGGATCACTCCCCTAGGCTTCTATTCATTTCTCTTCTACTAAATTACGAAACTGGCGCTTATGCATCCAAGTCAATGTACCAATTGTTCCAAGTGATAATAGAACAATAAAGGTCATTAATATACCTGCATTTTGCCACATAAATCCGAAATCTCCACTTGATACAACTGCTTTAAATCCGGATACAGAGTATGTCATTGGTAACCACGCATTAAATACTTGTAGTGGTTTTGGAATTAACTCCAGTGGGAATGTACCCGCACTCGTTGTTAATTGTAGAATTAATGTTAAAATGGCGATAAAACGTCCAGCGTCGCTGAAAGTAGTTACTAAGAACTGAATTAACGCGATAAACGATAGACTCGTCAAAATACTAAACAATACGAAATATGCCAAACTTTGTACTTCGATACCTAATCCTAATAATAATACAGCATCTGCAACAAGCGCCTGAATTACGCCAACTGCAAGTAGTACACCAAACTTGCTTATAAACCAGCTAAATCCTGATTTTGGTATACCAACTGTCTCGCGTAATGGGAACACAATCGATAATAAAAGTGCCCCAACAAATAAACCAAGAGATAAGAAGTATGGTGTAAATCCTGTTCCGTAGTTTGGAACTTCTGCCATCTTCTCAGTTTGTACTTTCACTGGATCAGCAAACATGTCGTATGTTTTATCTGTTCCTTTTATCTCGCCTGTTTTTTCAGCACCTTCGCCTAGTTTTTCAGCGAGTTCTCCAGTTCCATCATTTACTTTAACTAGACCGTCTGTTACTTGACCGGAGCCGTCTGCTAGTTTGTTTACGCCATCGACCAGTTGACCTGTTCCACCTGATAAGGTATTTAAACCACCTGTTACTTGACCGGATCCATCTGCCAGTTTGTTTACTCCAGTAATCAATTGACCCGTTCCACCTGATAAGGTATTTAAACCGCCTGTTACTTGGCCAGATCCATCTGCTAATTTATTTACGCCTGTAATCAATTGACCCGTTCCACCTGATAAGGTATTTAAACCGCCTGTTACTTGACCGGATCCATCTGCCAGTTTGTTTACTCCAGTAATCAATTGACCCGTTCCACCTGATAAGGTATTTAAACCACCTGTCACTTGACCGGATCCATCTGCTAATTTATTTACACCAGAAACCAATTGACCTGTTCCACCTGATAAGGTATTTAAACCACCCGTCACTTTTCCAGATCCATCTGCCAACTTGTTTACACCTGCAATCAGTTGGTTTGAACCTGTTGATAATTGATCTAGTCCATTCGTTACTGCTCCTGAGCCATTTACCAACTTAGTCACACCTGCTGATAATTGACCAGATCCATCTGATAGTTTATTTAAACCTCCGTTTAGTTTGCCTGCTCCATTCGCTAGTTCATTTACTCCCTCTACTAGTTTTGGACCATTTTCAGCTAATTGACTCATACCATCATTTAGCTTCTGACTTCCTGTTGCTAATTTCTCTGCTCCAGTTGTCGCCGTACTTAATCCTTTACCAAACTCTTGGAATTTACTAACAAATTCATTTTGTCCTTTTGTTAATGCTTCAACACCAGTAACTACGGCGTTAAGGTTCTCAGGATTTGGTAACTTCGTTTGTAATCCGTTTGCTGTTTCATTTACTTTGACTGTTAACTGTGATACCTCTTTGTTCAACTTAGTCGTTGCATCTGCTACCCCAGCTGATTTCTTTTGGACAGTAGCTGTACTCTTTACAGCATTTGTTAGAAAAGGTCGTAGCTGATCTTGAGATTCTTTTGGTAACTTTTCAATTTGTTGTTTTAACGCCTCTATATCTTGCACTGCTTGATTCGCATCACCTGCATTTGACTGCGCAACGGTATTTAACTGCTGTACTTTTTCCGCTGATCCAGCAATTTGTTCATTCGCTTGTTTCAATACAGCTGGTACGTTCGTTTTCACATTTGATAATCCTGCTGCAGCGTTCTGCAATTGATTATTTAAATCTTGCAACCCTTTTTGAATTTTTTGTGCTCCCTGCTCTAATTCTCCTTGTGCACCATCAAGTTTTTTCATTCCACTTGAAAGGTCATTGGCACCCTTTTGTACCCCATTAGAACCGATTGAAGCACCTTTTAAACCTTCATTAAGCTCAACAGATTTACTAGCTAGACTATTTAATCCATCATATAATCGGCCGGATCCATCTGAAAGATCGCCTACTCCTTTTTGAAGCTCACCTGTTTTACTTGCAAATAGGTTTAAACCATTTGTTAATTGACTTGAGCCGTCTACTAACTTTCCAATTCCCATTTGCATTTCGCCTGATTTCGTTACTAATACATTTAAGCCGTTACTGACTTGACTTGAACCATCTAATAATTTATTAACTCCGCCTGCCATCTCACTAGACTTCCCTTGTAACGTATACAGGCCATCTGTTACTTTTCCAGATCCATCTACTAGTTTATTAACTCCGCCTGCCATTTCTCCAGACTTCCCTTGTAACGTATACAGGCCATCCGTTACTTTTCCAGATCCATCTAATAATTTATTAACTCCGCCTGCCATTTCCCCAGACTTCCCTTGTAACGTATACAAGCCATCTGTTACTTTTCCAGATCCATCTAATAATTTATTAACTCCGCCTGCCATTTCTCCAGACTTCCCTTGTAACGTATGCAAGCCATCTGTTACTTGGCCGGATCCATCTGCTAATTTATGGACCCCATCTACCATCTCGCCAGATTTCCCTTGCAACGTATGCAAGCCGTCTGTCACTTTGCCAGAACCATCTTGCAGTTCTCCGGCTCCGTCATGTAGTTTATTTGCTCCATCCTTCGCATCTGCAAATCCTTGTGAAACATCTTTAATCGAATCAAACATTTTCTCTGCATACGTTTTTGTTAACGTATTAGATACTTCACCTTTAATTTTTTCAATCGCAGTTCCACCAATTTGTGAAGATAAGAAGTTTAAACTTTCATTTGGAATATATTCTAAGTTTAATGGTCTTGGATTTTCTTTTAGTAGCGTTGTTGCGTTATCTGAGAAGTTTTCTGGAACTCGCACCAACATATAATATTTTCGGTTCTCCATTCCTTCTTTTGCTTCTTTTTCACTCACAAACTCCCATTTAAAACTTTTATTATTCTTTAATTCATCGACTAAACCTTTTCCAACTTCAATTGGTTTCCCATCAAATACTGCACCTTTATCAAGGTTCACTACCGCAACGGGTAAATCATCTAATTGCTCATATGGATCCCAAAACGCCCATAAAAACATTCCCGCATATAAGAGCGGTACAAATAAAACGGCTATAATCGGTATTAAGATTTTTTTGCTTTTTATGATTTCCGTAAATTCCTTACCAAGCAACGTAAATCCTCTCATTGTTTCCCCTCCCTTTATTAATGACCAAAACGTTCAATTAGTCATTTTAAAGTAAATAAAAAGGTTATATTCTGTTATATGTTTAACTCTTATCATCTTCTCTCTATACTATGCACCTTTTCATTTTAAATGACTATTTTATTCATTTGGTCAATTCAAACAAATAAAACATTATCTTTTTACCCCCTCATATTCCTCCCCTCTTATATATCCAACTTGATTTTCAAGCATCTAAGTCGCGGCTTTGAAAACAAAAGAAGATCTCCACTTACTTTTTCCTTTTGTTTTCACTTAGCATGGGACTAAAAAGGGCACTGACCGCTTCTATGCATGGCCGGATGCTCTCTCCCATCTAAAAAGAATGGTTTGATGTTCGTTTTTTATTTGGATTTATATACTTATGACCAATTCGTTCAATCGGTCATTCTTAACTATAATAAAAGGATTATCTTAATTTGACAATCCTTTTAATAAATAAAGTTCAAAAAGTTCTGCGATTCGTTCTTTATCTAGTGGTTTATGATTTTTTTCCCAATCAAAAATAAGTGATACGTATAAACGAAGCATGATAAAAGCTGTAATCTCTGGGTCACATTTACTAATCTCGCCCTTTTCAATCGCAACTTCTAAATAAGATTGGATGACCGATACAATCTCAGTCTCCACTTGTTGCATACCTTCTTGTACTTCTTTCGTCCCCATATCTCGTTCTTCTTGAATAAGTTTAATCATCAATTGATGTTCTTTTCTAAACTCTAAAATACTATATAATGCTTTATGTACATTTTCAAAAAAGGAAACATCTGAATGGATTGCGTCTTTTGCTACTTGCTTCATTTCAACAATTAAGTTAGAAATGATTTCTCCAAACAGCTCTTCTTTATTTTTGAAAAAAGTATAAATTGTTCCCTTCCCCACATTTGCTAATTTTGCAACTTGATCCATTGTGGTTGCCTTATAACCAAAAGCGGAAAAAGATTTTGTTGCAGCCTCAATAATAGAACGTTTTCTATCAATCGCCACATCTTCACCTCCAAAATGACCATTCGGACAATATAGTCAATCAGTACATTTTTGATATTATCACGGTTTTCCAGCCATTACAAGTTCTCTTTTTATTTATTCCCAAGTATGAAAAATTCCAATCGATACATGTGCAATCTATTATACCATCGTCATATGTATCAACAAAAGACGGGAGATGAAAAGGTGTATTTTGTACAGATTTATTCAATGTTTCGTTACTTCATAAAGTGAAACTTTAATCAGTGGGGGGGTTCTTCATCCCCCACTGATTATCAGCCCTCACCAATCAGGCTTTTACGGGCAGTTNNAGAGGCGCTTTTTGCCTCGTCCGAGGGAGCGAAACGGCTGGAGATTTTAGCCGCTAGAGCTGGACATTGCACCCGCCGAATTTTGAGGTGGGAGTATTACAGCCCGCAAATAGCGGGATAAACTTGCTTCTAAATATATGTAGACATGCATACTGTAAAGTAAAAATGTGAGGAGGAATAAACTTAGTGAAACGCTCAGAAACGCTAGTAAGTAGACGTCTGCAACAAATTAAAGTTGCTAGTCTATGTCTTATGCTACTTTTAATCGTATGGATTGGATATTTGAAGTTTCTTTATGGAAACGGTTATCTTTTAGAGAAAAAGAATACAGTTGAAATCACGCACCCTAACACTACTATAGATATGGAAAAGAGCTTTGGCGTAGACTTACAAGGGTTTCGTAAAGTGAATATGGATACAATGATTCATTTGAGTAAAACTGATTCTAGCGAATTATCATTAATTGAATTACTAAATAACTCCTGTGCTAGAACATGCATAGGAGAGCCAGTGGTATACGTGAAATCAGACCGTGGTTATGTCCTTTATAAGGAATCTATTGGGATGAATATAGTTTTAGAGATTAAGAAAAATGGTGGATGGAAAATAGAAAATAAACGGGTGAACAAGGGGATTTGAACGCCAAGATTATCCTTTAAATACTATATCAACTTCTCCTTTTTGAAATCATCAAATGAAAAAACAAGAAAATCTTTACAATTAATAGTAATATAGAATATAGATATATTTTAGTAGTGGAAGCTCTTTCAATTATGATACGTGCACTTCGTTTAAATACAAAGCAAGCCTTTTTCAATAAGATTTCTCTCACTCTCTTATTTACTTGGTTTATTCTGAGTTTAATTTATCATTATTACTATATTACACAATATTTGAATAGCGTACCTGACGAACTGTTAACGACTGCTTATAAATGGATTGGCTTTCGTGATAATGAAATGGATGTATATTTACTTCTAATGCCTGTACTAGCCGCACTACCCTTTAGTACAAGCTATAACTCTGATAAAGCTGATAAATTCAAATCATTTGTAAGCAAAGAAATTCCTTTTGTTCCTTATGTGTGTACAAAATATATCGTTACCTTCCTAATTGGAGGCTTTCTTTATATCCTTCCATTCGGGTTTTCATTGTTATTTTGTAAGCTAACAATCCCAGATGGCAGCCCTACACCGACCTTAGGTATGATAAACGATAACGGCATGTTTGCTTCATTGTATTTCTCTTCTCCTATTACTTATATTTCCCTCTATATCGGGATTAACTTTTTATTCGCGGGTCTTATGGCAGTATTGGGGCTTTCTGCATCCATATGGTCTAGAAAAGATTACATGGCACTTCTTTTCCCTTTTGCTGTCGCCTCACTTCCATATGTAATTTTAAATATCGTATTTCCTACAATTGGAGGGGCACCGATTCATTTATACGATCCTAAGCAACCGCTCCAAGGGATGTCACCTTACGTTTTAATCGTGCAGTGCATTTTATTTTTAGGAATTAGTTTATTTATGTATATAAAAGGTGTGCGGAAAGATCAAAAAAAGTATATGCGTAGAATTCAAAGAAGATTGCGCTGTAAAAAAGCTGTTCAAAGATCCATTAGCTTAAAATAAAAAATCCCCCATGGCAGTGGTGCCAAAGGGGATTTTTTTAAGAAGCCTGTTTCAAATCAATTTGAGCCAGCACTGGATCATGGTCACTCACACGGCCATGTTCCTTCATAATATTTGTATTTAAATGTACTGGATCTACAATTGTGTGCGGTGCAATGTTATTTGTTACTAAAATGTGGTCTAATACTTGTGCATTTCCTTCATGAATGTATGTGTAACGATTATCTTTCGAAACCGTTTCTAACATATCTTTCATTACATCACCTTTTAATGCTTGCAATGGTTTAGAGAATTCAAAGTCGTTCATATCACCAACTACAACAACTGGTGCATTCGCATCTTTCTTTTGAATTCCTTTTACAAAACTGTTCACTTCTTGCGCAAGCTGAATTCGTTTTTCTTCACTTTTGAATACAAGTGGTTGAATTTTTCCAAATGGAGTCGCATCTCCTAGTTTCGAGTTTAAATGATTCGATACAACGACGATATTTTGTCCTTGGAATGTAAATTCAGCAGCTAATGGCTTACGCGTACTTTCAAATAATGGGTTATCTTGTCCAATACGCGTTGGATTTGTCTCTAGTAACTTTGGCTTTTCTGCTAATTTCACACGCGATGGATTGTAGAAGAAACCAACGCGAATATTCGCTCCTGGCGCTCCCCCGTCTTGGTTATTAAGAGGCGCAACTTCTACATATTCATACTTCGGCCCGCGAATTTCTTGTACTGCATCAATAATACGTTTTGCACTTAAAGAAGCATCTGTTGTGCCATCATTAACTGCTCCGTTATTATCTTGCATTTCTTGTACACCAATAATATCTGGCATTTTCAAATTATATTTAATAGAGTACGCAAGCGATTTTACCTTTTCATCCGATGTTTCTTTTTTATTCGCTGAAAAGTTTTCAATATTATATGTTGCTACTGTAAGTTTTCCAAGGCGCGGCTGAATATTTGCCCCAACTTGTTTAAATCCTCCATCTGTTATAGATGGTAGTTCTGTTACTGGCGAAATGCGATACGCACCGTAGTCATACCCAACTACCCCTGTAATATCTCCAGTGAACTGATCTCCAACTTTCGCTACATAATCACGAGATACCTTTAATGAAAGGCGCTCTGGATTAAATTGGTTCTCATCTAATAAAGGAGTTCCATATTTCGTTACAACTTTATCACTACCATTTTCAACTGTTACATATAGATTTCCATTTTTTTGCGGTGCAATAATCTTCGGCGTTTGCATTCTCACGCGCATACCTTCTAAACTTTCATAAAAATCAATTGCATCTTCATTTGGATCGAATACACCAAATGCATCGTTATCAATGATTTGATCTGGTATCTTTATACCATTTTCGCCTAATACAACTGCAGGCGGTAACTGCTGATTTTTTTCTTTTACGACCGCACGGCTTGCTTTAATTTCTGTAATCGGTAAATCTGTTTCAAATTTCTCAGCATATCCGGGTCCAATGAACTCTTCCACTTCGCCATCCACTTGTACAAGGTCCCCAATAGCTACATTTGCATCTTTCTTATAAACATAAATTCCCTCTGAAGTAGCAGGGTCATTGTCAGGCTGCGAATCTTCCATATAAAAACCGTACTTATCTAACGCTGTTACAACACCTTCTACATTTCGCACTGTTTTCCCATCATAAGGAGAAACATGCGATTTACCTTGAATATCATGAATGCGAACTTGTTCGCTCTTTACAACTGTAAAAGAAAAAGTAGAAACTGCTGAAGATTCTAGTCCTTCTTTCACTGCAATTGCTTTTATCACACTATTTTCATTTAATACAATTGGTTCATTATAGCGAATACCTTTATCTGTTGGGACTGACCCGTCTAATGTATAGTAGATCGTTGCTCCCTCTGTATTTGTTGTTAATGTTACTGCCGTTCCTTTTTCAATTTCTCCGCCATTTGGTGATGCAGTCACATCACCCACACGGTTTTCTGTTTCCCCTTGAAACTTATATGCCGTTACGGATTTTAAACCAGGGCTGCTAAAATATAACTCAAGTGTCCCTGTTAATTGGACTTTCTTCCCAACATTTTCAGGATGATCTTTTACATTCACTGCCGTTCTCACATCACCTTTTGGTAACTGAACAGGCATAATTTTCGCTGGATCTGTCTCATTTGGAGAATCTGCAATGGCAACATTCGTATCTCCAAACTTCGCTGGATCTTTCGTATACTTAGAAGGATTTTCTGTATATCCAACAATATACCCTTCCACTACCCCTTTACTACTTCCTTGCTGCTTAAACATTTGAATTGCATCATTTACTGATAATACACCGTTCTTTTCTGCATTTACTACAGTACCAGTAAATGAAATCAGTAGTATCAATGATAAAAAGATACTCATTAATTTCTTCAAATCCATCTTCCTCCCCTAATTTTATATTTTATCGGCATGTACTATCATAACAAATTGTTCTTTATAAAGAACTATAATCCGACAAATTTTACAAAAAATTAATCTCGTACTTCCGTATGAGATTTCTATTATCATTCCGCTACTATTTTCTTACAGAATCCCACTCCTTTTATGGATTTTATTTACAGTTTATTTTCTTACACTATAAGTAAGAGCCATACAGAAAGAAGTGAATTAACATGTTAATCTATATATGTAGCTTTTTAATCTTATCTTTTCTCTACGATCTTATATTTGATGCAAATTCATTGCCTGCTATTGCACTAAATGACCAACCTTCAAGGCAGCCTCGTGAATATGAAAGAGAGTATTATAATAGCAAAAGCACTCTTATTCATTAAGAGTGCTTTACTGCACCATATTACAACGTCTGACCATTATCAATTGTAAAGATCTGACCCGTAATAGATTCCTGCGTCAATTGAAAAAGAATCGCCTCTGCAATATCATCTGGTGTTGAAATTCTTTGAAGTGGTAAGTTCCCTGCAAGTTGGTACATCTTATCTTCATTGCCTGCCCACCATCTTGTTTCGACTGCACCAGGAGAAATACTATTTACTCGAATAAAAGGTGCTAATGCGATAGCAAGCGATTTTGTCATCGTATGAATGGCTGATTTTGTTGCTGCATACGGTACCGATGATCCGAGTCCCGTTATCCCGGCAACGCTCCCCATATTCACGATCGCACCCGATTTTTGCTTTTTCATATAAGGAACAACAGCTTGTATACAATAAAACATTCCTTTCACGTTTACACGAAAAAGGTCATCCCATACTTGATCCGTTACAGACTCTAAGTCATCCATCGGTATTTGAGCGGTTATACTTGCATTGTTCAATAAACAATCTACTGTTCCAAAAAGGTTAACAGTTTGAGCGACCATCGCCTCCACTTCTTCTTTTTTTGCTACATTAGCCTTAATGGCGATTGCCGTACCGCCTCGCTCTTGAATTTCATGAACAGTTTCTAACGCCTCTTTTTCGGAACGACTATAATTTACCACAACTTTCGCTCCTAAACTCGCTAACTTCAAAGCAGCTGCCTTGCCGATGCCAGTGCCACCACCTGTTATAATAACTACTCTATCTTTTATGTTCATTTGAAAACCTCCTCACTACATCTGATTTCATTTTATCTCCGTTCATTTGAGGAGTATAATACTGAATAATGAAGCCGATATCATTTTAAATGATACCTGAGTGGAGGGATTTATTCTTGGAAAGCCATGACTTATGGATTTTTAAACATGTCGCTGAACTACAATCCATATCCAAAGCAGCTGAAAAATTAGGATATGTTCAACCGAATATAAGCCAGCGCATAAAAACTTTAGAGGATGAATTAGGTGTTAAACTGTTCAAACGTAATAATAGAGGTGTCACATTAACGAAAGAAGGCGAAATGTTACTAGATTACACAAATCAAATTATGTTCCTAATGAATGAAGCAAAATCAAAAATAAATCCTCAAAAATGGCGAGAATCTTTAACCGTCGGAGCATCTCAAACGATTTCTGCGGTGAAAGTGCCTCAGCTATTCTCTTCTTTTTTAAAATCACATAAAGATATTGATTTGAAGATAAAAACAAATCATAACGTACAGTTACAAGAGATGCTTTTGTATGGGGAACTTGATGGGATTTTTTTAAGCGGTTCATATAATGATTCACAATTCGAAAGTGTGTATAGTTATTTTGAAAATATGATTCTTATTTCATCAAAAGATACTCTTATTGAAAACCAAACTTTACTCGTAAACAGTGATTCAAATTGTATATATAGAAAGACGTTACTAGATTATTGTCATATGAATAACTTTGATCAAAGGGCGCTACTAGAATTTGATTCGCTTGAATCAATTATGCAAGCTGCTCATGGTGGTCTTGGCATTACGCTTGTACCTGCTAATGTTGCGTATAGCCGAGTGAGGGCAGAATCAATTCAGTATGAAGAACTGCCTGACACAGTCAAAATTGATTTTGTAATAAAACGGAGAAAGCAGCACTCGCAAGGCTTAAAGAAATTTATTTGTTTTTTGCGAGAGTTACAAAAAGCTATTAAATGAAGGGAGACATATATGAAAATTAGAAATTCAGTCAAAGCTATACTCATACACGAAGACAAATTATTAGTAACAACGTATGAAGATGAAGATGGCATCTATCACCTACTCCCTGGTGGAGGACAAGAGATTGGTGAAACGCTAGTCAAAACTTTGAAACGAGAATGTCTTGAAGAGACAGGAATTGAAGTAAAAGAAGGCGACCTCTTATTTATAAGAGAATGTTTTATGGATCCTGAAGTACACAGAGTTGAGTTTATGTATTCCTGTACACTTGTATCCGTTCCGAATTTAAATGCCCTGAATATGGACAGCAACCAAACGGGTATTTCGTGGTTACCAATAGATGACCTATTACAAGCTCCTCTTTTTCCTATCGGTATTCGAAAAATTATTCAAGACTTTCATGCTGGTAATGAGCCTGGTCCTGTTTATGTTGGTGAAATTGATTAATTGCTATGTAAAGGATAAAACATATTAGTAAATAAAATTTTATCAGCGATTTTTTCAATATAGGGGTACCGCCACATGCCCATCAAGCTAACCAAGTAACTTACTAGATATGGAACGATCCTTGGTTCAAAATTAACAATTGATAGAAAAGTAGGCATACTAAAGAAGCCTATTAAAATCTGATTTTTTCGCTAGGCAGCTTGTCTATGCTTCACCGTCGTTTTATACACAATGCCCAGAATATCAAAGACGGTCATTTTCTTATACCGATGACATTTACGACCGTTCTTTTTGAGCAGTAGATAAAGACGATGCAAAATTTTCAAAAGTTCTTCTGTGCCAATGGCTATCGCTTGAAACAGTAACGGAAAGTAATCTTTAATCATATAAATCGCTTTGTATTCACTCAGCTCCTGCTTTGTTTTTTCAAGCAGAAACTGTCGCATTTGAAACATCGTAGAAGAACAGAGGAGAATGCCGATGAGTTGTCCATATAAATGGCACTCTAGGCGTTCTCTTTTAATATTTTTACATTCATCAATTTCAAAAAATGACTTCCACGTTTTAAACAAAATTTCAATCTGCCAACGAAGTGAATACAGTGAGTGCACGTAGTTCGTTGGTACTCCTTCTAGAGACGTGTTCGTGATATATACATTCATACCCATTAAACGTTTACTTTTATCCTTCATGACAATGCCTTTTTTCTTTTCACGTATCGCTTGGTTTTTCAGGCGTGTTTGCGTTTGATTATCGGTTAAACGATGGATAATGACACGTGCTGGAAGCTTCTGATTTTGTCCAATGTATGCCTCGGAAATTTCTATTGTTTCACCAGGGATTAGGCTCGACATCATTTGTGTCATATCAAGCTGTATGTATTCTGTTTGCTTTTTTAACGTGCCGTTGTTGAAGTATTCTGGCTCAGGATTCTTGATATAAATGCGTGTATTTAGCTTCAACCGCGAGATATAGTAAGCCTCTTTATCATGAATAGTTTGTAAGTCTCCTAAATCGAAGTAACCAAGATCACGTAAACACAAATCGCCCGCCTCTACGGTTTCAAGGCAGATGGTACCGTATGTTTTATCATTATTCTTTCCTGGACCAAGCTGCACGTTAAGAAATTGACCACTAAGTAAATCATATTCCAATTGGATTTTCACGCCTGCCGTATTACTACTTCCACCTGAACCTTGATAGTCAGTGGCGAAATGATCAGGCAGTTGAAACACTGTTGCATCTAAAATACGGATACGATTGAAAGTGTAGAGATCATGTGTGCAGAAAGTGAGTGATTTGAACAGAGTTTTTGTTTGAGAAGAGAAGTAAAGACTTCTCGAAGAAATGCGACAGCTGCTGGATTAAAGCGTTGATTCAGTCCTTCTGAACTCATAAGTACCCCAGTGGAAACTTCTAACTGACTACACAATTGTGTAAGTGATGTGCTAGCAATTTCTTGACTAAGCCATACGCAAAGGGCAATGAGTTCTTTTGCTTGATACTTACTAGATCGCTGTACAAAGCCAACTTGTTTGGCAATATCTTGTAGGACCACTGGAGATAAAAAGTATTGTAGCTCTTGAGCGAAAAGATTCAATCTATTTGAAATGATAGGATTCATCAAAACGCCATCCTTTCTTATAAACTGTTTACAATAAGCATAGCGTTTTTTCATTTTGAAGGTATGATTTTAACTTTGCTTGAAGGGAATGTGGAGGGACCACTTTAAACAACAGGAGTGATTTTTTCATGAAGAAAAATGGATTTTTATGTTAAAATATTTAAAAGAATATAATAATTTTTATTTTTCTAACCGTTTGTATTGAATTATAAAATTTTTGGGGGAATAATTTTATGGTTAAACTAAGTGAAATAGTGTCTAAACTGGACATTGAACTTAATATAAAATCATTTGGGAAGGATTCTGCTTTCAGTCAATTCATACCAATGGTCTATGAACCTTTAAAGTTTGACTGGAAATCAGTTTTTGAAAAAGACTTTGTGGAATTATTTAATGGTCTAATGTTAAAAGGAGATGCAAATGTAAAGAAAATTTTTCTTGCCGTCTTCCCTACAGATGAAGTGTTGGAACGTTTTATAGAAGAAAGTAATAGCGGAGACTTACTTTTTATGCACCATCCCTTATTGATGGAATGTGGAGATCCAAAAGGAGTATGGGGCAAAGGTTTTGTTCCTATAAAAGAAAAATACATTAAACAAATAAAAGAAAAGGAATTATCATTCTATACATGCCATGTACCGATGGATTATCATGCCAATTTAGGTACAAGTGTAGCTATTGCTAAACAATTAAATGCAGAAATTATTGATGGGTTTTTAACAAGTTCTATAAATAATGAAGACCTAGTTCTAATTTGTAACATTGAAGAAAAGAGTACAAGTGAACTAACTTCTCACTTAAAAGAAATATTCGATATTCCATATGTTGATTTTGAAGGTAAGAACATAAATAACGTAAAGAAAATAGCTATCGTTGCAGGTTGTGGCGACAAAGTAAGTTGGATGGAGGAAGCTGAAAAAAGAGGAGTTCAAGCCTATATCACTGGCGAAATCCATTGCCATATTGATAACGAATATGGTAAACAAAGATACAAACAAATGATGGATTATGTTTCTAATACTTCGATGTCTTTAATCGGCGTTTCCCATTCAGCATCAGAATATCTGGTCCATAAAACATTGATGAAGGAATGGTTTGAGAATAACTTTGATATTGAAACAGTTTTAATTCCACAGGAAAAATGGTGGTTATAAAGTTATTAAGTGATATTTAAAAGAGCTTGGGAATTCAAGCTCTTTTTTGCGAATTTAGCTGAGAATTATATCGTGAAAACTAGATGTTTTAGTCTGTGCTTATTGCTGAAGTTTTAGGTTTAGCACCCCAAAAATGAAAAAAACAAGCGGAATTTTCATAAATAACTGTAAAAAAGTAAAATTCTCGTTATGGGGGTGTCTTAAAATCTTAGCTTGATGGGCATGGGGTACCGCCACACATCCATCAACTTAAGAAAAATAAATGCCCCCAAAACGAAAAAATGAGCTGACTTCTCAGAGTAACTATCTGTAGAGAAAGAAAATTTTCATTTAGGGGATACTTCAAAACCTTAGCTTGATGGGCATGTAACGCTACCCTAATAATGAGTATCACAATTTTCTTTTTATGTTATCCAAAATAAAATATGTATATTGTTTTATAAAAAACAATTATTTACGACGCCTTCTCTTTGCTTTTTTACGCTGATTTGTATGACTATATTTTTTTATATGAGTACTTCTGTTCTTCTTATAATTAGGTAATTTAGATATAAGAACAGTAATTGCACAAAAAATGGAAAATATAAGATTTGCAATCATCCAAAGGTTAATATCATAGTCATATAGCTTACTAAAATACTTTTTGTCACGAGTAATATGGCTTACGTTACTGTCAATTGCTTCGAGGGTGTAAGGAATAACCCAAAAGGAACCAATTAATATAACAATTGTTCCAAGAATGAAACTGAGTATATGTTTTATCAAGTTCTATTCTCCTTTAATTATGTTTATTGTATACGTTCATATAGTATATATGGTTCTGGTACAAAGATTGTATTTATTTGAAAGAGGTATATAAATTTCTATTGGAATCTATTTTTATAAATGGGTTCTCGCCACATACCTATCAACTTAAGAACAGAAACTTACGCTTGAACATAATATCAAATTTATATTAGCAAAGCTATTTCAAGTGAATAGAATCCACTCTTTAAGAATACATAAAATATATACATACAAGCTTAATCTGATCACCACATCATTGGTGAAAGTAGAATTCTATATTTTTTGGAGGAAGAGATATGCAAAAAAAAGTTCTCCTGTTTACAGATTTAGGGATTGATGATGCGTTTGCTATACTGTACACCTTTTTTCGTAAAGACATTCAACTTGTAGGAATTGTAGCCGATTATGGAAATGTATCGAGAGAAAATGTAATAAGAAATATTAACTATTTGAAGTACATTGCAGGAAGAGAAGAGATACCTGTATTCCTTGGTGCTTCTGTACCGTTGACAGGTATATTAATTCAGTATTTCCCTGAGGTACATGGAAAAGTCGGATTAGGACCTATCATTCCCCCTGAAATTTCATATCCAGTTTATCCTTTAAATGATATTTATCAAATTATACAATCAAATTTAGAAGATCTTACCATTATCAATTTAGGGAGACTTTCTTCGCTAGCTACAACTTTTGTATTGAATTTAGAAACAATGCGAAACGTAAGAGAATGCATTTGCATGGGGGGAGCTTTTTTCTATCCAGGTAACGTAACTGCCGTGGCTGAAGCTAACTTTTACGCAGACCCTTATGCAGCAAACTTAATTTTACAGCATGCGAAGAACTTGACAGTTATTCCATTAAATATAACACAGCATGCAATTGTTACACCCGAAATGGTCCAGCAAATCGATGCATTTCATCGGAATACACAGGACCTTGCAGGACTCATCATCAAACCTATGTTAGACTATTATTATAATTTCTACTCCAAGTCTAATCCTGGTATAAGCGGAAGCCCTATGCATGATTTTGTAACAGTGTGGTATTTGCTGAATCAAGAGGCTGTTAGTCTTTCAAGAGTACCCATTAAAGTTATTCCTGATCAAGGAGAAGGATTTGGTCAAAGCATTGCAGACTTTCGTTTTGTTACTAATCCAGGCTATAAAACACATAATGTAGCTTTTCAGTTTGATTATGAAAGATTCAAGAAGGATATTATGGAAACGTTCTTAAAGAAGAGAGTGTAACATGTTTTGTTAATTTCAGATAATAAGAATTATGTGAATAAAAAGTCATTTTAATTAATGTACAGAAATCCGAATTTTTTAGGTTAGAGTTCGCCTAATAGGATGCCTCCCATGTCCATCAAACCCAAAATTTATAGTCCCCGGAATGAAAATTTGTACAAACTTGTAACAAAAAGATCATTTTTTAGTTTTGGGGTATTTGCTTTTCTTAGCTTGATAGCGATGTAGTGATACTCCAGGAAATACATAAATAATTATAGAAAAAATCCGATTCCTATGTATTTAAAGTAGAAGGAACACATATCAATTTTACCGCCACCTGTCCAGTAACTGAAGAACCTATTGATAATCCATCAATCAATCTTCTCATTGAACATAGCAGAAAATAAAACAACACCTTAGCTGTAGCTAAGGTGTTTTATCAGATGGAGTGATTCCCACTTTATACATCCAATTAACGAGCATACGTAACAAAATTATACATAGGCTTAGTCATCTTTGGACCACCATTTACATCTATAACCTTATTGGAATTGAGGTCGTATCCACCATTATGAACACCAATAATTTGATTTGAAGAATTTAACATAGCAGAACCAGATTGCCCACCATAAGTATCAACGTCATAGAAAGCTAAAAACGAATTTTCTTTTTTTATCGAACCAGATGCTCCCCATTGAGATACTTTTTTTGTTTTTTGTGCTTTATCTCCAGGATATCCGTATATTTTAATGCCAGTACCTTTTATACTGTTAACTTGTTTAACACCTAGGCTACCAACAACATTACCAATATGTAAACCGCCGTTTGTTGATACTTTTATTACCGCAAAGTCATATTGCGGACTACCCCCACTTTTAATATATCCAGAAGGAACACTGTAACTTGCAATTTTATAGTATCCATAACGATAGTGAGAATCATTTAATGCCGGAATGATGTATCCTGATTTTAAATACTTTTTTGTTTTTTTGTCATATACGCAATGAGCATTAGTTAACACTGTATCTTTACCAATTACTGTTCCTGTACACACAAAGTTTCCATTTGAAAATGTTGTGGAAATATATGATATTGAGCGGTTTGGCTTTTTAGATGTATCAGATACTTTTTTTCGAGTATCGGTTCCAAAAACAACTTCATTCGGAGTATCTTTTACTTTCGAGAAACCTAATTCATTTAAAGGCTTTAAATGAAAAGGAGCACCTGGAGTAATTTCTTTACCATTACCTAGTATTCCATTACTAATTTCATCATAATCTTTTTGTGTTAAAGACTTCGAATATTCACTGAATTTTACTACCGTACCATCAGATTTTATCATATCATAGGGGGCATTGTCGGTTTGTGTTGATGCATTTTCTGGTGAATCTTGCGTATCTGCAGAAACAAAACTAGTAAAAGAAGCAAAACAAAGTAAAAAAACAAAAGAGTAGATTAAGTGTTTAACTTTCATTTTTTTCCTCCTATAAAATTAGTATGCATACTAATTTTATAATAAATGAGAATAAATGGTAAAGAATAAAATATTTATCAATTTTTTATCTTTTCGTATTTTGTTACTATTAGTTTTTGAGGATATGATTCCAATATTTGTTCAACCCATATTTTAATCTTATCTCCAGTTTTAATTTTTATTGAAAAATCTGGGTCATCGATCACTAATATAGAATCCGAAGGGTGATTTTTATCTTTCAATTTCTCAATATTAGACTGAATATTATCATTATTGATTTTGCTATTTTGAATAAAATACACATTATTATTTTTGAATATTATATATCCTTCCATTGTAGATGTAGAGTCACTTGTCGAATTCACAATGTTATTTTTAGTTGATGTTTTGAAAAGTAGAAATATCCCACAAACTATAATAATTGTGAAGAATAAAATAAATGTTATAATTTTTTTCATCATAATCCCCCTGATAATCAGATTATTAAAGATATTAATATGTATTGAACTACTCACCACTTAACGCCCTTACGGACCGTTTGAAGTGGGAGATTCCTAAGTACAGAGTTCTATCTAGGCTATCCTCGTAGTTCCTACGGTTAAGAGACGAACTGCTTCGTTTTCAGATTGAGTGCAGCATTCCTATCTCTATCGTGATTTGATAGAGAAGGTTTCCGTATTCATGAACCTAGCGCATGATAGTTGTTGGGTTAACTGAGATTCCACGTTCTTTTAATCCAAATCATTGTTACTATTGAAACCTTAATTTTCTAATCTCCCACAAAGAAAATATTTTGAAATAAACAGACAAAAAAATCTGGTTCTTGGATTGGGCAGTCTTTTTCAATTTCTAAGTATGTCTTAAACAATTCAGTTGTTTTCATTTTCCATCTGGCTACTTCTTTCCCTTGACAGTAAACCTTCACCCAATCCATGATCTCCTTCTTAACTATGTATTCATTCAAGTTATTTATAATACGAAATTCAGGGACAATTTTTTGCCATGAAATATAACTTACTTCATATTCTTCACTCGTCAGACAGTTAATAACTTTATACGTAGGCTTTCCTAACCATTTGGTACTCTTTATACACTGATAAACTATATCTCTATCGTTGGAATAAACGTCGATTTGAACGTTCCAATCAATATTCCATACATAGGATGTCATTCTTGTTAATATATTTTTGTAATTTCTTTTAAACCTACATACAACATTTCCATGCTGGTCGATTACATCAACCAATTTAGTGGAATCTTTGATTTTAGGAGGTGAATAGGTGTACTTCTGCATTTGAATATCCCACATTAATTTTTTTCTAGTATTTTCATAGTACCCCTTTATTGAATATCCATGCCTAAAATCCCATAAGATCCTTTACATGTTTTGCGTTCTTTTTAGATGTTAGTTTTTCAAGTAATAAAAATGCAACATCAAAAGCTGTACCTGGATTTGAAGATGTAATAATGTTTCCATCTTGAACAATTAAATCATTTTGTACTATTGCACCGAAATTCTTTAACTGCTCTTTTCGTTTACTCGTTGGATGACTGTATGTGGTGGCTTTTTTATCTGTAAGAATTCCACTTTTACCAAGCGCTAATGATGCAACACAGATACTGGCAATAGGCTTCTGCTTGGCATAAAAATGTTGAATAACATTTAAGAATTCTCTACTGTATGCATCCCGATAAAAACCAGCTTCTTCAAACCCTCCTGGAATAGCTAGTGCATCAAACTCATCTAATTCAATATCATCAACCGTTTTTTCGGGTATGACAGTAAAATTCCAAGTACAGGTTAATTTATTCCGAAGACCAACTGTTATGACCTCGGTTGATCCATCTCCCTCCCATTTATTCCAACCTAGTACATCTGTAAATACACTAGCTTCCACTGCTTCAAATCCATCAGCTAATAATAATAAAATCTTTTTCATATCGTAAATCGCCTCCTAATATCCTTATTTTATACAGATATAGAAGGCTGATAAATAAGTTAAATAAGGATATTCGATTGTTTAGCTTTATTATATAAAGAATTTAGTTTATTCTAGTTTATAAAAAAAGGTTGGATAATTTATGGATCAAATTGATAAAAAAATCGTGGGATTATTACAGTCAAATGCAAAAATTTCAATGAAGGATTTAGCAGAAGCCGTTCACTTATCTTCTCCGTCAGTAACTGAGCGAGTACGGAAGTTAGAAGAGCAACAAATTATTGAAGGTTACCATGCACATGTTTCTCTAAAAAAAATAAACCGTCCAATTTCTGCACTTATATTGTTTAAATCAAAGGATTGTAAATCATTAGCTAATTTTTGCTATAATCATCCAGATGTACTTGAATGTTACAGAGTAGCAGGGGAAATTAGCTATATTGTCAAATTAGCAACATATTCTGTAGAAAGTTTAGAGCAATTTATTGATGATACAATGCAATATGGTACGCCTTCAACGAATATCGTATTATCTTCTTATGAAAAAAAAGTAATTGCTCCCTTTATTAGTGAAGAATAAAAATACTGGCCTAATCAATTAACTATTGCTTACTCAATAATCCTAAATCCTTTAAAAATAGCCCTGATTTTTCTGACCTGTATAAAAAAAATCAGGGTCTCTAATCATTTTTATCGTTTTGGGGTAACCCATTTTCTTAGCTTGAAGGGCATGGGGTAGTCCCCATATATCAGCGGTTCGACAAAGGATATCGACCAACCGACAAATAACAACAAAAAAACAGGAGCCAATAGCTCCTGTTTTTATCATTGCGCAATTAATTCCGTCTCATCTATTTTTTCTAAATAAGACAACACACGCTGTACAGCTGCCTCCCCTTGATCGATACAATCTGGAAGGCCGGATCCAGCGTAAGAGCTACCAGCTAAATATATACCAGGTAATTCTTTATCCATAAATGTTGTTAGCTTCTTCATTCGATCTTTATGCCCTACTGTATATTGCGGCATAGCATCTTTCCAGCGGCTTACAACCGTAAAGTCTGGATCAGCTGTTATGTCCATTGTTTTTTGCAAGTCTTCTAATATAAATTGAACAATTTCTTCATCTGTTTGTTCTACGATTGCTTCGTCACCAGGGCGACCAACATAGCAGCGAAGAAGGACTTTTCCTTCCGGCGTTGTATGTGGCCATTTCTTATGTGTCCATGTGCACGCTGTAATAGAAAAATCGCTATTACGAGATACAACGAAGCCTGTACCATTAATATCACGTTTGATTGCTTCTTTTGGAAACGCTAATGCAACATTCGCAACGGATGTTGATGGCGTATTGCGGAAGAAGCGGAACTCTTTATACTGTGCAAACATAGACGGCAATACTTTATGAGACGCAGCGACAACGATAGAGTCTGCATACACTTCTTTTCCGTTACTTAGCGTAATCATATAACCGTCGCCCATTTTTAAAACTTTTTCAATACGAGTTCCCTTTACAACGGTCCCCGCATCAAGTCGTTCTTCTATGTTTTCCACAATAGATTGTAACCCTGTTTTTAATGTTAAAAAGATTCCTTTCGGCGCTGCATCTTTTTCTTTTTTCGGAGCTAAATTGCGCATACCGAGTGAAATACTACGATATTTTTGCTCTACTTGATAAAACTGTGGGAATGTAGCCATTAAACTCATTTGATCAATATCCCCTGCATAAATACCCGATAACAATGGTTCGATTAAATTTTCAACCACTTCATTCCCTAAACGACGACGGAAAAATTGACCAAGTGATTGATCAGAAACAGGTTTCGAACGTGGTAATACAAAATCAAAACCTGCTCTTACTTTACCAATCGGAGAGAACAACCCTGAAAATAGAAACGGGGTAATTTGCGTTGGAATTCCCATCATGGATCCGCTCGGCATCTTATGTAACCGATTGTTCACAAGAACGAATGATTGACCAGTTGCGTTGTTTACAAGCTGATCTCCAAGCCCAAGTTCTTTTGCGAGTCTCGCTGCACTCTCTTTTCTTTCTAAGAAAGAATCTGGACCACGCTCAATTGTGAATCCGTCTTTTCGAACGGTTTGAATTTTCCCGCCAAGCTTACCCGACGCTTCTATTAACAATGTATCAACCGGCAATCCTTTTTCGCGAATTTCTTTTTGTAAGTAATACGCTGTTGTTAAACCTGTAATTCCACCACCGATGATAACAACTTTCTTTTTCAAAAAGGCTCCTCCTCTCCTATGGTATTACGAAACCTCAGCTTGCTTCTTTAACACAACATCTGCTAAACAATCGATAAATGCAGTTGATGCATTTGGCATTTCTGGACGATAATACTTCGCTCCAATTTCCTCTGTAACGACTTTACATTCAAAGTCATTATCATATAATACTTCTAAATGTTCCGCTACAAATCCAACTGGTGCATATACAAATGAAGTGTAACCATATTTTTCATGTAGTTCTCTCGTTAAATCTTGTACGTCTGGCCCAATCCATGGGTCTGGTGTATTACCGGCACTTTGCCAACCAACCGCATAATTTGGAACTTCTGCACCACGCGCAATATAATCAGCTGTTTCATTTAACTGTTCTGGATACGGATCACCTAAAGCGATAATTTTTTCTGGTAAACTATGCGCAGATACAATTAAAACTGCTTTTTCGCGTTCTTCTTCTGACATCGTGTTATATACTTTTTTCACTTCATCTACCCAGTACTGGATAAACTTCGGTTCTTTATACCAGCTATCGATTCCGTGAATTGTTAAGTTGCCAAGCTTATTTGCTTCTTCTTGTGCTCTGCCGACATATGATTTTACGCTGAACGTAGAATAATGCGGTGCAAGAACAAGAGCAATTGCTTCTTCAATCCCATCGTTATGCATAGCTTGTACAGCATCCTCAATGAAAGGTTCAATATGTTTTAAGCCAAGATACATGTGGTATTCTACTTGATCTTGCACTTCATTTAGACGTTGTTCTAACTTTTTCGCTTGTTCTAATGTAATAGTAGCTAAAGGCGAAATACCACCAATTGCACGGTAACGCTCTGTTAAATCCTCTAACATTTCTGGACTTGGCTTTCTGCCTCTACGAATATGTGTATAGTAACGTTCAATATCTTCTTCTTGATACGGTGTTCCGTATGCCATTACAAGCAAACCAATTTTCTTTTTCATACACGTATTCTCCTTTACTTCGCTAACTGTGTTTTCGAATAATCATGAATAAACGCTGTTAAACGTTTCAATGTATCTGGATTTACTTCTGGGAATACACCGTGACCTAAGTTAAATACATAACCAGGTTGCTTCATTCCTTGGTCTAGAATCCCTTTTACATGCTCCTCAATCACGTCCCATGGTGCAAGTAAGAACGAAGGATCCATATTTCCTTGTACCGCTTTATGAATGCCGCGCCCGCGCGCTTCTTCAATCGACAGACGCCAATCAAGTCCAACTACATCAAGAGGAAGGTCATTCCATTCATTTGCTAAATGACCAGCTCCAACGCCGTGCATAATCATCGGAACATTCATTGCGCGAACTTCTGTAAAAATACGCTCCATTGCAGGTTTAATAAATACGCGGTAATCTGCCACATTCAGTGTTCCTACCCAAGAATCAAAGACTTGCACTGCTTTTGCCCCTGCTTTGATTTGTGCTTTCAAATACGTAATCACCATATCTGCAAGTTTATCCATTAAAGCGAACCACGCTTTCGGCTCTGCATACATAAATGCCTTTGTTTTATGATAGTTACGAGAAGGTCCTCCTTCAATCATGTAACTTGCTAATGTAAATGGTGCCCCTGAGAAACCAATTAGCGGAACATCTAACATTTCTGTTGTTAATAAACGAATTGTATCTAATATGTATGGAACATCGTCTTCCGGATGAATTTCACCAAGCTTCTCTACGTCTTGTAAAGAACGGATTGGGTTATCAATCACCGGTCCGATTCCTGATTTAATTTCTACATCAACGCCAATTGCTGGTAGTGGTGACATAATATCTTTATACAGGATTGCTGCGTCAACATTATATTGATCAACTGGAAGCTTTGTAACGTATGCACATAGCTCCGGATTATGTGTAATTTCAAATAAAGAATACTTCTCTTTTATCTTTCTATACTCAGGCTGTGAACGACCTGCTTGTCTCATATACCATGCTGGTACATATTCTGTTTGTTCCCCCATACACGCTTTTAAAAATGTCTCATTTATAGTTCTTACCAAGACCCTTGCTCCCTTCCTTACCTATACGAACCCTATCCGATTATTTATCTTTTTTTACTATACAGCTTGTAAAAACAAATTGCATAACTTTATGTACGTTGTTCATGAAATTGACACAAACGTTCGTAAAACCGCTTACCTTTTTCACAACATTCTTATTATATCACAAGCAAAAACTACGGTTTAGCTACTTTTGTCTTTTCACCCTCTCGATTGGTTTGCGAATTATACGGGACAACATAAAAACTTGGCTTTGCAAATATATTCGTAAACTTGTCTTCATACTGACCAATCCCTTTTACTGTTCCAACGTGAGTATGGACCCCATTCTCAACCTTATAAATTCGGTATATGATTCTTTTATCTTGAAGTGGTTTCCAGCTCAATTTCGTAGTAAACAAACCAAACGGATGAAAGGTTAATTTCGCCTCTATATCTTCAATTCTACTTAGGCGAATTGGTTTCCCAATCGTCTCAACACCCTTTGGCTGCTTAAACTTCGCCTGATCTTGTACGTTCGCTTTCGTTAAAATCTTTTTAAACAATTCTGTCGCAGACGCACTTCCATGATGTAATTGGTGTTCTCTGTCTGTGCGATCATATCCAATCCATACTGCACCTACTAAACTTGGCGTATATCCAACAAACCAAACATCTCTAGCACCTTCCCTTTGATTTGGAAGTGACGTTGTTCCTGTCTTTCCTGCTAGCGCCCCTTTATATTCACCCGCTTTTGCAGTTCCTTCTCTTACAACCCCTTCTAGCATTTTTGTCATATACCATGCCGTTTGTTTTGAAAAAATTTTCGTTTCATTTTTAGACGATTCTCCAATTACCTTCCCATGCCGATCAAGTACCCTCTCAATCACATGTGGCTCAATCATTTTTCCATTTGCCAAAAACGCCCGGTACATCTTTACAAGTTCAAATGGAGAGACGCCTTCTTTCAGCCCGCCAAGTGCCGTACTTAAGCCCGCGTCCGCAATATGGATATTTCCCTTCTCTAAATACTGCTTCCCTTCTTCAACTCCCATTTCATGTAACAACGATACAGCTGGTACATTCGCCGATTCTAACAGTGCATCATACATCGTTACTTCTTTTGCATACCTTTGATTATAATTTCGTGGTTCATACCCTTCAAAAGAGACGCGTTCATTTGTTAATAGAGAATATGGAGAATACTTTTTTGTTTCTAGCGCCGGTGCATAGACTATGAGCGGCTTTAAAACAGAACCTGGCTGCCTTTTCGCAAACACTCGATTAAACCCTCTTGGCACGTACTCTCTCCCGCCAATCGCAGCTTTAATCCCACCAGTCGCATTATCCATTAGTAAAAATGCACCTTGTGCGCCGCTTTCTTTACCAGGAAAGTTTCGTGCATCTTGAAATTGATCGTAAGCTACTTTTTGGATTTTTTCATCCATTGAAACAACAAATGTATAGCCCCCGCGAAGTACCTCTTGATGTGACAGGCCATATAATCTTGCCGCTTCATCTACAACCATATCAACATACGGCATGTATGCGAGTTCTCGTTCATCTAAATTTTTATAAAGCGCGATTGTTTTCCCTTGATAGCGAACACTTTCCTCCGCTGATAAAAAACCTTGTTTATGGAGAAGAGACAATACTAAATCCCGTCTTTCCTTGCTTTTTTCTGGATGGAGGAACGGAGAATATCCATTTGGTGCTTTCGGAAGCCCCGCAAGCATCGCTCCTTCTTCCACTGTTAGTTTTTCTACATCCTTATTAAAATACAATTTTGCTGCCGCCTGAATCCCGTATGCACCATGACCGAAATAAATATGATTCATATACATTTCAAGAAGCTGGTCTTTCGTATAGGTTTGTTCTAATTTAAGAGCGATTGCTACTTCTTTTAATTTACGCGTAAATGTTTTTTCATGCGTTAAAAAAACGTTTTTAACGAGTTGCTGCGTAATCGTGCTACCGCCTTCCACTTTTTCTCGCGCTAAAATATCTTTATACAACGCGCGAAATACAGAAGGATAGTCAATTCCATGATGATTATAAAACCGTGCGTCCTCTACAGCGATAAATGCTTGCTGTACATGTTTCGGAATTTGTGCAATCGGTACAATGTCTCTATTTTCTACATATAATTTTGTAATTTCTTTTCCTCGCTGATCAACGATACGTGATGAAGAGTGGAAAACAAGTTTTTTTTCATCCATCATATGACCACCAGCTAACACAATCAGTTTATAGAGTACAATCGCCACTACAAACACTGCTACGCCGCTCATTAAAATCCACTTTATTTTCTTCATTCGTCGTCCTTCTTTCCAAATGATGGTACATTTATTATTTGGAAAATGATTCTCTTTATGTATATAATCTTCGAACTTTTTTATAAGAGTTGCTATAATAAAGTGAAACTTCCATCAGTGGGGAGCTTCATCCCCCACTGATGGTTAGTTGAACCAATCGGGCTTTTATGGGAAGTTATCCTCCACCTAACTTCCCAGTTTCTCTCTGAGCTTTGAGGTGGGGGACTTACTGCCCGCAAATAGCGGGGTGAAATCAAACTTATAAAGGGGGCATTACAATGAAAGCGATTATTTCATACGAAACACCTCTAGAACAACCACATTTCACTGCAAAAGATAATGAAAAAGATATGTTTTATAAAGAAAATACAGAAGAAACTGCAGAAGGAGCACTTCATTATGATGTGCTAGATGCTGTAGGAGAATTTAAAGGACAACCTGGGTTTATTGTTTGTAACAACATTTCCGTTACAGATGAAGGCCGTCCTGTTTTTGAAAATCGTTTCAAAAACCGTGCAGGACTGATTGAAAACGAACCTGGCTTCCAAGCAATCCGCGTTCTTCGTCCATTAAGTAACGATACATATGTCATTATGACAATGTGGGAAACAGAGCAAAACTTTAAAGATTGGACAGAGTCACGTTCTTTCGAAAATGCACATAAAAAACGCCCTGCACAAGCAAGTGCAGAGCCGCAAAAGAGTATTTTCTCAAGACCTTCTTTTGTGACGACGTTTGATGTACAAGCTTAAATATTAAAAATAGAAACAGCACTTCTTTAATGAAAAGAAGTGCTGTTTTCTATCGCTTATATGAATCGAGTTACATAATCACAGATATTTGTATAGCTTTTGCAAAATGAAACAAGTATATCAACCTTTTCTTAAACACATAAATGCGAAAAACAAGAATTATATTTCTATTTATCATATATATCTAGAGCCTTATGAGCAACACCATGTTGCTTTATCAAAGGCATCTTCAGGGATATAAACTTTATTATCTTTAATTTTATATGGAACATTATTTCTTTCAAGTTTTTCTGTATTCACTGTCTCAACACTATCACCCCATCGTATAAAATCCCCACTGTATCCTTTTTGGAAAAAATACACTATAAAAACTACAAAAAAACATAAAAATAGAGTGCGCTTCTTTTTCAAATTTGTCTCCTCCCCTTTTCACGATATAGATTTTTGACAAAAGTATTTCTTGCACCTTACAATAACTGATTCATATCTCATTTATATATTTTAAAGATAACCATAAGATACATTCTGAAACATACAAAAGCGGAATAATATAATTTTCAACTGCTCTATTATCCGGATTATACTAGCGTTCGTTTTATTTGAGCTTATACCACTCATGTATACAAGCTATATCCTCTTCACGCACATGCTTCAATTCGTAATGACGCCCGGCAACGGTGCAAGCTACCGCTACAATATATGTATACAACTGGTCTTTCTTCTGAAAGTATGATTGCGATTTTGTCATTGCTTGTACATGTCTTCTTTTCACAAAACCTGTATGCTTCGCAATCCCTCTGTGCACAAGCGTTACCTGATCACCTTTTATCGCATAGCCACCCGTTTTATACTTGGCATATCCAAGAATCGTAAAGAATAAAAATAACGGTACTAACGTAAATAAAGCACTATATTGCTGGAAATATACACTTGCTCCTATAATCGGTACCGATGCAAGTCCAAAAATCATCCACGCCATAATGAGATAACGGCGTAGCGCTGCTTTTGGCAAATGTACAATTTCCTCTTCCATTTCATACGGCAACTTTAAATATGTCAACAATTCTTGTACATCCTTTTTCTTCATGAGCGGGTGCAGTATGACATTCATATTCTTTGTATCTATACTTTGAATCACTTCTACTTCCATAGAACAATATCCAAACGGTTGACGAAGAATTCCTTCTTTCATTGTCAGTGCTTGAATCCGGTGCAGTTTTAAAACCATTTCTTTTTTTTCCAGTAGCCCCTGTGAAATACGAATTTCATTTCCATTTCGCTCTACTGTAAAGTTCGCATGTTTTAAAGCATAGCCAATTGTAGAAATAATCCATGAAATGACGATTAAAATAGCACCCATATATACTAACTCATATATACTATTATCTTTCACATACGATTCTACCTTGTCTATTAACCACCTAGGAAGAACGTTATCAAATTGTGTATAAAGGAAAAACAATCCTGAAAATAACAAGCCAAACTGACCAGACGTAATGGACGTTAGCAAAATTTCTTTTGCTGTTAACTGATAAACCGTTGTATTTGGTTCGTCTCGCAAGATTTCCTCTTCTTTTAAAGTCTCCTCAGTTTCTACTTTATTTAATAAGGCGATTAATTCTTTCGCCTCTTCTTCCTTAATACCAGCTAATGTGACCTCTGGTTCACTACCGCCACCAGCCGTCTCAATTTTGAGCTTCGTTAATTCAAAGAGCTGATAAATGATATTTGAACTTTTACTAATTGTTTGCACACGCTCTTTATTTAAATAACTTTCCTTCTTCACAAATACCCCTTGTTTAATATGTAAAATGTTATTTTCGATCCAATATACTTTAAAGTACCATTTCACAAATGAAAATAAGGCTAAAATCAACACAAATCCTACAATAAAAATAGGAAACCAATACCAAGGCTCTACCCCATCTTCATCAAGCAGCACAATAATAATAAGAGGAATTAAACCAGAAATCCTTATATCAAATAAGATCGTAATCGGATGTTGCCTCTTATACATCCTCATCACTCACTTTCGCTAGTTCCCCAATTCGTCGTTTTAACTCTTCTGCTTCTCTCTTTGTTAATCCTGGGATACTATGGGAAGTCGCTGCCGTTGAAATTTGTAATTCTGCTAGCTCATATTTTCTCATAATCGGCCCTTGCTCAATTGTTACGTGTTGGACACGAATCATTGGTACAAGTATACGCTTTACAACAAACATCCCTTTTTGAATTTCAATCTCCTCTTCATCTAACCGGTAACTATAGTACCGCTGACGTAATGCCGGAAAAATAAAATAATCGAGCGGTGCATATACAATCGTTACAGTAACCAATACACCCAACAACCAGCCCCACCAATGAAATTGAATCATGAAAAAGAAATAGGTTAACACAATGCTTACAAGTACTCCTGTCCCAATTAAAGCATGAATCTTCCACACCTTGACCATACTCGGATGAATTTCATTTTCTAATGGCTGCATTTTATCACTCCAAATCAAAAAATCTATGAAATATGTATATTACTTATCTTTCATTGTAATATCTCACAATTATACAAAACAAGGAAAAACGGTCATTTTATGTAAAAATATAGATTATTATTTTTTTACATTGATGTTGGAACAATAATGATGTGTGACGCATAGTATAAAACATATACCGTATCACATACACCAAGAAAAGAGGTGGATGAATGAACACTTTATTGAATTCATTAACGACAGAGCTTAGGAGAGGAACTTTGACGTTAGCTGTTTTAAGTCAATTACAAAAACCCCAGTACGGATATTCACTTGTTCAATTGTTAGAACAATCAGGGATTCATATTGATCAAAGTACTTTATATCCATTGTTACGCCGCTTAGAGAAACAGGAGTTAGTAACAAGTAGCTGGGATACGTCTGAAAGTAGGCCGCGTAAGTACTATGTTCTAAGTGAATATGGTTTAGAAATTTTTTTACAGTTAAAAAGAGAATGGATGGACAATTCTAAAAAACTCTTAGAAGTGTTAAAAGGGGATGAAAATGATGAATCTAATTGAGATTTATATACAAGAAGTAACTCGAAGACTGCCTGAAAAGAATCGTGAAGATATTGCTCTCGAGTTAAGATCAACCATTGAGGATATGTTACTTGATGATTACAGTGAAGAAAATATAAAAGGGGTCCTTGAAACATTAGGGAATCCCGCTATATTAGCTAGAAAATACCGCGATCAACCAATGCATCTTATTGGCCCTCACTATTTTGAGACATACATTACATTATTAAAAATGATTTTACCAATCGCTGCTATTATTTCTCTCATCTCGCTTATTGCTGAATATTTCATTGGATATCATGGCGAAGAAGCAGTCATTACTGTTGTTTTTGATATGATTGGTTTTAGTATAGGGAGAATCGTTGAAGTAGGTATGCACGTCTTTTTCTGGCTGACACTTGTTTTCGCGCTTATTGAACGAGTAGATTATTCGAAAGGGATTCAATCATTCACAACAAAGTTTACAAAATGGACTGCGGACAATTTGAAAGATATATCTTATATTCCCAAGAAAAAAGCGATTACGAAATTAGAAGTATTTGGAAGTTTACTATGGACTGCTATTTGGGCAACCATTTATTTTTATGCAAATCACCTTGTCGGTATGTATCGAGTTAGTAAACACGGACCCGATTTTGTAGTTTCAGCTCTTAATCAAGATGTTTTGCTTCAATATTGGCCCATCGTTCTTATTGTAATCGTTTTGGAAATCGTATTGTCTATTTATAAATTAATAAAAGGGCAATGGACAAAAGGAATCGCAATATTTAATACCGCTCTCCAGCTAATCGGAACCATTGTATTCATAGTAATCGTAACGAATCCACATGTAATGAACCATGATTTTATTACGTATACAGCTGATTTATTCAATATTACTGCTAACCAATTTGAATCGCGGATAATTAGCGGCACAATTTTCATCTTTCTATTATCTGCAGCAATCAATGTATTTGATGGTATCCGCAAGGCTAAAATTCAGTAATTCATATAATGGGGGCTTAGTTCAATAAGCCCCTCCTTGAAAAGCCGGATCTTTAACGTACAAGTGAAGTGCCAAAAACGCTACCCTTTCCTATGATTCTACAGAAAGAATAGCGTTTTTTTCATTTTATGGATACAAATTCACTTTAGCTGAATGAGGATGCTATTTTGTTAGTACATCGACTCTTTACTACAAAATAGTATCCTCATTTTCTCTTTTTCAAACTTCATTCATATATAGTCCTTCTTATAAAAAAAGTAACAGAGCAAATAATAGCCAATCCCATATAATACATCATGGCAACAATACGTAGATTTTCATATACCGTTGGAACTCCTCCAGATATAATTTCAAATATAAAAACAATTCCTGCTCCCAAAAGGATATATAACCATAAAGAAATCATAAAATGGAGTTTACTAGGTAAAATAAAATATTTAAACAATACCTCACCAATCATACACCCAAATAAAACTACAGGAACTCCAACAACAACTGTTATTCGTAGCATATTAATAAAGGCTTCGCCTTCAAAAATATTTGTACCATCGTACAGTTGAAGTATATTCATTGCAATCACTAAACTTAATAAAGAATATAAAAAAGATATGGCGAACTTTTTCACTAGAATTCACCCCATTTTTCAATTACAACATTCATCATTTATATTACCTAAATCCAATCTTACGTACTATGGGAACATATAAAATTAATATTCTTGATTAAGTACCATAGGATTCCAAATGAATTTTCAAAATAATGCTCACTATTTTTATCCCACACTAACGGGCAGTAAAACGAACCTTTTACTTTTCATCATCATCTTCCAGTAATGAATGATTCCATTTCCTTTGTTGCTTCACCATTCAATTGGTGTGATACACCAAACGTTTTGCCCTTTCCGTCCTTATTAATCGCTACGTCAATATCATTTAATAATTTAGTCATATATTCGTATGCTCGCCGCATATCTTCATCGACTGGCTTCCATTGCTTGACGTATTCTGTTCTATCTTTTGCTTTCCCATTAGGGTCAATGTCAGCAGTTCGTACAAATTGGAGATGATCAATTAATGATGTAAGAACAGACAAGTTTCTAAAATCCTTCTTAAGGTCTTCGCCTTCAACTCGAATATATCTTCCCATAGCATTTGAAACGGATGTTGCTTTCAAATAGTAATCGTATCCTTCATCAAATTCTGCATTGGCCCCTCTTGGATCAGGTTCAGAAAATTTATTGACATTATACGCAATCCATTCTTTCGCATTTGTAGGAAAATCAGCTACGTCCCCATCGCTAGCTCCTGATAAATCTTTCCATTCTTTATTCGGTTCAACAACCTTTTTAACAACTTCTACTTTTGGGCTTGCTTTTGGCTTTTCATCCGCTTTCGTCAATGTATACGCTATGAATAAACCTCCAGCAACAACGAAGGCTCCAATTACAAATACTGTTTTAAATTTCATTTTTTATCCTTCTCTTTCTCCCATAATCTTTTCCCCATTTAACAGTATCATATAAAAATTGTTATTTTAAGATAAATTATCCTTTTTATTGAAATGGAACTTATATAAGCTTAGAATGATGGACATGGCGGTACCCCGATATACAAAAAAGAGAGCAGATATGCATCCCCCTCTTGTGTCTAACCAATATTATTCTTGCTCGTCCAGAATTTTTTCAAACGCAGCAGATACTTTTTCAAATTCCTCGTCACTCTCAATGTATGAGAATTCGTTATCTTCTTCTACTTTTAAAAAGAAGATATCGATGTCTTCCTCTGTTTCCGTTTGAATGTCTTCTACAAAGCCAACCGCAATGTATTCTGCTCCTTCAACATTCATCGTTCCGAGCACTTCAACTTCCTGCTCCTCATTACTCTCATCGCTAAGTGTAAAAATTTCGCCTACTTCAATTTCTGACATATTCATTCTCCTCCTGTTATACGCTAAAAATAGAACGTTCAAATCACATACTTACTAGTATATCTTTCCATAAAAAATCAAATTCATGCGTAAAGAACAACAATTTCTTGCTGCTTCAGCGTAAGAATCCAACTAAAAGTATATCATCTACGAATAGGAATGAATACATTTTGGGCTCTCATCACATACCTATCAACTTTAGAAATCGGTTGCCCCTAAAAAGAAATGTTTTTCTTTTGTTCTTTCTTATTCTTATACCAATCTCTCATACAATCTGCATCCTCTAAGCGCATATGCTCTAACTTATAATTTGTGGATGCACTAGAGAAAGTCTGCGAACACAAATGAGCTCCGCGCTGAAAATAAGACTGTGTTTTCTCGATTGATTGTACATGTCTTCTTCTTACTAATCCTGTATATTTAGCAATGTTACGATACACAAGCGTTAACTGTTCATCTTCTACCCTGTAACCACCTGCACGGAATGTTGCATAACCAAGTGATAAAATCAATACAAACAGAGGTAACAGTGTCCAAATCATAAAGTATTTTTCAAAATATATACTTGCGCCTGTAATCGGAACTGCTACTATACAAAAGAAAAGAAAACCTTCTAGCAAATAGCGGCGCAGTGCCGTTTTTGGCAAGGCTGTAATATTAGGATTTAGTTCATATGGCAACTGCAGGTGAGCAAGTAATTCTGCGACGCGGTCTTTTCGAATAACCGGATGGAGTGTAACATTCTCCTCACCTTTTTCATTGTTTTGAATGACTTCCACATGAACAGAGCAGTAACCAAATGGTTGACGGAATATCCCTTCTTTTATCGTAATTCCTTGAATGCGGTGCAGCTTTAACACAAGTTCTTTTCTTTCGAGAAGCCCTTGTGAAATGCGAACTTCATCATTTTTCCGGTGCACGGTAAAATTCGCGTGCTTTAAAGCGTAACCGAACGTAGACACAATCCAAGAAACAACAAGCAAGATTGCAACCATATAAATCCAACCGTACACATCATGATCCATTACATATGCTTCCACTTTCTCTTTCATCCATCTCGGGATATATTCATCTACTTGAGAATATACAAAGAATAATAGAGAGAACAATAAGCCAAATTGACCAGATGTCACAGAGGCTAATAAAATTTCTTTCCAAGTCAACTTATACTCTGTTTTATTTTCCTCTTCTGCATGAATCTCTGAAGTGTTCTCTTCTATTTTGGCACGCTCTTCTGCCGGTTCATTTAACATCGTAATTAATGTTTTCGCCTCGTCAATTGTAATACCAGCTAAACTTACTTCAGGCTCGTCACCACCGCCAGCTGTTTCAATTTTCAGCTTCGTTAAACCTAATACTTGATATAGCATGCCTGAATTTGTATGAATCGTCTGGACACGTTCTTTATTCAAATAACTTTCCTTTTTTACAAACAAGCCTTGTTTAATATGTAGTACATCGTTTTCAATCCAATACACTTTATAGTACCAACCGACAATAACAGAGACGATTGAAATCACTAAGAAGCCGATCGGTACGAGATACCAAAATGGAAATTTCCCTTTTAAACTAAACAGAAAAATAATGAATGGTATAAAATCTTTTATTTTTAATTCCAATAAAATCGTGATTGGATGCTGCCTCTTATACATCCTCATCACTCACCTTCGCAAGTTCTCCAATTTGTCGTTTCAATTGTTCTGCTTCTCTCATCTTCAATCCTGGAATACTATGAGAAGTCGCGGCAGTTGAAATCTGTAATTCTGCTAGATCATACTTTCTCATAATCGGACCTTGCTTAATAGTAACGTGTTGTACGCGAATCATGGGAACTAATACACGTTTAACTGTAAACATACCGTGCTGAATTTCTAATTCTTCTTCATTTAATTGATAACTATGATAACGCTGACGTATTTTTTGTAAAAGAAAATACTCAAACGGTGTATACACAATCGTAATTCCAATCAATGTATAAAAAATCCATCCCCACCAATTAAATTGAATCATGAAAAAGAGATAAGCAAGAATCACTAATATACTTATACCCAGTTCAATTAAAACAACAGTCTTCCAAACTTTGACCATATCAGGATGAATTTCATTTTCCAATGGCTGCATCTAATCACTCCAAATCTAGAAATCTAATATACGAATTCCCCCCATTTTAACATTTTACATAAAATTACATAGAAATAGCAATCTATAGCAATTAAATTTTATCGGCGCAAATTCAAATATATCGGCGATTCGACATAGGATATCGACCATTCGGCAAATAGCGACACAAAAACAAAAATCTATTGTCTTTCATTTCCCGAAACTCTGAAAAAGCTTCCACAAAATGTGAAAGCTTTCTTCAAATGTACACGTCTATTTAGTTTTAACACTTAAGTTGCTATGAAAATAAAAGCAGACTGCTTCTTGTTCTCTCCTTTTGTTTTCACATGGCATGGGGCAAAAAAAGGTCCTGACCGCTTCTCTGCTCAGCCGGACGCTCTCTCCCACCTAAAAAGAAAGGTTTTATATCTTTTATATACGTATTCCCTGTCTCTGCAACAATCGCAAACGATAACAATTCATCGTCACCTCGCCAAGTCGCTGCAACAATTGATAGTTCGCATACGCTCCGACCGGGGCACCAATTATCGGGACGAGCTGGAGCATCTTCGCTAAATCAATATAATCGCGGTACTCTTGCTGAAATTTCTCCCAGTCCATATGATTTTCTTTCTCTGTGTCCCATGTTTCGATTGCTTTCCATATTTCCTTGCGATGATCATCACTTGAAAAAGCAAGCTGAAAGACGTGCAGGATAAAGAGGCGCTCTTCTTCTTTGCTCGTATCGAATCCATACAAAGTTGCGGCATCGAATAAAAATTTAATTTTAATGCTGAGCAGGAGCGGAAAATCAGCAAGGCCTAATAGAATGCCACCAGCTCCTGTTCCGGCGCCTTCTGCTGCGGCAATCTTTTTATATTCGTCCATTTTCTTTCGCACTTCTTCATCTCTTCGTTGCAAAGACCAATCTGTTTCTTTTAACTTCGGTTTTATAAAATTGGATCCGGCACTAATCCCTTGGACCATCTTTTTTATCGTTTCTGTTAGCACATTTTGCACTTTTTCCGGAATTAACTGTTGCACTTTCGTTTGTACCTTTTTCGAAAACCGATTCATCATAGAAGAATTTTTTATGATTGTATGTTTCCACTGCTGCAACTCTTTTATGACCTTCTCTTCATAATCAGTCATAATTTCATTCCTTTCAGCTTAAACGTTCAATACGCTTTGCGCCGTATTGATATACAAAAGCAATACTAAAGGCAATGCTAACAGCAAATAAAACACAAGTCATGATGATATCTTTTGTTGCGAACGCAAATATGATTGTAAATACAATACTTCCAATACATAAAATTGCACGCAGCAGTTTCAGAAAATCTTTTTTCTTTTCTTCAGCTGTCACTGGATATAGGTCAAGCCAAAGTTTTAAGCGATGGTGTTTCCAAAGGCTTAATAGTTGATAACCAATTAAGTATAGAAATACGATACTGACAACGAAACGACCATAGAAAAACGGTATAAAGTAAAGAATGACTCCACCGATGGCAAGTAAGCGCATATAGAGACCGAAGTAGTTTCCTGATCTTAAAAATGTACGTGTATATAAATATAGATAGGTACGGTTTTCACCAATCATCGAAAGGACAAAATCAAGCCATTTTCGGCGTGATACGCGTTCCTTTAATGCTGGTACATCGACAAACATGTTCGCAATGCGGTACAGAAGCATCATTTTCTTGCCTTCTTCTGCAATTAAGTATTCCCAGTTTAACGGTTTTCCTTTTACCTTTTGATGCATGAAAGCAAGGTAGATAACCATTACAAAGAGAATGACTCCGATGTAAATGACTGACGTACGCTCAACAAGGAAGTATACAAATAATCCGTTGCATAAAAAGCGAATAAACCAATCCGCGCGCTGCATGCCTTGATCTGTTAAAAATGATTTTTCCCACGCTACAAATAAATTCCATGCTTTAACGATAACAAGCGCGACCACAATCCATATGTACGCCCCTCCCGTTTGTTTCATCTGCTGGAAATAGAGCGGAGCGAGTGCGGCAGATACAATTGCGATTACATATAGCTGAATCATAAATGTAAAAAGAAACGCCTTCGTAAAATACGGTTTTAGCTTTTCTTCAACTGGAAGCAAGTACACAAGATCCGCTTCTTTTAATAACGTTTGAATCGATCCTGCTGTTAATACAAGTCCTAATAGTACCGCCATAACGAGCGCAGTTGGAAATGAAGGAGTCAGTGTTTCCAGCCATTGTTGGTAATAAAACGCACCGGCGCCAATGATAAATATAAAAATAAATTTTAGATGATCATTAAAAACATATTTACTATATGTACGAACTTCCTTTAAAAAATATTTAAATCGTTCTTTCCATAACGCTTTACTATTCATAATCTTCTTCCTTTGTTAATGCAATATAAATATCATCTAGCGTCGCACCCGGCATGTTAAACTCTGATTGCAACTCTGCTAGCGTTCCCTTCGCCCTTACTTCACCTTGATGTAAAATAATAAAGGAATCACAATAACGCTCCGCGGTCGCTAAAATATGGGTACTCATTAAAATACCAGCGCCGCTCTTTTTCATCTTGTCCATCATTTGTAGCAATGATTGAATCGCTAATGGATCGAGTCCAACGAAAGGTTCATCGACAATATACAATGACGGTTCCACAAGAAACGCACTCATAATCATTACTTTTTGCTTCATTCCTTTTGAAAAATGAGCCGGGAACCATTTTAAACGATTCGACATTCGAAATTCTTTTAATAATTGCCCCACGCGTTCTTCATATTGCTTCTCATCAAGACCATATGCCATTGCTGTTAACTTTAAATGTTCTTCTAACGTTAATTCATCATATAATACAGGTGTTTCTGGAATGAACGAAAAGCTAGATCGATACGCTGTCATATCTTCCCTGATACTTTTTCCATTAATTGTTACCTTCCCTTTTTTCGGTTCCATTAACCCGATAATATGTTTAATCGTCGTACTTTTCCCAGCTCCATTTAAGCCGATTAAGCCAACAAGTTCACCTTTATTAACAGAAAATGAAACATCTTGCAGCACCGGCCGTTTTGTATATCCTCCTGTGACATTTTCCACACGTAATAACTGTTCCATATGACACCACTTTCTTCATTATATTCATTTGTTTGTATTCCATCATAATGTATACTTTCATCTTATCAAAAAACAAAGGATACTACATAGTACCGAATTTCTTCAAAAAAAATTTAAATTTCTTTGTATACCTTTTCCGAAACGGGACATCATAATTAGTGAAGAAGGAATACATTGAAAAAGCAGCCACCAAGTTGATGAATACAGCCTAGCGAAATCATCATGAAATGGGGTGTCCATAATGGACAAAGAAAATTTACACGAAACCAGATAATTTGTTTCATTTTAGAAACGGGGTGTCTCGAGGAGAGTATATACTGTTTTATAAAATAAACAATTTCATTTTATAAAGGATAATCATTTCATTGCAAATGGGGTGTCTAAGGCAGAATACGAGCCGAATTGTCACATATTTCCTAAATAAATGAGGTGTCTGCGAACGGTAGATTATAAAAATGCTTTTTCAATCCCTCTTCAGAAAACAGGAAGCTGAGTCAGCTTCCTGTTTTTCGTATTTGTTCTCCTATGTAAGTATGGTAAAATACGGCTAAGACCTACTTGAAAGGATGAGAATAATGAACCACACAGCGGATAATTGTATTTTTTGTAAAATTATTGAAGGACAAATTCCTTGCTCAAAAGTATATGAAGATGAACATGTACTTGCATTTCTAGATATTAGCCAAGTGACAAAAGGACATACACTCGTTATTCCAAAAGTACATAAACAAGACATTTTTGCTTTAACGCCAGAAGTTGCATCACACATTTTTTCTGTCGTTCCGAAAATTGCCAATGCGATGAAATCTGAATTTAATCCAGTCGGCTTTAACCTATTAAATAACAACGGTGAAAAAGCTGGACAAACTGTATTCCACTTCCACCTTCATTTAATTCCACGCTACGGTGAAAACGATGGTTTTGGCGCTGTTTGGAAATCACACCAAAATGAATATACGACGGAAAATTTACAAAACATCGCAAGTACCATTGCAAATAGTGTAAAATAGACTATAGTAGCATATAAAACAAAATTGTACATAACAAGCCTATTCCTCCAAAAGACATATACTGCACGGCTTGTTTCTTCACCCAAAGTGCTGGAGGATACGATCTTTTTTGTTTTACAAATAACAGTAAATGCATAGCACGTACAAGAAAGAAAAGACTTACGATAAAGCAAATAGTTGTCAAAAGTTTCACTTTTCTCCCCCCTTGTCTTAAGCATATGCATCGTTTTATACATCATGAATATGAACAAAAAATAAGGAGGTTTCCTTTTATGTCAAAAGCTAAATCCTTTGTAACAGGTTTAATTTGTGGCGGCGCTGTCGCTGGGCTAGCCGTTCTGTTTTCCACTCCTTCTTCTGGTAAAGATATGCGAAGTAAACTAAAAGAAAAAGGAAATGGTGTAAAAAAGACATTATCAGATATCGCAAATGATACAAAATTATTAAAACGTCAAATTGTTGAAACTGCTTCAGAAGGTAAAGAAGCGTTCCAAGAATTGAAAGATGATATGCAAGATACACTTTCCACATGGAAACAAGATATTTCACAGAATAAGCGTCATATTGAAAAAGAGATTTTAGATATTCAACAGTCAATTGAAAAATTGCAACAGGCAGTTCCAGAAAAAGCATAAACGATGTTCTATTCTTAGTTTTTGCATATAACAAATATTTTTCATAATCATTTCTCTTCTTACGGCATATCACACAGATATGCCGTGTTTTTATGCATTTACAATATATGTTATCCATTCCGATGTGAAGATGACACTTATACTTCTAACACTTAAAACGCTTCCACAGTTATGCATGATTTGTACAAAATTATAGTTTTTCCAAAAAATTTTCACAATTCTCACAAAAAGACTTTATTAATTTTTATTTTACTGGCATAATAGATACTAATGAATAAGAATGTAAAAGTGGGTGAGTACATGAAAAGTGGAGAAAAAGAATATTCGGTCAAAGAAGCAATGATTTTTAGCCAACGCATTGCTCAATTATCAAAGGCATTATGGAAATGCGTGGAAAAAGATTGGCAACAGTGGATTAAACCATACGATTTAAATATTAATGAGCATCATATTTTATCCATTGCTTATCATTTAAAAGGGGCTTCTATTTCTGAAATTGCAAAGTTTGGCGTGATGCACGTATCAACGGCATTTAACTTTTCTAAAAAATTGGAAGAGCGCGGCTATCTTGTATTCTCAAAGAAAGAAGACGATAAGCGAAATACGTATATTGAAATTACACCAAAAGGGGAAGAATTGCTGTTGCAGTTAATGGAGGAGTATGATCCTGAAAATAACTCTGTTTTTAACGGCGCTCTTGCTCTTCGCAATTTCTACGGTAAATTCCCAGAAAATATCGAATTAATCGCGATTTTAAGAAATATTTATGGGCAAGATTTTATCGATATTTTTGAGAAATCACTAGAAAATATTGAGGAAAACTTTACGGAACATGAGCAAAAATTAGTTAAAAAATAATACCAATTATTTTTTCGCATTCATACGTAAAAATTCTTTCATAAGTGGTTGAAATAAACCTTGTTTGATTAGCGCTTCTGCAGTCTCGTTTACCTCGAGCTGATGTGGAAGCGCTTTTTCAAATTGCTCCAAAAGAGCATCAAATAAAAGGAAACCTTCTTGCTTTTCTTTTATGTATTGTTCGTTCAATTGTTCACAAAGACTTAGTATACGCTCAATATCCTTTTTACGAGCTTTTTTCTTTATAATTAAAGAATAAAATGGACACTTATCTTCGTCGATCATTTGAAAAAGAAGTTCTACATAATATTCAGCTTGTTCTAGTCTCTTTACAACGTCCATTTTCTCCCTCACTTTCTAACACAATGTCTTCTATTTCTGAATTTTATAACACGAACAAAATATCGTATGATACAATATATGAAAGTATATGTATTTTGGCCAAAAGGAGGTATCTCCTCGTGACTCTTATAGAAATTGTTTTTGTCACATTTGCACTTATTGTTCTATTTTACACGAATTTCCTTACGCATACACTCTGCGTAAAAAAACAACTATCCGAGAGACGCCAAACGAGCGCTTTTCGAGTCATTAATGTGTGTATTACGATTCTATTAATTTCTAGTTATATAGAAATTATATTTCATGGAAAGTGAGGAAGGGAAGCCCCTTCCTCACTTTTTTCCTCTATAAGCAAATTATACCTATTATAACTAATAAAATAAACAGTACAAGTAATAAAATAATAAGTGATGAATTCATTCGCCCATCCCCTCCTATTTCCTTTATATGCACAATCGCCCAATATGGTACTCTCTCTAATCTGACAATCAGTATAAACAAATGGGTAATTTTTCTTTATCAATAGGAAAAGACGTCGAAATATGATATATTAATTTTTGTACGTATTGCTTATACTATAGAATAAAATTACCTTCAGCTAGTTTTCATCCTCAGCCTCGGTAAGCCCTGTTAAGCAGGCTTTTAGAAAGCAAAACCAGTGAGACTTAATCGGGCTCTTATGAACAAAATGTTCGTTTGTGCGGGATGAATTAAAAATACATAAATAGTAGGAGTGTTTAGTAAATGAAGAAAGCTATGCTTGCCTTAGCCGCAACAAGTTTGCTTGCCTTATCGGCATGTGGATCATCTGAAAAAATCGTTACCTCTAAAGCTGGTGACATTACAAAAGACGAATTTTATGAAAAGATGAAAGACAGAGCCGGTTCACAAATTTTACGTGGTATGGTACTAGAAAAAGTACTTGTTGAAAACCATAAAGTCGACGATAAAGAAGTTGACAAGAAATTTGACGAATACAAAAAGCAACTTGGCGATCAATTTGATGCTGCTCTAAAACAACAAGGCTTTACTGAGAAAACATTCAAAGAAAGCGTTCGTGCTGAATTAGCAATGACAAAAGCAATTGAAGGCTCTATCACTGAAAAAGAATTAAAAGAAAACTACAAGCCTGAAATTAAAGCAAGCCATATCCTTGTAAAAGATGAAGCAACTGCGAAAAAAGTAAAAGAAGAACTTGGACAAGGTAAATCTTTTGAAGAACTTGCTAAACAGTACTCAGAAGATACAGGTTCAAAAGAAAAAGGCGGAGACCTTGGTTACTTCGGACCTGGCAAAATGGTAAAAGAATTTGAAGACGCTGCTTATAAAATGAAAAAAGATGAAGTAAGTGAACCTGTAAAATCACAGTTCGGTTACCACATCATTAAAGTAACTGATATTAAAGAACCAGAAAAATCATTTGATGATTCAAAAGCTGACATCAAAAAAGATCTTGTTGCGAAAAAGATGCAAGATGGCGAATTCATGGCTAAACTTCAAGAAGAAGAATTGAAAAAAGCTGATGTGAAAGTTGAAGATAAAGACTTAAAAGATACTTTTGAAACGCCAAAAGCTGAAAAAGAAGAAAAAAAAGAAAAATAATTGAATGAAAATAAGCTGTCAGGTTTCCCTGACAGCTTATTTTATTGAGTGGAACGAAAAAAGCATACAGAATTTCATTTCACTTTATATACGTTGTATTACTTTCAGCTAAACTTATATTATTTCATACTGTTATCATCAACATGATCTTGTTTCCACTTATATAACACGATTTCATGATAAACAGGATCAAATAATCGATTGGAATAAAAGACTGCTTCCTTTTCAACTTGTTCTTTTATATCGATTCCTTGCTTTTGAAAACCCTCAATCAGATGATTTGTAACGTATATCGTATCATTTTTATGATATTTTTTGTCTTGTAAAAAATAGTCATATGTGTAAAAGCGTTTATGTTCATACGGCATCTGCAAGTATTCCATAACCCTCGTCTCTTCCCACGTGTATACAATAAATGGCTCCTTCTTTTCCTTTAAATAGGATGCGAGCTGATATGTTGCCGGTATTTCCATCTGTTGTTCTTTCATCAGCGGTATACTCACTATAAGCTGACTTGTAGCAAATATAAGCAATATAATACCGCGATGTCTTTTTAACCACGAAATAGCAAGTACGCAAAGTAACATCGCTACAATTGGATAGGAATGACGCGGTTTATCGATATTTTGTCCAAGTAAATTCCAAAGGAAATAGAAACTCCCAAGAGCGATGAAAACCTTCGGATAGAAGCGTATATTCTTCCACTGTAAAACAAATAGAAACAAAATGAAAAGAAAGAAACCGATCAAATAATAAGAATGCATGCCGATTCCAGCAGAGACAATGTTTTCGGAAAGCAAACGGAAGAGTCGCGAAATAAGTGGTTCACTCGTTTCTGTAACCGCTCCACCCCATTCTGTGAAATGCCCCTCTACAAATCCAAAAGCAATCTTCCATAATCCCGTTATTCCACCCATGTTCCAAATAAGGGCACCAACCCAAACTAACTGGGAAAGAATCGCTGTACAAAATAAAATGATAAATCGCCATTTTTCTTCATGCCATTGTTGCCATAATAATAAAATCAGCACAATCCCTAACGGTGCATATGATAGGCGTATGCCCATTAATAGCGCAAAGAAAAGGATGGGCCAGAATTGAGCTTTGAAACACTTTGTGCGAAAAGCACGTTCTATACTCCATATATACCACCATACGACCGCTAGTGCTGCCCCTTCTGACATCGGCTGGGTTACTAAAATAGAAAAATACCCACTCGTTTGTAAAACAGCTACAACAATAAGAGCGCTCGTTTTACTTACATAATGACGTGCAATCCAATACATTGGAAAAGCTGCGCTGAGCGCCATGATGGCGTTAAAAACCCCTAACGATTGCACAGGGTTTTCTATAAAGAGATGCGTTATCATGCCCCCTAAAATAAAAAACGGATAGCCAGGAAAATGGGGCTGCATTGCTAAAATATCATATTGCTTTAATGCGAGAGTAAAATCAACTTCATCCCACGTGGCCGCAAATGGGCTCACATAGAAAAAACGAATACAAATCGCACTCGTAAAGAGGACAACCGCCCATATGCGTAATACTTGTTTCATCTCATTTCCTTTCTGCAAAAAAAGTACAAGGAGTTTCCTTGTACTTTTAGCTTGCTGATTTATTTTTTTCGACTACTGGTTGATTTTTGTTTGCGGGTTTTTTAAAGACGATTAACATATACAGCACAACAAAATATCCGACATACACAAGTATTTCTTCAAGAGATGGCATCGACGAATATCCTAAAAATGCTTTTAAGAAAATACCAATATCACCTGAAAGAAGCGGTTCAGTACCATGATCACGTACATAGTGAGCATAATCAATAGGATGCTCTGGTAATAACCATGTAATATCATATACATGTGGCATAACGCTGCCGATTATTTTTAAATCCTGAAGCATGGCAACGCCTTGTACGAGAAGACCAGCTGCAATTAAAACGATAAATGCGCCTGTTACTTTAAAGAATACTTTCAGCGAAATACGCATCGTCCCTTTAAAGAATAAGTAACTAACACCAGCTGCAACGAGTAGACCTGAAATAGCTCCCCAGCCTTTCATCGCTTCTCCAATGTTTCCTCCTGTAATAGCAGCAAAGAAAAATACTGTTTCAACACCTTCTCGAAGTACAACAAGAAAAGAGTGTACGACCATTCCAATTATATTTCCAGCCGTAATATACTGACTCATTTTATTTTCCATATTAGCTGTCATATTTTTACTATGTTCTGCCATCCAAAATACCATTTGTGTAAGCAAAATGGCAGAAATAAAAATAATGGATATTTTCAAATACATTTCACTGCCCATAGCGGCAAAACCAGTAAATACAACTTGGAATATCAGAGCAACAATATAACTCGCTACAACCGCAAGACCGGCTCCTAACCAAACATATTTCACAAACTGTTTACTATCTGTACGCTTTAAATATGTTGTAATAATCCCAACAATAAGCAACGCTTCTAATACTTCACGAAATGTAATGAGAAATGCTTGAAGTTGCATTGCTCTTCCCCCTCATCCTTACTTACGTTTTCTGACAGCGTATACAATAACTCCAACAAGTACGAGTACAATCACTGCGATTGGAGCCCAGTTTTTCAAATTACTTAAATCGGTCCATTCTGTTTTACCTGTTCCCTCTACAGCTTCTTCTTTTCCACTCGTATCAAAATGTCCCACTTTAAAATCTTTAATTTTAAACTCTTTTTGTAAGCTTGTTAAAATCACGTCTTTACTTTTCTTAAACGTATCTTGATTGGCTTCTTTTTGCCCTACCCCAAATAACCCCGGGTTTCCTAATGATTCTAACGCTTTATTAAATTCATCCTTTATCTTCGTATCTAACTCTTTATTATGTTCACCAACAGCTGGTGATAATGCTTCATATGTAGCAAATGCTTTTGCTAATAAACGCTTACTTGTATCGTAGTCACTAAACTTCTCATCAACATTTGTTAAACGACGATTAATATTTAACGCAAGAATCTTTTGCATATCAGCAATAATAGCTTCTTTATTTTGTTTATCGAAGTCTTTCATCATCGCTTTAGAAGGTTCTTTTCCCATATGCTGATCAATTTCTTCTTGCACATTTTCATATGCTTTTTTAGCCTCTTTAAAGTTGGCTGGATTTTCATCTAACTTTGCAACCATTTGCTTATATGCCTCTGCCACTTTCTCTTCGTTTGGATTTCCATACGAATAAGCAAATGCACTCGTTTGAATCGAGAATATTAAGAAAATACCAATAAATAATGATATACTAATTTTTTTCATGAACGTTCCTCCCGAATTTAATGATAATTATTATCATTTTTATTGTCAAGATAAGAAATGTTCATCACGAACACTTCTTACCTTCCTTTAATACATGCGCAGCATAGTCAATTGTAACTTTCTCTACGGGACGCGTCATCTCTTTCCAAATAGCTGGAAACACACGTGTCATATACTTACGAAAAGATATGAAAGACTCGCCTGTTTCTCGTACTTTATACGTAATCGGTACTTCCTGTACTCGAAATCCTTTTCGGACTAAATTCAACGTAATCACTTGGGCATAGTTGTAATCGTGAATAATTTCTCCATGCTCCATCGCTTGTCTCGAAAAGGCACGCATACCGGATTGCCCATCACGAATCCACTTTCTTAATAATACACATTGTAGCATTGTAAAACAGTAATTCCCAAGACGTCGATGCAATCTCATTCCCTGGATGGTTCCCCGAAAACGGGAACCCATCGTATAATCCGCTTCTCCAGCAAAAATAGGCTCAAGTACATTCGGAATCTCGTCGGCTGGATATTCATCATCAGCATCAATCATTACACTAATATCAGCTCCAAGGCGATAGCTCTCCTGCAAACCTGCTCGAACAGCTGCGCCAAGTCCGCTGTTTTTTGTAAATGATACGATATGATCGGCTCCTGCTTCCTTTGCAACAGCTACTGTTCGGTCAGTTGAGCCATCATCGATAACAAGTACTTCTACCGTTACATTTGGATGAAAATGACGCGGCACCTTTTGAATAACGTGTGCAATAGAATCCTCTTCATTTAAGGCCGGTATAAAAACAATTACTTTCATTCCTTCTCCTGCTCCTTTAACGCTTCTACTAATACAGGTCCACGGCTATGCGATGGATACGGTGCTCCTAATAAGTAAGCAATTGTAGGTGCCATAGAAACAAGACTCTTTTTCTCTTCTACTTTTATACCTTGAGCAATATGAGGACCGTACATAAAGAATGGTACAAAGCGCTCACCCTCGTCTAAATGACCGTGACCACCAATTCCATCTGCTTGCCCATGATCTGCACAAATAATAAATGTCGTATTTTCTGCTTTTCCTGTTTTCTCTAAATGCTCAATAAACTGTTTCACATGTTGATCTGCTTCATGGATTTTTTGTAAATATTCATCATATAATACGCCGCGACTATGCCCTGTTTGATCTGTCGAAATAAGCTGGACGATAAATAAGTCAGGATCTTGTTCATCCATAATCTTTCTTGCTTTCTCCATAATTTTCGAGTCGACAACATCATTTTTCATGACAGCAGTAAATGTTTCCACATCATCACCAAATGCGTCAACTAAATGAGCAACCGCTAACATTTTTCCTGTTTTATCTACTTTACGAAGAGAATCGAAAATACTCTCTACATTCACTCCATGCTTCCAGACCATATTCGATTTAATACCATGCTCAAATGAATACGTTCCTGTAAACATAGAGGAGAAACATACAACCGTACGAGCCGGATATACCGTTTCCATATTTAAAAACTCTGTCCCTTGTTTTCGAAGTGAATCTAAATACGGTGTATGCGCCGCCTCAAAACGATCTTTTCGCATACCATCAATTACAATCACGACTACTTTTTCATTTAATGCCTCTTGATTTTCAGGCATGTTTTCTGTATAGGTAGAAATTGCTTTCGGCTGCCAATCAAATAAATTACGATGTAATATAAGTGTATATACAAGAAGAGCACCATAAAATATAAGAAGCGTTTTCCAATCTACGCCACTAAATGCGCCGCCTTCTTGGAAGAACTCGTAGTAGTAATACCAAAGCGAAAGTAGTAATAAAAACTTTGGCATCTGTTCTTGTGCATTTCCACTTGTAGAATCACTATTTTTCAAAACAAGCTTCCAAAATCGTGTAAAGTTCAACCATGATGTCCCAATCCGCAAATGATAATATAACGTTCCCCAAAATAAAATGGTAAAGAAGAAATATAATCCTAATGCAAAAAAGAATAATGGTAAATGGACCATCTTAAATACAATTAAATAAGCGACAAACGGAAACCATAAATAGTTTCGTAAAAATAACGGAAAATCAAACAAATAATATAAAACAAGTAAAGGTACAATGAGAACAAAACTGCTAAAAAACGCTGGAATAAAACCAGGTTGTCCAAACTGCGAGATAGAAAACAATAAAAATGTACCGAATACAAAAATCGGTGTAAATGGTTTCCCTTCATTCAGTAAGTTCCAGCAGCGAGCTGCTACCTTTTCAAATTTTGATGCCTTTTTTACTTCTTCCACCGGATGTTTTCTCCCTTCTGACTAACAAGTGAACGCAACTCCATCGGATATAAAATGAGTAAAAGTGCGCCCACACCATAAGAAAATATAAACTTAAACCCATGACTCATTAATGACCATTCATACGCCTCTACGGATCCTGCACCAAGCGCCCTTAGTGCAAACGTCATTACCGTTTCATATGTCCCAATACCGCCTGGCGTTAATTGAAATACTTGCCCGGCGATGGTCACACTATTGACCCAAATCGCTTGTATAAATGTAAGAGAACTCGCAATTTCATATATAACAAAAGCTTCGCAAATCCAGCTTATAACAATCAGTAAAATAATGATAATCCCTTTTACTGTAAACAAAACTGCCTTTAATTGCTCCCACTGGCTCCTTGCAAATTGCGGTGCTTTCTTATATATAAGAAACAACATACCAATTCCGATACATAGACAAGCAAGAATAACGGGAGCATTTAGCAAAATATCTCCCCACAATATAAACATCCCTGCAGCTCCAACTATACCGAGGATTAACAAATCTAATATACGGAGCACGACAACGGATTGTGTCGCTTCTCCTAATGTCACTTTCTTTTCTTTTGTAATAATCGCAATGCGAACAGCATCCCCTACTTTTAATGGAGAAACGTGATTAATAAACAAACTATAAAACAATCCATATAAAGCCTCTTTCATTGTAATATGATGGTGAAGATATAGCTTCCATGCATACGCACGAAAGAAAAATGCAACACCATATATCACAATGAGGAGCACTACCGCACTAGGATGTTTCCATAATTCATATAGTTGCTCTCGTAAAGAAGACGCTTCAAACGATTTCCACGATATGACAAAGAAAACACATAACAAAAAAATACCACAAAGATTAAACAGTATCCGGATATTGTTTCGCCCAAGCAATCGTTCGCTCCAACCCTTCTGCAAAAGATACACGTGGCTCATATCCAAGCTGTTCTCTCGCCTTCGAAATATCAGCCCACGTCGATGTCACATCCCCTTTACGATGCGCCTCTCTCCTTACACGCATAAGTGGGAAATGCTTCTCTAACTGCGTAAGCAATTCTGTCATTAAAATAGGTTCATTCGATCCTAGATTGTATACATCACTTCTATTCGACTCTAACGTAAGAGCAATTCCTTCTGTAATATCATCAATGTAAGTGTAATCTCGGCCCGTTCCCTTGCCGTATACAACAATTTCTTCTCCATTTAGTAATTTCCGAATAAAGCTTGCGATTGCCATATCAGGACGGCCCCACGGACCGTACACAGTAAAGAAACGTAAAATATTTAGTTGAAATCCATACATATACTGATAAGCGTGACAGAGCGATTCTGCCCCATATTTAGATGCTGCATAAGGAGATAAAACACGGCCATTTGCCATTTCCTCCTGCAAAGGCATTCCCTTCTTCTCTCCGTACACAGAAGAAGAGGATGCCACGATAACATGTTTTACATTTTCTTCTCCCGCACATGTTAATACATTGCTCGTCCCTTTTATATTAATATCAATATAAGCACCTGGCATTTCAAGCGACGGTCTCACCCCTGGAAATCCAGCTAGATGAATTACTGCATCAACCTTTTCTTGCTGCATAACAGCTTTCACATCTTCTTTATGCAAAATATCGCACTCGTAAAATGGAACGTTTCCATATTGCTGCACTTGTTCCAACTGAAACTGTTTTCTTGATTTCGCATAATAGGAGTGGAAGTTATCAAGTAGTACCACTTGCTTTCCTTGTTCTAACAACTTTAAAGCAAGATGGCTTCCGATAAAACCAGCTCCTCCAGTAATTAATACTTTCATTCATTTCACCACCCTCTACCACACTATGTAAAAGAAGAAACCTTGTCAAGACAAGGTTTCTTCTAAAAGACATACGTATGAGCAGATTATTTCGCTGCTTCAACAGCTTTATTTAACGCAGCCTCAAGTTGTGGTAACAATTTATCAGCATCTTCTTTCTTCTTCGCTTTCACTGCTTCTAAATAAGACTGTGCTGTTTTTGTTAACTCTACTGTTTCCTGTTCGCCAAGTACTGTTTTCAAATCACTTTCAATGATATTAATGAATAACGCGCCTTCTAATGCTGTAATAGGACCTTTATCTTTTCCAAAGTTCTCTTGGCTTTCTTTATACTCATGAAGGGCAACTTTTGAGAATCCACGTACAAATGCTTGATTTACTGCTTTTGCATCCACTGTTTTCACATCTGTTTTTAAATCAAATTGCTTTAAAATGAAGTCCGCTTCTTCAGGAGCATGCTTTTTCACATACGGATAGATTGCTTGATAAAATGCCCATCCTTCTGCTTGCTCAATTTCAGCTTTTTTCTCATCTGTCTTTACTGCTTCTACCATTTTTGTAGCGTAACCATGTGGAACTCCACCTGTCGCTAAGTAGAATGTTTTCATGATCGTTTTATCTACAACTTGCTTACCAAGTGCAAATGCAAGTTTGTCGTCTTTATCAATTGCAGCTTGCATTTCATCAAATCCGCCTTGAATTTGAGAAGCCATTTGTGTACCGTACGCTGTATCGCGTTTTCCAACTGTACCTTCTACGCCTTTATAAAACGCAAGTGCTTCATCCATTTCTTTTTTCACAACATCTTTTTTGTCCCAGTTTGTATCAATTTCTTTAAACTCATGGCGCATCGATTGGAAAAACTCTTTTTGCATTAATTTATCAAATAGTTGCTTTACAACCATTGGTTCCATTTCTTTCTTTTTCCCTGCTTCTAATGCAGCTGTAATTGTTTGGTCGATTTGTTCATTAAATTCACCATCACGTTTTTGGACAAGAGATTGTAATTTATCTTTGTATAACTTTGTTACTTTATCAAAGTCAACCTCTTTCCCTTCTTTCGCCTTTTCAAGTTCAGCTACTCCCTCTTTATAAGCTTGTACAAAATCTACTTCTTGTTGTTTTGTTTCTTCTTTCTTAGCAGATTGTTCTGTTTTTTTGTCTTGTGCTTCAGATTTTTTTGGTTCCTCTTTCGCACATCCTGCAAAAAGAAGAGATGCTACTGCTGCTGCAGATAATACTTTTAACTTGAATGTCATGGATTACTTCCCCCTACGGCCTCTAGTGATAGTGATTTTCATTATTATCAAATTGATTATAAAAGCGCTTACGCTAAGTGTCAACATAAATATTGTATCCGTTGTCATATTCCCAACTGGTAATTTCGACCAACAAATAAAAACCTAATAAAATACGATTTTCTCCTATTGAAACATGAAGAAAATATAGTGTTTTCCATTTCTGATTTTGACTTAAACATCCCCGCTATACCAAGGAATATCGGACACCGTTTGGAACTGCCATAACTATTTCGGTTGTGGTAGTTTTTCGTTATAACACCAAGTATATTGGAAGCACTGTCTTTCATAGACATCATCGATAGACGCAATTGTATTGAGAAAAATGAGGTAACAAAACAAGGTTTACACTATATAGGAATTAGTCGTCCATAAAAAAAGCATCTAGCTAAAAGCTAGATGCAGATAAAAACACAAGGGACGATAAAGTTCGACCCTTAACCCGTATGCTATTATAACAAAAAAAATCATGAAAAAATATAAAAAAAAGTTGCTTTTATCTAGATTTTTTCTGTTTTTAAAAAATAAATATGGACAAATGAATTATAAAAATATAGATTTATACAGATAATATATTTTTAATAACCAACGGAGGTTTATGAATGGTTGCATTGGCATTTATTTTTGGAGCGATTTTCATCGCTTGGGGCTTTTATCGTATAAAAAACGATTTTCGTAAAAATAAGAAGAAAAATAACATAATTAGCTTCTTACTACAGGGCGGAGCTTCAGGAATCGGACAACTTGTAGGAGGCATTATTTTCATTATCATTGGTATTTTTGCATTGATTACTAAATAATTCAAATATAATAGATTGTAATAATAAGAAAAAGAGTCTGGATCCAGACTCTTTTTCTTTCTATTTTTCTACTTTACTTACGCTAACGCAGCAGCTTGCTCCTGCTGATCTACAGGCACGACAGCGTCTCTTAATGCTTTTTCTAATTCAGCTGTATATTTCATTTGTTCTTCTTTGCTCCAGCCTAATTTTGCTGCCATATACGCAATTACGTTTTCTTTCCAATCGTATACCCAGTGAATGTTGAAGAATACTGCCCCTCTGCGGCGTACGAAGAAGTCAACAGGTTTTGCTGTCATTTCATAGTCCATTGCGTATACAAGCGGTACAATCACGTCTAACGGCATGTTGTACTCTTTTGCATCTGCTTTTAGCTCTTTTGCTAAGTTAAAGAGAATATCAACGTTAGAGCCATAGAATTTCGCAAACTCTTCCGCTTGCTGCGTTGTTAGACCGTACTTTGTTCCTTCTTGCGCTTTTTTTGCAATGAAGGTTGGTAATTGTTTAGAACCACCTACATGGCCACCTGAGATTGGCATATGTTTCGTTTCGCTCTTCGGATATGCGCTATGTCCTTCTTTTTGTAATAAAGACGTTACATAATCTACGACCATTTCTGCCATTTTACGATATCCTGTTAACTTACCACCTGCGATTGTAATTAAGCCAGATTCAGAAGTCCAAATTTCATCTTTACGAGAAATTTCAGATGCATTCTTACCTTCTTCGTAAATTAATGGACGAACACCAGCCCAGCTTGATTCAATGTCTTTTTCTGTAATCTTAACGCTTGGGAACATATAGTTAATCGCATTAATGATATATGTGCGATCTTCTGTTGTCATTTGTGGTACTGCTGCATCTTTATCATAGAACGTATCAGTTGTACCTACATATGTTTTCCCGCCGCGCGGAATCGCGAACACCATACGTTTGTCTGGTGTATCAAAATAGATCGCTTGGCCAAGTGGGAAACGTTTTTGATCGATAACTAAGTGAACACCTTTCGATAATTGCAGTACTTTTCCTTTTTTTGAATTATCTTTTTCACGAAGTGTATCTACCCAAGGACCAGCTGCGTTTACAATTTTCTTACCGTACACTTCATATACTTCGCCATCTAATAAGTCGATAACGCGTACACCACATACTTTTCCATCTTTATATAAGAAACCATCTACTTTTGCATAGTTCACTGCTTTTGCACCATGCTCGATTGCTTCTTTCATTACTTCTATTGTTAAACGTGCATCATCTGTACGATATTCTACGTAGTAACCGCCGCCTTTTAAGTTTTCTTGTTTTACAAGCGGTTCTTTCTTCATTGTTTCTTCACGGCTAAACATTTTTCTACGTTCACTTCGTTTTACCCCCGCTAGGAAGTCATATACGCGAAGGCCGATTGATGTACTGAACGCACCGAATGTGCCGCCTTTATGGAACGGTAATAGCATCCACTCTGGTGTTGTTACATGGGGACCGTTCTCATATACGATTGCACGCTCTTTCCCAACCTCTGCTACCATTTTCACTTCAAGTTGTTTTAAATAACGTAAACCGCCATGTACAAGTTTTGTTGAACGACTTGATGTTCCTGCTGCAAAGTCCTGCATTTCGAATACAATTGTTGATAACCCGCGTGTTGCTCCGTCTAATGCAATACCAGAACCAGTAATCCCTCCACCAATTACGATCACATCTAACTCTTGTTTATTTACTCCGTTTAATACGTCTTTACGTTGTTTACTTGAAAATTTCATGGTAATTCCTCCCTATTTATACGAAAAAAGAGACCACAAACGCCGCCATAGATTTCGCCTCTATAGCGTGTTGTGGTCTCTCCATATCTCCTACCGAATTATTAACTTGTCACCATTATAACACTGTTTATAATTATTTAAAAGCTTTTGTTGCTTCAATTGCTTTTTTCCATCCAGCATATAGCTCTTCGCTTGTTTCCGCTTCCATTGTTGGCGCAAAGCTTCGATCCATATTCCACTGCGCTTTAATTTCATCTTGGTTTTCCCAATATCCAACCGCAAGACCGGCTAAATATGCTGCACCTAAAGCCGTAGTCTCATTCACTTCTGGACGCTCTACTGGCACATCTAACATATCACTTTGGAACTGCATTAAGAAGTTATTCTTAACCGCTCCGCCGTCCACGCGTAATGTGTTCAACTTAATACCAGAATCAGCTTCCATTGCGCATAATACATCTTTTGTTTGGTACGCTAATGATTCTAGCGTTGCACGGATAAAGTGTTCTTTCGTTGTACCACGCGTTACGCCAAATACTGCTCCGCGCACTTCACTATCCCAGTACGGTGTTCCAAGTCCTACGAATGCTGGAACAACGTATACGCCGTCTGTTGATTCTACGCGACTCGCGTACTCTTCGCTCTCACTTGCATCTTTAAACATGCGCATGCCATCGCGTAACCACTGGATTGCTGAACCTGCTACGAAAATACTTCCTTCTAATGCATATTCAACTTTACCATTTAAACCCCATGCAATTGTTGTTAATAGACCATGCTCAGACGCAACTGCTTTTTCACCTGTATTCATTAACATGAAACAACCAGTTCCGTATGTATTTTTCGCCATACCTTCACCGAAGCAAGCTTGTCCAAATAACGCTGCTTGTTGGTCACCTGCCACACCTGCAATCGGTACATTTTGACCGAAGAAATGATAATCAATTGTATGACCGTATACTTCAGATGATGGACGTACTTCTGGAAGCATGCTCTTTGGCACTGTTAACATGTCTAAAAGTTCATTATCCCACTCTAGGTCATGAATATTAAACATTAATGTACGTGATGCATTTGAGTAGTCTGTTACGTGCGCTTTACCACCAGACAGTTTCCATACAAGCCATGTATCAATTGTTCCGAATAATAATTCACCGCGCTCTGCTCTTTCTCTTGCACCTTCAACGTTATCTAAAATCCATTTTACTTTCGTACCAGAGAAGTATGCATCAATTAAAAGACCTGTTTTTTCGCGAACCATGTCGCCATAACCTTTTTCTTTTAACTCATCACAAATTTCCGCTGTTTGGCGTGATTGCCATACGATTGCATTATAAACTGGCTTACCCGTTTCTTTATCCCATACAACCGTTGTTTCACGTTGGTTTGTAATCCCGATGCCCGCGATTTGTTCTGGTTTTACATCCGCTTCACTTAAACAAGTTGCGATAACGGCTAAAATAGATCCCCAAATTTCGTGCGCGTTATGCTCTACCCAACCTGGCTTTGGAAAATGTTGTGTAAACTCTTTTTGAGCAGAATGAACAATTTTTCCTTCCTTATTAAAAAGGATTGCACGTGAACTTGTAGTTCCTTGGTCTAATGAAAGAATATATTTTTTCATAATCGGTTCCCCCTTATGCTACTTTTCTACTATTTGTATTATTTTCGCTCTTTTTGCTTGTCATATAAGAGATTGCTAGTACAATCACAGTTGCAATTATCACATAAATTAGTGCTGCATTTTGTTTCCCTTCAAATACAACTTGATGGAATAAACCTGCAAGTGATCCACCTAAAATCGGTCCTACAACTGGAATCCATGCATACTTCCAGTTTGATCCGCCTTTTCCTGGAATCGGCAAGAAGAAGTGTGCAATACGTGGACCTAAGTCACGTGCTGGGTTAATTGCATATCCTGTTGTTCCACCTAATGATAAACCAATACTTACAATTAAGAAACCTACGATAAATGGATTTAAACCATCCGCAAATTTATTTGCACCAATTGCTAATATACCAAATACTAAAATGAATGTTCCAATCATTTCACTTAAAAGGTTTGCAAATGTGTTCGGAATTGCTGGTCCTGTTGCGAAAACACCTAATTTTGTACCAGGATCTTCTGTTTCTTTCCAATGCGGTAAGTAATGTAAATATACGATAATTGCACCGATGATTGCCCCAATCATTTGCGCTACGATATAGCCTGGTACATCGCTCCATGGGAACGCTCCCTTAAATGCGAGTCCAATTGTTAAAGCTGGATTTAAATGTGCCCCACTAATTGATCCAACTGCATATGCTGCAACAGCAACTGCTAAGCCCCAGCCCATCGTAATAACGATCCAACCAGAATCTTTAGCAAATGACTTCTTTAAACTTACACCAGCACAAACGCCGCCACCAAGAACGATTAACAACGCTGTCCCTATTAACTCCCCTAAAAATGCTGACATAAAATCCCTCCACAATCAATTTAAATGATTCCAATGTGATAGAGGCAAAATGAATGGCCATTCGTTTTTTTTCAAAAGAAAAAGATCCACATCTGGCACGATTCTATACAACACTTGTATAGAATCAATGAAATGTGGATCTCTACTTTTCTCCGTCACGTTTATTAACTTGTCTATAATGTTAACCTCAATTGAAAGCGGTGTCAATAAAATTTTTTCACATTTTCGACACTTTTTACATCCACTTTAATTTCTCAACATACAAGCCAGTGCTATGAAGACAAAAGCGGCCTTCCACTCATTTTCCCCCTCTGTTTTCACACGGCTCGGGGCGAATTTAGGCTCTGACCGCTTCTATACATTGGTGGATCCTCTTTCCTACCTAAAAGAAAGCTTTTCCTTTTTCCTATTTCTTATAATGTTTCCACAGTTCTTTTTTCGACGTTGTAATTGCTGTGACACCAGCCGCGAGCGCTCTTTCTACATCCTCCACTGTGCGAATAAATCCACCTGCTAAAATCGGTACGCCCGTACGTTCTTTCACTTCAGCAATCACACCTGTTAAAGCGCCTGGAAGCACCTCAATATAATCTGGCTTTGTCTTCTCTAAAAGATTGCAACTTTTCTCCATTGCACTCGAATCGATTAAAAAGATACGCTGAATCGCGACAACACCCTTTTGCTTCGCCTTCATAATGACACTTGCCTTGGTCGATAATAGTCCGTACGGCTTATATTCTTGGCATAAGAACTCCGTCGCATGGCCATCACTTTGCAGTCCGTGAATTAAATCGACATGCAAAAATACCTTTTTACCATGCAGCTTCGCCAGTGCCACGACACTTTTCAATTGACCGATATGAATATCTAAAATAACAATATACTCATAAGAGCTATGTAGTAACTTTTCTAAATCTTTAATTTGCCGAACAGCTGGCAAAATCTGTTGTTCATGAAATTCCATTCAAAAATCCCCTTCTTTACGTCATTCTACCCTTTATAGTACACAATTTAGGAGAAAAGAAAAGCGAGTTGTGGAAATTTTCAACTCGCTTCCTTGTCGCACCTTGTCGAACGGTCGATATCCTATGTCGAATCGCCGATATATTTGAAAAACCGCTGATATATTCGTGCTTTCCGCCGATATAAAAAAACTGCCCCAATTTAGGGGAAGCTTTTTATTGATACATCTTTTTCAACTTATCCGCCCCTGTGCCACCTATCACCATTAGTAGTAACGGCGCAAAATTCATGACATACGGTGCCCCTGCTAAAATGGTTATATTTGCTCCTGCAAACTTATTTAACAGCAGTACACTAATTTTTAATAACAACAAAAATAACCCTAACATAAATACACTATCAAAAAACATCTTCCATTTTGGATGCGCTAATTGTTTACTATCTTGAATCACTTTCTGCTTCAACTCCTCATCACTCCTCAATAACTCATCTATTGTAATACCAAATAGATCACTCAAATGAATGATGATTTCGATACTCGGATAGTTCTTTCCCGTCTCCCATTTCGAAACAGACTGACGACTTACATGAATTTTTTCAGCCAAATCATTTTGCGACCAATTTCTTTTTTCTCTTTCTTCTTTTAAGCGTTCGCTAAAAATCATAATGAGCTCATCACCTCTCTCTATGCCCTAGTATGAGTACATGAATGATGAAGAGTAAAGATAGTTGTAGTTGCATAATCTGCGCAACCTATACGTTACACCGAAAAATAGCGCCATTTCGTACCATATATCATGTCGTTTTGAAACGCAACGTATACTTTCCTTTTATCCCGCATTAATGGGCAGTAATACTCCCACCTCAAAATTCGGTGCAAACAATGTCCCAGCTCTAGCGGCTAGAAT
>NZ_NTUG01000003.1:167933-195000 GCF_002561295.1 Bacillus cereus
CCGTAAAGGCCCGATTGGTGCGGGCTGATAATCAGTGGAGGATGAAGAAAACCCCCACTGATTAAAGTTTCACTTTATACAAATATTCCATAATCAATATTTCCTGTAAAATAAAAAGAAGAGAAATACATACATTTCTCTTCTCAAAAGGTTTCTATTAAAGCAGTACAGAATCTTTATCACTTTCTTGATTACGTCTCTCGCGCTCTTTTTCTAAACGCTTCATGTATACTTCGCCTTCTTTTTCGATAAACTCATTATCCATATCTTGTTCTTTTTTTGAAGTATATAAAACCATGTAGCCACTTACGACAATCCCAATAATAATAAGATAAATCCACCATGGTAAAGTTTCCACTCGATTTCCTTCCTTTCCTAAGACAAGCCTTGTTAGTTTCACTGTATGAGAGGAAAGGAAGGATTATGACTAGATGATTCACATTCCATCTATTTACTTATTCTCTTGATTGTGTTTTCTAAATTTTCACTCATTAAAACCCCTGTTATTGTATACGGAATGAGCCCTCTACTTTTATCATAAAGCACTTCATATACAAATTCTTGCTCCACCTTATAACTCACAGGTGACATTATATCTTCCGATAAAAAAACTTCATAATAGGAATCTATTTTATTCACTTTAAAAGATAACTTTTCACATCGTTCTTCATAATTATAATCAAAATGCGTCTCTAATCTTCCACCTATGCTTGAATCTTTATGCGCCCAAATATAATGCTCCAATTTCGGAATTTGTCCCCTCCAAAAAAACTTAAAAAGATAAAACGCATTATACCCTATAACACCAATTTGAAAATGTAACTGAATCGCTATTTCTTTAAACATCTTAAAAAAGCATTCCAAATCATTCTTTTCAGGTTGCATCAAATAATTCTCATCCGCTACAAAATAGATGGCATCTCGTTTTTGGTACATTCGAAAGACTTCTTTTCCACTTTCATCTATTTTTATCCATTCTGACGTACCAAACCCTTTGACAAAAGCTGCTTCTTGTAAAAGGTGTTCTACTTGCATTTCGAAAGGATCGGATGAATCTATCAAAGTGAACTCCGTTTTTATTCGATTTGGAACAAAATAATTCCCATATCGTTTTATTACATCTAGCAATCTTGCTATTTTTTCACTATTCATGACATCTACCAATGAATCGTATTCTTCTACATCTTTCCGTAACATCCCAACAATATATCCCATTTTTATCCCTCACACTAATTACGTAACTTCTTTTTATACTCTTTATGAAACTGTTCTTGACTAATCTTTATAATATGCTGTGTTAATTCTTCTCGCTGTGAAATACCTTCATACACTTTATGATATCGAATTCCGGCTCTATATTTCTTCATGTGATACAACCACTTTGTATATGTAATACCACTATTAAATTTAGATATACAGCTAAGGACCTCCCTTTTATTTTTTAAATTCATTTTCGTGAGTTCCTTTTTGCATCTCTGTATCTCTTTTCTTGCTGAGATATACAGTTTTTCCATCTCAAATAAATAATGCGTATGGTATTTTAATAATTCTTTCGCAACGTCATAAGATTCCGCATCAATCGGTTCATTAAGCTTACACGTTAATGCACTTCTTGCTTCTAAAAATTCAATAAACTTATCGAATTCCACCATGATATCTAACGTGCACTTTAATGCTTCAGTGATAAACTGGTTCTCTTTTTCTTCTTGCTGTAACATAATGATGAATTCAACTAAATGTTGCTTCAATTTCACGCATAACGGTTGTAATTCAAGACTAGGTGTAAGAGTGGCAAAATAATCCTTATAATTTATTATGATGCTTTCAATTCTCTCCGCTTCTCTTCTTGAAACAACTTGTCCATACTCATTAACAATAAGTGTTCCTCTCCAGCCTCCGTTTGAGCCTCTAGAAAATATAAATCGAAAATATTTGTTTCCATTTTCTTTATATGAATTCCATAAACTCACTGTTTCTTCATATGAAATAAATACAGCTGAATAATATTTTTTTCTGTAACGTTTTGCTATTTCTCTTAAATCTGGGACAGACATCATTTTTTTCGCTTCTTGCATCATTTTTCTCCCAACCTCACGAACTCTTTATTTATTAGACAAAAACAACATACTGAATATAAAATAGAGATCCCTTACAAAAATCATACAAAATTTTCATATTTATTCCAACATTCATTTTATTAAACTGACTCTCTTTATAATGATGAAAAAGCAGTACTCTTTAAGAGTACTGCTCCTCATTTCATTTCTTAGCGATGAATCCAAACTGCACCTGCAGACTTGTCTTCCGCTTGACCTACTACTTCGAACTTTAATCCTAACTTCGGCAACTTACGTCCTGCATCTGGAATCAATGTATTCATATATTGCTTAGAATCATCAAACTTCGCAACTCCTGGTAACCCTTTATAATCAAAGATTCCGCGAGTCGGTGAATCTACTCTCCATGCTGGCGTTGGATCAAATGAGAATGCCGCATCTGCAATTTGATAACGCGTACTGCTCTTCACAGTCGGTTGTCCGTTTAATGTTCCTACGATTGCCTCAGGATGAGAATCAACTACACCTAAGAATCCTTCACCTGGATGCACGCCTACCCAGTTATCTGTAAAGCTTTGATCCGCATACCATACAACCATTCCTGTGTTAAATACTGGACCACGCGCATGTTGTAATGCTTGGTCAGAACCAGCATAATTTCTCCACTCTACATAGTAGTTATGCTTCTTCTGTTCAAATCCGTTAGACACAGTAAATCCTTTTAACGTCATTGCTGATTGCCCTTCTGCATCATCTGAAAACGCAACTTTACCATCTACTGTTAATGCTGCATTATCTAACGCAAATCCTTTGTAAGACACTGCAATATCTGTAATATATTCAAACTGTAATTTTACTTTCTTTCCTTTGAATTGGCTTAAATCGTATGATTTATCAACCCATTTACCATCAGTTGTATCCATACCGCCTTTTACATCTTTTTCACCAATTCGATCAATACGTGTCTTCGTTCCATCTTCTGCAATCGCGTACACGTCAAGGAAATCATACTTCGCTTCCAGCTCATAGAACGCTTTATAATCAAACTTCGCATTCGTCGCATTTGTTAAATCAAATACTGGTGTCTCAAGTGTTGTATGAATGTCATTTCCTTTTGTGCTGTAATAAAACTGCTTACCGAATGCTGCTTCGATATTTTTAATATTTTTGTCAGGTAAGTTCACGCGAACGATGCCTGGTCGTTTAGATTTTGTTACACTTTGATCGATATACGTTGCAGCACCAATACCACCACGAAGTTTATCGTAATCTACTTCTAAAATGTTCGCCCAGTTTCCGCCCATGTTCTTTTGGAAAAACTCTTTATTTTGTGGTGAGAAACTTGTTGGCTCAGTTCCAGCAATTTTCCCAGACCAGCTGCCGCCACTCATAAGAGACCAAGATTCAACCGGCTCACCGTTCCCTGTGTACTTCGTATCGTACTCATCTGGTAATCCTAAATCATGACCGTACTCATGAGCAAATACACCAACTGCTCCATCTTCAGGCTCGATTGTATAGTCGTATGCAGCCATTTTTCCGCCCCAGTTTGAAACAGAAGATTTTGTACCATCAATCGCATATGGTTTTGATCCAAGTTTTGAACGGTGAGACCAAATCGCATCATCTTTCAACTTACCGCCGCCAGCTTCTTGTCCTACACCCGCATGAACAACCATTAAATGATCGATAATGCCGTCTGGCTCATTTTTATTTCCATTTCCGTTGTAGTCGTATTGATCAAATTGGTCAAAATCAGCTAAGTTAATCCCTTTTGCTACCGCTGCTTTTAACGCTTCTTTCACAAAATCACGTGGTCCTAAAGGCCCTTTATTATCATGACCAGTACCAGCATCCGAACCGTAATCCGAAGCTTTTCCTGGAACAGTTAACCATTCCGTTACCGTTCCATCAACTGTGTAGCTACCGCCCGATTGCTCTTCATAATATTGCTTAAATGTATTAATTTTTGATCCATCAAATAGCGTAAATGGCTCATCACCAAATAACATCTTTTGATAATGCTCGCGGTTAAAATCTTTCGAATACATGTAGCCTGGCTCTTGATCAATATTGTTATGTTTGAAATCGCTAAATTCTACAAGTAAAACAAGCACTTTATCTGTGCGAACTGCCCCATTATATTCTGCTTGTTTCGCTGGTGTAGTCGGCACTTTCCCGTTTAATTTCCCAGGATTGATTCCTGAAGCTTGACCAGCTACCGCTCCTGTTACCGGTTTATCTGCTTGTTCCTTTTCCTTCATCTTTTCATCTTTTACTTTTTTTATAAAGTCAGAAGCTTCTTGCGTCAAACTATCTCCAGTAACAATCTCTTTTCCAGGGTTTTCCCCTTTCTTTTTCTCAACATACTTTTCAATAGCCTTTGACGTTTCTGCTTGTGATGCTGATTTATCAATAACCCCGCGTTCCTTCAACGCTTTCGCCAAACGCTCCTCCGGGATTAAATGCTCATCGATTGGTAAGGATGATGATGGCGTTTCTGCATATGCAGATTGCCCCCCAAATGCAAACGTACTACTTAATACAGCCGCTGTTGCTAATACTGATAAAGGTTTGAACTTCTGATTCTTTTTCAATGCTTTTCCTCCCCTATGTTTGCGATTCATCGGACTTTTTGTCGATATGTACATAATATTGTTAGATTATCAAATTTTCAATATATTTTAAAACTTCAGATATAATAAAAGGTTGAGAAATATTTTTCTGACAATTCTCCATACAAAAAAGGGCTCTGCTTATTTAAGCAGAACCCTTTTTTAGGTTATGGAGAAATTGGTAAATGAAATTTTATCGGCGATTTTTCAAATATATCGATCATTTCTCACCATATATGAGCGCAAATTGAAATATATGACAAAGGATATCGACCATTCGGCAAATAACGACACAACTGACAGCCTATTACCTTTTCACATTCTTTTCAAAGAAATCTTGGACATACCCCATAAACTCTTCCGGTTCTTGACGAAACGGGGCGTGATACCCTTTTTCGATTATATGGAATGTACTATTTTTGAATAATTGGTGATAGGTCTCACCATTCTTCCACGGAACACTTTTATCATTTCTCCCCCAAATAATTAACGTCGGCACTTGAATCGCATCTGCATCCATCTCAATGCGGTGCTCTCTCATTTTCGTCAGTTCACGATAATGTTCTTTATCATCTCTGCTATTTTTCACTTCATTTTTATTATAATCGGTAATAGTAGATACATTATTTATATCAACCGACAACTTCGGCTTTTGAATATCTCCTTTTTGCTGGAAAGATTCGATTCCTGTCGAGTCCGCTAAAATAAGCTGTGTAACTGCCTCAGGATATAAATACGTTACATTAAGAGAAATCTCTCCACCCATCGAATGACCAAGTAGCGCAAACTGATCATAGCCTAGTTTTTTCATTAACTGATAATATAAATTTGCTTGTTTCGGAAATGAATACTGAAAATCAACCGGCTTAGAAGAGCGACCAAACCCTACAATATCAACCGCAATAATCGTATGGTCTTTCGCGAGTTCTGGATAAATATCGCGAAATCCATCAGAAGAACCTCCAAAACCATGAAGCATAAGTAGCGGCGGTTTCCCTTCACCAATTTGTTTAAAATATATCGTTTGTCCATCGATTTCTACCATTTTTTCTTTTGTGTGTAATTTCGTAACAAAAACATCTTTCACTTCTTCCACTTTCGCTGTCGGCTTCTCAACGATATTGCAAACGACCAGCACAACAAGCGTAAGGCAACTAATTATATAAAACTTTAATCGCTTCAAATAAAATATCTCCTTTCTGCCATTGTAACTATAAACACATATAATTTAGTTTTTACTTTTTGTCGGTATTTTATAGCCAACATAGTCGTAACCACTTTAGTTACAACTATGTTAAAAAAATAGCTTTCTCTTTAAATAAGAATACATTGAAATATTTCTTGTATCCGATTATTTTCTCATCGTCCAACTCGCTTGTAATCATTATAGTTACAAACAAAAAGTAAGTCAATTCTTTTTATGGGAATTTATTTTCTTGAGAGATTTGAGGTTTTTAAGATATGTGATTCACAATTAGGCACGTCAGAGGAAACCTTACAATAATAAAAAGAAGAACGCCTTTTCGTGAGGGTTGGCGTTCTTCTTTTTGTTATGAATTCACTTAATTTTCTTGTGCTACAATTCCGCCACCGTCACCTATACTGTAAGCCGGTGCAGGTGTATCTCCAACGTTGTATACTAAATCAGGTCTTGCAGGTGCTCCGCCAGTATCACCTTTGTTGAAAGCAATATTGTTAAAATCATGAAACCCAGCTGTAATAGATAACGAAAATGAAAAACCTATTGCTGCAAAGATAATTTTTTTCATCATTTTAATGCTCCTTTTTTCATTTGTTTTTTTCTTGCTTCTTTACTCATGTGATAATATTTACTTGCTTTTTCATGATTGGTTTCATTGTAGAATTTATCAGCTAGACGACCTGTATACTCTTCAATACAATCAAATAATTCTTCTTTTTCAAAGTACGAAAGTCCTTCTAAAACAGTTTTTTCAAATGATTCTATATTTGTATTCATTTCTTTTAAAATCAAGAAACGATATTGATATTCTTGATTCTTCAACTCATTACAGATATGCAACCCTTTTTCTATTAATGATTCAGCAATATCTGATTGATTTAATTTCAAATTCTCATCAGCTTCCAAATACAGTGCCCGGAAATGATTGGGAACTTTCTTTGTCACTTCTGATAAATGACGGATTGCTGATTCGGATACATTTTGATTTGCATACAGTAACCCTAAGTTATTGCGTACCATGAAAATATACTTTTCATGGCTCACTTTTTGGAATACATCTAATGCAGCGTTCAATGTTTCTTCAGCTAATTCAAATTGTTTTAAATCGATACAACATAATCCGTATACATTTTCACATAATGCAAGGTTGATTTCATATCCTGATTGCTTAGAAAATTCCTCTTTTGCTTTTTGAATGTAATCAATCGCTTTTACTTGTTGATATGAGTGATAATAAAATTCGCCTAGTCTATAATTAAATTCAGCTTTTTCGAACGGATTAGTAATATATCGTAATAGTTTCTCAGCTTTATCAAACTGTTCTTTTGCTTCTATATAGTTAGTAATAATTCTCAAGTGGAAAGCCTTGAATAAATGATAATAATATGCCAAGAATCCTTCTGCCGGAATCCCAAAAGATTCCACCTGGTCAAAACTATCTTCTTTAACCGCAACCCAATCAGTTAACACCTTATATCTAAAATCCAATAATGCGTAATACAATCGTACATCTTGATCTGCTTCTGCATGATTGATTTTATTATCAATCTCTTCCTTCAACCGAGTCGCCTTCTCCACCTGCTGTTGCAACATGGATTGATACCAAGCGTCTAATGAATGCTTAATTTGTTCTTTCGTTACTACATGTGCACTCATAGAAATTCATCCCCCTCATTTCTTCCTGTAATTATCTAAATATTAACACAATTGAACTTTTTGTATATATCTTCCTTTTAAAAATAACTTGAGAAATATATTTTGTAAGACATAAGTCAAAACTACATCACAAAATCCGCATCAATCCCTACTGTTGAAAATGAAAAAGGCAAGTAATCTCAGCTATACGCTAAAATCACTTGCCTTATAAGTGTTATTTAGTTATGAAAAGTAGGTTTATAAAACGAACGGTTATCAAGCGCAAAGACGCGTTCTGTGTATTCACCTGGTTTCGTGCGTCCAAGGGCACGATCCATCATGTTCATCTTCGCATCTAGATTATCAATGTAGTGCAGAATTTCTGCTTCTCTTACTAATGGCGGCTTTGGACTACCCCATTCTGCTTTCCCGTGATGGGATAAAACGATGTGCTGAAGGATTAATACTTCTTCGCCTTCAATTTTTAGCTCATCTGCTGCTTTTCCAATTTCGTTTACCATGATGGAAATGTGACCGAGTAGGTTTCCTTCTAATGTATATGTTGTTGAAATTGGGCCAGATAATTCAATTACTTTACCAAGGTCATGTAAAATAACGCCTGCATACAGTAAATCTTTATCTAAAGATGGATATAGCGTAGCAATTGCTTTCGCTAAATCAAGCATGGATACAACGTGATACGCAAGTCCTGATACGAACTCGTGATGATTTTTCGTTGCTGCTGGATAGTCTAAAAATTCATTTTGATGTTTATTCAATAAATGTCTTGTCAGACGCTGAATGTTTGGGTTTCTCATTTCAAATATGTACTGTGTAATCTTTTCTACCATATCTTCTTTTTTCACTGGAGCTTTCTCAACAAAGTCTGAGATATCTGTTACTTCATTCGCATTTGCAAGGCGGATTTGTTTCACACGTAGTTGAATGCGTCCTTTATAATTTTGAACATCCCCAGCTACTTTCACAATTGTTTCTGCCACATATTGTTTCTCAACTTCTGGTGATACATCCCATAGCTTCGCTTCAATATCTCCGCTTTGGTCTTGTAAGATTACTGTTAAAAATGGCTTTCCATTACTTGCGATACCTTTTGTCGCTGTTTTAATTAGCAGGAAGATATCGACTTGTTCACCAACTTCATACTCTGCAATTTTCTTTTTCATTCTGATTCCTCCACCAACTTAAGTACTTTTAGTATAGCACACTACACCTTATTTTCTTTACGCTCACGTGATAATTTTATAATCTGTTTCTCCGTAAAGAATGATAATAGATGGGCATGACATGTAAAGAAAATCACTTGTCTATCCTTCACAATTTCTTTTATTAACTGGATTGTTCGTTCTGTTCGTATCGCATCAAAATGCACAAAACTATCGTCAATAACAAATGGATAATCATGTTCAAATGTCCGCGCTAACGCAAAACGCAGTGATAAGTAGAGTTGCTCCGCTGTTGCTTGACTCAATTCATGACTATAAAAACGAATACCATCACTCCGCTCAACAATAAACGGCTCATTTTCTGACGGTGAAAATATTTTACTATACTTTCCACCTGTTAAGTATACAAAATACTCTTCAGCCTTTTGTAAAATACGCGGCAATTGTACTTCATGATAGTATTGCTTCGTTTTTGTTAACACTGTTTTTGCCGTGGCATACGCAGCCCATTTTTTCACTTGCTCACGCACATACGATTTTTTCATTTCCCACTCATGTAATAAATCACCGTACGTACTGCCTTCTTCTAAATTCGCAATCTCTACGCGGTACTCCGCAATATGCTCAGTCAATTTCTTCTCTTCTGAAAGGAAGTCTCTTATATGAAGCACTTCTTGATTTACGTTTTCTTCATACCCGTTTACTTGATAGTGTTCCACTAGCGATAAACTTGTTAAACGCTTTTCTAACATATCAATTTGAGGTAATAACCGCTCGACTTGCTTCTCTGCCTCTTCACGCTTTTCCGCTCTTTTACCCGCTTCTAAAAATGTCTCTTCGTTAGTAGTTGCCGCCACTTCCCATAGCGCACCTTTTTCAAGCATGAGCTGATTTACTTGATGCTGCAATACTTCTCGTTCTTCTTTCCAATCAGCAAGCTTCCCTGCAAGTTGTTCCTTCTTTTGCCCTTTTTCTTTTTCCTTTTGAATACGATCACGAATCATATGAAGCTGATCAAAGTCTGTATTTTTCATAACGTTCTCTAGTTTATGTTCAAACTGCGAAATCATTTCATATAATATCTCTTTTCGCTCCGATTGCTTTCCTACTTCGCGATATAATTGCTGCATCTTTTCCATACGTTCAAACGCCGGCAATACATGTGCAAATGTATAAAAGCTCGGGAAAGAATAACGCGCTTTATATGTATCTACTTGCTCTCCCGCATGGAACGTCTCTCGCTCCCACTCTTCATATGCAGAAACCACTTTATCATAGGCTCGTTCGATTTGTTGTAACTTATAAGACTCGCGCTCAAATAATTTCCGCATTTCTTCATCTTTTTCTAATTGATAACGAATAGATAGCGCCTCTTCATTTTGCCTTCCGCCCGCACTTTGTCTTAGCGAAAGCAGTTCTTCTTGTAAACTTTCTGAAGAAGTATCTTTATACAAAACAAGGGCAAGTACAATGAGGACAAAGAAGATAACACTCGCAAATAACAACGAACGGTTATCTAACAATACACTTGTCAGTAACATCACTGTATTCAGAGCTAACAAAAGGAAACAAACTTTCTGCCAGCGCTTTTTCTTTTCCTGCGCACTGTTCATTCTTTCTTCATATTGACCACTAGTCCCAATAAAACTTGTACCTTGAAACTCTTTTTCCTTGTCTACAAGCTTTTGCCTCTCTTCATCCGCTAACATTTGCTTTCGAATGTGACCTACATTTTCTTCCTGTTCTTCCAATTGCTCTTGCGCTACTTTAAAACGCTCATCAAGCTGCTCTTTCCGCCTATCTAATTCTCTTGCCTTTTGCACCGTTTGCGTTACCATTTCTTTTGCGGCAAGGCTTGTATCAAATGACAATACACTTTCCTTCTCAAAAGTCGCACCGATTTGTTGCTCAAGCTCTTCTATCTCTTCTTTCATATTCCCTATACTTACTGTAATATCGCGCATTTCTTGGCGCGCATTTTCATATGACATATGCTGCATAAGAAGTTCTTCTACATAACGATCCTTTTGCAAAAGCTCTTCTTGTACTTCTATCCCATCTAGTTCTGATTGCACCATTTCCATCCTTTTCTGGATGGAATCAAGTTGCACACTAAGTGGCTCAAGTTTTGCTTTTATCGTTTCATAACGTTCTACGCCTCGAACCGGAAATGGATTCTGCTGTTCTTCTAGCGCTTTTTCATATGCACGCTTTTCAATAACAAGAGGTTGCAGCGTAGCCAATACTTCATAGTCTTGCTTGCGCTTTTCGGCCATCTCTTTTTCATTCCGAACATGAGCAAGGCGCGCTTCACTTTCTTTTAACTGTCCCATTAGCTTTTCATACGTACTAATCTTTCCTTGCCACGCCCCAAGCTTTTCCTGCAGCTTCTTTATTTCTTGAAGCGACACGTTAATCTCCGGCTTACGACCATTCGGCTTAAAACGCTGCTCCATTTCCTTTTCTAACTTTTTATCTAACTGGAGCAGCGCGTCGCTTCCAACTGCACTTGCCGAAAATAAGTAATTTCCGATTTCAGCTTCTCCAATGTGATGAATATTTTGCAAACCATGCATATCAAACGAAAAAACAGAATCAAATAAGTTCTCATTCATCCCGCTCAGCACATTTTGCAGCACTTCTTCGCCATATGTTTTTCCATCTTCAAAATAAACCGTTACTTCCCCAGCAGCCGTTTTCGGAAGGCGCTCGATTTTCACTCTTCCGTACTGCTCTGTCATAACCGTCAGCGCACCGCCATACTTTCCGCCTTCTTTCGGCTCATAGCGTCTTTGTCCCCTTGTTGGAAACCCAAATAAAATACTCTTCATAAACGAACGAATCGTCGATTTACCCGCTTCATTTTCACCATGCAACACCGTCAGCATTGAAAGATCCATTTCCACATTTTCTAATTTCCCATAGCCGTAAATATGGAGTTTTTCAATTCTCATTTTTTATCCCTCTCTTGCTGGAATAGTTGCTCTAATATAATATTTTCCGCTTCCTTTTGAATCTCTGCTTTCTCCTCTTCTGAAAAAGATTCAACCACATTACGCGCGACAGGAGATGTCCAAATCGTTCTCAGCACCGCATCCATATTCGTAAAGGATTCTAGTTCTTTCAGCACACTACCGACAAAATGATTCTCCTCTTTTAACCGCTCCGTTTCCGCAAATGAAATCGTCTCATTCTTCCACTTCATCACATACACGAAATCTTTACGCTCTTCTCCCGCTGCTAAAATATGAAAAATCTCTTCCACACGTTTTTCATCACGTAAATAAGAAGCGAGTGGTCCTTGTCCAGTAAACACGACTGTCAAAAGAGTTCCTTCCTCTTCCTTACGACACGCATTGAGCACTTCCGTAGCAGCTGTCATAAGATGATCGACTGTTTCTAGTTCATCAATATGAATTTCCACTTCTCCCCAAACTACATCTGCCGCACCGAAAAAGGAACAATTCGTTCCCTGTTCCGATATCTCAACAAGATACGCTCCCTTTTCTCCCGTTTCCTTCCGGTGGCGTCCTTGTATATTACCTGGATAAATTATATACGGCTCCTCTGCTAAAATCTCTCGTTTATGTATATGGCCAAGAGCCCAATAATCAAATCCTTTTTCCTTCAGCTCACGAATTTGAAACGGTGCATAACGATTATGTTCTGCATCGCCTTCTACACTCCCGTGAAGCATCCCAATGTGAAAAGGTGCATTGCTCATCTTTTCATACTGCGCCGTCATATTATCCGTTACAGCTTGCTGGAGATAACTAAATCCATAAATAGATGCAAGCAGTTCTCCGTCTTTATAAAATGGTTTTGCTTCTACATAAGGCTCTGCAAACACATGAACATTCTCTGGAAACTCAATTGCCGCCCAGCTTCCACCTAAATGATCATGGTTGCCATGAATCATATAAACAGGGATATCATAATGCGAAAGGCGCTTCATTTGCTCTCTCACAAACACTTGCGCACGTAAACTTCTCGTTTCCGCATCATATAAATCTCCTGCAAGTAGCACAAAATCAACGCGTTCTTGAATTGCTTTATCGATAATACGCTCAAACGACTGAAACGTACTTTGCTTCATTCTTTCCCAAACGGATGACGGCACATTCATTTCCATTCCTTTAAACGGACTATCTAAATGCAAGTCTGCCGCATGTATAAACTTTATTTGTTTCACAAATTAACGATCCTTTCTTTTCCTTACTCTATTGCAAACAGCATAACTGTTCATATATATAAGTACAAATTAAAAAAATACATAAACCTTCCTTTATAAGTGCGGAGAGAGCATCCGTCGATGGATAGAAACGGTCAGTGCCTTTTTGGCCCCATGCCAAGTGAGAACAAAAGGAGAAAGCGAGTAGAAATCTTCTTTTGTTTTCATAACCGCGACTTAGGTTCTCGAAAATCAAGTCGGATATATATAAGTTTCACTTTATTTTAGCACGATATATTACATATTTCTTTTGATAATTGCTCATTTCACAACTTAATAGTTGTAAAATTCCGACTTTTATACCTAATGATTTATCAAACGGGATGTTGTAATAACATGTTCATCTTCTGTTCATAAACATCTCTTATTCTAGAAATTAGAGGTGAAAAAATATGCACTCATTATATTCTAGATTTGTTATCATATCAGTTTTTATTATGTTGGTTAGTAGTATATTGGCATTTTTACTTACAAATGTATATTATCATGTTTACTTAAAACCATATAACAGTGAGAAAATTTTAAAATATGCCCAAGAAGTAAAACATTTATACGAGAAAAATACAGAACAAAATAAAGATGATTATTTACAGTCTATTTCTAACCTTGGCTTTGAAGTTTACGTAGTAGACGATAAAAAACAAGGTAAGCGATACGGTGATGATTTCAAGACAATGAATATTAGCGAAGAAACGATTGAACATGTATTAAACGGAAATATATACAATGGGATTTTAACATATCCAAATCGTTTATTTGCTACTGGCTTTTTTGACAATACGCTTTTGAATAGTATAGGAATTCCTATTAAAAATAACGATAAAGTGTACGCGCTCTTTATTCGCCCGGATATTCAACAGCAATTTGGAGAATTACGTCTTTTCTATGCTGTTTTATTAGGGTTAATTATCATAATCAGTCTAATTTGCATTGCGGTAGCTACCCGATTTGTCGTTCGTCCTATTCAAAGATTTACACATGCGACAAAAGAGATTGCAAGTGGAAACTATGATTTAGCACTACCAGAAAATCGCCGAGATGAGATTGGAACACTTGCAACTCACTTTCGTAAAATGGCTAAAAAATTACGAAATTCAGAGCAGATGCGACAAGAATTTGTTTCGAATGTTTCACATGAATTTCAGTCACCATTATCATCTATTCAAGGGTTTTCAAAAACATTACAAACGAATAATTTAACGAAATCTGAGCAAACACATTACCTAGAAATCATCGAATCAGAAAGTCGACGCATGTCCAGTTTGTGCAAACAATTATTACTACTTGCATCACTTGATAAAGAAGATCTTACTTTACGTAAACGATCCTTTGACCTTGGGAAGCAAATAAAAGATATTATCTTTATGCTTGAATGGGAATGGAGAAAGAAAGAGCTTGCAGTTGAAATGGATGTTCCCAACATACAAATTTACGGAGACGAAAACTTGCTCTATCAAGTATGGATGAATCTATTTACCAATAGTATCAAATTTACAGAGAGCGGCGGAACGATAGCCTTTGAAGCAGAAGAGCTGGAAACAGAATGGCGCATTTCGATTACTGATATGGGTATTGGTATACCTGAAAATGAAATAAAAAAAATATTTGATCGCTTTCATAAAGTTGATACGGCTCGAAACAGAAATGTAAATGGAAGTGGATTAGGTCTTTCTATTGTAAAAAAAATCATTGACCTTCATAGCGGAGCAATCACAGTGGATAGTGAACTTGGAAAAGGAACGACTTTTTCTATTTACCTTCAGAAACAACAAAAAGGAACGATTCATACGCAAAATTAAAAATACCTACTTCAAACAAGGAACAACATTTCCATCAATATACAGCAATCTAAAAGAAGATAACTCCCTTTATACAATAAGGAGCTATCTTCTTTTTTTGCAACATATTTATATATGAACTGTAGATTCGTCTTTTGTAACTTGTTGTTCATATTCCGTTCATATTTCTTCTTTATGATAAGAACATGAAATGAAACGAGGAGGAATGAACCTAATGTTTTTAGCACTTAAAGAATTAAAACAATCGAAATTACGGTACGGATTAATTGGTACAATCATGATGTTATTATCATTTCTTGTACTTATCATATCAGGTCTAGCAAATGGTTTATCGCATGATAATGCTTCGTCTATTATTGAAATGAAAGCAGACAAATTTATATTATCAGATGATGCAGAGGGAAAATTATTACGCTCCCAAATTAAGCAAGAAGATGTAGATAAAGTATTGGCACAGGTTGATGCAAAAGATGCAGTTCCAATGCATATTAAAATGGATACATTCGAACAAGAAGGAAGTTCAAATAAAGTTGATGTTGCGATTTTCTCAAGTAAACAAGATTCATTTATTGCCCCAAAAGTAATTGAAGGAAAAAACGGTGCGTTAGAAAATAATGAAATCGTTGCTGATGAATCTATAAAAGAAAAAGGGATCAAACTTGGAGATGAACTAGTAGACCCTATTTCACAAAAAGCTTTCAAAGTTGTCGGATTTACACAAAATCAAATGTTTAGTCATTCACCTGTTGTTTATATGAATGAAAATGTATGGGACAGTATTGCACTGCCACATCAAAAAGATTACAGTGTAATCGCTCTAAATACTGATAAAAAAATCGACAATGCAACAGTTGTTGATAAAAAAGAAGTTCTACAAAGTATTCCAGGTTATAAAGAAGAACAAGGAACATTAACGATGATTATTGCGTTTTTACTTGTCATTTCAGCATTATTAATTGGCGTTTTCTTCTATGTCATTACATTACAAAAAACGCAGCAGTTAGGTGTATTAAAAGCGATCGGAACGAAAAATTCGTATTTAGCAAATACTTTAGTTATCCAGTCTATATTCTTATCTGGTGTTGCTCTTATCATCGGTATTGGTTTAATCTTTGCTGTCCAAGCTGTTTTACCAGCTAGTATGCCATTCTTATTAACAACAACAACAATCTTGCAATATGCTGGTATTTTCATCGTAATTAGTATACTTGGGACACTAATTTCTCTATATCAAGTATTGAAAGTAGATGCATTAGAAGCAATCGGAGGTGGCATGTAATGTCGTCATTATTAACATTGGATCAAGTAAGTAAAGTATATGGAGAAGGAGAAACAGAAGTAACTGCTCTGCACCCCATTACATTAGATGTAAAAGAAGGCGAATTTATCGGTATTGTTGGTCCATCTGGCTCTGGGAAAAGTACATTACTTTCCATTGCAGGTGCATTGTTATCTCCTTCAAAAGGAAATATTTATGTTTCTGGTCAAAATATAACAAGTTTATCAGAAAAAGAAATGACCGATATTCGTTTGCGGAAAATCGGATTTATCTTCCAATTCGCAAACCTCGTACCTTTCTTAACAGTGAAAGAGCAACTCTTATATATCGCTAAGTTAAAAGGAAAAGATAAAAAAGAAGCTGGCAAATTTGCAGAACAATTATTGAAAACTTTTGGATTATCACATCGTATGAATCATTATCCACACCAACTTTCAGGTGGTGAAAAACAACGTGTAGCCATCGCTCGTGCATTTATGAATAATCCAGATTTAATTTTAGCCGATGAACCTACTGCTAGTCTTGACTCAAAACGTGCTAGAGAAGTAGTTGAATTAATGAAAGATGAAGTGAAGAAAAATAAAAAAGCAGCGATTATGATTACACACGATGAAAAAATGCTGGACGTATGTGATCGAATTTTAACACTTCGCGATGGAAAATTACTACGAGAAAACGAAGTGTAAAAACAAGTGTACAATCATAGTTATCTTTAAGAAACTTTCTTATTCTTCTATTTGACTAGGGGGATAAGAAAGTTTTCTTTTATTAACAGCACATTTTACATAATTAAATTTAAATGGGATAATCCTGCGAATTTCGCATGTAATATTGCGTTCATATTCTATTCATAATTCTCATGTAACATGCTTTATATAAAGCAAATGACTGTTAGAAAGGAATGATGAACATGTTAGCATCCGCTATTACCTTTATTACAGCTGCACTCATTTTTTATACAATCGGCGTATGGAGTGAAAAATTCCAAAAAACATTAAAACCTTGGCATGTCGTTATTTTTTGGCTTGGGCTCGCATGTGATACGATCGGCACTACATTAATGGAAAGAATGGCAGAAGCAGGATCTCTATTCAGTTTCCACGGAATAACGGGCTTATCGGCAATTTTACTTATGCTATTCCATGCTGTTTGGGCAACAATTGTGTTACTAAAAAAAGATACAAAAATGATGACAACGTTCCACACATTAAGTGTTATCGTATGGTTCATTTGGCTCATTCCATATATTTCTGGACTCATATACGGAATGACAAATAGCTTTTAAATAATCCAAAAATCACCATTGTTAAAGTCACCTTAGGAGGTATATGATGAAAAAGTTATACAACGCATCGTTCACATATTTAATTATCGGTTTACTATCAGGTATATTCGCAAGAGAATATGCAAAAGCACAAGGAATTCAAGGCACTACTCTTCTGAACCTTTTGCACACACATGTACTAGTTCTTGGATTTTTATTCTTTTTAATCGCTTTCGCCTTATCAAAATCATTTGCATTCCATGAAGCAAAAGGTTTTAACATGTGGTTTATCGTCTATAATATAGGATTGATTTTAACGGTTTCTTCACTGGCGGCCCGCGGACTTCTTCAAATCAATGGAACTGATTTGAAAGGATTAAGTCATATGGCAGGAATGTCTCATTCTATCATCGGCGTTAGCCTCGTTTGGTTTATGATTCTATTAAAGAAATCATACAAAGGATAAGAGGGTGTCAAATATGAACTTAGCTGTTCTATCAAGTATTATTGCTCTTTGTATGGCTGTTGGAATGATGTTTCTCCGCTTAAAATCAGCAAAGAAACCAGTCACACTTAAAAAAATTATACTCCCACCAATTTTTATGAGCACGGGAGCTTCCATGTACTTCTTACCAGAATTTCGATTAACAACACCAGAAATTTTAGAAGCAGTTATCGTTGGTTTATTTTTCTCTATTTTTCTTATTAAAACGTCAAAATTTGAAATACGCGGAAAAGACATCTATTTAATACCTTCTAAAGCATTTATCGTTATTTTAGTCGGTTTACTTGTCGTCCGCATTGCTTTTAAATCATATTTAAGTCAATCAATTGATTTAGGACAATTAAGCGGTATGTTCTTCTTACTCGCTTTTGCGATGATCGTCTCTTGGAGAATTGGCATGTACCGTTCATTTATAAAATTGCAAAGAGAAATACAGTTTGTAGACAAAAGCCTTTAATGGAAAAACATATCTCGAAATAACCTGAGCCTGATACAATATCGGACTCAGGTTATTTATTTTCCATGAATGTATAGAGGGGCTTCACACATACTTTATAAAACCACCATGTACGATAATCGCAACCGGATATGGATCCCCATAAAGTGAAACTTTAATCAGTGGGGGGTTCTTCATCCCCCACTGATTCTCAGCCCTCACCAATCGGGCTTTTACGGGCAGTTTATCTCCTACCTAACTTCTTTGCACCCGCCGAATCTTGAGGTGAAAGTATTACTGCCCGTTAATGCGGGATACATACAAAAGCTCTTTTACTTATTACCAATCATGTCACATATTTCTTTGCATATTTTAGCGATTTATGACAAAATAGTTATAAGATTCTGATTTTAATCTTTGGAGGGGAATTTTCATGGGAGTATACGTTCTAACAGTCTTTGAAAAAGATGGTTCAAAAGTGCTAGACGAATCATTTGAGGCGGCAACAGAAGCAGAAGCGAAATCAAAAGGAACATCCATTTTACAAGAAAAAGAATTGTACGAAAAAACACATCGTTGCACATCTTCCGCAGGAAAACTCGTTTTATTCCAGCGCTAAAAAAAGAAGCGTTATCCGCTTCTTTTTCATTCTATCTCTTCATCACACCACGTAAATACTACATCTAGAATCCGGTTACCAATACGCACGCGCTTATTCCACTGCTTTGTTTGAATTTGGCGCGTTAACTCTTGTTTCATCTTCTCCGTCCAGTCGTGAATGCTTCCATTCCCGTCGTACGGATATACGCTAGGAAACTCTTCCTGCAGAAGACTCAAGCTTTCTGCATCCAAATGAAAATGGAAATAGTAGTTTGCTGTAAGCGATGGCTCTTGCAATTTTAAAAACGGATCGTCAATTTGCTTTCTATTTCGATAGAAAGTAAATATATTCACCTTTCCGCTCGTAATTTGGTCAATTTGAATTTCGTGCTTCTCTATAATCACGTCGTGCCCACCTCGTTATATACTACCTTTAGTATATATGTCTTTTGCACCGAAGTTAACCATTTTCACACGAAATTCATTTCCTTCATCTATTTCCCGTACCTCCATTACGATCAGAACACATAAAAAAACAAATTGAAGGGGAGCGATTATATGTATTTCGGAAGCAAAGGTTGGTATGTAAAAGAATTAAAAAAATTAGGTATCCGTACTTATGAAGGGAAAAAACTAGAATCTTATCGCACGCACATATTGGCGAGTTTGCTTGAGAGAGTTCAGAGAGAGTCTGCTTAATAGAGGAAAAGAAGCAACGTTTTTTGACGTTGCTTCTTTTTGTATACCTGTATATGTTAAAAGAAAAAATGCAACTCTCATCATTACTTCAACATAGAAAGCATAATCTTCTCTAACTCAGCCTTATTTAAAACATCATCAACAATGACAATTTGGTAGGCACTCTGTTTGCCTGTTGCAGGAACAATCATCTTCATTGCTTTTACATTGCTTCCTGTCATTTTCGCAAAAGTGACCTTTGTTCCTTCTAACTCGTAATTTTCCATTTTGTCGTTATCATTGATCCAAAAGTAAAATGGGTCTTTTCCTTTTTCTAAAACAGCCGATTGGTAAATCGTATACCCAAACTCTTCTCCTCTATATTCTGAATTGATAATAGGGATCGGTTTTCCAATTGTAACCTCTGTATCAACTCTTTCTTTTGTTAGTTGATAGCCTTCTGCTACATAAGTTGGTTTTTCAATTGGAAAATCCACTATTTTTTGCGCTTCTTCTTTTGTAAAGATGAAATGTTTCCTCACCTTCTCCCAAAGTGGCCCTAATTCTTCTGCTATTTTTTCTATTTTGTTTTGTTCTTCTGCACTTAGCCGTTCCGGATCCCCTCCTAAAGCAATTGCTTTCTTTTGAAGAGCATACCATTCTCCTTGCAACGTGATATATGTATCAAATTCGTCTTTTGTTAAATACTTTTTAGCCGCTGCTGTTTCATCCATCATTTTTTCATACTGACTTTCTGGAATCTTCAATTCTGCAAGTGCCTGTTCCTTCGTACCAATCGTTCTTTCTACACTTTTCTCAATGAGAACTCCAGGTTGCTCTTTCTTTTCTATTACGGTTTGCTCTTTCTTTTGTTTAGTTGGTACATCTGCGCGCGCATTTAATAGCGATACAGAAGACACAGCAATTACTACGATGACTCCAAGTGCCGATAAGCGATATGATTTCTTTTGAAAGTTCTTAATCATACGGATTCTCCTTTTCAACGTCCGTTTATTTCGACTTAAATTCGCTAAGCTAGGTGTTTGATAATAACTTGCATAATGTTCTAAGAGCGTAATAATCGTATGACCGTATGCGATTTGTTCCTCGGAATCTATAAATGTTAAAGCGAATGCATCACACGCCAATTCTTGATCTTCGCGCATACACGAATAGGCATACCAAAGAATTGGGTTAAACCAATTTAGAATGAGTAAGCTATGCATGAGCCAATTGACTCCGACATCTCTTCGTTTTATATGAGCTAATTCATGATAAAAAACATACTTCAGTTGTTGTTCATCTAATACTTTCATATGAGCACTTGATAGTAACACCATTGGATGAAAAAAACCGAACACTGTTGGGCTTGAAATTTTCCCAGCTAACAGTAATGGAATATTCTGCTGAACAGACATAGATTTTTTACAGTCTTCAAAGATTTTGACAATCCGTTCATCCGTAATAGCAGGCTGTTTTTTCATGTATCGATGCAAGCGTCTATTCATAACAACCGTCGCAATCCCTAAAATGATAACCCCGGCTAACCATATGTATAAAAAGATTGTATAAAATGAAAATGTCGCCTCATTTTTATTTTGCTGCTTCCCTATTTCATTTTCCTCAGCTATTTTTATGAAACTAGGTGCGTAATTATTTTCGTTTCCAGACACATTCGTATCATCTACAACCACATTCTCGTTCATAGATTCTTTTTGATGAAAAATAGCCTCGGTTCCACTGTTATACGAAAGAATAGAATAAATACTATAGGAACTATCTGGCGACCACGGTAACACAAGCCTCACAATTAATACCATCCATAATACATACTGCCACCTTGGGGTCAATTTGTTTCTCAATACGATTTTGACACATAAAATGAAGCCAACTACAATACTTGCCATAATGGACGTTTCTATCACCCAATCAAACAAACGAGGCAGATATATATTTATAAACAGATCCATCATCACAATTTATTCTTCCGCTGATTTTCTTCTGTTTTCTCATCCAGAATGCGTTTCAGCTCGTTGATGTCTTCTGAAGATAGCTTCTCTTCTTTTAAGAAATTTACAAGTAACGGTTTCAGTGCCGCACCATAGAAACGTTTCAGAAAAGATTTTGTTTCGACTTGTAAATAGCTATCTTGTGAAACTAACGGATAATACGCATACATACGCCCTTTTTCCTGATGGTAAGAAACAGCTTCTTTTTGAACTAACCGATTAATAAGCGTTCGAATCGTTTTTGGCTTCCAATCCATCTTTTTTTCTAACTCCTCAATCACTTCATTCGCCGTTTGAGGTGAGTTTCCCCAAAGAACTTTCATCACTTCTAACTCAGCTTCCGATATTTTAGGTAATTCTTTCATTGTTTACAGTTCCTCCTTGGGATTACATCTGTAGTCCATAAGTCGATATTACAAATGTAATCTCTAATTGTCAACCATATTTTGGTTAACCTCTCATATCCATCCAATTTATAGGAATCGTCATTTTCTATGACAAAAAGACCATCCAAATTAGCGAACGGTCTTGTTTCCCCTATATATTCAGCTTTCTATCTCTTTACATACTAAGCTTTCATTTTATTATTGATTTACCAATTTTGCTGCTAAAATTGTGTGTTCATTACTTGTATTCCTCATTTTCATAAACCGAATAACTAAAATCAATATACTCATCTAACGGCAATTCCTCGCCTGGACAATCCAATCCCCAACCATAGCGCTGAAAATCTATCCCTCCATCAATAAGCATGGGGGACTGACGGCAAAATGAAGAAAATGAGTAACACCTAAAAAGTTGGAAAACATATAAAAAAGATATCAATAGGATATCTAAAATAAATATATAGTTTATCGCAAATATTCTATTTAGGTATCCCTATATCTTGAAATGGATAATTAAAATTCATAATCCATTAAATATGTTCCTGTATTTACTAATTGTTGAGGTAGTGTTTGAATATTAGTTGTAATTGCCCCCACAATTATAGCCATAACCCAAAAACCGATTTTGTGTCCTAAAGCCAGATCCGAAAAACTCGTTACAATTGCCCCAAAAAAGAAAATTGCAGTAAGAATATTCATTAAAAATCCCGAAATTACTGCAACTAATACTAAACCTTGTCCTAAAATTATTAATAAAAGGCCAACAATCTTAAATATAAATTTTATTATTGCTTGGATAATAATCATATATACCCCCCTTTCCTTTTTTTGGTATCATTTTCTATAATATTAACATAAATAAGAGATTAATAGTAAGAATAGTCTTACTATTAATCTCTTAAAAATGGAAGTTTTTAAGATTATTGAAGATGCTAAGACTCATCTGAAATCTTTATAAATTTCTTAGCGAATAAAATCCGCGTTTTACCGTCAGTACCCCTATAAAATAACAACTAAATTAGCAGTAAATTTAACACAAAAAAACGCTTGGGCATCCAAGCGTTTTTTCTATACTATAATTGGAGTTTTTTCTTGATTATCTTTGCCACTTCTTCCGCACTCAAGTTTGTATTGTTTATTTTCGTATAGTTTGAATATTTAATTTCACCCTCTAAAGAATTCAATCTGTATTTCTCCATCGACTTTTTCAAATTACCTTCAGACCATTCAATATCCCTTTTTGATGGTTTATGTTCAAGTCTATTAGAACTTTTATTCCGCTCAAGTCTTTCTTCCAAATCAGCCTCAAGCTCTACAAAGTAAACAGTACCTCCTCTAGACTCGAACAACTGAGAAACTTGATTAACATAATCCCAGTCATCTTTCATATTAAATGCCCAAACGTAAGTAAAAATCATTCCATACAAATCGCTCTTTGATACTTCTTCAAATATTTCTTGACGAAACAAACTGACTAATCTCTTTCCTTCTTTAGTGCCGTAGTCGAAGAAATTATTAACCAAATCAATCGTCATATGATTATGAAAAAGTTTCAAATCCGTTATTTTTGCTAGTTCTTGTCCAACTGTCATTTTACCAACCGCTTGAGGTCCAAATATAAGAACAAATTTCATAATCTCTCTCCTTCATTTTGTGAATGCCCCCTCCCTACCACTGGGCTATGTCCTGCACGTGCTTGAGGAAGAGGACTTCTGTTGAAGTACCGTTAAATTAAAACTTTACTCCTTCTGATTAACTATAAATTTGTTTTTTTAGCTTTCATTCCGACAGTAAATACCTTAAAACCAAGCTTCTCATAATAAGGGGCATTTTTCTCTTCAGAAAACAACTGAATATGTAAATTCTCTTCATTACTTTTGTTCACTAACTGTTGAACTATTTCGCTTCCAATTCCTTGATTTCGAAATTTCGGATGAACAACTAAGCCACAAAGATAAGCATTGATTAATCCATCTGAAATTATTCGCCCTGTACCAATTAATTGATCCTGATTATATGCACTAATAACATACCAGCTTTGGACCATTGCTTGATGTAAAGTTTCTTTAGATAAATTCAAAAAGTCGTTCCATCCCTCATAATCATACAGTTTAAATAGATCATCATGGTTGGGAATCTCATTAGTATATCGAATTTTCATATACAACCTCTTTCTTTTTAATTCCATACTACCATGACTTATGGGGAAGAAAGTGATGAATATCTTATATAATACTTATTTACATAACATCTCATTAAAACAGGCTGCCTAGAAGAGACAGTTTGTTTATTTTCACTAAATAAGAAATCGAAATCATCTTTTTTAAACAGTGAAGGAATGATTGTAAATGTGATGTTTTATGGACGAATAAATGTAGACCAGGCAGGTTGAAAGTTATTCGCTGTATTGTTGGTAAGACGAGTCTGATTGATTCCATTTGCATTCATGACGTAGATTTCATCGTTACCGTCCCGGTCTGAGGTAAAGGCGATCTTACTGATTAAAACCTTTGTGATCGGAGACATATTTTTATAACAAATATTGGGGTAGCACCACACATCCATCAACTTAAGGTATATTAACCCCCTCAGGTGTAAAAAAACGTCATCCTTTCTATGTATTACTACAAAAAGGATAACGTTTTTTTCGTTTTAGTTACATTTCAAAATCTTAGACATGTAATAACTATCAACTAAATTCCCATTAATAATGCAAGATGCTTTTTATATTCCCGCAATCTCATAACCTGGTTTTTTATATAAAGATATGGTGGATGTATTATTATGTTTGCGAAACGTTGAAATAGTTTGATTATTTAGAAATGTTAAGATATTATAAGGTTGTATTTGTTTAATCGAATATAACATTTGGATTGAATTTCAAAAAAGGAGGAGCAAGGTATTGAGTATTAAAAAATCTTTAATATTAGCAATCGGAGTATGTTGCTTTATTTCACCAGGAATATCCCGTGCAGAATCAAGTGATATTATTCCATCCGAAAAAACAGCACAGTATGCTACTACCACAGGTTGGAAGGAAGTAGATGGAAAGTGGTATTATTACAAGGATGGAGTTATGCAAACAGGTTGGCAATCACTTCAAGGAGCATGGTATTATTTCAATGCTTCTGGAGCAATGCAAACGGGATGGCAACAAATTAATGAGACATGGTATTATTTCCACTCATCAGGGACAATGCAAACAGGTTGGCAACAAATTGAAGGGAATTGGTACTATTTAAATCCTATTTCTGATGGTAGCCTAGGTGCTATGCGGACAGGTTGGCAGTCTATCGAAGGAGCATGGTATTATTTCAATAGTTCAGGTGCTATGCATAAAGGCTGGTTAACATTAAATGGACAAACTTACTACCTTGATTACGATGGTACAATGGTAAAAGGTTGGAAATACGTAGACAAGAAAAGAAAATGGTATGAATTTAATACATCTGGACAGCAAGTTAAAAAGTACGGATGGCAAGTTCTAAATAATAAACATGTTTTCTATGACTTTGGCGATGCAGGGTTATACACTAATAAATGGTACTTTATTGATAATAAAACATATGAATTTGATGTAAATGGTTATTGGGTAGAAAATTCATTCGATAATACAACATTAGGTGAATTAGAGCAAGCTTTATTAAAATACTTTAAAGAAAATGGAATAACATATAAAGTTGGCACCCAAGAATATGAAATGTACTTAATTGATCAACTTTTAGAGCATAAAGATGAAAAACTAGCACGACACCCTAAATACACAAAAATATTAACATATGCTGCTGAATATTTACATGAAAGAAACAAAGGACAATCTTTACCAAAAAGCCCATCAGTAGCCAAAAGTACAGAAGGAAATGAAAACGCTATCTTTAGTATGGGTCATGTAGCAAATAAAACAATTAAAGACATAAAAGAAGAAACAGATAAAGAAGATTCAGTAGACATTGTAGAAGAAAAAATGATTCAAAAATCTCCAGAAACAAAGGAATCTCCAACGGTTCAACGTGCTTATTATTATTATAACCCAAACGCAGCTGTTAACTATGCTTTAAAATGGGCTATATCAAGAAATGGTGCCTACGATGATAGAAGTGGTAGTGGCGGAGATTGCACAAACTTCGTTTCACAAGCACTTTATGCAGGTGGAATGATGATGAATTTACCTGGAGAAATTAGTACTTCATCTCGATATGTAACTGATGGTGGTTGGTTTAGTCGAAGATTTGAATCAAGTGTTCCTACTTATAGAGTAAGTTCGTCATGGATTAATGTTGAAATGTTTTATTCTTATTGGGCACCACGTTCAACCATGGTAACAAAAACATGGAGTCCTATGCAAGTGTATTATGGCTCTTCACCGGGGGATGTAATACAATACCAATATGCTGGTGGTGGTAGGAAGTGGCATTCTCTAATGGTTACAGGTAAAAACACTTCTAAAAGAACTATTTATATTAGTCAACATAGTGGCGATAGAAAAAATGAAGATTATGGAAATATAGATAAAGATTATAATGGCGATTCGCAATGGATTATCTTAAAACTAACAAATTAGGTCTTAATAAACATTAATCAAAAAANNTTTTTTGATTAATGTTTATTTTTTGGTTCATATAAGTAAAAATTGTCTTCGCCAGGAAGCTTTATAACAATAACTTTTCTATTTTCTTTTTCAAATACAGTAGTAGCTCCTTCTTCTTGTATTTTTTTCCACCCTTTAACTCTTATAGACATTAAAGGTAAATAACCAAAAGTATATTGATAATCTGCTGGATTATCATCTTCAACATGGTTAGAAAAAATAAACACAGGAAAATCTTTAATTTTTGACTCTTTCGTCATTAAGAATGTAGAAAGAATCAGTAGTAATAAGACCCCAAGAATTATCTTTATTTTTTTAAAATTCATAATTTATCACTCCTATAGATATTATAATAAATATCATGATAGAAAAACATAACAAATTAATTCATTTGGCGAAATAGGGGGACAGCCACATCGCCATCAAGTTAAAAAGAACGGGTTATCCCAAAACAATAAAAACGAAAAAAATGAGCTGAATTCTCATAAATAACTGTACAAAGGTAAAAATTTCGTTATGGGGGTAGCTTGATGGGCATGGGGTATTAGCTTTTCTTAGCTTGATGGGCATGTGACGCTACCCCACATCCATCAACTTAAG
>NZ_NTUG01000040.1 GCF_002561295.1 Bacillus cereus
TTTGAAGGAATATACCTTCATAAGTCTGGTAATGATGGCAGAGAGGTCACACCCGTTCCCATACCGAACACGGAAGTTAAGCTCTCTAGCGCCGATGGTAGTTGGGACCTTGTCCCTGTGAGAGTAGGACGTTGCCAGGCTTTTATATCGTCGCGGGGTGGAGCAGTCCGGTAGCTCGTCGGGCTCATAACCCGAAGGTCGCAGGTTCAAATCCTGTCCCCGCAACCAATGGTCCCGTGGTGTAGTGGTTAACATGCCTGCCTGTCACGCAGGAGATCGCCGGTTCGACCCCGGTCGGGACCGCCATTTATACAAAGAAAAGAACGAAACAAGTTGTTTCGTATTTTTTTATTTATTTTTAAGAAAACTTATAAAGACAGTCAATCTTACCCTTAGGATAATTCCTAAGGTCTTTTTTATATGTTCAAAATGAAACCAAGTAAAAAAATCTGTATAATAGAGAGCAGAGAATATTGTGAGTAAGGTAGGTGAAACCTTTGAGTAAATATGAAATCATGACAACTTCTTCTGAAGAGACGCAAAACTTATCAGAAAAGCTAGGTCAACTTGTTAAAGCACAAGATGTGCTCATTTTAGAAGGAGATCTAGGTGCTGGTAAGACAACATTTACGAAAGGTCTTGCAAGAGGACTTGGCGTAAAACGAGTTGTAAATAGTCCTACGTTCAATATCATTAAAGAATATAAAGGAAGATTACCGCTATATCATATGGACGTGTATCGTTTAGCGGAGAGTGAAGAAGATTTAGGGTTTGATGAGTATTTTTATGGCGAAGGAGTAACAGTGGTAGAGTGGGCGCATTTAATTGAAGCCTTTTTACCAAATGAGAAGTTAAAGATTAGTTTATTCCATACAGGTGATGATACGAGAAGAATTGTATTAGAGCCAAGTGGTGAGCGTTATATTAGATTATGTGAGGAGCTATTACAAGATGAAAGTACTAGCAATTGATACTTCAAATTATGTAATGGGTGTTTCGCTTATTGAAGAAAACACTGTTGTTGGGGAAATCATTACAAATTTAACAAAAAATCATTCTGTACGTCTTATGCCAGCTGTAGAACAACTTTTGAAGGAATGCAATGTAAAACCGAAAGAGTTAGATAAGATTGTTGTAGCAGCTGGTCCGGGGTCTTATACGGGAGTTCGAATTGGTGTGACTGCTGCAAAAACATTAGCATGGTCATTACAAATACCGATTGTGGGTGTATCTAGTTTAGAAGTGGTAGCTGCTAATGGAGTTGATTTCCAAGGCGTTATCTGTCCATTGTTTGATGGACGCCGCGGACAAATTTATACGGGCTTGTATACATACAAAGAAGGACAACTATCTTCAATAGAAGCGGATCGGATTGTTCTTATTGTGGATTGGTTACAGATGTTAAAAGATAAGGGACAACCTGTTTTATTTATCGGAAATGACGTAGATCAACATAAAGAAACGATTATAGAACATTTAGGCGATCAAGCTGTGTTTGCCTCCTTTACAAAGAATAATCCAAGACCGAGTGAGCTAGCATTTTTAGGGTTGCAAAAAGAGGAGCAAAGTGTGCATACATTCGTTCCGAGCTATCTGCGTTTAGCGGAGGCAGAAACAAAATGGCTAGAAAGTCAAAAACAATAGGGGTTCTCATAATGGGTATTGCATTTAGAAAGATGACGACTGATGACATTCCTCAAGTTGTAGCTATTGAGGAAGCCTCTTTTCCAACTCCTTGGACTGCTGATGCATTTTATCGTGAATTAACAACGAATGAGTATGCACATTATGTTGTCGTAGAAAAAGATGATGTGGTAATCGGATACTGTGGATTGTGGATAATTATTGATGAATCACATATTACGAACATAGCCATTTTGCCAGAATACCGCGGTCAAAAGCTGGGAGATGCCTTGATGAAAGAAGTAATGAATCAAGCAAAGGAACTGGGAGCGAAAACAATGACACTTGAAGTTCGCGTGTCAAATGAAGTAGCAAAGCAGTTATACCGAAAATATGGATTCCAAAATGGTGGGATTCGGAAACGATACTATACAGACAATTATGAAGATGGTCTTGTAATGTGGGTGAATATATAATGGAAAAAAATACGATTATACTTGGTATTGAAACAAGCTGTGATGAAACAGCTGTAGCAGTTGTGAAAAATGGAACAGAAATAGTGGCAAATGTTGTTGCTTCGCAAATTGAAAGTCATAAACGATTTGGTGGAGTTGTACCAGAAATTGCATCTCGCCATCATGTGGAACAAATTACAGTTGTATTAGAAGAAGCGATGAAGGAAGCGAATATCTCGTTTGAAGATATAGATGCAATTGCAGTAACGGAAGGACCTGGTTTAGTAGGTGCGCTTTTAATTGGTGTAAATGCAGCGAAAGCAGTTGCTTTTGCTCATGATATTCCGCTTGTCGGTGTTCATCATATTGCTGGTCATATTTATGCGAACCGTTTAGTAAAAGAACTCCAATTCCCATTGCTATCGCTTGTTGTATCTGGAGGGCATACTGAACTTGTTTATATGAAAGAGCATGGTTCGTTTGAAGTAATTGGTGAAACAAGAGATGATGCAGCGGGTGAAGCATATGATAAGGTTGCACGTACATTATCTATGCCGTATCCAGGTGGTCCTCATATTGATCGCCTTGCCCATGAAGGAAAGCCAACGATTGATTTACCTCGAGCGTGGTTAGAGCCAGATTCTTACGATTTTAGCTTTAGTGGATTGAAATCGGCAGTTATCAACACTGTGCATAACGCAAAACAACGCGGTATAGAAATTGCACCAGAGGATTTAGCAGCTAGCTTCCAAGCGAGTGTAATAGATGTCCTCGTAACGAAAGCTGTGCGTGCAGCAGAAGCGTATGATGTAAAACAATTGCTTCTTGCTGGTGGTGTAGCAGCGAATAAAGGCCTTCGTGCACGTCTAGAAGAAGAGTTTGCGAAAAAAGAAAAAATAGAGCTTATTATTCCACCGTTATCCTTGTGCACAGACAATGCAGCGATGATTGCAGCAGCAGGCACAATTGCATATGAACAAGGGAAACGCGCAACATTAGCATTAAATGCAAATCCAGGATTAGATATTGAAGCATAGTTATACACATAATTAACCACAACTTGTGGATAAACCCCCTATTATCTGTTGATAATAGGGGGTTTATTGTGAATATAAAATGTGCATAACTTTTTTGTTTCTTGTGGATAATGTGGAAAAGTTATTTTTAGAGTGTATATAATAATGGTGGATATGTGTATAAGGTTGTGGATAATTCAATATAGGTCAGACCTTTCATGGCAACCTATTGTATAAAAAAACAAACAAGGTAGTTGAAAATTTTTAACTACCTTGTTTTCATTATATGAATATATAGGGTTTATACGTGTAACTCTTCCCATTCTGCCATAAACTTCTCTAATTCGTCTTGTTTTGTTTGTTTTGCTGTTGTAATTTCACTAGCTCTTTCATAATCAGCGTATACTTCAGGAAGGCATAATTCCTCTTCTAATTTTGCAATTTCCTCTTCCAACAGTACAATGTTTTGTTCAATTTCTTCAATTTTTCGGGCACGCTGACGCTCCTGTTTTTTACGCTCTTTTTCTTCAAGATAATTTAATTTCTCTTGAGCAATCGTTTTTTGGACTGGTGCATCTTCTTCTTGTTTTTCAAACGCAGCACGTTCAATCATTTCATTTTTCTTTTCAATATAGTAGTCATAGTCACCTAAATATTCTTGTGCACCATCTATCGATAACTCAACAACTGTAGTTGTGACACGGTTAATAAAATAGCGATCATGCGAAACGAATAAAAGGGTTCCTGGATAATCAATTAAGGCATTCTCTAGAATTTCTTTACTATTTAAATCAAGATGGTTTGTTGGCTCATCGAGAATGAGTAGATTTGATTTTTGCATCATTAATTTCGCTAAAGCTAATCGAGCTTTTTGACCACCACTTAGAGAAGATACGGGCTTTAATACATCATCTCCAGTAAATAAGAAGTTACCGAGTATCGTACGAATTTCTTTTTCAGGCTGAAGTGGATACTCATCCCATAGTTCGTTTAAGACACGTTTAGACGATGTTAAGTTTGCTTGTTCTTGATCATAATATCCAATAGATACATTCGAACCGAACGAAACTTCACCGCTTAGTGTGTTTAATTTATTCACAATTGATTTTAATAATGTAGATTTTCCAATCCCATTTGGACCGACTAATGCAACGCTATCACCGCGGGTTAAGCGCATGTTTACATGTTCGATGATTGGTTCTTTGTCATATCCGATAGAAACATCTTTTACTTGTAATACGTCGTTTCCGCTTTGTTTTTCGATATCAAAGTGGAAAGATGCAGATTTAGAGTCACCTAATGGTCGAGTTAGTAATTCCATTCTGTCTAACTGTTTTTGACGACTTTGTGCACGTTTCGTTGTAGACGCACGAGCAATATTTTTTTGGACGAAGTCTTCAAGTTTCGCAATTTCCTCTTGTTGTTTTTCATAACGTTTCATTTCTTGCTCATATAGTGCGGCCTTTAAATCTAAATATTTACTGTAGTTACCGACATATCGTCTGCTTTCTTTATTAGAAATTTCATATACTTGTGTAACAAGTTTATCTAAAAAGTAGCGATCGTGAGACACGATTAAAATAGCGCCAGGGTAGCCTTGTAAATATTGTTCAAGCCATGTTAATGTATTGATATCTAAGTGGTTTGTTGGCTCGTCCAAGATGAGTAAGTCTGGTTTTGTAAGCAGTAATTTCCCAAGGGCAAGTCTTGTTTTCTGTCCGCCACTTAGCGTAGAAATTGTTGTTTGGTGTGTTTCCGCTGGAAAACCAAGTCCACTTAAAATGGAGCGAATATCCGCTTCGTATTGGTAACCACCTTGATCTTTGTAGTCTAACTGTAGTTGATCATAATCAGCGAGTAATCTCTCGTACGTAGCAGTATTGGAAAAGTTCTCTTCTTGCCCCATTTCGTGCTCTAGCCTTCGGAGTTTTGTTTCCATTTGTTGCAGATGAGAAAAGACAGTAAGCATTTCATCCCAAATTGTTAAGGTTGTTTCTAAGCCAGTATTTTGGGCTAAATATCCAATAGAGACATCCTTTGGTTTTATAATTTCTCCGCCATCGTGAGAGAGTTCACCAGCAATTATTTTTAATAATGTAGATTTTCCAGCCCCATTTCGGCCAACTAGTGCGATACGATCTCTTGTTTGAACTTCCAATTTAATGTTTGCAAGAATTGTTTCAGCACCGTATAATTTTGAAAGCCCATTCACTTGTAATAAAATCAATGTTTTCACCTCAAATAATTTCTTAACTTTGCCATGTTTATATTTCTCAATCATACTAAAAATAGTGTATAGTTTAAAATAAAGAGAGAAGTCTTCTCTCTATTATACAGGGAAAGTCATATGTACTAAACTTCTGTATTTGTTTAAATATGTGAACAAAGATAGAGAGAGAGGAGAGGTTATATGGATCAGCAAAAGATTCCGCAGGCCACTGCCAAACGGTTGCCTCTATACTATCGATTTATCCAAAACTTATCTCTTTCTGGTAAGCAGCGTGTTTCATCGGCAGAATTGAGTGAAGCGGTGAAGGTAGATTCCGCGACGATTCGAAGAGACTTTTCATATTTTGGAGCGTTAGGGAAAAAAGGATATGGATATAATGTAAATTATTTATTATCGTTCTTTCGAGAAACGCTTGATCAAGATGATATAACACGTGTAGCACTTATTGGAGTGGGTAATTTAGGGACCGCTTTCTTACATTATAATTTCACGAAAAATAATAATACAAAGATTGAAATGGCATTTGATGTCAATGAAGAGAAAGTTGGAAAAGAAATCGGAGGAATTCCTGTATATCATTTGGATGAATTAGAAGATCGTTTAACAAATGAGATACAAGTGGCAATATTAACAGTACCTGCTACTGTTGCACAAGCTGTAGCAGATCGATTGGCAGAAACAAATGTACACGGGATTTTAAACTTTACACCAGCACGATTAAATGTGTCGGACAATATAAGAATTCATCATATTGATTTAGCTGTAGAATTACAAACGCTTGTTTATTTTTTGAAAAATTATCCACAATAAAACGCAGAGGGAATCCCTCTGCGTTTTATTGTTGCTTCTTTTTGCTGAATTTAACTAAGATAAGTCGAAGAGCCAAATTAAAGTCGATTGTTGCCATAGCGGCAAATAATATCGTGGAAAAATTCCATATTGTATCTTCAACGTTGATAATAGCAAAGTATGTAAAAACACATCCAAGAAGGAAATACAGTGCTGCCATGAACAATGGTGAGTTCCTCATATTTAAAATCCTCCGATAAATCCTTGCATTTTTTCTGCTTCTTTAATCATTTCTTGTATTTGTTCGTTACTTACTAGTACTTGGGTTATTGCGACTAATGTGTTCATCGCAACGTGAGCCATAATAGGAACGATGATTCGTTTCGTTTTCACATATAGAAAAGCGAAAACAAGTCCCATGGAAGTGTATACTAACAAGTGTGTAAAATCAAAGTGAATTGCCGCGAAAACAAGTGAACTAATAATTGCTGCGATAAAGAAATTAAACCTTTTATAGAGCGTTCCAAATAAAATTTTTCTAAAGACAATCTCTTCTAAAATAGGACCGATGATAGAGATAACAATAAGGAACCATGGAGTGGCTCTTGCTATTTCCATCAAGTTTTGGGTGTTTTGAGAACCAGGATTAATCCCTAATAGTCGTATTTCAATATTAGCTGCAAGTATTTGAGCAAACATAGCTAAAAAGAAACCGATAAAAATCCAGCCGATTGTAGCAGAAGTGCTAGCTCGCTTCGTATCTAAATGTCTTTCGCGGATATCGGTTCTAAGGAGCCAAAGTATAATACATAATGCAATGAAAAAGCTGATGATTGACCAGTGACCAGCCATGATTTGTAGTTTTTGCTCGCGTGAAACTGCCATATTATCATATAGTCCTGTTTTTGAAAGGAGCCACATGCCAACAATTCCCGATAGTTGCATTAGAATATATGTAACTATAATCCACCAATATTGTTTTTTCAAATGGGTTAACCATCCTTTCTAACTCTAGTTTATCCCGCATTAACGGGCAGTAAGACCCTCACCTCAAGATTCAGAGAGAAACGAGGAAGGTAGGTGNNGGGGGATGAAGAAACCCCCCGCTGATTAAAGTTTCACTTTATGAGATAAGGCGGGATAACATGTAACGATCCTGCCTGGGGATACGTAATAACCGTTCGTATTATTATTTTTTTGTAAATCTTTATTGGAAAATGAAATAGGTGACAGGAAAAAGCTGTACCTATAGAGAAAATAACTTATGGCATCTTTCATATTGTAACATACGATAAGTGGAAAAGCCGCTTCATATATCATGAGTCTTCTTAATCATGATCACATAATTATTTTTTAGAAAGCCGTATAGAAAAAGTGTATCTAGTAATTTGCGAAAAAATTATGATTTTTTTACTTGCAAAAGAAAATTAGATTATTTATTATTATAAGTGTGTTAGCACTCATTGTCTTTGAGTGCTAATAAAGAAAATTTACATAAGAAAATGAGGAGGTTGTTGTTCATGCTAAAGCCATTAGGTGATCGCGTTGTAATTGAGCTTGTTCAAGCAGAAGAAAAAACAGCAAGTGGTATTGTATTACCAGACACTGCAAAAGAAAAACCACAAGAGGGTAAAGTTGTTGCAGTAGGTACTGGTCGTGTGCTTGAAAATGGTGAGCGTGTTGCTTTAGAGGTAGCAGCAGGTGATCTTATCATCTTCTCAAAATATGCAGGTACTGAAGTGAAATACGAAGGTACAGACTACTTGATTTTACGTGAAAGTGACATTTTAGCAGTTATCGGTTAATTATATACATTTTAAAAATCCAAGGGGGTCAAATATTATGGCAAAAGATATTAAATTTAGTGAAGAAGCACGTCGTTCGATGCTTCGCGGTGTCGACACTCTTGCAAACGCAGTAAAAGTAACGCTTGGACCAAAAGGTCGTAACGTTGTACTTGAGAAAAAATTCGGTTCACCACTTATTACAAATGACGGTGTAACAATTGCGAAAGAAATCGAATTAGAAGATGCATTTGAAAACATGGGTGCAAAATTAGTAGCAGAAGTTGCTAGCAAAACAAATGACGTAGCTGGTGACGGAACAACAACTGCAACTGTATTAGCGCAAGCTATGATTCGTGAAGGTTTAAAAAACGTAACAGCTGGCGCGAACCCAATGGGTCTTCGTAAAGGTATCGAAAAAGCTGTTGTTGCAGCAATTGAAGAATTAAAAACGATTTCTAAACCAATCGAAGGTAAATCTTCTATCGCACAAGTAGCTGCTATTTCATCAGCTGACGAAGAAGTAGGTCAATTAATTGCTGAAGCAATGGAGCGCGTTGGTAACGACGGCGTTATTACTTTAGAAGAATCTAAAGGATTCACAACAGAGTTAGATGTAGTAGAAGGTATGCAATTTGATCGTGGATATGCATCTCCTTACATGATCACTGATTCTGACAAAATGGAAGCAGTGCTTGATAACCCATATATCTTAATCACTGATAAAAAGATTTCTAACATTCAAGAAATCTTACCAGTGTTAGAGCAAGTGGTACAACAAGGTAAACCACTTCTTATCATTGCAGAAGATGTAGAAGGCGAAGCATTAGCTACATTAGTAGTAAACAAACTTCGTGGTACATTCAATGTAGTAGCTGTTAAAGCTCCTGGATTTGGTGACCGTCGTAAAGCAATGCTTGAAGATATCGCAATCTTAACTGGTGGCGAAGTGATCACTGAAGAACTAGGTCGTGATTTGAAATCTGCTACAGTTGCATCTTTAGGACGCGCTGGTAAAGTGGTTGTAACGAAAGAGAACACAACTGTAGTTGAAGGTGTAGGTAACACTGAACAAATCGAAGCTCGCATCGGTCAAATCCGTGCGCAATTAGAAGAAACTACTTCTGAATTCGATCGTGAAAAATTACAAGAGCGTCTTGCTAAACTTGCAGGTGGCGTAGCGGTAATTAAAGTAGGTGCAGCAACTGAAACTGAGTTAAAAGAGCGCAAACTTCGCATTGAAGATGCACTTAACTCAACTCGTGCAGCAGTAGAAGAAGGTATTGTTGCAGGTGGCGGTACTTCACTTATGAACGTATATACAAAAGTAGCTGGTATTGCAGCTGAAGGTGACGAAGCAACAGGTATCAACATTGTACTTCGTGCATTAGAAGAGCCAGTTCGCCAAATCGCAATCAACGCTGGTCTAGAAGGATCTGTTGTTGTAGAACGTCTAAAAGGCGAAAAAGTAGGCGTTGGTTTCAACGCAGCAACTGGCGAATGGGTAAACATGCTTGAGTCTGGTATCGTAGACCCAGCAAAAGTAACTCGTTCAGCACTTCAAAACGCAGCATCTGTTGCAGCTATGTTCTTAACAACTGAGGCTGTAGTTGCTGACAAACCAGAACCAAATGCACCAGCAATGCCTGACATGGGCGGCATGGGCATGGGCGGTATGGGCGGCATGATGTAATATCATCCGCTTACGGAACATCCATCTCTATATAGAGATGGATGTTTTTTGTTGTATATGGAAGGAAAATTATAATAATAAAGATTTTATGGCACGGAGAAAATAATTTCTGTAGAATTTTGTCGCTTTCTCTCTTGACCATATTGATACTTCATTGTTAGAATCTAGGAAGATAATATAAAACGATCCTTCATATATCCTCAATGATATGGTTTGAGAGTCTCTACCGGGTTACCGTAAACAACCTGACTATGAAGGCAGTGTGTCTTATATTTATAAAGAGCGGAGACTATCTTTCTTTATAAAGCCAGACCCCTGCCTTTTCTTTGTTATGAGACTAGAGGCGGAGGACTGGCTTTTTTTATTATATTGGTAATGCTTTTTGCCAAATTGGTGAAAATATTTATATACGAGAACTAACGTTGGGGTGATTATTTTGAAGAAACAGCACGATACGATTATCGTTTTAGATTTTGGGAGTCAGTACAATCAGTTAATTGCACGTCGAATTCGTGAGTTCGGTGTATACAGTGAACTTCATCCACATACAATTACTGCAGAAGAAATTAAAGCAATGAATCCAAAAGGGATTATTTTCTCTGGTGGACCAAATAGTGTATACGGTGAAGGCGCATTACATTGTGATGAAAAAATCTTTGAGCTAGGCTTACCGATCTTCGGTATTTGCTACGGCATGCAGCTTATGACACAACACTTTGGTGGAAAAGTAGAACGTGCAAACCATCGTGAGTATGGAAAAGCAGTTCTGAAAGTAGAGAACGAATCAAAATTATATGCGAACCTTCCAGAAGAGCAAGTTGTATGGATGAGTCATGGTGACTTAGTAACAGGTTTACCAGAAGGTTTCGTAGTAGATGCAACAAGTGAGTCTTGTCCAATTGCTGGTATGAGCAATGAAGCGCAAAACTTATACGGTGTACAGTTCCACCCAGAAGTACGTCATTCTGAGCACGGTAATGATTTAATCAAAAACTTCGTATTCGGCGCATGTGGTTGTTCTGAAGGATGGAACATGGAGAACTTTATCGAAGTAGAATTAGAAAAAATCCGTGAAACTGTTGGAGACAAAAAAGTACTATGCGCACTTAGTGGCGGTGTAGACTCTTCTGTTGTAGCAGTATTAATCCATAAAGCGATCGGTGACCAATTAACATGTATTTTCGTTGACCACGGTTTACTTCGTAAAGGTGAAGCAGAAGGCGTTATGAAAACATTTAGCGAAGGTTTCCACATGAACGTTATTAAAGTGGATGCGAAAGAACGCTTCATGAATAAATTAAAAGGCGTTGAAGATCCAGAACAAAAACGTAAAATTATCGGTAACGAATTCATTTACGTGTTCGATGATGAAGCTTCTAAATTACAAGGAATGGACTTCCTAGCGCAAGGTACACTGTACACTGACATCGTTGAAAGTGGTACAGCAACTGCACAAACAATTAAGTCTCACCATAACGTTGGCGGACTTCCAGAAGATATGCAGTTCAAATTAATTGAACCATTAAACACGTTATTTAAAGACGAAGTACGTGTATTAGGATCAGAACTAGGAATTCCTGATGAAATCGTATGGCGTCAACCGTTCCCAGGTCCAGGACTTGGTATTCGTGTATTAGGCGAAATCACAGAAGAAAAATTAGAAATCGTTCGTGAATCTGATGCGATTTTACGTGAAGAAATTATAAAAGCTGGATTAGACCGTGAAATTTGGCAATACTTCACTGCACTTCCTGGCATGCGTAGTGTAGGTGTTATGGGTGACGAGCGTACTTACGATTACACAGTAGGTATCCGTGCAGTAACATCTATTGACGGTATGACAGCTGACTGGGCACGTATCCCTTGGGATGTATTAGAGAAAATCTCTGTACGTATCGTAAACGAAGTGAAGCACGTTAACCGTATCGTGTATGATGTAACGAGTAAGCCACCAGCAACTATCGAGTGGGAATAGAATAAGATTTATTCGCTTAAAGGAAGATCCATCTATGGTATTATGCATAGATGGATCTTTTTTTGCTCACTTACACGAACGAAAAATAAATATAATTTAAGAATGTTCGTTTTTAAGTTGACATATACCTATATGTGAGTTAATATGAGTATGTAATTAATACAAAAAATGAATATTACAGCCGTCGTATAATATCGGGGATATGGCCCGAAAGTTTCTACCTAGCTACCGTAAATGGCTTGACTACGAGGCGTTTGTATAAAGGTTAGGGGAAAACTACCTTTGTTTATAGAACGCTTCCATGTATACGCAATGGAGGCCTTTTTTATTTTTATAGATAAAAGAGGGCTAGGGAGGATTACGACGAGTAATCATATAACGGGGGAAACGTAGGATGAAACGTTATTTTCAGTTTGATGAACTCGGTACGAATTATAAAACGGAGTTCATTGCAGGGTTAACGACATTTTTATCTATGGCTTATGTATTATTTGTCAATCCTGCTACACTGTCACTGGGGAATATTAAAGGGTTACCAGCTGGAACAGGGATGGATCCAGGTGCGGTGTTTGTTGCTACTGCATTAGCGGCAGCAATTGGTTCACTCATTATGGGGATTTTCGCAAAATATCCAATCGCTTTAGCTCCAGGTATGGGAATCAACGCATTCTTTGCTTATACAGCAGTGTTAACGATGGGTATTCCGTGGCAAACTGCGATTGCCGGAACATTAATGTCAGGTATTATCTTTATTATTCTTACTGCTTCTGGTATTCGTGAAAAAATCATTAATGCAATTCCAGCAGAATTAAAGTTTGCGGTAGCGGCAGGTATTGGTTTGTTCATTGCTTTTCTTGGGTTTCAAAATGCCGGAATTATTGTAAAGAATGATGCGGTCCTTGTTGGATTGGGGGATTTAACAAAGGGTACAACATTACTTGCAATTTTCGGTGTAGTAATTACGATTATCTTGATGATTAAAAAGATAAATGGTGCGGTTTTCTATGGGATGATTCTTACAGCAATCTTAGGAGTAGCAACAGGGTTAATTGATACACCAAAAGCTATAGTGGGTGCAATTCCGAGTCTGGAACCTACGTTCGGTGTAGCCTTCCAACACTTTGGAGATATCTTCACTGTTCAAATGGCGATTGTTATTATAACGTTCTTCTTCATTGATTTCTTTGATACAGCGGGTACACTTGTAGCGGTTGCGAATCAAGCAGGATTAATGAAGAATAACAAATTACCACGTGCAGGAAAAGCGTTATTTGCAGATGCAATTGCAACTGTAATTGGTGCAATTCTTGGTACATCTACGACAACGTCTTACATTGAATCGTCTGCAGGGGTAGCAGCAGGAGGACGTTCAGGATTTACAGCAGTTGTAACAGCAGGATTTTTCTTGCTAGCACTTTTCTTCTCGCCATTACTAAGTGTCGTAACTGCGGCTGTAACGGCACCAGCATTAATTATCGTTGGGATCTTGATGGTTTCTTCTTTAGGAGAAATTGATTGGAAGAAATTCGAGATTGCAGTACCAGCGTTCTTTACAATCATTTCAATGCCACTTACGTATAGTATTGCAACAGGGATCGCGATTGGATTTATCTTCTATCCGATTACAATGGTTGTAAGTGGTCGACGTAAAGAAGTTCATCCAATTATGTATGTTATGGGAGTTTTATTCGTACTATATTTCATCTACGTTCGTAAATAAAAGGGGTTTTTGAAAGGTCTAGACTTAAGGGGAGTCTAGACCTTTTTTGCGTCTTCAGAAAATCTTAAGGATTTCATTCCTTTTTTCTTCAGAAGTTTTTTTATAATAAGAAGTAGGGATTTTAAAAGTTAGGGGAGATATTGTGGCACAAGAAACGATACTTGTTGTGGATGATGAAAAAGAAATTCGAGATTTAATTGCGATTTACTTGAAAAATGAAGGATATAAAGTATTGCAGGCCGCGGATGGAGCAGAGGGATTAGAGATATTAGAAAAGAATGAAGTGCATTTAGTTGTGTTAGATATTATGATGCCGAAAATTGATGGGATCCATATGTGTATGAAGGTAAGAGAAGTGAAAGAGATGCCGATTATTATGCTATCAGCGAAAACACAGGACATGGATAAAATTTTAGGATTAACAACAGGAGCGGATGATTATGTAACAAAACCATTTAATCCGCTGGAGCTTATAGCAAGAATTAAATCGCAGCTTCGTCGATATATGAAAATGAGTGGATTCGTTGTTCAAAATGAAAGCGAGATTGAAATTGGGGATGTGAAAATAAATGTCTTAACACACCAAGTAATTGTGATGGATGAAGAAGTGAAATTAACCCCAAGAGAATTTTCAATTCTAGAATTGCTAGCTCGTAATGTTGGTATGGTCTTTAGTGCAGAGCAAATTTATGAAAAGGTTTGGAATGAACGATCCTTTCAATCTGATAATACGGTAATGGTACATATTCGAAAAATTCGTGAGAAGATCGAAGAGAATCCGAGAAAACCGCGTTATATTAAAACCGTGTGGGGAGTGGGGTATAAAATTGAGAAAGATATTTAAGCCGTTTACCTATGTATATAAGAAAATAAGCGGATTGATTGCAAGGATAGTAAAGGGTATTCGGCGGAGCATACGAATCCAGCTTATTACTACTTTTATTGCCTGTGCGTTATTAGGGTTTTTGACATCAAAAGCGGCAACGCCTTTTTTTGAGAATGCAAATAGGGAAGCTACAATTGATTATAGGGTTGGTATGGAACAAATTAACCAACAAGCTCAAAGTAAAGCGGATATGATGGTTCATGAAAATAAATTAGAGGCTATACCGAATATGATTGAAATGGAGAATCAAAACGTAGAACAAGGGTATAGAGCTTTGAAAATATTAATTACTGACGAGAGTGGTAAAGTTCTGTACAAAACGAAGCAGGCGCAAGAAGAACAAATTAATTTGCATAATACGATTCGAAATGCGACATCATTCGCTATTAATCATTCAAATTATAGAGACGAAATCGAAACGACAAGAAAGGAATTTATAGTTTTTTCACCTATTACAATTGAAGATAAAAACTTGTATATGTTTGTAAGTGGAATTCCTGAAGGGGAAGTAATATACGAGACAACTGAAGGTCCTTTTCCATTTTTTATTGGTGTATTTGTATTTATTTTCTCTTTCTTCTATATAACAAAGAGAAAGATGAAACAAATTGAAGCGATGGCACAAGGGGTAAAAGAAATAGAAAAAGGGAACTTGGCTTATCGCATTGAGAAAAAAGGGGAAGATGAGATCGCTGCATTGACTGAGAATATTAATAATATGGCTGAAGAGCTTATGGTTAATATTGAAAGAGAACGTAAGCTAGAAAAACAAAAAAATGAACTCATTACAAATGTATCTCATGATTTACGTACGCCACTTACTTCTATTATGGGGTATTTACGATTACTACGAGATTCTAAATATGAAAATAAAGAACAACATGACGAGTATATGAGAATCGCATTTTCAAAATCGGAGCAGTTGAAGAATTTAATAGAAGATTTATTCGAGTATACAAAACTAACGAATGAAAATATTGTCTTGGAAAAACAAGAAGTATGTATGAATGAACTCCTTGATCAATTAATAGAAGAGTTAGTGCCACAGGCAGAAGAACATAGTCTTGTATTTATTAAAAAGTTTCCCGAAGAACGTGTGTATGCTGCTGTTGATTCAGAGAAAATTGTTCGTGTATTTGAAAATCTATTAATGAATGCAATTAAATATAGTAAGGATGATGGAGAAATCAAAGTTTCTCTTGAAAGACAACGCCGTACTATGCAAATTTCTGTTACGAATTATAGCGAAGAGTTTACGAGAGAGGAGCTAGGGAACTTATTTGAACGTTTTTATAAGAAAGACCAATCTAGAAGTAGAGTCACAGAAGGATCAGGTCTTGGACTTGCGATTGCGAAAAGTATTGTCAAACTTCAAGGTGGAACAATTCGAGCTGATTATGAAGATGGGGTGATTCAGTTTATTGTTTCATTACCAATTATAGAAGGAAAGTAAATAAAGGTGTTTTTATAAAGAAAAAGGCTTATTTATAGAAGATAAGTCTTTTTTTATGTTTTTTAGAAAAACGTATTGACGGTTATATAAAAGAGGTGTAGTATTATACGAGTCGCTGATAGAAACAACGCAAACGCGACAAACGAAATAAAAAACTTAGTTGACATCGAAATACAAAGATGTTAACATAAGGAAGTCGCAAATGAGCGACAAACAAGTTCTTTGAAAAC
>NZ_NTUG01000041.1 GCF_002561295.1 Bacillus cereus
TCAAAGAACTCGTTTGCCGCCGAGGCGACTTTATCAATATAACATTTTGTTATATTTTCGTCAACAACTTTTTTTATTTAAAAGTTGTTTTTCGTTCGTTTCTCTTTGTTGTCTTTCGTGACAACGAATATAAATATACCAGTTCGTTTATTAAAATGCAATAGTTTTTTTAATAAAATTTTAAAACTTAGTAAAAGGTATAAAAACAGTGACAATTGCCTATATAAAGACACCTTTCTTCTATAGAATAAATAAATCATTTTCATTTCACTATATTAGAAAACAAAAAAGCTTTGGAGAAATCTCCAAAGCTTTTTTAACCTTGCTTATGGCGCATAGCCGGGAATAACAGTACATCACGAATAGATGGCGCGTTTGTTAATAACATAACAAGGCGGTCAATACCAATTCCAAGTCCACCTGTAGGCGGCATACCATACTCAAGCGCTTCAATATAATCATCATCCATCATATGCGCTTCATCATTACCTTGCTCGCGCTCTTTTAATTGCGCTTCAAAGCGTTCTTTTTGATCGATCGGATCATTTAACTCTGTAAATGCATTCGCATGCTCACGAGCGACAATGAATAGCTCGAAACGATCTGTAAAGCGTGGATCTTCATCATTCTTTTTCGCAAGAGGAGAAATTTCCACTGGATGTCCGTAAATAAATGTAGGCTGAATTAATTCTTCTTCTACTTTTTGTTCGAAGAATTCGTTAATAATGTGGCCAACTTCCATTGTATCTTTAATTTCTACACCATGTTCTTTCGCAAGCGCACGCGCTTCCTCAACACTCATTGGATTCCAGAAATCTGCCCCAGAGTATTGTTTAATCGCATCTACCATATGAAGGCGCGTCCATTCTGGCTCTAAATTAATTTCTTGTTCACCATACTGGATTGTCGTTGTACCTAACACTTGTTTTGCAATATGAGCAATCATATTTTCTGTTAGTTTCATAATATCTTTATAGTCAGCATACGCTTCATATAATTCAATCATTGTAAATTCAGGGTTATGACGTGTTGACACACCTTCATTACGGAATACACGGCCAATTTCGTATACTTTCTCTAAACCACCTACAATAAGGCGCTTCAAATGTAATTCAATCGCAATACGCATGTATAGTTCCATATCCAACGCATTATGATGTGTAATGAACGGACGAGCAGAAGCCCCACCCGCAATTGCATGCATCATTGGCGTTTCAACTTCAAGATAACCATTGTCATCTAGGTATCTTCTCATTTCACGAATGATTTTACTACGAGTAACAAATGTTTCGCGACTCTCCATACTCGTAATTAAATCTAGGTAACGTTGACGATAACGTTGTTCAACATCTTTCAATCCATGGTATTTATCCGGAAGTGGACGAAGAGCTTTCGTTAATAACGTAAACCCTGTCGCTTTTACTGACAGTTCTCCTACATTTGTTTTGAAAACTTTTCCTTCGATCCCTACTAAATCACCTAAGTCAGCTGTCTTAAATAATTCATATTGCTCATCCCCAACAGCATCTTTACGAACATAAATTTGAACTTGTCCATGTAAATCTTGAACATGCGCAAAACCAGCTTTCCCTTTACCGCGCTTCGTCATAATACGACCGGCAATAGAAACAGTGATTTCCTTCTCTTCTAATTCTTCTTTAGAGAACTCTCCATACAAGCTTAATAATTCTTTCGTTGAATTTGTACGTTCAAAACGTTTACCAAATGGGTCGATCCCTTGTTCACGTAAATTATGTAACTTCTCGCGACGAACAATCAATTGATCATTTAGTTCTTCGTGGTTCATGTTATCCATGGTATTGATATCACTCCAGCTCTATTAAATTTTATAATATATACAGTATATCATTTTCTACTCAACTAGAAAAACTGCCAGCAAGTAACTGGCAGCTCTTCTTTCTTTCACGTAATTATAGGAATTGATAAAGAGAATGTCAATCACTCTCCCCCTACATTTCCTTAACCAACATGAATTGTTTTTTGTTTTGCTTCTACTTCTTCTACAAATGCACCTAATAAGGAGGCAAAATCTTGACGCGTATTACAAACATTAATCCCATTACGCACTCTCGCATTACCACTGACACCTTTTAGATACCAAGCTGCATGCTTTCTCATTTCCCTTACTGCAATATTTTCATTCTTTAAATCAATAAGGCGATCTAAGTGCAGCATACATACGTCTATTTTCTCACGTACTGTTGGCTCCGGCATCAATTCCCCTGTTTCTAAATACTTTACTGTACGATAAATCATCCACGGATTACCAAGAGCTGCTCGGCCAATCATAACACCATCTACACCGATTTCATCAAGCATACGCTTCGCATCTTGAGGCGTTTCTACATCGCCATTTCCGATAACAGGAATATTTACAGATTGCTTTACTTGTTTAATAATATCCCAATCCGCTTTCCCTTCATACATTTGAACACGCGTACGTCCATGAACCGCTACCGCTTGACCACCTGCACGTTCAATAGCTCTAGCGTTTTCAATTGCAAAAATATGGTCCTCATCCCAACCAATACGCATTTTAACTGTAACTGGCTTTTCAACAGCATCTACAACTGCCGCTACCATTTCATATACTTTATCTGGATCTAATAGCCACTTTGCACCTGCATCACATTTCGTAATTTTAGGAACAGGACAACCCATATTGATATCGATAATATCTGCCGTTGTACTTTTATCTACATATTTCGCGGCACCAACAAGCGTTTCTTTCTCACCACCAAAAATTTGTAAACTTAGCGGCTTCTCTCTCTCATCGATATATAGCATATCTAACGTTCTTTGGTTGTTTAATAAAATTGCCTTATCACTTACCATTTCGGCACACACTAAGCCTGCACCAAACTCTTTTACTGTTAAACGGAATGCAGAGTTACACACTCCCGCCATCGGTGCTAGCACAACCGGATTCTTCATCTCAATGTTTGCAATCTTTAACACTCGACTATCTCATCCCTTCATCCTCACTTTGGCATTAATTCATCTATTGAAATATTTAATGTCTTAGCAACTTCTACTACAAAATCTTGAGAAGGGGTCCTATTCCCTCTCTCAACTTCTCCTAACACAGATACAGATACCCCTAATTCTTTCGCAAAACCTTCTTGCGTATAACCTTTTAACTTCCGAAAAGCACGAATGCGCCTTCCCCATTTTTCTGCTTCCATACCGTTACTCCCTCTCGCCTTTTCATTTCATCTACCTGTGAACGTGAAATGTTTTGTTTTATATCTTGATTAATCTCTAACAACGGAACGATAACAAAAGCTCTTTCAAACATCCGCGGATGCGGAACAATAAGATTCTCTGATTCAATATTTTCTTGATTATAGAGCAAAATGTCAAGGTCAACGGTTCGCGGTCCCCATCTAATTTCCCTTTTTCTTCCTAAACCAACCTCGACCTTTTGCGTTACTACCAACAATTCTTGCGGCAATAAATTGGTAGAAATTTTTATAACTAGATTTAAAAAACGATTTTGATCTGTATATCCAACAGGGTCCGTCTCATACACAGAAGAAATATCCTCCACTCGAATATGAGGATTTTTATTTAACAGCTCAATCGCTTGTGATAAATAAGTATAACGATCACCAATATTTGAACCTAACGCAACGTATACAACATTTTTCATGATCGTTCTCTCGTAATTTCTACCGCCACAGCACGGTAATGCCCTGGTATTGGCGGATCCGGTTTAATAACCTTTACTGTGCATCGCAAAATACTTACGTATCGATTCAATATATTCGCCGCTATTTTTTCTGCAATGCTTTCTACAAGCTTGTATGTTTGATCCTCAACTACTTGCCTACAAAGTTCAAAAAGTTCCCCGTAGTTGACCGAATACTCTAAGTCATCGCTTTCGCCTGCTTTTTTCAAATCCAATTCCACCGTTAAATCAACTTTAAATCTTTGTCCTAATTTATTCTCTTCTGGAAATACACCATGATAGCCATAAAACTCCATATCATGAATATAAATTTTATCCAATCACTTTACCCCCTTGCCAATCATCGCATCCATCATCTTTGCCATACGCGCCATTTCCTTGACATCATGAACACGAATCATTTCACAACCTTTTTCAATTCCAAGGCAAATTGACGCCCCTGTCCCTTCTAAACGCTCTTCTACCGGCAAGTCTAAAACATGACCGATAAATGATTTTCTCGAAGTTGCAAGAAGTACTGGATACCCTAATACATGTAATTGCTCTAAATTACGCATCGCTTCTAAATTTTGTTCCGGCGTCTTCGCAAAACCGATACCTGGATCTAAAATGATATTTTCATCCGGTACTCCTGCATCTTTTGCAATTTTAACACTCTCATATAAATCCGCAATCATATCGGCCATAAGGTTGCGATAATTTGTATTTTCACGATTATGCATTAAAATAATTGGCACATTATAACGCGCTGCAACTTCTGCAATTTTCGGCTCCGCCTTCGCTCCCCATACATCATTAATAACATGGGCACCCGCTTCAATCGCTTGTTTAGCCACCTCAGCTTTATACGTATCAATAGAAATAGGCACTTTCACTTCTTTCGAAACCGCTTGAATCATCGGAATTACACGCCCTAATTCTTCCTCCACCGAAACTTTTGCAAAACCAGGACGAGTTGATTCCCCGCCAATATCAATAATATCTGCACCGCCAGCTACCATTTCTCTCGCATGACTTACGGCTGCGTTAACCTCATCGTAGTTTCCACCATCTGAGAATGAATCCGGTGTAACATTTAAAATCCCCATGATTAACGTCTTTTTATTTAAATCCAATGTATATTCGCCGCAGCGCAAATCATAATTCCACTTCACACTACACATCTCCTCTTAGCAATTCATTTCGGTTCCAAAGGCTTTCTCGGTACATTTCATATATACCCACGAAAGCCTTCGTAGCCTCTCCTTCTTTACCCGGAAAATTGACTCCTTCAATCTGATTAAGCGGGACAATTTCTTGGATAGAATTTGTTACAAACACCTCATCAGCAGAAAGCAACTCCTTTTGTGTAAACAAACCTTCTTCTACATGTACACCTAATACTTCAGCAATTCTTATAATAAAAGCGCGAGTGATCCCATTTAAAATCCCAGTTTCCAGAGATGGCGTATATAAAACACCTTTCTTCATAAAAAAGAGATTCGAAACAATCCCCTCCGCAACGTGACCTGCTTCAGTAAAGAAAATCCCTTCTTTATTCACAACATTTCCAATTTCACGTTTCCCTAAAATGTTATTTAAATAGTGGTGGGACTTTAAACGAAATGCTCCTTCAGGCGTATTTCGTTTTTGCTTCAAAATAACCCCTTCTTTTTCTAACACTTCACCCGGAACGGGCAACGGCTTTATAAATACAATAATAGAAGGCTCTTCATATGACTCTGTTTGTAAGCCTATTTCACCTATACCAGCCGAAACATTAAATCGAACATACGCATGGTCTAACCCATTTCGCACAAGTAATTCTTGCAAAATACGAAGTACGCCATCTTTCGTCATCTTCCACTCAATTTGCAATACAGAAAGAGCATCCGTTAAACGTTCATAATGATCGTCTAATAAAAATGGATGGCCATTATAAATGCGGAACGTCTCAAAAACCCCTAGTCCATATAAATACCCATGGTCATAAGGAGAAATTTTCGCCTCACTCGCTTCCACATATGTGCCGTTCACATAAATTAACATGACGATACACTCGGGCTATAGCTACGAATGAAATTTTGTAGTAACTCTTTCCCATGAGAGGTCATAATAGACTCTGGGTGAAATTGTACCCCTTCAATCGGCAATGTTTTATGGCGAAGTGCCATAATCTCTCCTTCTTCTGTCCAAGATGTTACTTGTAAGCATTCTGGCAAAGTTTCCTTTTTAACGATAAGAGAATGGTAACGCGTTGCGGTAAATGGATTTGGAATATCTGCGAAAAGTGTTTTTTCATCATGATACATCAGAGAGGTTTTCCCATGCATCAAGCGATCTGCACGAACAACATCTCCTCCAAATACTTGTGCAATCGATTGATGTCCTAAACACACGCCAAAAATAGGAATCTTCCCTGCAAAATATTTAATGGCATCCATACTTATGCCCGCTTCATTCGGACTACAAGGTCCTGGTGAAATCATTAAAAAGTCTGGCTTCATTTGTTCAATATCTGAAATTGTAACTTCATCATTACGTTTAACAACGAGCTCTTGTCCAAGTTCTCCAAGAAATTGCACTAAATTAAATGTAAAAGAATCATAATTATCAATCATTAATATCATTTCTCTCACCTAACCGTTTCTTCGCTGCTTTCTTTCGCACGCCATAAGGCGATCGCTTTTTTCAACGATTCTTTATACTCATTTTTTGGATTTGAATCAATTACAATTCCTGCTCCAGCCTGCACGTATGCTTGGCCACCCTTTGCAAGAAGCGTACGGATTACAATATTTAACTCCATATCTCCTGAATAGCCAATCCAACCAATTGAACCTGTATAAATCCCACGGCGAACTGGCTCTAATTCCTCTATAATTTCCATTGTACGTATTTTAGGTGCCCCCGTAATCGTCCCACCCGGAAAGACAGCTCTCACTAAATCAAAAGCATCCTTATCAGACTCAACTTCACCACGAACGTTTGAAACGATATGCATAACATGTGAATATTTTTCAATGACCATAAATTCATCTACTTCTACAGTCCCATACTTACAAACTCGCCCCAAATCATTACGTTCTAAATCTACAAGCATGACATGTTCTGCACGTTCCTTTTCATTTTCAATTAACTCTTTCGCCAAGCTCTCATCTTCTTGTTCATTTTTCCCACGAGAACGTGTACCAGCGATTGGACGTGTACTAACTTCATTCCCTTGTTTTTTAATTAACAATTCAGGTGAACCACTAACGATTTGAAAGTTTCCCAGCTCTAAATATCCCATATATGGCGATGGATTAATTTCACGAAGACTCTTATAAATTTCTAACGGATGTGTTTGCAATGTTTTTTCTTGTCTCGTAGACAAATTCACTTGAAACACATCCCCCGCTCCAATGTATTCTTGAATACGCTGAACAGCCTCCATGAAGTTTTCTTCTGTAAAAGCCACTGCATCTTTTTTATTTTCAGGACTTTCAAATGGCACTTTAACTTCAGGAGCTTCCTTCACCCAAAGATTCTTCCATTCATTCAAGCGACTTTCCGCTTCTTCATGTTCATCTATATAATGCGTAATAATCCACAATACTTCCTCTTGTTGATCATACACAAAGACATCATCAAATAATAAAAAGAATATGTCAGGTATATCCACATCATCTTTTGCAAAAGAAGGGAGTTTTTCTATATAGCGGATACAATCATAACTAAAATATCCAATTGCCCCACCTTGAAATGGAGGATATTCTGAATTATGCTCCGTTTTCCATTTCTCCATATACTTTTGCATTAAATCTAAAGGGTTACCCCTTTCTATTGTTTCCTTACCGCTTTCCCTTATATATAACGTTTCATTCTTCCCTTGTATCGTCGCTACAGGATCGAGCCCCACAATACTATAGCGACCCCCGCGTCCACTTTCTAACAAAATATGTTGATGCTTATTTTGAGAAAGGAACTTGTACTGCTTAAAAAAGTCTAACTGATATGGAATAGAAAGCGCTAAAGATTTTCTTTGTTGCATATCAACACCCCGTCTTCTTTTATCCACTCCCTTAGACCCTTTATCTCAAATCATAAATAGCTAGTATGAAATGATTATCCTTGGGAGCTAGTGAAAATAAATTAACTTTACTACTACTTATTTTACATGAAGTTTTCTAGTCATTCATCCTTTTCCTATTTCCAAACAAAAAAGAAAAAGCACCCCTTTTCAGGAATGCTTTTTCTTAACCGTGCTAATTACGATTCAAATTGATAAAGTGGCGTACTTAAATAACGTTCTCCATTACTCGGGATAATAACAAGTACCTTTTTCCCTTTACCAAGTTTTTTCGCTACTTCTGTCGCAGCATAAATGACAGCACCCGAAGAAATACCAACTAAAATCCCTTCTTCACGGGCTACTCTTCTTGCATACTCAAATGCTTGCTCCGTTTTAACTTGAATCACTTCATCGTACACTTCTACATCCAATGTATCTGGAACAAACCCCGCTCCAATACCTTGAATCTTATGTGGACCTGGTTTACCACCCGATAACACAGGAGAATCTGCAGGTTCTACCGCATAAATTGTGATGTCTTTATATTTTTCTTTTAATACCTCACCAGCGCCTGTGATTGTCCCACCAGTGCCGATACCCGCGATAAACGCATCTAATTGATCGCCCATTTGTTCAACGATTTCTGGTCCTGTTGTCAAACGATGAATTTCTGGGTTGGCCTGATTTTGGAATTGCTGTGGTATAAAGTAACCATTCTCTTTTGCTAATTCAGTCGCTTTGCGAATTGCCCCGCCCATTCCTTCTGGTCCTGGAGTCAATACTAATTCGGCGCCATAAGCACGCAATAAATTACGGCGTTCAACACTCATTGTTTCTGGCATTACTAAAATTGCCTTATATCCTTTTGCAGCAGCTACCATTGCTAAACCAATTCCCGTGTTACCACTCGTTGGTTCAATAATTGTATCGCCCTCTTTTAATAATCCTTTTTGTTCAGCAGCTTCGATCATAGCTAGTGCAATACGATCCTTCACGCTACTTCCAGGATTCATAAATTCTAATTTTAAGTAAATGTCTGCGCTGTCTTGCTCTACGATGCGGTTCAACTTAACGATCGGCGTTTTCCCGATTAATTCTGAAACTGATTGTGCCACTCGCATTCCTGTCACTCCTAACACCGAGTATTTTTATTGGTTTTGTCTATATTGTAATTTTGACAGAATTTTTCCTAGTTGTCAATTTATTTGGATGATTGAAAATTAATAGAAATTATCCTTATAGACTATTAATTATATTTGTAATATCTTCTTTAGAGAACTTATATCTTTCATTACAGAAATGACAATGTACTTCTGTTTCATCCTCTTCCTCACGAACTTGCTTCAGTTCTTCCTTACCCAAACTAATCAACACCGCTTCAATGCGTTCACGAGAGCACGTACAGTTAAATTGAACATCCATCGTTTCTAGTACTTTTACTTTGTCTTCCCCTAATACTTCATACAGCAATTCTTCTGGCGAAAGACCTTTTTCAATTAATGTTGAAACAGGCGGGATTTTTTGTAAACGTTCTTCAATAAATGAAATCGTTTCTTCCTGTGCTCCTGGCATAATTTGTAGAATGAATCCACCAGCGGCTAATATGCTATCATCTCCATTCACAAGAACACCCACACCAACAGAAGAAGGTGTTTGCTCAGAAACAGCAAAATAATATGTGAAGTCTTCTCCTAATTCACCCGAAACAATTGGAGATTGTCCAATAAATGGCTCACGCATACCAATATCTTTAATTACTGTTACGAAACCTTCTGTACCTACAGCTTGATACACACGTAATTTCCCTTGTTCCGTTCCTTCAAAATCAACATGCGGATTTGTTACATACCCACGTACATCTCCATTCGCATGAGCATCTACTAGAATCGGGCCAATCGGACCATTTCCTTCCACCTTAATCGTCAGCTTTTGGTCACCTTTTAACATAGCACCCATCATTGTACCAGCTGTTAACGAACGCCCAAGTGCTGCTGAAGCAGTTCTCCACGTATCATGACGTCTTTGTGCCTCACTTACTGTATTTGTTGTACGCACACTGTATGCACGAACTTCACCATCAAATGCTAATGCTTTTACTAAATAATCTTTCATCCTTATTCATTCACCCTTCTCGTGTTGTAAATTCGCATTACGCTCATATAACATATGCAAGCCTTTCAATGTTAAAAACGGATCTACAATATCAATTACGTTAGATTCTTCCGCAATTAACTTCGCTAATCCACCAGTTGCAATAACTTTCGGTTCTTGTTTAGCTTCTTCTTTCATACGTTTTACAATACCTTCTACTTGTCCAACATATCCATACAGAATACCAGATTGCATTGCACTTATTGTATTTTTCCCAACAACGCTACTTGGCTTTGTAATTTCAATACGAGGAAGTTTAGCTGCTCTACTATATAGAGCCTCTGCTGAAATCATAATACCTGGCGTAATCACACCGCCCATATAATGCTTATTCTCGTTAATATAACAATATGTAGTTGCTGTACCAAAATCGACAATAATAAGCGGACTTCCATATAATTGGATACCAGCTACAGCATTTACAATGCGATCTGCTCCAACCTCGCGCGGGTTTTCATATTTAATATTTAAACCCGTCTTTATTCCCGGTCCCACTACAAGGGGTTTAATTTTAAAATACTTCTCACACATACGCTCTAAAGCAAACATAATTGGTGGTACAACAGAGGAAACAATAATTCCTTTCACATCTTGAAAAGAAAGACCCTCATGTTCAAGTAGCTGTTTCACTAACATACCATATTCATCTTCTGTTTTATGACGATCAGTCTCCATACGCCAATGTTGACGAAGTTCTCCATCTTCAAATACACCAAGCACTGCATTTGTATTCCCTACATCCAATACAAAAATCATATTCTCACCACTTATCCTATTTAATCTATATTTGTGCAGTATATACCAAACTGATACTGCCATCATATCATACATACCTATATAATCAGTTTTTCCATCTTCATCATTTTACAAAAAGATTGTTCAATATTTCAATTTTTAACGTAAAGAAGATTCAAATTTATATACAAGTACACAATTTCCCTGAACATAGAAAAAAGGAGTGACAATTGTCACTCCTTTATTTCTTACTTATCTTCTGTATCTTCATCATCTTTCTTCATGTTGATGTTTACTTTCACATCATCTGAAGATGTTGTACGTTCCGGTAATCTACCATAATCATATAAATGATTAATTTGCTCTGCATCTAATGTTTCTACTTCAAGTAACGTTTTCGCAATAATATCAAGCTTATCACGTTTTTCAGTAAGAATTTGTTTTGCACGAGCATAACACTCTTTCATAATTGTTTGCATTTCCACATCAATTTCATGTGCAATTGCATCACTGTAGTTTTGTTCTGAGTGGAAGTCTCTTCCTAAGAACACTTGACCACCTTGTGAGCTACCAAACTGCATTGGTCCAAGCTTGTCACTCATACCAAATTCCGTTACCATACGTCTTGCAATGCCAGTCGCACGTTGGAAGTCGTTGTGAGCTCCTGTACTTACTTCACCAAATACAATTTCCTCAGCCACTCGGCCACCAAGTAAACCAGTGATTTTATCAAGTAATTCTGGTTTTGTCATGAAGTAACGATCTTCTTTCGGAAGCATTACTGCATAACCACCAGCTTGACCACGAGGGACAATTGTTACTTTATGAACGATATCAGCTTCATCAAGCACGACACCAATTACAGTATGACCTGCTTCATGGAATGCCACGATGTTACGTTCTTTTTCAGAAATAACACGACTTTTCTTAGCAGGACCTGCAATAACGCGATCTGTCGCTTCATCGATATCAGACATATCAATTTTCTTCTTATCTTGACGTGCAGCTACTAACGCCGCTTCGTTTAATAAGTTTTCCAGATCCGCACCAGAGAATCCTGGTGTACGAGTTGCAATAGCTCTTAAGTTAATATTATCATCAAGCGGTTTATTACGAGCATGCACTTTTAGTACTGCTTCACGCCCATTTACATCTGGACGATCTACTGTAATTTGGCGGTCAAAACGTCCTGGACGTAATAATGCTGGATCAAGAATATCAGGACGGTTTGTTGCAGCGATGATAATAATACCTTCGTTTGCACCGAATCCATCCATCTCAACAAGAAGTTGGTTTAACGTTTGCTCACGCTCATCGTGACCACCGCCAAGACCAGCTCCACGCTGGCGACCTACCGCATCAATTTCATCAATGAAAATGATACAAGGAGCATTCTTCTTCGCATTTTCAAATAAATCACGTACACGGGAAGCACCGACACCGACGAACATCTCTACGAAATCAGAACCACTAATAGAGAAGAACGGAACGCCAGCCTCACCTGCAACAGCACGTGCAAGTAATGTTTTACCTGTACCTGGAGGTCCAACTAATAGGACACCCTTCGGAATACGGGCACCAACTTCAGCGAACTTACGAGGGTCTTTTAAGAATTCTACTACCTCAACAAGTTCTTGTTTCTCTTCGTCCGCTCCAGCTACATCTCTGAAACGTACTTTTTTCTTTTCATCATTGTATAACTTTGCCTTACTTTTCCCGAAGTTCATAACACGGCTACCACCGCCCTGAGCTTGGTTTAGTAAGAAGAAGAATAAAATGAAGATAATCACAAACGGAATGATAGAAGTAAAGAATGTCACCCAAGCACTTGTTTCTTCTGCTGGTTGGTACTTCACTTCAGCACCTTGCGCTTTGTCATTAATTTTCTTTTGTAATTCTTCAGTATTTGGTGCATAAGTAACAAATTGCTCTTCTTTACTAGCATTGCTAAATTGTCCTTTTACCTCAAATACACCATTTTTCGGTTGAAGCTGCACATTACGCACTTCACCTTTTTCAAGTTTAGTAATGAATTTATCGTAGCTAATTGATGTTGTTTTTTGTGTTGAACCATTAAAATAGCTCACGATTCCAATTACTACTAAGAATATCAGTAAATAAAAGATGGTATTACGGAAGATACGATTCATTCCTAACCTCCTCTCACGGCATAAACACTATAGTAAATCGTAACATAGAAAAACTTTCCTATCCAATTATAACGCCTGTATTTAATTAATTTGAGTAAACGCTTGGTTTTAATACTCCAACATAAGGAAGATTACGATATTGCTCTTTATAATCTAAGCCATATCCTACAACAAATTCATGAGGAACAGTAAACCCAACATAATCTGCTTTTAGATCGACTTTGCGGCCAGTTGGTTTGTCTAGTAGCGTAACAATCTTTACAGATTTCGCCTTACGATATTTGAATAGGTCCACTAAATAGCTTAATGTAAGACCGCTATCAATAATATCTTCAACGATTAAAATGTCGCGACCTTCTACAGAAGTATCAAGGTCTTTTAAAATTTTCACTTCACCTGTTGAAACTGTAGAATGACCGTAGCTAGAAACAGCCATAAAATCCATTTCAAGATATGTATCTGTTCTTTTTAATAAGTCTGCCATAAATGGCATTGCACCTTTTAATACACCGATTGCAAGAGGTACTGTATTTTTATAATCCTCTGCAATAATTGCACCTAGCTCATGCACCTTTTCTTGTATTTGTTCTTCGGAAATTAATACTTTTTCGATATCTTGATTCATCATTTCATTATCCTCCTGGAAGACTCCTTGCTTTTGTAGTGAATAATAATATATTTATCCTTATTTGCTTTTTCATATGAAATAGCAAATGCAGATTGTTTCAACAACGGAACCCATATAATGTTCCCGCTTGCATCACAAACAATCGGCCACTCTTCCCTTTTTTCTTTTGGTACTTTTGCCTCAATAAAAATAGCTTTTATCTTTTTTGTACCGCTCATACCCTTTATTGACATGCGATCTCCATTTTCCCTAGAGCGTATAAGAAGAGGATATGATATATCATTATACTTAGCAACAAATACTGTTTCATTCATGTTACTCGGTAATTCTTCTTTTACTTCTGCTACAAGTTCATTCCCATTTGCTAATGTAATGGCTCCTGGTATTGATAAAACTTGCGAAAAAGGCAAAGCAATTTCTTGCTCAAATCGGAAACTACACTCTTCATATGTACGAACAATTTTCAAACCAGCAGGAAAATCAAGCGAGCCTGAAGGATGTGTTCGTTTAAAAAATGCAATAACTTTGTCAATATGTATAGAAGAAAGCGAAGATGGAATCTTGTATTCATAAAGATAGTTTAATATTAGTTGAATCCCTCGCCTTTGTAAAGGCATAGACATGGATTCAAAGGCAGGAATTGATAAGACGATATTTTTATTGCTTTTTTTTGTAATTACTTTATTCATCTTTTCAAAAGCTAATTCCTGCAAATACGCCTCATCCTCTTGCATAAGTACACTAAATTTTTGAAATTGCTCATGCACATGAGGATTCTCCTCTTTTAAATACGGTAAAACATGTTTACGTAATCGATTCCTCGTATATACTTCTTTTTCATTACTCGGATCTATACGTGGCGTAATGCCTATCCTCTTACAATACGCATTGATTTCTTTCTTTGTTACTGCTAATAAAGGTCTAATTAAATACCCACTATGGAAAGGGCGCTTCGCAGCAATTCCAGCATACCCCTTTGACGTACTTCCACGGACGAGACGCATTAAAATGGTCTCCACTTGATCATCTCCATGGTGTCCAAGAGCTACATATGACGCTTCATATTTCTTCATTATTCTTTCCAAAAATGCATATCGGCATTCCCTAGCAGCCATCTGTGCATTCATTCCATATTGCTGTTGATATTGCGATACATTAATTCTTATCGTTTCGCAAATAACTCCGATCTCCCGGCAAAGGTTCTCCACAAATTGTAAGTCTTCATAGGATTCATCTCCTCTAAACATATGATCCACATGTGCGACTACAATCTTTAATTTTGCCTCTTTTCTTTTCTCTAACAAATAATATAGCAGAGCTAAAGAATCAGGGCCTCCAGAAACCCCTACAACAATTGTCGAATGTTCCTCTAATACATCATGCCGCTTCGCAAACTCATCTACTTTTTCAACAAATGTATCTTTCAACTTCGCAATCACCTTTCATTCAAACCAAACAATAACATACTTTACCTTGCTTATAATGGTACAACTTTTACAAACTTTGTGCAAAAAAAAGATGTACAAATTTCACATTTTATCTTACATCCCTCTCCTATCTTCACAAGAAAAATAAAGCTACTTTCTTCAATAAGAAAAAGGTCTAGGTATCACCCTAGACCTCATAACTGAGAAAGACCCTACTTCCTTATTGTGCTTGCTTACCCATCATTGGAATCGTAGCCCACTTTGGCATATTCTTCTTTACTTTAGCAACAACAATCGTCATATCATCATTGATATATCCGTCACTAGAACGAATAACCTCTTCCATAATGATATCAGCAATTTCCTGAGGATCGTCTGTTTGGAGTTCTTTAATTTTACGTTTCATCCACAATTCATGATTCTCTACATGCTGTGCCCCTTCAAAAATCCCATCACTCATCATAATTAGAATGTCCTCTGTTTTTAGTTGTTCGCCAACAACATCTACCTCAACATCCTCAATGATTCCCATCGGCAAGTTGCTTGCTTCTATCTTCAAAACGTTACTCCCACGTTTTACAAAGCTTGGGGTTGAACCAATCTTTAAAAATTTAGCACTAGCATCACGTAAATCTACCATGGCTAAATCAAGTGTTGTAAACATTTCTTCTGTCGTTCTGAGCGAAAGAATGGAATTAATAGACTTAATCGCGATTTCTTCATCAATACCAGATTGTAATATTTTTTGTAATAATTTTACAGTTTCCTTACTTTCCATATGCGCCCTTTGTCCATTCCCCATGCCGTCACTAATAGCAAGAGCATACTTACCAACACTCAAGTCCATCATTGCGTACGAATCTCCTGATACAAATCCGCCGCCTTTTGCTGCTGTAGCAAGCCCTGTATCCAGAGAAAATGTTTTCGCCGATCCAAAAGATATCATGCTATGACCATTTGGATAAGCAGAAGGTTCTTCATGTTTCACAACAATATTTTCCTTTAAAATATCCGAAAGCATAGGTGCAACCAACTTTTCACATTCACCATGTTGATTAGATGCTGCTGGAATCATCATTTCAATATCAATGTTCCCTCTATCTAAACAATAGATATCAACATGTTCCACTTCAACACCAAAATCACGAAACGCTTGTAAAATCTGCTCTTCCTGCACCTGGTGATTTTCCCGTTCACGTTGAATTTCTTTTGCAAAATCCTCCATTACCTTTGAGACACCTAATAATTGTTCGGCAACAATTCTACGATTCTCTTTCATTTGTTTCCGTAACTTTTGTCCTTCATAGAAATGACCTAATTCTCCCTCCATTAAATCCGTTACTTTTTTTCCTCTTACGCAGTGCTTTTCCCATTCACGAACTAACTTACGATTATGTTGAAGGGTTCCTTCTTCCGTTTCATTCATAATTTGTTTCATATAATCATACGTTTTATCAAAATTCACTACCCAGCACTGATCTTTTTTGAAACACGACTGACACGTCTTTGCTGTAATCGTACTTAAAAATAAATCAGCTTCTGTTTCCTCATCCTCTTCCTCTACATATCCATATACCGAAAAACTATTAGATAACGCGGAAAACACATTTGCAAATTGATTAATTTTATTAGCTGTCACATCACGCATTCTTCTTAAATATTGTTGTTGATCTTGAGAATGCTCTTGTGTTCCTGGCATAAATTTAGCAAGCCGATCAATAATTATCTTTGGTGTTAGTAAAAAGAATCCTATCGCTACGCCAGATTCTATTAAAGTTGTTATAATATTTACTTGTTTGTCGACATATAAGGTAATTAAACTTGTTCCAATTAACAACCCTAAACTCACACCAAGACGTTTCCCTTCTTTTAATAATCCACCAAGCAGACCCGAAAAAGCCAATAGACTAAGCTGAGATAAACTACCTACATTCGCTAAACTCAATATTAACCCTGTAACAACTCCTACTGTAGAACCCGTAGCCGCCCCTGCAACGAAGGCAAATAACAATACTAAATACCTCGTGAAAATATGTTGTACTGAAGCGTCGTAAATAAACCAATCTGTTGTCCCCGTTAATACAGATGCAAGCAATATAATTAAACAAACGATTTCTTCCGTTTCTAGCGCTTGTTGTTTTCCCTTTCTTTCTGTTAATAATGGTACACTTTGCAAAAAAATCATTGTTAAAACAAAACTCAGCCCTGCTTCAATGGTACTTACGAGCAAGTCATACATAGTGACAGTTTGCTGTGCGAAGAAAACAACAGCGAGATGTGCGGTTAATGCGGAGATAAATACTTGAAACGGTACAAGTCCAACAATTTTACGTGTAAAACGGCTAAAAAAGATATTATAAATGAAGAAAGTAAAAATAGATGCAAAGGCAAAAAGTAGATTGTCTAATGAAACGGAAAGCGCACCACCCATAAGAGCAAGAAATGCGAGCGGCATCTTATCGCGTTTCATCACATAAACAGCAGCAAAAAACGGTAGTGCAAACGGTAAAATATTCGTTAATATATATGCTCGTCCTAAAAGAAAACCGATGACAGCAATAACAAATCCCCATCTAAAGAAAACTTGCTCTAACTTCACTTTCAACTTGCTTGTCCATGTTATCGATCTGAGTTGTCCATCATTCATGGCTAGTGTACTTGTGTTCACAGTATTCCTTCCTGCTTTTGGCATATTTTTAACACCACCTGCATAGTTTAATTACTGTCATTATAAAAGATAATTATTGGGATTTTTGTCAAAACAACAGTTCACACCTACATAATCGTTCGACTTTTTATTCAAAATAAACCTATATATATACAAGTTGCTAAGCTTAAACACCTTAAATAGATGTAAAATTCTGAAAATATAGGGTGTTTTTGTAGAAGCTTTGTTCTTATTTACAATTTCTTAACAAAAAAAGATCATGCACTATGCATGATCTTTTTAGATGACCCGTACGGGATTCGAACCCGTGTTACCGCCGTGAAAGGGCGGTGTCTTAACCACTTGACCAACGGGCCGTTAAAATAAATATAGCGGCGGAGGGGATCGAACCCCCGACCTCACGGGTATGAACCGTACGCTCTAGCCAGCTGAGCTACACCGCCATGTCATCGTATTTAACGGACAATTAGTATCTTATATCAAATTCTTTTTAAAGTCAACACGTTTCAAAGAAAAAAATATTTTTTTTGAAATATACGTATTTACATAAAAAAGCACCCCAAGTGATTTACTCCGGGCGCCTCTCTATATGTTAAGAATAAAACGTTCGTTTTATCCGCGACGAGCGCCACGGCCACCACGTTTAGATTCTGTATTACGCTTCAAAGAAGTTAAACGATCTTCACTGTCTTTTAAAAAGCGTGCCATCTTTTGCTCAAACGTTTCTTTTTGATTGCCGCCATTATCACGGCCACCACGGTTATCTCTGTTAAAAGAACGATTGCGTTGTGGACGTCCACCAGAACGTTGTTGATCTCCACCACGATCTCCACCACGTTGATATTCACCACGTGGACGATCGCCTTCTGGTCTTACACGTTCTTTCGCCTTTTTAATAGATAGGCCAATTTTCCCATCTTTTTCAACATTAATAACTTTTACTTCTACTTGGTCGCCTACTTTTAAGTGTTCGTTAATATCCTTCACATAATTATCAGCAACTTCACTAATATGAACAAGACCCGTTAAGCCTTCTGGCAGCTCGACAAAAGCCCCAAAATTTGTAATACCTGTTACTTTACCCTGTAACTTGCTGCCTACCTCGATTGACATAAAAAAAATGCTCCTCCTTAGTGATTAAAAAGTCAAATTTTACTTTATTATATATAATCCTAAAATATAGTGTCAATAAGACAACACCTACTTAGAAACAGGAAAAATTATCTCCCCTTTTCCAGAGAAGAAATAATCCCTCCTAGCAATCTTTAAAACATACTCTTCATCATTCAACTTTTGAACATCATCTTTTAGTTTTTTTTCTTGCTTTGTTAATGAATCCAATTCTTTTTGCATCTCTTCAATCTTTACTTCTTTTGCCTTAATGGAACCATTTTGCTGATAAAATGTTACACTAATACTCGCAATAATTGTAAAAGCAAAAACAAAAAAAACGGCTAAACGGCGGTATAATCGCCTTCGGTTTTCGTTCTGTTGTATTATATGTTCTTTAACAGAATTTGGATTCTGTTCTTCAATCAATCTTTGCCTCAGTTCCCTCATTTCCGAGGTCCCCCTAACTTCTTTTTTATACGCTCCCAAATGCGAAAAGTATAATTTGTCAATTTTTTCGTATGTTGTAGTAACCCTACATATTTCTTTATAAAAAGTTTAACACGGTTAGGGAGAAGTTTCCATATGAGCAAAGTAAGAAATCGAACAGGCCAGAAAAAAACTTTCCATACAAAAAGTAATATCCATCTGAAACACTTCCATAACACGTTCCCAATTGAAAGTACTATACGAAATAAAAATAATATAAAAGCAATAATAAGCTGCGCTATAATAATAACAGGTTTTATCATAAGTAGGTGTACAATTTTAATAAAAAATTGTATCGTTTGCACAAAAACATAAATGAGAAAATTTAACACTCGCATGTACACTGCTTTCAATAAGCTTTGATATGCCGCAAAACCACAAAGCAAAGCTACAAAGACATATATACGTAATTCAGCTTCATTTACAATTAGCAATACGTAAAAGACAAACAGTGCTTGGACAATCCAAAACAGTATATCATATATAAATACAAGCCAACGATTACGCTGTGATCGCTGCAGGAAGCGTTGGTATGTATCCAATGCCGCGCCAATCCAAGCACCCATTCCAATCATGGAAAGCATTGTATACAGTTGAATTGTTAAACTCATTTAAATAACTTACTAAAGAACCCTTTAGCTTTCTCCCCTTGATTCTCATCGATGTACAGCATCTCATTAATTTTCCCTTTAATAGATACAATACCTTTTTCTACATCCAAATTTTTCATCTGTAAATTTTGACCGCGAATCGTTAAAAAACCCATTACAGTTTCTAGCAAAAATTCTTCACTATCAAAACTCTCTACTTGTTTGACACCCGTAATATCTATCACACGTCTACCACGCATAATAATATCATGCTCTACAGAAACATTCTGTTGGTTAGAAGGTATAGTTGAATAACCCTTATTCACGTCAATCCCCCCATAGCTTTATACGATCTAGTAAATAATGTATGAGAGGAAAAAATAATTTAGAACAAGCCTTCTTCTGCTTTCACTTTCTCTTCGCGAACTATTGTATACATGTTAGCTGCATCTTCTTTTTTCGTTGTTTCTTTTAATTCGTTTACTTTTACAGTTACTACTTTTTGTCCAAAACGGATTGTTAGTTCATCATCTACTTTTACATCAGAACTTGCCTTTGCAGCTTGCCCATTAATCGCAATCCTTCCTTGATCCGCTACTTCTTTTGCCAAGGTTCTTCTTTTAATTAGACGCGATACTTTCAAAAATTTATCTAAGCGCATCTCATTCTCCCCCTTATTGATTCTCTATCTGTTTTGCTTCTTCCCATAAAGCGTCCATTTGCTCTAACGTTAACTCTTGTATTTCCTTATCCATTTCAGCTACTTTCGCTTCCATATAAATAAAACGGCTCATGAATTTTTCGTTCGTTGTATGGAGTGCCTCTTCTGGATTCAATTTATAGTAACGAGCAATATTAACGAAGGCGAATAGCAAATCTCCAAATTCACCTAACATTTTTTCTTTATCCAGCTGTTCAACCTCTTGCTGGAACTCTTTCAATTCTTCAAAAACTTTCTCCATCATCGGCTGTACATCATCCCAATCAAAGCCAACCGTTCCGGCCTTTTTCTGGATTTCGTACGCACGTAGTAATTGCGGTAGGCTTTTAGGAATACCTGTTAAAATAGATTCCCTTACATGTCCCTTTTCTTGTTTTTTGATTTCCTCCCAATTTGAAACAACTTCTTCCGCATTCTCCACATCTGTATCTCCGAATACATGCGGGTGACGACGTACCATTTTCTCAGATAGCGTTCGGATAATATCGTCAACCGAGAACCAACCCTCATCTTCTCCAATTTGAGCATGAAGCATAACTTGTAATAACACATCACCAAGCTCTTCAACTAAGTGATCATCATCTTCTTCATCAATTGCTTCTAACACTTCATATGCCTCTTCGATTAAATATTTCTTTAACGAGTGATGGGTTTGTTTTTTATCCCATGGGCAACCATTCGGTCCACGGAGCTCAGCAATGATTTCCCTTAGCACATCAAATTGTTGATATAAAGAAGCACGATCAGCAACAGGTGGGATGTACACGCTCGTTAAGTTATTCAACTCTGTTTCATGATCTAACAAATAGAGTGGCACTTTTTTCACTTGCTCAAACGATGTGCCTGCAGCCGTTACAATGTACACTTCATATTCATCGGGTAACATTTCCATTAACGTCAGCTTCACTTCAGATGCTACGAACGCATCATATACTTGGCAAAAAATTAAATGTTGGCGTAATTCTAATTGACCACGTTCAAATGAAGTCGCATCAATAAGCTGAAACCCTTCAATTGGATCAATCTTCAAACTCGCAAACATTGGGTCTAAAAAGCTTTGTCCACCTTCAATTCGCACCTCAATTTGCTTTTCTTTTCCTTTTTGCAATAGCAGTTGAACAGTTCGTTCTGCAACAAGTGGATGACCCGGTACAGCGTATATAATATCTTTATCTTGCGCTTTTTCTATTAACGTATTTGCAATTGTTTCATATACAACCTCAAATGTATCATGTGCCTCATATACATCATCAAAAGATGTATACTTTATTCCCTCTTTTTCTAACTCTCCAATAACAGGGTGCTCTTTCGTACGCACGTACATATAATCTGCTTCTTTTATCTTTCGATACACTCCCATTGTCAGCTGATCTAATTCACCAGCACCTAATCCTAAAATCGTGATTACTCCACTCACAACCAGTCACCTCTATCCACTCTTCTTCAATGAAGCTTGTACCTTTTCTCGCTTCATAACAGTTCCTAACTCTTTCTTTGTAAAAACATCTAATTTCATAATTAAAAATAGATATACCAACCCGCCAATCGCCACACCTAGTAACGCCTCAATTGTAGCTAATCCTCTATATCCTTCATCACTTGCTAGTCCAAACCCTTCATAAATCCGCATAAATAACATTAATATAATGACCATTCCTAACCCGCTGATCATTACATTAAATATACCTTGTTTATGAATGAGTGGTTCTTCTACAATTCGAATAAGAAAGGCACTATTTAATAAAGCGATAACCATGAGCGAAATTACTGTCGCAACCGCTGCCCCAGTTACACCAAATTGCGGCATTAACATATAATTGAGCAATAATTTTAAACACGCTCCAAATGCAACAACCAATGCCGGCTTCGCTGTTTGGCCAAGCCCTTGCAAAATGGAAGCTGTTGTAATAGATAAGGAACTAAATAAAATAGAAACAGCTAAAATCGCTAATACATCTGAACCCTCACTATTTTCAAACAACATCGTATTTGCCGGTTTAATAATACACGCTAATCCTAATGCAGCCGCCATCCCAATTACAAAAGTTATCTTCATCGCTAATTGCACCTTTTGTTGGATAAACAGATGATCTCCTCTTTCTTTTGCTGCCGTAATAATCGGAATAAGTGAAAGTGAAAACGAGGTCGTCACAACTGTTCCAAGCTGCATAAGAGGAATGCTTCTGTCATACACGCCTTTTAATACTTTTGCCATTTCTGCTGGTTCTCCCGCTTGCATAAGCAGCGTGTAAAATGACATTGAGTCGGCCATTTGTATAAAAATTAAAACTAAATTACTAACGCAAATAGCTATTCCCTGCCAAAAAAGAATACGAATCATCTTTTTTTTATTTCGAATTCCCTTCCATCTTCGCCAGAAAATCGAACGGACATCATGTCGCATATAAAATAAAAGCACAATGATACCGATGCATCCACCTGCAATTGACCCTAACATCGCACCCGCACCAACTGTATATAAATCAAAATTGTACGCTATAAGAAACAGCGATAAAAACACAATAATAGACACACGAATTGTTTGTTCAATTACTTGTGATACAGCTGTTGGCATCATATTGTTAAACCCTTGAAAGTATCCTCTTGCAACAGATAAAAAAGGCATTAGCAAAAACGAAAATGAAATAACTTTTAGCAACTTATCTAAATTTGCATCGCCCATGACTGATGCAATTGTGTGAGCACCAAAGAACAATGTAAAAAATCCAATGCAACCAATACCTAACAAAAACCAAAAGGAAACACAAATAATTTCTTCTGCCTCTTTCGGTTTTCCTTGTTCCAAACGCTCGGCTACCATTTTAGAAATAATAATGGGAAAACCATAAGTAGCTAAGGTTAAACACAATCCATAAAACGGGTAAATCTGTTGATATATATAAAATCCAATATCCCCCGCTATATTTTGATATGGAATACGGTAAAATGCGCTTAATACTTTCGTAACAAAGCTTGCAATTGTTAATATAATAGCCCCGCGCCAAAAAGCTTGATACTTCTTCGCTTCCATACGAGAAAACTCCTTTTCCTATTCTCATCCCTCGTATTATATCACAAAGAAAAAAACAGGCTCCTTTTTAGATTTACCCCGTATTAACGGGCAGTAAGACTATCACCTCAAAATTCAGTAAAAACAAAGAAGGCAGGCCGTGAGTCAACTATCCGTTAAAGACCGATTCTTTCGACTAACAATCAAAGCGGGATCCAACGGCTGATTAAAGTGTCACTTTATACAATAAAAAAGGTAGCAAAACGCTACCTTTTCATGAAATATAACCTTTCCGAAAAAACATTATAATTAAGAAAAATTACTGCTCCATTTGTTTTGCTAAAAAGCTTGCAGCAGTATTTACTGCCTTATGCTCTACTTCACTAATAATTTCTTCTTTTGAAAAGATGATAACAGCTCCAATTGGATCTCCATTTGCAACGATTGGACCAACTGTATAAGAACTAACCTTTTCCGTCACACCATCGATAATCGAAATTTCACTTTCATCTGTCATAACAACAGATTTTCGATCTTCCATCGTTTTTTCGATTAACTCACCAACACTTTTATTTAAGTATTCTTTTTTAGATACCCCTGATACAGCGATAATAGAATCGCGATCACACACGAGTACGTTATGTCCTAAACTATCGTATAAAGCATCTGCATATTCTTTTGCAAAATCACCTAATTCACTAATTGGAGAATATTTCTTCAAAATCACTTCTCCATCGCGATCAACAAAAATTTCGAGTGGATCTCCTTCTCGAATACGAAGAGTCCTACGAATTTCTTTCGGAATTACCACCCTACCTAAATCATCAATTCGACGTACGATTCCAGTTGCTTTCATTCTAATGCTGCCTCACTTTCTACTGATGATGAAAGTGGTGAATTTACCTGTTCATGTAAAAATCACCAACTGTTAGACATAGTATTTTACACATTAGTTCTTCTATGCACGTCGAATTGCATTTTTTATTTTGTTTTAGGCATTTATTACTTCTTTTTTTACGTCAGGTAAGCCTTTTAATAAATTTTCGGCGATCGTTAACCATTTCGATGTCTCTAATCCATTTGTTTTCATCACAATTTTCAAACGAGAACCTTCCATACCAAGACCAATCATGCGACCAAAACTATTACCAAGCATGAATAATTTTCCACCATCAATATTTTGACTCGCTTGCTCTGAGAATAAAAATGTTACTTCAAATTTTGTTTGTTTAATTAACTCGATCTGTTCTTTCATTGCTAACACTTTAATATTTGCAATTTGTAATAGATATCCAACTTCTTGCGGATAATCCCCGAAACGATCAATCATTTCTTCTTGTAATTCCTCAATATCTTCAATCGTAGAGACCCCTCTAAATTGTTTGTACATCATAATTTTTTGTTTACTATCTGAAATATACGCATCTGGCAAGTATGCATCTACTTCCAAATCAATTTCAACATCAATCGTATTTTCAATTCCCTCTGTCCCTTTACGCTGTTCAATCGCATCTTTTAACATTTGAGAATATAGATCAAATCCGACAGAATCAATAAACCCATGTTGCTCAGCTCCTAGCAAGTTACCGGCACCACGAATAGATAAATCTCTCATCGCGATTTTAAACCCTGACCCGAGCTCTGTGAATTCTTTAATTGCTTGTAAACGCTTCTCAGCAACCTCCGATAACACTTTATCACGTTTATACGCAAAGTATGCATAAGCAACACGGTTTGAACGACCAACACGTCCACGAAGCTGATAAAGCTGGGATAATCCCATGCGATCCGCATCAAATACAATCAATGTATTAACATTCGGAATATCAACACCTGTTTCAATAATCGTTGTGCTTACGAGAACATCATGTTGCCCATCTAAAAATGACAGCATGACAGATTCTAATTCACCTTCATTCATTTTCCCATGTGCATACGTCACACGCGCCTCTGGGACTAACATAGAGATTTCATCTGCTTTTCTTTCAATATCTTCAACGCGGTTATATAGGAAATAAATTTGACCGCCCCTTGCAAGTTCACGCTCTATCGCTTCTCGAATTAAGCCTGGATTATACTCAACTACATATGTTTGTACCGGAAAACGATTTTCTGGCGGCGTCTCAATAACAGATAAGTCTCGTACACCGAGCATAGACATATGAAGCGTACGAGGAATTGGCGTTGCTGTTAATGTTAACACGTCAACATTTGCTTTCAATTGTTTAATCTTCTCTTTATGTGTAACACCAAATCGTTGTTCTTCATCGATAATGAGTAAACCTAAATCTTTATAAGTTACATCTTTAGATAAAATACGATGTGTTCCAATAACAACATCAACTGTCCCATCTTTTAAACCTTTAATTGTTTCATTTTGCTGTTTTCTAGTACGGAATCTACTTAACAATCCAATATTAATTGGATAGTCTTGAAAACGCTCTCGAATCGTTTCATAGTGTTGTTGTGCAAGAATCGTTGTCGGTACTAAAATTGCAACTTGCTTTTCATCCATAATTGCTTTAAATGCCGCCCGAATCGCAACTTCTGTTTTTCCATATCCAACATCACCACATAAAAGTCGATCCATCGGACGTCCACGTTCCATATCTTTTTTAATTTCTTCAATAGAACGCAGCTGATCTTCTGTCTCTTGATACGGGAAAGATGATTCAAATTCTTGTTGCTCTGCAGTGTCCGGCGTATAAGCATATCCTTTTGAAGCCTCACGCTCTGCATACAACTTAATTAAGTCATCCGCAATATCTTGTACAGATTTCTCTACCTTTGTTTTGACCTTCTTCCAATCGTTTCCGCCCAATTTGTAAACTTTCGGATCTTTACCTTCTGATCCTACATATTTTTGCACTTGGTCAATTTGTTCGATTGGCACATATAACTTATCGTTACCTTGATATTTAATGTTTAAATAATCTTTATGAACGCCATTAATTTCTAGTGTTTCAATTCCCAAAAACTTACCAATACCATGATTAACATGAACAACATAGTCTCCAACTTTTAACTCTGAATAGCTTTTAATACGTTCTGCATTCGATAACTTTTGTTTGCGCTGTGATTTTTTTACTTTCTTATGGAACAACTCTTTTTCCGTAATCACAACAAGCTTTTGCATCGGCATCTCAAATCCTGCGTGTAAATCACCTACAGCAATTTGAAGGCGTCCAGGAAGCAATATATCTGTGGATTCTATAATGTCTGCTTCAATATCATAATCACTTAAAATATATTGTAATTTTTTTGCGCGTTCTTCATCCGTTCCTAATACAACTGTCGTGAAATTCCCTTCAGTCCATCTATCAATTTCTGTTTTTAACAGCTGCATCTGTCCATGAAAATCTTGCATCGTTTTACACGTCACATTAACAATATTTTGCGGATGCGTATGCGCAATATGACGTAAAAATAATGTTAAATATACAAAGCTTCTTTTTTTATGATGTAGAAATTCTTCAAATTGGTGCGAGAATACTAAATCTTGAATAATTGCCCCGTCACTTAAAAGCGATGTATACCATTCCGCTTCTTCTGTCTCAAGGTGTGCTGCCGTTTCTTGAATACGTGAAATTTCGTCTAAAATAACAACACCATTCTCAGGTAAATAATCTATTAGACTAGCATGCTCCTTGTAAAAGATAGATAAATATTTAAACATTTGTTCTATTGTCTGTCCGTTTTTCAATACTTCTATCTCATGACTAACCGTTTCAAGTACTGCTGTCTTGATTTTATCATCAGAGAGCCTCTGCATCGTCTTCATTAAACCCTCTTCAAGACGCTCTACCCCTAATTTCAATTCCTCATTTGAAAATAAAAATTCCGTCGCAGGACCGAACCTCACGCTGTCTTTTTTGTCTTGTGAGCGTTGTTCCCCTACATCAAATAAACGAATAGAATCTACTTCCGTATCAAAGAATTCTATACGAAACGGTAATTCTTCAGTTAGCGGATAAATATCTAATATGCCCCCACGCAAACTGAATTCCCCAGGGGCTTCTACCATTGATTTACGTTCATATCCAATATGGTGTAATGTATGGAGCAATGCCTCTAAATCAATCTCTTGCCCTAGACTGATTTCGATTTGTTTTTGCTTCCATAATTCCTTAATTGGTAAAAACCTACGTAATCCAGCAACTGGAACAACAATGATCCCCTGCTCTCCCATCGCTAAACGATTTAATACTTCAATACGTTGCGCTTTTAGTTCTGGACTTGCGACTCCTATTTCCGACGCAATTAATTCATTAACAGGATATAACCATACATCCTGTTCACCAAGTAAAGAGACCAAATCCTCATATACTTTCTGCGCTTGAAATAAGTTATGTGTAACAACAAGCTGTGACTGCTTTGTCTTTTTATATAAAGCAGCCATTAATAAAGAACGAGAAGAGGTTGCCATACCAGATACAAGCTGTTCCTTCAACCCTTCTTCTAGCCCATTAATAATGGATTGTATTTCCTTATTTTTATAAAATTGCTCTAATAACCCTATCATTTTCAAGACCCCTCTCAACATAAAAGAGCAAGTTAATCTATTTTTATGCAAATATTTTTGGAAAAGAAAACAGAAAAATGCTTTGGACACGCCAAAGCGACAACATTTTATTGCAAAAACTTTTCATACTCATAATACTCCGGATAAGATGAGAGCGTTTCTTGGCATGACTCACAGATTGTTTTTATATATATATTTCCATTTTCATGAAAATGAATCATATCCAATCGTTCTTGCTCTGTTAGTTGAAGTAAAACTGTGCTGTGTACCTTTTCTGCGGTAATGGAACCTACGTTATCTCCACAATGTCTACAGTAATAATGTCCTTCCATACTATCCTCCTAAGTGTACAAGTACTACTAGTATGGATAAAAACATCATAAAATATTCCAAATGAAAACATTAACCATTAAAAGTATTCATGATTTGAAGAAATGGCTTCTTTAACCACTCTTCACATGCATCCGCAGCTTTTTCAATGGATGCATTTACCTCTGGCAACTCTTCTGCTGTGAAACGCCCTAATACATAATCCACTACCTTCATACCGTTTTTCGGGCGATCAACTCCCATACGAATACGTTGGAATTCTTGTGTTCCTAAATGAGAAATTGTCGATTTCACACCATTATGACCGCCTGCACTACCTTTCATACGAAGGCGCAATTTACCTACTGGAATATCTAAATCATCATACATGACAACAAAATCTTCTACATCGATTTTATAATAATCCATAAGCGGACGGATACTTTCTCCGGATAAATTCATATACGTAAGCGGCTTTAATAAAATTACTTTTTCACCATTAACAAAACCTGAACCGTACATACCTTTAAACTTTTGTTCATTTAAAGAAATACCCCATCGTTTCGCAAGCTCATCAATTCCCATAAACCCAATATTATGCCTTGTTAATTCATATTCTCTACCTGGGTTCCCAAGTCCTACTATTAATTTCATTCTTGTACCACTACTTTCTTTTTACGATACGAAAAGACGTAACCAAATTTGGTTACGTCTCATTCTATCCAATTAATTGAATAATACACTCACAGATTCTTCTTCATAAACACGGATGATTGCTTCTCCGATTAATGGAGCAACAGAAAGCTCATGTACTTTATCAATTTTCTTCTCTTCTGGTAATACGATAGAGTTTGTTACAACTAACTCTTTAATATTTGAATTTTGGATACGCTCAATTGCTGGACCAGATAAAACTGGGTGTGTACAGCAAGCATATACTTCAGAAGCACCGTTCTCAACAAGAGCGTTTGCTGCTAATGTAATTGTACCAGCTGTATCAATGATGTCATCAATTAAAATTGCTGTCTTACCTTCAATGTTACCAATGATATTCATTACTTCCGATACGTTCGGACGTGGGCGACGTTTATCAATAATAGCGATTGGCGCCTTTAAGCGATCCGCCATTTTTCTTGCACGTGTTACGCCACCATGGTCAGGAGATACGATTACGATATCTTTAAGACCTTTTGTCTCGAAGTAATCTGAAAGGATCGGTACACCCATTAGATGATCGATTGGGATATCAAAGAATCCTTGAATTTGTGGAGCGTGTAAATCTAGAGTGATTACACGAGTTGCACCTGCTGTTTCAAGCAAGTTTGCTACAAGTTTCGATGTAATTGGTTCACGAGAACGCGCTTTACGGTCTTGACGCGCATAGCCATAGTAAGGAATAACGATATTAACTGTTTTTGCAGATGCACGTTTTAATGCATCGATCATAATAAGTAATTCCATGATATGTTCGTTTACTGGGAAGCTTGTAGATTGAATAATGAATACATCGCAACCACGAATACTTTCTTCAATGTTAATTTGAACTTCTCCATCACTAAAACGGTCAACAGAACACTTTCCTAGCCCTACTCCAATATGCTTTGCAATTTGCTCAGCAAGTTCCTTATTAGAGTTTAAAGAGAATACTTTCAAATTAGAATTTAGATATTGAGTCGACATCTAGATTAACCCTCCACATTATGATTTTTTCTTATTCAGCAATTGATCAACATAGTCTTCTTTGTTAACTTGACGTGCACGTGCAATTGATAATGCTTTCGATGGAACAGTCTCCGTAATTGTAGATCCTGCCGCAACATAAGCACCATCTTCAACTGTTACAGGAGCGACAAGGTTTGAATTACAACCAATAAATACGCCATTTCCAATAACTGTTTTGAATTTGTTCTTGCCATCGTAGTTCACCGTAATTGAACCACAACCAAGATTCACGTCTTCTCCAACTTGTGCATCCCCGATATAACTTAAGTGTGAAGCTTTACTTCTATTACCAAAAACAGTCTTTTTAATTTCCACGAAGTTTCCAACGCGTACTTCATCACCAATGACTGAGTCTGGGCGAATATGTGCAAATGGCCCAATTGAAACTTCTGTACCAATCTTACTGTCATGTACAGTAGATTGTCGAATTGTTGTTTGGTCTCCAATTTCACTATCGCGGATTACTGTGTGCGGTCCAATTTCACAATCAGAACCAATGACAGTTTTCCCCTCAATAATCGTACCTGGCTGAAGAACTGTATCACTGCCGATAATTGCATCTGCAGAAATATATGTGTTACTTGGATCAATAATTGTAACACCATTTACCATATTCTTATGATTGATACGGTTTTTCATAATAACTTCCGCTTGCGATAGAGCGACTCTGTCGTTAACACCTAACGTTTCATCGAAATGCTCCGTTTGATACGCCGATACAATATGACCTTCATTTTTCAAAATTTCAATAACATCCGGAAGGTAATATTCACCTTGTACGTTATCATTTGAAACTTTAGAAAGTGAAGCAAATAGTGCTTTATTATCAAAACAATACGTACCTGTATTAATTTCTTTAATAGATAGCTCTACTTCATTTGCATCTTTATGCTCAACGATTTTTTCAACATGACCGTTTTCATTACGAACAATACGGCCATATCCAGCAGGTTCTTCTATGTATGCTGTTAACACCGTTGCTTTTGCCCCTGCTTCTTCATGATGCTTTAACAATGCCTCCATTGTTTCCGCCGTTATAAGTGGTGTATCACCACAAATAACTAAAGTTGTTCCCTCTTCATTTGCAAGCACATCAGCAGCTTGATCAACAGCATGCGCTGTACCAAGTTGTTCTGCTTGTAATGCAAATTCGCTTACGTTCCCTAATTGTTCTTGCACTTTTTCAGCACCATGTCCAACTACCGTTACAAGTTTCTGCAATCCTAATTGAGATACTTGATCGACTACATGCTGTACCATCGGTTTCCCGCACACAGGGTGAAGCACTTTGTATAACTTAGACTTCATACGTGTGCCTTTACCTGCAGCTAGAATCACTGCAAATCTGTTTGACATATAGACCCTCCATCGCAACCTATTTATCCATTAAAGATATTATCCTAAATCACTATATATTTCAAGAAACACAGCATAACTATTAAATTTTACCATACTTCTTAGAAGATGTTTTACTCTTTAGTATCTTTTTTTAGGAAATAAGATATACTATTTCGAATGATTTTGAAGAAATTAGAAGTTTACAAATAATGTGGAGAATAAAGTGAAGTTTTAATTAGCGGAAATAAATACAAAACTGCAATAACCCCCTCTTTTTGGGTGGGAGAGATCACCCGCCCTTGCATAGTAGCGGTCAGGGCCTTTTGGGATCCCATGCCGCATGAAAACAAACGGAGTAAGCGAGTGGAGGGATTCTTTTATTTCCATAGCCAAAAATGGAATACTAGTAAATCGACATGACTTTGCAAATAAAAAACAAACTCCTGTAAGTGTTTACAGGAGTTTGTTACAAAATTATAGAGCTCTTTTTATTCGAGCTCTTTTTATTCGAATTTTACGAAGCCCCTGCTTCTTCAAACTCAACTTCTTCTAACTCGCCTAAACGGTGATACTCGGTTAAAACCGCATCTTGAATTTTAGAGCGTGTGTTAGAATTAATCGGATGTGCAATATCACGGAACTCCCCATCTGGAGTACGTTTACTTGGCATTGCTACAAATAATCCATTATTGCCATCAATTACACGAATATCATGAACAACAAATTCATGGTCTAGAGTAATAGAGGCAATCGCTCTCATACGGCCTTCTGTGTTTACGCGGCGTAATCTTACGTCAGTCACTTCCATCTTGTGTTCACCACCCTTTTCTAAATAAGCGATATGTTTGTATAAATTCCACAAATTTTCTATTTTCCCTTTAATTTTTTAAAAATTTTTAAGATAAAAATTTTTATTTTAATTGAATATAAGAATTAATGGACGTTATCGCTTACAAAAGATTATTTTACAAGGGCAATTACTTCAATTTCGACAGAAACATCTTTCGGTAATTTTGCAACTTGCACACAAGAACGAGCTGGTTTATGCGCAGAAAAATATGTCCCGTATACTTCATTCACATCATTAAAGTCATCCATATCTTTTAAAAACACAGTGGTTTTTACAACTGTATCAAATGATGCTCCCGCTTCTTCTAATACAGCCTGTAAGTTTTGAAATACTTGTTCCGTTTGTACTTTTACATCACCTGTTACAAGCTCTCCACTTGCTGTTAACGGAATTTGTCCTGAGCTATAGAACATATTATTCACGATAATCCCTTGTGAATACGGACCAATTGCTTGTGGTGCTTGATTTGTTTGAACTACTTTCATATTTTCTCACCCTTTTATTATTTTATTGTTACTTTATTTATAAAAAAAGATAAAGCGTATGCTTTACCTTTTTATTCAGCTTCTACAAGCCCTTCATCAAATGGCGCAAGTGAATAATTCCCCTTCTCCACTTGAATTGTTTTCTCCTTAATATCCACTTCGGATAAACGGATTAAAGAAACAAAGTTATTAATTAGTCTTTCTTCAATATCTGTTGACTCTACTAACACACCAATTCCAACGACATTCGCATTAAATTCCTCTAACATACTAATCATGCCTTGAATTGTGCCTCCAGCTTTCATAAAGTCATCAATGATTAAAACATTAGAACCTTCTGGAAGACTACGCTTTGCTAAAGTCATCGTTTGAATGCGCTTAGATGAACCTGATACGTAGTTAATACTAACTGTTGGTCCTTCTGTTACCTTATTATCTTTCCTTGCAATTACCACCGGTACATCTAAATAATTCGCTACCGCATATGCAAGCGGAATTCCTTTTGTTGCTACCGTCATAACTGCGTCAATTGGTTGTCTTGCAAATACAGAAGCAAATAGGCGACCGGCTCCATTAATATAACGCGGATTACTTAAAAGATCTGTCATATATAAGTATCCACCCGGAAGTATACGATCTGGATTCTCAAATAAACTACAAAGCTCATTAATAATCAGATCTGCTTCTTCCTCACTAATATATGGAATATACTTCACTCCTCCTGCTGCCCCTGGTATCGTTTGCAATGTGCCGACCCCTTGTTGCTCAAACGTTTGCTTAATAATCACTAAGTCCTCACTAATAGAAGACTTAGCTGATTGATACCGTTCAGCAAAAAAAGTGAGAGAAACTAACTGACGAGGATTTTGCAATAAATAGTAAGTCATATCGACTAGTCTTGTACTCCGTCTAATTTTCACACTCTCACCCCCAAATCACGAATATTCTAAACAAATCATAACGTATTATACGCCTTTATTCAAGCGTTTCTCGCTCTCCTAATAGACGTACTGCATATACTTGTTCACAAAATCCTTTTAAACCATTATAAATACGATGCATACGTGAATCATGGTGTGCTAATCCAAATACAGTCGGTCCACTACCACTCATTAAAACTGCATCTGCACCAAATCGCTTCATCTGTGCCTTAATGCGCGCGACTTCGGGGTGCATATTAAATGTTACATCCTCCAGTACATTCCCTACAGCATCACAAATCCCATCATAGTCACCACTATTAATAGATTCAACCATCTGCTCTACATCTGGATGTGTAACACGATTTAATTTTAAATTCCCATATACGTCAGCAGTAGATACACCGATATGGGGCTTAGCTAAAATAACCCAGCAAGAAGGCGGAGTCTTTATATGTTCAATCTTCTCCCCTCGTCCTGTAGCAATCGCTGTTCCACCATATACACAAAAGGATACATCAGATCCGATTTCTGCTCCAAGTTCCGCTAGTTCATCTATTTTTAATCCTAAATTCCATAACTTATTAAGCCCTCGCAATGTAGCGGCTGCATCACTACTTCCGCCCGCTAATCCTGCTGCCACTGGAATTGTTTTTTCAATAGAAATAGATACGCCTTTCTTCACTTGAAATCTTTCTTTTAATAATTTCGCTGCTTGATAAGCTAAATTGCGCTGGTCGTCTGGGACATACCGATTATGGGATACAATTTCAATACGGTCTTCTGATAACTCAGTTAGTTCTAAACGATCTGCTAAATCAATTGTTGTCATAATCATTTTCACTTCATGATAACCGTCTTGTCTTTTCCCTAGTACATCTAACGACAGATTAATCTTTGCTGGTGCTTTCACTAGTAGCTTCAATCTATTCACCCACTCTATGTACTCAATCTTTTATCGTTTATTTTACCATAAATTTATAGTAAGACGATGACACTTCCCTAATTATAACGAAAAGCATTCAGAATGAAACTACTTATGCAAAATGATGATACCTTTTAGCGTGCAAAAAGCCGAGGAATTTATCCTCGGCTACCGTAGCATAGAAGTTATCTTACAACTACTGGTTTTGTTTCATTAATTGCTGCTCTGCAATCTCAATGGCACGTTTCACCATGTTTCCAGCATCTTTCGCACGAATTCCGCCCCATCCTTCTTTCTGAACAACATCATAAAATCCAAGCTCTTTTGCAAGCTCTTCTTTAAACTGATTTGACATGACTCCTCTTCGTCTACTCAATGCAGGGTCCCTCCTTATTTTGCTACGGTATAATTAGTTTACAAAAAAACGTCCCTCTTTATTTGTGGGAATATATGTAATGTGGTGAGTAATTATCCTAAAATAACCTCATTATGAGGATCATCATAAAATGTCAGTTCCACCGTCTCTGTTAAAACATCCGCATAGCTATAGGAAACACGCTGCAGCATATCCTCTTGTTGATCTAACTGTACCACAAAAACAGAACGATACGTTTCTGCTAGTACACCCGATTGTTCCACCGTTTTTCTTCTTCCACTATTCGCTTTTAACATAAGCCGCTTCCCAAGATGATGATCTAATTCGCTTTTAATTTCATCTAAACGTTTTGACATATTCTTTGCTACACCTCGCTGTAATTTAGAGTGAATACATAAATACGTGATATATCTATCCCAATCATTGTCTATATAATGGACAATACCTGCGCAAGAGCCTAATGCGTTCGAATAGATAGAAGAATTACTATATTGTAAAAGAATCATTATCTAGTCTGTACGTTCTTATCTTTTTTTATCCAAACACTTACAAACCCTTGTTTAAGGTACACGCCTTTTTCCATAAAAAAAAGCAAGGCACATATATACCTTGCTCACTCTTCATAATGTTGAAAAGGTAACCCTGTTCGTAAAAGTCCCCTAGTCTCAATGCCTCCAAGTCCTTTTTGCCCAGTAATCGTATTCCGAACAACATCCCATACATTTACGCGCTCCATAAATGAAGTAAAACTAATCTTACCCACTACATACACTGGATCCAGTGCATGAATATTAATACGCGATGGTGAACTAGCAAAATTAGCACCAGCTCTAATTAAAGCTTCAAAATGAGACTGACATGCTCCAGCAAAAATGACCAACTGATCTAAAGAGGGATATTTTTTCCTTACCTCGCGAACAGCCTGTACAAAATGCCTAGAATGACGATAAGCCGCCAAATCGCCCACAACCCCTTTTGATTTTGTGTATGCATCATGTCCTGTAATTACTAAAATATCTGGACGAAAGTGATCGATTAAATCGACTACCTTTTCATGCATTTCTGTTTCTTTACAATGTATCCCTTGCACAGGAACTCCTATCTTTGTATATAAATCTAAGCATTTTCTTAAATATAACGGGTCTCCATCTATATGCAAAACCCTACCTGGCATTTGAAAATAATTAACTTCACTCGTATATCCACCTGTAGAATTATGTTCATGACGTTGTTTCATTAAAACGTAGTCTTGATGAAACAGTCGGTACGTCTGTTCCATCGTTTCCTTTTCACGCCTTGCTCTTTTTTTATACTCTCTCTGATCAATATGAATTAAATCTTCAAGCGGTGCATCTGCTATGAGCCTAACTTCTTCTCCAAACAATATTGCAATCTCACCTTTTATTTCTGTAATGCGAAAAAGAATATCTCGATTATACGATTGTCGCTCCACTAAGTCTCCAACATGTACAGCCATCATCCTACCTCCAAACTCATTAGGCCATCTCACTAACCATGTTCTGTTTTTAACGTATGAATTTGGAGTGAAAAGGGTGACAAAAAAGACAGCTCGATTCGAGCTGTCTTTTTATTGTTTATGAGAGACTAATGCATTGCTCAGCACCGCGAATTCTTCGATTGATAATGTTTCGCCTCTTCGTTTTGGATCAATGCCTACTTCTGTTAAAATACACTCTAATAACTCTTTATCCTTTGGGAAACCATTTAGATTATTTGATAAGTTATTCATTAATGTTTTACGACGTTGTGCAAAGCTTGCCCTTACTACCTCAAAGAAAAATTTCTCATCTGTCACTTCTACAATCGGTTGTGGACGTTTTAAAATACGGATAACTGCAGAATCTACATTGGGTTGTGGTACAAATACAGTACGAGGAACTGTCATGACTGTTTCTACTTCTGTATAATACTGAATTGCGATAGATAAAGAACCGTAATCTTTCGTTCCTGGTTTCGCAGCTAAACGATCGCCTACTTCCTTCTGCATCATAACAACAAATCCGCGAACAGGTAGCTTTTCTTCGAGCAGCTTAAATAAAATTGGTGTTGTAACATAGTAAGGTAAATTAGCTACTACCATTACGTCTTGCCCTTCTTCAAATTGCTCTCCAAATACTTCATGCACATCTGCCTTTAAAACATCCTTATTAATAACTGTTACATTCCCATAAGGAGCTAACGTCTCATCTAAAATTGGTAATAAGCGTTGATCAATTTCAAAGGCTACTACCTTTTTAGCACGTTTTGCTAATTGTTCTGTTAATGCTCCAATACCAGGACCAATTTCAATAGCCCCACTCTCAGGTCCGATTTCTGCATAATCAACAATACGATTTAATACATTTGTATCAATTAAAAAATTTTGCCCTAAACTCTTTTTGAATGAAAATCCGTACTTTTCAACAATGTCTTTCGTACGATTCGGCGTTGCGATATCCTTCATTTCTTTTCCTCCTGCAATACTTGTTTATATGCTTCCGCAAATGCTTCTTTTGAAACTTGAAACATTTGTAAACGTTTATGTAACTGTTTCGCATTTGTATAACCAATCTTTAATAGTTTACCCATTTTTTCTCTACGACTTTTTGCCTGTTCGCCACCTACTAGACCAGCATCCACTAAGTCGCTCCAACTAATTTCGCTCGTATAAGCTTCCATTTCTTCATGAACACTTTCTAAAGCTCGGCGAATAGATTCATTCGAAGCATGTTCAATCCCGACTCCTTTTTTTCTTTTTGCAAGTGCCTCTTCTTTCGGTAAGAAAGCATGCTTACAACCTGGAACCTTTTCAGAAATAATTTTTCGAATACGCTCTCCTGGATAATCCGGATCTGTCAAAATAATAACGCCTCGTTTTTGCTGTGCCAATTTGACTTGCTCAATGACATGATCACCGATTGCTGAACCGTTCGTCTCAATTGTATCTGCATCAACAGCCCGCTTAATTGCAACTGTATCATCTTTACCTTCTACAACGATAATCTCTTTAATTTTCATGACTGCCTCCACACTCATTTCGTCTCTACTTAGTAAAACAAAAAAACGAATACTTTTCCATTATTATTTTCCCATTGATACAATTTAAAAAGCAGAGGTAAAAAAATCCTCTGCCTACTCTTCTTATTGTAACACTTTACTCTTTACCTGTTTTCTTCCTCATACAAATAGCCGCTAATTAACTAAGTTTTCCTCACTGTTTATTATCGCTAGCATCTTTTTTAGAAAAAAGGAATTATATAAAACGATTTTTTTAAAAAAATCTTGCTCTCCATTTCCCCTTATTCAATACCAAATAAACCTTTTGCGTTTTCAGTTGTGATCTTTGCGACTTCTTCATACGAAATACCCTTTAAGTTAGCAATTTCTTCTGCTACAAGTTTTACATAGCTTGGCTCATTTCGCTTACCACGAAACGGGTGTGGTGTTAAGTATGGACAATCTGTTTCTATCAATAGCTTTTCCATTGGAATTTCCATTGCAACTTCCTTCGGTTTTTTTGCATTTTTGAAAGTTACTGGTCCGCCTAATGAAATTAAGAAATTCATGCCAATACATTGCTGTGCCACTTCAACGCTTCCGCTAAAGCAATGCATAATCCCTCCCACTTCAGCTGCATTTTCTTCTGCCAGAATATCTACGATATCTTGCGTTGCATCACGATTGTGTATAATAATAGGCAAATTCACTTTCTTTGCCAACTGAATTTGTTTACGAAATACTTCTTTCTGTACTTCTTTCGGGGATTTGTCCCAATGATAATCTAATCCCATTTCACCAAGAGCAACCACTTTTGGATGCGCTGCCAACTCTTCTAGCCAAGCTAAATGCTCTTCTGTCATATCAATTGCATCTACCGGATGCCAACCAACTGCTGCATAAATAAAATCATATGTTTCAGCAAGTTCCATGGCCTTTTTTATCGTTGCTTCATCAAAACCAACTACAACCGTATATGAAACCCCAGCTTCTTTCATTCTTACAATGACCTCTTGTAAATCTTCTTTAAATTGCTCTGCATTTAAATGTGAATGTGTATCAAACAACATAGCAAATAACTCCTTTTATTTGAAATAAACTCTATCATGTTTCAAAATCTCTATCCTAACAACGTAATAAAAACGATAGTACAATCTTAATACAAAAAAGGAATTTTTAAAAAGATTCCTCATACGAAAAAAGATGCTTCACGAATGTTACACGTGAAACATCTCTTATTTTGTCAGGATTACTTGATTTTTGTACCATTCGGTAAACTTTGATCAATTGTCGCTAACGATAATACTCCGTTTTCTTCGCCTGCTAAAATCATACCTTGTGATAATTCACCACGTAATTTCACTGGCTTTAAATTCGTTACACAAATAACTTTTTTCCCTTTTAATTCTTCTGGTGTATAGAACTTAGCAATTCCAGAAACAACTTGTCGCTTTTCTGTCCCTAAATCAAGCTGAATCTTTAGCAATTTATCCGCCTTTTTTACAGGCTCTGCTTCTATTACTTCTGCTACACGCAGTTCTACTTTAAAGAAATCATCAATTGTAATTTCTTCTGCTTTTGGTTCCTCTTCCTTCTTCTCTTCCACTTTAGGAGCAGAACCTTTCATTTGTTCTTTAATATACTCAACCTCTACTTCCACCTCTAGACGTGGGAATATCGGCTGTCCCTTAACCACTTTCGTACCGGCAGGAATACAACCAATCGTAGAAAGGCTATCCCAAGAATGATATGCTTCATCAGTAAGGCCAAGTTGCGTAAAGATTTTACTTGGTGTTGCTGTCAAGAATGGCATAAGCATAATGCCTGTTTGACGAAGCATTTCTGCAAGATGTGCCATTGCAGAAGCAAGTTTATCACGGTCATTCTCATCTTTTGCTAATACCCAAGGTTGTGTTTCATCAATATATTTATTCGTACGGCTAACCAATTGCCAAATAGAACTTAATGCCACTGAGAACTCCATGTTCTCCATTGCTTCTTCTACTTTTTTCAATATATCTTGTGCAAATGCTACTAACGTTTGATCAAACTCTGTTACATTTTCTTTAAAAGCAGGGATTTCTCCATCAAAGTACTTATCAATCATCGCTACTGTACGATTTAATAAGTTCCCTAAGTCGTTCGCAAGATCAAAGTTAATGCGTTCTACAAAGCCTTCTGGTGTGAATACACCATCTGATCCAAATGGTACTTCACGAAGTAAATAATAACGCAGTGCATCTAATCCATAACGATCAATTAGCGTAACAGGATCAACTACATTCCCCTTTGATTTACTCATTTTTCCATCTTTCATTAAGATCCAGCCATGAGCAAACACCTTTTTCGGCAGTGGTAAATCTAATGCCATTAAAATAATTGGCCAATAAATTGTATGGAAACGAACAATTTCTTTTCCTACTAAATGAACATCCGCTGGCCAGTACTTTTTATACTTCTCTTCATTATCTGTTCCATATCCTAATGCCGTAATGTAGTTAGACAATGCATCTACCCATACATAAATAACGTGTTTTGGGTTACCTGGTACACGAACTCCCCAATCAAAAGAAGTACGTGAAACTGCTAAATCTTCTAAACCTGGTTTAATGAAGTTATTAATCATTTCATTTTTTCGAGATTCAGGTTGGATGAAGTGTGGGTTTTCTTCATAGAACTGTAATAGTCGATCTACATATTTACCCATTCTAAAGAAATAAGATTCTTCACGAACAAGTTCTACAGCATGACCGCTATCTGGGCTTTTTCCACCAACTACTTTGTCACCTTCCATAATTGGATCAACAAGCTGGTGTTCTGTATAGAATGTTTCATCTTGTACAGAGTACCATCCTTCATATTCATCAAGGTAAATATCACCTTGATCAACAAGTTGTTTAAAAATCTTTTCGACAACTTCTTTATGACGGTCTTCCGTTGTACGAATAAAGTCATCATAAGAAATGTCCATTTTCTCCCACAGTTCTTTAATTCCTGCTACAATGTTATCAACATATGCCTGTGGTGTAACGTTCAATTCTTCTGCTTTCTTTTGGATCTTTTGTCCGTGTTCATCAGTACCTGTCAAATAATGAACGTCATACCCTTGCATGCGCTTGTAACGCGCCATTGCATCTCCTGCTACCGTCGTATAAGCATGTCCAATGTGAAGCTTTCCGCTCGGATAATAAATTGGAGTAGTAATATAAAAGGTTTTCTTTTCCTCTGTCATTGTTTTAAGCCTCCCAAATGACCTCATATGTATTTATAAACAGTATATCAAAAACTGACGCATAAAAACGAATTAATGCTCGATTATCTTTATCATCTATTACTCATTTCTAAAAAAATATACAGTGTTTTTTCTGAAAAGTTGATAAAATTTAAAAATACTTGTACAATTCTTTCATTTTCTATTATATATAAGAAGTATAAAAATCTATAATTCTTTCATAAAATATATAATTTAAGAATTGACGGAAATGTAAATGATTGGTATCATATGTTCATAGGGTATTTTGTCGAAAAATGACGAATTAAAATATAGACTCGCAAACTAACAGAATATGAGGAGGATAACGAATATGAAATCTACTGGTATCGTTCGTAAAGTTGATGAATTAGGCCGTGTTGTAATTCCAATTGAATTACGTCGTACATTAGGCATTGCTGAAAAGGATGCTCTTGAAATTTACGTTGATGACGAAAAAATCATCCTAAAAAAATATAAGCCAAACATGACTTGCCAAGTAACTGGTGAAGTATCTGATGGTAACCTTTCTTTAGCTGAAGGCAAAATTATTTTAAGCAAAGAAGGCGCTGAACAAGTCTTAAACGAACTACAACAATATATTCAAACAGCAAAATAAGCTTCTCAATTATGAGAAGCTTATTTTTTATCGACATGATAGATTTGATAGACGTCTCGTTTCGACAAATCTCGATCTTTTGCAACTTTTTTAATTGCATCCTTTGAAGACATTCCTTGCTCATTTATGTAATGTTCGATATGATCGTATACTGATATAACTTCCCACCATTGTTCCTCTGGAGTAGCTTCCTCTTTTGAACCAGATACCAATATACAAAATTCACCACGAACTTCATTTTGCTTTGTCCATTCAATCGCTTCTTCTATCGAGCCACGAATAAATTCCTCAAATTTTTTCGTTAACTCTCGGCACAATACAATCTCTCTATCTCCAAGTACTTCTTTCATAGAAATTAGCGTATCATCTAACCGATGTGGTGCTTCATAAAACATCATAGTAGTTGGAACATAGCGAAGCTTTTCTAATTCCGCTTTGCGCTCTTTTTTATTTCTTTGTAAAAACCCATAAAAATAAAAATGTCTCGTTTCTAATCCTGATGCAATTAATGCTGTAAGAGCCGCGTTTGCCCCAGGAAGTGGAATAACATAATATTGCTCCTCTACAGCTGCTACAACAATGTCGTAGCCTGGATCAGAAATACAAGGCATACCTGCATCACTTACAAGAGCTACTGTTTTTCCATCTGCTAGCTTCTCTAAAATTTTCTGTCCACTTACGTCCTTATTGTGCTCATGATAACTCATAACTGGTGTTTCAATTTCAAAATAGTTACAAAGCTTTTTCGTCTGCCGTGTATCTTCAGCAGCAATGATATCAGCCTCTTTCAATATCCGAATTGAACGAAACGTCATATCCTCCAAATTACCGATCGGTGTTGGAACTAAATATAAGACACCCTTTTCATTTTCTTGAAAGCTTTTCTGCTGCCACATAACGTTCTCCTTTTTGTATGTATTCTTCTTTCTCTTTTCGCTTTAACTGTTTAAAATGATATTCAGCTTGCATCGCTGTTCGTTTATCCTCGTGAGTCTCTAGGTATTTTAAAACAACTGGGAGCCTAGCACGTGTATATCTAGCTCCCTTACCACTATTATGGGTCTGAATTCGTTTTTCTATATGATTTGTATATCCTGCATAATAACTTCCATCTGAACATTCTACTACGTAAAAATAATGTTTATTTTTCTCCATATAAAATCGAACGAAGCTCCTTTGTATACTCATTATTTTCCTCATATACGAAAAGAGGCGGCAAAATCTTCAAGTCTGCATTTCCATCCTTAATGCCTTCAATTAACAATGTGTTTGCCTCTTTACCGGCCTTTGGATATACAAGTTGCATACGTTTTGGCTCAATCTTATACTTTCTCATGAGTGTTACTATGTCAAGCAATCGACTTGGCCTATGGACAAATGCTACCTTGCCACCTTGTTTTACAAGCTGGCTACTAGCATAAACGACATCTTCTAATGTACACATAATTTCATGGCGAGCTATCGCTAAATGTTCATTCATATTTTTTTCAGATGTTTTTGGTGTTTGAAAATAAGGAGGATTACATGTTACAACATCATACTTATGACGCCCGAGTTTCTCTGGCATATCCTTCAAATCTCCATGTATTACATGAATTTGTTCTTCCAAATTGTTATACTGAATGCTTCTAATCCCCATATCATATAAACGCTCTTGAATTTCTACACCAGTAATCGTGCCTTTCGTTCTCGTACTTAATAACAGCGGAATCACGGCATTTCCTGTACATAAATCCAGCAAACTTCCCTTTTGAATTGGAACCCATGCAAAGTTTGCAAGTAATACTGCGTCTAAAGAAAAATTAAACACAGAGGGGCTTTGAATAATTTTCATTTTCTCTGCTAGTAAATAATCTAAACGTTCATCTTCATATAAGTGCATATATTCTTCCCTTTCTTATAGTTAACCTACCCTATTTCGTAAAAGCAAAAACGATTTGATCTTATCTTTACTCTTATGTATAAAAAATTACCTTTCCAATATATTGGAAAGGTAATTTCATTTTTTATTTAAAAATGACAGACAGAATAAACAATCTCCTTCTTTACGTACACTTCCATAATGTAAATTACAGATATGGAAACCCTCTTGATATAAACGGGCTAAGTTATCGTACCCTTCGCCAATATCAGTTTTCGGTTTCATTTCTTTTCTTTTTTGAGTTTTTTGTTTTTCCTTATTCTGTACTTCTTCAAAACGACGTCGCAAATTCTCATTTTCCATTTTAATATGTTGGTTTTCTTCAAGTAACTCTGCCAGATGTTGCTTTAATTCTCCCAACTGCTTATATAAATGTCCAATTTGCTCTTCCATACTAGAAACTGCTGCAAAAATATCCTTTTTCTCCACAAGCACCCACCTCATTAATCTGTGGTTTGACTCGAAACGACCCCTTCATTAATTAATTCATCTAACGTATATTCTACTATCCGTTCCTTGTCTACTAGTTCCACTTGAATTAATCTTTCTAAAATATTTAATCCGATGACGCGTCCAAGACCATGCGGTGTTTGTATACGTTGATCTAAATCAGGAAGTTGCTCTTTTGCCGCTTCATACTCATCATTCTCATATTTTAAGCAACACATTAATCGACCACATAAACCAGAAATTTTCGCAGGATTTAATGATAAATTTTGATCCTTAGCCATTTTAATAGATACGGGTTCAAAATCACCTAAAAATGTAGAACAACAAAGCATACGACCACAAGGACCGATACCACCAAGCATTTTTGCTTCATCACGAACACCTATTTGTCTTAACTCAATTCTTGTCCTGAAAATTGCAGCTAAATCTTTTACAAGCTCACGGAAATCAATACGACCATCTGCTGTAAAATAAAAAATAATCTTATTACGATCGAATGTATATTCTACATCTACAAGTTTCATATCAAGCTTGTGTTCTCCTACCTTTTGTTGACAAACTTGATATGCTTCTTTCGCTGCATGTTTGTTCTCTTCAACAATTGTACGATCATTTTCATTCGCAATACGAATAACTTTCTTTAACGGTAGTACAACATCGTTTTCATCAACTTGTTTTTTTGTAATAACTACTTTCCCATATTCAATACCTCGTACTGTTTCCACGATCACAAATTCATTTTCTGAGATATCGAATTGGTTCGGGTCAAAGTAATACACTTTTCCGGCCTTCTTAAAACGAACACCTACTACATCATACAAAACGGTCATCCCTCCTGCAACCGCAACACTAACTGTTCGAACACAAGCTGCGCATTTACATTAGCGTTGATTCTATTTTTTGCTTCTAATATATTAAAAAGAGCTGATACAATGCGCTTCTGAGCATAGGAGAAAGAATGAAACATCTCCTTTTGCTCCTGAAAGACAAGACGATCTTCCTCTCCTAGTTGAGCATATAATAAATCCTTATAAATAAGGAGTAGCATATCTAAACCTTGTTGTAATTGTTCCTTCTCTCCAAAGTGTTTTCCCCACTTTTCTTGTACAAAAAAAAGAGAGGCGGTATCTTTTTCGAGCGCTTCACATAATTTTATCACTAAAGTTCGTGCTTGTGCAAACCATTCATCATTACACAGTGATAATGCTTCCTCAAAACTATTCGTAAGCTGTGCTGCAAGGGTGGCTAAAGAAACTGTAACCCCGTCTGCCTGCAATCTCTCAATTAAAGCTTCTGCTGCGAGAGGCCTAAATGTTACTACTTGGCAACGAGATAAAATTGTATTTAAAATTTGATGACTTTGTTCAGTAAGTAAAATAGCCGTTGTATCACTACTTGGTTCTTCTAAAAATTTCAATAATGTATTAGCCGCATTTGCCGTCATTCGGTCTGCGTGCTCAATAATATATACTTTTTTATTCGCCTCTAAACCTGTCTTTGAAAACTCTTCCTGTAAATCATGGATTTGTTGCTTTTTAATAGATAACCCATCTGGCTTTACAACATGTAAATTCGGATGATTTCCTGAATCAATCCGTCGACAATTCGTACACATTTGACACGGTTCTACACCTTTTCTTTGTAAACAAAGAAAGCTTTTTGCCATTTGAATTGCCGTTTCATATTTGCCAGTTCCTTTTGCGCCTTCTAACAAATAAGCGTGGGATATACGCCCTTTTGCAATACTATTCATCAACATCTTTACACCAATGGGTTGTATAGCAGAAAGCTGCTCCCACGTCTTCGTCATAATGCATACCTCACTTATTTTATACTTTCCTTCTATTATAACAATTTATCTTCTATAAGCTGAATAACTTCTTCCATAATCTCTTCCATTGGCTGATCTGCATTTACAACAACTATACGGTTTGCAAAACGATCTACAAGCTGTAAGTACCCCTCACGAACGCGCTTATGAAATTTTATACTTTCCATATCTAAACGATTTACTTCACGATTAGCATCCTTTTCAATGCGTGCTAACCCCACTTCTGGTTCAATATCTAGATAGATTGTCAAATTAGGCATACAGTCTTCTGTTGCAAATCGATTGATTTCATATACCTTATCCACGCCTAGTCCTCTTGCATATCCTTGATAAGCAAGGGAACTGTCAATAAAACGGTCACATAATACAAGGTAATTTCTCTCCAGAGCTGGCATGACTTTTTCTACTAAATGTTGTCTACGTGCTGCAGCATATAATAATGCCTCTGTACGTGCTTCCATCATCGTATGCTCTTGCTTATGTAAGATTTCACGAATTTCTTCTGAAATTGCGATACCTCCTGGTTCTCTCGTTGCTATCACTTTCTGCTCTTTCTTCTCAAAGTACGGTAATAACTTTGTAATTAAGGTCGATTTACCCGAACCCTCTGGTCCTTCAATCGTTACAAATAATCCCTTCATCCTAAAACCTACTTTCTTTCTATATCATATACATTCATATATTTTATATTTCCTTGAAAACGAGCACCTATTTCTTCTAAATAAGAGATTTGTTCAATGTGTTCTGTAGTAATTTCCTCTCCATACATAAGTAATGGAATGCCCGGTGGATAAGGAATAACCATGTCTGCTGCAATCATCCCTGCAGCTTCTTGTAAAGACACGACTTTTTTCTTATACTTTTCTAATTGTTTATAAGTAAATGGTAAAGAAGAAAAGCTCCCTTTGTAAGTATACCGAATAGATGGTATCTTGTCTGTTACTGTATAATTACTTAGTGCCACCCGCATGACTTCTATTGCTTTTATATACTGCTCATTCACTTGCAATGGTAAGATAAATAGAACATTATATGGATCTGCCATTTCTACGTATATGCCTAGCTTTTCAAATATGGATTGTAATTCATATCCAGAAAGCTCACAGCGTGTTTGCACCGTAACTTTGATTTCATCTTGCAAAGGATACTGTAAAACAGTGATCTGTGGGATACGCTGCAATTCTTCTCTAAATCGCCTCGCAAACTCCACAATTTCATGACAACCCTTCTCCTTCATATTTGCCAATGCAAAGCGAGCTACATCTAACGAAGCCATAATTGGATAAGACGGGCTGCTAGATTGTAACATACTTAAATAGGAAGAAACTTTTTCTTCATTCACTAAATTACTATTGATATGTAAATACGATCCCATAGTCATAGCAGGTAATGTCTTATGAGCTGAATGTACAACTATATCTGCACCGTATTCTAATGCTGACTTAGGAAATGGGTCTCCTATACAAAAATGGGCCCCATGTGCCTCATCTACTAAAACAGGGATTTTCTGTGCGTGTGCACACATAATACTCTCCTTTAAATCAACTCCCATACCATAATAATTGGGATGTGTTAAAATCAATGCCTTTGCTTCTGGATATCGTTCAATGGTGCTCTTAATAACCTCATGCTGGACTCCAACTGGTACGCCATACAATTTATCAATCCAAGGCTCTAAAAACACTGGATTCACCCCAGCTAACTTCAAACCATTGATAATAGACTTATGGCAATTTCTTTGTACGAGAACAATATCATGTTCCTTACAGCATGATAAAATCATTGCCAAATTTCCGACTGTAGAACCATTAATTAAAAAATAACTCTTTTTCGCACCATATACATCAGCCAGCAATTGCTGTGCTTCATCTATACATTCAAACGGACTATGTAAATCATCCAATCCTGTTAATTCTGTTACATCAATAGAAAGCACATCACTAAACCCGACTTGTGCTCTCTCTGGAAAATCCAAACCATTCTTATGACCTGGAACGTGTAAAGATAAGGGGCTTTTATCTTTAAACTGGATTAATGCCTCATATAAAGGTATTCGATTTTGATTCATATTCATTCCTTCCTTACTTTTCATTCTCTACCTATTATACAGAGATATTAAAACAAAAAAAATAATAGGCATGTGTGCCTATTTATAAATATGATATTTGAATTTTTCGTAGTTGTTGTAAGTAATATATATATTTAGGATCATTCGTTTCAGTTTCTACCATATCCCGCTCGCAAGCATCACATATAAAACTCGTGTGCACATGTATACCATCATCTTTCGTATTCTCACATACAATGCAAACCTCATATTTTGTTTCCATATTTTCATCCTAATCATTCTCATCTACCCGAGAACGATATAGGACATTTCCTCCCCTCTATTTTGAATAAAAATATACTTACCCCTATTCCTTAACACTTTTCTGAAAAATATACATCGGTTTGTTATATATATGATATGAATCACAATTGGGCATTGTGTTTGTCACTCATACAATGAAATAAAACTTTCGTTTACACTAAATAAAAAAAGCACGAGTC
>NZ_NTUG01000042.1 GCF_002561295.1 Bacillus cereus
CACATCCATCAACTTAAGGTATATGTTTATACAAAGGCGGATCTTTCCATGTAGTTTTTCATTATTTTTTATAGATATCCTAAAAGTAGACATATCAAATAAACCCTGACGGGTTACAATTTTTTCACTATAATTATGCTACCTGATGAATGGAAGTGGTATACTCATAAACAACACCCAAAATATCAAAGACCGTTTTTTTCTCATATCTGTGGGATTTTCGTCCGTTTCGCTGTAGGAGGTTAAACAGACGAAGGAGAATCTTTGATAATTCTTGGGTGTCTTTTTGTAATGCTTGATGAAACAGTAAGAAATAATCTTTAATCATGTACATCGCTTTATATTCACTTAGCTCTTTCTGTTTCTTACGTAATAGGAGTTCTCTCATTTTAAACATAGTAGAAGAACATAATAGGATACTAATGAGTTGTCCATAAAGGTGACATTCTAGCCGCTCTTGTTTTATAGATTTACAACGATGAATTTGAAACCAAGATTTCCATATTTTAAATAACAGCTCAATTTGCCAACGCAGTGAATATAAATCATAGATTTTCTCTTTTGGTACCCATTCCGAAGGAATGTTTGTCATATATACCGTAATTCCTTGTAAAAGCTTCGTACGATCTGTATATGTAATCCCCTTTTTCTTTTCACGAATAGCTCGATCACGTAGGCGTTTCTGTGTTTGCTCCTCCGTACATCTATAAACCACAATACGAGTAGGAAGCTTGTCTTTACTCCCTACATATACATCATGTAACTCATACACTTGGCCAGGTTGTAATTCTTTCATGATATCTTCCAGATAAACTTGTATATATACTGGTCTCAATTGAGCGGGTTTTGTTTTAAATACCACTGTTTCGAATTCTTTTCTATATATTTTAGTTGGTAATTTAAGACGTGATAAATAATATCCTTGCTTATCTTGGATAGACTTAAAGTCTTGTAAACGAAAATATCCTAGGTCACGAATATATAGTTCATTCTTTTGTATCATACCTGTTCGAGTCGCACCATACGCCTGATCACTCCGTTTTCCTGGTTCAATTTTCACATCAGAAAATTCTCCACTCAATAAGTCATACTCTAGTTGAATTTTTACACCAGCTTTATGACTGCATCCTCCGGCACCAGGATAAGTAGATGCGAATCGATCTGGAACTTGAAAGGTTGTAGAATCAAGGATACGAATGCGCTCAAAGTAAGCAGAAAGAGAATGAGAAATCTTAGATAACCCTCCAATTTTAGCTTGTAGAAGTGTAGTAAATACAGTTCGAAAGAAGGATACAGAAGCCGAATTAAATCGTCGATTAAGTCCCTCCGGACTTAATAAAACTCCTGTTGAAGTTTCTAATTGACTACAAAGTTGAGTAAGAGAGGTAGTAGCGACCTGTTGATTTAACCATACACACAAAGATAAAAAATGATGCCCGTGGCATTTACGTTTTCGTTTCATGCCGCCTGCTTCTATAGCCAATTGATTAAGTGTAGTGGGAGACATATATCGATATAACTCTTCGGCAAATAAAGACAACTCTTGTTTTTGATGCATATTCATAAAAAGCACGTCACCCTTTCTCATTAATATAAGAGAATGGTAACGTGCTTTTAACTTCAAGAATAGTCCAAATCCTTAAGTTGATGGATGTG
>NZ_NTUG01000043.1 GCF_002561295.1 Bacillus cereus
CAAATCCTGTCTTCCCGATATTTATAACATGGGGCCTTAGCTCAGCTGGGAGAGCGCCTGCCTTGCACGCAGGAGGTCAGCGGTTCGATCCCGCTAGGCTCCACTTATAACTTTATTATGGCGGTGTAGCTCAGCTGGCTAGAGCGTACGGTTCATACCCGTGAGGTCGGGGGTTCGATCCCCTCCGCCGCTACCATAAAGGACCTTTAGCTCAGCTGGTTAGAGCAGACGGCTCATAACCGTCCGGTCGTAGGTTCGAGTCCTACAAGGTCCACCATTTAAAGCAAATACATGGAGGTATACCCAAGTT
>NZ_NTUG01000044.1 GCF_002561295.1 Bacillus cereus
ACTTTTAGGGGTCACTTCAGCAGATTATATATCAGCTTGTTCTTTTACATTTAAAATTACTCTTATAGAGCTTGGAACGTTTCTGTTAATACAGGAACGATTTGTTTTTTACGAGATACAACACCTTTTAATGTAGCTGTGTTGTTTTCTAATGATACGTTGTATGCTTTCTCAACAGCGTTTGTTGCTTTACCGATCGCAAGACCAACTGAATCGTTTGTTAAAATATCAGTTACAACGAATAAGAATAGGTCTAAACCTTTTTCTTCTACTGTTGCAGAGATTACTTTTTCTAATTCCGCTTGGTGTACAAGAACGTCGTTTGTATCAACAGCGTTTACTTGTGCGATTTCAACTTTCGCATTACCCATTTGGAATTCTTTTGCGTCAAGGGAGATTAATTGCTCCATTGTTTTTCCGCTTAAATCTGCGCCAGCTTTTAACATTTCTAGGCCGTAACTTTCTGCATCAACACCAGCGATTTCCGCTAATTCACGAGCTGCAGCTACGTCTTGATCTGTACAAGTTGGAGATTTGAATAGTAAAGAATCTGAGATAATTGCAGATAACATTAAGCCTGCAACTTCTTTACGAATTGCGACGCCGTTTTCTTTGTACATTTTGTTTAAGATTGTTGCTGTACAACCAACTGGCTCGCAACGGTAGTATAAAGGATCGCTTGTCTCAAAGTTAGCAATACGGTGATGATCGATAACTTCTAACACACGAACAGATTCGATATCGTTAGCACTTTGTTGACGTTCGTTATGGTCAACTAAAATAACGTTGTCCACTTCGTTTGCTACTGTTTCAACAAAACGCGGTCCTTCTACTTTAAAATGATCTAACGCAAATTGAGTTTCACCGCTGATTTCACCTAAACGTACAGGTTCAGCGTTCATTCCTAATTCTTTTTTTAGCTCTGCATAAGCAATTGCAGAACAAATTGCATCTGTATCTGGGTTTTTATGCCCGAAAACTAGTACTTTTTCCATGATTTCCACCTCTTCATGAAAAGGATATCTTAAAGAAGCCAATATGACAATATTTTAGACACATTTTTTATAAATAAAATCAAGTTTTTATCATATTTACAAAAAAACATTTCTCTCTTCCTATAATAAGAGGAAAAAAATTTTAAAAAACGAATAAAATCATGAAAAGGAGGTTTATTATTATGCCTATTGCGAAGCTTGAAAATGGTGTGGAATTATACTATGAAGAGCAAGGAACAGGTACACCTATTCTTTTTATTCACGGTGTTTGGATGAGTAGCCGTTTTTTCCATAAGCAAATCCCTTATTTTAGTGAAAACTATCGTACGATTTCAATTGATTTACGAAGTCATGGAAGCTCTCCTCATATTGAAACTGGTCATACAATCGCAAACTACGCCCAAGATGTACATGAATTTATAGAAAGTTTATCTTTAAAAGATGTTATCTTAGTCGGTTGGTCAATGGGAGCATTTGTTATATGGGAATATATAAAACAATTTGGAGAGGAAAATGTGAAAGCTTCTGTTATTGTAGATGAACTTGCATCGGATTTTAAATGGCCCGATTTTCCCATCGGTGCCTTTGATTTCCCAACACTTATACATTTCATGAGAGAAGTGCAAACAAATCAAACTGAGTTTCTAAAGGGATTTATTCCTCTTATGTTTAAAAACCAACTTTCTACAGAAGACGCAACTTGGATGCTTGAAGAAGTAACGAAAGTTCCAGCATCTATTGCGAGCGCTATTTTGTTTGATCAATCTGTTGTGGATTACCGTGAAGACTTAAAGACAATCACCAAGCCAACTTTACTTTGCTTCGGCAGGGACGAAAAATTAATTCCAGTTGCTGCGGGAGAACATTTGCATGAACAGATTCATAATTCTAAACTTATTATTTTCGAAAACAGCTGCCATTGTCCCTTCTTAGAAGAAGCTGATCATTTTAACAATGTGTTACACTCTTTTATTCAATCGCTTTCATAGTTGAAATATCTGTTTGTACAGTAAATACATGTACACCATTTTTTCACAGCTGATTTTTTTGTTATATCGTCATTACCTATTCCAATACAAAATCCAATGCAAAGAGAACAAAGGTAAAAGACCTTTGTTCTCTAATTGTAAGTCTTTTTAAATAGAAAGAATTTTCAGAATTAAAACTTTACACTTTGATCAATCGTAACCTTTTCCTTAGCACGATGTCTTTCTATTTCTTTACACTTCTCTTCCCAAAATTCAATGCCTTCAAATCCTGCTTTTCTTGGATCAAACACTGGATCCTTCCCTTCTTTTTTCTGCCTTTCATAATCCTTCAACACTTTTAAAGCCGGTTTTGTTAAGAGTAAAATTGCGAGAAGGTTAAGCCAAGCCATACTTCCTATCCCTAAATCACCAAGATTCCATAAAAAAGAAGCAGATTCGACACTTCCGATATAAACCATAATTAAGAAAACAACCTTTAGTACTGCCTTTAACCAATGCAACTTCATTTTATGATCAAGATAAACGAGCGTAGTCTCTGCAATATAGTAGTAGGCTAATAGCGTTGTAAACGCAAAGAAAAAAATAGCTATCGATATAAACAATGGGCCAAAACCTGGTAATGCAGTTTCAACAGCTTGCTGTGTATAGATAGGGCCTGCTTCAACACTTCCCATATTTTGAACGATTGGAGCTTTCCCTTCCGGTATGACATTATACATTCCAGTAATCAAGATCATAAGTGCTGTCGCTGTGCAAACTACAATCGTATCAATATAAACAGAAAACGCTTGTACTAAGCCTTGTTTAGCTGGATGTGACACTTCAGCTGCCGCCGAACTATACGTCGCTTCTCCAACACCTGCGACATTGGAAAACACAGCTCTTTTTACTCCCCAAGCAATTGCTGCACCTACAATTCCTCCAAAAGCTTGATCCATCCCGAGTGCACTAGAGAAAATAAGGGCAAACATACTAGGAATTTCAGTAATATTTGCAAATAATACAATACACGTTACGATCACATACCCAATTGCCATAAAAGGTACAAGCGCTTGTGAAACGCCGGCAATTCTTTTAACGCCCCCAAAAATAATCGCTGCAAGCAATACTACCAATAAAATACCTGTAATATTTTTACCTACACTTGAGGAGTTTTCAAATGCAACCGCAATACTACTTGATTGAATTCCTGGTAGTAAAATGCCATATGAAAGTGTAACAACAATTGCCACAAGTACAGCGAACCATTTTAATTTTAAACCTTTTTCAATAAAGTAAGGTGTCCCGCCTCGGTACTCATTCCCTACTTTACTTTTGTATAATTGAGAAAGGGTCGATTCGACAAAAGCGCTCGCTCCCCCTAATAAAGCCATTACCCACATCCAAAAAACAGCTCCAGGCCCTCCAAAAGCAATCGCTGTTGCAACCCCGGCAATGTTTCCGATTCCAACACGCCCTGATAAAGCTAAACAAAAAGCTTGAAAAGATGATATCCCTGTCTCTGAAGTCTTCCCTTCAAACAATAACTTAATCATTTCTTTAAAATACCTAATTTGCAAAAAACGAGTAACAATCGAAAAAAACACCCCTGCTCCTAACGCGAAAATGACTAGCCCAATACTCCAAACTTGTCCAACTAACCACTCTACTAGTTTCTCCATCCAATCCCCCCTAAATAGTTTCACCCCTTCATCATGCAATTCACATACCAACCTATAATAAATCCGTGAACACTTCACGCTAAATAAAAATCATCCATTCATCTGAACAGCATATTTTTACACATCTGTGTAAAAATATTTTTGAAGTGTTATTACTTTTTTACATACATTTTTATTTTTTTACTTCCTTCAAAATTTTTAAAAGTCACTGTACGAACGAATTCCATTAAATATGTACATACTAAAAAGGAGCTGCCGAGATTACTCTCAACAACTCCCTTTCACTACTCATCCGAGTTATTTAAATTCGCTAATGCGATAATACCTTCTTCATCATCTAACTCAAGCTGTAATCTTACCGCAAATGGATTGACATTGTATTCTCTATCAAGCCATAAACGAAGTGCTTCAATTAAGTTTGCTTGAATTAAAATTTGTTTGCGTCCATTTACTTCTACTTCTGCAGAAAAACCATAGTCATCATCATACATCAGTTCCGTTAATACTTCTTCAGGACCAACTTGACGTTTTTCTGCAATATATACGCATAATGCATTTATCAGCTCTTGCTCTAAAATTTTTATCGTCTCCATGTTGCTTCTTCCGCCTGTTTCTTACGTTGGTTTTTGAAATATTTAAATGCTCGAATCGCTAACATTACGATACCAGCCATTACTAACATATTTACCATGAACGCTAATACAGAACCAAGTGCTCCCATGTTTGCAAATAAACTTCCCATTAGTAATCCACCAAGACCACCAAGTAATAAACCTTTCATGAAGCTTCCTTTATTACTCTTTGGTGCTGTGTTTGATGCTTTTGTTTTTGTATCAGGGCTTGTTTTTTTTGCATTCACATTAGAGTCTTTTTTATTTAAATCCACTTTTGAGTTTTGCCCTGAACTTGGTGTAAATGATTTTTTACCAGATTTGTAACTTTTCGCTTCTGCATGATTTACAAATACAAAGCTACTAGCTCCAAAAATAACCATGAATGCAGTCATTACTGTAACGAGTTTTTTCAACATATTATATCCATTCTCCTTTTACTATAGATATATGTGAAATCTATCTTTCTCTCAAATAAGAATGATAGATTTGTTTTAAACTTAAATAAAAAGTTCTTATGAACCTATTATATGAACTTTTAATAAAATAAGCAAGCATTATTTAACTTTATTAACAATGTAAAAGAAAGGAAAAATAAAGAAAAACGGAATTGACTTTACAAGCAACAAAACATATTATAAGGTCATAAGAACTTTTTAAATTTTGGAGGTGAAAAGATGGAAACATTTCATCTCACACGAAACGAAATGGCGACGCTCCTTCTTTCTCTTAGAGGATGGAATACAAAAAAACCTCTCGTTATTTTACAAGAAGCTTGGGCGAAGTCACATAAAAAAGATATTGAGTGTGGCCAAAGTGTTACAGCCTTTATTACAACCGCTCTTTCACCTATTTTTGAAAAGCTGATTAAAATTGAGGATACAGATATCGGTTTTTCTTTAAATGAGATTGTTGCGCTTGGTAATCAAATTGAAAATACCAGTTTTTCTGTAACAGCGATGCAAAACTGGGTAAAACGAGATATAAAAGAAATGATTGGTTCACCACAAAAAGGAAAAAAATACTCAATTGAACAAGCAGCATTACTATTTATCGTAGAAGATTTAAAAACAGCGCTAGACTTTGAATCAATCCGTAAATTATTACGACTTATTGTAAATGATCCAGCTGATCGAAGCGATGATTTAATCAACCCTGTTCATTTATACGTCGCTTACTCTTCTTTATTTGAAGAGTTGAATCAAGGTGGTTGTCTACAATTAAACACAACTAATACCATTCACACAATTGAAAATACTGTCAAAGAAAAAGCGGATAAAATCGCAAGTAAATTTGACCAAATCAACAATGAACAACGAGAAGCCATTCGAAATGCGATTATTATCGCAACGCTTTCTGTACATACTGCATATGTACAGATGTTAGCAAAACGCTATGTATCCGCAACATTGTTTTTACAAAATTTAGATGTGAAACCATAAAAAAGAGGAGCGAAATTCGCTTCTCTTTTTTTTATGAAAGAAAAATCAATAACCCAAAACAATAGACTTCCCATAAACACATAGCGTAGAAGAAAATCCCCACTGATTAAAGTTTTACTTTATCCCATTCTTTAAATTTTATTGATTTACCAAAATAAATACAGTATCTCGATATGAGGTGGGAAAAATAGTAAGCCCAAATCCTACATAGTATCCTTTTTCCAAGTAAATATTAATAACAGTTTGATAAAAAGGAGGAAGCATTCCATGAAAAAGAAAAAATATTTATTCGCTCTAATGGCTACAGTTTTATCGACAGGATTATTATTTGGTTGCAATCCCGGTGTGGATGAACAAGAACCAGATCCAACAGAAGAACCTTCTGAACAACAAAAGCAAGATGAAAGAAAAGATGAAAATAACAATCAATAATTGATTATCATAATGCAAAGGCTACAAATAAGTCTTTTGATACATTAAACATAAAATTATCAATATACATTTATCTATGCTTGTTATCGCTAGTAACAAATCATATCGATTTTAAGAATCATTTTTCATTTCTCTACGGGATCATAAAAAAAATAGGAGCAATTTCGCCCCTATTTTTTTATGATTCCCCTAGATTTCTCCAAGAAATAAGTATGTTCCTTTAACGGCAAGCTAGCTATTTCTCTAATATAATTTGTCTAATTTAATCTGCTTACCTTCTAAAAAATCAACAATTTCCTCTTTATGCTTTATATCATGCTGAACAAGACTCAAAAAATAATCCCATAGCTTCATGCTTTCTTTCCCAAATTGGTAATAAGAATTAAAATTCCGAGCAGGAATCCTTTCGATAAAACTAACTAAACGTTTCCGTGTAAAAATGAATTGATTGATTACCTCCTCTTTTGAAATCCCCGATCGTGCATAGTTAATGGCATCTTTGTTCATTTCATCGACATCTATTGAAACATGAGGTAAACTTTCTCCAGAAATGAAATAAGGTAACCTAGATCGCATTAGAAACTCATCCCAAACGATGAAATGTGATATAACATCTGCAATTCCCCAAGATCCATTCCGAAAAGGCTGAAACCATATATCATCAGGTACAGATTTTAATCCTCGGCACCATTCGGTTAAATTTAATTTTTCATTCAAAATAGATTCTTTTTCCATGTGCCTCTCCTTTTTCTTCCTATTACAAACCATTAACTTTGACTTATTCTAGACAGTATAAGAAAATCCTTCAACATAAAGTGAAACTTTAATCAGTGGGGGTTTTCCTCATCCCCCACTGATTATTAGTTGAACCAATCGGTCCTTTACGGGCAGTTTATCTCCCACCTAACTTCTTTGCTTACACCGAATTTTGAGGTGGGAGTATTACTGCCCGTTAGTGCGGGATAAAATCAGACGGATAAGCAACCATTCCTTCTCTTCGTTCGTATATTATCGTAAAAGGAGGTATATGCACATGCATTGGCAACAAAAAATACAATATTTAATTGGTCGTCCAGTTGGTGTCTCTCTCGTAAGCGGTCAAGGAACATCTGGGGTTTTATGTGGTGTACAAGGTGGACATATTTACTTGTATGAATACTTATATCAAGCGCAATTCGCAATGAAACATTATGATTTTAGACAAATTCAAGATATACATCCATTTCCTAATTGTCGTCCTCAAAATCCCTTATACTAAAAACAAGAACAGTTGAAAATCTGTTCTTGTTTTTTGTTTATCATCCATTTTATTTCATTGCTATATATTTCTATATTCATAATATGATAACTGACGTCCATCATAATTCACATCATGTGTGTACATAAATCCAATCTTTTCTAAAACATTCTTTGATTTCTCATTTTCCATTTTAATTCTTGCGATTAATTTTTGAACCTTCAAATCATGAAAAGCATATTGAATCGATGCCTTGGCAGCCTCTGTAGCAAATCCGTTTCCCCAATGCTTTGTATCAAGGAGATACATAATTTCCACATCTTTTGTTCTATCAACATACCTTAATCCACAATGCCCTATTAGTTCTCTCGTTGTTTTATGAAACAACAACCATACACCAAAACCATTTTCATTCCAATGCTCTACGAATTTTCTCACATATTGTTCAGTTTCTTTCTTCGACATCCCTCTAGATACTGCAAGCCAACTACCAACTTCATCACTTTTCACAATTTGATAGAATGCGTCAATATCTTCTAAAGTAGGTTTTCTCATTAACAGTCTTTCTGTACGAATTGATTTTTCATTGACCTGAATGGACATATTCTCTTCCCCTTCGTAACAAATTTATTTCATCAAGTTATATCGTAAATTTTCTTTCATTTTACATTGCAAATTGTAAAAAAACGATATATATTCACAAAAAAACAGACTATCGCTCAAACGAAGTCTGTTTTTTATATCCTATTTTTTCACATCCGCCCATTTCAAGCTAGTTGCAGGTCCGAATTGATGTACATATAAATCTTTCACATGTGGCTTTTGTAAATACGATAATCCGCGCTGAAATACTGGTGCAATAACCGCTTCATCTAATAACATTTTTTCTGCATCTTGCATCGCTTTCCAACGTGCTTTTTCGTCATTTCCTAACTCCGTCTTTATCTTTTTAATTAATGCATCATATTCTGGATTTGCATAGCCTGTATTATTGACACCACTTTCCGAAATAAAGACTTCTAAGTACGTCATTGGATCTGGATAATCCGGTAACCAACGTGATAACGACATTTCATATTCTTTCTTTTTCTCTAATGCTAGTTTTTGAGAATGTGGCTGTAGTTTTACATTCACCGTAAGTCCCGGTAAATTCTTCTCTAATTGTTCTTTAATAAATTCTCCTACCTTCTTAAAGTTTTCTAAATCATAGTTGAGCATTTCTAACGTAACTTCATTCATTCCTGTTTCTTGCTTTGCCTTTTCCCAATATTCCTTTGCTTGTTTTACATCCGTTTTATTAAATTCTGTTGTTGTTTCTCTAAAATCTTTTTTATCTGGTCCTTTCAAGAATCCATTTGGAACGTAGTAATTTGCAGGTACCGACCCATCATTTAAAAATGAAGTTGCTAGCCCTTTTTTATCAAAAGCCATACTTAGCGCAAGGCGAGCATTTTTATTTTTTAAAATCGGCACATTTTCATTAAAACGGAAGAAATACATGACAGGATCTGTATATTGCTTCAACTCTTTATCATTTTTATATTTATCAACAAATTCTGTTGAAATAACCGCACGATCCACTTTATCTGTTTGATATAGATTTACTACAGTTGAAATTTCTTTTACAATTTGATAGTTTACTTCATCTAACTTCACTTCTTTTTTATCCCAATATTGATTATTTTTCTTCATTGTAAAACTTGCTTCATGCTTCCATTCTGATAATGTAAATGGTCCGTTATATACAGTTGTATTTGCCTCTAAACCGTATTTATCCCCTTTTTCTTTTACATACTTCTCGTTAATTGGATAAAAGGATGGTAAACACAATATTTTTGTAAAGTATGGAACTGGATGTTCTAGCTCTACAGTAAAAGTTTTTTCATCTTGCGCCTTTACTCCTAATTCATCTACTCCCATTTGTTTCTTATTTATCTTTTCTGCATTTTTTACGTCATACATAATATAAGCGTATTCAGACCCTGTTTCTGGATTAACAAGTTGCTTCCAAGCATATACAAAATCGTGAGCTGTTACAGGATCGCCATTAGACCATTTCGCATCACGCAAATGAAATGTATATGTTTTTCCATCTTTACTCACTTCATATTTCTCCGCAATTCCAGGAATGACCTCGTCATTTTTTGAAAGTCTAAATAAACCTTCCATTACATTATTTAAGACGTTAAATGACACAGCGTCTGTTACTTTTAACGAATTTAAAGATGGAATTTCTCCTGTTTCTGTTAATTGCAAAATTTTCTTTTCTTCTTTTGGTTTTGTAGTTGTTTTTTCTTTTCCACAACCAGCTAAAAATGAAGAAAGAAGCAAAGTACCAACTAATGAAAAACGAATTGCCTTTTTCATTTAAAAACCCCCTCCTGCTAATTTTTTCTATTCAGTTAAATAACGACGTGCTCCTGCGTATTCTTCCACATATCCTGGTGTGTTCACAGGAATAATTTCAACTGTCTTCGCTGCATTTGGAGAGTGAATCATTTTTCCATCTCCAATATACATACCTACGTGATGGACACTCCCTTTTCCTTGATTGTACGCAAAGAATAGTAAGTCGCCTTTTTGTAAATCTTCTTTTGCGACAGCAACTCCTGCCTTTGATTGTGGCCCTGAGTCACGCGGAATTGTAATACCGTGTGATTTGTAAATGGTATGTGTGAAGCCTGAACAATCAAAGCCAAAACCACTTGTTCCAGCCCATATATATGGCAATCCTAAAAATAACTTTCCGGTATTCACTAAATCATCACCTGTTGGAACAGGAATGTCAGTTTGCGATTGATATACTTTCCCGTCATTTTTCCGTAACCAAGCTTTTTGACCATTTGGTAGTAGCACACGATATGAAATATGATCTTCACTTAACAATGGTAACCTTGTATTGTAGCTAACTTCTAATGACTTATATTTATCAGATGGATTCATGTATAAAATAGCTGTTGGTTTTGTAATGAGTACAAATGGTTGCTTCTTTTTCTCAGCAAATTCCTTATTATATGTGAGCTGCTTTTCTGGCATCCATCCTGGATATCCCGCTTCATTTCTTGGAGTTGGCTGACCAGGAACAACGACTTTCACCCATTCACCTTGCCTATCAACGATTGTTACTTCTTGCCCTAGCAAAGCTTGTGTTTCTAATTTATTTGTACTTGTTAACCAAAGTTTTTCATCAAGGGTCATCGATTTCGTCCATTTCCATAAATCAACAGGATTCGTTGTACTCGGTTCGTCAATTGGACGAATTAAGTTTGGTCCGGTCCATAACGTGGCGGCTGCTACATCAACATACGCTTCATTACTTTTTACCTCTTCAGCATTTACAGTAGAAAAAGATGAAAATACTAGCAGACTACTAAAAAGCACAATAACCCATTTCTTCATAAGCACATCCCCTTTTATTCATATTTTTACTTGTTCAGGCGCATCATAGCTTGTGAAACACTACTGCTATTAGAACTTTATTTTATATTCACTGCATGATGCAGATTTACCTTTGGTCCGTTATATGTGATTCCGTCTGGCTCTTCCATTAACCATAAAGGAGCATCGAGATCAAAGTAATGAATATTTGGATGGGCTGCTGCAACATGTGCAATTGCTGTCACAGAAAGAGAAGATTCCATCATACTACCAACCATACATTTCACGCCGGCAGCCTCAGCAATGTCAGCGATTTTCCATGCCTCTCGTATACCTCCGCATTTCATTAACTTAATATTTAGTAGATCCGCATACTGCCCTTGAACGAGTTTTAAAGCATCCTGTGGGGAGAAAATACTTTCATCAGCCATAATTGGTGTTTGCACATGATCTTTTACATATTTCATCCCTTCCCAATCTTTCGCATGGACAGGTTGTTCTATAAATTCGATATTTAACTTTCTATTTTCCATTTCTCGAATAATCGTAACAGCTTCTTTTGCACTCCATCCTTGATTTGCATCTAACCGTAAAGTAATATCTTTCGGTATACTATTTCGGATGGCTTCAATGCGCTCTAAATCTAAAGAAGCCGATTTTCCTACTTTAATTTTCAATGTACGAAACCCTTTTTCCACATGTTGTTTTGCCTCTTTCGCCATGACAAAAGGCTCATCAACACTTACTGTAATGTCTGTTTGGATTTCTTTCTTTCCCCCAAGCAATGCATATAATGGGATGTTATGAAACTGGCAATATACATCATATAAAGCCATATCTACTGCTGCCTTTGCGCTTATATTTCCCACACAGCTCGTTTGAATCTGCGACAATAATTGTTGGAATTTCTGTAAGTCCCCTCCAATTAAACGAGAACGAATTGGACCTAAAATAGCTTCCTCCATTCCACTCGCAAAATCTCCTGTAATAACTGGCGTTGCAGTTCCAGCACCTTTTCCTACAACCCCTTCATCCGTATGAATAAAAACATCAATACTTTCAATTTCTGTTACAATGCGCAAAGCTGTTTTAAATGGTGTATGCAGCTTAATATAACGACGTTTTACTGTTAAATCCGTAATTTTCATTTCTTTCACCCTTTCCTGTCCAATAAAAAAATCCAGCTATAAGAACAAGTCTTATAGCTGGATTTTGTCTATGCCTGTGTAGACAAAGCAGCGATTTGATTATATTTTTTTTGCACATCTTTTAATGCTACAAGCAATGCTTTTTGAGATGATCCGAAATAACGATTTTTTATTTCTCCTACTAATTGCGGATCATTTATATTTCTATGTAGAAATATATGTTTTACAAATTGACTCGTTAAGGAAATGGTCGCTGAACAATCTGCATCCACAATCTTCCCTGTATCTTTTTCAACTACTAATGCAACAAAGTAACTTTTGAATTTCTCTGTAATCGGATTGTTTTGAGGTGCTTTTGCGTCCCCTACGATATAAATCGTATTAGAAGCGTACACATAAATCTTCCTTTCTTATACGAGGATAACGGTTTTCTTAACAGGAGAATAAGCGAAAGACTTATCGTTAGTTAAGAAATGTATCCGCTTACTGTATATTATATATAATTAACAGAATTTTAACAATATTTATTTCAGCAAATATTGTACAATCAAATATCCAATCTCTGAAAATATATAATTCGTATGATTCGTAGATTCCACATCCGAACTTAAAAGTGCTATATATACTGTTTTGTTATTTACAATTAATCGTGCTGCATCATGTGTGACAGTTTGCAGTTCCCCCGTTTTATTTGCAGTGGCTACCCCTTTCATCCCCTCTAATCGTCCACATAATTTATAAGTAAATTGCTGGTTTTGAAGTAGATTATAAAATTGTTTTTCGTTTTCATAATGCTTAAGTAAAAACACAATATCTTCAGCAGTTGTAAAATTATCCCTCCCCTGTTCCTTAAGTGTTTGCATCATATATCTTTGTAGTTTCGTTCCATATAGCTGCATTGAATCAATATGTGTTTGGATATGATTCATTTCCAATTTATTTATAAGCCAATTTGTCGCTGTATTATCAGAAACTGTAATCATTAATGTAATCAGATCTTGCATCGTTACAGTTGGTGTATGTAAGGAATCAACGACTCCACTTCCCCCGGCCTTTTCAAGTGATAAAACAGAGATTAATTCAAATGGATGTAACGTTCCTTCCCTTATTTTTTCTATTGCACACGACAATATAGGTAATTTAATCAAACTCGCTGCAGGATGTATCAATTGTTCATTGCATTGATAAGTAATTGCTCCTTGTATCATGATACTTACTTTTCCATTTATACACTCTAGTAATTTCTCTAATTGACATATGAACTCTTTTTCGTACATATCCCCCCTCCTTCTTTAGCGATTATTATACTATCGAAAAATGGCTATAGGAATATAAAATACCCTAGGTAACGAAAAGCTACCTAGGGTATTATTTATTTAGGTATCACAAATACTGTCTCATTTGGTTTCGAAAATTGATACTCTTTCCTTGCGAATTTTAAAATTTGTTCTTCATCATCTTTTAAATTATTAACTACATTTTTCAAATAATATTTATCCTTTTCTAAAGAGAGTAGATCTTCTTTCTGTTGTTGAATCGTTTTATATTTTGCTTTAATCATTTCGTCTTGCTTACTTAAAATACTTTGGATATAAAAACTAGTAACTAACAAAAACAAAAACACAAGGACAAAACGCCGAATTTTTCGTTTGTTCATTCTTCGATATTCATGGTATTGTGGTTGATATTGTACTTGATTAGGAACATTTTCTTTTCTGAGTTTCCTCATCTTCGAAATCCCCCTAACTCATATTTATTCTATATGACCGTCAACAAAATCCACTATTATCCTAATTTCTCCTCATTCAAAACGACTTCCTCTATAAAGAAATCTCGAAAATCACTCAATTAAAGATAGCTTTCGACGGTATCTCTACTTTTCAAAAGAAAAATTTATTTTTTGCTGCTACAAAATAGTATTTTATGTTTATTTTTTGTATACGATACCTTGAAAAAATCTTCTATTATGAATGTGTAGCCCTCTTTCTTACCGATCTACTCTTACCTTCTTCATTGGCCTCACCTTTGTATTTCATGTAAAAACGCTTCATTCACAGTATGTATAATAGCGTTCTTTTCTAATGCCATTCAAGAGATCCTGTAAATAAGAAAAACTCTCGCATTCAGTTTACATAATAAAGTTATTAATCTGTTTTTAAATTGAAAACCAATTAATATAAAAATTGTCGTTTTATAATTAGTTATTTCATTTTTATTTATCCGAAAATATTTTTTAATTTCATAATAAGTATTAATCCAAAAAATCATTTTTATATTTTAGAGTAAATAATTATTATAAAAAATAACTATTTTTTATTTTTATAATACTAGTTTTTCACATTAAACGATAGCAATTTTGCTTTCTTCCTTTTCCTGTTTCTTTTAAAACATACAATTTTACAACAAGATCAGTGAGTGAATCTGTCAATGTTTTATATGACAAGTTTGATAATGCTAGTAGATCATTTGTATATAACATTCTATGTTTTTCTAATAATAGTAATACTAATCGTTCAGATGGTTTTAATGTTTCATCACTTTCTAATATAAAATCTATGTCTCTCATAGGATATCTCCTTATTTTAAATTGCATTTATCCATTATTAATTACGAAAATATTATATAATAAATCTTTTGTTATTTCAAAATAGCATAATGGCGCCTCGTATATTATTCAATAAAAAAATCCTCCCTATTCGGAGGCTTCCTTCTATTTTACAATTGGCAATGTTACTTCACTTAATTTCACTGTCAGTTTCGTTCCTGCGTTCGGACGAATCGTGTAGTCATAATCGCTGGCAATTAATACGACTCCGATTTGATGGCCTGCCTGGAATACATAATCATCTGGCTGCATGTCCCATGTGAATGTGTAATCTTTCCCTGGCGTAATTGGCGTTGACTGTTCTTTTCCATTCAAGTTTTGTGGGTCCATCCATCCTCTCGTCACAATTTCTGGTTTCGCACCGCCATAATCAACTAGTAATGCAGTTAAGTTTGAGACTGGTCGATCAATACTTCCCTTAAATGAAATTTTTGGTGTACCACTGATCCTCATTTCTTTTTCAAGCTTAGGCATTACATATACTAGACGATTTGGTGATGCTAATTCTGGGTTTGCTATCAATTGATTCGATTTTATTTTTGCATCATCTAATAATGTGGATACTTGCTGCAACGATCCCAGTCTAGGCGGTAACTCTACTGCTTTATTACTTAAAAGCATACGTATTTTAGATGGAACTGCTGCAGGGTCTGGCCAATTTTTTAATTTTTGCCATGTCTTATTTTCTCTTTGTACATCTACCATCGGCTCATCCATAATCCCATTTTCAATTCCATATAACCAATAATCAAACCATTTATTTTGTGTTTGCTGCCAATTGTTACTGGAAGTCCCGCCATGACCACCTTGATGTAACCACATTTTACGAGGAATGTTATTTTCTCCAAGCGCATCCCACCACTGTGAAAACTGTTTTGTCTTTACGTTCCAATCATTTAATCCGTGTACAACAAATACACTTGCTTTTATATTTTTTGCATCTTTCACGTAGTTACGTTTGTCCCAAAAATCATTGTAATCTCCCGTTTTCCGGTCTTGTCCATCCGTAAGTTCTTTAATAATTTTTTGACAGACTTCAGGATTCTCTCGCGTTAAAACTGCCTCAGCCATATTATCTGTATCTTCGCCTTGATAACCACCTGGTGCAACAACCGCTCCATTTGCACGATAATAATCATACCAGCTGCTAATTGCCGCAATCGGAATAATTGTTTTTAACCCTTCAACTCCTGTTGTTGCCACTGCATTCGGTAATGTTCCATTATAGGAAGCACCTGTCATACCAACATTTCCAGTAGACCAATCAGCCTGTACTTCTTGTCCGCTTTCTGTAAATGCTTTTGCTCTTCCATTTACCCAATCAATAACAGACTTCGTACCTAAGATCTCTTGTTCATCTCCCGTTGTTGGGCAACCATCTGATTTTCCAGTACCGATACTTTCTCCTAAAATAACCGCATATCCCCGAGGAACATAGTAATTTCCATATGAACCGAGATTCACTGGATCTGCATAAGGTTTGCCGCCAACTGGATATAATTCTTCATCTACATTATAAACTGGTACATCTTTTATTCCTGAACGGTATGGACTCATCTCATAAATCACGGGAATTTTCACACCAGGCTCTGTTTTTGGTCGCATGACTTTTATTGATACGCGATCTTTTTTTCCATCTCGGTCACTATCCACCTCGGTTTCTACAAATACATTTTCTACAATTGCCTCATCAAGAGAATAAATTGGTTTTGTCATTCCATTTTCCAATTCAATTTTTGTCGATTGAACAAATGTTTCTGGCACTTTACCATTTAGCGGCAACGTAACTTTCCTTTCCTTCTCTTCTTTTTGTTCTGCATATACTACATGAGAGATACCTGATGTCACTGTTAATGAAAATATTGCTGAAAGTGCAATTACAAACTGTTTTTTCCCCAATCCACTTCCCCCTTTATTTTTTCTACTCCCTCCTTCACTATACAATAAAATAACAGAAAATTCAGTTTAATAAATTATGATAACTTGAGAAAAAATGAAAAAAGCTTACTTTCGCAAGCTCTTTTCTATATACATATAAAATTGTATCTCATCTTGTATAAAGGACATGCCATATTTAAATCCATGCCTTTCTAAAATACTTTTTACAATGGCTAATCCTAAACCAGTTCCTGATTGTTCTTTACTACGAGAAGATTCTAATACATAAAATGGCTCCCAAATTTTATCGATCTCTTTCGTTGCTTCAGAAGCGATTCCATTTTGGATTCTAAAACATACATAATCTTTGCTTTCTTCTAACGTAATTGTAATTCTTTGATTTGTTGTATATTTAATTGCATTTGAAATAAAATTATTAATTACCATTTTCATTTTATCTAAGTCTGCATAAACCATCATTCCTTTCATTGGGAAATGCGATTGTAAATGTATTCCCTTCTTGTAAAGTTCAATTTCATGTTTATCAATTACACTTTGAATAAGAGGTACTACTTGAAACTCTTCTTTCTGAAGTACATCCCTTTCAATTTTTGAAAAACGAAGTAGTTCTTCAATTAAATTTGATATTTGATCTGTTTGCTTAATAATCGTATCTAAATATGTTCCATCATCTAGCCCATCTTTGATTCCCATTGAATATGCCTTAACTAAGGCAATCGGTGTTTTTAGCTCATGAGTAATATCTCCCATAAACTGCTTCAAATGTTCGTTTCTATCAATTAAGTCTTGATGAGCCTCATGTAGTTTATCACTCATAATATTAATACTATTGGCTAGCTCCCCAATTTCATCATCTGTTTGAATTTGTGTTTTCTTAAATTCTAGATTAGAAATATCTTCAGCCACATCACTTAATTCTTTTAGCGGCGTTGTAATTGTTTTCGACAATATCCAAACAAGTACAACAATTAAAAATATCGAAAACCCTAAAATGTATATATAAAATGTGTTAAGCATCTCTATCAGTTCGTTTGAATGCGCGATTGAAACGCCCACCAAAATTAACATATCGTTTTTGGCGATGTATTTTGCAAAAAAACTTGCTTTTAACTTTTCTTGATCATATAACTTATTCGATTGTCCGAAACGCTTTACTTTCATTACTTCTTCTTTTGTAATCCAAAGCTTGTTCAATGTTACCCTCTTTTGCGCAAGCTGCAAACGTAATGCTTCATTCATCTCATCTTCCGAACTATTTATAGAAGTATAAGCGATTGTTACATTATTTTCATTTTCAATCCGATTCATTACATCTACGAGTGTTTCATCAGATGCAGATTGTATTTGGCTTGTAATTTCATTTAGATTTTCTCTCGTCTTATATATGTTATATTTCGGTAAAAAATAATTTATTAATAATAACGAAATTGAAAAAATAAGAAGTATTATTAAAGAAATACTTAGAAACAATTTTTTTCCAAGCTTATTCACAAGCATCCTCCAAACTGTAACCTAAACCATGATGCGTTTTAATAATATCCTCACCTATTTTTTTACGTAAACGTCTAACATGTGTATCCACTGTTCGTTCATCTCCAAAATAAGCAAATCCCCATACAATATCTAATAGTTTTTTTCGAGTTAAAATCGTTCCTTTATGATTTAAAAAACATTTTATTAATTCTAATTCCGTTTTTGTAATTTCTAACTCTTTATCATTTTTATATACTTTATTTTTCGTTACATCTATTAGTAAATCTTTCACTTGTATACGGTTACCTTGATTCAGTAATTTTTTTGCCCGCGTTAATAAAATACCTGGATGGAACGGCTTTTTCACATATTCATCCGCCCCGCTTTGCAGTGCCACTAGTTCATCTTCATTTTCGCTCTTAGCGGTTAACACCAATACTTTTACACTCGAATTCTTTTTTATTTCCTGACATACAGTAATTCCGTTCCTTTTTGGCATCATCCAATCTAAAATCGCTAAATCAATCTTTTCCTCATAAAATAACTCTAGCGCCTCCTCTCCATCCTTTGCTAACAATACTTGAAACCCTTCTTTTTCAAAATAAGCTTTTAATATTTTCAGCATATCTTGCTCATCGTCTGCGATTAATACTTTCATTTCTTTCTCCTTCCAATAATCATCTATATCATTATGCTATTAATATTTTTTATTAAAATAAAATTAAAAAATCATTTTAAATTTATCATACAACGCTCTTGTTACATAAATGTGACAAAAAATATTTAAACCATTTGCGGGTATATTATATATGAGGTGTTGTCTCATGTTAAAGAAAATAGGATTGATTTTTATATTTTTTTGTTTCTTTTCAACAAATGCATTCGCTCAAGTAGATAAGCAAATCGAAGTGTTTGATTGCCAAAAAGAAATAGTTATACAAAAACAATCGCTAGATGCAGCGATTCAAAAAGAAGCTGTACAATACGCAAAATCTATTACGGGAGCATTTAAAAACCTAAACGTCGTTCCAAAAAACGGATATATGGTTAAAATCCCGTTATCTAAACCTGTCGCCATTACAAATCAGTGGATACATACAACAATAGATGAAGTTCTCGTACTTCTCCCTCTTCATGAAAAACCATATATCATGATTTACGATGATGAGAACAACCCGCATTTTTATTATGTACAAGGTTACCCGGAACAGCTGTTGAAACATTTGAAAGTTAAATCATCATAACTAAGAAAAAAGATTCCATAAACGTCGTCTATGGAATCTTTTTTACAATTTTATATAATGAGTGGATCCTTTATACTCTTCACTTTTTATAAATCCATTTGAAATATAGAATTGACTACCTTGCTCTGTGTCTGTACACAAAACAACAATATGAAAATACTCTTTTGCATGAGATAAGATCTTATTTAATAATATATTCCCTGCCCCTTTCCTTCGATATTTTTTAGAAATGTAAAAGCGTCTTAAACGTCCTATTGTGACATCTTTCATATACATATCTTGATTTAAACCACCAATTCCAATTAAAACTCCCTCTAGAAAAACACCATATAAGCATTCGCCCTCTTTATGAAATGTATTTATTTCATTTCTATATTCATTTACTAATTGAACAAGAAAGTTAAACCCTTCTTTTTTACTTTCTTCTACAAGGTAAGTGATATCAACTTGTGATAAGTTTTCAATTTGTTGTAATTGGAATCTCACGATTATCCCCCCTAATTTTATTTAAAAGTATATATAACGATTCTTTCCTAGACAGTTGTTTCTTCTTTTACTCTGCATGAATATAAAATACCCCATTAGACCTTTCTACCTAATGGGATATTCATTCATTAATCTTTATCATTCTTCTTTTCTTGAACAAACCAATGAATAGCAATCAAGTATCCAAGAATAGGAGAAATTCCATAACCCATTAACGGGACAGGGAAGTTTCCGAAATATGTTGTGATACATACTGTTGTGAAATATATACCTAAACTAATTGAAGTGGCTTTTCTGTTTTTAGGTGGAAAAAGTAAAAATGGGATCACTAAAAGTAAAAGTGAGAATAAAGCAATGACAAGCCAGCCTATTCCAAGGTTTTTAGCCATCGATAAAATATCTTCAACATATGGAACTGGAGCTAGATGATCCAAGTAAACCCAAGAAGTTATAATGAAAACAATTGGGATAAATATAGCGAAATACCGGAAACGATGGCCCTCTATTTTGTCAAAAAGTATTGTTACTGTAGATACTACAAACGCAGTTACTGCTGAAGCATCTGGTTGTAAAAGCAATAGAAACGATATAGAAATAAGAATACTATATACGACCCACCATTGGTTTCGTAATACAAGTTTACCAAGTATGATAAGAAGCCAAGGCAAACAGATGCTAGAAATATATAACTTGATTGGACCTAACGCAATCCATCGGTGCACTTCTTCTATACCAGGAGCGAACAAACTCCACACTAAAACACTATAAATTACAAGTATCTGTACATAATCTATTACTTGCGTCTTCACTTTTATTTTGTTAGCAATTAATAATGAAATGAAAGTAGCAAGTATAGTAATTATTATATTCTGAAGCCAGATACTAATTGGAACATTATTTACTTTCATTACAATTGCTCCAATTAAAACAGCTGGAAAAGAAATAAAGGGTAAGAATTTAATATGTAACATGGATCTCCTCTTTAAAGTTTTCATTTTAATTCATATTTTACATAAAGTGAAACTTTAATCAGTAGGGGTTTTATCCATCCCCTACTGATTATTAGTTAAACCAATCGGGCTTTTACGGACAGTAACACTCCCACCTATCTTCTTTGCTTCCGCTGAATTTTGAGGTGGGAGTGTTACTGTCCGTTAATGCGGGATAAATAAAAATGAATCGTACAGGTTTAACAAATAAAAAATAGCTTAAACTTCCTTTTGTACAAGCTCTAAATACTCACCAATATCCTTATTTATTTGAAGCAATGATTTCTCCCAAAACTTATTATCATTCAGTTCGATATGAAAGTATTGTTTCACCAATTCTTCGACCGGGCGCTTTCCAGTCTCACTTAAAAATCCTTTGTATTTCGGATGAAATTTACTACCGTCTTGTTTTGCAATTTCTAATAATCCTAAACTGAGTAAATAACCAAATGTATATGGATAATTGTAAAAAGGAACATTCGCTGTATAAAATTGACCGTATTTCATCCAAACAAACGGTTGATATTCTGTAAGAGAATTTCCATACGCTACTTGTTGTGAGTGTATGGATAACCTTTCTAATTTATCCGCACTTATAGGCCCTTTTTGACTTTCTTCATAAAATGTTTGCTCAAATTGAAATGAAGCTCGAATGGCCATTACATAATTAAAGCTATTTCTAATCTTCCAGCTAAGCAACGATTTTTTCAGCTCTTCACTTTCTGCTGTTTTAACTACATAATCTACAAGTACCATTTCAAAGAAAATGGATGCTGATTCAGCCATACTCATTGGAAGATAATCATCCAAAAATGCGGTAGACTGCTCATTGCTCATTATATAAAAATGCCATGCATGTCCTAATTCATGCGCTAATATTCTTACACTATCAATTGTTCCATCATACCGTAATGAAATTCGGGACTCCCCTTCGCTTAAGAAAGGAGCGCAAAACCCACTAGGAGGCTTATTATCTCGCGGCGCAGCATCTACCCATCCATTCATAATAGCACACTTTGCAAATTGTGCTAGTTCTTCATCAATATCTTTTAAGGCATCGTAAATATTCTCAATCGCCATTGAAAAAGGGATATGAATCTGATGATTTTCTTCCAATGTCATCAAGTCATGCCAAGTAAATGTCTCCTTACTTCTTTTATGGAACATGATAACACGCGATAGCTTTTCAACATTTCGTTCAATAGCATTCCACATCTCTAATAATGCATTTTTTGAAATACCGTTTGTTTGAAGGGATTGTGACAATACTTCCTCTTCTTGTAATAGGTTACTTTTTAGATTACGCAATCTACCTATATGATTTAGCACACTCGCAAATACTGCTTTCTCTTTCTCCAATGCCTCGGTAAAAGAAGAAAATGCCGATAATCTACCATGATGAGTTTCAGCATTCATCGCAAGATAGTTTGCTTTTCCAAATGAAAGTACTTCATTATGATTATGTATTTCTAATCTATTTCGTAATTGTATGTACATGTCTTCCCAAGCTTGTAATTCATTTTCTATAAAATGAATACTTGCATTATCAGAAACATTACTTTCTTCTTGTAGTAATAAACGAACATCTCTTTTCAAATTCATTATTTTTGTATGCGGTAAAGCCAATATAGATTCATCTACTTGTTCAGTAGATAAACAGTAAAAGTAATACTCTGCCTTTTCGATACTTTGTATAATGTTTGAGAGGATTGCTGGGTCTCGATTTTCTTTATATGTTTCTATTAATTTCTCTATTTCTGTAGGTAACATAGGGTCTTGTTCTTCAGAATATAGCCTTTTCAAATCCCACTTTGTTGGGTGATCAATCATTGAGTTCATTTTATACCCTCCTGTTTTTACAAAAAGTTACAATCTCGCATTCATTAGCTAATTATATATGATTCGAAACAATTTTCATATCTTTAAATATTCAGAACTTTAATACATGAATCCACCAATTATCTTACAAATCTCCTTCACCAATCCTGCGCAAATCAATTATTGTAAAATAAACTCAAAAAGGAGTGATCATAACCACTCCTTTTCCCTTCATAATTTACTGATATGTAAGTTAACTAATCGTTACTCTGCCATTTTTCAAATGTATATAACCTTATTTATTTCCAAATGTCATTACGTTTTCGCTCGAAATTACCAACTGGGTCTTGTTCATTACGTTTTATGAAAATAGATACTTATCTCATATATGGGATAATACTAAGTTTCGCTTACACTCTAACTCTGTATTTATACTGTCTTTCTCAATACATTTACATAACGTACTGTAATTAAAATCATACCAATGGTAAATGCAACTATTGATACCAATAATATACCAATAGATAATATACCTTGATCAACTAATTCTATAGACTTGAATGGTAAAGACCATAAATATCCAAATCCCCACTTTGCTTCTGAAAAAAGAAATAAACCGATTAAAGATAGGATTATATTAACAAATGTAAAAGTGATAGATGTTTTTATAAATAAGAATAATAGGAGTTGCACTATTATAAGAGGAAATGTCGCAACAACAGAAATTAAAAATACTTTAATCATAAATACTAAAGGAAATGGATCTGTAAAATCAAAATACATTCCTGATACATACAAGCTCATTAAAACGATTAAGTGTATTGTAGAAAATAATAACACACTAGATACAAATTTAGATAAAACAATTTTAAAATTAGTATTTGGATATAGATGCATTATTTTCCAATTGGTTTTGTTTTCAAACTGACACAAGAAGGCTGTTACCATCCCTGAAATGACAGGGAGAAAAAAACCAACATAGAAAAAAGATATAAACATCCATACGCCCATCCATGAATTATCCAAACCGTGATTATACTCTCCTACCACGAATTTAGTATACATAATCATTGAATATATAATCGGACAAAGTGCTAAGATGAAAAATGTAATTTGTTGTGGGTGTTTTCTTATTTTTATCCAATCGGAATAAATTAGATTTATCATTTGAGATCTCCTTTGTTAGTTTTTATTATTCATTTTAATAAATAAGATGTATCCAATTCCTAAAATAAGAATAGTAATAGGAATTCCTGCTAGCATGTACCATTTATCGTATGACCATAATGTATTAAAAACATCTAGATTATTCACATAATTGATTGGAAAATATAAGGTTTGATATGAAATAGGAAACCACCAAAGCTTAGTTGAGCTTAATATATCGCCGAAAAGATATGAAGCTAGAGCTAGTGCAACGATCACTGATTGATTCGATACATTAATGGATATAATGAACGCCAAAGCGCAAAATGGAATGCTAATAAGAAATGGATATAACGTAAAAACAAACACATGCTGCATTGAAACCATACCTAAAGAAATACCTAAACATGGAAGTAACAACACTGTACAAATCATATGTATTACGGTTGTAATAATAAGAGCAACCATAACAACAAGGAACTTATTTACATATACACTAAATTTCTGTACTGGATACGTAAATGTTCTTTTCCACGTAGAATTTTTATATTCGACATTGTTTACACTAGCTATAATAAACACAATAAAAAAGTTTAAGATGTATTTTAAAAGTTGCAAATTTATACCGAATATAGTTTCTAATTTAATAGTATGAGAATTACTATAGTAATTTAATCCAACAAATTCACCTAATGCAAGTATAATAGGTCCTAAGATAACCAAAAACCAAAAATGACTTTTTCTATATTTTATATACTCAGTAGCTAATACATTTCTCATACACTTACAGCACCTTGTTCAACAATATCTAAATATGCTTCCTCTAAATTCTGCTTTTTAGTTTGGAAAGATTGAATAAAAATCTGATTCGTTACTAATAGTTGTTGAATATCATTCAGTGATTTTTCATCGCAATATTCAATACTAAAGATATTATTATTTATATTGAATGTATAATTGGATTGTTTAAGTAGTTTATCAGTAAGCGTTATATTATTAACACTAACTTCAACAATATTTAATGATTGTTTATTTTGTAGTGAAGATAATAAACCTTGATACTTTATTTCTCCATGATGAATAATCCCGATATGATCAGCCATTTGTTCAACTTCACTTAAAATATGACTTGACAGAATTATAGTAGAATTAAACATTTTTGGAGCTTTTTTTATGAATTCTTTCACTTCATAAACTCCCTGTGGATCTAAGCCATTAGTAGGCTCATCTAATATTAATAATTCAGGGTTATTTATGAAAGCAGCAGCTAATCCTAAACGTTGTTTCATACCAAGAGAATATTTTTTAAAAGCACGATTTCGATCCTCATATAGTTTAAATAAATTCAAAAGTTCTTTTATGTGTTCTTTATCATGAACATTTTTCAATTTAGAAGCAATTAATAAGTTTTCATATCCAGATAAGTGATCGTAAAAGGTTGGAGCTTCAATTAATGAACCTGTTTTAGATAAGATTTCTATTCTATTCTTTTGAATATCCATTCCCAATACTTCTACAGTTCCCTCATCAGCTTCTATTAATCCTAAAATGATTTTAAAAAATGTAGATTTACCCGCTCCATTCGGACCTAACAATCCAAATATTTCACCCTTTTTTATAGTTAAATCAATTCCTTTTAGAACATGTTTCTCCTTATATTTTTTATGCAAACCTTTAATATTTAAAATTTGATTATCCATAAAGTCAACCACCTATCGTATGAATTTTCTGTTAATTAAACCTTTTAATTTTTCCCTATTATCTATTTTTGAACATCCCAGGTAATGCTGATGCAATTAAGTTAGTTACAGGAAGTTATATGGATAGACTTGAGATGTAGCCAGAGTTGTTTCTGAGCACACATCACCTGTACCAGTTATCTTTTGTTATTCTTTTAATTTACAACTGTCTGTTTCATCCATTGTAAGACTATTAAAGGTAATATTATTTTATTAAAATTAAATGATATCTGTATTTGTTCTTCTAACTCCCCATGTAACTGCAATTTCTTTTGTAAGCCAAGCATACATTCTGTAGTTTGCTCTTTTAACTTTTGATACATAAACTCTTTTGAATGCTGAATACTTTCGTTTTTGTTTACCAAATATCCAATAGCTAAGGGACCTTTTTGTTCACCAATTCCTGATTTAAATTCTTGAATATTGATATCTTTTAGATGAATAAAATAATCATTATTAAAATCAATTGAATAAGCACCAGGTGTAGATATACCGGTTACAGCATTCGGTTGGAAAACAAACAGAATAGGTACTAAAGCTGTCAATGTTTGATTGTGAAATACTTCATATAGAATTTGTGCTAACGTATCAATATGGATAAAAGGCTTAACTAGACTCATCACTTCTTTTTGGGGTATTTGTTTATTCAATAGATGTTTGTAAACACGATATGGCAATACGTTTGGGTTATTTGAAAAGATTTTTATATGTTGATTGTTCCTCCTACTATGATCCAAATGATAATTTATATTATTTATCATATTTATAGAATTTTTTGTTTCTAGCATCATTTTAACTCCCTCCTTACTGTTTGACTTTCTGTACATAAAGTATACGTGTTCATTTATGTTAAAAACAATTAGTAAAATTCGATTAAAAAAATTGCAAATTACCACGCGATTTAACCTTTTTATTTTACAAATTTTAAAGTATAAGAAAGATTTCATCATCTATTTAGATACCTTAGCGATAGTATTTAAAAACAAATGTAAACACAAAAAGGAGTGATTATAACCACTCCTTTTTTGTCCATAATTTACTGATATATCAAGTGAAACTTCCATCAGTGGGGGATCTTGATCCACCACTGATGATTAGTTGAACCAATCGGGCTTTTACGAACAGTTATCCCCCACCTATCTTCCTCAGTTCTCATTGAATCTTGAGGTGGGTGTCTCACTGCCTGTTAATGCGGGATAAATTAACTAATCGTTCTGCCATTCTTTAAATATATAACCTTATTTATTAGGTTATCGAACATACTTCTGATACGAGTTCCCCTTGTGTCACTCCTTTATATATACGAATTTCGCGATTCTTTTCTCGTTTTGCATGTCTGTTCCCCTCTACCTTTAGTGAATCAAATGCTATTCTTAATTTAATACATTTTCGGCTGCTATTTTAAAATATTTTGCAGATCGTTTATATGCACGACTATCATAAAGATAATTTCCTAGTTCAAGAGCCAACTCTCGAACTAAAGAATATTGCCTTTTTTCTAGCCCTATTTCAATTGCTTTTTCCATATTTTTCTCAAAACTATCATCATTTCCCCTTAGTTTAGATATTTGGGCTTTAAATCCATAGAGTTGAACATGTGCATAAGGTATATCACAGGTAGCTAGAATATTAAATGCATCATCTATCAGTTCATTAACAGTTTGCCATTCTTTTCGCTCCATATGAATTTCTATTAAATTCCGTAGTATATACACCTTATCAGCTGTTCGCGTGAGATAATCACTCAGTTCTAAACTTTTTTCATAATATGGAATCGCATTTGCATAGTCTTTCAAGCCTTGATAAATTTTCCCGTAATTATATGCAATCAAACATACATTCAAAGGATTGTTATTTGTCTTCGCTTCATTTTCCGCTTGTTTCAAAGATTCAATGGCTTGTTCTGGTAGTTTATCTTTGTTATATTGCATTGTAAGAAGTATTAACACATTTATTTTTTTTTGCTCATCATTAAATTTTTCATACAATTTATAGGCTTTTTTAGCATACATGCGACTAATACTTTGATCCTTATCAAGGTTCTGACGTACATGACTTATGTTGTAATATATACTAGCATGTTGCACCGTTTCTTCAGGACCAAGCAGATTTTCTATCTTCTTGTAAATTTCATATGCAGTAACATAGTCTCCTTTATTAAAAAAGTATGCCCCTTTAGCCATTAGATAATATATATAATCCCCCGTATCTTGTGCTTCTACTTGATTCGTAATCACCTGTGAAGCTTGATCGACAAGTGGCGCTACATATAATAAGTTATTGTTTCGAGCATGATAGTATATAATAACACCGTAAATCTTTAGTAATAAAGGCATTGAATCCGTATCACGAACATACAGTTCTAACGAAGATAATTCCGTTTCCGCTATCCTTTTATCTTTTTTATACCTTTCACATATTTTAAGGATGTTAGATTCTATCCCCTCATTCTTCCCGTCTATTAGAAAATCCCAATCAACATTGAGCTTTTGAGAAACCTTTTTTAAAAAAGAAGAAGATGGTTTAATTTGTCCATTTTCTATTCTACTTAAATAAGCGACGGAACATATTCCTGATACGAGTTCCCCTTGTGTCATTCCTTTATGTATACGTATTTGACGGATTCTTTCTCCGATTTGCATGTCTTTTCCCCTCTACTTTTTATCAACGAATCAAATATTTTTCTTAATTTTATGTATTCTCAGCTGCCATTTCGAAATATTTTGCAGATTGTTTATACGCTCGATTATTATAAAAGTACTTTCCTAGTTCAAGGGCAAACTCTCGAACTAAAGAATATTGCCTTTTTTCTAGCCCCATTTCAATTGCTTTTTTCATATTTTTCTCAAAACTATCATTATTTCCCCTTAGTTTAGATATTTGAGCTTTATACCCATAGAGCTGAACATGGGCGTAAGGTACATCACTAATAGCTAGAATATCAAATGCATCATCTATCAGTTTATTAACAGTTTGCCAGTCCTTTCGCTCCATATGAATTTCTATTAAATTCCGTAGTATATACACCTTACCAGCTGTTCGCGGGAGATACTCACTCAGTTCTAAACTTTTTTCATAATATGAAATCGCATTCGCATAGTCTTGCAAGCCTTGATAAATTTTCCCGTAATTATACGCAATCAAACATACATCCAAAGGATTGTTATTTGTCTTCGCTTCATTTTCTGCTTGTTTCAAAGATTCCATAGCTTGTTCTGGTAGTTTATCCTTGTTATATTGCAACGCCAGATTAATTAACACATATATTTTTTGTTGTTTTATATTAAATTTCTTATACAATTTATAGGCTTTTTTAGCATACAACCGGCTTATACTTTGATCTTTATATAAACTTTGAGTCACCAAACTTAAGTTATAGTATATATGAGCATGTTGCTCCGTTTCTTCAGGACCAAGCATACTTTCAATCTTCTTGTAAATTTCATATGCTGTTATATAATCTCCTTTACTATAAAAGTATCCCCCTCTAGCCATTAGATAATATATATAATCTTCCGTATCTTGTGCTTCTACTTGGTTCGGAATCACCTGTGAAGCTTGATCGACAAGTGATGCTGCATATGATAAGTTATTGTTTCGAGTATGATAGTATATAAGAACACCGTAAATCTTTAGTAATAGAGGTATTGAATCCGTATCACGAACATACAATTCTAACGAAGATAATTCAGTCTCACTGATACTTTCATCTTGTTTATATGTTTCACATATTTTAAGAATGCTAGATTCTATTCCCTCATTCTTCCCCTCTATTAAAAAATCCCAATCAACATTCAGCTTTAGAGAAACCTTTTGTAAAAATGAAGAAGATGGTTTAATTTGTCCAGTTTCTATTCTACTTAGATAAGCGATAGAGCATATTCCTGATACGAGCTCTCCTTGCGTCATTCCTTTATGTATACGTATTTGCCGGATGTTTTCTCCGATTTGCATATTTCCACCCCTTGTTTAAGCGTTTTCAATGATGCAATAACTCTTTTTGTATACTAGTCCTTTTTAATTGTACCGTTGTAATTCTATAATTTCTATCCACTTGTTAAAAAATTTGGTAAAAAAGCCAATTTTTCCATCATTTTTTTTATAAAATTTAACTACTTGTTATTAACATAAACAGCATTGTATATTTTAAGTACGATAAACTTGCTAGAAAAAATTAAAAACAATTGTTATTTTTATCCTATCTTTAGTAGCTTGCACTTATTTTTTTACACAAATAAAATGAATGGATTTCATATTATACATGTGATATTTGATTCATCATACCAGCTTATTACATATGGATTTGTCTATTACATATTCAAAAAAATCAAGACATCTTAATAGACAAAATAACGGTTGTTATATGGGCAACAAGTGCTTATAGTTTATCGATTATTACAATCAAAAATATTTATTAAATAAGAAAGAGGGATGAATATGGTTTGGAGAACACATGACAGAAAGGCACGAAAAATAGTAAGATATGCTGCAGGATTTGCTATCCTTTTAGTACTAGTATCCTTTATCTATCAATGGAATAACGGTTTAGAGATTGATACGACTGAGAGAGTTTCTTTCGGGCTAATTCTTACTACTTTCCTTTGCAGCTTTTTACCTATTAAAAAGCAAATAAATGAATAATAAAAAAGCACTTGGGGATGGATCTCAAGTGCTTTTTGTATGATAGCATGTTATACCATTTAAACTATCTATATTCTTACCTGTATAACAAAAAAGATTGATCAAAAAGATCAATCCTTTACTCTACTTCATTTAAGAAGAACAATGTTAAAACGCCTGGTCCTGTATGGGCGCCAATTGCTGCACCAATCGTATTGACAATAAATACTTCACAACCAAATTTTTCAGTAATCAATGCTTTTAGTGCGTTCGCAGTTTCTAAATCATCACCGTGTGTGATACCGATTGTTTGACCTTTCAGCTCTTTTCCTCGCTCTTCCATGATATCAACAATTCGGCTTAAAACTTTCTTTCTACCTCTTACTTTTTCAAGTGGTACAAGTTTACCTTCTTCTACATTTAAGATCGGCTTAATATTTAATAAGCCACCAATAAATCCAGCTACTTTACTTAAACGACCACCTCTTACAAGATACTGCAAATCAGCCACAGTAAAGATATGTTCCATATGTTTTGTTAGAAAAGCAATTCGGTTCAAAATCTCTTCTTTTGATGCACCCTCTTTAGCCATTTTCGCAGCCTCTAATACAACAAGCCCTTGACCAAGTGAAGCGCACTTTGTGTTAATAATCTCTAAATCTAAATCTGCATATGTTTCTTTTACTTCTTCTTTAATTACTACTGAAGATTGATATGTACCTGATAGTTCAGAGGAAAAAGCTAAATATATACAAGGGGCACCTAGTTTTGCATATGTAGTAAACTTTTCTTGGAATGTTTCTAATGATGGCAGTGACGTTTTGTACACTCCGCCTTCTCTCATCTTTTGTAACAATTGAGTCGATTCTAACGTTACTCCGTCTAAATACTCAGTTTCCGCTTCATCATATACACGAAGTGGAATCAAATCAATATCGTAAGTTTGCAGCAATTCTTTTGGTAAATCCGCCGCACTATCCGTAATGATTTTGACGCTCATTTTTTAAACCTCTATTCTATTATAAGTATACGAAAAAAGAATAATTACCTTTAAATTATATACGTAAAACACTTGTGAAGAAAGAAAAAGTATTATTAGACTATTCTATGCATGAGATAACAAGAAATGAACTTCTTTTCAACATGATTTATATGGAGATACGAAACCATTATTTTATTACAAGTCACGTTATCACCTATATAATAGAAATATCAGAACTTTTCAAGGGGTGTATGTTTATGGGAATCAAGTTCGCTTTATTAGAAGATTTAGAATGGATTAATCATCAATATAAAAACGTGGGATTTGTACCAAGTGACTTAAAAAAAGATAAAGTTGCGATTATAACGTACAACGGAGAATATGCAGGTTTAGGACGTTTAGTATATATTGATCAAAATACGATAGAGATGGGCGGTATTTACATCCTTCCCAAATACAGAGGTTATAAATTAGCTGGAGATCTCGTTTCTTTTTTAGTACAAGAAGCCAAACAATCAGATGCATCTCATGTCTATTGTATTCCTTTTGAAGAACTTGCGGATTTTTATAAAAAATATGGTTATAAAGAGGTTAATTTGGATCAAGAAACAGTACACCCTACTATTATGACTAAATATAGATGGTGTTTACAAGAATATGAGAAAAATGTTTTATTATTTACATTATAAAATTTTAATCAGTCACAACTAACAGAAGCCTCCACCCTAACACGTGCCTTGAGAAAGGAGACTTCTGTTTGAGTGCAGTTAAAGTGTATTATACTTTTTCACTTGTAACGGAATGGTAACTACATATAAATCAACCGCATAATAAGTAATCCAAATTCCTTTTCCTTCAGCATCCAGTTTTGATTGAAAAAATTGTTCCGACACTTTTCTTTTCCCCCACTTTTTAGGAAACCATTGAAATACTTTAGGAACATTATATTTCTTGTTAGACCACACTTTTAACCTCCATAGAACGAAAATAACTACAATCAGAATGATTAAATTTAAAAAATCAGAATATGAAGCTTCCAAAAAAACCTCTCTCCTTTTTATTAAAAATACAATAGCTACCCTCTTAAAATAGCCTTTTTTACAATGAAATACATGCTAAAAAATAGTAAACATGTACCTACTATACCAAAGATCGCAATTGAAACTTTACCTGCCACCGTTTCATTCGGATCTAAAACATGAGGTAAAACTGTACCAAAAATTGCAATACACGCTAATATTACCATCGTATATTTTAAAACTTTCACTTTCTTATTCATACTAATTATCTCCTTACGTCCTTAATAGTGGGAATCACATAGTTCTTGTTATGAACTGAAAAATAAATTCTTTATTCCTTATAAAATAATACACAATGATAGTATAAAATCCCATCTAAAAATAAGGAAACAATTTCATGTTTTCATCAAAAAACGTTATAATAGATTGTAGCCTCTACGACTATGTTATAAAGGAGAATGAAACAATGGCTAAAATTAAAGTATATCAAGCAAAAGAAGAACATATGGAAACAGTAAAAGACATTATTGATGTTCAAGAAGAAAACCCAACTGCTGAACATTTACAAACTCTTTACACATGTGTATTAGATACTGAGGATATGGCATTGCCTGAATCATATATCGAAGAAGATATTTTAATCGATTCTATTGAAGTAATGGTGAATGTTTCTCAAAATAAAGTAAGAGATCTAGGTACATACGATGTAATTGAAGTTCAAAACAAAGGTAAAAAAACACAAATCTTATTATTAGCGGACGAAGAATACGAAGTAATTGAAGGCTAATTTATAGTGTTACATACGAAAAACTCCTTTCTCATTTAGAAAGGAGTTTTTTATACTGGGGCTTACCGATAAATGAATACATACAATTTTATCCCGCATTAACGGGCAGTAAGACCCCACCTCAAGATTCAGAGAGAACGTAATGTCCAGCTCTAGCGGCTAAAGAAGATAGATGAGGGATCAACTGCCCGTAAAANNGTTCAACTAATAATCAGTGGGGATGAAGACCCCCCACTGATTAAAGTTTCACTTTATCGAAGCTCCGACAACTAGCAACAAAAAAACAAGAGTCCGTTGACTCTTGTTTTTCATCTTTTATGCTTTTCCACTCTCTTGTTCTTTCTTATATACCATTTTCTCGTTACCCATAAAGAAAATAAATATGAATGCTAAACCAGCAGGAACGAGTGCCCACATAAATGTATGAACGATAGAACTCGAAAGAGCTTCAATAATTTTATCTAATACTTGCGGTGGAATTTGAGATCTTGCCCCTTCTGAAAGGATTGCTCTTGCATCTCCTATGGCGTTGCTATTCATTCCACTTCCCATTCCTGTAAATGCTTCTTCTAATTTATCTTGAAATTCTGTTCTTTGAATCATACCAAAGATTGTAATTCCAAGTGTCATTCCTAATGAGCGAATAAAGTTACTCGTTGAAGTTGCTGATCCTCTTTGGTTCATACCAAAATTATGAATTGCAGCCATACTTAATACCGAGAATGAGAAACCTACGCCAAAACCGATAATAATCATATACATAGTTAACCATACACGGCTTGTTTCTGGTGTTAATGTGCTTAATAAGAACAATCCACCTAACATAATCACAGCTGAAATCATCATAATATTACGGTAACTTAGCTTCGATGTTAAAAATCCACCTAGCTGGGCTGTAACAACTGACCCTAACATCATTGGTAATAGTAATAGGCCGGAATTCGTCGCGGATCCGCCATATACGCCTTGAATAAATAACGGAATATAGACAGTCGCTGACATAAATGCTGCTCCGTAACATAAAGCGATAATTGTACTCATCCCAAATAAACGCTGTTTAAACATTTCAAATGATATGATAGGTTCTTCCGCTTTTCTTTCAATAAAAATAAACATAATCATTAAAATAGCAAATGCTGCAAATAAGCTTAAAATAAAAGTAGAATCCCAATCATATTTCTGTCCACCAAGTTCTAATGCAAACATTAAACAAACGACTGCTCCAACGAGTGTAATTGCACCAAACCAATCGATCTTTTGTTTTTGGTGAACGCGTGATTCTTTATAAAAGAATACAATAAAAATAAGTGATAGAATCCCTAGCGGTAAGTTAATATAAAATACCCAGTGCCAGCTAATATAGTCTGTAATATATGCACCAAGTAACGGACCGAAAATGCTAGATAATCCAAACACCGCACCAAACAATCCGCCCATTTTCCCGCGTTTTTCGGGCGGAAAGATATCAAATACAATCGTAAATGCAATCGGTACAAGCGCTCCACCGCCAATACCTTGAATCGCACGATAAATACCTAACTGCGTAATATTTTCTGCTGTACCACAAAGTGCAGAACCAATCATAAAAACAATTAAACCAAAAATAAAGAATTTCTTTCTCCCATACATATCTGATAGCTTTCCAAAAATCGGCATCCCTGCCATTTCCGCTACCATATAGGCGGATACGACCCAGACAAAGTTTTCTAATCCGCCTAAATCACCAACAATCGTTCCCATCGCCGTAACAACGATGGTATTATCCATTGATGCTATTAAAATCCCTAGCAATAAACCGGCAACTACAAAGCCGAGTTTACTATCCTTTGCAACCATGTGTCTCACTCTCCCTCTTAACATCTATATTTGTTTCTGTTCTTTTACAACTGAGTTTCCTTTTTGATTAAAACTAGTATGATATTCTACAACACCAATTTCACACCCAGGACCGATGGTAACATTGTTTCCCCTTACTACTTCAGCTATTGTATGTTCTAAATAAATGTCGTCTCCTTCAATCATCGAGGTTTGAAGGTTACCAGCATGGCTTTTGAAGGGAATAAATCTAGATTTTTTTCGTACTGTAATCTTTTTCCCTCCAATTTCTCTCACTTTGCTTCCTTCAAAGCAGATTGTAATATGAATGTTTTCTGCATTTAATAGACCTTCACTTTCAAGTCCCCCTGTTAGTAGTAACTCTTCTACTTCAATGTCCTCCTTAACATGTAAAGCCCCTTTAATATCTACAACATTTCCAGATAATCTGCCTTTGACTTCAAACATACCTCTCACTTTCATCTTCTCAACGTGGCCATTACCTTGTACTTGCGCATTTCCATACACTTTCACATATTCTGCCTGTATATTTCCTTTCACTTCACTTTCTCCATAGACGACATAATTTTTCGCCTTCATATCACCGGAAACATCACTCGCCCCATACGTCTTAAATTCATTACAACTAACATGGTTAGAAATCGTTCCTTCACCACGGATTTTCACTTTATTATAAGCTCCACCTGCTGAACTACCTGATCCGTTCACAGTGAGACTATGCTGATTTTCCATATCTATTCCTCACTTCCTCCCAAAATTAAACTTGCTGAACTTCTTTTACTTTCGCATTTTTATCCACATGAAGAACTCCTGTATATTCAATCAGTCCAATCTCGCAATTTGGTCCTACCGTAACATTGTTACCTCTTACTGTCTTAATTTGTACGTAATCAATATCAATATTGTCACCTTCTAACAATTCAGCTTCTAAGTGCGACCCAAACACGTTTTTAAAAAGTCTACTAAATGCTGTTTCTCTATGCCTTACTTTAATTGTTTGACCGCCTATTTCTTTTGCTCTACATGTACCGTGAATATCGATGTCAATTTCATCTGCACTTAGTAAGCCTCCAATTGTAAACTGTCCTTCTGACGAAAAGATATCTACTTCACAATTACCGTCAATCGTCGCTTGCCCGCGGATTTTAAGCTCTTCCCCCTTCAAAGTACCACCAATTGTTCCTTTTCCAGCAATTTTTAAATCGTTAGCCGTTACATCTTTTGTAATCGTTGCTTTTCCATCAATTCGCATATTTTCAGCGCCTACTGTACCGTCAACTTTACCAGACCCACTAATTTTTACGCTCTTGCTTTTCAAATTACCATTTACACTACCAGAACCGTTACATTCAAAGTTGTCACATTCAACATCACCGTTCACAGTTCCTTTTCCGTTTAATTGTACTCTATGAAATTCCCCGCCATTAGAAGAACCGTAACCATTTATAATTAATTTTTCTGATCGCATCATTTTCCCCCACTACAATAGTTTTGATTTTAACGCTTCTGTATGTTGCATGATTGCTAAACGTACGACTATCTTCGTTCCTTTTTCAAAAAGTAAGTCATCTACATTTGAAACTAAGAAACATGTAGAAACACCAAGCTTTCGAACCACAACTAATTCGCTATTCTTTTGTTTCATGATTTCATAATGTTCGTGAAGTACTTGCAGTATCATCTTGCCTTCTTCCAAGCTAATTTCTCCAGATTGAAGCAATTCCTCTAAAATAAATACATAAAGAATATCAGCAAACTGAAATTCTGCCTGTTTATTCATTTGTTCTATAAAAAATTGTACAACCGGTTCTGAAGCAATACCTTTTCGGATAATGTCTTCCTTCATGAAAGAAATCTCAGATACACTTGGTGAAAACATATTTGCTAGTTCATCAAGCGATAGATCTTCTTTCATCGTTTGAATTTTATCAATACGCTCTAATATCTTTTCTTTCGGAAAAAATGTTTCTTGCCCTGTAAAAGTCGATTTTCTGATAAACCAATCTTCTGGTATTAAATTCTTTCGTTTCCACCTATATAGTTGCCCGTATGAAATACCAGTCAGTTCCAATAAATCTTTTTTTGAAATTAAATCTGTACTCAACTGTATAACACTCCTTCCTGCTAACAATGTAACATAACACTGTTACGTTGTAAATGGGCATTTTCCAAAAATATGCATAACCATGTTCAAAATCAGACGTTTATTCCATATAAAAAAGACCCTTTCGTATGCCATTTCATTTCGAAAGAGTCCTTTATATCAAGGTTTAAACCATATATGGTAAAAATCAATCCATCCTTGCGAATTAATTCTTATATTTTGTACTTTTTCATGTGTACTTATATGCTGCTTATTACGATATAAAGGAATAATATGAATGTTACGTAACAATGTGTCCTCCACATCACGTAACAATGTCATTCGTTTTTCTACATTCGGTTCATTAAAGTACACATGTAATTGTTTGTTAAAGTCTAGAGAGCTATGTTGATTTATAAAACTATTTTTCGCAAGAAACATTTGTAAAAAACTGAGCTCTATTTTCTCACTAATTGTCGCGCTATCATGAATCAAATCCGCTTGTCCCATTGTGTCCGCTCGTAATAATTCCAGTGCATCGAGAAAATGTATTTCAATCATAATCCCATACTTTGCACATTCTTTTTGAATCCACTCGGAATCTTCCACATGATCTTGTTCTTTAAACGTATACAAGTATAATACTTCGCCACTATATTCGCTCTTTTGTAGAAGAGTGTTCACATCCTCATTTATGCTCCAAGCTGCACGATTTGCTAGTAATAATTCATCCGCTGCCTCATCGCGTTCTCCCTCTAACTCATCTATTATTTTATTACTATGAATTATTTTATATAACGCTTGCCTAAATGTACTATTTTGCAAAGGTCCTTGTTTTTTAGTATTTAACGTAACATACGTTACGTTAGATTCCATTTTAGACAGTTCTTTATGAGGGTTCTCTATCTCTTTATGCTCAGCTTTCATCGAAACATCATATTCATCCGTACTTTTCGGCACATTCCAAAGTTCAATTCGATCTAGAAAGGGACGCTCACGAAAGTATGCATTATGCGCTTCTAATATAAAGATAGAATCATTATTTTCTCGTAGTTTAAATGGCCCTGTTCCGCTTACATTCCCTTCTTCATCTTCCGTTACAATAGAACACTGTTCTGTACCTAAAATATGCAATAACAACTTATTTTCTGTATGTAAGTAAACCTCCACAATATGCTCATTTACAATATGAATTCTTTCAACATGTTGCAACATCCACAAGTATGGATTATCCTCCGTATTCATAAATCTATTGAATGAGTGGACAACATCATGAGCTGTGAACCGTTTACCATTATGAAATTGCACACCTTTACGCAAATAAAAAGTCCACATTTTTTGGTCGTCATTATACTCCCAATGAAACGCAAGTCTCGGCTCTATTACATTGGTACTCTCGTTCACATATACAAGCGTGTCGTAAACATGTTTCACCATATGACATTCTGAACGCATTGTAGCATACATAGGATCCAAAAGAATCTTCGGACGCATTTCAACTTGTAAACGAAGTACATCTTGTCTACCTTGATTCGTCATTTCAATTTGATAACCAAATATTGAATTTATCCAAGTTTGGAATTGTTTTTGCAATGATGAAAAATACTCCATATATTGTTCAACAAATTCTTTTCCGCCTTTTACATCCCCCTGTTTCGTTATTTCTTTCCCCTTTTCTAAAATTAATACAGCGGGATTTTTTTGAAACGATACCTTTGATCGGTTCCCTCTCCCGCGTCCTGGAAACCAACAAACCCATCCTAGCTCTTCTAATTTTTTTATAATAAATTTACTGTTTCGATCCGTACAAAACAATGTTTCAGATATATTTTGTAATGTTATTTCTATTTTTTCTCCCTCTGGTATCCCTTTTCCATACCGGATCCAAAGCTGAACGTACTGATCTAAAATAACCATATTCATCCCCCTAAAAGGTGAAAAATCCCACTCTTTCATTCTACCCTTTTTCATTCCTTGCTTCTATCTTAAGATTTCCATATAGAAAGGAGGAAATAAATAATGAATCATCTTATAAAACGTTATAGTAAACCGATTTGGATTCGACTACTAGGTGAATTGTTAACAAGAACAACTGAGGCGATGTTAGCGATAATTTTTATTGTACATGTGAATAAAGCTTTAGAAGGAAATGTCATCTTGACGATGCTTCTCTTTGGCTTGCAACCTCTTTCTGATATTGTGTTCACAATCATTGCTGGAGGTGTGACAGATCGCTATGGCAGAAAGAAAATTATGTTACTTGGATTATTCATCCAAGCAATTGCAATCGGCGGATTTGTTTTTGCTGCATCAGTCCCTTTCTTTGCTTTGTTATATGTAATGAATGGTATCGGCCGCTCCTTATATATTCCTGCTCAGCGTGCTCAAATTGCAGACTTAACTGCGCCAGAGCAACAAGCAGAAATATTTGCTGTTCTTCAATCAGTGGGAGCTGTCGGAGCTGTAATTGGTCCGTTCATTAGCGCCTTTATTTATGATAGTCACCCTGAATACTTATTTATGATTCAAGCTGTGACTCTCTTGCTGTATGCCATTCTCGTATGGACACAGCTTCCCGAAACAGCGCCAAACATTCAAACAGCTCAAAAATCAACACAAGTCACAACAAGGAAAGAATTTATCTTTAAACATTATGCTGTATTTGGACTTATGATATCTACTCTTCCGATTAGCTTTTTCTATGCGCAAACTGAAACAAATTATCGTGTATTTGCAGAGAGTATCTTTCCAAATTTCTTATTCGTTCTCGCATTCATTTCAACTTGTAGAGCAATTATGGAAATCCTACTACAAGTCGGTCTTGTCAAATGGTCTGAACGATTTTCCATGCCTAAAATAATCGTTATTTCATATATTTTTTATACATTGGCAGCCATCGGTTATGGTTATTCCACAACATTATGGTCACTCTTTTTCACACTACTTTTCCTTACAATTGGGGAAAGCATTGCTTTAAATCATTTACTCCGTTTTGTTTCAGGAATCGCACCAAGTCATATGCGTGGATTGTATTTTTCTATTTACGGGATACACTGGGACATATCTCGAACATGCGGTCCAGTTATCGGAGCGATGATATTAGGTCATATAAACGGCAGTACCCTATTTTATATTTGTGCCTGTTTGTTAATAATCGGTGGAATCGTTCAAACTTACTTTGTTTCTTCCGTAGAACGTAACAAAGCAAAAGAACTGTCTTTATAAAGACAGTTCTTTTGGCTAACAAGCCATATTATTTATGCTATCTTCTGGAGAAAATACAAAAATTTCATTTTACTTCATAAAGATTTTCAAAAAATTCTCTGGTACTACACCTAAACAATATCGTGAAACATGCACGGTATTATATTATTTTCCTTAATAAAAAAGCTGCCCCATTTATAGGACAGCACCAAATATGTAATTATACTTCAATACTCTTTCCATCTTCAACGATATGGTAAAGTAGATGAGCTAAATGATGAATCGGACCATTCTCTTCCTCTTCTTCCTCTGTTTCACCTTGGAATTCAAGGTCATTTAAGTAAAGTGCTAAAAATTGATAGAATAATTTCAAATCAAATCCGTAGCAAGCACTTGGCTCTTCATGATCTCCTTCATATTGCAACATTAAGTATTGCTCGTTTCCTTCTGCATCTTCTGCATCAAAGAATACAAAGAAACCTACATTTGTATCTAAATCAAATAGATGACGAGTACCGTTTTCTGTTGCTTTATTAAAGTCTTCTTCGCTTAGCTTATGTACTGTTGTTGCTTTTGCATTGTCTTCTTGATGAAAGTTTACTGTAAATGTTTTCAATGCTGACACCTCCTGATTGTATAACAGTAGCATAACAGATAAGACAAGATAATACAAAAAGGACTGCTTACGAATAGTAAAACAGTCCTTTTTTGTTTACTTCCTCATGGAACGTAATAAGAAGCTTACGATAAAAATTAAAATAATTGCCCCGATTAATGCTGGTATAATTGCATATCCACCTATAACAGGACCAAATTTACCAAGTAAAGCTGTTCCAAGCCATGAACCGATGATACCTGCAATAATATTACCGATAACTCCACCAGGTACATCTTTTCCAATGAGTAAACTTGCAAACCACCCTAAAATACCTCCGACAATTAAAGACCATATAAATGCCATATGATTTCCTCCTTGATTTTATACATTTTACTTATAAAAAGACAATTATTGCTTATTGTTAGTTATGCTACTTTTTGAATAAGTTATACTTTAAACATTACACATGCTAAAAATAATTTAACAAACCTTCCTTTTTTACTATTATTATGCGAAAAAGACAAGGCGGTGAAACAATAAAAAAAGCCGCCTCTTTGTTGGCAGCTATATAGAAATAATACAATTGTTTACGTTATATTTAACTAACGTTCATTTTTTAATATGAATACAATTTAGTTCGCTTTCATCTTCCTCTTAAAACCTAAAATAGCAATTACGAAGATAATAATTATATAGCCAACTACCCATAATAAAGGTACAACAAGATTACCGTACTCACCAGATAAAGCAAATCGTGTCGCATCAACCGCATGAGCAAATGGCAATGCATAACCGATTGTTTTAAATGTACCACCAATCATATCCAACTTGAACCAAGTGCCACTTAACCATGTGGACAGGTTGACAAAAATCGCAAAAATCCCACCAACTTGCTTATCTGTAAAATACGTACCCAGCAGTAAACCAAATCCAATATAAAGTATGGAAATGATAATAAGTATAATAGTGGCAACTAATACATTCGCATTAAAAGATAAACCTAAGAAAAATGCTGAAATAAAGCAAATGACAATTTGAAGAATTGCAACTGGCAATAGTGGAAGAGCATACCCGGTAATATAATCAGACGCAGACATGGGAGAAGCAAAAATTCGCATTAAGAACGAACTGCTTTTATCCTTACCAATCAGCATCCCTGAAAATAACGTTATAAAAGAAAAACTGAAAACGATTACGCCTGGCGTTAAATTTTCTATATTATAAAGGTCAAAAGGCATATTTTTCTGCATAATTGAAAAAAGATATATAACAATAACCGGCAGTACAATTCCAAAAAGAAGCGTGAGAGGATCTCGTAAAATCTCCTTACGATTGCGTGAAGCAAATGCTAAATATCCCATAATTCCACCCCTATTCGGTTAGTGTGAGAAAAATATTTTCTAAAGAAGATTGTCCTGTATTTTCTTTTAACTCATCAATCGTTCCAAGTGCATGCAATTTACCACCATGCATAATGCCGACGCGATCAGCAAGTGCTTCTACTTCTTCTAGATAGTGTGTCGTTAAAATAATCGTGATTTTACCCTTTAATTCAAGTAGAGTCTTCCATAAATCATGTCTAGCACGAATATCAAGTCCTAATGTTGGCTCATCTAAAAAAATGATTTCGGGAGACGAAATAAGTGCCATCGCAATGCTTAGTCGGCGTTGCAACCCACCTGATAACGTTTTCGCTTTATTTTTCGCTCGCTCCGAAAGTCCAAACTTCGTCATCATTTCCCGCGCTTTCTGCTTAGCCTCTTGTTTACTGCTTCCATAGATACTCGCAATAAATTCTAGATTTTCCTTTACAGAAAGATTCGGAGCTACCGCAGTTTCTTGTGGTGAAATGTTTATTTTTTCTTTTACCGCCGTAGGTTTTTTGACGATACTATCTCCTAACATCAAGGCATCACCACTTGTAGGTGTAAGTAAGCAACTAAGCATTTTAATAGTTGTTGTTTTTCCAGCAGCATTTTGTCCTAAAAGTGCAAAAAATTCACCCTTCTTAATCGTCAGTGAAAGATCGTCGACAGCTGTGCGCTCTTTAAATTTTTTCGTTAGATTTTTTATATCAATGGCCATTATTCATCACTTCTTCCTTCAAATTTCCTTGATTGAATCGCAGCATTAATTTGTTTAATATCATTTTTTGAAATCACGTATTGAATAATCCATGTAATGACATACGTTCCTAAAAAACTAATAAAAAAAATCAGTGTGCCTTTAGTTGTTTTTGGCATCCAAAGTAACGTTACAATCGGCACCCATACTAGTGCTGTTATACAAAAATGAACGATGTATTGTTTTAGTAGACTCCACTTCACTATGTCAAAAACTAGCGCACTTGTAGCAAATGTGACCCCAATAATCCCTGTTAACAGTATTTGTACCATAACAGCGTACATCTCACTTGCAAATAAAGAACGAAACTGATCAACAACTGGCATATATTCTCCTTGACCTAATGTGAGCGAAATAAGGAGTTGCACAATTTGCCCAATAATCAAACCGATAACAAAACCACCAACAACTCGACTAAGTAAATTTTTCATGACAATTTCACCTCATATTCCAAACAGTTTCTTAATTTTTGAAACATAGCGTCGAGAAGCATACGTTTTGATATTCCCTGTTAATGACACGCCAATTGTTCCTGTCATACTAATATCCATATTCGTAATCATTTTAATGTTAACAATCTCTGAATTTGAAATACGAACGAAAAATTGACTATTTAGTTTCTCTTCCAGTTCATATAATCTTGAGCGAACGGTATAAATACCAGCAGCAGTTTGGAGAAATACCTTCTGTTTCTCTGTATAGATTCTCACGATATCTTTGCAGGCAACAATTTCAACACCTCTCTCTGAAAATACAGCTAATGAATCCATATGAGTCTCTGACAGTCGCTTCATAATATCAGATATCTCATCTGTCATTTTATCCGTTAGAATAATAATTTTCGGCTCTTTATAAGATGGATCAATCGACACTTCAAACTTCACTTCACCACTTCCCTTTCACTCGCTCTAAATATAAAAGCTATTTAAGTTACTGTAAATGGATTTTCGATAGTCGGTTGTTTTCACACGATAACTGGTCAAAAGATAAATGTAACAATGAGATATTCCAGGAACACATTCTCTCATTACAATAAATAGGCACACAAAATAGAACTTCTGTGTGCTGATTCAACTTATGTATTTCTAAATAAAAATCAATTTATCAAATTATTCTTTCATACAGATATATAACTTGCGCAGAAAAGAACGAAATATTCGAAATACTATTCCGTTAAAAAATTATCCTCTGTTAATTAAATAACCTTTTACATTTCTATTATACATGAATAGAAAAAACGACACTATATTTTGTGTCGTTTCAGTTCTCTATAATATTATAATTTTACCATTAAAGGATGTTATTATTTAACAGCGTTTTCCACCTTTTTATATGATAAATACGCTAATACATTCTTACTATTCTCATACTTCGGGTTATTTCCCTTTCTCGGCTCCCTCGTATGTGTTTTTTCAAAACCAGGAATTTCAGGCATCTTCTCCAAAAATTCAACAATTTCTTGTTCAGTTCCCTCAATACGTACACGAATCATGATGACTACTCCTTAATTCTCATTTTCTCTGTAATAAGTATAACGTACTCGTGAGAGACTGCAATATAATTATCTTTTTAAAGTTGAAGTTTTCTGACACACAAAGAGTGCCATCTCAGTATAAAATGATTCTACTTGATTATTTTTACATTGTATGTTGAAAAACTCCTTCATTTCATTGGAAGTCTTCATCATACAATCTGTTAACTTTGAACGTGTTACCTGTGGTACATTCATCATATTGCACCACCAATCAAAATCAAATTGTTTCTCAAATGTGTAACATGATTGCATTTGCAAATCATTTTTCTCTAATAATGAAATCCATTCTGTTTTTTTCAGCGCCCGCCTATGGCTCGGATCTCGCTTTTTCTCAATAAAGTTATAAAATGTATCGTATTCATTATTTTCAGGAGCAACATTATCAATTAATATAAATAACCCATTTTCTTCTAACGTGCGATGTACTTCAAAAATAAATTGCGAAGGATTTGAGAAATGATGCGCTGCAATGCGGCACACTACTGTATCAAATGATGCATCAGAAAACGGTAAATCCTCTGCATTTCCAGCTACAAATGAAACGTTATCGTGACCATTAGAATGAATAAATTCTTTTGCTTTTTCAATCATTTTTTCTGTTAAATCTAGGGCAATTACACTTTTAAATAAGGGGGCCAGCGTGTTCACTACATGCCCACCACCTGTAGCAATATCAAGAAGATGAATATTTTTACGATTTTTCACTTGTTGAACAACATATTGTAAATCCTGTCCTTTTGCATGAATTTGACTATTCACATACTTTTCAGCATTACTACCAAATTGCGTCTTTACAAGCTCTTCATTACTCATTCTAAATCATCTTCTTTCTACATATATTTACATATTCTTTTCATCAAAAATACATAAATATCCTCTTTTAGCTCCATTATTCAGTGGACTAAAAATCCGATCTCCTTCTGATTTTTTTCTTGTTTTATATACTCTCTTACATTTGTCCGATATACTTGTATGACAACAGGAAGTGACAATACGAATAGTTTATTTAACATGTTTTCTTCATACTCACCCATCCAATCCTTTATCTCTACACAGTGATTCAAAATCAATGTATAGAAGCTCCTAAATTCCATCTCTGTTTTACCCACCCCTATTTCTCTAAGTAATTCTTTACATACTAACGAGTGTCTAGTAATAAAATGAGGAAAGTAATGCGCATAAATCATTTCACGGCACTTTTCTCTAATCGTTTCAACAAATTTCATATGATATATTTCAATTCCTAAATAGGACGCCCCTCTCATTTTCCCGCTGTACTCTCGTAAAAAATCTTCAATTGTAAGATACGTATACTCTTTGTGTGTTTGATTCATATGTACCAATATACCACTAGAACTCACGATATATTTAGGGGCTACCATGTAATAATAAACAACCCAAAAACAAAGTTTCTCTATTATTTCCTCTTCTTGTTCCTGTACAAATTGATCGAGTAATTTCTTAAAAAATTGTTGTATCATAAACTCGCCTCCCCTCATCCATGTTAAATTTTTCTCTGTTTATTTTCCAATGTATAAAGTGTATTTTTCCCCCTACAAAAACACATTTTTTATCTAAATCAAATAAATTGAACTTTCATGATTAAAAACGTAATATAGACTCTGACTCTAAAAAATAATGTTTTAAATGTACAAATGAAAAGGAGGGTTATTTACGATTCTTTCTATTTTATAAGACTGTGAGGTTTTGTTATGTGGCGTAATAGAAATGTCTGGATTGTTCTAATCGGAGAATTTATTGCTGGGCTCGGTTTGTGGCTTGGGATTCTTGGCAATCTAGAATTTATGCAAAAATATGTACCTTCTGATTTTATGAAATCAGTCATTTTATTTATCGGGCTATTAGCCGGTGTTTTAGTTGGTCCTATAGCCGGCCGCGTTATTGATCAATACGAAAAAAAGAAAATTTTACTTTATGCCGGTTTCGGTCGTGTGATCAGTGTTATTTTTATGTTCTTCGCTATTCAATATGAAAGTATTTCCTTTATGATTGCTTTTATGATCGCCATTCAAATTTCGGCGGCTTTTTATTTTCCTGCCCTGCAGTCTGTTATTCCACTTATCGTTCGTGAACACGAATTATTACAAATGAATGGTGTTCATATGAATATTGGAACAATCGCTCGTATTGTTGGTACTTCACTAGGAGGCGTCCTACTCGTTATGATGAGCTTACAGTATATGTACGCATTTTCAATGGCCGCATACGCTCTATTATTTTTTGCAACCTTCTTATTACAATTTGAAGATCAACAAACAAATACAACAAGTAAAAAATCCGCAAAGGACAATAGCTTTATAGAAGTTTTCCGCATATTAAAAGGGATTCCTGTCGCATTTTGTGCACTTATTTTGAGTATCATTCCCCTTCTATTTATTGGTGGTTTTAACTTAATGGTAATTAATATTAGTGAAATGCAACATGATCCTACAATAAAAGGATTTATTTATACAATTGAAGGGATAGCATTTATGTTAGGAGCCTTCGTGATTAAACGTTTATCCGAGCATTTCCCACCAGAAAAATTACTTTATTTCTTCGCTTTTTGTACTGCTGTTGCACACCTTTCATTATTCTTTAGTGATGTAAAATGGATGGCCCTTGTATCATTCGGACTGTTTGGATTTAGTGTTGGCTGTTTCTTCCCTATTATGTCGACAGTTTTCCAAACAAAAGTTGAAAAAAGTTATCACGGACGTCTATTCTCATTCCGTAATATGTTTGAAAGAGTTATGTTCCAAATCGTCTTACTTGGGACGGGATTCTTCTTAGATACAATCGGATTACAGTATATGGTACTTATTTTCGGGGTTATTTCATTATTTATTATTTTCATATCATTATCGACGCAAAAAGAAGCAAGTAAAAATTCTTCTCAAGCATCAAATATGTAAAAGAAAGACAAAAAACCCACCATTTCTTGTGAACTGCACCCCAATTGT
>NZ_NTUG01000045.1 GCF_002561295.1 Bacillus cereus
TGCTCCAATTGCAAAGCCTACAATACCGGCAAGACTACCAAGAGCAATTAAAGCCAAAATACCGGCTGCGATAAACGCTAAAAATTGTTTCATCTTGTGCTCGCCTCCCTTCGATTTGATACTCTTATCTTAACTATTTTTCCGTTTTTCCATAACGAGCTTAAGAACCGTTTTCAACTCAGACTTAAGACCGAGTCGCATTCAGCCTTTTGTAAATTCCATATTTATCCCGATTGGTGATGGTTAACAATCAGTAGGGATGAAGAAACCCCACTAATTGACATTTCACTTTATGAGCAAAGGTACGATATAAAAACAAAGCCTTTTTGCTCCTTCACATGATTATGTTCCATTTAAAATTCACGAAAATTAAAAAGTAATACGCCCTCTATCTATTCGAGTTTTCAATCAATCTCACCAACAAAAGATTTATTATTAAGAAAATTATGTTAAAATGAACGATAAAGGCTATATACCTTCTCTGTACATCCCATTGTCTTTACCTAAATAACAACTGAAGGTACTCATATGATTCGATTCATATGACATATTTCATACTCACTACTATACCCAAATAAAAGGAGACATCTTTTTCATGAATCTACATATTACACAAGAAATGAGTGCGACAGATAAAAATGATATCAATCATGCACTTTACGAATATAATTTGCAACATTTCCCACCAGACTTAAGAGGAAGGTACTCAAAAATTCATTTCGTTCTGAAAGATGAAAATAAAAAAGTTCGCGGAGGACTGTTAGGTGAAGTTTGCTGGAATTGGCTAGAAATTCATATCTTGATACTTGATGAAGACATCCGTAAATTAGGATACGGTTCTAAGTTATTATTAGAAGCAGAAAAAATCGCTTTAGAAAAAGGGTGTGACTTCATAAAAGTGGATACGTTAAGTTTTCAAGCATTGGACTTCTATAAAAAGCACGGTTATCAAGTGTTCGGAATTCTTGATAATGTAGGAAGAGATCACAAACACTACTATTTGAAAAAAAATCTATAAAAAAACGCTCAGAATTTATTCTCTGAGCGTTTTCAACTACTTTTCCATTAAGCTGTTTTATGATATTGCTTTTTTTCCGCTACTTTCGAAAAACGCGGAAAGTCGATTAAGATAGAAACTACACCACAAACCCCAACTAAAATTGGATAAAATGCATATGGTAACAATTCAACCGGTGACAATGCTGCAAAACCTGCCGCCGTTAACATTTGAGCCCCATATGGGACTAACCCTTGTACACAGCATGAAAATAGATCCAACACACTCGCCGATTTTCGAGGATCAATTTCATATTGATCTGCAATATTTTTTGCCAGTGGTCCAGTAAAAATAATAGAAATTGTATTATTAGCAGTACACATATTCGTCATACTAACTAAACCAGCAATTCCAAATTCAGCACCTTTTTTCGAACGGATATTACGCGTCAATACGTTCATTAAATACTGGATACCACCATTATATTGAATAAGTTCAACCATTCCACCGATTAAAATCGCCAGTAATACGAGTTCCATCATTCCACTAATTCCCGTTGTCACACTTTTAAAGAAGCTCGTTAATGTATAGCTCCCATCAATCAGACCAATCATACCCGATAGAACTGTTCCACCAGTTAATACAACAAGTACATTCCATCCAAGTAAAGCTGTAACAAGTACCCCTGCGTACGGCAATATTTTTATCCAATCAAACGTATGAGTTTTGATTTCTGAATGATTTCCTGATGTAAGGACAACCAACAATATAATTGTAATAATCGCAGCTGGCAACACAATTAAAAAGTTTGTTTTAAACTTATCTTTCATTTCTGTTCCTTGCGAACGAACAGCTGCAATTGTTGTATCAGAAATAAATGATAAATTATCACCGAACATCGCTCCGCCAACAACTGTTGCCATTGCTAATGCAATAGAAATATCTGTTTGCTGACTAATACCGACTGCAATTGGTGCTAGTGCCGCTATCGTTCCCATCGAAGTTCCCATTGCTAACGAAATAAACGCACCTATCACAAAAATGCCAGCAACGATAAACCCTTGCGGTAAAATAGATAATGCTAAGTTGACTGTAGAATCAACCCCACCCATTCCTTTCGCTGTTTCAGAAAACGCACCCGCAAGCACAAAGATTAATACCATGATCATAATATCTGGATTGCCAGCCCCTTTAGCAAACCGTTCAACTTTTACTGTAAAACTTTCCTTGCGATTCATCACTAAAGCCGTTCCCACAGCAATTAAAATCGCTACAAGTATCGGCAATTTATAAAAATCACCTGTAATAATTCCAGAGCCAATAAATAGCGCTAAAAATATAACAAGTGGCAATAATGCTAAGCCGTTTCCTCTCGTTTGTTTCAAAATATCATCTCTCCCCTAGTTATAAACCTTTTCTAACGAATAACAAAAGACCTCTTCCAAAAAAGAAGAGGTCCTATACATCTATAAGAAACACTCTCCTCATCTTTCAAGCACACGCTTGCTGGATTTGGCACAGCACTCCATTATGAGTCCGCTGCCGAGGCATCGTAGGGCCAGTCCCTCCGCCTCTCTTTATAAGAAGGTTTCATATTTTATTTTTAATAATAATTTCTTCCCTAACTTTACTCGCTTACAAATCAAAAGTCAATTATTATTTATACAAAAATAGCTGGTATTTTTTTGTATTTATACAAAAACACGAATAAATCAAGCATCACAAACGAAAAATATTCATTTTAATTTTTGAATTTCTTTTTCTAAAATTGCAATCCAAGGAAACTCGTCTTTTTCAATTACTTCGATAAGCCACTTCGCCGTATCCCACGCTACATTATATTCTTCTTCCGAGATATCCCTAGCTACATATGCCTCTTCTAATTCATCTTCATCCAACAAATATAGATCGCCGTTAGATAGTAATACGACATCTAAGTATAAATCGTCGAAATAAGGCATACCACTTCCATCTATTTTAAACTTTTTAGCTACATCAATATAATATTGTACGAGTTCTTTTTTTTCATTTAGCATAGCTGTGATAGCAAAGTTCTTATCGCTTATAAAATACTGCACCCACGTATAACCAGCATCTACAATACAAAGCTCTCGATCATTATATTTCTTATAACTCGGTTCTTTTACCTTTTGTATACGCAATATACCTAACATACCTTTTTCTATTGCCTTTACTTCATATGTTTTCTCTATTAATCGATTCCAAGAAGAACCATCCCCATACTTTCGTTTCATTATTCCCTCTCCCTTCTCTATACAGAAAAGCCCTCACTCTATCGTGAGGGCTTTATTCATTAGCAATTAAGCTGCTTGCTGTTTATTGGAAAGTTCTTTTAAATAAGCTTGTCCTTTTGCATCGTCATATTGACCTTCCCATTTAGACATAACAACAGCTGCTAAAGAGTTACCTACTACGTTAACTGCTGTACGAGCCATATCTAGAATGCGGTCAATACCTGCGATAAATGCTAAGCCTTCTGCCGGAATGCCTACTGTACCTAATGTTGCTAATAATACAACGAATGATACGCCTGGTACACCTGCGATTCCTTTTGATGTAACCATTAATACAAGTAATAATGTAATTTGTTCTGAGATTGATAAATCAATACCGTACATTTGCGCTAAGAAAATGGCTGCAATTGCTTGATATAACGTAGATCCATCTAAGTTAAATGAATAACCCGTCGGAATAACGAAAGATGTAATGGCTTTCGGGCAACCGAATTTCTCCATTTTCTCCATGATTTTTGGTAAAACTGTCTCTGAGCTTGCTGTAGAGTACGCTAAAATAAGCTCGTCTTTTAAAATCTTAAAGAATTGGAAAATGTTAATACCAAATATTTTCGCTGTAATTCCTAATACAACTACAACGAAGAAAATCATCGCTCCGTAAACAACAATCACTAGTTTACCTAATGGAATTAATGAAGCAAGACCAAATTTAGAAACAGTTACACCAATTAAAGCAAATACACCAAACGGTGCGAATTTCATAATTTGGTTTGTTACATAAAACATTGAATCCGCTACACCTTGGAAAAATTGAAGAACCGGTCTTCCTCTTTCACCGATTGCTGCAATCCCTAAACCAAATAACACTGAGAAGAAAATAATAGCGAGCATATCGCCCTCAGCTAACGACTTCACAATATTTGTCGGAACAATATTTACAAATGTATCAGCAAATGAGTGACTCTGCACTTGCTCTGTCGTTTGTGTATATTTAGAAATATCTGACTTTGTTAACTCATCCATATTAACGCCTTTTCCTGGTTGGAAAATATTCGCGATCAGTAGGCCAACAACAATTGCAATTGTTGTAATAATTTCAAAATAAAGAATCGTTTTTCCACCTAATCGTCCTAGCTTCTTAATGTCACCTACACCAGCAACACCAACTACGATGCTTGCTACAACAATCGGTACAACAATCATCTTAATTAATCGAATGAAAATATCACCAATTGGTTGTAAGTACTTCGCTACTGCCGGATTGTCATAAAAAATCGCCCCTACTGCAATACCAAGCGCAAGCCCTATTAAAATTTGCCATGCAAGTCCAATTCTTTTCATACTTGCTGCAACCCCCTTCTTAGATGCTCTAACTCTACATTTCTCTTTTTCTATAAAACCAAGAAATTAAGAGTATTACATATTATTCGACAATTCACTACATTTTTTGTCCCTGTTAAAAATCATAAATCAAAAAACGAAATCTGACAACAAAATAAGTTTGCGTGAATGCAAATAATTTTCTTGACAAAAACAAAATCCATGTCAGAAAACCTAACATGAAAACGATCCCTTAACTATTCATACCTACTTTTTGCGAGACTCTTCTATCTCCCTTTTACACGACATAATATACAAAAATTACCTCATTTCCGACAATTCATAGTACATTTATAAAACTTTCATTACATTATGATTACAAGAATAGACAGCATTCTTCCAATTATGATATATACATCATAGGGAAAGGAGCTAGACAACTATGAAAAAGAAATACGTCGCTTTCAGCGTATTAGCAGCAAGTGCTATTTTTGTTTCTCCATTACATTCAGTTACATATGCAGAAACAAGTCAAGATAAATTATCTAATATTCAGTCCGAATTAGAGGGTAATCAACAAGATTTACAAAACAAAACAGCAGAAAAAGAACAAATGGAACAAGAAATACAAGACTTACAAAAAAAGATTGATGAGCTAACAGCTTCTATTAATAAAAATGAAGCTGATTTACACGATACAGAAACAGAGATTAGCAAAACACAACAAACAATTGAAGAAAAGAAAAAAAGTATTGAGCAATTGCAAACAAATATTGACACTCGTCAGGACGTCATTAAACAACGACTTCAATCCATGCAAGAAAAACCTCGAACAAATATCGTAACTGAAGTATTGATGAACTCAAACAATTTTGCAGACCTTATTGATAATATGTATTCTGTTAGCTTGATTTTAAACAACGATACGGAAATTGTAAAAAAGCAAACAACTGATCAAGAAACTGTAAAAACGGAAAAAGAAGCGGTTGAAAAGAAAGAACAGCAACTAAACGAATCTAAGCAAAAATTAGAGCAAAAAAAGCAAGAACTTCAAAAAAACCAACAAGACCAACAAGTACTGATTAGCGATTTACACGCTAAAGTATCAAAGGTAGATTCTGAGATTGAAGGTTTAGAAGAATCTAATAGCATTTTAGAAAATCAACGCCTGGCTGTTCAAAAAGCAATTGAAGAAGAGAAAAAAGCTGAAGAAGCTCGTAAGGCTGAAGAGGCTCGAAAAGCTGAAGAAGCAAAAAAAGCAACCGCACAAACACAATCTGCTCCAACTGCTTCTGCAGCAGATATTACAAACAAAGGCGGTTTTATTAAACCAGCCGCAGGTTCAAAAACATCTGGATTTGGCGCTCGTTCTTTAGATAATCATAAAGGCATCGATATCGCCGCTTCTGGAACAGTACCTATTTACGCTGCTGCTGACGGGGTTGTAATCCGCTCTGAAATGTCATCTAGTTACGGAAATGTCGTATATTTATCGCACCGTATAAATGGCACAACCTATACAACAGTATACGCTCATATGAGCAGTCGCTCTGTATCCAATGGCCAAACTATAAAACAAGGTGAACAATTAGGATTTATGGGAAATACCGGTCAATCTTTCGGACAACATTTACATTTTGAACTTCATATCGGTGAGTGGAATGTAGGTAAAACGAACGCAGTTGACCCTTCTCCATATATCGGATTATAAAAAAACTCGGTGCATACCGAGTTTTTTTATTGAAAAGTAATCTCCTTTTAACAATTTGTAGGCATTTTACATAGACTAAAACAAAATGCCTATTCATCTGGGGGATATAAGCATGAATGAAGAACTACAAGAAGCACGAGAAACATTTATTGGGCGCTTATTTACATTAGGTGGTTCGACTATTTTTTTAATTGGTTCATTTATTGCAGCAGCTGTAGCTTTCAAAGCATACAATCGTTTACTACAAAACCAAAAAACAAATTAAAAAAGCGGGGAAAAATCCCCCGCTCATTTTGTAAACATTTTAAACACACCAATTGCATTTAAAAATACAATCACTACCGTTACTGGAATAATATAGCGCAGTAAGAAAAACCACACGTTAAATAATAGCTTTCCTTTCGTCTCTGTCACTTCTAATTCCTTCATTAATAGGTCTTTACTCATTTTATTTGGTACAAACAACGAAATTGCTAATACCCCTAACGGCAACAATACATTACTTACTACAAAATCCACTAAGTCAAAAAATGTTTTCCCAAAGATTTTTACATCACTCATAACTCCAAATGATAGAGCACATGGAATTCCAACAGCAAAAATGAGTAATCCAATAATAAATGATGCTGATGGACGTTTTTTCTCATTATCTTTGGCTACAGATGCAACAACAATTTCAAGCATTGAAATTGCAGAAGTTAACGTTGCAAAGAAGAATAAAATTAAAAACATAATAAAGAAAAATTGTCCGAATGGTATTTTCGCAAATACAGCTGGAAGAATAATAAACAGCAAACCTGGTCCCTCTGTTGGTTTAACTCCTAATGCAAAGATCGCTGGAAAAATTGCTAGTCCCGCAAGCACTGTAATAAAAATTGTTAAACTCACAATTGATGTTGCAGATTTTGCTAAATGCTCTTCTTTCTTTAAATACGAGCTATATGTTACCATTACCGACGCACCTACAGTTAGGGAAAAGAATGATTGTCCCATTGCATACAAAATGGTATCCGCTGTTAGTTTTGAAAAATCTGGTTTTAGGAAAAATTCAACACCAGCCCATGCCCCATCAAGTGTAAGTGCACGAATAATAATAGCAATAAACAAAATAAATAATAGAGGCATCATATACTTACTTGCCTTTTCGATCCCTTTTTCTACACCTTTACTTACTACAAAAATAGTGCAAAGCATAAAGATTAACTGTGCACCTACTGCACTAGCAGGATTGGAAATTGTTTGTTCAAACAATTTTCCGTATTCCATCGCTCCGCTCCAAAAGTTTCCTGTCACACTATAATATAAATATAATAAAATCCATCCACCTACGACGCTATAAAAGGATAATACACTAAAACAAGTGACAACCCCCATACGACCAATCCATGGATATAATTTACTATTTGGTACTAACAGTTTATATGCAGTAACCGCTTCTTTTTGCGTACTACGACCAATAACAAATTCTGCCAAAAGAAGAGGCATACCAATAAATAATGTTAATAATAGGAAGACTAGAAAAAACGCTCCTCCCCCGCCATTACCTGCAACGTATGGAAACTTCCATATTGCTCCAAGTCCTACTGCGGCTCCGGCTGCTGCGAGTACAAAACCAATTTTCGATGTCCATTGCTGTGTTTCTTTCATCGTAATTTCTCCTTTTCTGAATATTTATATTTTTCTTAATTATACACTTTCATTTCATACTCGCCCACCTCCTTTAGAAAATAAAAAAGTCCCCTACACGCTACTATGCATGTAGAGGACGATATATGTAATAGAATACCGTGGTACCACCTCGATTGGATTAAACAATCCCACTTGTTCAGGTACAGGAAACATTCCGATACCCTATCCTTTTAACGGCGGAACCCGGGTTGCCTACTAATCTGTTCAGCATACCTCTCGCAAGCCCATTCTGTATATTTTATCGTACCGGGCTCACACCTTCCCCCAGCTCTCTGAACGCATCAAATATACGTACTCTTCTTGCTCATCGATTTCATCTATTGAAGTTACTTGTGATTATAGAGCAGATTGCTATATTTGTAAAGAACAATTTAATCAGTGGGGTTTTCTTCATCCCCCACTGATTATTATCCTCCATTAATCGGGCATCTCCCACCTATCTTCTTTAGAAAAGCGGAAGCGGCTCGTTCAAAATCGTAGGCCGCCCGCGCTCCCAACAGAGAGGTGCTTTTTGCCTCGTCCGAGGGAGCTTTAGCGGCTGGATATTTTAGCCCCTACAGCTGGACATTGCTTTCTCTCTGAACCTTGAGGTGGAGGTCTTACTGCCCGCGAATAGCAGGATAAAACAAACAATACCCTATTCTACAAATAACCTCTCATCTAGCTCTTGTAAAAATCTTTCTCTTTTTTGCTGATCTTGAATATACTCAGACTTCAATACTTCTTGTAATAAACGATTCTGCTTTCTTTTTTCTAGAGACAATTTCTTCACGTTCATTCTTACTTCATATAAAAAATCAAGATAAATTTCATACACCTCATCGTATTTCGCCGCAATATCATCCCTAATTTTTTTCGCAAGTTTTGGACTTGCCCCCCCAGTAGAAACGGCAATATTAAGCTTTCCTCGATGAATCGCTGCTGGAAAATGAACATTTCCGCTTTCTGGATTGGTAATTACATTAACCAGCTGATTGGATGACGCATCTTTTGCAATCGATTCATTTAATTTTGTGTCACTTGTAGCCGCTACTACTAAAAAGGCTCCTTCAATGTCACTTTTTTCATATTCTTTCTGAAACCAACGGATCTGCTTAGATTCTACAAGCTTTACTAAACTTGCATCTAATTCAAAACTCACTACAACTATATCTGCTCCTTCTTTCAGTAAAGGAGTGATTTTAAATGATGCCACTTTGCCACCACCTATGACAACAACACGTTTCTTTTCAATTCTTACTGTAAGTGGATACATACTCATCTCCCCTTAATATTGCTTCCGTTTTCTGAATTAATCTTTCTTGAAATACACGGTTTTTCCCTAAATAAGGACTTACATATATATTTGTAAAATGGTATCCGCGTACCTCCTTCATAATGTGTCTCATTAATAAGCCTGTAAATAGCAAATAAGGTAGAATGACAACATTCTCCTCTTTTCGCTTTGCAACTTCTTTTAATTTTTCCTCAAACCTAGGCTCTGCCGCAGCTAAATAACATACTTCTACCTTTTTAATTTTCTCCTCTTTTTCAAACAAAAAAGCAATACGTTTCATATCTTGTAACGTCCCAAGATCACTACTCCCTCTTGCCACAAGCAATAAAGTTACTCCACTTTCATACTCTTTAATACCGCTCCCCTCATACGCAGCGGATACGAGTGATTCCGACACACCAAACGGATTTCCATAAGTAATTGTAATGTGAGGATATTTATTTTGCATGTTTTGAAGTTCATTTGGAATATCTTCTTTCACATGTCCTGCCGCTAATAAGAAAACCGGAATAACAACGATTTCTGTCGCTCCTTTTCTTATACAATTAGCGAAACCTTCTGAAATATCAGGCTGTGCTAGTTCTAAAAAACATATTTCTTGAATAGGAGCTGATACACGGTTCATGCAAGAAGAAACGAAACTAATCGCTTCTTCTTTCGCCTCTTTCACCCTACTTCCATGGCATACATATAATACAGCTTTCATTTTATAACACTCCGCTTACCGGATACGTAATGTTCGTTTGCTGTTCAAACCAATGGATTTTTTCACGAAAACGAACAACTTCTCCAATTACAATCATACTTGGATTTTGGATCTGCTCTTTTTCAGCAATCGTTACAATCGTTCCTAACGTTCCTGTAATCGTTCGCTGAGATGATGTAGTGCCCCATTCCACAATAGCAACTGGTGTCTCTTCCCCTTTTCCATGTTTCAGCAGTTGTTCACATATATAAGGAAGGTTGCTTACTCCCATATAAACAGCAAGCGTGTCAACACCTTTCGCTAAGTTTTCCCACTTCACTTCTTCTTCAGCACCTTCTTTTCGGTGACCTGTTACAATAGCAAAACTTGCGCTCGCATCCCGGTGAGTTACAGGAATTCCCGCATATGCCGAAGCAGCAATTCCAGCTGTAATACCAGGTACAATTTCAAACGGAATGCCATGCTTTGCTAACGCTTCCGCTTCTTCACCACCTCTTCCAAATACAAACGGATCTCCGCCCTTTAAACGTGTTACGATTTTTCCCTTTTTCGCATATTTAACAAGAAAAGCATGGATTGTTTCTTGTTTCATCGTGTGATAGTTTGGTAGTTTTCCACAATATATTAAGTCCGCATCTGGCTTCGCATAAGAAAGTAACTCTTTATTTACAAGACGATCATATAAGATAACATCTGCTTGCTTAATACATTTGACTCCTTTTACAGAAATTAATTCCGGATCTCCCGGCCCTGCACCAACAATATATACTTTTCCCATCATTTCTCCTCATTTCTACTATAAAGTGAAACTTCCATCCCTATTACGAATGGAAGTTATAATTCAAATCCGTTTCATTTTTTTGTTACAGTGTTTCCTGCTCATGAATAACAAAACCTGCACCTTTTCGAATCTTCTTTTTTTCATGCAGAGAGATTTCCTTCACTTCTGGCAGTGGTAAAAAATACTTTTCCAATTCTACCTCAACAAGTCTAAATGCCTGCTCCTCACTTTGGGCAACAACTACTACTGGAACAACACCATTTACCAACACTGCTTCAAAACGATACAAATCCATATTGCTCCCTCCTAAGATGCAATCACTTCTTCTAAAATTGTATTTAATACAGATTGTAAGTCTTCTACTCCAACGCGTTCTGCAAACTCAAAAAATGTTTCAGCTGGCAGTTTATGTTCTTTAAAGTATGTTAAAAACGATACAAGAACATCTGGAAGGTCTTCCCCATCAATCTTTCCTTTTAACTTTTGATTGTAGACACCACCATCTAATAAAGTACCCCCTACATAAATCTCAAACGCTTCAACAATTCCTTTTTCTTTCGTCTTCAATTTCACGCCTTGTAATCCGATATCCGCAATTTGCCTTTGACCACATGAATTTGGGCATCCCGTCATATGAATGCGAACTGGTACATCAAGTACAAGTTGTGTATCTAAATAGTCGGCAATATTTCGTAAACGCGCTTTTGTTTCTACCAATGCTAGATTACAATACTCAATTCCCGTACAAGAAACTGCATATCCAATGAATGATTTTGGTTTTGCTGAAATCGATTCAAACAATGGTTCTTGTAAAAGTGCCTCAACATTTTCCTCAGGAACATTTGGAATAATAAAATTTTGCGAATTACATGTGCGAATCTCGCCATTTCCGTACTGCTTCGCAATTCTAGCAATTTCAAACAACTCCTCAGAATGCAGGCGACCAACAGGTACGTTAAAGCCAACGTATGATAAATCACCTTGTTTTTGCTTATGAACACCGTAAAAATAACCTGCGTTCCATCCTTTGAAAGCATCGTTTCCTTTATCATGTAAAGGCTCTGTATATTCTAATAATTTTTCTTTGAATTTTTCTGCACCCCAATCAGCAACTAAAAATTTCAAACGTGCTAAATGTCGTTTTTCACGATATCCAAAATCACGGAAAACTGTCGCAATTGCAATCGCTACTGATTTTACTTGCTCTGGAAGGATGAATACATCTAACTCCTGCGCTAAATACGGACGAGCAGATAATCCCCCGCCTACTCGTAAATGAAAGCCTTCCACTGTTTTTCCATCAATTTCTTTTGTAGCTGGAGTAAAGGCAGCACAGTTAATTTCGGCATTTGCTGCATTATATACATTTGTGCTAATTGACATTTTAAATTTTCGAGGTAAATTCGAAAACTCTTCATTATGCTGAAAGAACTCATATACTTCTTTTACAATTGGCGCCGTATCAAATAATTCATCACCATCGATACCAGCAAGCGGATTTCCAATAATATTTCTTGTAATATCGCCACAAGCTCCAGCTGATGATAATCCCACTTTTTCTAAACGATTAAAAATGTCTGGTATTTGGCCAATTTCAAGCCAATGAAATTGAATCGCCTGTCTCGTTGTAATATCGAGAACATCACGACCATAATCTTCTGCAATCGAAGCCAATACTTCGACTTGTTCATTTGTTAAAATACCAGAAGGAATATTCACACGCATCATAAAATATCCTGCCTCTTTTGGGCGCTGTAAATATAAACCTGCCCATTTAAAGGAATCCCACTCTTCTTTCGGAATAGAGTCGAATCCATTTTCAGCATAGTACGGAATCGCTTTGAAAATCTCTAAGCCGTCTTTTTCTAATTTCTTTTTCTCTGTAGCATTTAACTTTTCATTGTTTGCCCATGCTTTTTCATAACTCATTTTTACTCCCCCTATATAAAGCTACGCTCTTGTAAGTAACCGATAATTTGTTCTGCACATTGTTCGATTGAATAAAGATGTGTTTCTACTACTACTTCTGCCTCTACAGGTTCTTCATATGGCGAATCAATACCAGTAAACTGCTTAATATCACCTTGTCTCGCTTTTTTATAAAGCCCTTTTGGATCACGCTTCTCACATTCTTCTATTGGGCACTTTACAAACACTTCAATAAATTCGTCTTTTTCAAGAATATCCCTGACTTGCTGACGATCCACTCGAAATGGAGAAATAAATGCTGTGAGTACAATCGTCCCTTGATCCACAAATAACTTTGCTACTTCACCAATTCGGCGAATATTTTCTGTTCGATCACTTTCGGAAAACCCTAAATCTTTATTCAAACCATGACGAATATTATCGCCATCAAGTACATAATTCCCAATATTTTTTTCGAACAGTTTCCTAGCAACCGCATTTGCTACTGTTGATTTTCCAGAAGCTGATAACCCCGTGAACCAAAGTACAAAACTGTGATGGCCACCGTTCTTTCGTCTTTCTTCTTTTGAAACAGATGCTGCATGCCAAGTTATATTTGTCCCCATCCCATTCTCTCCTTATTTTGTAACGACTTCTTTTTGCAACCCACGAATTAATATTTCTACGACTTCTTTACGGCTAAATGTACTTGGTGGAATTTCTCCATTTCGTAACATTTCCCGTACTTTTGTACCAGATAAAATAACATGGTCCTCTTTACTGTGCGGGCATGTTTTCGTAGAAGCCATCGCTTCGCATTTCGTGCAGTAAAAACTATGTTCAAAAAAGAGCGGTGTAATCCCTAACTCTTCTACTGTAAAATTCGTAAAAATCTCTTGCGCTTCGTACGTACCATAGTAATTTCCTACCCCAGCATGATCACGCCCGACGATGAAGTGTGTACAGCCAAAGTTCTTTCTAACCAGTGCATGAAATATCGCCTCGCGCGGTCCTGCATAACGCATCGCTGCTGGAAAAACACTTAAAAAGGCACGGTCACTTGGATAGTAATTTTTCAAAAGCACTTCATAACTTTCCATGCGTACATCAGCTGGGATGTCATCTGATTTCGTTTCACCAACAAGTGGATTTAAAAATAAGCCGTCTACAATTTCCAGCGCAGACTTTTGAATATATTCATGCGCACGATGAACAGGATTTCTCGTTTGAAAGCCCACTATTGTTTTCCAGCCTCGCTTTTTAAATTCTGCACGCGTTTCGCTTGGATCTAGATGATAAGAAGAAAACTTATCATTTTCAAAACGCTTTACAAGCGTAATTGTTCCCCCAACATAAATATTCGGTCTATCATATAATTTTTTCACACCTGGATGGGCAGTATCAGTCGTTTTATAAACAAGCAATGCTTCCTTCTCTTTATCCGGTGTAAAAATATCTTCTATTTGAATAACACCATACGTGATTCCTTCTTTAACAAGACGAACCTCTTCATCAATTTGAAATTGTTCTGCCTGCCCTTCTGTTACCGGTAGTGTAATAGGTATACTCCATACATCACCGTTTACTAAACGCATGTTTTCTACTACAGATTGATAGTCCTCTTTTCCTAAAAAGCCAGTAAGCGGGCTATAACCCCCTATCGCAAGAAGCTCTAAATCACTTAACGCAATTTTGTCTAATTCGATTTCTTTTACAATATTTTTAGTGTCATATGTTTCATCAACACGATTTACTAATATATTTGTTTCACTCATCTTCCGGCACTCCTCTTTGAAATGTATTAAAATGAATTTAGACCTTATTGATCATGAAGCCCACATTCCGTTTTCATCTTTCCAGCCCATCGTCCATCCCTTGAATCTCCTCCATCACCTACCGGCAACGTACATTTTTCACACCCTATACTTGGATACCCGACGTCATGCAGTGGATTGTAAGGTAAATGATGCTTGAATACATAACGCCAGACTTCCTTCCATGTCCAATGAATAAGCGGACAAATTTTAATAGACTGAAAGCGATGATCTTGATTGATAAATTTTGTATATTTACGCGTTTCTGATTGTTCCCTTCTTAGCCCTGATATCCACGCTTTTCCATTCGCTAAAGATTCTTCAAGCGGTAAAATTTTTCTTAATCTACAACAAAGATTGGGATTATGTTCCCACAGCTTATCTCCATGTTTTTTTGCTTGCTCTTCAAGCGTAAGCGAAGGTTGCTTTTCGATAATTTCGAGATCCGGAAACCTTTCACGCACTCGTTTAATTAAATCGTATGTTTCTTGAAAATGAACATTTGTGTCTAAAAATACAACTTTTGCAGATGGATTTACTTGGTTTATTAAATGCAGTAATACCATTCCCTCTACACCAAAGCTACATGCGTATACAATATTATCCTCATAATGTTTATACGCCCACTCTAAGACTGGCAACGCGCCCTTTGTTTCATCTTCCTCAGAAAAAGAAACAAAGTCCTCTTTCCACACTTCATACGTCAACATATCGTTTCCCCCTGTAACGCAAAAAGACGGTTTTAACCTAATAAAATAGATTAAAACCGCCTCTAGTTTTTCTAGTCAGCGCTTTTTACTTTAAGCGTACTTTTTCACTTTTTTCAAGCTGAATCACTTTTCCATCTTGCACAACAATTGTAATAGAACCATATTTCATATCAGCAAGCATCGCTTGAACCTTTTCAGCTACTTCGTCAAAATGTCCACGCACTCCCACGAACAGCCCCCCTTTTTATTCATAAAAAAAATCTTTTCCATTTCGAAAAGACTGTTCGGTAATATATTTTACCTTATCTTTCAAAATGGATGCCATTTTGCTGGACTTAGCACCTTGCTCCTATAAGCAGGTTGCCGAGCTTCATCGGGCCAGTTCCCTCCGCTTCTCTTGATAAGCTTTGTATTTGTATTTTATCATAATTCTGATTTTTTTCAATCCTAGTTTTCCGATATATTTTATATTTTTTTTAAAAAGGAATTGTTCAATTTGAACAATTCCTTTTTACCCCGCATTAACGGACAGTAAGATCCCCACTGATTAAAGTTTCACTTTATCACTTAAACAAGCTCTTTTATACGTATGCGATCGTTCCCAATTATATTTTCATATGTTTCACGTTCAACAACAACTTGTGAAGTCCCGCCTTTTGCAAACACTACAGCTGGTCTGCGAATACGATTATAATTATTAGCCATAGAATATCCATATGCTCCTGTACAAGAAATTGCTAATAGATCGCCCGAAATAACTTGCGGCAACTCTATATCCCAAATAAGCATATCGCCACTCTCACAACATTTTCCAGCAATCGAGACAACTTCTTTAGCATTTTCTCTTCCTCTATTTGCAAGCATTGCCTCATAACGCGCTCCATATAAAGCTGGTCTTAAATTATCCGTCATTCCACCATCTACTGACACATATTTGCGAATGCTTGGAATATCTTTTACAGCTCCTACGGTATAAATTGTTGTTCCTGCATCCCCAACGATACTACGCCCTGGTTCAATCCATATTTCAGGAAGAGGATAATTATTTTTTGTAAATTGTTCTCTAACAACCTCAGTTACAGCATGCACATACGTTTCAAGTGTAAGTGGTGTATCAGCTTCCGTATAGCGAATTCCAAAACCTCCACCGACATTTAACACCGTTGCAACATAACTAGTCTGTTCTCTTATCTCTTCTAGAAAATGATGCAATACTTCAATCGCTCGAACAAATCCTGCTGTTTCAAAAATTTGCGATCCGATATGCGAATGAATTCCCAATACATTATAATTTGATTTCTCTAGTGCGATTTGAATTGCCTGCATTGCTTGACCAGTTGAAATCCCAAAACCAAATTTCGAATCATCTTGCCCTGTTGTAATATATTCATGAGTATGCGCCTCTACTCCAGGTGTAACTCGAATTAATATGTTAACATTTTTCCCATACTGTTCTGCTAAATCATGCAGTATCTCCATCTCAAAAAAGTTATCTACAACAAAACAACCAATGTTCGCCTGAAGTGCCATTACAATCTCTTCTTCTGTTTTATTATTACCATGAAAATGAATACGTGATGCAGGAAAACCAGCTTGCAAAGCCGTATATAATTCCCCGCCAGAAACAACATCTAATGACATATTCTCTTCACGAGCCACTCGGCACATCTCCATGCACAAGAACGCCTTACTTGCATACGCTACTTGATAAGAGAACCCACTTTCCTGAAATGCACGATGAAATGCGCGACATTTTTCCCTAATAGCAGTCTCATCGTATACATAAAGCGGTGTTCCATATTGTTTCGCTAGCTGCGTTGTATCGCATCCTCCAATTTCTAAGTGTCCTTGGTCATTGATTCGGCTTGTGCCGTGTAAATACATTTGAATTCCTCCCTTATTTCCTCTAAAACTCATAACCCCAATCTTCTTCTATTCATTGCAGCACGCTTTTAGGTAAACAAAAAACGCGCGGAACAATGTTCACACGCGTTTCTTATTAGGAATAATGTATCATGAAAAAATAAACGAGTTGTTATCTTCTCAAATAAGAAACCGCATCAACATCTCCAAATAGCTCTCCATAAAATAAAATCTTATGACAGTACTACATTTATTCAATGTAGTCCCAATATATGAATGAGGTGGTCACTCTTATATTTCGGCAATAGTCCCTTTCAATCTATGATCAAAGATTCCACTGAATCTCCCATAGCTTACTCTTTCCTATCGCGGCCTCTACCTTTGAGAGTAGATGAGGTAAGTCTATTTAATTTTCAAACATCTTATATTGGTATTAACAATACCAAACGAATAAATTATTTGTCAAACATTTTTTTATATTGGTTTTTTACAATTTAATTTTGTACCATTTGGTAAGCGCTTTATATCTATTTTTTGCACAATCCACTCTCCTTCATCATTGTTAAATGTAATACTAACTTTTTCAAATGGCGGAAGTACTTTCCCACCTATCCCAGCCTCATATTTTGTTACTTCAATGACAGCTTGAAATAAATATGTACCACTGTAGGTTTTTTTTAGACTCACAATTTTTGGACAATCATATGGCTTTAGTTTTCCATAATGCTTTTCAATTGCAACATTTATTTTCGGAAATAATACAGAATAGAGTGCATCTTCTACCAAAGGCACATCATATTGTGCTGCCATCGCTGCTGGAGAAACAAATAATATAAAAACACTACATAGTGCTAAACAAAATAACTTTCTCATTACAACCTCCATATCCTTACAAAACGTTTTTATCGTGCGATTTAAATCAACGGATTATACAGACCATCCATTTAATAAAGTTTCACTTTATTGTCTCCCACTTCTCTTTTTCTAATCGATTGTTACAAAAAGCATCCACAATTCCGTTTTGTTCTCGTATAATAGTACACGTAGTATAATAATCATAAACATATAAGGCTGTTCGTATATATAAAGTGAAACTTCTATTCATGAAAGTACAATCACTAGAACTGTCATACGTATAAGAGAGGAGTATATTATGTTACAACATTTGTTTCCAAAATTACGATTTGCACTTGTTGCAGTCGTTTTATTATGGATCAAAACATATATTGTGTACAAGCTAGCCTTCGATATTAAAATTGATAGCTTCTTCGAAGAAATGATGCTTTTATTTAATCCAATTGCTTCATTGCTTTTATTTTTTGGCCTAGCTTTATTTGCAACAAAATATCGAAATCGCCTTATTATTGGCATCAGCTTTTTGCTGTCATTTATTTTATTTGGAAACGCGATGTTTTATGGATTTTATAATGACTTTGTCACATTTCCTGTACTATTCCAAACAAATAATATGGCGGATTTAGGAACAAGCATTAAAGAACTATTTACGTACAAAACATTACTTCTATTTACAGATACAATTATTCTAATGTTCCTTTCGCGTAAATTCCCAAGTTTTTGTGATAGCACACCGCTATCACGATCTGAAAAACGAAGCTTCTGTAGTGGTGTAACAGCTTTACTCGCATTGCAAATTACCGTGGCTGTCGTTCATAAGCCTCAGTTGTTTTCACATTCTTTTGACCGTCAAACTGTTGTGAAAAACCTAGGTTTATACACCTATCATCTATTTGATCTTACACTTCAGTCTAAATCTTCTACAGAGCGTGTATTTGCAAGTGGAGACGGTTTTTCTGAAATTGAAAATTATGTAAACTCAAAAGATACAAAAGTTGATAAAAATTTATTTGGAGCTGCAAAAGGAAAAAACGTCATTTTAATTTCCATGGAATCAACACAAAATTTTGTAATCAACAAGAAAATTAATGGAAAAGAAATCACTCCATTTTTAAATCAGTTTATAAAAGAAAGTTATTACTTCGATAACTTTTATCATCAAACTGGACAAGGAAAAACATCTGATGCCGAATTTATTGTGGAAAATTCACTCTACCCATTAGATCGTGGCTCTGTATTCTTTACTCATGCAAATAATGAGTACACAGCAACTCCTGAGCAGTTAAAGGAACATGGATACTATTCTGCTGTCTTCCATTCGAATGATAAAACATTTTGGAATCGAGATGTAATGTATCCAGCACTTGGATATGATCGTTACTTTAACCTAAATGATTATACCGGAACAGAACAAATGTCTGTTGGTTGGGGATTAAAAGATAAAGAATTTTTCGAGCAATCAATTCCAAAACTTAAATCTTTACCACAACCGTTTTATACAAAATTTATTACATTAACAAATCATTTTCCATTTCTTTTAAATCCAGAAGATCAATATATTAATGAGTATAATTCTGAGAGCGATGTATTAAATCGTTATTTCCCAACCGTTCGCTATACAGATGAAGCTCTTAAACTATTTATCAATCAATTAAAAGAAGAAGGATTATACGATAATTCGGTTATTGTTATTTATGGAGATCATTATGGAATTTCTGAAAATCATAATGCTGCTATGGCACAATTCCTCGGTAAGGAATCTATAACGCCATTTGATTCGATGCAGCTGCAACGTGTGCCACTTATTATTCATGTTCCCGGTCAAGAAGGGAAAACGATTTCCAAAGTATCTGGACAAATTGATCTAAAACCAACATTACTTCATTTACTCGGTATTAAAACAAACCAATCTATTGAATTTGGTACTGATTTATTTACGAAAAGCGAAGACCCGCTTATGATTATGCGTGATGGTAGTTTTGTAACAAACGATTATGTTTACACAAAAAATATGTGCTATAAAAAGAGCACAGGTGAACCAATTGATTTAGCAATTTGCCAGCCATATATTGAAAAAGCGAAAACAGAATTAACTTATTCTGATAAGCTTATTTATGGAGATTTATTACGGTTTGATCCTAACAATAAATACAAAACAGGATCGATGATAACTAAATTTGAATAACCTTAAAAGCATCTTCGAATATTAACAATTTGAAGGTGCTTCTTTCTTACCTACATCTTTATCTTTTTATCCACATCGTATCTATATGAATACAATTCATACATTCCTTTTCAAACGAGAGAACGTATCCAAGTACAGATAAACACACTCATCTCATAATCGAAAGTACGAGTCACCTTTTATTTCCATAAGCGGGTGTTTTCGCCCTGTGACTCAAGGTTAGTCAAAATAAAAAAGCTAAACGAAGGATAAACTACTCCTGAAACTCACCTTCATGAAACACATTACTATATGAGGTTTTACTTTATGAAATCTTTCACAAAATGGTAATTTTTTCGTACGTGGTAAGAAATTTATGGTATGATAAAATAAGTAACTTTTCATACACTAATTAAGAATTTATTACAGAAAGCAAGGGATCAGATTTTGTATAGAGCAGCAATTCCAAACTTATTTACGCTCGGAAATTTATACAGTGGATTTTTATCAATCGGCTACGCATCTTTAGGGTATTATAAATCAGCTGCTATTTTAGTACTAATCGGGATGATGTTAGATAGTCTTGATGGTCGGGTTGCTCGTTTATTACGCGTGGATTCACAAATGGGGAAAGAACTTGATTCACTAGCAGATGTTGTCACATTTGGAGCTGCACCGGCAGTTTTAATGTACTACACTTCTTTTTCCAACTATGGAATTATCGGACTATACATAGCAGGATTATTCCCTCTGTTCGGAGCATATCGTTTAGCACGATTTAATGTAACGCCTTCCTCGACTTCTATGAAGTATTTCACTGGCGTTCCTATTACTGCAGCAGGAGGACTCGTTGCCTTCTTAACACTATTTTCACATACCATTCCAAAAATTGTCCTCATTACAGTATTTGTAACGTTTGCATTTTTAATGGTAAGTCGTATTCGCATCCCAAGTTTAAAAGATGTACCAATTCCACGATATAGTATTATTGTTACACTCTTTTTAATTGGAATTATTGTCACAATGTATAGAACAAGCTTTGGCAACATGTCAGTATTTTTATTTATTGCCATCCCACTTTATATTTTGTATATGTTATCTCAATTTATTAGGCACAGACCTTCTCATAAAAAACGAGCAAATAAAGAAAAATAAAGAAAGAGCCTTCNNGAAGGCTCTTTCTTTATTTTGTAACTAATACTTTTTGATTTACAGGTGTTACGGGTCCTTCTCCTTCTAATACAGCTAAAATATTACGAACTGCCACTTCAGCCATAGCATCACGTGTTTCAAACGTTGCATTTCCTACATGCGGCGTGAGAACAACATTTTTCAATCCTTTTAATTTCTCTGTAATTTTCGGTTCAAACTCAAACACATCAAGAGCCGCCCCTTCAATTTCATTTGTTTCTAACGCATGAGCAAGCGCTAGTTCATTCATGATAGGACCACGCGCTGCATTTACAATATATGCTGTTTTCTTCATCATTTTAAATTGTTCTTCATCAATCATATGGTGCAGACTTGGGTTATACGCACAATTAATTGTAATAAAATCTGCTGTTTGCAATAACTCGTCTAATGTTACATACGTTGCATCTAATTCTGCTTCTACCTCTTGCTTACGATTTGGGCCTGTATAAATCACATTCATTCCAAATGCCTTTGCACGTTTCGCAACTGCTTTTCCAATTTCTCCAAGACCAATAACCCCGATTGTCTTCCCATATACTTCTCTGCCAAGGAAAAAGAGTGGTGCCCAACCATTAAATCCAACTGTACGACACAACGTATCTCCTTCTGGAATTCGTCTTGCAGCCGCTAAAAGAAGAGCAAACGTTAACTCCGCTGTTGCTTCTGTTGAAACTTTTGGTGTATTGGTAACTGCGATTCCTTTCTCCAGCGCATACTTATAATCAATATTATCGTAACCTGCACCGTAGTTAGCGATGATTTTCAAATCAGGTGCTGCATCAATGACTTCTTTTGTTACCTTTGTAGAAAGTAAGCTTAACAGCGCATCTTTACCCGCAATACGCTCTGCTAATTCTTCGTTACTAATTAATTCTTCTTTGTCATACATTTCTATTTCATGGTTTTGTAATAACTGTAATCCGATTTCTGGAATATTTCCTGCTACTAATATTTTTGCCATTACTAAGCACCTCTTCTATTAAAAAATAGGAATTTCCCTATAGTATATTGTAAGAAATCTAAGTTAAAAAAGCCAAGAAATTTGATTATAGTTTTGAAAACTGACACTTTTTCTCATAAGAAAAGAGGAGATATTTATCTCCCCTTTTTACTTATTGTTCTTCACTCGATTGTTTTCCAAGTTTCGCATCAATTGTCCCTTCTGCCACCGTATCACTAATTTGTTCTTGGGTCACAGAATTGACTTCCTCGTTCGTTTGGGAAGTATAGCTTTGATTCGTCACTTGTAAGTTCTGTTTATTTTGTTGTTTTGTCATTTCAAACCCTCCTTTATCATTCTTTCTTATTTTGAACAAAAAGAAAGATTTTCATCACAAAATCATTTTTTACTTTAAAACAGTTATTGTTTCTACTTCAAGCAGTTGCATCTTCCTCACTCGTTTTTCAAATGTAGCTACATGAGAGATACCATGATTACGTAATGTTTTCACATTTTGCTCGACATAATTTCCTAAATCAATTGGATAATGAGCATCTGACGAAAGAGTGATTGGCACTTGATATTTCGCTAATACTTGCAAATAAAGCGGACTTGGACACATCTCTTGAACAGGATAACGATAATATAATCCCGCATTTACTTCTGTTGCTGTATTCGTTTCTATTAATGCCTTAGCAATTTTTTCGTAATATGGAATCTGAACATTTTCATCTAATCGATAATTAAATACTTTTATATTATCAAGATGCGCTACAATATCAAACAATCTCGAACGAACAGCTTTTTCAACTGTTGCAAAAAACACATCATACAATGTATGTAGCTGATGGTTTTCAAAGTATTCTTTCGTATCTGGATTATCAAATCCCCATCCATCAATAAAATGTACTGAACCAATGACGTAATCCCAATCACCTAATGCCAACAAACCTTCTAACTCCTGCTCGCCACCAATAAAATAATCCGCTTCAATCCCAAGACGCAGCACGACTCCCCGTTTTCTCCAGCGCTCCTTTGCTTCTTGGATTGCCTTTGTAAAATCGTGAATCGATGTTACTCGCACTTGTTCTAACCATTCTTTCTGCAAATAACCTAGCTTCGAATCACTAATATCTACATATTTTTCGTAATACTCTTTTGCCTCATAAAAACGATAGAGATGATCAACAATTCCTACTTCTTTTATGCCTTTCCGCACAGCTTCTTCTAAATAAAAATCAATCCATTCTGCTGTAAACGGTCCTTCTTGCACACGTTTTTTTAAACGGTCTTGCGTTTTCATAAGCCATTCAATCGAATGTTTTTCTTCTTTAAGAGGCTGAAAAAATTCTAGTGATTCATTAATTTTCGCCAGCCACCTTATTGAATACGGCCCTTCTTCTAAATGAAGATGATAGTCCACTTTCATTTACTTTCCCCCTTACAATGTATCAATTTCTTTTCGTTCCCCTATTTTCGAAAGCTGTCCTTGTCTCTCTTTTACTTCTTCTAACACATCGTCTAACGAAACATTTTTTTCAACTAATAAAACAAAACAGTGATAGATGACATCGACCATTTCTTTTACAAGCTCTTCTTTATTATCATTTTTCGCAGCAATTACAACTTCTGTACATTCTTCCCCTATTTTCTTTAAAATTTTATCTTCACCTTTTGTAAATAAGTAATTTGTATATGATTCTAAAATTGGATTTTCTTTACGTTGTCTAATAGTTTCATATAAAGACTTCAGTACGTCTTCCACCTTCAGTTCCCCCTTATATGATTTTATAATGAAAGCATGTCTTCTCTCCTGTATGACAAGCTGGTCCTATTTGCTTAACAATAATGACAATCGAATCTTGATCACAATCTAAATAAAGTGATTGCACATGCTGCACATGCCCTGACGTTTCTCCTTTATTCCATAACGTTTGCCGAGAACGCGAATAAAACCATGTTTTCTTTGTTTCTAACGTTTTTTGATACGCCTCTTCATTCATATATGCTAGCATCAAAATTTCTTTTGTTTTTTCTTCTACCACAACAGCCGGTAACAATCCTTTTGAGAAATCAGGCGTCATAATCTCACCTCAATTTTTGCTTCTTGTAATTTTTTCTTTACTTCTGGAACAGTCGATTCACCATAATGAAAAATAGATGCCGCTAAAGCTGCGCTTGCTGATGTTTTTTGAAATACTTCTACGATATGCTCAGCATTTCCACATCCGCCCGATGCGATTACTGGTATAGAAATACTTTTAGAGATGACTTCTGTCAAACGAAGATCATATCCGTCCTTCGTACCATCTGCATCCATACTCGTAAGTAAAATTTCACCCGCACCTAATTTTTCTACTTGCTTTGCCCATTGTATAGCATCCATTCCCGTATCCATTCGTCCACCGTTTACATATACGTGCCATTTATTTCCACGTACTTCTCTTGCATCAATTGCTATCACGATGCATTGCGAACCGAAATGTTCAGCGCCTTCCTGAATTAACTTTGGATTTCGCACTGCAGCTGAATTAAGTGAAACTTTATCAGCTCCTGCCCTTAGCAAGGCGTACATATCTTGAACAGTTGAAATCCCGCCCCCAACTGTAAGTGGAATAAACAACTTTGACGCAGCTCTCTCTACAACATCTACAATCGTCTTTCTTCCCTCATGCGTCGCCGTAATATCCAAAAAAACAATTTCATCTGCACCTGCTTGATTGTACAAATCAGCTATCTCAACAGGATCTCCCACATCTTGTAATCCTACAAATTTGACACCCTTTACAACGCGGCCACCTTTCACATCTAAACATGGAATGATTCGCTTCGTTAACATATCTTTGTCACCTGCAACGCCTCTTCTAAATCAATTGTTTTTTCATATAACGCTTTTCCAATAATCACACCATATACATTCATATTTTTTAGTTTTTGTACATCTTGTAGTGAGCAAACTCCCCCCGATGCAACAATACGAATGTCCACTGCCTTCTGTAGTAATTGCAATTGCTCAAAGTTTGGTCCCTCTAACGTACCGTCTTTTGCAATATCGGTAAAAACAATCGTTTGTACACCGGTATTTTCCATTTCCTTCGCGAGTTCAATGTAAGAAATTTCAGACACATCAAGCCAACCTCTCGTTGCAACATAACCATTTTTCGCATCAATACCAACAATAATATTTTCTCCATATAAACGAACTGCCTCTTCTAAAAAAGAACGATCGTATAATGCTGCCGTCCCTAAAATGACTTTTTCTACTCCTACTGACAATAACCTTTCAATTGTTTCAAGAGAACGTATTCCTCCGCCTACTTGAACCGGAATTCGAACTGCTTTACATATATTTTCAATTACAGAAAGATTCATCGATTGACCAGCCACCGCTCCATCAAGGTCAACAATGTGCAATGTTCTTGCTCCTAATTTTTCAAACAATAACGCTTGCGCAACTGGATTTTCATTCATGACTGTTTCCTTTTGAAACTCTCCTTGATATAGTCGGACGCACCGTCCTTGTTTTAAATCGATAGCTGGGAAGATTTCCATGATTCTACCACTCCTTTAAAATTTTTTAATATTTGTATCCCAATATCACCACTTTTTTCTGGATGAAACTGCGCTCCAAACATATTCCCTTTTGCTACAAAACCTGGAATATCAATCTCATAGTCACTACTACCACATACAACTTCACTTGGACAATCTGCATAATAAGAGTGAACGTAATACACAAATGAACCATCTTCAACGCCATTCCACAACTCATTTTCCCGTTTCTTCTTTAATTGGTTCCAGCCCATATGCGGTATTTTATAAGGAACTTCCAGCTTGCGAATCACTCCTGGTAACAAACCTAACCCTTTTGTTCTCTCTATTTCTTCACTTTCTTCAAATAAAAGTTGCATCCCTAAACAAATCCCAAGAAGTGGTTTCTCTTGCACTCCAACTTCTTGAATCACTGAAACAAGACCTTTTCCCTGCAGGGCAACCATTGCTTTTGGAAAAGCTCCCACTCCAGGTAAAATCACACCGTCACTTTGTAATATTCTTTCTTTATCATCAGTTACAATATGTCCTGCACCAATACGCGTTAGTGCCTGTTCAACACTCCGAATGTTCCCCATCCCATAATCTACAATCGCAATCAATTACAACAGTCCTTTCGTAGAATTTACACCAGTAATGTTGTCATTTTTATCTACCGCCTCACGCAGTGCGCGTCCAAACGCCTTAAATAATGCTTCAATTTTGTGATGCGTGTTACTTCCATATAAAATACGAGCGTGTAATGTGATATTTGCTGCATGGGCAACCGCTCTAAAAAACTCTTCTGTCAATTCTGTATCAAAATCTCCTAGCTTAGGATTTTTTAATTCGCCTTGGAAAACGAGATAAGACCTCCCACTTATATCAATCGCTACAAAACCTAAAGCCTCATCCATTGGTACATAGGCTGCTCCGTAGCGGTTAATACCTTCTTTATTTTGCAGTGCCTCTTTTAAGCAATTACCAAGTACAATTCCAACATCTTCAACAGTATGATGAGCGTCAACAAACACATCACCTTCTGCTTCAATTTGCAAACCAAATCTCCCATGCTTTGCAAATAAAGTTAGCATATGATCAAAAAAGCCAACACCTGTTTGAATAGACACATTTGCACTTTCATCTAGTTGTAAACTCAATTTAATTTTTGTTTCTGTTGTCCCCCGCACTTGACTTGCCTCACGCATTATTTCTCCTCCTCAAACCGAATTTGGATTGCCCTTGCATGAGCATGTAATCCTTCTTTATCCGCAAGTGTTGTAATATGATGTTGAACGTTTTGTAATGCTTCTTTCGTATAGGATACAAAGCTTGATTTTTTCACAAAATCATCTACTGATAACGGTGAAAAGAAACGTGCTGTTCCACTTGTTGGCAATACATGATTGGGGCCTGCAAAATAATCTCCGAGCGGTTCTGGTGCATATGGACCAATAAAAATCGAGCCAGCATGTTTAATATAGCTCAATGCATTCATCGGTTCATTGATGTGTAACTCTAAATGTTCCGGTGCTATTTCATTCGATAACTGAAACGCCTGCTCTAGCGAAGGAACAACGACAACCGCTCCATTTCTTTCTATTGATTCTCGAGCTATTTCACTTCTTGGTAATGCCTGAAGTTGCACTTCTATTTCCTTTGCTACTTCTTTTGCAAGTTCGATACAAGTTGTAATACAAATCGCTGTTGCTCTCACATCATGTTCAGCTTGAGATAACAAATCCGCTGCGATAAAAGATGCATTCCCAGTTGTATCAGCAATCACGACGATTTCAGATGGCCCTGCAATCATATCGATATGAACCGCTCCAAACACCTCACGTTTTGCAAAAGCCACATATATATTCCCTGGACCGACAATTTTATCAACTTTCGGAATCGATTCCGTCCCATATGCTAATGCTGCTATCGCTTGCGCCCCACCTACTGTATAGACTTCATCTACACCAGCAATTTCAGCAGCTGCCAAAATATGTGGATCTACTCCCTCTTTCCCTGGCGGTGTGACCATTACCACTTTCTGAACACCAGCAATTTTGGCAGGTAACACATTCATAAGTACAGAAGATGGATAAGATGCCGTTCCTCCTGGTACATATACACCAACCGTTTTCAATGGTCTAATTAACTGACCACGAATCACACCTTCGTCCTCACAATCTATAAAAGGTTGTCTTTTTTGTTTTTCATGGTATGAAATAATATTTTTCTTCGCTTCTTGCAACGCTTCTAGAAATGAAATATCTACATATTTACTCGCTTTTTCAACTTCTTCTTTTGCAACACGTAACTTTTGCAATTCAATTCCATCAAAATTTTTGGTATAAAAAAATAGTGCCTCATCTTTCCTTTTTCTTACCCGCTCTACAATTTCTCTTACGCCTATTTGTACAGTTTCTTCTATTATATTAGCCTGTTCTCTTAACTGTTTTATTCTCTTCAACACTTCTGTATACTCTCCATAAATAATCTCCATTACAATCCCCCTTTGCATGTACCTGAAGTAATTGCACACTCCATCTTATTGATAATATCGAATATTTCGTCTTTTTTTGTTTTTAAAGCAGCTTTATTCACAATCATGCGAGCTGAGATTGAATACATTTCTTCAAATACAATCAACCCATTTTCTTGTAATGTTTTTCCTGTTTCTACAATATCAACGATTGCATCTGCTAAACCGAGCAATGGAGCGATTTCCACAGAACCTTCTATTTTTATAATCTCTACATCTTCACCTTTATCTCGAAAATAATTGGAAGTAATATGTGGATACTTTGTAGCAATTCTCTTTTTCCGATAACCTTTCGGGTTATATGTTGGGATAGAGGCGACACAAAACTTACAACACCCTACTTCTAAATCGACCATTTCGTATATATCTTTCTCATATTCCATTAAAATATCTTTTCCGACAATCCCAATGTCTGCAACACCATGTTCTACATAAGTCGCAACATCTACTGCTTTCACTAGAATAAAGGAAACATTCATACTGGCGCTTTGAAATACAAGCTTTCTTCCTTTATCCATCAACTCCGTACAGTCGATCCCAATCTTTTCAAAGAGTGGAATGACATGCTTTTCCAATCTTCCTTTTGTTAACGCAATTTGAATGTTACGCATGAAGATTCCCCTTCTTTCTGTATTACCCATTTTTCCTTCCATACATATTCCACTAATGCTTTTCCAGTCGCTTCAATTACTTTTATAATTCCATTTTTCTTCGCAAAATAAAACGTATCTTGCAAATTTTCAAACATAGATAATTCTACTTTCCATCCATCTTTCTGAAGTAAACCACATAGCCTTTCTGCTTCGGCTATCATATCCAATGAATAATGAATGATCATATCTAATTTTTTTCGATTGAACGTTTTTTGCTGCTCTTGTAATGTCCGTACAATTTGGTTTACCTGTACAGCTAAACCAACCGCTGGCATTGGTTCTCCAAAGTTACTAAGCAATTCATCGTACCTTCCGCCACTAACAATTTCTCCTCCAACATCATATATATAACCTCTAAAAATAACTCCTGTATAATAATGCAAATGTTGAATCATCCCAAGATCGATTGATATATATGAACCATATCCTAATTTTTCAATCGTTTTATAGATTTCTTTTATTCTGGCTATCGCTTGCTTCATCTCATGGTTTGAAGCAAGTTTTTCCGCTTCCTCAATCACTTCAAGGTTTCCAAATAATCTTGGTAATTTTTCAAGTAACTGTACCGTTTCATCACTTCGATCTAAATTCTTTTCTTGTAAAAAACGAGACAGCTCTGCATAATTTTTACTTTCAATATACGTACGTAAGAGCGACTCCTCTTCTTCTCCAAATGACAGCTTTTTAACAATACATTTGTATAACTGAACTTGCCCCAATTCTATTGTAAAAGACTGAATCCCTACAGCTTGAAGAGCATGAATTGCACTTACAATACATTCAATTTCAGCACGTATATTATCAATCCCGATTATTTCAATCCCTGTTTGAATGATTTCATTGTATTTCCCAGATAATGATTCATTTGCTCGAAATACATTCCCGCTATATGTTAGCTTCAAAGCCAAATCCTCTCTGAGTGTTCCCATTACCCTTGCTAGAGGAATTGTCATATCAGGTCTCAAAACGATAATCCGCCCTTGCTGATCAAAAAACTTATACATTTTCTCTTCATCTATCGGCCTGTTACGAAAAGCAAAAACATCATAAAATTCAATTGTGGGTGTCCGAATTTCTTCATAACCCCTTTCTAAAAAAGTACGTCTTAATTTTTGTTCAACTTCTTCTATTAACGTACACTCTTCAAAAACATAATCTCTTGTTCCATCTGGATTTGCTCGCTTCCATTTTGTCATATCAATTCACACTCCTTTAAGCTCTCATGAGTACACTTCCTCTTTTAGTGTATGGCCTACCATAGCAATCGCGAACAAAATAAAAAAGGGCCTTGTAGAAAAAATACCTACAAGGCCCTTTCATAGGGTGTAGGTACAACGGGAATAACCCTTGTACCTACACGTTGTTCACGCTAGGTTCAAGGGTTTATGTATGATGATGTAGTTGTGTAAGATTAATAGATTGTAATGTAAACATAATCTTTACTCCCTTTCTCCTCTTATTTTCACATAGTATATAACACAAAATTCAGAATGTAAACACAATTATAGCCTTATATGTATTTTTTATAACAGCTCGCTAAAAAACTAGCGAGCTATTTTTTGTTCATATTCTTGAACTTTTCGTTCATATTGAAGTGTAATCCCAATTTCATCTAAACCGCTTAATAGCTTTTCTTTCCACATCTTTTCAATCGTAAAGTGAAAACGGTGTAACGAAGTTGTAATTACTTCATTCTCTAAATCGACTTCGATGACGTCTCTTGAATCAATAGCTGCTAATTTTTCACGCATTTCTTTTTCCATAACGATTGGTAGCATGCCATTTTTCGTACAATTCATATAAAAAATGTCTGCAAATCCCCCCGCGATAATAACACGAAACCCATAGTCAGCAAGTGCCCATGGCGCATGCTCTCGTGATGAACCACAGCCAAAATTTTCACCTGTAATGAGTATACTTGCACCTTTTCGTTCAGGTGCATTTAGTGGGAAACTAGGATTCTCTTTCCTATCATCCCTATAACGCCATTCATCAAATAAAAATTCCCCAAAACCCGTTCGTTCAATCCTCTTTAAATATTGTTTTGGAATAATTTGATCTGTATCGATGTTATCGTTCATTAGTACAGCAACAGTTCCTTTATGAATATGAAATGGCTCCATCATAACTCTCCTTTCTCACATCAACGAAATGACCATAAAGTGCTGCGGCCGCTGCCATCGCAGGACTAACTAAATGTGTTCTCGCACCCTTCCCTTGTCGCCCTTCAAAATTCCGATTGGAAGTAGATGCACAATGTTCTCCTTCTGGCACTTGATCTGGATTCATCCCAAGGCACATAGAACACCCAGGCTCTCTCCATTCAAATCCTGCTTTTTCAAATATATGGTGCAACCCTTTCTCCATCGCTGCTTTTCGCACTCTTTTGGATCCTGGTACAACAAGTGCTCGCACCCCTTCTTTTACCTTTTTTCCTTTTACAACAGCTGCGGCGATTTCTAAATCTGATAAACGGGAATTTGTACAAGAACCAATAAATACATGTTGAACCGGAATTTCAAATGCACTTTGCCCTGATTTAAGCCCCATATATGCAAAAGCTCGTTCATCATTTTCATCACGTGTTTCCGGTAACTGTTCATCAATACGCATACCCATACTTGGATTTGTTCCCCATGTTACATATGGTGCTAATTGAGCAACATCTACCGAAATATGAGTATCATATATTGCATCTGACTCAGTATAAAGTTCCTTCCAATTCGCTACAGCCAAATCAAATTCTTCCGGCGCATACTCACGCCCTTTTACATAAGCAAATGTTTTTTCATCTGGCGCAATAATCCCTGCTTTTGCCCCGCCTTCAATCGCCATATTACAAAGTGTCATGCGCTCTTCCATTTCCATATTTGTGATTGCTTCTCCGTAAAACTCCATCACATATCCAGTTCCAACCGCTACCCCATATGTAGCTAGGAGGTGTAAAATAATATCTTTTGCATATACCCCGTTTGGTAATTCCCCTTTTAATTCAATCCCCATTGCTTTTGGTTTTCTTTGCCACAATGTTTGGGTCGCTAGTACATGCTCGACTTCACTTGTACCAATTCCAAAGGCAAGCGCTCCAAAAGCTCCATGCGTTGCCGTATGACTATCACCACATACAATGGTCTTTCCCGGTTGCGTTAGTCCAAGTTCCGGACCAATAACATGGACAATCCCTTGATTTTCATCATCAATATCCGCTAATGGAATATTAAATTGCTTACAATTTTCACGAAGCGTATCTAATTGTTGCTTCGCAATACGATCTGTAATATTCCAAACATCCTTTGTTGGAATATTATGATCCATCGTTGCAAATGTTAAATCCGGCCTCCGAACATTCCGATTTGCAAGCCGCAAGCCTTCAAAGGCTTGCGGCGATGTCACTTCATGTACGAGATGAAGATCGATATACAATAAATCTAATCCATTTTCATTTGTCGTAACAACGTGTCTTTCCCACAGCTTATCTAGTAATCTTTTCGTCATTATCTCCCTCTCCCTACTAATGCTTGTTCTTCCATTTCTTGTAGTACACACTTCGTAAAAGAAGATGTTGTTTCATTCCCACCTATATCAGCTGTACATTTCCCTGATCGAAGGACTGCGAAAATCGCTTCTTCGATTGCTTCTCCTTCTCTTCTTAATTCAAAAGATTGTCCGAGCATCATCGCAACTGAACGCATCATCGCAATTGGATTCACTTTGTTTTTCCCTGCAATATCTGGCGCTGATCCATGAATTGGTTCATACAGTGAAGGACCATTCTCCGCATGACTTGCCGATGGAAGCATCCCGAGCGAGCCTGCTAATACAGAGGCCTCATCACTTAAAATATCACCAAATAAATTCTCTGTTACAATAACATCAAACCTTCCTGGGTTACGGATCAATTCCATAGCCGCTGCGTCTACTAAAATATGTTCAAGTTCAATATCCGGATAGCGTAACGCTACTTCTTCTGTTACTTCTCTCCAAAGTTTACTCGACTCTAAAACATTTGCTTTATCAATGGAAGTGACCTTTTTACGACGTTTACTCGCCAATTGAAAAGCGTAAGAAGCAATGCGCTCAATTTCATGACGATGATAGGTAAGCGTATCTGTTGCTACCTCTTCTGTTTTTTCTTTCGGAAAGGAGAAATAAATCCCACCCGTTAATTCACGAACAACAACAAAATCCACCTCATCGGCCGCCTTCAATGGGGATAAATGAGCGGTTGCTGCATCTACAGTGACAGGACGAACATTCGCAAATACACCAAGTCCTTTTCGAAGCGCCAGCAATCCTTTTTCTGGTCTTTCTTTCGCTTCATCCCAGCGTGGCCCACCAACTGAACCTAGTAATACGGCATCACTTGCTAAACATGCAGCTAAGGTTCTTGACGGCAACGGTTGCCCGCACGAGTCAATCGCATATCCCCCAAATGGTTCATCTTGTAAATAAAAGTGGTGACCATATAATCTTTCTACCATGTTTAATACTTTCTTTGCACTCTCCATAATCTCTGGTCCAACACCATCACCCGCTAAACAAACAATACGTTTTTCCAATGATCAGCACCCCTTTTATATTTAACTGATTATTCTGAATTTTATTAAGTGAAGCGGGGGAGATCCCCCACTTCTCAAACATTATTTTGCAAGCAATAGCAAAGCCTTTAATTTCCCTGCTGCATGCACATAGGCTCTTGCCGATGCTTCTAATACATCTTGCGCAACACCAAATCCTGCAACTTGATGAGTTCCTTCTTTTAATTCAACATGAACATGAGCCAATGCATCCTGTCCTTGTGTAATGGATTGAATACGATAATCTGCTAACTCACATTCCAATCCTAAAATTCTTTGAATTGCATTATAAATTGCCTCAATACTTCCTGCTCCTGTTGCTGCATCTTCGTATAGATTACCTTCCGCATCTTCCAGTGCAACTGTTGCACATTGCGTACTGTTTGAAACAAAATGCACTTGCAGTTGTTTAATGTTATACTGCTGCGCTAGAAATGCTGTTTCTCCTAGCACTAATGCGCGTAAATCTTCTTCCGTAATCTCTTTTTTACGATCTGCTAATCTCTTAAATGCACGAAATGCTATATCCCGCTCTTCCTCTGTAAAATCATAACCAAGTTCCTTCATTTTTTCAGTAAAAGCGTGACGACCAGAATGCTTTCCAAGTACAAATAAATTTTGCGATTCACCAATTAGTTCTGGTTCAATAATTTCATATGTTGTTACTTCTTTTAATACGCCATCTTGATGAATGCCTGATTCATGTGCAAATGCATTCGCGCCAACAATCGCCTTGTTTTTCGGAACGATCATACCCGTTAATCGGCTTACTAATGTACTTGTTGTTTTAATCTCTTTCAATACCATAGAAGGCCGAGCTTCATAATAGTCTCTCCGAATATGCAAAGCTACCGCTACCTCTTCTAAAGCAGCATTGCCCGCACGCTCTCCAATTCCATTTATTGTACCTTCTACTTGCAGTGCGCCTCCTTCAATAGCCGCCAATGAATTTGCTACCGCCATACCAAGGTCATCATGACAATGGCAAGAGAAAATAGTTTTTTCATATGAAGGAACATATTCTTGTAAGTATTTAAAGAGAGAATAGTATTCTTCTGGGTTCGTATAACCAACTGTATCAGGAATATTGATAACATCCGCTCCAGCACGAATCGCAACTTCTACAGCTTCTGCTAAAAAAGGAAGCGCCGTTCTCGTTGCATCTTCTGCCGAAAATTGCACTGTCGGGAATAAAGATTTCCCTAAAGTGACAGAGCGATGAATACTATCTAACACATCTTCTTTTGACATACAAAGCTTATATTTCATATGAATATCACTCGTTGCTAAAAAAACATGTAATCTCGGAGATACCGCACCTTTTACTGCTTCATATGCTCTTTGAATATCACTTTCCTTTGCCCTTGCTAGACTCATAACAGAAGCATTTTTGATCGTTTCTGCAATACGTTTCACTGAATGGAAATCACCTTCAGAAGCTGCCGCAAACCCCGCCTCCATTACATGAATTCCGAGTTTTTCTAACTGCCTGGCAATCTGTAACTTTTCTTGTTCATTTAAATTGACTCCGGGTGATTGTTCGCCATCACGAAGCGTCGTATCCATGAACAAAATCTGTTTCATATTATTTAACCTCCACCTTTACTTTCGGTTGTACAAACGGCATCATGTCGCGTAATTTACGTCCAACAACTTCAATTTGATGTTCATTCTCCTTAGCATTTGTTGCATGAAAATGTGGTTTACCTGCTTTATGTTCCGCAATCCACCCTTTTGCAAATGTACCATCTTGAATTTCTTGTAACACTTCACCCATCGCTTTCTTCGTATGTTCTGTTACAACGCGTGGTCCTGATACAAAATCTCCCCACTGTGCTGTATCAGAAACAGAATATCTCATATTTTCAAGTCCACCTTCATACATAAGGTCAACAATAAGTTTCAGTTCATGCAAACATTCAAAATAGGCAAGTTCCGGCTGGTAACCAGCATCTACTAATGTTTCAAATCCTGCTTTTACAAGTGCAGTAACACCTCCGCAAAGCACAGCTTGTTCTCCAAATAGATCTGTTTCTGTTTCTTCTTTAAATGTAGTTTCTAATACTCCAGCCCTCGTTGCTCCAATTCCATCTGCATAAGACAGTGCTTTTTCAGTTGCCGTTCCAGTAGCATCTTGATATACAGCAAATAAAGCTGGAACAGCTCCGCCTTCAGTAAATGTGCGACGTACTAAATGTCCTGGTCCTTTCGGCGCTACTAAAAATACATCTACATCTTCTGGTGGTGTAACTTGATTAAAATGAATATTAAACCCATGTGCGAACACTAATGAATTTCCAGCTTGTAAATTCGGTTCAATTTCTGCTTCATATACTTCCGGTTGCAGTTCATCTGGAAGTAGAATCATGACTACATCAGCAAACTTTGCTGCCTCTGCAACTGGATATACGGAAAAACCATCTTCTTTCGCCTTTTCCCATGACTTCCCTGGCCTTAATCCAACTACTACATCAAAACCATTATCGCGTAAATTTTGTGCATGAGCATGCCCTTGAGAACCATATCCAACAATCGCCACTTTTTTCCCTTTTAATACATTTACCGCTACATCTTTCTCATAATAAACTTTTGCCATTTTCTTTCTCCCCCTATATTTAAATGATTAATGAATTAACATAATTTGTTTATCTTGTTTTTTCATACTACGCGTAAATGCAGTAACGCCTGTTCTTGCAATTTCTTTTAAGCCATATGGGCGTAAGAGTTCAATTAATGCTTCTACCTTTTCTTGCGTACCTGTTACTTGCACGACGATGGAATCCTTCCCAACATCTATTACAGCGGCTCGAAACGGTTCAATTAAACTATACAATTCTGCCCTTGATACACTCGTTGTCGCTACTTTAATAAGAGCGAGCTCCCTTGCAATCATTGCTTCTCCTGTGATATCAGATACTTTTAACACATCGATTTGTTTATGAAGCTGTTTTATTAACTGCTCCACTTGTTGTTCACTTTCAACATGAACAACAAATGTCATTCGTGAAATATCGGATGACTCTGTATGTCCAACAGAAATACTTTCAATATTAAAATGCCTTCTAGTCATAACACCTGTAATTCGATTTAAAACCCCACTTTGATTTCGAACGGTCGCCGTAACAATCCTTTTCACTGTTCCTTCACCCCCTCCATTTGGTGAACCCCTTTTCCTGGAGCAACCATCGGCATAACTTTTTCAGACTGTAATACTCTGCAATCAATAACAACTGGCTCTTGCAAATTGATTACTTCTTGTAACTGCTCCTTCGCAAGTAACGGATTTTCAATTCGCACCCCTTTTATGCCATATGCATGGGCTAATGCTACAAAATCTGGTTGACAAGAGAGTAACGAATGAGAATATCTTTGGTTATAAAATTCATCTTGCCACTGCCTTACCATCCCTAACGCTTCATTATTTAAAATCAAAACCTTAACTGGCAAGGAATGTTCCTTCAATACACTCAGTTCTTGTAATGTCATTTGAAAGCCCGCATCACCAACAATTGCTACAACTAATTCGTTTGGTTTTGCAATTTGTGCACCAATAGCAGCTGGAAAACCAAATCCCATCGTACCAAGTCCGCCTGACGTCACCCACTTATCTGGGTCTTTAAGCGGATAATATTGAGCAGCCCACATTTGATGTTGACCAACGTCAGTTGTGACAATTGCTCTTCCCTTTGTGATTTCATATAACATATCAATTGCCGCTTGCGGTTTAATCTCTTCAGAATCTTGATCATAGAAGAATGGATACTGTTCTTTTCTACTTTTTAAAAGTGATAGCCATGTACTATGATTTCCTTTTCTCTCCTTACACTCGAGCAGTGCCTCTAAAGCATGTTTCGCACTGGCCACAATCGGAATTTCTGTGGGAACATTTTTTCCAATCTCTGCTGGATCAATATCAATATGTGCAACCGTAGCGCCTTTAGCAAAATACTCTAAATTTCCAGTAAGACGATCGTCAAACCTTGCTCCGATATTTATGAGTAAATCACACTCATACAAGGCCATATTCGCTGTATACGAACCATGCATTCCTCCCATTCCTAAAAACAATTCATCTTCTGGTGGAAATCCCCCTAGTCCAAGAAGTGTATGCACCACAGGTATACAATGCATTCGTGCAAAAGCTGTTAATTCTTGCGAGGCTTTCGCATGCAATACACCCGCCCCAGCTAAAATCAGCGGTTTTTTCGCAACATTAATCGCTTTTAATAATTTGTTAATCTGTAATGGATTCGGTTCATAATTTGGTTGATACCCTGGTAAATCCATCTGCACATCACTACATCGTTCTCCTTTTTCTACTACCATATTTTTAGGAAGATCAATAACGACTGGTCCTGGTCGGCCCGTTTGTGCAATATGAAATGCTTCTTTAATAATTCTCGGTAAATCCGATGCACTGCGCACTTGATAATTATGTTTTGTTACTGGCATCGTAAGCCCCATAATATCCGCTTCCTGGAAAGCATCGCTTCCGATTAACGTTGTTGCTACTTGACCTGTGAAAACAACAAGCGGCAGCGAATCAATCATCGCATCTGCAAGACCAGTAATCACATTTGTTGCCCCTGGACCGCTTGTCGCAATCACAACACCTGGTTTTCCGGTAACCCGTGCATAGCCTTCTGCTGCATGAATCGCTCCTTGTTCATGCCTCGTTAAAATATGAGGAATTTCACAGTCATAAATCGCATCATATAGCGGCAGAACAGCCCCTCCAGGATAACCAAAAATAACTTCTACCTCTTCTTTTCCTAACGCCTCTAACAACAGCTGTGCACCGGTTGCCATTTTCTCTTCCGTTTTCGAAGACATCTCTCTTTTAACCCTCCTTAAAAACTTTTTATGCAATAAAAAAATCCTACGTCCACACTCCAGCTATGTGCTGAAGGGACGAAAGATTTCGCGGTACCACCCTTCTTTGCAAGAATACTTCTTGCCTCAGTGACTCAGGGGATGAGTCTAGCTAATAACGGAGCTACCGTCTAAGCCTAGACAAACGCTTCAGCTTAGCACTCAAGGGCGATGTTCGTCGACGTGAACCATCGGTTTCCAGCAACCACCGACTCTCTGTGAGGCTTCACAATCAACTACTCCTCCCTATCAACGCTTTACAAATTTATAATCCATTACACTTCTATCATCCAACTTTATTTTCTTCGTAAATTTTCTCCCCATCTTCTACAACTAACTTGCGAAACTCTTCTAAAAGACGATTTGTATGTGAACCCGTCTTTCCAGACCCAATCGTTCTTCCATCAACTGTCGTAACGGCAATTACTTCAGCTGCAGTTCCTGTTAAAAACACTTCATCAGCTACATATACATCGTGTCTTGTAAATAATTCTTCTCTTACGTCATATCCAAGCTTTTCTCCAATTTCCAAAATAGCGTTTCTTGTAATACCTTCTAATGCCCCAGCAGAACTTGGTGGTGTAATTAATTTATTTCCTTTTACAATGAAAACATTATCACCAGATCCTTCTGCAACATAACCTTGCTCATTTAACATAAGCGCTTCTTGTACCCCAGCCAGTTTTGCTTCAATACGAACTAAAATATTATTTAAATAGTTCAAAGACTTTACTTGTGGTGTTAATACATCTGGGCGATTACGACGCGTCGCAACCGTCACAACAGGTATCCCTTTTTCATAATATTCAGCCGGAAACAAAGATAATTGTTCCGCAATTACAACAACATTCGGTTTCGAACAAGAATCAGGATCTAATCCAAGATTCCCAACTCCACGTGATACTACTAAACGGATGTACCCATTCGTTAGCTTATTTTGACGAATTGTTTCAACAACAATATTTGTTACTTCTTCTAACGTGTATGGAATTTCCAACATAATGGATTTTGCTGACTCGTATAAACGAATAAGGTGTTCTTTAAGCCTGAAGACATTGCCACTGTAGACACGAATCCCTTCAAACACCCCATCACCATATAAATAACCATGATCATATACTGAAACTTTTGCTTCGTCTTTTGGAACAAACTCTCCATTTAAGAAAATCCATTGCTCATTCACTTAAAAGCGCCCCCTATGTTCTGTGAATTTTTTATTGTTTCCTAGTTTACTCTCCTTTTTAAATAAATCAAGTTAATTTTTAGAAAATTTTAAATTTTAATTTTATACATATCCTCGTTTATATTGATTTATCAACATTGTTAACGTTTACAAAATGTCAAAAAATTTTTTTTCGTCATTTTTCACTCTAAAAAATATTTGTTTAGAAGAAGGATTTTTGTCAAATGGTGCGAATCTATTGTATTCAATAAACGCATGTTCATTTTCGTATATACGGAAATAAAAACGAATTTTGATGGCAGAGGGGGGAAAACAAACTAACATTGTATAAAAATAACAATCATATTTTTCATGTCACTTTCATAATCCTATTGTAAAAAAATAAATTATCAAATGAAGGAGGAAAATAACATGGCGTGTGTACAAATTAAAGGAACAAGACAAGAGGTAGTAGAAATGTTACAACTATTTGATTTAATGGACACGAAAGGTTTATGTAAATTTAACAATTACGTAGAGGTGTATCCAAACGAACAACAAAACAACAACTTCATCGCCTCAATTGATATTCAAGCAAATGATGAATCTTCCCAAGATCAATTAAACGATCAATTCGTAAGTCAAATGCTAACTGGTGTATATAACGACTAATGAAATATAGCGCGTCGACTATATGTAACCTATCAAAAAAAAGAAGTCTCCTTTTAAATAAAAAGGAGACTTCTTTTTTTATATTCACCTAACGGGAAAGTAACATATACTGGATGAAAGCCCTACCTCTCTCTCATCAACACGGTTCCTCTGACCGTTCCTTGATACACTAGTATGTGTATAAGCTTATAAATATAACTTTTAGGGTTTGTTCACAAAAGTTGTTGATAAAATTACCCGATCTTTCGCAAACTTTTCACGTTACATTTATAAGAAATATCCAATATATACTAGATATGACCGAGACACGAAATATAATATTAACATTTAATAACCAATTCGTCAATGTTTATTTTAACAAAACAAAAACAGACATCATGATCTGTCTGTTTTAGAATGGTGCTTTTTCTTTTACTACATAAACAACAAATCCGCTTACTAACATACATAAGCCGACAGTAAAATTCTTGATGTTAATCATAACTACCTCTCCCTTATTTCACAAATCCTATATATATTTACATTTCAATTATATTCATTAGCCCTAAGCACACTTTTCCTAATATATCATAATTCCTAAAAAATGCAAGTTCACTTTTTAATGACCGTTTACAAACTTATCAACAGTGCTAGGAACTGTATTAAGTGCCTTTTCAATCAAGTGTGTACCACTATGTAAATGTAACACTTGTACACCACCAGATCCTACTACTAAAAACGCGACTGGATTGATGGAAACTCCCGCACCACTTCCCCCTCCAAACGGATGCCCTTGTTTCATCTCTTTTTGTTGTCCTTGCCCTGACAAATTTTTCCCTACAGACAGTTCTCCTTTAAAGTCACTTCCCCCTGCACCAAACCCAAAAGCAACTTTTGAGACAGTTAAAACAACTTTTCCGTCCGCTGTTGAAACAGGGCTTCCGACAATTGTATTCACATCAACCATCTCTTTTAAATTTGTCATTGCTGTTTTCATTAAGTTTTCAATTGGATGTTCCATCAGTTAAACCACCTTTTTCCTCTTAATTCTTTTTTATACTTTCCAAAATAGAGGAACTCATACCAAGTTTTACAATTTATAAAAAACAACAATCTACTATCAACTTTCTTCAACCTATACGATAAAGTGAAACTTTAATNNTCCCCCACCTATCTTCCTCGGTTCTCTCTGAATTTTGAGGTGGGAGTCTTACTGCCCGCAAATAGCGGGATAAAATCAGGATAAATCCCCTCCCATCCGGCCTAATCAAACAATGGCAAAACGATCTGTTTCTTAACTGGATAAAAAAGAAAAAGATATACATACTATTAATGAACCTTGTTATGAAAGGAGACATTATTTTGACTGATAAATTTGATGAACGACATAGAACTGAAGAAGCGGATTATAAAGAAGAGTATGCAGCAGAGGTTACTCCTCAGCATATTAACTATAGTGATAAAGACGAAGTAAAATCAAAAACAGCAGGATCAACTGCTGGTTTTATTGCACTTGCTCTTGCTGTATTATCTCTCTTTACATTCCCTACACTTTTTGGTCTTGTTTCTGTTTTACTTGGCATTTACGCTTATAATCGCGGTGCTACTGTAACTGGTAGTATCGCTGCTATTGTAGGTGGTATTGCTGCACTTGTTGCACTCTTATTCCGTATGGCGATTATTGGCTTCTTATTTTCACTCTTTTAAAGAAAAAAGGTATCTCGCACTTTGCGAGATACCTTATCCTGTAAAAACATCTTCTGATGGATAACGGATCTTTTGTTTTGCTGGCCGCGCCAGAGAAAAAACAAGTGTTAACGGACCAATTAATCCACAAAACATAACAAACATAATAATACATTTTCCAATAGCTGATAACTTCGCTGTAATCCCCATTGATAATCCGACTGTACCAAATGCAGAAATCGTCTCAAATAGCAATTGAATGAAACTAAAGTCCTCTGTTAACATCAGCAAAAATACGGCTACAAAAATAAGGATTTGGCTAGCAACAGCAATCGCCAATGCTCTCGTTACCGTCGACATTTTAATTGTACGACGAAATAAAATAAAGTCTTCTTTCTTTCTAAAGAAGGCTACAACCGATGTAATTAAAATAACAAATGTCGTTAACTTAATTCCCCCACCTGTTGAAACACTTCCTGCACCGATAAACATTAAAATCATCGTAAATAAAATTGACGATTCTTCCATTCCCCCATAATCAACTGTATTAAACCCTGCAGTCCTTGGGGTAATTCCTTGGAAGAATGAGGCCCATAATTTTTCGTTTAAAGATAAAGGTCCTAATGTTTTCACATTATTATACTCCAATAAGAAAATGACAATAATCGCAATAACATTAAGAGCTACTGTTCCAACAATCATAATTTTCGAATGAAGTGATAGTTTCTGAAAACTACGGCTATACCATATATCAATTAATACTGTAAAACCTAAACCACCTATAATAATTAAAGAACAAATCCCGATATTAATAATAGGATCTCCTACATAGCGTGTTAAATTATCTGGCCAAAGAGCAAATCCAGCATTATTATAAGCCGCAATAACGTGAAAGATACTATAATATAGTCCCTTTCCAAAACCAAATTCCGGAATAAATCGAATAGATAAAAAAACAACCCCTATGAATTCGATACAAATAGAAAAAATAAAAACACGTTTCACTAACTTTACAAGACCACCAATATTCGTTTGGTTAAATGCTTCTCCAATTAATAATCGATGACGCAATCCAATTTTCTTTCCTAATACCCACACAATTAAAATAGCAATCGTCATTAATCCAAGCCCACCTGTTTGAATTAATAACATAATGACAATTTGACCAAACATTGTAAACGTACTTGCCGTATCTACAACGCCTAAACCCGTTACCGTCGCTGCCGATGTTGCTGTAAAAAATGCGTCTACCCAACTAATCGATTCTTTTGTCGCAAACGGTAGTTTTAATAGCATTCCCCCGGCAATAATTAAACAAAAGAAGCCCATTGCTAAAATTTGAGGCGGACTGAATCGGATTAAACGATTGTACAATCCTTTTTTTATTGTTGCTTCCATCTCACTAACTCCCTTAATGAAGTAACTCCTATATTTATGCGCTAATCATATATTTTTTTCAATTTCCCACCTTCTAGAGGGAACTCATTCCCGTGAATGAATCTTTATACTCTCATAATATAGTTGAGCATAATCCTTTTTTTTATAGATTTCAACTTTTATTTTCCTATTGAAATGCATTTCCGAAAAAGTTTTCATACACAATTCTTGCTCTATTTTTACCGCGATGAAAATATTATTATGTGTTTCTGTCAAATTAAGTTCATCAAAAAATCCTCGTACCTTTCACTTTAAATTCACATTGAAGTCACATCTATCTTTTATATTAAAACTATCAAAGCTGTTCCTCCCTAATTATGAGACATTCCCCAGTGTCTCGAACAGCTTTCCATCCCTAATTTAAATTGACATAAATTGTCCCCTCCCATGACCATCTTGCAACAGCAAGATGGTCTATTTTTTTATTCACCTTAATCGATCTCCTACTAATTCATTACCTATTTTCTACTTTTCCTATGATCCGTTTAAAATCCCCACATCTTTCACTTCAAGTTCACATTGAAGCCACATCTATCTTTTATATTAAAACTATCAAAGCTGTTCCTCCCTAATTATGAGACATTCCCCAGTGTCTCGAACAGCTTTCCATCCCTAATTTAAATTGACATAAATTGTCCCCTCCCATGACCATCTTGCAACAGCAAGATGGTCTATTTCTTATTCTAAAATACAGTTCATATTCATATTTTTCTATATATTAGCAAACAAGAATAACAGAACGTCTATCACAATATATCTATCCGAAATAAAAAAATAATATTAATAATTTTCAGAAAATATTGTCAAATAACATACTTTTTCGGTACAATAAAATAGAAAGTATTTCCAAAAAACAAGGAGGGATTTTATTGAAGCAAACAAAAGCAATCTTACTTGCACTTGCACTCGGTCTTATCGTCGGTCTTGCCTTAAATTTATACGCCCCATCTATCTTCACACCCTTAAACCAATATGTATTTAACCCAATCGGGCAACTATTCATCCGACTTATTAAAATGCTCGTTGTTCCAGTTGTATTTATCTCAATTGCGCTTGGAGCAGCTGGTCTTGGAGACCCAAAACAGCTTGGAAGAATCGGTGTAAAATCAATTTCTTTTTTTCTAACAACTACAGCAGTCGCTATTTCTATCGCTGTTGCGCTCGCACTCTTCATTCAACCAGGTAAAGGTGGGGGATTTAAAACAGAGGATCTTTCCTATAAAGGCGCAAAAGCTGAAACTTCTATTGTGGATACACTTCTCAATATTGTACCTGATAATCCAGCTAAAGCTATGGCAGATGGAAATATGCTCCAAATCATTACCTTTGCCGTATTAATAGGACTTGGGCTTGCTATTCTTGGAAAACGAGTTCAAGGTATTCACTCATTACTTGAACAGGGCAACGAATTAATGATGTATCTTGTTAATCTCGTTATGAAACTTGCTCCAATTGGAACATTTGGGTTGCTTGCTTCTTCCGTCGGCCAGATGGGTCTTGCAGGCGTCGCTGCAATGTTCAAGTATATGATTGTCGTTATGCTGGCACTTATCATTCATGGTGTATTTGTATATGGAGGCTTATTAAAAGTATTCGCTAAAGAAAGCATTGTTCGCTTCATCAAGCATTTTGGACCTGTTATGGCGATTGGATTCAGTACATCCAGTTCTAATGCTTCTTTACCATTTGCTATGAAAACCGCACAAGAAAAACTGGGAGTTTCAAAATCAATTAGTTCTTTTGTACAACCACTTGGCGCTACCATTAACATGGATGGCACTGCCATTATGCAGGGAGTTGCTACGGTCTTTATCGCTCAAGTATATGGGGTAGAACTTACAATGGCTCAATTAGCTATGGTTGTGTTAACAGCCGTATTAGCAAGTATTGGAACTGCCGGTGTACCTGGCGTTGGACTTGTCATGTTAACGATGGTCTTAAATCAAGTAAATCTTCCAGTAGAGGGCATTGCCTTAATTATTGGAGTTGACCGTATTCTCGATATGTCAAGAACTGCAGTTAATATTTCTGGCGATGCAATCTGCGCGATGATCGTATCTAAATCAGAAAATAAATATAATACGGATAGCTCAGCTGCTTCATAAGAAAAGGAGTGAATATATTCACTCCTTTCTTGATTTACTTCCTTTTTTCGAACGATATTCTTTCCCTTTATTATCATTACCTGTTACAAATTCAGAACTAAACTCCTGTTGAAATTGTCCTGTTTTGGGTGATCCTTGATTTCCACTTCCTTGACTACCATTACGATTTGTCATCTTCCTTCCTCCTTTCCTATTGGTAGTATGTCTTTTCAATCTCAATCGTACACATTACATTCTTCTTAAAAAATCATGAAATTCTTTTTCAATTCATCCTGCTATATTAAGGGAGTCAGCGTCAGACTCAAAATTCTACCAAAAACAAAGAAGTTAAGCGGGAGATTCACTGTCCATAAAAGTCCGATTCGTAAGAGTTGATAAGCAGTGGAGATGAAGAAAATAGTGAGCAAATAAAAAACCTTCCCAAAGACAAGGAAGGTTTTTCTACTAAACATAGTTCATCATAGTTCTTTTTATATCAGTTTTTTTGAGATAGATATCATTACATGCATCTCTTCTTCAGATAAAGCCGAAAATCTTTCTTGTAAATACTGTTTTTTCGCAAATTCCATTTTTGCAACTAGCTCTTTTCCTTGTTCCGTAATTTCTAAATACACAACACGGCGATCAGATGTAGAACGAGAACGCGTCACGAAGCCTTTATTAATTAGCTTCTCTGTAACAGCTGTAATATGACTATTTGACACATGCAATTCGTTCGCAACGCGAGAAACCATCTCTTTGTCATTACGATTTAATATACGGAGTACGAGAAATTCATTCCATGGTATGTAATCTCCAAAAATTTTTCCAATATCATTACGCAATGAACGAAACATAGCAAAAACATTTGCAGATAAATTTTCCATTAATTGTTCACGATTATGAGACACCGATGACATCTCCTTTTTGTTTCATATAGTTAAATAAAAACTTTATTAATTATATTACCTTATATCTTACATTTTGTCATCTTTTTTCCCAATATAATCCTTTATAACACATTCGCTAGATTAGGTATCATTTATTATCTATTTGGAAATAAATGATATCGGTTGCTTTTTTCACATGCTGAAACTCACATCAGCCACAAAAGGGTGCGATTTATCGCACCCTTTTTATTTTCTAATAAAACATACATTGTTATAACGAATTGAGAATATTTCCCTTATATGTATAAAACAGTTTGGAGGTTTATTATGGACGCAGATGAAAAAAATTTTTCCGATTTTAGTAGAAAAGATAAAATAATTACTATCAGCACGATTGCTATTCTTATATTTCTTGCTTGCGCATTTATTTTCTTTGTCTATGTCGGTATTTTCCGTCTTATCGGTGTAGAATATTCATCGCGAACTGCACTACTTCTCTTTTTTGTATTAATTCTTATACTAGATTGGATTAGTAATTTCTTAACGTTATTTTTCAAAGTACTATTAACCCCCTTACTTACACACACAGCAAAATGGATAACCTTTTCCGTGTTATCTCTTATAGAAATTTCAATTAGTTGGATTGCAATTCATACGGCAGATGATTGGATGGAAAGTGTTACAATTTCAAATAAAGGAGAGCTACTTATTATTCTTGCCTTTTTCATTTTGGATAAAATATGGCCTGATGATAAGAAAAAGAACAAGTAAGATTACAAGCTTTTCTCTATGAAAATTGATACAATAACAGCATAATATACGAAAGAGGTGTTACATATGACATTACAACAATGGGCTGATAAAGGCATGTCCTTTGATGCATACGTAAATAACATGACTGTAAACCAATATGAATTGCTACATATTTATAATAACTTTTTAATTCCAAATGAATTGCTCCCTATTTTAGAAGAGCGCCAAAATGACGGATGGCGCGTTATTGTATTAACAGCGGATTGGTGCGGAGATGCACTTCTTTGCGTACCTGTTATGAAGCGTATTTGTGAAGTGTCCAATATTGAAATGAGCTTACTTATCCGTGATGAAAATTTAGAACTAATGGATCAATATTTAACGAACGGAACAGCACGTGCTATTCCAATCTTTATTTTCATTGATAAAGATGGAAAAGAACAAGCAGTATGGGGGCCACGCGCTCCAAAAGTGCAAGAATTAGTAACTTCTATGCGTGCTACGTTACCTGAAAAAGATGACCCACAATTCGAAGAAAAACAGAAAGAAATGTATGCGAATTTCCGTGCTACATTAGCTGATGACACTTCACTTTGGGAACATGTCATGGAAGATATGATTAAAAAAATCGTAAAATAAAAAACTGCCAAATGGCAGTTTTTTTATCGCATAATGAAGAAATAGAACACCGCTGCTAAAATAAAGCGATAATAAGCAAATGGTGTTAACTTTACACGAGCTAATAATTTTAAGAATGAAACAATCGCAAGCATTGCTACAAGGAAAGCTGTAATAAAGCCAGTTGCAAACAATGTAATATCTGCTGAACTTAATACATCCCAGCTTTTAATTAAATCTAACCCTGACGCTGCAACCATCATCGGTACCGCTAAAATAAATGTATATTCAGCAGCTGCTGTATGAGATACACGAGCTAGTAATCCACCACTAATTGTAGATCCAGAACGTGAAAATCCTGGCCATAGGGCTAAACATTGGAACATCCCTATTGTAAATGCTTGTTTGTACGTAATTTCATCTAATGTTTTTGCTGTACTTGGTTTTGAAAATTTCTCAGCAACAATCATTAAAATACCACCAACGATTAAACTAATAACAACAGGTCCTGGTCCAAATAAAACTTTTTTAATTGTACTATGGAATAACACGCCAAGTACTCCTGCTGGAATCATACCGATAATGATATGTAATAAATTTAAAGATGGCCCTTCTGTTACTTTTCCAATTCCAACTAATGACCATAAACGTTTCCAAAATACAACAACGACTGCTAAAATCGATCCTAATTGGATGACGACTTCGAATACTTTCGCTCTATCATCTTCAAATCCAATTAAATGTCCTGTTAAAATCATATGGCCTGTTGATGAAACCGGTAAAAACTCCGTTAATCCTTCAACAGCTCCCATGATTAAACCAATTAACCAATCAGCCACAAATAGTGCCTCCTTAATACCTTATATATACTTTTTTCACACCTTATCATAATACCTTATCCTTTTCCAAAGTGCATCTTTTTTTTCCTCTATTTCACAGGAACATACGCGTATTTCTTTTCTATTTTTTGATTAAATTGTATGATAATAAGAGTTTGTTTTTATATGGAAAGGAGATTTTATGAAAGAAACCCATTCATTCTTACAAAAAATAAAACAATTTGTATTACTATTCTTTCCGATTTTTGTAACACAAATGTCTTTATTTGCAATGAGCTTTTTTGATACAACAATGTCAGGACATGCAAGTGCTACTGATTTAGCTGGCGTCGCAATCGGAACAAGCATATGGATTCCCGTTAGTACTGGATTAACAGGAATTTTAATAGCTACTACGCCTATTATTGCTCAACTTGTTGGTTCCAAACAAAAAGATCAGGTTCCTCACATTGTCATACAAGCCGTATATTTAGCAATTGGAGTTAGTTTACTTGTTATTTTAGTCGGTTTCTTTGCCGTTTCACCAATTCTAAATGGCATGCATTTAGAGGAGCAGGTTGAACACATTGCTGCTCAATTTTTAAGTATTATTGCAATTGGTATCATTCCTTTATTTGTCTATACTGTATTACGTAGTTTTATTGATGCACTAGGCAAAACACGTACAACAATGATTATTACATTGCTTTCCTTACCCATTAACGTCATTTTAAACTACGTATTTATTTTTGGAAATTTCGGTTTCCCAAAACTAGGCGGCGTTGGTGCAGCAATTGCTTCTACCGCAACCTATTGGTGTATTTTACTTATTACGATTATTATTATCCGTACAAAAGAACCATTTGCATCTTTCAACATATTTAGGCACCTATACCGACTTTCTATGTCAAGTTGGAAAGAATTATTAAAACTTGGGGTACCTATCGGCTTTGCCATCTTTTTTGAAACGAGTATTTTCGCTGCTGTAACACTTATGATGAGTAATTTTAATACGACAACAATCGCTGCACATCAAGCAGCTATGAACTTTGCTTCACTTTTATATATGACACCTTTAAGTTTAGCGATGGCTATGACAATTGCGGTTGGTTTTGAAGTTGGAGCAAATCGTTATACAAATGCCAAACAATATAGTTTTATCGGAATTGGTTTGGCACTTGCTTTTTCCTTATTATATTCTATCCTACTCTTTGTCTTTGACGATCAAATTGCTTCTATTTACACAACAGATATTGCTGTTCATGATTTGGCAAAAGAATTTCTCATTTTCGCCATTTTATTTCAAATTTCAGATGCAATCGCTACTCCCGTGCAAGGGGCACTCCGCGGCTATAAAGATGTGAATATGGCTCTCATTATGACACTTATTGCCTACTGGATTATCGGTCTACCACTCGGTTATATATTGGCAACCTATACTTCTTGGGCAGCGAAAGGCTATTGGATTGGTCTTATTATCGGGCTTGCATTTGGAGCTACCTTCTTACTTATTCGTCTTTTTCAAGTACAACGTAAATATACATCACAAGAAAGCCACTAATTAAAGTGGCTTTTTCTTCATGCATAGTTCCTCCTTAAACGTGTAACATAAGGAAAAAGAAAGGTGTAAATCTATGGATGAAAAGAAACAAAAGCAGCACTATGACGAAGAGTTTGCTCCTGAAATCTCACCTGGATATAGACAAGATGTTCATAAACCACCTCAATATAAAAATACTTCTTTTTTAATTGGAATTAGTATTTTCGGGGCAATATTACTCGTACTCATTATATTCGTCTACTTTTAATGGATGGAGATTTATATGGAAAAACAATCCTCAATCTTTTCTAAAAGAACTGTGAGAACACAAAAAATGTCCCTACTTTTTAGGGACATTTTATTCTACATGTTGCTGCTGCTCCTTAATCTTAAACATATTATTTTCTTTTACAACCTTTAGTTTATAATCCACTCCCATTTCATCTCTTTTTCCATTCTCAATACCTGAAACATGAGCTGTAGCACTGTACGTAAAGCTTTCATCCGATTCTTCACGTATTTCTTTATTCACAAATTTATATTTTAAATCTTGAAAACGATTTGGGTAATAATTTCTCATTAATTCTCCATAGCCATCCCCTGTATAATCTCCCGAAAATATTTCTATACCTATCCTTTTTATCTCTTCTTTATCATGAATAGCAAAGACCGATAATTGAGCGGTTACCAGATACTCTCCGATTCTTTTCTTTTCATCAAAAGTGAGCTGTTGTATTTCTTTTCTCTTTAATTCTTCAGATATTTGATACTCACTTTTCGATTTAAATTTCACAAAGACTTGCATTTTATAAATTCCTAAAAACAAAATACACACGAATAATATCATCATTACTATTCTCTTGTTTTTATTTCGCATCATATACCCTTTCTTTATATCATTTCCCTTATATTATCACATAAAAAGAAAATTCTGTTATTATAAAGTTAACCTATCTAAAGGAGAAATGAGGAAAATCATATGTACTCTTACAGGCAATATATACAACAAGCACTACCGAATACCACCATACACTCTTATGAACAAAATGAGAACGGATGGGATAATGTAGCGATTATTATTAATAATGAATGGCTCTTCCGCTTCCCACGTAAATCCGAGTATGCAGAGCGTATACCTCGCGAAAAACAGCTATGTGAAGTACTTTCTCAATCCGTACAAAAGCTAAAAATCCCCCAGTACAACACTTTATATAACAACAAATCAGATTCCATTCCAGTTTGCAGTTACTATAAACTCATTCATGGAAAACCATTAACTACAAAAGTAATAGAAAAATTGACTACACAAGAGCGTGAAACAGTTATTATACAGGTTGCTACTTTTCTTGCTTCTTTACACACCATCCCAATAGAAGATGCTGTAAGATGGAAGTTTACTTCTGAAAAGCCTATCTCATATTGGAAAGAAATTCAAAAGAAATTACATGATTATCTCGCTCTCACACTTACATCACTAGAAAGAGAAACTTTTGATTATTTATTCGAGGGCTTTTTTGAACATACGCATGCATCTGATTTCAAAAGAACAATAATCCACGCTGACTTTACACACCGTCACATTTTATTTGATGAGGAGAAGAGAAGCATTGCTGGTATTATCGATTTTGGTGATGCTCAAATTGGAGATCCTGCCTTTGACTTCGCTGGATTATATAATGACTTTGGTAGTAAATTTACAGATGCCATATATAAACAATACTGTAACCTCACTCCTCATCATGATTCATCTTTCTTAAAACGAGTCATACAATTTTATCAATACAGTCCGTTGCTTCATAACCTTATTCATAGCTTTGAAGCCAATAATGAACAGGAGATACAAAAAAATCGAAGAAAATTACAAATGATACTTCAGGGAACGAATTAACTTCTTTCCCTATTCTCCATTTCCTCATATAGCATTAATTTTTTATCCATTTCTACAATTAATTTATACATCTGAAACGCCTGCAAAATTTGTAATTGAATAGAGAATGGAGCTTTTTGTTCTTTTAACCATTGAAACACCTTCGCTTCATTTGTCATGAATTAACCCTCCCACTATGAAGTTTCCCCTACCTATATATCGTAAATAATGAAAAGCTTTTCATGTCAATACAAAAAGGATGCAATTTTGCATCCCTCAGTGTAATATAATTTTTTTCTGTTCCGTCCCCTCTTGCACCTCGTCTACTTTACAGTCAATACGGAAAGCACACCCCATACATTCAGAACGAAATATACGGTCTGTATACTGTTCGGGTTGCTGTATCATTTCTTTCATTCTATATAAATCGTCCATCCCATCTATCCTATCTTGCTCTTTCGGAACATAGCTATGTCTAGTTCCTTCTATTAAATTAACAATTTCAATTTTTTCTGGAAGAATACCAAAAGCTTTATAGCTAAAAACAGCTGTTAACTTCTTACAAAGAGTAAGCATCTCTTCATTTGCATCAACAACATATTTTTTGATGACAAATGATTTTTCAGACCACTCGCCTACTTCAAAAGTCAATGCAATTTGTATACCTAACTCCTCCATATAAGTTTGCAGCTTTTCATATAAAAATAAAGGCGGTGTCTTACTCGCTTCACCTTTTACAAACTTTAATAGATGATCTGTTAGCTTGGCAAGAATAATATAATATTCCGCTTTCGAAGCAAACATTCCAATACGTACTTTCCCCCAATGTCTTTCTAATAGTTGTAACAAACGCACTGTTGTTTGTTGTTCAATTGGTGATTTGTAGTACTCACAAATAATTTGATTTACAATCGATTGCACCATCTGTTGCCATTCAAAGGAAGAAGGTTCTCTTCTTTTTATATGACGAAAATAAAACTTATGTGGACAACGCATAAAATCATATAAATGATAATCTGTCATTGTTTTAATTGCTATTTTCCCCTGCACCCATCTTCATCTCCCTCTCGCCATTAAGAAAGATATTTTACAAACTCAGAACCAAATTGAAGGCATTTCTCTACATCTTCATCTTCCGGCGTTAATTCTACTTTTAGCCCTTTTATTACAACTTCCGCACCGCGCTCTCGTAATTTTTCTTCTAAAATATCAACAGCTGCTCCGTATTTCGGATAAGCAGAATCACACGACCCAAATACCGCTGCTTTTTTACCAGCTAATTGAATTTCTTCCATTTCATCATAGAAATCTAAGAAATCATCAGGAAGGTCACCATCTCCCCATGTATATGCCCCTAAAATAATCCCATCATATTCTTCTAATATAGAAGCTTTTGGTGTATCCATAATATCAATTACTTCAATCTCATTTCCTGCTTCACGAATTGCTCCAGCAATATGATCTGCCATTTCTTCTGTATTTCCACTCATACTTGCAAAAATCATTACAAATTTATTCAACTGACTCTCTCCCTTGATTATGTATCTTTTCTGTTTTATTTGTTTTCTTCTCATCTACATATTCAGCATGAATTACATTCTGTTGCCATTCTATATGTTTATTTTTAAATTCCTTTGTCCAAGGCGAAATATTTTCCCCATCCATTCACATAAACGATAATAATTATCACTATCAATTATACTATTAGGTTAATTGATAGTGATTATCAAAGTCAATAATTATTTTTTAAAAAATAATGAAAAAGTACAAGCTTGTCCGTCAACTATTCATATACTACAAATGAGCATAGTTCTTTCTCAGCCCTCTCTAACGGAAAGAAATAGAAGCAACTGCGTTAATCGCAGTTGCCTTTTTTTGTACGCTGTAAGATGAAACTTCAATCATTTTAAAACTTCTCTCCGTAAATAAAGACATACAAGTTCTACATACTCTTTTACGTTTTTAATAATTTCATCGTTGTTTGTAAAAATAACTCTACCCCATTGATTAAAGCTGATTCATCCACATCAAATTTTGGATGATGATGAGGATAACAAGTCTTGATTTTCTCATTACCAGTTCCTAATTTGATAAAACAGCCTGGTGCTTTTCGTAAATATGCTGAGAAATCTTCTCCCCCCATCGAGGGAGCAAGTTTTACGATTCCCTCTTTTCCAAACAACTCTACCGCACTTTCTTCTACTATTTGTGTAATAAACGTATCATTGATGACCGGATCATACCCATATCGATACGTATATGTATACTCGGCACCATGCGCCTCTATAATTCCCTTAGCAATTTGCTCAATCTTTTCCTCTGCTTCTTTTCTCAAGGTTTGATCGAAAGTGCGAACTGTCCCCATTAAATATGCTGCATCAGGAATAATATTATCCGCTGCTCCCCCATGAAATTGTGTTACAGAAACAACTCTTTGCATAAAAGCGCTTGTATTTCTAGATACAATATGTTGTAAGTTTGTAATAACTTGTGCACCAACTGCGATTGGGTCTATCGTTTCTTCCGGTCTAGCCGCATGGCCTCCCCTTCCTTTTACTTCTATTGTAAATACATCAGGAGCCGCCATCATTGGTCCATATACAATCCCAATCTTTCCCGTTTCTAATCCAGACATAACGTGTAAGCCAATAATATAATCCACACCGTCCATGACACCAGCCTTCACCATTTCCTGTCCACCGCCCGGATACACTTCTTCTGCATGTTGAAATAAAAGGCGAATTTCCCCGTCCCAATCTTCATTCATATTCGCTATTGCTTCGGCTGTACCTAATAAAATAGCGGTATGCGCATCATGCCCGCATGCATGCATGACTCCTGAGGTAACGGAAGCATATGATTTAAACGTCTCCTCCTGTATCGGCAAAGCATCCATATCTGCACGAATTGCTACTACTTTTCCGCTATTCTTTCCCTTTTTCTTTGCCATTACACTATATGTCGTCGGTCTCGTCACCTCAAAAGCTGAAAATGAACACAATGTATCATATATAAATTGTGACGTTTTTTTTTCTTGAAATGAGAGTTCAGGAAATTGGTGAATATGCCTCCGCCACTTTATAATATTTTCCTCTAAAACATATGCCCGCCACCTTTTATTTAACGCCATTCTTGATACCCCCTTTTCATCCATTACATTTCTTATTTCACTACCCTTTCTTCATTTCCTTGTAAGATATTTATTTGCAAAAAAAACACTTTATTTACTCCCTTATTCTTCTAAAAAATCCATTACAAATTCATATAGAATGTACTATAATTACTAAGTTAGGGATTTTCTTTTTTAGTATTTAGTGCTACTATCAAAAAAGGGCCTTTTTTCTTACATTTACCTAAAATGTGGAATTTTGTTTTTTTCACAACAAAGTAGGATAAGATACCTACATATAGTTACTATTTCATAAGAGAGGGAAAGACATGGAAAGATTAAAAGAGATATGGTCTCGACCACTCGTACAATGGGTTGCAAAAACTTTTTATTACCTTGCAATTTTATTTACTTTGCTTTATTTGTATGGTTTCCATGATACAAACACAAGCACATTTATTTACAATGAATTTTAGGGTGGGAACGTTATGAAGTTATTAGAACAAATCGAAAAGTGGGCAATTGAAACTCCTGACCAAACCGCTTTCGTTTGGCGAGATGCGAAAATTACGTACAAACAATTAAAGGAAGACTCTGATGCATTAGCTCATTGGATTTCTTCTGAGTATGCAGATGATCGCTCACCAATTATGGTTTATGGCCATATGCAGCCAGAGATGATCACTAGCTTTTTAGGATGTGTAAAAGCTGGCCACGCTTATATTCCAGTAGATTTATCTATTCCAATTGATCGTGTACAGCGTATTGCTGAAAACTCTGGTGCGAAATTACTTCTATCACCAGCTGAAGTAGCAGTAACTGATTTACCAGTTCGTATTATATCTGAAAACAACTTAAAAGATATTCTCTTTACTCATAAAGGAGAAACACCAAACCCTACTCATGCGGTAAAAGATGATGAAAACTTCTACATTATTTACACATCAGGGAGCACAGGTAATCCAAAAGGTGTACAAATTACGTATAATTGTCTTAGCAGTTTTACAAAATGGGCTGTCCAAGACTTCAACTTACAAACGGGGCAAGTATTCTTAAACCAAGCACCTTTCTCATTCGATTTATCTGTGATGGATGTTTACCCATCTTTAGTAACAGGTGGTACGCTTTGGGCAATTGATAAAGATATGATTGCACGTCCAAAAGACTTATTTGCTTCTTTAGAACAATCTGATGTTCAAGTATGGACATCCACACCTTCTTTTGCAGAAATGTGTTTAATGGAGCCATCTTTCTCTGAAGGTATGCTACCAAACATGAAAACATTCTTATTCTGCGGTGAAGTATTATCAAATGACGTAGCAAGAAAACTAATTGAGCGGTTCCCGAAAGCAACAATTATGAATACGTACGGTCCAACAGAAGCTACTGTAGCTGTCACAGGCATTCATGTAACAAAAGAAGTTGTTGATACATATCAATCACTTCCAGTTGGCTATTGTAAATCTGATTGCCGCATTCTTATTATGAAAGAAGATGGTACGATCGCACCCGATGGTGAAAAAGGTGAAATCGTAATTGTTGGCCCAAGCGTAAGTGTTGGGTACTTAGGAAGCCCTGAATTAACAGAAAAAGCATTCACAATTATTGATGGTGAACGTGCCTACAAAACGGGGGATGCTGGCTATGTAGAAAATGGTCTTCTTTTCTATAATGGTCGTCTTGATTTCCAAATTAAATTACATGGTTATCGAATGGAATTAGAAGAAATTGAACATCACCTTCGTGGCTGCTCTTACGTAGAAGGAGCTGTCATCATTCCAATTAAAAAAGGTGAGAAGTACGATTACTTATTAGCGGTTGTTGTTCCAGGAGAGCATTCGTTTGAAAAAGAATTCAAATTAACATCTGCAATCAAAAAAGAACTCAATGAGCGATTACCAAATTACATGATTCCAAGAAAATTCATGTATCAATCTTCTATTCCAATGACACCAAATGGAAAGGTAGATCGCAAAAAATTATTGAGTGAGGTTACAGCATGACCGCATACGGATCATTTTATTTTTTCGCCATAGTGGGCATTTTATTAATACCTACTATTATAGCTGGATTAAAAGGTAAAATGTTGCGCAAATATAATGCCGTTCTAACATTAGTGATGCTTGCCATTATCTTCTCTGATAAGCCAAAGCAAGCGATGATGTTAGCAGCCTTTATTATTTGGCAATATATCCTGATTAAAGGCTATTTACTATTACGAAAACAAAATAATAATACATTCATGTTTTGCATGGCTGTTATTTTATCAATTTTGCCACTAGTGTTAGCAAAAATTGCACCATTCGTACCTGAACTAAAGTTCATTGTTTTCCTTGGTATGTCTTATGTGACATTTAGGGCAGTACAAATGGTATTTGAAGTTCGTGATAATTTAATTAAGGAGCTCACATTCTTTAATTTCTGGGAGTTCGTTCTATTCTTCCCTGCTATCTCAACTGGACCTATCGATCGTTATCGAAGATTCCAAAAAGATATTCAAAAACCACCAAGTGCTGAAGAATATCAAAAATTACTATACACAGGGATGAACCGTATTTTCCAAGGGTTTCTGTATAAATTTATAATTGCTTATTTACTACAGAAACATTTTGTTGATGCAGTATTTGCAAATCAAGACACGGTTTTATCTAATGCTGTTTATATGTATAGTTACAGTTTATACCTATTCTTCGATTTCGCTGGTTATAGCGCATTTGTAATTGGTGTAAGTTATATGATGGGTATTAAAACACCAGAAAACTTTAACAAACCGTTTATCAGCCGTAATATTAAAGACTTCTGGAACCGTTGGCACATGAGCTTATCTTTCTGGTTCCGTGACTTTATTTATATGCGCTTTGTCTTTTTCGCAACAAAGAAAAAGTTAATTAAAAATCGATATACGATTTCATATATTGGCGCATTTTTAAACTTTTTCATCATGGGAATTTGGCATATTTTAGGTGAACATGTGTATCAATACATTATTTATGGCCTATATCATGCAGCTTTGTTTATTTTATTTGATATTTTCGAACGAAAAAACAAAAAGCATAAGTTTTGGCCGAATAATAAATTCATGCATGTTCTTGCGATTGTAATTACATTCCATTTTGTATGTTTCGGTTTCCTAATCTTCTCTGGTCACCTTAACAGATACTTTTAATGAATAACTTCTTTTCTTACAGCAAAGAAGTTACACATAATACATTTCGGATATAAAGGAGATTTTAAAAATGGCAGAATTTAAAGATCAAGTATTAGATATTTTAGAAGAAGTTTGTGAAAATGATATTGTAAAAGAAAATCAAGATGTACAATTATTTGAAGAAGGTATCCTTGATTCTTTCGCTACAGTATCTTTATTAGTAGAATTCCAAGAACGTCTAGATATCGAAGTATCTATTTCTGATTTTGATCGTGATGAGTGGGCAACACCAAACATGATTATTAAAAAGTTGGAAGAAATCCGATGAAAAAAGCAACTTTTGGACCGATGCTCTTAGCATTGGCCCTTTTTGCTGTATTCTTACTTATTCCAACGCGCTTTCTACTTCCACTTATAAGTGATGAAAAAGTAGAAGAAGCAGCAACTTCTCTAAAACCAGAGAAAATACAAAGTATAGCTTTACAGCAAAAAATGTTAGAAGATCCGAAATATCTTCCGATGTATGGTTCATCGGAATTTGCAAGAATGGATGCTTTTCATCCATCTAATTACTTTAAAGTAAAACCCGAAGGATTCACACCATTCCTTATTGGTCGTGGCGGAACACAGGACCTTGTCCATGTGCTAAACTTTGCATCTACAATGGATCAATTAAAAGATAAAAAAATGATCTTTGTCCTTTCACCACAATGGTTTGTACCACAAGGAATTGATGAAACACACTTTGCACCTAACTTTTCTAAACAACAGGGCTATCATCTTCTTTTCAACAATGATCTAAAGCCTGAAATGAAAAAACAAATTGCAAAACGCTTATTAAGCTTTGAGATTGTAAAGAAAGAGACGTTATTAAAAATATCTTTAGAAGGTATTGTCTATGATGATCCAAAGCACAATATGAAAGCACTTGCGGCAAAGCCTTTCGCTTATCTTTACCGCAATATTTTAGATCGTAAAGACATCTTTACCGCAATGTTTAATATTAAACCGCATAAAGAAAATCTCGATCCGTCATTAAAACAAATGGATCGGGATGAAACGCGTAAACATGCAGATCAAACTGGAAAATTAGAATCAAAATCAAATGAATATGGTATCGAAGATGATTATTTCAATAGCAAAATTAAAAAGAAATTGAAGCAACGACAAGGTTATTTAAAAAATGATGCGTATGACCAATCTCCAGAATATGAAGATTTACAAATTGTACTTGATTTATTAAAACAATCAGGTGCAAAACCACTCTTCATCTCTGTTCCTGTCAAAGGCCCTTGGTATGATTATGCTGGCTTCCCAAAAGAACGACGCGAATTATATTACAAGAAAGTCAATGAGCAAATTACACAAGCTGGCTATCCAATCGCTGACTTCTCGAACCATGAGTATGATAAATACTTCTTAAAAGATCATATGCACTTAGGATGGAAAGGCTGGGTATATATCGACGAAGCCATCCAGCAATTTTATAAAGCAAATTAACAAAACGATCGCTTGAATTATTCAAGCGATTTTTTTGTATATACACTTTGTAATTTTTCTACGGTTTCTTTTACTTCTGCCATCACTCGCTCAATAATTTGCTCTGCCGATTCTTCTCTTGCTAATGAAGAAGCTTGTCCAGCCCAAAGTGACATATACTCTCCCTTATTTTGCTTCGCAGCTTCTTGACGAATTTTAGAAGTTAATATATTTTGAACTGGGTACATTGGAAGTCGTTCTTCTTTTTCTTTATGCTGCTCTATAAATGAATTTCGAATTCCCCTTGCATACTTTCCAGAAAATGCTCTCGTTACAACTGTACTTGTATCTGTACTCTGCAATACCGCTTTTTTATGTACATCATGTGTAATACTTTCTTCACTTGTTAAAAATGCAGTCCCCATTTGAACACCTTCTGCTCCTAATGCATAAGCTGCAACAACACCTTGTCCATTCATAATTCCGCCTGCCGCTACAATTGGGATGTTTGATACTGCGGCTACCATTTGTGGAATGAGTGCAAATGTGCCAATCATAGATTCTTGTTCTTTCCCAATAAAAGTTCCACGGTGACCTCCAGCTTCGCTACCTTGCCCAACAATTACATCTACTTCTAATTCAGCAAGCACCTTTGCTTCAGCTACATTTGTAGCTGTTCCAATTATCTTGATGCCCTCTTTCTTCAGTAATGCAATCTCCTTTCGTTCTAAAGTGTGAAATGCAAAGCTGACGACTGGTACTTTTTCTTCTATTAATACTTGCAGTTGCTCTTTATAACTTTTCGGGAGTTGCAAAGGTTCATTCTGCTCATCTATACATAATTCTTTTCGTACCGGCTCTAATAAACTTCTAGCTGCGTCTACTTTATCTTCCTCAATTTGCATTTCCTTCGTCAGTAACAAATTGACTGCAAATGGCTTATCTGTTAACTCTCGTATCTTATCAATCGCTTGACGAATTTGTTCCGGGCTCATATAACCGGCCCCAAGTGTACCCAACCCACCGCTATTACATACAGCCGCGACGAGTTCTGGTGTTGTAATGGCACCTGCCATTCCCGCTTGAATAATTGGATATTTTATTTGTAATACATCAGTTACTCTACTTATGAACATTGTTCTTTTCTCCCTTCTTATTCACTCTTATATTTTTCTTGCTTCAAAAAACTTTCCCCTTCTTTTAACAGGATTGAACTCCTTATAAGCGAATATATTGAAAATGAAGGAGGAGATGACATGATTCATCCAAATGCCCTACAACAAGGTGATACTGTCATGATTATTGCTCCCGCAGGACCACCCATATTAGAGCACGTTCTTACCGGAAAAAAAGTATTAGAAACAATGGGCCTATCCGTACGAATCGGCCAAAGTGTCTACGAGAAATACGGCTATCTCGCCGGGGATGATACAATCCGCCTTCAGGATTTACATGAATCATTTGCCAATCCTGAAGTCAAAGCTATTTTTTGCGCAAGAGGTGGGTATGGAAGCGGCCGTCTCCTCCCCTATATTCAATATGAGCTCATCCGAAATAATCCGAAAATTTTTTGGGGATACAGTGACATTACTGCTTTACATATTGCCTTTTCACAATATGCAGGACTTGTTACTTTTCATGGCCCGATGATTGAAGAATTAGGAAAAGGGGTCGATTCTCTCTCCTTGTCTTCTTTCAATCAATTATTTCATCCCTCTTCAACTATTTTATCCGGAGTAGAATGCATCACCGCTCCATCTACCCGCATGATTTCTGCGCCATTAATAGGAGGGAATTTAACAGTTTTAGTAAGTACACTAGGTACTCCCTATGAAATCTATACAGCAAATAAAATTGTATTACTTGAAGATATTGGAGAAGAGCCCTATCGCATCGATCGCATGCTTAACCAATTACGCTTAGCAGGAAAACTGAAGGAATGCGGAGGAATTGTCTTCACAAGCTGTCATGATTGCATCAGCTCAAAGCAGTCCCTATCATTACAAAGCATATTGTATAATTACCTCGCTCCCTACAATATTCCGGTATTATACGGACTTCCTATTGGGCATATACAGCCGAATATTGGAATTCCTTTCGGTGTTACTGTCACAATGGATACTGAAAGGAATACACTCTCTATTCCTTCCGGCGTGAATTTCATACCGAATTAAAAAATAGTTGCCTATACACTTTTTCATTTACACAAAAAAGGAAAAGCATATACCGCTTTTCCTTTTTTTATGTTCCCTTATACCAAGTTGACTATAAGGGGCTGACAATAATTTCTTATTGATAATAATTAAATATACGTCCAGAAGCTATATCTGCAATTTCTTCTGGAATAAATGTTTTGCTAAGCTCTGTACCAACATTCAATACGGCTGTTGCTTCTTTATCTATATTTTCGAATAACTCTTTTCCACGTATCGTAATAAGGGGCGTTTCTTCTGGCAACACTTCTTTCACAAATTCTAATTGCGTAAAGAACGGTACAATCCATCTGCCTTCTCCCTGAAAATGACGTAAACGAAGTGTTCCTTCTGATTCAGAACCATCCGCCTCAATAGATCCAGCAACATAAAAATGAGTTGTTAATAGCAATTCATAAAATTCTTTTTGTTTTTGTTTATCTTCTTCTGCTAAAACGAGTACTGTTTCTATTTTCTTTATTGGAATCTGTTCCATATGTTGCCACCCCTGTTTCAAAATGATTGTACTTTGATTATACAAAATATTCTTATTTTTTTCTACATAATTCTGCAATTATTTTATCGAAATAGTTTCAGTGGCACACTTTATACAACATAATTTTTCTAACACCTCTTCTGTTGTAACGATTGTAGCAAATTCCTCATGAAGATTTACGAGTGTCATATTATGAATTTCTTCTGCGCAGTATTGTACACCATCTGGTCCCTTTCGATTAAATGTGGCCGTTGCATCGCTTACTAAATACGTTGAAAAGCCTAAATTTCCAGCCATACGAGTTGTTGTCTCTACACAGTGGTTCGTCGTTAATCCAACGATAATAACTGAATTACAGTTCTTATCTTTTAGTAGCTTTTCTAAATCAGTTCCAATAAATGCACTATTAACACACTTTTGAATGACTATTTCTCCCTGTAATGGTTGTACTTCTTCTTTGAATTTAACTGTTTCTGTATTTGGGTGAAACATTGACTCTACATTTTCTTTATTCACATGCTGAATATGAAATATTGGTAGCCCTCTTCTTCTCCACTTTTCTAATAAACTTTTCATATTCCCTTCTGCAAAATGATTATTTCTTTCTCCCCAATACGGTAGATCAAATGCTTTTTGTACATCAATCATAATAAGTGCTGGTTGATTCACCATTATTCTCCCCTATTCCTCTGATTGTAATTGAAATAAAAATCCAAGTTGTTGTGAAGCAGTAATAAAACAAATATATGCACAAAGCTCTACAATCTCCGCCTCACTCCAATACTGTTTCAACACATCAAACATCGCATCATCTATCGCTGAACGATTATGTACAAATACCTTTGCGAAAGTTACGGCAACACGAATCGCCTCTACCTTTTGCGCGTCATCTGGCTTGCCTTTTGCCATACAATACGGACACTCATTTCCATATGCAAGTGTTCTTCTTACTTGTTCTTTTAGCTCTTTCGAAAGGCTTCCTGTTTCATATAATGTCTTTTCTAATGAACTCCACGATTGTAATATTTCTGGACAATGTCCTAATAACTTTTGAAATTTTGTTTCTCCGACATTTGATAATGAAATTCTCTCCATCACTTCTCCCCCTATTCCTTTCTATTTTATTGTAAAATAAAGTAGGTTCTTTTCACATTTCATATGAATCTTTATTTATAAATTTTCTTTACAAAAATTATTAGTTTATTGGAGGTATATTTACAAATGCAATTAGATCGTATTGATCGCAAAATTTTAAATGAATTATATAATGATAGTCGCCTCTCTATGCGAGAGTTATCAAAACGAATCAATTTATCCGCCCCCTCTACTTCAGAGCGTGTTCGTAAATTAGAAAGCGAAGGAGTCATTCAAAAATATACAATTGATATTGATTATAAAAAAGCTGGGCTCGTCTTAGACTGCATTTTAGAAATCACCTTGAAAAATGGTGATACAACACGTATGCAACAATTCATTCAATCGTATCCATCCGCAAGTTTTTGTTATCGCGTAACAGGAAGCCTTTGTTATATCGTTAAAATTTCTGTTCCATCATTAGTGGAGCTTGAAGAATTTATTAATGATGTTTCTTCCTATGCAACAACCGTTTCTCATATCGTATTATCAGAAGTATCCCTTACTCCTAATATTGAACACATTTTCCCAGAAGAACAAAATTAATTTTTATTCATTTTTTAATAAAAAACCCCTTACAAAAAGAATAAAAATGTTTTATTATGTATTAAAATACATAAAGTTCGAGAAAGGGGTATTACATTGAAAATTTGGTTTTACGAAAAGACGATTCAAGAAGATGATTTACTTGGCATTTGGGATAATGTTCCCACCATCCCTCGCATTGGGGAAAAGGTGGAAATTTTAAAAGCTGTTCGCACAGTTACAGACATTAAATATGTGAAAAACGGAAACAACTTCCACGTTGAAATTGTGATCCATTAAAACAACAGCTCTCCTCAAGTATATCGGAGAGCTGTTGTTTTTCGTTTGTTATTGTTGTTCTACTTTTCTTATCGTAATATGATCATCCTCTACCGTAACCGCTACATAATCATTCTCTTCTAATCCAAGTTGATTCACAGCTTCATCTGATAATTCTACAGCCATAAATCGCTCTGTTAACACGACCCTGCTATATGTTACATTTTGTTGTGATATTGATAAAATTTCCTTATCTTCATTGATAAACCGGAGAGATGGTAACCCGACTTCATTTACAGTACGCCAATTCTTTCGAATAAAAGGTACTAACCATAGTAAACTAATAAAAATCACAACAAGCCCAATCCACAAATTACTTTGTCCTTGTAATTCAGCAATCGAAATGGCATCATTCGCTCCTTCACCACTCGTTAATTGGATGAACGTTACAATGCAGTTATTCAATGCATGAACAGCAATATTCGTCCATATATTTTTTGTTTTTATGTAGAGAAGGCACATCACAACGCCAAATATAAAAGCACCCACAATATCAAAATGGCCTAAACCAAAAATAAGAGAAGATACAATTACTGCTCGTTTTATTCCCCACTTAAAAGCCATACGCTGCAAGAAGAAGCCCCGAAAAATGACTTCTTCCATAATTGGTGCAAAAATACATGCTGAAATAACACCAAATATTTGTGTGTACATATTGCTCATATCAATTGCACCATCATCATTCAGCATATCAACAAGAAAGTCAGGAAAAGTATGTGCTAATATGTAAAATTGAATAGAAGATGCACCGAATGAAAAAATCATTCCCATGGCAGTTGCCAATACTATTAATTTCCAATTTAATTTTGATGATTTATCAAAGAAACTAGTAAATAGAATGTTATTTTTTCGCACTTTTACATATAACCATAGTAATGGAAAGGTAAAAAACACTAAAATTTGCATTGCAACATCCATGACATTGTCTGAAACTCCCGCAAAATCAAGAGGCAGCAACGTTACTAACATCCCTAAAATCATCCATGAAAAAAAACTACGAAGCCGTATACGTGAAAATGCGTACCGAATAAAAAACACCTCCAAGATGATATATCTACATTGTAATATGAATTTCCTTAAAATTCTTCCTGTTTTTCTCAATTTACTTTAATATATATCTATTAAAAGTAAGTAAAATAACTATTATGATTTACCGCTTTGCTGTAATTAGTATGGTATTCCTAGGTTCTGTTGCAACGATTCAAGTTGTATGGGATTTAGCTGACTTATTTATGGACGTTATGGCAATCTTCAACTTAGTGACAATCATATTCTTAATCAAATACGCATTTGCGGCATTAAAAGATTATATGCAGCAAAAAGAAGCTGCAAAAGATCCTGTCAGCGTGAAAAAACGGAAGAAAAAGTTGGTTAAAGAAAATCCCCGTTAAAAAACGGGGATTCTTTCTTATTATAATACATCACGTTTTTGAAATAATACACTTGAAGCCACAAGTAATACTACAAAATAAGCAAGTACGAGCAATAATGATGTTGTAAAAGTGAATTCTGTAAATGGTGGTGTAGCACCACCGCTAATTAGTTTATTACTATCATATATACTTAAATCCAAATGTAAGAATACGACAAACTTAGCTACTCCTTTAACAAACATCATGAGCATCATGCTAATTGGTCCTTGCAAAAAGAATAGGAACAATGCAATGATTAATGGTAATACTGATTTTCGAAAAACATTTGCCAAGAAGAAGGCAAGTGTCGCAAAGAAAAACGGAGACACAAGTTTATATAGGGTCCCTTTAATCAATACCCCTAGCGTTAATTCTGTTTTCCCACCATCCATAACGATTGCACCAATAACCATTGTAGTTAAGGTACCTGCAACGATAACAAACAGCATTGCTAGTAAAACTGAAACATACTTAGAAAGTAAAATCATAATTCTTTTTCTTGGACGAATTAACAGCTGCTTAATTGTTCCTTTTTGGAACTCATCAGTAATCGTACGTGAAGCAATGGTAATACCAAAGATTGTTGCAAATAAAATAATTAAACCAATGTCTGACTGTGTCAAGTCTAAATATGTTCCGTTAAAATCCTTAGCTTCACCCCATTTTAATGTAACAAGAACACCCAAAATTTCTAATGCAGCAATTACACCTATCAATATATACATACCTTTTTTCGCATGTAACTTTAAAAATTCATTTTGAATTAATTTAAACATTACGCTTTCACTCCCCCAGTAATCGCTAAGAACTCATCCTCTAACGTTTTATTTTTCACTGTAACGCCATATACAAGTACATCAGCATGCACAAGTTGTTTTACAATTTGCGGAATTTCTTCTTTCGCTACAGAGCTCACAACTACGCTTCCTTGTACCTTACCTTTAATGATTTCATTTGCTTTCTGAAGTTGATCTACTTCAAATGCTACTACAACCGTTTCATCATGCTTCGCCTGTTCATGTAAGTTATACTCTTGCACAAACTGTCCTTGCTTAATAATAACAACGCGATCACACATCAATTCAATTTCACTCAACAAATGACTCGATACGATGACAGCGATATTTTCCTCTTTCGCTAATCTTTGTAAATAATCACGAATCTGACGAATACCAGCTGGATCTAGTCCATTTGTCGGCTCATCTAAAATAAGAATTTTCGGATTGTGAAGAAGTGCTTGTGCAATTCCAAGACGTTGCTTCATGCCAAGCGAATATGTTTTCACTTTTTTATGAATGGCATGTTCTAATTCAACAAGCTTTACAATTTCAGCAATACGCTCTTTACGAATTGGTGTAACTGCCATGTTGGCAAAATGTTTTAAGTTTTGCATTCCAGTCATATAATCATACAGTTCCGGGTTCTCGACAATCGCTCCAATTTGTTCTAACGCCTTCTCACGCTCAGTACGAATACTATGACCACAAATTGTGATATCTCCTTCTGTCATGGAAATCAAACCTGTCATCATTCGAATCGTTGTCGTTTTCCCGCTACCATTTGGACCAAGAAATCCATATACTTCACCTTCCTGAACTTCAAATGATAGGCCACGAATAATTTCAGTTCTTCCTATTTTTTTATGAACGTTTTCTAATTTCACTACTACGTTTCCCAATGATTCTTCCTCCTTTAAACTTCTAATTTTTTATCGATAATATGACTTGTTATTACCACCAATAAAAAAATCGACAATAAACTGAAAATTAAATAAGAAATGTTCGAAGCATCGCTAAAATAAAAAGATGTTTCAAAAAAACCATTTTTATCTATAACTCCAACATTTTTTATAGAAAATATATAACCATTTATTTTATCTAGCATATTAGTTATAACAAATTGGATTCCACCAAAAACAACAAAGAAAATGATAAATAACATTTTCTTTAATGAGGATTTCAAATTAAATAGTTTTACGACTACGATTATGAAATACAGAGAAACTAATGTATTCACTAAATCTATATTCCATAAGAAAATAGAGAACAGATGGTGGAATAGCCCATAATTATATAAACTATTAATGGCTTGTTGCACCTCCCCATTCGCTTTATTCTCATATATATTTATAGAAAGGAGATGTAAAAAAATAATTCCTATTACTGATAACAAGGTAAACATAATTACAAATAATAACAAATGTGCATATATATATTTCCTAGATGAAATTGCTGCATACCGAATCATAGATCCTCTTACTACTCGTCGAAAAGAAGAAATTGCTAGTAAAAAGATAGAAAATGTAACTATACAAAATAATAATATAAATAGGATTAATGCTATATCTTGTCTAATTGATAGCCTTTCTCCTGTGCATCCCTTTATATTAAATAATAGAATTAATGAAATCGTTATAAAACCAAAGTAAATAAACCATATTTTCTTTTTATTACAATTGTATAAATACCGAAGGGTTTGACTCATTTTCCAAACATCTCCTTAAACAATTCAGTCACCGCTTTCCCTCTTTGAAAACGAAGCTCTTCTACATTTTCATGCAGTACAATTTCGCCATCCTTCAAAAAGATGACCTCATCAAAAATGTTTTCAATTTCACCAATTAAATGAGTCGAAATTAAAATCGTACAATCTTCACGATAAAATTGTAAAATAAGTTCTAGCACATGCTCACGTGAAACAGGATCAATTCCGCCAAGCGGTTCATCTAATATGTAGAGCTTTGCTCTTCTGGAAAATGTTAAAATCAACTGCAGTTTTTCAATCATTCCTTTTGATAAGGCGATAATCTTTTCTTCAAGCGGTATTTTAAATGTAGCAATTGTATCCACGGCTTTTTGCATATCAAAATCTTGATAAAAATCACGGTAGAAAAATAAAGCATCTTTTATAGTCATCCATTCATCAAATACAGGCCTGTCTGGCATAAATGAAACCATTCTTTTCGTTTCTAATCCTACTTTCTTACCTGCTATTGTGATAGTTCCTTCTGAAGGATGCTGCAAACCAGCAATCATTTTTAACAATGTCGTTTTTCCGCTACCGTTATCTCCAACAAGACCAACGATTTTCCCCTCTGTAATTGTTACATCTAGATCTCGAATTACAGCTTTTAAATCGTATCGCTTCCAAAGATTTTCCGTCTTCAGCAACTCTGTCATTCGTTCCCCTCCCTTTTCTCTTCCAATGAAGAACGAAGAATCAAGAGCATTTCCTCTTCTGAAAATCCTAAATTATCCATTCCATTTATAAAAGAATGAAGCAACTCTTTTGCCATCTCTTTGCGCAGCTCCATAATTTTCTCCCCTTCGCTCGTTACATATCGTCCCATTCCTCTACGTGTCACAACAATCCCATCTCTCTCTAATTCTTGAAATGTACGCTGAATTGTATTTGGATTGACTTGCAACTCACTCGCTAATTCACGTACAGAGGAAATTTTGTCACCAGGTAATAAGTGACCTGTTACAATTTCTTTTTTTATGTATTCCATCACCTGAATATAAATCGGTATGTTAGGAGAAAACTCAATTTTCATTTCCCCCCTCCTTTTGTCTTAGTGTACTAGTTAAATAGTACACTAAGACAAAAGGGATGTAAATACTTGTAAGTTGAAAATATAATAAAAAAGGCAGTGCAACCTTCGTTGCACTGCCTTCTTATTTTATCCCGCATTAACGGGCAGTAAGACCCCCACCTCAAGATTCAGAGAAAACGAGAAAGATAGGTGGGGGATCAACTGCCCGTAAAAGCCCGATTNNTTAAAGTTTCACTTTATTTCGTTACCATTTCTGCCTCACTCTCTTCAAAAGGCCACTTCGGTAACATATTACGAAGTTCCTTATCCGAGCGATAACCAAGTGCATATTCCGCTTGCATAATGGTATGAATTTCACGTGTTCCTTCATAAATAACTGGCGCTTTTGCATTTCGTAAATATCTCTCCACTGGAAATTCATTCGAATATCCATACGCACCATGTACCTGCACTGCGTCATTAGCTGCTTCAAACGCCGCATCACAAGCAACCCATTTTGCTAAAGATGTTTCTTTCGTATTACGCTTTCCTTCATTTTTTAGCCATCCTGCTTTATAAACTAGTAATCTTGATATTTCTAGATTCGCAAACATTTTCGCAATCATTTGCTGAACAAGCTGGTGTTTCCCGATTTCTTTTCCAAATGTTTTACGCTCTTCACAATATTTTACACTTGCTTCTAAGCTTGCTTGAATAAGGCCACAAGCACCTGCTGCGACTGTAAAACGTCCATTATCTAATGAAGCCATTGCAATTTTAAAACCTTCCCCCTCTTCACCAAGAAGGTTTTCCACCGGTACTTTTACATCATCTAAAAATACTTCTCCTGTATTTCCAGCTCGAATACCAAGCTTTCCTTTTATCGCTTTTGTCGATACTCCTGGAAATGTTCGTTCTACGATAAAACACGAAATACCACGGTGCTTTAATTCCGAATTTGTTTTCGCAAATATTAAAAAATGATCAGCAACATCACATAAAGAAATCCACGTTTTTGATCCATTTAATACGTAGTAATCCCCTTCTTTTACTGCTGTTGTTTGCATCGCAACAACATCTGATCCTGCATTCGGTTCTGTTAAACCAAAAGCCCCAATCTTATCACCTTTTGCTTGTGGTACAAGATACTTTTGTTTTTGCTCTTCTGTTCCCCATTGCAGAAGTGTCATACTATTTAATCCTGTATGTACAGATACAGCTGTACGAAAAGCTGTGTCACCACGTTCTAATTCTTCACAAACGATAGCCAGCGTATTATAGTCCATACCTACTCCGCCATATTGTCCGGGGATACAAACTCCCATAAATTGCAGTTCTGCTAAACGTCTCAAAATTTTCTCTTCAAAGTGACCTTTTTCATCCCATTCTTTAATATATGGAATAATTTCATTATCTACAAAGGACCTCACTACTTTTCTAACACTTTGTTGCTCTTCTGTTAACGCAAAATTCATTTGTACTGCCTCCTTATATCCATTGTTTTTTTGTCATTTCCATAATACTTTCCTGAGAATAACCAATGTTTTTCAAAATTTTTTCTGTATGTTCCCCATGAAGTGGCGGATGTTTTTGCATTTGAACCGGTGTCTTTGAAAGCTTTAACGGCGAACCTACAAGTTTAAGATTTTCAATTGTCGGATGTTCCATATGAATTGTCATATCTCTCGCCACTGCCTGTTCTGTCTCGAGCGCTTCTTTCACATTAAGAATTGGTCCATTTGGAATCCCTGCTTCATCCAAAAGTTGTTTCCATTCTTCTTTCTTTTTCTTCTTCATTTCTTTTGCAATTATATTTACAAGTTCATCTTTATATTGAAGGCGAGCTGCATTGGTTTTATAGCGTTCTAGACTGGATAACTCTTGTCTGCCAAGTAATAAACAAAACTTATGAAACTGTTCATCATTCCCAACTGCAACAACAAGGTCACCATCCTCCGCATGAAACACTTGATACGGAACAATATTCGGATGCTGATTGCCAAGCCTCTCTGGTAATTCACCTGTACATAAATAATTACTTGCTACATTTACTAATGCTGCTAGTTGTGAATCAAATAAAGAAATATCAATTTCTTGTCCTTCTCCCGTTCGATTTCGATGTTGCAAAGCAGCTAAAATTCCAATACACGTAAATAGACCTGTGAGTACATCTGAAATGGCAACCCCTACTTTAGTTGGTTCCTCCTCCCTTCCTCCTGTTATACTCATCAATCCACTCATTGCTTGAATCATATAATCATAGCCCGGAAGACGGGAACCTGGTCCTTTTTGACCAAAACCACTAATAGAAGCTAAAATAATATCTTCTTTTACCTCTTGTAATATTTCATAGCCAAGTCCCATTCTCTCAAGTGTTCCGGGCTTAAAATTTTGCACAACGACGTCTGCATGGGACACAAGCTTTTTAAAGACTTCCTTTCCCACCTCTGACTTTAAATTTAATGTCATCGACTCTTTATTACGATTTGCACAAAGAAAATAAGCACTTTCCCCTTCTAAAAATGGAGGTCCCCATTCTCTCGTATCATCGCCATTTCCCGTATTCTCGATTTTAATTACTTCTGCACCTAAATCGCCAAGAATCATCGTGCAAAAAGGACCGGCAAGAACGCGGGATAAATCAATGATTTTAATTCCTTGTAATGCTCCTTCCAATCCCTTCTCCTCCTATAGTAAAAACCAGTAAAACCAATAAGAAAGGAAGAAGGCGACATGGTGGTTTTACTGGTTTGTATTTAAAAGTTATTGTATAAAATACCTATTGTTCTTTCACCTGTGATAACACCGATTTAAACGCATTGATTACTGTATCTACTTCTTCATAACTAATTGTAAGCGATGGCTCAATACGAATTGTTTTTGAATTAATAAGTGTTCCAGCAACAAGAATGCCTTGATCGAACATTGCCTTCGATACTTCATAGCCAATTTCGTCTTTATGGAATTCAATTCCAATCATTAAACCTTGACCTCGAATTTCAAACACTTTATCCTCATGTCCTTCGGCTGCTTTTTTCAATCCGTTTAAGAAATACGCCCCAACTTCTGCAGCTCGTTCTGGTAATTTCTCTTCCAATAACACATGGATTGTTGCGATTGCCGCAGCACATGCAAGTGGATTACCACCAAATGTTGTCGTATGCATAAATGGATTGTCAAACCAACTTTTGAACACTTTTTCCTTCGCAACAATTGCACCTGCTGGCATAACGCCTCCACCAAATGCTTTCGCAAGACAAATAATATCCGGTACAACATCGTATAATTCCGCAGCAAACATTTTCCCAGTGCGTCCCATTCCAGTTTGCACTTCATCAAAAATAAGTAGTGATCCGAATTCATCACAAAGTTCTCTTACTTGCTTCAAATAGTTTTCTGGAGGTAAAATAATACCACCCTCACCTTGAATTGGTTCTAAAATAACAGCTGCAACGTCCTCTCCTACTAATGCACACGTTTCAAATGTTTTTCTCATCATATCAATATCACCAAATGGAACGTGACGGAAACCTGGAATTAATGGTAAGAATGGTTTACGGAACATTCCTTTTGCTGTTCCAGATAAGGAACCAAGGCTCTTACCATGGAAAGCGCGCGTTGTTGAAATGAAAGTTGTTCGCTCACTGTACATTTTTGCTAGTTTTAATGCTGCCTCTACACTTTCTGTCCCACTATTTGTAAAGAATGCATATTTCAAATCTCCTGGTGTAATATCTGCTAAAATCTTTGCAAGAATTGCACGAAGTGGATCTAATAAGTCTTGACTATGTAATGCTTGGCGTTTTAATTGATCTGTAACAGCCTTCACAACTTTTGGATTACGGTGACCGACATTATAAATCCCAAATCCACCTAAACAATCAATATATTTTTTACCATTGATGTCCATGAAGCAAGATCCTTCATCAGACCATTCTACCGCTGCAAATTGCCCATCTTTTGTTACTGTTTTTCTATATGCGAGAAAACCAGGATTGACATGTTCTCTAAATCCATCTACCGTCTCTTTTTGAATCCAATTTGCTTCCTCTTCAGAAACCTTTTCTTTTTCGATAAGCCCAAGTACTTTCGTAATATAATCCGTTACACTCGTATTCTTCACATCTTGTTCGTTAAATTTATTTTTCACATTCGTCCCCATCTATTTCACCTCTACATTCTTTTTATTTGCAAACCAACCAATTGGTTCTACTTCTAGGTTTATATTAATCTGCTTAATTTCTTGGAATTCTTCTAAACCAAACGTTCCTAAACTACGGCCGATACCACTTTGTTTATATCCGCCCCAAGGTGCCTCGTTGTATGTTGGATGATAACTATTAATCCACGTAATCCCTGCGCGTAGCTTGCGAATCACGCGCATCGCTTTCGCACCATCAACGGTAAATACTCCGCCAGCTAAACCGTAATCTGTACCATTTGCTAGCTCAATTGCTTCCTGTTCATCCTTAAACTTTTGTATTACTACAACCGGTCCAAAAATTTCTTCCTGTACAATACGCATATCAGGTTTCACATTGACAAAGGCCGTTGGTTCAATAAAGAATCCGTCACCTTTTCCATCCGCCATTATACGGTTCCCTCCGCAAGCAATTTCTGCCCCTTCATCTTTTCCAAGTTCAATATAGCGTAATACTTTTTCCATATGCTCTTGACTTACAAGTGGCCCCATCTCTGATTCTGGGTGATCACCAGGTCCAACATTAATTTGCTTTGCTCGTTCTACAAAACTATTAACAAACTTCTCGTAAACGCTTTCTTCTACAAGAATTCTTGATCCTGCTGAACAAACTTGTCCAGAGCCTGCATAAATACCAAATAATGCATAATCAACAGCCGTTTCAAAATCTGCATCTGCAAAAATAATATTTGGAGATTTCCCGCCTAGCTCTAACGAAATCTTTTTCATATTATCTGCCGCTGTTCTCATAATGTGCTTTCCTGTTTTTGTTCCACCAGTAAAGGAAATCATATCTACCTTACCGCTTGCAGCAATCTCATTTCCGACTGTTGGCCCCGCGCCCATTACCATATTCGCAACACCTTTTGGCAACTCTACTTTTTCAATGATTTCGAATAGTTTCGTTGCAGTAATTGGTGTCACTTCAGAAGGCTTAAATACAATCGTGTTTCCAGCCGCTAAAGCAGGAGCGATTTTCCAAACACTCATTAGTAACGGATAATTCCAAGGAACGATTAAACCACAAACACCAACTGGCTCTCTCACAACCATAGCCTGCATTGGATCAGCTACATGATACGTTTGTCCATCTGGCTTTGTAATCAGGCCTGCATAATAGCGGAAACAAGCTGCAGCATCTCCAATATCTCCTTCTGCCTCTCGATATGTTTTTCCATTATCCATTGTTTCAAGACGTGCGAGTTCTTCTAAACTTTTATCAATTTCATCTGCTATTTTAAATAAATAAGATGCTCTTTCAGCAGCGGATGTGTCTGACCAAATTCCGCTATCAAAAGTAGCCCTTGCTACTTCAATCGCTTGTTTTGCATCCTCAATTGTTCCCTCAGGTGCATATGCGATAACCTTGCCATTCGCAGGGTTAATAATTGCTCTTTTCTCTTGATTACTAGAATCTTTCCATTCACCGTTTACATATATTTTTAAATCTAGCACTATATAATCCCCCTTTGTCAATCATTCATATATTATATAAGCAATAATTGTGCCAACATTTAAAATACGTAGCAATCATACAAAAACTGACGTTTTCCTCGAAGAACCGATTATAACTTATGCTTTTTTGCATAAGTTATGACATTTTGCATAACTTCCAAAAAGGGAAGAATCCATATAGACTAACGAGTTCTCCTTGGAGAGAGCAACAAAAAATAAATAATTCTCTCTACTTATGTTCAAAAGGGTTTACAGGATGATTGTCAAATGTATTTAGAAGGATGAAATTATCAGGGGGAGCTTGAATGAAAAAAATTCTTAACAATTTATCTATATTTACTATCTTCCTAACAACTCTTATTGGATGTTCCAATGAAGTCCCTAAAGAGTTTGATTTAAACCAACTAACTAAAGTGAACGTTCAACTATTCATAGATGGAAACAGTGACAATGAAATAATAATTACAGAGGAAAAAAAGATTAAAGCTTTAAGAGAAGCATTCGAAAAAATTGATTGGGAACAAGATGCAAAGGCTGAAATAGCTCAAAAAGAAGATGTGAAAGTCTCTTTATTCTTCACGTTTGATAAAAATATGCCGGAGAGATTAATTGAATATTTTATATGGTTTAATCAAGGCGATGCAACGGCAACCATTATTGACAGAGAAAAGAACATTTATGGAACATTAGACAAAGTAGATGCCCAGACTTTAAAAAATCGTTTATTAAATAACTAAAAGAGCGGGTATAATCCGCTCTTTTTTGTGTGATTTGTTATGTTAATTTAACTGTAATTTGAATGTTAATTTAATAATGAAAAACAAGTCTTCTCTTTTTCTTTTAAAAATACGAAATTGTGTCGACCTCTATTTCCTTTTCATTCATGATTCTTTGATATTTACGACTAACAGAAGACTGGCTTATTCCAAGAGCCTTCGCTGCCTTTGTTGTTGTTTTATATTGCTTCATCGCAAGTAATATTAATTGTTCTTCTACAGAATGCAATGCTTCTTGTAATGGTAAAACCCTTGTAATCATAGGCTTTGATTTTTTAAAATCATATCCAGGAGTTAGAAATTTACTAACAAATTCAGCATCAATGACCGAATCATCTGCAGATACTACTAAGCGTTCAATCATATTCTGTAATTCCCTTACATTTCCCGGCCATGAATAAAACTCTAGTAAATTAAGCGCATCAGGAGTTAACTGATAATTTTTATTATATTTTTCATTTAACTGCTGTAAGAAATGAAACGCGAGGAGTGGAACATCTTCCATTCGTTCTCTTAGCGGTGGAACTTGCAGTGGAATGACATTTAAGCGATAAAATAAATCTTCCCGAAACGTACCAGCTTCTACCATTTTTTCGAGACTTTTGTTTGTGGCAGCAATAATTTGAACATTTATTTTCGTAGGCACTGTACTTCCAATTGGAATTACCTCTTGCTCTTGCAGTACCCTAAGTAATTTCACTTGCAGGTGTAACGGCATTTCTCCAATCTCATCTAAAAATAAAATTCCTTGATCCGCTCGCTTAAAATATCCTTCTTTCCCATTTTTATCAGCACCGGTAAAGGCACCTTTCGTATAGCCGAACAATTCACTTTCTAGCAAAGTTTCAGGAATCGCACCGCAATTTAATTTTAAAAATGGATTTGATGATCTGTTTCCAAGTTGATGGATTGCTTGTGCAATTACTTCCTTTCCAACGCCCGATTCTCCAGAAATAAGAACATTGGAAGAAAAATCAGCTATTTTCTTAGCTTGATTTATAATTTGCTCCATTTTTGGACTACAATAAATTAATTTCTTAAGAAAACGATCTTTATTTTTAAAGCTGTCCAACTCTTTCTTATACTGTTCAGATATCTTTTTTATCTCATGCAGTTCCGTCTTTAACCTTGTTGCTTCTGTAATATCTCTTGAAGCAATAATAATGCGGTGAAGCTCTCCCTCTTCATTAAACACAGGATTTCCAACTGCTAATATCTTCCTCCCATTCTTTGTCTCTTGTACAATCGATACCTTTTTTTTCTGCTCTAATACTAATCGAGTAACAGATGGACTAAATAACCCTTTTTTCTCTAAATCCAAAAGACTTTTGCCTAGAAGATCTTTCAAATCACTTCCCCAAAAATCATTGATAACGGTTTCACTATAACGAATTAACTCTCCTTTATGATTCACTACTAATATTTCATCATAAATGCTAGATAAAATTGCATGTAAATCTTTATTTAAATCCTTTATATATTCAATTTCCATGGCCATATCTTCAACCATTGGTAAATCTTGCACAATAATAACCATTCCCTCAATTGTTTGGTCGAAACTTGGAATCGGACTGTAATCAACTAATACTCCCATCTCATTTGTTAATTGCAGTTGATTTAAAATCGCTTTTCCTGTTGCAAATACATTGCTAATATGTTCTCCATTAAAAATTTGTTCTGCTGGTACATTCATAACCTTTTCAGGGGTAGACTTAATCATCTTCAAACCTGATTCATTACAATTGACAATGTTCTTTTCACGATCTACTACAAAAATCCCCATCGGTATAGACGTTAAAATAATTTTCAATATATCTACACTTTTGTTTTCTTGTTTAAATAGTTCTGCAAAAACATCCTCTCTTTTTATATATCCCGTTAACTCCCCTACTTCATTTTTCACTATGGCAATGGGTGCACCAATAATTTGAAAGAGCGCTGTTAAAGAAATATTTTTACTAAGATGACAGATTGTATCTATTGAAACAGCATTGGAAAGCAATGCCTGACTCGTTATTTCCTCGCTTTTTAATAGCAAATCTCTCACATGAACATATGCAAATAATCGATCCCCTCTTTTTAAAAACAAAAAAGATTCTTTCATATTTTCAAAATCTATATTCCATTCCATTTCAGGTTGATCAACAGGCAGAGAAACAATAGGTCTAGTCTTGTTATGAGCAATGGAAAACATTCCGCTATTCCTCCTTTGAACTACTTAATTTGTATTGTATCACTAAATGCAGATTTTTTTAATTAATCTGACAATATACATTTTTTACTTACTTTAATAAAAAAAGGAAGATGAATACTTCCATCTTTGAAGTGACCCCTAAAAGTT
>NZ_NTUG01000046.1 GCF_002561295.1 Bacillus cereus
ACCGTGTCTAACTTTTAGGGATCACTTCAGTTGCTTAACGCAATTTGTTCGTTTTTATTTAAATCCATAATAACTAAACCACTTTTTTAGGTGGAAGAGAGCATCCGACCATGCATAGAAGCGGTTAGGGCCTTTTTTAGCCCCATGCCAAGTTAAAAACAAAGGGAGAAAATGAGTGGATGTCTCTTATTGTTTTCATAGCAGCAACTTGTATGCTGAAAAACACTTGTGTATACATACCCATTCAAAAATCAACTAAAACCTTGTTTTTTAACCGGGGGATGAAAAAATCCCACTGATTAAAGTTTCACTTTATATATTTTGGTATCAACAAGAAACCTTTATAATGGAAAGTAGAGGTGAAAAACATGTCAATTGAAACACTATGGAGCGATCGTTTCCAAAAACATATACAAAACATTCTTACATATTTTTTTCGAATGATTAGTGGTTTATTATATAGCTTCATCTTTATTTCATGCGTGGGCGCATATTATTACGCAAAGTTTCTTAAAACATCCCCTTCTAAAGGAATTTCATTATTACTCATCATAACTGTACTTACAATCATTATAATGAGATGTAAAATCCGTACTTTTATCCAAAAACCTGACGCTGTCTATTTACTAGCACTGGAAGAGAAATTAGCACCTTATTTCAAACAATCTCTTCTATATAATTATGTCATACAGCTATTTCCATTGTTATTTACGTTTCTAATCCTTACACCACTAGCAATGCAAACATTACAGACAACTGTTCCATTCTTATGTACAATCTTTTGCATTTTAATGTTACTAAAAGGTTGGAACTTATATATCAATTGGATATGGTGTGATCATGATAGCAGCCACATTTGGTTTATCATTCGATTCGCTTGCACTGCGCTGGTTCTTTACATGCTTTTTCAATCTGTATCAGTCTTTCTATTAGGAGCTATGCTAGTACTTCTGATTTTGATATTTGTTTATACAGTAAAACAACCGACAAAACGAATCGGTTGGGAATATATCATTGAACAAGAAGAAATAATGGACATGCACTTTTATCAATTTGCAAACTTTTTCACCGATGTCCCGCAGCTGAAAAAGCAAGTAAAACAAAGAAAATGGCTCACAACTTGGCTAGAACCTATCTTACATAAAAACCAATCTACTTTTTTATATTTGAACACTTTATCATTTTTACGTGCAAATGATTATTTCGGTATATATATTCGATTAACGATCATTGGTTCTTTCATTTTATATTTCGTACCGAATGTATTTACAAAAGGCGCTATTACTTGCTGTCTCTTATATATGACTTCTATGCAATTGCGCTCCTTATGGAAATATTTTTTGGGAAATAATATTGTGACATTATACCCGATTTCACACGACACACGAATCAATCAATTTCTCACTCTTGTATTTTCATTAGCAATCGTTCAACTAGTGGTATTTTCTATTACTTTATTCGCCTCACTACTGGAGTTTTTGCCGGTTCTTTCAACTGTTATAGTGAGCATACTTTTTATCAAATTTATTATCGTTCCAAAAACAAAAAAACGAATTTCTTCGCCAACACTTTAAATGAGATACTTACTTGTTAATCATTTAGAATTATGATTCATAATTTTAGAAATAAAAAGAGAGCATTTAAATACGCTCTCTTTCTTTGCATGAGTAACAATAGATGACTTTATCCGCTCTTCATATAATTGGTTCATTACTTCCCAATAAGAGTATACAGCTGCTTTCGCTTGCATCAATCTCATAAGCGATTCCTCCCACCTCACTTCTTTTCTTTCACTGAATTGTGAGTTGGAAGTGTTGCTATCCGTAACATCCCACTTGCTCTTCCTGTAATAGAATGGTATCTTCCATACTGGAGCACATTTTTTTATTTATGAAAGAGAGGTGTATATTATTTGTCAGCGGCCTAGATTACGCCAAAACAGATTCCACAACAAAAGCGGTATAATGTTATTATGAGGCACTTTCTAAAACATTTGCAGCAGGCATTGGGGATACATCTCCAGTGGATGGTAATGAGCACAAGAGCGAGTTTGTTCTTGTATTGATTAACATTGGCTGTCATACATGCCTCCATTATCGTACAAACAAGAAATGACGTTTATATGTATAGGCTTATGAAACTAGCCTAGTATAAGCGGTTGGCCAACCGGTTTTGGCTGACACACATAATATGTATAGCGAAAGGAGAAAAACAATGACTTTACAGCTTAACGATGCCATCTACGGCGAGTTTAAAATTGACGGTGTCCTATTAGAACTCATTTACAGCGAGCCAATGCAACGATTAAAAGGAATTTATCAAGGGGGCGCTAGCTATCTTGTAAATTCAAATTGGAACAACACACGGTATGACCATTCAGTCGGCACGATGTTGCTTGTGAATAAACTCGGAGGTTCATTGGAAGAACAAATAGCAGCTTTATTACATGACGTCTCACATACAGCATTTTCCCATGTTATTGATTATGTCCTAGGGCATAAAGAAGAAAATTATCACGAAACGATTTATGAACAGATCGTTGCTCGATCGTCAATCCCTGGCATTTTGACGAAAGCTGGATTAGACTGGGAAAAGATTTTACTTGATGACAGCCAGTGGACGTTACTGGAACAACCCGCCCCGCATTTATGTGCGGATCGTGTTGATTATACATTGCGTGACTTATATGCTTACGGTCATATCACATTACAAGAAGTCCATCGTTTTTTAGACCACCTTGTGACTGTAGACGGAAAGATGGTTTGCAGCGATCAGTCAGCGGCAGAATGGTTTGTGAACACGTATTATAAAGAGGTTATTGGATTTTTTATGAACCCGCTTAATATGTTTGGAAATGATCAACTTGCAAAAACATTAAAGCTTGCTTTGGAAAAAGATGTGTTGACTATAGAAGATTTTCTGAAAGAAGATGCAGATGTAATTCGCTTATTAAAAGCCTCTGGCGATAGTAGCATTGCGTCTATGCTGCATACGCTGCTGAACAGCAAAGTTGAAAAAGGAACGCCATCTTGTTTTGACGCCCATCAAACAACAAAACCGCGCCTCATTGACCCACTTGTTGTCGTTTCGGGTCAACTTGTTCCCGTATCCAACTTGTCAGCTAGTACGAAGGCACTGACAGAACAAGCAAAGCAAACGATAGAAAAAGGCGTATATATAAAAATTTGCTCCCAGCAATGAGTGAATCAAATGCCATTTGATAATGTAAATAAACACTCCACTGTTTCTGAAGTGAACCCAAAAAGT
>NZ_NTUG01000047.1 GCF_002561295.1 Bacillus cereus
AAGTTGATGGATGTGTGGTGGGGCCCCTATAAGACTCCAAAAAGGCCCCTCTAAATTATAGTTTTCGAACAGTATTATTAATTGCGACAATATAATCACTATCAAACGCATGGCGCAACCCTAAAGAATAAGCAATAACAGCCAATCCAAGTATACTGGAATCTTTATACAGTGCAGGTAATAATAAAAAGATTCCCAGCACAGTTGCTCCTTCTAGCGCTCATTAAAAAATGTAAAACCCACTGCACCAAAGGGTCCTTTAGTCATAAGCTTCACTAATTGTTGTGCGGTATATTTCGGTGAATATTTCATGTCATTTTGAAGCCACCAAATTGCCATCCCAACAACACAGGAAGTGAAGAAACGCAATACCATATCCTTTGGAATATCTGAGTCATGTTCTCCAATTTTAAGCTCAATGTAATTTCGTTCAAGGTTATCCATAATAGTCTGCTGCATTTGTAGGTTAAAATCATGAATACCATGAGGCCCGAACATGGTTTTATAAAAGTCTGCATGTTTTACCATACACTCAAATATCGATTGTAAAACTTCTTCGAGTTTCGAAAGATCTATTTGATGTCCCTGCACATGGGCATATAGGACCATTTTACTTGTCAACTCTTCTAGTGCACCCTCGCTAAGCTTTGCTAACAAATCTTGTTTATCTCTGTAGTGTGAGTAAAATGTTGCCCGATTGATGAGTGCCTCATCTGCGATGTCTTGAATGGTAATAGCATCGTATCCCTTTTCCGCTATCAGTTTGATAAAAGCATCATTTATAAATTTCTTTGTTCGAATAATCCGCAGATCCGCTTTTTTCAACATCTTTTACCTCCCTGTTCGTTATTGTCATTATAGACAACAGATTTCATCCTTTTGTTTCTTATCTTACGTTTATGCCTGAAATGTAAATTGAATTTTGTGGAAAAAACGATATAATTCCATTATAAACAACATGAATTTATTATAAAAGACACATTGTTCGTTATCTGTCTTTTTGTTAAACGAATGCTAGGAGGAATAATTTAAAATACTTACAGTAAAGCAATTTTCAAACAAAAGATGGTTCTAGGTGTTCCTTTAGGCATTATGGCTGCTGTTATCATCGCTAGTTTTGCTTTTATGAAATCTTAGATAATCCACCAATTTTAAGCTTGTAGAAGTGTAGTAAACACAGTTCGAAAGAAGGTTACAAACAAATGAAATCAAAAATAAGAATTAAAGCTATGGTACCTATGTGCCTGAAAAAAACTCACTAACGATTATCTAGATAAAAATGGAATAAAAGTAAAAACTTATATATTGATTGCGCATAATATATATTTAGCAATATATATTATAAAAAGGATTAATGGGGGATGAGAATAATTAAAAAAAATATTATTTTTGCACCAGAAACTTTTAACTTGGCCGAAACTACCAGATCAATAGAAGTAGCGAAGAAATGTTCCGAATACTTTCATTGCATATTTATAGGCTACTCTAGAAAATATGCTTACCTTATTGAAGAAGCTAACTTTGAATTTATCCACCTTGAACCAGTTTTAAGTGAAGACGATGTCACTCAACTCATGAAAGTCGATCAGATGAAGGGCATAAAGCATCCCTTTACATACGAACATCTCAAAAAACGAATTGAGAATGAGAAAAGAATTATAAATGCTTACCGTCCGGCGGTTGTCGTTATCGGAACTACATTAAGTATGTTTATTTCAGCGAGAGCTTGTCAAACACCACTTGTATATATTAAACCACTAGCATACACCAGAACTTTTTTATTAAAAGGACACCTAGAATTACCTTCCATAATTAATAAACCTTTCTTACCTAAAAAAGTCACCATGAATCTCTATAAAAAGGTTGCTTTAGGTATTACTTATAAACCAAAATCTTTTTCTAAATTGGCAAAAGAAGAAGGAGTAAAACTTCCAAAATACACCATAGATGCACTAGATGCCGATTATAATTTAATTACAACCATTCCTGAAATTAGTGGTGTGGACGATCTTCCTACTAACTATAAATATATTGGCCCGGTTTATGCAAAACTGGATATGCCTATACCTTTATTTTTAGATAGTCTTCCCTCAAATCAACCAGTTATTTATTTTGCAATGGGGAGCTCTGGAAGTAAAGAAATTGTCATGAAAATCTTACATGTTTTAAAGAAGCTGCCTGTGATAGTTATATGCCCTATGAAGAAAATACTTGCGTCTAGTGGCAATGTTTTTTCTAGTAATAAGAATATCATCCTTTGTGATTTGCTTCCTGCTCATAAATTGGGAAACATAATAGATTTATCTATTATTCATGGCGGGGAAGGTACAGTTCAAACCGCTTGTTTGTCTGGAAAACCATTTCTTGGTCTTGGACTGCAAGCAGAACAAAAAGCCAATATAAATGAATGTGTTCTCTTTGGTAATGCATTAGCTCTTAAACGAAAAGATATAACAGCTAAGAAACTTGGTGAATTAATAGAATTTTCTTTAACAAATAAAGAGATGCATAATAGGGCAGAAAAAATGCAGGAGCTTTTAGAAAATATTGATGGTCCAGTAAATGCTGCTAACTTCTTAATAAATCATTTCGCTATAACATAAAAGAATAATGGAGGTTTACCATGAATAAAGTATACGATAAAATTATTAGCCATTTGGCTGAAATAACAGGTTATGATCAAAGTGATATTGCTGTAACTGATTCGTTAGTTAATAATCTTGGCCTTGATTCAATGATGATTATGGATTTTCATAGATTAGTAGTACATGACTTTCCTGAGATGAAAGAAGTTGACTTGGAAGAAGTTTTTCAACAAGAGGATACAACTGTAGATAACATTTTATCTTTAGTATATAAAGAAACAGGGATGGAAATAAATCAAGAGACAGCTTCATTACTGGATGATTTCACTGAAGTTAAAGAGTTTCATAAATATCTTAAAAACAGAAAATACATTCCTTATTTCAGAAAAAACCATGGAATAGCATCAAATAGAATTATTATAGATGGAGAAGAGAAGATAAATTATTCCACTTACAATTACCTCGGTATTAATGGTTCAAATATAATTAACCAGGCCGTCATTGAAGCGATAAATCGTTATGGAACGAGTGTTTCTGGTAGTAGGTTACTTAGCGGAGAAATTGAAATCCATGAAAAGCTTGAAAGAAAAATTGCTGAATTCTTAGGTGTAGAAGATGCTCTAATTCAGGTGGGAGGACACAGTACTAACGTTAATACTATAGGGAATATTGTCAATCAAGAAGATTTAATTCTACATGATGCATTGGCTCATAATAGTATTATACAAGGTGCAATTCTTTCTAATGCCAAGCGAAAACCGTTTAAACATAATGATATGGATCATCTAGAAGATGAGCTGAAAAAGCTAAGATCGAAATTCCGCAGGGTTTTAATAGTGGTAGAGGGTGTTTATAGCATGGATGGAGATATCTGTAAATTACCGGAACTAATCAGAATAAAAGAAAAGTATAATGCTATTCTCATGGTGGATGAAGCGCATTCAATCGGTACTATTGGTAAGAATGGTAGAGGTGTTACAAGTTATTATGATGTTAACCCTAAATCAGTAGATATTCTAATGGGAACATTAAGTAAATCCCTTAATAGTTGTGGGGGATATATTGCCGGTAGTAAATCATTTATTAAATATTTAAGATTCAATTCACCTGGATTTATTTTCAGTGTAGGAATGACACCAGCTAATGCAGCTGCGGCATTAGCGTCGTTAACAATCTGTGAAAGTGAAGAAAGTTTATTTGTAAGATTAAAAGAAAACCATACGTATTTCTTAAATGAATTAAAGAAACTAGGAGTTGATACAGGTAAAAGCTATGACACTCCAGTAGTACCTTTAATCATTGGAAACTCTGATGAAGCTCTAAAATTATCGGAAATATTATTTGAAAATGGAATAAATGCGATGCCAATAATTTATCCTGCAGTAAAAGAGAGTGAAGCTAGAATAAGATTTTTTATTTCAGCTGCTCATTCAAGAGAAGACCTGGATATGACTTTAAAAGTAATTAAAGAAAACATTCAAAATTTATCCACGTACAATGAGTCGGTGTTAATACATGTATAAATTACGTGGGAATTTATAAAGATAGGGAGCTTTCTGCTTCCTATCACTTGATTTTAAAAGAAGAGGAGGTTATTAAATGCAATACAGTTTGTTAATGAGCAAGTATCAATCATATACTCCAAACAAACATTATAAGTTACCAGAGAAGTCCATTCGTATAAACATATTAGTTCGATTATCTAAGATTGTAGGGATAAGAGATACTCCTTTGTTCCAATTATTTTTGTTTTCAAAAGTTAAAAACTATATAAGATTTATTGTATTAAGGAAGATATACGGGAATTTTGAGAATGTTCAAGAAATGACAAAAGGAAATATGCATCATAATATATTTCATTCATTTATGGATTTAGGTATCCAGTTAGGGATGATCTCACAAAAAGAGAATGTATACACATTAAATCAAGAATACCTTTTGGCAGTAAAGGACAGAAACAGCTTAGTTGAATTTGAAGACAAAAATTATAGTAAGACTATAGATAAAATACACAGTGATTACAAGTTCATTGAGCGTGTAATTAATACAGAACATAATACAACATTAGGAAAAATAATGGGAAAACTAGATTTTGTTTATATTAAAGAGGTCCTTACCTATTTACAAGAGATTAATGAATTGGACTTTTTTAAACAAATATCCCCTAGCTTTTCAGAAGATTTCTATACAGATCTTGGAGAATTAGCGTTTAATATTTACACAAAAGAAAACTATGCAGCTTTTATTTCTCAAAAACAATTCAAGTCACTTCTAGACATTGGTTGCGGAAATGGTAATTTTATTGATGTTCATTTGAGGTCTGTTGATAAAAAAATTGTTGGTGTAGAAAGACAAAAAAAAGTGTTTGAGAAACTACAAACTAAATATAAAGATAAGTCAAATGTTGTTATACATAACGAAGACATTATAAATCTTTCTTTTGATTGCAAATTTGACATGATCAATATGAGTTATATGCTATTTTATCTTACTCAAGACGAAAAAGAAAAGCTTTTCAAGAAACTAAAAGAAATTTTGCATAGGGATGGTTCTATAATAATTTGCCAGTATTATCCTAATTTTGAAGTATATCAAGAGTTAATTGCTAAGCATAATAAGGATTGGAATCTTATATCTCGCTTTAAATATGATATTTGTAATAGTATTCTCCAAGCTGAAGTTGTATTAAATAATATGCTTATTGATTTTGCTCAAGCGGAGCAGTGGAATCTTTTCCTTCCTCTATTAGATTCATGTGGATTTGAAGTGAGTGAAATCGCACCAGCAGATGATACATATTATTCGTATTTTATTACAATTAAACATAAAAATGGAGGTACAAATGATTAAAGCTACTAACGTTAAAAAAGTCTTTAATGCAAATAAGCAAAATGAATTAAATGTGTTAAGAGGAATTGATTTAGGTATAACTAAGGGTGAACTATGTACAATTATTGGAAAATCAGGGTCGGGTAAAACTACGCTTCTCAAATGCTTATCTGGGCTAGAGAGTGTTACTTCAGGCGATATACAGGTAAACAAAAGAAGTATAGGTAATCTCACTAAAAAAGAGGTAAATGTTTTTAGGAAAAATGATATTGCTTTTGTTTTTCAAGAATATAACTTAATTGATGATCTTACTTTACATGAGAATATCTATTTAGAACATGATGTCACTGAAGAAATTGAAAATCTTATCGATGAGTGGGATATTCGTAAAGCAATTAATTTATTCCCTAATCAATGTTCAGGAGGTCAACAGCAAAAAGCTGCTATATTAAGAGCCTTAGTGAAAAGAGCAAAAATACTGTTCTGTGATGAACCTACAGGAGCGCTTGATGGTAATTCATCTAAGGAGGTCCTAACAGTGTTGCAAAAGCTGCAACGAAGTCATCAAACTACGATTGTTCTTATAACCCATAATGAACAAATCACAAAAATTTCTAATCGCATTATCACTATCCATAATGGAAAAAAGGTTAATGATGTAGTAAATGAAGATATTGAATTGGCGGAGAATTTAGAATGGTAAATCAAAACGTAAAGAAAAAATTTAGAAAACGTACAATAAGAAGATTAAACACTTATAAATTAAAGTTTCTAGTTATATTTCTTGTTGTTTTTGCTACAACTGGCATTTTTATGAGCTTCTTTGTTGGTACTAGTAGTGTTCTACAATCAGTTGAAAAATTCAACAGCAAATATAACGTAGAGGACGGTATATTTCTAACTAATGACGATATTCACGAGAATTTTAAGGATATTTCCTTCGAACAAATTAAATATGGTGAAGTGAGGGAAGATGGAAGTACAGTTCGAATATTCCAGTCAAGAAAAAAAATTAATAAATATCAAGTGACCAGCGGTCGTGATATTCAAAACGATAAAGAGATTCTAATTGACAATAACTATTTAAAAGCAAATAAATTAGCGCTCAATGATGAATTGACCTTTAATGGAGAAAAATTAAAAATAGTTGGAACTGCAATATCACCTGATTATATTACAACAAAAAATAGTAATCTAGTGTTGCAAGCTAATTCTGAAGCTTTTGGTATAGCATTTGTAAATGAAGAAACGTTTAAAAGGTTATTCGCTAATGAGTTCTCTGCATATTACGCTTATACTAGCAATCTAGATGTTCAACAGGTTTCACAAATCGTTAAACCAATTTATATAAATGATTCACAAAACAACACGAGGATACAACAAGTAATAGGTGATGCAAAAGCGCCAAGGGACCTTGCGTTGCTTTTAACATGCTTACTATATCTAATAGTTGGGGTTCTTTTAAGTGTTTACCATTTTGAAGTATCCAAGAAAGAATCAAATAACCTAGCAACATTTAATAAGTTAGGCTTTAACAAATGGATTCTTTTTAAGCATTATATAACTGAAACGAGCTTAACACTTTTAATTGCATGGTTAATCGGTAGTACACTCGGTATACTTTTGATTGATACGATTATGCAAATGAATAGCCAAATATATAATTATCCAATTCTTAAAATTGATTATATATTATTGACAGAATGTTTAGTTTTATCACTAGCTATTGTTTTAGTGATTAACTTTGTTCTAGTTTATCAGTTTTATATAAAATTTAAAAAGAAGAAAAATAAAGTTAAATCTATAAGAAAAAGAAGTAGCAAAATCATGAAATTCATTCCTTTTACTTACCGGTATCGGTTAAAGCGGATAAATAGAAATAAAAAGGAAATGGCTTTGTTTATAGTACTGATTTTCTTTGTAGGTTTACTGATTAATTTTTCGTTTTTATTGAAAGACTCTGTAACTAAGTATGTCGATGACTTAGCATCAGAGAATACTTTTGAAGAAATTTTGTTTTTAAAGCCACCTAATCAACCTGATATCAAAGGTGAAGAGTTTAAACTATATAACTTATATGATGAAGAAGGTATTACACAAAATGTTTATGTAATCGGTTCTGATTCTAAGTATTATAATTACAATCTCAAACTGGAAGATGGAGATGTAATAATTACTCAAGCATTCTCTGATAAATATGGGAAAAAAATAGGAGATAAGTTACTACTAAAAGATGTAACTAATCAAAAAGATTACTCATTTAAAATTAATAAAGTCAACAATGTTACTACAGTGAGTAGTATATATTTAGTTTCCAATAACGGAGAAATGTTCAACCATGACACATATTCAGTACCTGCAGTAGCTCTATCAAAACCATATGATAATGCTAACGATAGTGGGATAGAAGCTACATTGACTAGGAACGAGATAATAACTTCCGGAAAAAATATCTTAGATGTTATAAACAAACAGATCACACTTATTTTAGGGCTTGCTATAGTTCTACAAGTTGCATTACTTTACTCACTTCTTGAGTTCAGTTATCAAAATAGTATGAAATCAATTAAGACATTAAAATTAGAAGGTTATTCATTAAAAGAACTAATGAGAATGCATTTTGCCTTTAGTTTTCCTATTGCGGTTCTAACTATTATTGGATCATACCTTCTATCAAGAATAGGTGTAAGAGTGTTTTTGGATCAAATTATGTTTGACTTTGTCAACTTTGTTGAAGTTACTGATAATTTAAACATTATATTTGTAAGTAACGGAATGATAATTGCCGTATTTACCTTCTTCTTAATAAGAATAAGGTCAAAAATGAAATGCATTTGAAATGATAATGGAGGTAGACGAGTTTATGAATAGAGTCGTAGTAACAGGAATAGGAATTGTTTCACCAAATGGTATTACCAGAGAAAGTACCTGGGAAAGTATTGTTAACCTTGAAAACGGTATCATCTCCTCCAGATATGAAAATACAAACTTTGTTGGGGAAGTAGATGACATTTTTAATGAACCACTTACTACAAAGGATAAGCGGTATATGGATCGTTGTACTCAAATGGCCGTAATTGCATCAAGAGAAGCCGTTAAAGATGCAGATTTATTAATTAATGATGAAAATAATGAAAATATTTCTGTGTTTGTTGGAAGTTCTGTTGGGGGCATTCGTGCCCTCGCAGATGAGTTTGGAAATGCAGCTGTAAAAGGTGTAGATCAAATGACAATGCTTGTAATACCTAGAAATCTAATTAATATGATATCAGCAAATATTAGTATTGATTTAGGTTTAAAAGGTGAATCTCTTGCTTATTCAATTGCCTGTGCTTCAGGAACAGTAGCGATAGGAGAAGCATTTAAAAAAATTCAAAATGGTAGTAAAAAAATAATATTAGCAGGTGGAGCAGAAGCATGTGTTATTCCACAAGTTATAGAAGCTTTTAGAAAGTTAAGAACTTTGACGAACTCTAAATCCGTAGATAAAGCTAGTGTCCCTTTTTCAAAAGATAGATCTGGATTTGTAATGAGTGAAGGGGCGGCCTTTCTTATTCTTGAAGAACTTAATCATGCAAAGGGGCGTGGGGTTCATATCTATTGTGAAATAGAAGGTTATGGAAGCTCATCAGATGCTACTTCATTATTGGCGCCTGACCTTAATGGTGTTACAAGATGTATGGAAAATGCATTAATTGATGCTAAATGCAGTTCCAATGAGGTAGAGTACATAAATGCTCATGGTACATCTACCAAACTAAATGACTTAACTGAATCAAAGGCTATAAAGAAGGTATTTAATCAAAATCCTTTAGTATCCTCGACTAAATCTATTCATGGACATGCTTTAGGAGCAGCTGGAGCAATTGAAACAGCATTATGTTGTATGATGATTAAAAAAGGAAAATTAATTCCCACTATTAATGTATCAAGAGACAGTGTGGGAGAGGATATAGAAGTTAACCTTCTTTTAGAAGAGGTATCTAATTATAATGGTGGTAAGATCTTAAATAATTCATTTGCGTTTGGTGGACATAATGCCTCAATTTTATTATCGAACTTTCAGGATTAATTATGGATATTTTCTTCTGTAAGATAAATAAAAACCAAAGTAATCTTATATCAAGAAGAATTCTCACTAAACGAGCTATACAGAGATTAAAAAAAACTACACATCCTAAAAAAAAGCTTCATATTATGTACAGTGATTTACTTATACAGTATGTGCTGTTCACAAAACAAAGAATGAAATATCCGTTGAGTATAACCTATAATATGCGAGGGAAACCTCTGTTATCGAAAGGCTTCTTTAATATTTCAAATTGTAATGAATGGGTTATGTGTACTTACAGTAATAATGCTGCCGTAGGGGCTGATATTGAGGAATATAAGCGGTGCAATCATGAGTTAGCTCAATTCTTCTTTACTCAAGAAGAACGAAAACACTTATTAACTCTATCACAAAGAGAACAAATTAATTTTTTTACAGATACATGGACTTTTAAAGAAAGTTATGTGAAATGTAAAGGAATCAGTTTATTCGATATTAAAAACAATATCAATTCACCTTTAGTAAGGAATTATTTTATTAAGGATGACAAAGAAATTGAAGGTGAATTATTTTATTATGTACGTGGGGTTATCGAAAATTATAGTTGGTGTTTGTTTAGCAGAAAGAATTTTACTAACTATAATATTGAGTTAGTGTACTATTCGCAACTTATAGAAACTTTAACTAACATACACAGGGGGAATTATGCAGAGCATTTACATGACTAATCACTTTAACAAAATTTATCAACAAAGAGAAGCATTCGCTAATGAAGTACAGCATTTCAAAAACAAAGAATGGGAAAGACCTTGTAAGGATAAGTGGTCTTTTGGAGAAACATATTATCATTTATACTTAATGGTCAGGCGATTTCGACAATTAAATAAGTTATATTTACCACTGTCTAGACCAATTGCTGCAGCAAGAAAAAAGTTACCTTACAAAATCCATAGTAAGGACATATATACTGAATATAAAGAGAAACACAATAAACCAATGAAAGCACCTTTTATTTTGCTACCACCTAAAGGAATAGAAGGTAAAATTTCATTTGAAAGATTAATTAAAGGGTTAGATAATGAAACGAAGAATTTAGAAAAAATACTTTCTAAAATAGAAGATGACATTGCTGGCCACATACGTTTCCCTGATCCAATCGCTCATAATCCAAACTTAATACAAAGTATTCATTTAATAGCTATACATGAAAAACAACATTTCTTTTTATGCAAAAAATATTATAACTTAAATTAATGTGTCTCTATTGAAGATATACTAATTTATTTGGGTCCGGTGGAAATATATGAAGAATAACACGGAGGTTTTAAAATAAAAAATATATTCTAACTTTAATACCATTTATATTAGGACTAGGGTTTGTAGTTAGTTATAATACTATCGGAGCTAAAGTTGCATAGAATGGTACTCTTGTGGAACCATTCTATTTACTACCAATAGGGTATTTATTTCTAGCTATCGGTATTCTTAGTCTTTTTGTAAGTAAAATGAAAAAAGTTAATAAATAGACTAAATAAGAGGACTAAATAAGAAGATCAAACTAGAAAAATAATCTAGTTCGGTCTTCTTATTATTTTAAATTCATTAATAATCGACTTTTCCACATCACTATAGAATGAATCGATATAACTCTTCAGCAAATAAAGATAACTCTTGTTTTTGGTGCGTATTCATAAAAAGCACGTCACTCTTTTTCATTAACATAAGAGAATGGTAACGTACTTTTGACTTCAAAAATAGTCTAAATCCTTAAGTTGATGGATGTGGGGACATATCACATACACTACAGAAAATCTTGAAAAGAGGGAGCAGCTATGTATTATTCATATGAAGATGTGTTCGGTTATTTTCGAGATGGCTATGAGATAAGCGGTGATGTAGTTGCACTTGTTGATCCGTATGTTGTACAAACATTGCAATCAATCATTGGAAAAAGACTTGTGGTGGAAACAATTCGTGGTAGTGTAAATGGGACGCTAAGAAGTGTAAAGCCGGATCATATTGTACTAGAGGAAAAAGAAATACCTACGTTTGTTCGAGTGCAGCAAATTGTGTGGTTTAAGCCTGAGAAATAAAGGTGCTTTTCCGCCGAATTACAAGAGTGAAACTAAAAGCCTACTACTTAACTAGTAGGTTTTTTTATATACAAAAATTTATCATATATGTTAATCTTTATGGGATAGGTGATGAAAATAAATGTTAATATATACCCTCCTATACGTATTAACATGAAGCAATCGAGGTGTTTGTTTTGTTGTTTTATGATCGTATTTCGATAATGGCCCCTCCAGTTCCGTAGCGAAGAAAGCTCTAACTATCTGAGATTTTCTAAGTTATAGGAGGGTATTAGAAAATGAAAAAAGTCTCAGTACCATCATTATGGTTAATGATTATTCTTGTGGCATTCCCACAAATTAGTGAAACAATTTACACACCATCTTTACCAGATATTTCGAAAGCACTACATGTCAGTAATAATGCTATGCAGTTAACGCTTAGCATTTACTTTGCTGGATTTGCATTAGGTGTATTTTACTGGGGATGGTTGTCTGATATTATAGGGCGTCGTTCCGCGATGATTTCAGGAATTGTGACGTATGGTGTTGGTAGCTTATTATGTTACTTAGCCAATTCAATTGAATTCTTGCTGATCAGTCGTTTTATACAAGCATTTGGAGCAAGTACTGGCTCGGTTGTTACGCAAACGATTCTTCGTGAAAGTGTAAATGGGCATAAACGGCATGTCATGTTTGCGCAAATTTCAGCAGTCATTGCGTTCACACCAGCTATTGGCCCGTTAATCGGCGGGTGGATGGATCAAATATTTGGATTTAGAAGTGTTTTTTTAACTTTAGTTTTGATGAGTATTGGGTTATTGGTTTGTACTTGTATGAACTTGCCAGAGACTTGTACGAATGTAACAGCAAAAAAAATAAACATTTTTTCAATCATAAAACGAATGATTCAAGTTCCAAAAGTAATAACATTTGGAGTGCTGATTGGAGGAACAAACGGTATATTATTTAGCTATTACGCTGAAGCGCCATTCATCTTCATTGAGTACTTTATGTTATCACCTGGCGTATTTGGTTTTTTAGGTATAGTGGTAGCTTTCGCTTCTGTTATCGGAGCGCAAATTTCAAAAAGGTTACTTTTAGCTTATCAACCAGAAAAGATTATTTATATAGGTTGCATCGTAATGATAGGAGGAGCTACGCTTTTATCTATTGTTACTTTTACTGGAACGAGTGCAAATATGATATATATGAGTCTTTTTCTTATCGCTCTATTTATATTGCTTTTAGGAATAGGCATTGCTTTGCCAAATTGTTTAAGTCTAGCATTAGTTGATTTTCAAGATGTGATTGGAACAGCAGGTGCCATATTTAGTTTAGGGTACTATGTAATTGTTACAATTACGATATGGGGAATGAGCCAGTTGCATACAGGTTCTTTACTTGTTATGCCTGTATATTTTCTTCTACTTGTAGTTGTCATGACAGTTCTAAGTCGGATGTTTATTTATAATAATAAGATTAAAAAATCTGCTTAAATATAAAACTACAAACATATAAGGTGAAAGGAGTCCCATAGATGAAATGGGACTCTTTTTTTCTTTGTGTGAAATTATGAACTCACATTGTTAGGAAAAGATTAAAGAAAGGGAAAGGAGTAGTTTTGAACATCCTTTCCCTTTAAGACTAGTATTTAGTATTCATGTAACAAACAAATAAATCAATTTTTTTTGATTTATTTGTTGAATTTATAATGAAACAGTGCGTATAATATAAATATCAAAAAAAATTGATAAAGGGAGTGAAGCGCGTGAAAGAAAACTTCGGACAGTTTGAAAAGAAATTTAAAGCACTTGCAGACAAAAAAAGATTAGAGATTATGTACGAGTTATGTCAACGTGGGCAGACGTGTGTTTGTGATTTAACTGAGGTTTTTGGAATTTCACAATCTAAACTATCTTATCATTTAAAAATATTACTTGATGCGAATTTAATTGTAAAAGAAACAAAGGGAACATGGAGCTATTATGATTTAAATGATGAAGAAGTGAATAATTTGTTGTCGGAAGAACTTTGTTGTGTGTTCCGAAAAACTGGCAGAGGGAGTTGCTGCTAAGTTTTTTATTTTATATAAATCAAAAAAAATTGATTAATTAAATTGAGGGAGGAATAGGATATGCAATATGTACATGTGGGGATCAATGTGACGAATTTGGAAAAGTCAATGGAGTTTTACAGTAAAGTATTTGGAGTAACACCAGTGAAAGTAAAAGAAGATTATGCGAAGTTTTTATTAGAAAGTCCAGGATTAAACTTTACTTTAAATGTAAGAGACGAAGTAAAAGGAAATCAAGTAAATCATTTTGGTTTCCAAGTAGAAAATCAAGAAGAAATCAGCTTGCACAAAGAGCGTTTAGAAAAAGAAGGGTTCTTTGCTCGTGAGGAAATGGATACAACTTGTTGTTATGCGGTGCAAGATAAGTTTTGGGTAACGGATCCTGATGGGAATGAATGGGAGTTTTTCTATACGAAGGCTGATAGTGAAGTACACAAAGTAGAAACATCTAGTTGTTGTGTGAATTCAACTTCATGTTGCTAAAACGAAAAGGAGAATAAGATGAAACGATTATCGTTTTTAGATCGATACTTAACCCTCTGGATTTTCCTTGCGATGGCAGTGGGAATTGCAATAGGATACCTATCACCTGGATTTGTGGATGGACTGAATCATTTACAGGTAGGAACAACTTCTATTCCACTTGCAATTGGTTTGATTCTCATGATGTATCCACCGCTTGCGAAGGTTCGTTATGAAGAAATGGGGCGCGTTTTTAAAGATGTGAAAGTACTCATATTATCGCTTGTACAAAACTGGATTATTGGTCCTATCCTTATGTTTGCTTTAGCCATTATATTTTTACAAGATAAGCCAGAATATATGGTAGGGCTCATCATGATTGGCTTAGCACGTTGTATTGCAATGGTTATCGTGTGGAACGACTTAGCAAAAGGGGATACGGAGTATGCGGCAGGGTTAGTTGCTTTTAACTCTGTATTCCAAATGTTATTTTTTTCGGTATACGCATATGTGTTTGTGACAGTGATTCCAGAATGGCTAGGGATTGAAGGTGCTGTCGTTAACATTACAATGATAGAAGTTGCAAAGTCAGTTTTTATTTACTTAGGAATTCCGTTTATCGCTGGTATGTTAACGCGTTTGATTTTTGTAAAAATAAAAGGGCGAGATTGGTATGAAAAAGTATTTATACCAAAGATTAGTCCTATTACATTAATCGCTTTACTATTTACAATCATTGTGATGTTCTCATTAAAAGGTGAAGTCATTGTTAGTGTACCATTTGATGTTGTACGTATTGCGATTCCATTACTCATTTATTTTGTAGTGATGTTCTTTGTTTCTTTCTTTATGGGCAAGAAAATTGGTGCAAGTTATGGGGTAACAACGACATTAGCGTTTACAGCTGGAAGTAATAATTTTGAACTAGCAATCGCTGTAGCTGTTGGGGTATTTGGGATTCAATCTGGAGCAGCATTCGCGGCAGTTATTGGGCCTTTAGTTGAAGTACCCGTTATGATTGCTCTCGTAAATGTAGCACTTTGGTTCCAGCGTAAATATTTCCAAACACAACCAAAATAAATAGTCATAATAAAGGTGGAATTATCATGGATAATAAAAAAATAATTTACTTCTTATGTACAGGGAATTCTTGTCGCAGCCAAATTGCAGAAGGATTTGGAAAGAAATATTTAGGCGACAAATGGAATGTATATTCTGCAGGGATTGAAGCGCATGGTGTGAACCCAAATGCGATTAAGGCAATGAAAGAAGTAGGTGTCGATATTACTGGGCAAACATCTGATAGGATTGATCTTGATATTTTAAACAATGCTGATTTTATTGTAACGCTTTGCGGTCATGCAAACGATGTGTGTCCGACTACACCTTCGCATGTAAAACGTGTTCACTGGGGATTTGATGACCCAGCAGGGCAGGAGTGGTCTGTATTCCAAAGAGTGCGTAATGAGATTGGTGAGCGAATTCAGAAGTTTGCTGAAGTAGGAGAATAGCGTAAAAAAGATCCGATTTTCTTGTTGTGAAAATCGGATCTTTTTCGAATTAAAAACGTTCTAATACAATTTTTCCAATTGTGCGCCCTGATTCAATTAATGTATGTGCTTTTCGAAGGTTTTCTGCATTGATAGGTGTTAAGGTTTGATTTAAGGTAGTTTTAATCATGCCTTGATCTAGCAGTTCGCTTACTTTATTTAATAGGTTGTGCTGAAGAATCATATCATCTGTTTGATACATTGCTTTTGTAAACATAAATTCCCAAACAAATGTAGCACTTTTGCTTTTTAAAATATTTAACTCAAGCGGATGTTCGTTTTCTACAATAGAACAAATTTTCCCTTGTGGTTTAATACTTTCTCCCATACCATGCCAGTGTTGATCTGTATTGTTTAAACAAAAAATATAATCTACATCATTGATTTGCAGTTCTAATAATTGCTCTTTAAAAGGTTTATGGTGATTTATAATATAATCCGCACCTAAGTTTTTAATCCACTCTCTTGTTTCATTTCGCGATGCAGTTGCAATTACATGTAATCCAGCCCATTTTGCTAATTGGATAGCGATGGAGCCTACACCACCAGCGCCGCCGATAATTAAAATGCTTTTTGATTTGTTTTTATCTTTATTTTCAGGTTCAATGCCTAGTCGTTCAAATAACCCTTCCCATGCTGTGATGGCTGTTAAAGGAATGGCAGCGGACTCTGCATTTGTGAGAGATTTCGGTTTTTTACCAACTAGCCTTTCATCTACTACATGATACTCACTATATGTACCTGGTTTTGTGATACTTCCCGCATAAAATACTTCATCGCCCGGTTTAAAGAGAGTACAATCTGCCCCAACTTCAACTACAACACCACTAGCGTCCCACCCTAATATTTTAGGATTCGCTTCTTTTTGAGGTTTTGGTGAACGTACTTTTACATCAACGGGATTTACAGAAATTGCATTGATTTTGATAAGTAAGTCTTTTTCATGTGGTACGGGTCTTGGAATTTCAATATCGATTAAACTATTTTCATTTTCAATAGGTAAATATTCAAGTAAACCAATTGCTTTCATTTTTTTAACCTCCATGAAATAAGTTGTCTTCTATTACCATTATAGGACGTGGAATTAAATTATGTAAGAAGGCACATGAATGTAGTATAGTATCATTCGTGTTACTATATGTATGTAAAAAATGAGTCCGATGCCTTTTGGCATCGGACTCATTTTTAAACAATAGGGAGTAGAAGAACAAGATTTTGTTTCAGATTTTTGGCTATGACATTTTGAATGATTTTTTTAATAGCATCATAAACCATACTAGGCTCAAACCAATGAGAGAATGAGAGAATCCAACAATATAGGTTAATTCTTTAAAATCAGCCCCATTTAGCTGAAGAAGTCCACGAGTTGCCATTGAAGAAAGTGTTAAAATTAATCCAATATTATGGACGATGAACCAAGTAGAAAAACCTTTCACATTATGAAATGAAAATGATTTTGCTAATGCTAAGGCAATTAAGAAAAATAAAAAGCCAAGTACGAGCGTATGTGTATGTAAAAGGTTTAGTAGGGTAGATCCGAGAATACCTTTTGATTTTGCATATTCTCTAGCAAATACACCTGACAATAAGCCGATAACTAAATATGTAAGCGATGCGTAATATAATTTTTTCATTATATACCTCCTGATGTAAAATCCTATTGTATTTTTAAATTATGGTCGTTACATAGTAAAAACTCCTAGTTCTCCAGGAGTCTTGATATAACAATAATTATTTTATCATAATTATTGGGTATTTGATTATATGGAATAATTGAACTTTATGTGAACAAAGAGGGAGTGTGAAAATCAGATTCACTCGGTTCATTACAGAGGGGAATTAAAAAAGGAATGGCTAATGAAATAGATAAAGTATGTAAGGCATTTCTTTTTATTAGCTTGTATAAGTTTCATTTTTCGTGAGATTTTTCTTTTTCTAAAAGAGGGCTTTGGCTTAAAGAAGGTAAATTTTCAATGGATTATGGTCATGAATATATTGATAAAGTTCATCAATATATTTGTAGAAAGGAGGAATTTAAATGAGGAGAGATGATAATAAGATTGGTCACTTTACATCTGAAAAAGGAAAGGAAGACTTTCAAATTGCCTACGATGAATCAATGGCACTTCTTCCAAAGCCTAACGATACGAAAGATATAAAAACTAAATATGGGACAATTCGTGCTTATTACTTTACTAAAGAGGAAAACAAGCATAAGGAACCAATGCTCTTGCTCCCTGGACGTGGTGCATCCACTCCAATGTGGGTACCAAATTTAGAAGGGCTAAGGGAGAAAAGGCCTGTTTACACGATAGATTTACTCGGTGAACCTGGAATGAGTGTGCAAACGAAGGTGATTGAAAACCAAAAACAACAAGCAGAATGGTTAAATGAAGTAATTGAAGGATTAGGTTTAGAAAAAGTGCATATCGTGGGTGTCTCCATTGGAGGTTGGACAACAATGAATTTGGCCAGATATAATTCAGAGCATATTGCTACGGCTAGTTTATTGGACCCAGTCTTTGTATTTGCGCAAATATCCATAAAGACGATTCTTGCATCTATTCCAGCTTCCGTCCCTATTGTACCTAAGTTTATAAGAGAAAAGATGTTAAGCTACGTCTCTGGAGGAGCAGAAACAAATGACGATGAGCCTATTGCTAAATTAATCGAGTCGGGTATGCGCAACTATAAGCTTAAAACGCCAGCGCCTGATCTATTTAGTAAAGAAGACTTAAAAAATATCAATGTTCCAGTGCTTGCATTAATGGCTGAAAAAAGTACAATGCACAATTCAGTAAAAGCAGTTGAAACTGGGAAAAAATACGTTAAAGATATCGATATAGTTAACTGGAAAAATGCATCTCACGCAATCAATGGTGAGTTCTCTAACGAAGTTAATGCCAGAATTCTTGATTTTGTAGAAAAGCATTCTAATGACAACTAGGTTGAAAGTGGAAAATATGTTGTAATAACAACTGTATCTCTATATAGCTATTAAATAGGGTTTAGCTCATTTTTTTCGTTTTGGGGATATTTTAAAATCTTGGCTTGATGGCGATGGGGTACTACCCATCGCCATCAAGTTAAGAAACTTTTATTTCAAAAATGAAAAATAAATTAAATACTCATAGATGTTGATTTAAAATAAAGTTTGATAATTTGTAAAAAAGTTTGATAAAAAGATCTATTTTGTAGAGCATTTCTTTATTCAACAATCGGGCCATTTCGTGGAATAACATCTTTAAAGAAAATTGGATATCTATGTTTAAGTAAAAATCCCAAATCCAATAAAGGATACGGGATTTTTGTTTTTAAATATTGTGTATTACTGTCTAATACGGAGCTTAGATTCCAGCCCACACATCTTTTCCATATCGTCCTTCACGTTGCAATTGGTCTAACCAACTTTTTGCCTCTTGTTCACTTATCCCATGATTTCGCTGATAAGCTTGACAAAGAGTATCCTCTACATCCGGAGCCATTCGACTTCCATCACCGCATATATAAAGATGAGCACCGTTATCTAATAAAGAAATTAACTTGTCTCCATCTTGTTTCATTAAATGCTGTACATATGTTTTGGGATGTCCTTCCAGACGCGAAAAAGCTGTGTGTAAGGATAATATGCCATCCTTTTCATCTTTTTCTAATTCTGTACGATAGAGATAATCCTGTTCAGGATGACGACAACCGAAATATAGATGAGCTTCTCCTAACTTTATGCCTTGCTGTTTCTGGATGCGACGTGATTGTAAAAATCCTCGGAATGGTGCAATCCCAGTTCCTGGTCCAACCATGATAATTGGCGTTTCAGGATTTTTGGGCAACTGAAAACCGGATTGTGGAGTACGAATAAAACAAGCAATATTGTCTTCGTTGTGACGTTGAGCTAAATAGTTAGAAGCGACCCCTTTATATTCGCCTCGTCCACTCCGTGCAGGTCCGCTTACAACACCAACTGTAATACTCAGGCGATCCTGGGCAACGAGTGGTGAGCTTGAAATAGAATAGTAACGCGGTTTGAGTGCAGGGAGAAGTTCTAAAAACCGCTCAAACGGCATTTCACATGCTTCGTACTTTTCGAGAAGATCTAACATGGAAATACGTTTTTTTAATATTTGCTCCTTGTAAATTTCCTCTTCCACTAAAGTTTCTAATTCGCGTTTGTGCGGGGGGCAAACCGTAAAAGATGCCAGTTCCCGTATTTGTGCTCTGGTTGCTGCTTCCTGCATTTCCACACTATAGCTAAGCAGATCACGTAAACTAGCAGGCATATCAAGTGGCAGATGAGCTGCGTTTCGTCCGCTTGCTGTCAGCACTACTTGATCATTTCCATTCAAATTATACCTACGGAGAACGCGGCTGACATTTTCCTCACTGTTGTGTGGAAGCACTCCGAGATGGTCTCCTTCGTGATAAGTAACTCCTTGCGGTAGGGCCACCTCGATATGCCGAGTGCTCCGATCACTGCCAGTTGATTGGAGTTCGCGATTTTCCACAATAGTTGCATTCACTGCTTCGTACGAACGAGCAAGAGGAGACCCTCCAAGGCCACTGACAAACTGAAGGCTTAGGGTACTGCGTTCTTTTTCTACATTTTCATTGAGCTCCAATCCAAAAGCTTTCATCGCATCCGACCACATACTTTGTTTCCATTGATTGAGCTGTTCCTCAAAGTCTCCACTTGCATCTCCCTCCCCGCGTGTTGAGAACCTTGTGGCTCCTTGTTGAGCCATCTGCTCGTCAATATATCTTGGGACATTCTGATAGGTACTGGCCCAGTTATGATCTCCACAGCCAAACACCGCATAATGAACACCTTGTAGCTCACCAGGTTGTAGTTCTTCAAGCCATTGTACGAATTGTCCAGCATTGCTCGGTGGCTTTCCGTTATAAGAAGAAGTAACAATGAGAATGGCCCCTTCTTTCGGTAAGTTACCAATTCGGTCATTTAAAGGCGATACTTCAGTCCGTACGCCATGCAAACTCGCTGTATCCGCAAGTTCCCGTGCTACACCCTCAGCAGTTCCAGTATCAGAGCCGTAAAGAACAAGAAGCAGACGATTATTGAGTCCTTGGAGAGAAGCTGCATTCTGAACTTGCTGTTCCGTCTTGTGGTCCTCCGGCGTTGCTGCTACAGGTATTAGGACAGATGGACGGATGGCAGCTTGATTTCGGAATCGAACCTTTATCTTAAAATCACCTGGCTTTAACGTTAATGTTTGTTTAATGTCCAGCTCATAATTCGCATAATCGATGAATTCAAAATGCTGGAGAAGCATTCCTAGTACGAGAGTGGCCTCATGAAGGGCAAACTGCATACCGATACATGCCCGCTGGCCATTTCCAAATGGCTTATAAGCATGATGAGGAACTTTATCCGGATCTTCAAACCGTTCGGGATGGAATTCTTCTGCATTGTCCCCCCATGCATCTTTATCTCGATGCAACTGTGGAATAAGAACCGTAATCCGATCTTCTCTTTTCTTTACCGGATATTTTCCACCAATCACCGTGTCTTCTTTTGCATAAAGGCTGAATGCTGGTGCGGTAGGCCATAGACGTAGCGATTCATTTAAAATCATCCGGATATACTTAAGCTGCAGAACTTGTTGATATGTCGGAGTGGGCCCTGTTAATACCTGATCTACTTCTTCATAGGCTTTTCTCAATTTATCCAGATTCTTTAATAAGTAATAGATCGCAAAGGATAACAATCCACTTGTTGTCTCGTGCCCGGCTATTAAAAAGGTGATGATTTGGAAACGAATATTTTCATCATCCAGTTTTTCGCCCGTTTCAGGATCCTTCACATTTAACATACGGGAAAGCAAATCATTTTCTTCCTGGTTTCCATTGGCCTTACGCTCGGCAATAATATTATCCACTAAAGAAAACATGGCTTGGATATCATGCTGAAATTGACGTTTCGTTCTCACCATGAGTTTGTCCTGTATATCTAATCGTTGTGTTTGATGCATCGCTTCATCTAGAGCACGGACCATGCTGGTGATAAAAGGATGAGGAGTCTCACGATAATAACTGTTGAATCGGTAATTAAAACCGCATAAACCAATCGTGTCCAATGTAAGACGGGTCATATCCTCCGGGACATCCACTTCTTCATTCGGATTAAGCCGTGCCCATTTTTGAACGAGCTGTACGGCAATATCGACCATCATGGTATGGTAATCCTTCATTGCCCGCTGGCTAAATGTAGGCATCAGAATATTATGAGCTTTGCTCCAGTTAGGCTCGTGTGTTCCACTTGTAAATAACCCGTCTCCAGCAAAGGGACGAACCTTTGCTAAAGGACCTTCTACACTTTTATCGAACCGTGACTGGTCACAGACCTCTGCTACCAGTTCATGTCCAGAAACGATAATGGCGGTACTTCCTGGAGTTTGAAGCCGAAAAATGGGACCGTACTCTTCCGCCAGCTTGATAAACGATAGGAGCGGTTTATCTTTATCAAGTAGAGGTACATTACCTAATGGACCAAACGTTTTAGGTTGTGGAATATCATTAAGCTTTTTCATTAAAAACATCCTTTCAAAAGAGCATGTCTTAGTGATTATTCTTGCTTGAGAAATTTTACCTATCTGCACTACTTTAAAAAGTTTACTTTTAAGATGTGTTTGATAACTTGTTTCCATCTCTTTCTGTCTTTTGTTACAGTTGTAAAGTTCCCCAAAACATGAGTGGGGCCAGTTGATATGCAACGGATGATAACAACATGACAGTGAGTTCCTCCGGATGCTGGTCTGCGAGAACATCCAATTCAATTCCTTTTACAATAAAAGGATAATTTGGTTGGAAAAAGGATTGGGATTAAAAGTTAATCATAGATCGTTTAGCTTTATTTCTATACTTTACCAATATGCTTATGATTATGATGCTGGGTAAAGGATTGATTAATCCAGGCTGATTCTGGGCGATTAGTTTTCCCACTTGCTAACAGAGGGGCCATGTTTCCTCGTGAATTGAAGATTCATTCTTTTATGCAATCAATTCCTACCTATGTACAAATCGTTTTTGTATACATGGAAAAGAGAAGATATGAGGTGTGGTTGAAGAGGAATTTCCAGTTTATAGAAAGTGACTATTATGTTAAAATATCAGAAAAGTCAAATAATAAAAAGGTGGATTAAAAATATGACTATATTAGAAAAAATTAAAGAAAATGTTTCAAAAGTGATTATCGGTAAAGAAGAAGTAATAGATTTGGCAATGATTGCGCTAGTCGCAAATGGGCATGTTTTATTAGAAGATGTACCAGGGACGGGGAAAACAACGTTAGCTAAAACGCTTGCGAGGAGTATTGATGGTGCTTTTCAGCGTATTCAGTTTACTTCTGATACTTTGCCTGGTGATGTAGTAGGATTAGAGTATTTTGATATGAAAGAAAGTGATTTTAAAACGAGAAAGGGCCCTATTTTTGCGAATCTAGTATTAGTAGATGAAATTAACAGGGCAGTTCCGCGGACGCAATCGGCGTTGTTAGAAGTAATGGAGGAGCGAACGGTAACAATTGCGGGTGTAACGCATGTATTACCAAATCCATTTATTGTACTCGCAACGCAAAATCCATTAGAGTCGGCAGGAACATTTACGCTTCCAGATGCGCAGTTAGATCGTTTTCTATTAACGATTCGCCAAGGGTATCCAAATCGTACATATGAAAAAGAAATGTTAAAACGATTTAAAGAAAATAATCCATTTAACGACCTGCAAAGTGTTGTAACTCTCGCTGACATATTGGAGTTACAAGAGCAATCGAAAAAGATTCATGTACATGATGAGGTGGAAGAATACTTGCTTGATATTGTAGAAGCGACGCGGAAACATGAGTTAGTAGAAATTGGAGTGAGTCCGCGTGGGTCGTTAGCGTTTATGAGAGCGGTACAAGCAAGAGCTTTATTAAAAGGAAGAGAGTATGTAACTCCTGATGATTTGAAAGTTTTAGCTGCTCCTGTTTGTGCGCACCGATTAACGCTGACGATTGAAGGAGATATGAAAACAACAAAAGTAGATGTACTGCAAGGGATTTTAGAAAAACTTGCAGTGCCAGTGGAAAGCGTATGAATGAGACGATAATAAAGAAACATCCGTTGTTAGAGCCACTCTTTATAGGCGGAGTTGGTGTGATTTGTCTTATTCTCGTTGTATTTACGAATCAATTTTTCATTGTAGCAATCTTTTTGCTTTATTTGTTGTTAGTCGGATTTTTGAATTTCTATATGAAGGCAATCATGAAAGTAAGATGGGATATTTCTCAAAATCAACAGAGACTGTTTATGAACGAAAGAGGAGAATGTGTCGTACAAATTATCAATGAGGCGCGATTCCCGATTTTTAAAGCAGCTCTTCAGTTTCGCTCTGATGAACAAGTGGAATGGGAAACAGACCAGGAGATGAGGCGTTCGCATCATTCTTATCAAATACCTTTCCAATTAGAAGGAAGAGACATGATAACAGTTACGTTAGAAGGGAATGGAAATGAAAGAGGAAGACAAGGGTGGCAAGCAGCGGAAGTAATACTATCAGATCCGTTTGGCCTTTTAACATATTATTTACCTATCGAACAAAAGAGGCTCCCTGAATTTCATATTCTTCCGCAAATGTCGAAAGTAACAATACCAGAAATGACAACTTGGAAGCACGGGTTTCGCAGAGCGGCTGTTTCTCCGTTATATGATGAAACGAAAATAGTAGGTGTAAAAGAGTATGAAGGGGAACCATTTCGTTCGATTCATTGGGGAGCGACTGCGAAAACTGGAGTGATAAGTGCGAAAAAGTACGAATATACACAAGGTGATCGATATGCATTATATGTAAATCTATTAGGTAAAACAGGATATACACTTCGCACTGATATGGAATATTTAATTCAAGTCGCTGCTGGAGTATGTCGGGAGTTAATTTCACAGGATTGTTCGTTCGAATTATGGATAAATGGTGTACGGGAACAAGGTGTCATTCATTTAAAGGGAGGAAAACACCGGAAACAACTGTATAAAGCGATGGATTTGTTATCCTCATTAACGGAAAAAGATACACCTCTGAATACACATTTTTTCTATCAAACTGGATTTCGCAGACAAGAAGCGGGCTGTATTCCATTAATTATTGGATATCCACCTGAAAAACAAAAAGGATGGGTGCAAATTGTGAAGTAAAGGGAGGAACGGTGAGAAAATTGAAATGGGGATCACGTGTTATATTTTGTTTCATAGCTATTGGTCTTTGCTTTCTATTAGCGCTTGGAATAACGAAAGGTGCTTTTTTTGCAAAGGGACAGATATTAGACACTTCTCAATCAAAGGTAGGAGAGGGTGGTGAACCGCTAACACAAAGAAGATGGATACCAACAGGAGAAGAAGGGACACCGATTGAACCAGAGGAGGGTTCAAGAGTATTATATTGGCTAGAAGGTACATTAGATTTTAATAAAGATGGATATTATAAGAAAGAGGACCACAAAGGAATCCCTCGAGATAGAAAAGTGCCAATTGGTGGCATAGAGTTTCTAGGCGTTAGCACTGAAAATATATTTCTACAAATTGGCATCGTTGTCTTAGTAGTGTTCATCCTATTTTTCATCTTTCGTCGTATGCGGAATAAGAAGCAGGAGATTCATCATATTGATTTGAAGCAAAAAGAAATACGAAAAGTTGAGGGGCATGTAGAACAAGAGGATCAAGATAGCTCAATCCTTCCAATAGAAGAAGTGCGTGCAATGTTAATCAAATGGGAAATGACATTACCGAAGTTTGAAAAAAGAAGATTACAAGAGACGGTCCAACAATGGTTTTCCCGTATTCATAAAGGTGATCCTATTATTCCAATCTATGAAAAAGTAAGATATGGGGAAGGGACTGCTTCTAATGAAGAATTACAGATGATGCGGAGATGGATAAATGAACATGTAAAGTGAAGTGAACCCGAATAGTGGTACATGAGAAAACACCTCCTGAATTCGCATACTAAGTATGCAAATTCAATGGAGGTGTTTTTCGTTTGAAGACAAGAGTTCATTACCGAGAAGAAACAAAGTGGAAAGTGATTGAGATTAAAAGAATGGTTATTCAAATCATACCATTATGGAGACGCTCGGAATAAAAAACGTTAAAAAATTGACATTGAATATCATTTTCATTTAATATGAAGTCGTCACATTTAATTGGGCATGATTTTTATGAAAAAAGTCTACTTTTTTATTTATGTAATAGATTTCCATTAAGGTATCACTTTCAAAAACTATCACTGATTTTTTTATGAATTTAAACGTAGGAAGGGATAATATAAAAATGAACTGGAAAAAAGGCGGATTATGGGTTATTATTTTTTTCATTGTAAAAGGTACGATTTCTACACTTTTAATTGTTACAGGTGCTCAATATTTTAATTTATCATATATGCAATTTTTCGTACTCATACTGATCTTATTACTGATTTCTCTAATAGGTCGTAAATTCCTTTATAGACATAAACAAACCAAAAAGCAAAAAGAGATAAATATATAATAAAACCCCAGAGACCTTTGGATTTCTGGGGTTTTACTTCGACAGTCTTTTTTGTTGAACTAGCTTTAGTTGCACAAGAAATATCACTATTTGGTACTGGTTAGTCAACCTTAAGATCAATAACTATAAGGCTTCCAAAACTACACCAATAATATTGATGAATGATTACCCTTTGTACATGAAATAAATTTGATTTGCAATATAATCTGAACTAAAGTGTAGTCCATTTCTTATCCACCACATTATGATACCTACTAATGAGGCTGTTTTTATATCAACCGCAACATAATTATTAGGTAACTCTTTTTTCGTATTCTCTCTTCTCGTTTCTATTAATTCCTTTAAAAATAAAAACAATTGCTCTTCAAATTGATTCATTTTAAATAAAACAAATAAATAACCTCGGTGGGTATATAAGTAATCAAGTAATTGTGTTAGCTTTTGTTTTTCTGATAAATCTTTTTCGTGTATTAAATCAGCAATTTTATTAGAAAGCTCATTTAAAATCTCATTCGTAATTTGGTCTAGTAAATCTTGAATATCTTGATAATGTAAGTAAAATGTTGTCCGATTTAATCCTGCTTTAGTTGCGACTTTCTGAACAGTTAAACTTGAAACACTAGGATCCTCACACAAGAGAGAAAAAACAGCATTTTTGAACATTTCCCTTGAACGAACTGTACGAGGGTCTTCTTTTTTAGGTGTAGACATTTTTAAACCCCTTTATAGATTTTTCCTTGACTTACTCGACATTGCATACTCTCTATGTCGAGTAGTGAACATTTTCAAAAAAACTGTTCATGGTCAAAGAAAATATATTTTGTTACCATTAATTTTATCGACATGGTGTCGATAATTCAAGGTGGGAATGAAGGAGTTTATTCATGCAAAAAGAAATATCAGAAAGAAATAAAAAAGTCATATTAATTGTCTTAATTGCTGGCTGTTTTTTATCAACATTAAATCAGACACTATTAAATGTGGCAATGAGTAATTTAATGGAAGTGTTTGATGTTAAAGCTGCAACTATACAATGGTTATCAACAGGTTTTATGCTCGTAAACGGTGTTTTAGTACCAATTACAGCATTTTTAATGAAACGTTTTACAACAAGGCAGCTGTTTATTAGCTCGATGTTCTTTTTGTTTATGGGGACTGTGTTATGTGCTTGTGCCATGAACTTTAGCATGCTGTTAACAGGAAGAATGATTCAAGCAATTGGGGCAGGAATTATGATGCCACTCATGATGACGGTTATTTTATATTTATATCCAAGTGAAAAGCGTGGAAGTATTATGGGAACCATCATTTTTGCACCAGCCATCGCTCCAACATTGTCTGGCTTTATCATTGAATATGTATCATGGAGATGGCTATTTATTGGATTAGCTCCATTTGTATTAATCGTAATTATTCTTGCGTTTAAATATTTAATGAATGTTGCAGACACAACAAAAGCAAAATTAGATATCGTGAGTGTTATGTTATCAACGATTGGCTTTGGTTGTATTTTATTTGGATTTAGTAGTGCAGGAAGCAAAGGGTGGGCTCATCCAGTTGTTATTACAACAATTATCATCGGGATAATCGCTACAATTCTATTCTGTTTACGTCAAATAAAGTCTAAGGATCCGTTATTAAATTTATCCGTATTTAAGTATAAAATTTTCACTCTTACATCAGTCATTAACATACTTATTACGATGATTATGTATGCGGATTTAATTCTTTTACCAATTTATTTGCAAAATGGGCGAGGTTTTACCGCATTTGAATCAGGCCTACTTCTATTACCTGGAGCTGTGATTAATGCCTTCTTATCACCTATCACAGGTAAACTGTATGATAAATATGGAGCGAAACCACTTTTTATTACAGGTTTAGTATTTATCATTATTTCAATGTGGGGTGTAATTGATTTGACTGAATCGACAACTTATATGTATGTAATGGTTCGTACTATTATTTTACGAATTGGATTAAGTTTTATTTCGATGCCTTTAAATACAGCGGGGTTGAATGCTTTACCAAGAGAACTTGGTTCGCATGGTTCAGCAGTAAATAATACCATCCGCCAATTAGCAGGCGCTATTGGAACCGCAGTTGTTATCACGGTGTATACAATACAAGCAACTTCTAATGCTTCGGAGTTATCTATGGAAAATGGAAATATTTCAGCTATGCAACTAGCGAAATTATCTTCTATCTTTAGTTCAAGTGATGCCTATGTATTTATGCTATTCTTATCCTTTGTGGCATTCATTTTTGCATGTTTCATGCCTAAAAAAGCAGCGATTCAAAAATGTGAAAGTGAATCACATAACTAAAGGCATTAACATTATGATGCACTGTATGTAAAATGAAAGCATATCTGAGGTTTCTCAGATATGCTTTGTTGTTGTTCAAAGACGGCAGTCTGATTAGGTAATTTATAAAATAAACTCATGATATTTATAAAAAAGTTGTCTGAATGGTGTTTTAAACCATACCACTAGTTAAAGAAAATACATATGTAGTGGACCTGTTGAAATAAATGTAATTATGTGAAAATGATAATAAGGGGGCAAGGCAGTGTTTAATGATTTTAAGTTTGTAGATAATCGTCCTGTTTATATTCAAGTAAAGGATTATTTGAAAAAAATGATTATGAAAGGCCAACTATTGGAGCATCAGAAGCTCCCATCTACCCGAGAATTAAGCAAATTATTATCGGTTAGCAGAACGACTATCCTTACTACTTACGCAGAATTAGAGCAAGAAGGCCTAATTTATGCGATAAAGGGAAAAGGAAATTTTGTCGGAAAAGTCGATGCATCTAAAACGCCGTCTATCGAACTAAATTGGGAAACAAGGCTCAATGAAGTGACCTTCCAAGCTGATGAATTAGATTTAATGAAGCACGGTGTTCGCTGGGAAAAAGGTATGATTTCGTTCAATAGTATTGCCCCGGATGAAAAACTTTTTGATGTCGAAAATTTTAAACGAGCTTTTTTGACGAGGTTATCGAGTGAAGGGGATATCATTTTGAACTACGGATATGCCAAAGGTTATAGACCTTTAATTCAGTACCTTCTTCATTATATGGAAATGAAAGGAGTAGACATTTCCAATAAAGATATTCTTATCACGAATGGCTTTACTGAGGGGCTTGATATTTTATTATCTGCCCTAGCTAAAAAATCGGGGCGTATTCTTTGTGAAAATCCTACCCATCATACAGCATTAAAGCTGTTTCGATTACATGGATATGAAATCCATGGGATAGAGATGAAGGATGATGGGATTGATATTGGGAAAGTTGAGAAAAGTTTATCTGAAACAGATTTTGATTTTGCCTATCTAATTCCCTCCTACCATAATCCTACTGGAATTGTAACCTCCTCCGAAAAAAGATCTGAAATGATGAAGCTTTTTTCAAAATACCAAATTCCAATTGTAGAGGATGGCTTTAATGAGGAGTTACGTTATTCAGGCTCACATTTAGCGCCGTTATTGACGTTTTCTGGACCCGGGAACAACGTTATTTATATTAGTAGTTTTTCAAAAGTTCTTTTCCCGGGCTTACGTGTCGGTTGGATTTTAGCGGATAAGAAATTAATCCACTACTTGGAAAGTATGAAAAGAGCGCGTAATATTCATACGTCCACATTAGATCAAGCGGTACTTTATCAATATTTACATGACGGCTATTTCGAAAAATATTTAAAAAAGGCCAAGGCCATTTATAAGAAAAAATATGAACTAGCCCTTCATTCTTGTAAGAAATACATTCCATATAAAAGAATGACTGGAGATGGAGGACTTCATCTTTTTATAGAATTAGAAGAAGGAATACATGCACGTACACTTTTGAAAAAATGTTATGAAAACGGAGTTGTTTTTTCTCCTGGAGATGTCTTTTACACAGATGGAAAGGGAAGCAATACATTTCGATTAGGATTTTCTCGGTTAAAAGAAGAGGATATTCTAAGTGGAATTAAAATAATTGGTGATACGTTGAAAAATGAATATGAGGAGTTGGAAAAATGAGAGTCGGCGTTATTATGGGAGGCGTGTCCTCCGAAAAACAAGTGTCCCTCATGACGGGGGAAGAAATGATTGCGCATTTGGATAAGAATAAGTATGAAATTGTCCCTATTACACTACACGATAAAAAAGAGCTTGTTGAAAAAGGAAGCAATCTTGATATTGCATTGTTAGCACTTCATGGAGAATATGGGGAGGACGGCACAATTCAAGGTACATTAGAAACGCTAGGCGTTCCATATACAGGAAGCGGCATGCTATCAAGCGGCATTTGTATGGATAAAAATCTTTCGAAAAAAATGATTCGTTATGACGGAATTGAAACGCCAGACTGGATTCATCTTTCAAATAGGGAAGAGCTTCAGCTTGATGAAATAGATAAAATGGGATATCCGTTAGTAGTAAAACCAAACTCAGGTGGTTCCAGCGTAGGAGTAAAAATCGTATACGATAAGGAGACTTTACTTGCCTCCCTTGAAGATGTATTCAAATGGGATGCTGAAATCGTGATTGAAAAATATATAAAAGGTGAAGAAATTACATGTTCTATTTTAGACGGAAAGCTTTTACCGATTATTTCGATTCAACATACAGCCGAATTTTTTGATTATCATGCGAAATATGATGATGTCGCTACGATTGAAGAAGTTGTAGAACTTCCGCTTGCAACATATGAACGTGTCGCAGAAGCTGCAATGGCGTGTTATAAAACATTAAAATGTAGTGTTTATGCGAGAGTAGATATGATGATAAAAGATGGGATCCCGTATGTGATGGAAGTGAATACATTACCGGGGATGACAAAGAATAGTTTACTGCCTAAAAGTGCACATGCAGCGGGAATTTCTTATAACAAGCTATTGGATACCATTATTGAAACTTCTTTACAAGTTAGAAGGAGCGAAGGTTTCTAATAACGTAGTTACTCGAATTTTGTATTAGAAAATGTAATATGGTGTGAAGTTAATGTGATTACACCTAGGGGGAATCATGCATGACCGATTGGTCTCAATTAGATAAAGAATATGTAATGTCTACGTACCACCGCATGCCAGTTGCTATAGAAAAGGGAGAAGGTTGTAAGCTTTATGATGTGAATGGTAAAGAATATCTCGATTTATTTTCTGGTGTGGGAGTGAATATATTAGGTTACAATCATCCTAATATCATAAAAGCTACCTTTGAACAAAGTACGAAATGTTTACATCTTCCCTTTCATTTCTTAAACCCGGTGGCTATTGAATACGCAAAAAAACTAGTTGATCATTCTTTAAAGAACGGGAAAGTCTATTACACAACCTCTGGTGCGGAGGCTACTGAGGCAACTTTAAAATTAATCCACAAGTATAGACAGATAACGAAACAAGAACGTGATGGAGTGATTGTACTTAAAGAAAGTTTTCATGGACGTACGTTAGGTGCTCTTCACTTTACAAGACAAGAAAGTATATATCAAAATTTTCCGCGTACATCTATTCCTGTATATGAAGTGGAACGAGAAAATTTAGAGGAGCTAGAAAGAACGATACAGAAGGAAAACCCAATTGCTATTATGCTAGAGCCAGTGTTAGGAAGTGGCGGGGTATATCCTTTGTCGGGTGAATATGTAAAAGGTGTAGAAGAACTTTGTAGACAATATAACTTGTTATTTATTGTTGATGAGGTGCAAAGTGGGATGGGGAGAACTGGAAAGTTGTTTGCTTATCAGCATTTTGATATTACACCTGATATTATTCAATTTGGTAAGGGAGCAGGTGGCGGTACACCGTTAGGGGGAATAATAGTAGGTTCACGACTTTATGATATATTCTCACCAGGTGATCATGGAACGACATTTGCACATTCAGCAATGGGTACGGCTTTAGGTTTAGCTGTATTAAATACATTAATTGATGATGGTTTAATGGGAAAGTCTTATGAAACGTCATTATATTTAAATACTAAACTTCAAGAAATTCAGAAGGAAAACCCTTATCTTATTAAAGAAGTACGTCACTGTGGGATGATGTTTGGAATTAGTATTCATGATACGAATGAAAATGTGAAAAAACTACAATTAGAATTATTGGATAAAGGAATGTTAGTCGATGTTACACAAGGGAATATTATTCGTCTACTTCCCCCTTATATTATTACAAAAGCTGAAATCGATGAATTTATTCAGCAATTTATTTCTTGTATCCAAAAATCAGTTGCATTGATAAGCTAATTGTTCTTCTATTTACGATTGTGATGTTTGAATAAAGTCGTACTGTTATATCCCTTTAGCTATTATTATAGTTAAAGGGTATTTATTTTTGATGGAAGGTATGGAATAGAAGAATAGGGTGTAGATTTAAAATAAAGTTTGATAATTTCCGTAGTTTTTTCAGAATAAATTAGTTGAAAATAAAAGACTACATACTATACGCGAAAGAGTATAAAACAAAGGAATTATATAAGGGATTAATTGGTTTCGAAGGAGGACATAGCCTATAGCAGGAGGCGTATCCACAGATGTAAAGCATTGAGGTTCTTAAAAATAAGAATAATCAACTAAACAAAGGATTATAAATTGGGGTACCACCACATTGCCATCAACTTAAGAAAACAAGTCACCAAAAAAATGATAAATAAGCTTCTTCGTTACAAGAAAGCCTAAAAATTTCGTTCTAGAGGTGCAATAAAACTTTAGCTTGATAGTTATGTGTCTCTACCCCAAATTGTTCAATGTAATTAAAATAAACTTTTCCTTTGTCACAATTATTGAATTCAAGGAGAGTGGATGCAGATGCATGCTGAAATTAAATTCATTCATCACGTCGGTCATGTAGTCTCCGATATGGAAGCTGCACTCGAGCTGTACAGAAAACTGGGGTTTGTCTGTTCGCCGCCGTCTTATCCAGCGATGGCCGAAAATGAAGGAGAACCTCCGAAGCCATTCGGAGCAGCCAATTCGCATGCCGAGTTTTTAGGAAGCTTCATCGAAATCGTAACGGTTGCCGAGAAAGGCGCGAGGATTCCGAGCAATGCAAAACTCGTTCCGCTGTAGGCACCGCCGAATGTGCTCCAAGCAATAATCGGAAAAATTAAACGCACTGTCGATACTGTCTCCAGATGTCTGTCCCGTTATGAAGGAGCGCATATTCTTTGTTTCGGTACTGAGGCCGCTGACCAGACAGCGGATCGTTTCCAACGGAGTGGAATCAGTCATAGCGGCGTTAACACCGTGCAGCGACCTCTTGAGATGTCCGGGGGGATTCAACTTATTCCCGTGCGCTATTTGGAAATTGACGGGGACAACGTGCACGAAGGTCGTCTGGCTGCAGCGGAAAATCCTCCCTTAGCCATAATGAAGGAGCAAATACCTCCGAACCATCCGAATGGGGCGACGGATCTAGTCGAATCAATCTTATGCGTAGACGATTCTGAGCTGGACGAATTCACTAGGCGATACGGCCGATACTTGGATTGTGAGGTCCGGACGGATGGAGTGACGCACATCTTCAACTTGGAAGGAGCTGGCATCACAATCGTTCCCGGATCGCGGTTGTCAGAGCTGCTACCAGGAGAAGTGGCCCCCCCCGGTGTCGGGATTCGCCGGGTACGCGGTAGCAGTGAGCGACATCTCCCACACCCGAAGTTATCTCGAAGAGAATGGTTTACCGATAGCGGAGACGAACTCGGGCGACCTCTTCGTACCGGCGGCCTCGGCGCTTGGTGCTGCTATTGTGTTCAGGAAAGCGTAGCCGCGAAAAGCAAACAATCTGCAGTAAATTGAAACAGGGGTAGATTAAGACTTAAAAAATACTAATTTCCTGTAAGTGTTTTAAAAGGCACAAAACAACTGTTTACGGTATAAAAAAGTGCTATTACCAAGAGGGGTTTTTTTACTTCCCTTTAGGATAGCACTACACTACATTATAAAAAAGTCAGATCATTTATAATAAAGTTGGATAAAAATATTTATTTTGATACAGTTGCTTATATTCAAGGAGGTAAAATATGGATTTCATTTCACCGAAAGAAGCGGTGTTAAAGGTGAAACGGTGGCCTAAAGATACGATATCGGCGGGTCGTCGTCATACCGTTGGTCTTAAATCTGACGGTACTGTGACGGCTGTGGGTGATAATAAATATGGTCAATGTGATGTAAGTGGCTGGTACGATATTGTGGCGGTCGCGGCTGCTAATGTTCATATGGCGACGAACACGGGTAATGCTCATACAATCGGTCTTAAATCCGACGGTATTGTGGCGGCTGTGGGTTGGAATCAGCATGAACAATGCGATGTAAACGACTGGCGTGATATTGTAGCGATATCGGCGGGTTGGCGTCGTACCATTGGTCTTAAATGTGATGGCACGGTGGTAGCAGTGGGCCGAAAGAATGAAGGTGCATGCAATGTAAGTAGCTGGCGTGATATCGTAGCGGTTGCGGCGGGGGACTGGCATACAATTGGTCTTAAATTGGACGGCACGGTGACGGCTGTGGGGAATAATCGGTATGACCAATGCAGTGTAAGTGGCTGGTGCGATATCGTGGCGGTCGCGGCTGGTTATCTTCATACCGTTGGCCTTAAATCTGACGGCATGGTGACGGCTGTGGGGAATAATAAAAATGACCAATGCGATGTAAGCGACTGGCGCGGCATTGTGGCGATAGCGGTGGGTAGTAATCATACTGTCGGTCTTAAATCTGACGGTACTGTGGTAGCAGTGGGTTGGAATCAGTATGGCCAATGTAATGTAAGTGATTGGCGCGATATTGTAGCGATATCGGCGGGTTGTGCTCATACCGTCGGTCTTAAATCTGACGGCACGGTGGTAGCAGTGGGTGATAATGAGTATGGTCAATGTGATGTAAGCGACTGGCGTGGCATCCGACTACCCGGCATTAGTTTTTAATAAAAATAAGCCAGAGAATTACTGAACGAGTTAATAGGCATTGTTTTAGAAATAAGGTTATTCCATTAAAGGGAGTTCTGATTGAGCAAGGAACAAAAAAATATCAAACTTTCTTATAATAGAATGATTCAATTGAATATAAAAAAAGAGTGTTTTGGTTCATCTTTTGTCACACACTCTAAACCTACCATAAATTTACTATTTGATACTCTGGTAAGTACAAATGAATGGAGGGAAGGTGTTCATATGAGTCATCCTAAACATTATGTTTCAGCGGGTGTTGTTGTCGTAAACGATGAGGGGAAGATCCTGTTAATTCGTGGTCCACATCGAGGATGGGAGCAGCCAGGGGGGCAGGTTGAAGAAGGAGAATCTATTCAAGATGCTGCTATTAGGGAAGTGAAAGAAGAAACGGGAATTGATATTCATGTGACAAGATTTTGTGGTATATATCAAAATTTAAGTTCAGGTGTTTGTGCGACTTGTTGGCTAGCAAAACCGATAGGTGGCAAGTTAGAAACAAGTAGTGAGAGTTTAGAAGTCGGATTCTTTACGGTTGAAGAAGCATTACAGATGGTGACGTGGTCAAATTTCAAAGAGAGAATTGTAAAAAGTTTAGATGAAAAAGAGCAACCTTTTTTTGTGGTGTTTTAATCTATAGTAGTAAGGGTATAGTTTGATAAAAAACAGAGAGGGCATAGCTCTCTCTGTTTTTTATCTTGCACTAACAGGTAATTATGCCCCAATGATTAAAGTATCACTCTATCTGTTGTTAGAGCTGCATCCTACTATTGTTCAAAGGCTCGCATGTCTTATCTAGCATTAAATTATAAGTCAGTCCAAGTAATACTAAAAAGCCCCCGATTATTTTACCAATAGATACATCATTTGATGTGAAGAAATCAATCATAACGCCCATAAATAATTGACCTACAAAAATCAATAACGTTAAATAGAAAGATGAGATTTTAGGAGTAATATAGTTTGATAGCACGATTACAATAACACCTACTAAGCCTCCTAAATATACTACAAATGGTATAGATTGTAATGTTGTAGTTGATACGTGAAGAGATTCATTGCTAAAGAGTAAAAATAAGAAAGAAAAGAACAGTCCTGTAATATAGTTGAAAAATGTTCCTTGGAAAATTCCAATCTTTGCTGCTAAGTTAGCATTAATAATTCTTGCAACTACAATAGAGATTCCAACTAATATGGCAATACAAATATATAACATAACTTTATCCTCCATTAAAAAATAGTCATTACAATGATTCCTGAAGAAATCAGTAGTAATCCAAACATTTTTTTCTTTTCAAATTTCACGACTTTCATACCTAATAAGCCGAAATGATCGATAATAATAGAAGAAACAGATTGCCCAAGTAAACTTAATGCAATTGTGATAGAGACGCCAAGCGTTGTGAAGCTTATGTTACTAAACAGTACAGTAAATACACCAATGGCTCCTGCGCTATAAAGATAAAGTGGTATCCCTTTTTGCATACGAAGCTTAGATTTACTAGCAAGTAAAACAATGACAATGGCAACTAATCCGACAATATGAATTAGGACACTAGACATATAGTTACCTGTGATTTCAGATAAGATCCCATTTAAAGGAATCATAATGGCGATAAGAGCACCTATAATAATTGAGAGTAAATTATACAATGACGTTTCCCCCTTATAAATTTACATGTAATGTATCATGATTAAATCATGAGCAACTATGACATATGTCATAGTGAAAGGAAGAAATTTTATTTATAATGAAAATGAGTTATAAGGGTGGGGGATGTATGAAGAAAATATGTAATTCATATAAGTTAGATGAGTTTGTGAAGCAGAATCATATTGAATCGTTTTTTAGCGATGACATGAAATCATATATGGAATTATTACTTTTTAAAAAGAATGAACATATTTGTAAGGAGAATGAAGATATTCACTATCTGTATTTCTTTGTAGAAGGAAAAGCAAAGGCTTATAACACATTAAGTAATGGAAAATCTGTCTTGTTATGTTTTTATGATAGCTTGCAAATATTGGGGGATGTAGAGTTAATCCACTCCCAAAAAACAGCTTCAAATGTACAAGTGATGGTGGATTCTTATTGCATTGGAATACCATTAGAGAAAGTTAGAGAACAATTGCTTCAGGATGCAACCTTTTTACGATATATTTGTGGCTCTTTATCTCAGAAGTTAAATAGACTTTCTAAAAACAGCACGATTAATTTACTGTATCCTCTTGAGAATAGATTAGCGAGTTACATTCTTGCGACTGGAGAACATGCTACCAAAGATGAACAAAGAATTATATTTAATGGGAATTTAACGGAAACATCGGAATTATTAGGAACAAGCTATAGGCACTTATTACGTACATTAAATACTCTTTGTGATAAAAGTGTAATAAGAAAGAATAAAGGGTGCTTTGAAGTGATAAATATAGATCGTTTAAAAAAGCTTGGAGCTGATGTTTATAAATAAACGGAGTGTAAATTTAGTTATCCGATTTCTTCTAGAGTTATGTGCTCTAGTATCACTAGGCTATTGGGGGTTTCAAGTTGGGAAAAGTGTGTATACAAAATTTGTTTTTTGTATTGGCTCACCACTCATGTTTGCGATATTATGGGGAGCTTTCATAGCACCTAAAGCATCGTTAAAGTTGCCAGAACCGTATAGGTTTCTTCTGGAATTAATACTCTTTGGAGTTACCTCATTCGCTCTATATGTTGTTAATCAAACAATCTTAGCTATTATCCTTGGAATGGTGTTTATAATGAATCGTATTTTCATTATTGTTTGGAAGCAATAATGAAAAATGTTAACTAGGTTAGCAGAAATAGTAGGTTGATGCCATACAATCCTTATTGTAGAAAATTAGTAATTATGTTTAATGGAATCTGAAAAAGAGACACTTAATGATGAAGAAATTTTCCCATCATTGAGTGTCTCTTTTTTGTGTATATAAATCAATTAGAATTGTTGTTATTTCCCTTGATTTGTAAAAAGAAAATGGATATGATGGAACCAAACATATGAACATGTGAACAAATATTCATATGTTGGAGTGATGAAACGAGGGGATAAAAATGTTAGACGTAATTATAGTAGGAGCTGGTCAAGCAGGGTTAGCGATGGGGTATTATTTACGGCAAGGAAATTATAAGTTTGTATTATTAGATGGAGAAAAAAGAATTGGTGATTCATGGAGAAATCGATACGATTCTTTACAATTGTTTACGCCAAGAGGCTACTGCGCATTACCAGGGATGAATTTAAATGGAAATCAAAATGAATTTCCTAGTAAAGATGAAATTGCAAATTATTTAGAAGCGTATGCGAAACATTTTTCTATACCTGTGAGGTTAAATATAACTGTTCTAAAAATAAGGAAAAAAGGAAATGAGTTTGAAGTTTATACCCCGAAAGAGATTTTACAATCGAAACGAGTTATTATCGCATCAGGTGCTTTTCAGAGGCCTTTCATTCCTGCCATGTCTCAAAATTTCTCAAATGATATTTTTCAAATCCATTCTTCACAATATCATTCACCAAAACAAATTCCTGAAGGGCCAGTTCTTGTCGTTGGAGGGGGGAACTCTGGTACACAAATTGCGACAGAACTTGCAGCGTCTCGCGAGGTTACGATTGCGACAAGCCAACCTTTTACATTTTTACCACTTACAATAATGGGGAGAAGTATGTTTACCTGGCTTGAGAAAATAGGACTATTATATGCTGGAACTAATACAAGGCGGGGAAGATGGTTTCAGAAACGGAAGGATCCTATATTTGGTTTTGAATGTAAGGAGCTCATCCGTAATGGGGGGATAACAGTAAAACCAAAAGTCATAAGTACATTACAGGATAAAGTAATTTTTTCAGATAGTAGTACATGCCATATTCAGAATGTAATATGGTCCACAGGGTTTATACCAAATTATGAGTGGATTGAAGTGAAAGGGGCATTGAATCAAGCGGGATTACCTATTCACACAAGAGGTGTTAGCGGAGTACGAGGATTATACTATATTGGATTACCTTGGCAGCATCAAAGAGGGTCCGCACTTCTTTGCGGGGTGGGACGAGATGCAGAATTTGTGTTTTCAATGATTGAAAGGGAAGTGGAGGAACTTTCATAAAAAAAGGATCGGTAACAAATTGTACCGATCAAAATATATGTACATCAATTAGGAGAGGTTAAACTTGATTACATTTATTGTACCTTATTCTGATAATTCCGAAAACAAAAAAGTGATCTCTATATGTTGAGAAAGTTTTTTACACCGAAATATATGGAGAATTAAGAGTACTTTAGAGAATAAGATGTATTCTTTTGGAGTGATATGTGATAGATTTATAGCAAATATACACATTTGGCTAATTATGTAAAAATTTCTGCGGTATATTTATGAATAAAGCGAGGGATACAATGTGAAATTCGATGATCGGCGTTTATTGGGAGTTAGATTAGGCTCTTTACTTATAACAGAAGAAAATCAATATTTAGTAATAAAGAAAAAAGAACATTATTCTTTATTAAACATTGATAGCTTAGAGTGTACACCTCTTGAAGTATCACTTGAGCACCTTGAAGAAATGCTTTATGAGGACTTTCAAGAAAGTATAAAAGAGATTATTGCGCCTGAGCACTTGAAAATCGTAGCTAAAAATATTATATAAAGAAAAAAGCGGAATAGTAATTTGATAGAAAATGTTAGGAGGGGATATGAATGAAAATACGTATTCATGAAAAGGAAAATTCTAAAGTTGCTATTATAGAAAGTACTGATATCGTAATAGAGGATGTACAAGGGGCATTAGACTTAATGGCATCCATCAATTATGAGCATGATTGTCAAAAAATATTGATGAAAAAAATGAATATGACAGAGGGATTTTTCAACTTAAGAACTCGTCTAGCGGGTGAAATTTTACAAAAGTATATGAACTACGGCGTAAAATTAGCTATTGTTGGAGACTTCAATGTATATAATAGTAAAAGTCTTGCGGATTTTATATATGAGTGTAATAAAGGAAAGGCAGTATTTTTTTTAGCAGATGAAGAATCTGCTTTAAGTGCTCTACACTCTGTATAGTATTGGATTTTTATATTCTTGTCAGAATGAAAAAAGCTAGTCTTTTGCTAGCTTTTTTATTATAACCTTTTCACCAAATTTTTTTATAGTTCTAATAAGTTAACAATCTCTCCAATCATTCCTTCATTTTGATGAACACCTAAATCCGAGTTTGTCATAATGACAGCGCCAGTACCTCTATAAGGATATGCAACCATCATGCATTGAAATCCAACGCCCCAACCAAGTGACGAAATTTCTATTTCTTCATTTGGATTATCTAGAAATACACCTAATCCAGTCCACTTTGAACAACCTTGTGGAGAAATCATTTCTTTTGTTGTTTTTGAAGAAAGACCGAGTTTACTATTTCCTTGTAAAGACTGGGTGATTTCTATTACTAAAGCGGCTAAATCAGTCGGAGTTGACCAAACTCCTGCAGCAGCTGAATATGGATAAGATGGATACTTTTCATCTACTACATGCCCGTTTTTATCGTGACCACAAGCGAAACGCTTATTAGTGATCGTTTGCTTAGGAAAGTCTAGTGTACTATTATTCATATGTAAAGGTTCAAATATGAATTTTTGTAATAATAGATTAAAAGGTTCTCCAGTAACGTCTTCTATGAGTTGTTCTATTATACAAAATCCAGCATCTGAATAGTGAAAGGTGCTTTCTGGTTCATGTTGAATCTCAATTGGGACTGGGCAATAAGATGTGTGCCCTTGAAGAATTTGAAGAATGGTAGGGTTGCCTTTTTCAGAACGATATATATCAAAGCTTTTAGGTGGATCAATGATTCCTGATTGATGGCTTAATAGATTTCGTAAGGTGACTTTTTTATTAGAGGTAAATTGATTGTCAGGAACTTTCCATGAGGTAAGCCTATTATTCACATCATCATCTAAATCCAGTATTCCTTGGTCTGTTAATTTCAATACGAGCATCGCTGTAAGGAATTTACTTATGGAACAAGCGTTGAAAATAGAATTTATGTTCACTTCTCTAGCTGCCCCCGATTCAAGTGATCCAAAGCTTTCAGTATGTTCTAATTTTCCATCACGAATCATGGCTAAGCTTAGTCCAGTTACAGAATATTTCTTCATTCTTTCATATATATGTAATGTTCCTAGTGCCATATGATTACTCTCCTTTTTAGTATTATGTTCATTATACAATATAAGGAATAGAAAAGGCTGATGTAATAATCAGCCTTTCTGTTATATATTCCATTTTAAAATAAGTCCCGCATGTACAAGTCCGCCGCCAAATCCGTATAAAAGTAAAGTATCACCATTCTTGATTTTTCCATCCTTTAATCCGATATCAAGTGCTAGAGGGATAGAAGCAGCAGAAGTGTTTCCACAATATTGTAGACTCATAAGTGTGTTATCGAGAGAAATGTCAGTTCGTTCACAAATGGATTCAATCATTCTTAAATTAACGCTATGTGGAATAAACCAATCAACATCTGTTACATCTAAATGATTTTTTTCTAGCAATTGTTGAACGCCTTGCGGAACTGTGTTTACAGCCCATTTGTAAACCGCTCTTCCGTTTTGCACAAGGTAAGGGGTGTCTTGTAATGGAGTTCCATTCATTGTTTTGGATAAGGCAGTCTGATATAAGTTAATTCCGCCAGAACCTTTAGATCCCATATGAGTTCCTATGAAACTTGGATTGTTTTCATCATATTCTACAAGAGCTGCACCAGCGCCGTCTCCGAAAAGGATGCAAGTTGTGCGGTCGCTATAATCTGTGATTTTTGAAAGGGTTTCAGCTCCAATCACAAGTATCTTTTTGTTAGTCCCGGAAGTAATAAGCCCGTTAGCAACAATTAATCCATATACAAATCCAGCACAAGCTGCACTTAGATCAATTGCTCCTGTATGAGGTATTTCAAAATGAGCCTGAACTTGACTTGCGGTATTAGGGAACATGTAATCCGGTGTAGCAGTTGCGACAATAATACAATCAACATCATCAATAGACACATGGAATCGATCGATTAAGTTTTGGACTGCTCGGATACATAGTGTTGTAGAGAATTCTTCAGAGGAAGTAATTCTTCTCTCATGCATACCGGTTCGCTGTACAATCCATTCATCGGTCGTTTCAACAAGATCTGATAAACCTTCATTTGATAGAACTTTCTCGGGTACATAAGCACCAACAGCTGTAATTCTTGCTTTTGAATGCATAAAATCCCTCCTTATTACAACTAGGTTTTAATACTTGGTTATAATTATAAGGGAGTTTTCTTATTAATTCAATTATTTGTAAAATTAAGTTACTAATTATGTGATTTGAATATAGAATTGAAATTGAGATAAATAGACAAGGCGAATGCAATATATCTATTAAAAAATAAAGAGAAGTACCCTCATTTATTTCGAAATGAGGGTACTGATATTATGATGTTTTAGAGAGTTTTTTGTATCCTAATATGTATAAAGTCCATATCGACATAATGATTGGAATGATAATTGTCTTCATTTCAATTTGTTTTTTGAAAATGAGCAAGCCTGCTATATCGAATAGTAAGTTCAATGCGATGCAAAGAACAATAAATTGTAGTAAAAATTTGAGGTAACGAATCATAGTTTATACTCTCCTTTGCATAAATGTTTTAACTATAAAATACATATTGTGGTAAAATTTGAATATTGTAAGTGTTGATTCGAATAAATAGATTGTAAGGAGATGAGGATATGGAGTTTTGGACTGTTTTACCAGTATTTGCATTTGGATTCATTTATATTGTAGAGAAACTAAAGCAAATGGAGAAAAGAACGGATGCAAGATTAAAACATATAGAAACGAGATTAGAGTTAATTACAAAGGAAATGGGAATTAGAGAAGTAGAACCTGAAATTAATCATGAATTAAGGCAGCTTGTGAAAGATGGAAAAACAATCACAGCGATTAAGAAAGTGCGTGAAAAATTTGGGTATTCATTGCTTGAAGCGAAGGAGTATGTGGATGCTTTATAATACTGTAAATAGACCATTAATGTAATAGATGAGATGGAAGAAAAAAGATAAGCAAATTTGCTTATCTTTTTTACTTTGTTAAAGTATTACACCTGAAAAGTGTCCCTTTAATACTATTTTTTTATTTTGATTTGTACATAAAAAAGATGTAATAATAGCTGTTTTATGGTTTTCTTGCTGTTCATATTGTTCAATTTTCGCTTCACAAATGATTGTATCTCCTGTAAATACAGGTCTTATGAACTCAAAATTCATTGTACGGGCAAGTACGTTATGATCTCCACCTATTTTTGTTGGTAGAGTCGCGGTTAGTAACCCTTGCGTTATAAGTCTTCCCTGTTCGTCTGGGGTTACATGGTGAACTCCTTCATCACCTGAAATCTCTGTAAATAATTCAACATCCTTTACTGTAAAGGTTCGTTCAAATGTAATGATATCTCCTACTTTTAAAGCCATATAAATCTTCCTCCCGCTAAAATGTATTAAGGTTGCTTTCGATCTGAATATTGAAAATATATCGAGCGATATTTAACCATTGTGTAAACCGTCCTTCGTTATGATTAGATGATTGCTAACAAAGGGTGTATGTTCAATAGAGTGTTTCTCTCATTACAAATTTTGTTCTTTTTGAGATAGATTGTTCCTGTTTTTTTCATATTAGTGAACCATTCTCGTATTCACATAAGCGGCCAATACAACATGCCCAACGATAATAATAGGAACAATGATTTGTGTATTTGGTGTAGTGAAGACGCTGCCGATTGTTGCAGCAACACCAGCACCTAAATTGTAAAGCCCAACTATGTTTGCTAGTTTTTTCTTATCTTTGACGCGTCTTTCATTAAAACCAGATAAGAGCCAAGTATATTGCTTTACGCCTATAAAGTAAGATAATGCGAAAGAGATTATAGCGATCATACATAATGATGGAGAAGCAAAGAGAGCCATCGTTTCACCTCCGAAATCATTCTTACGTGCATTCTATAAATCGTCTAGCCCTGTTAGAGAGCTTCCGATCTTTTAACCATATAATTGATGATTCAGACTGGAACGGAAAATCTATTAAATCTACAATTCTAATAAATTCTTGCGGGATATACGATATGGCACTTTTGGGGAGAATTGAGGCTCCGATTCCTGCCATAATGAGCATAAGTACGAATGCAGAATCAGGGCATTCACATGCTATATTTAATTTTATACCACGGCGATTGCATTCATCAATGACGAGTTGATGATAGCTATCTTCTTTATCTTTATGTAACAGTAAAAGAGGGATACGATGAAGTTCGTTTATGGAGATTGGAAGTTGTGAGTGATGTAGTTCCCATTTAGCGGGCGCGACTAATACGAACGGTTCTTTTGATAAACAAATGCTTGAAAAAATCTCTTTATTAAAAGGGGTACGTAAGACAGCGAACTCGATATTCCGATTTGCTAGATGCTCTGTTAAGTATAAAGGGCCTCCTTCCCATATTTTTAAGTTCACATTCGGATAATTTTCTTGAAAATAACGGATTTTTTCAGATAGAAAAGGAATGCAAGAATGAAATGCTCCAATAGATAGATTTCCCCTTAGCCCTTCACCGGTATCTTTAATCTCTGTAATGGTTTCCTCTAATTGTCCAATAATACTTTTTGCTTTTATATATAAAATTTTACCTTCTTCCGTTAAATGCATATTTCGGCCGTTTCTTTCGAATAGGTTTACTGATAATTCTTGTTCTAGTAATGATAGTTGTCTACTTAAAGGTGGCTGTGCCATATGCAGTCGATGAGCAGCACGCGTAAGCTGCCTTTCTTCAGCAATTGCAATAAAATATCGAAGTTGTCTTATATCCATTTTTAACCCTCTTTCTATACCTTTTTTGTATACAAAAACAACCTTATAAATAGTTTTTATATAATACGTCACATGATATCATAAATGAAAGATTTTAAATATAGAAAATTCTAAAAATTAAAAATATAAAAGTGCTTTTTAGTAGGTTCATAAATGAAAAAGTATATGATGCCGTTTCGAGGAGGAAATTTTTATGAAAGTTTCGTTATTTATTACGTGTTTATCAGATGTGTTTTTTCCTCAAGTAGGTAAGAGTGTTGTGGAAATTATGGAGCAATGCGGAGTAGAAGTGGATTTTCCTGAAGGCCAGATTTGCTGCGGTCAACCTGCTTACAATAGTGGATATCAAAAAGAAGCTAAAGCGGCAGCAAAGCAAATGATACAAGCATTTGAGCATAGTGAATATATTGTCACTCCTTCTGGATCTTGTGCTAGCATGGTTCATCATTATTATAAAGAGCTGTTTAAGGACGAGCATGAATGGTATGAAAAAGCAGTACATTTCGCGAATAGGACGTATGAGCTAACAGATTTTTTAATGAACGTACTTGGAAAAAGGGATTTGGATTGTAAGTTAGATAGGACAGCAGTTTTTCACCAATCTTGTCATATGAGCCGCGGACTTGGGATAAAAGACGAACCGCTAGAGCTACTTTCACAAGTAAAAGGGCTAGATGTAAAACAATTACGATACTGTCAAGATTGCTGCGGATTTGGTGGGACTTTTGCGGTGAAAATGAGTTCGATTTCTGAAACAATGGTTGATGAAAAAATAAAATATATTGAGGAGGCGGAGGCTGATCTTTTAATTGGAGCTGATATGGGGTGTCTTATGAATATCGGCGGGCGACTTAGTAGGAAAAATAAAGAGATTCAAGTGTTACATATAGCAGAAGTACTGGCGAAGGGGCTGGAGAAATGAGCGTAGTGCAGGGACTAGAATTTTTGGGAAGAGTAGACAAAGCATTGCACGATTCGCAAATGAGAAGTGCGGTTCCGTTTACGCAAGATAGGCTTCGGATAGGAAGGGAACAAGCTACATCTGAATTAGGGAATATTGATGAATGGCGTGAAGCAGCATCTGAAATTCGGATGCATACAATTGAAAATTTAGATAGTTATTTAGAACAATTAGCTACAAATGTTCGGAAAAATGGGGGACATGTTCATTTTGCTTTGAAAGCCGAAGATGCCGTATCGTATGTTTCTGAAATTGCAAGAAAAAGAGGGGCAAAATCAGTTATTAAATCGAAGTCTATGGTTTCGGAAGAAATACATCTCAATCAAAACTTAGAAGAGATGGGACTGAAAGTGGTAGAGTCCGATCTTGGAGAATATATCATTCAATTAGCAGGGGAAGCACCATCACATTTAATTGCCCCGGCCATTCATAAGACGAAAGAACAAGTTGCAGAGCTTTTTTCTAAGGAAGCTGGAAGAGAAATACCGGTTGATACAGATCAACTACTACAATTTGCTAGGGAGCAATTACGTAAAGAATTTTTAGAAGCGGATATTGGTATCTCGGGTTGTAATTTCGCTGTTGCAGAATCTGGATCTGTCGTCCTTGTAAGTAATGAAGGAAATGCTCGCCTTACGACTACATTGCCAAAAGTTCATATCGCTATTATGGGAATGGAACGTCTTGTCCCGACATGGAAAGATCTTGATGTTGTCGTTTCGATGTTAACAAGGAGTGCCACCGGTCAAAAAATTACATCCTATGTAACTGGAGTGAATGGACCACGTTTACCGGAAGATAAGGATGGACCTGAAGAATTTCATTTAATTATTTTAGATAATGGTCGATCCGATATTTTAGGAACCGCTTACCAAGAAGTGCTTAAGTGTATTCGCTGCGGTGCGTGTGTAAATGTTTGCCCTGTATACCGTAATATTGGAGGGCATGCGTATGGAAGTGTGTATAGCGGTCCGATTGGTGCGGTACTAGCGCCTTTATTAGAAGGATATGAAGAATTAAAAGAATTGCCTTTTGCATCTAGTTTGTGCGGAGCATGTACAGATGTTTGCCCCGTGAAAATTCCGTTACACGACCTTCTCATTGAGCATCGGAAAGATGAGGTGGAACAAGGATTTATAACGAAATTTGAGCAATTAGCTTTTAAAGGTTTCGCGTTTATGGCGAGTCATCCTTTTGTTTATGAGAAAGGTGTTAAAATGGCACATGCTGGTTTATCTATTTTTGCAAAAGACGGTTATATTGCGAAAGGACCAGGTCCATTAAAGGGATGGACAGAGAGTAGGGATTTTCCAAAACCTGCGAAACAATCATTCCGAGATTGGTGGAGAAAAGAAAAGAGGGATTCATAACATGACAGACGTACAAGAATCTTTTTTAAACAATATTGCACGTAAACTAGGACGAAACCGCCGCTCTAGTGTAACTCCGCCTAAGTGGAAAAATGATCCGCTTAGACACTTTCCTAAAGATATAGATCACGAAAGTTTAGTAGAACAGTTTATTGCAAATTTACATGCATTACATACAGAAGTAAGTCACATATACCGCTCAGAAATAGAGAATACCCTTCAGTACGTTGCGGAGAAGTTTGATGTTCAATCGGCGGTGTACTGGGATGATGAGCGATTGCATCAGCTTGAAATAGGAAAGTATTTAACAAGAAATCTCGTTTCTTATCGAATGTGGCAGAGTAAAGATGATGAAAGGGAACTACGAGATTATGTATCTCGGGTTGAAATGGGAATTACTTATGCTGAAATGGGACTAGCAGAAACGGGAACAGTGGTTTTATGGAACGGCGGTGGGCGTGGTCGTTTAGTTAGTGTTTTGCCACCAGTTTATGTGGCAATTCTTTCGGAACAAACAATTTATAGACGTTTAACAGAAGGGGTGGCTGCAGTGCATGAACACGTTCCAAATGGGCTACCTGCTTGTATTAACTTTATCACTGGCCCAAGCCGGACAGGTGATATTGAAATGGAGTTAGCTTTTGGAGTTCACGGCCCTGGAAAGGTTCATGTCATTTTATTAAAGGATTAGAGAGAAAAATAGTATACGAGGGGGAGTGGAGAGTTTGATGAAGAATAAATTCCGCTATTATGTTTTTACGATGCTTACGTTAATTACGATGGTGAATTATATTGATCGCGGGGCCATCGCCTATGCACAGTCTTTTATTATAAAAGAATATGGCTTTGACCCGAAGGAATGGGGAGCGATATTAGGGTATTTTGGTTACGGTTACATGATTGGTTCTTTATTAGGGGGTATTTTTTCAGATAAAAAAGGACCAAAGTTTGTATGGATTGTAGCAGCAACGACATGGTCTATTTTTGAAATTGCGACCGCCTTTGCTGGAGAAATAGGGATGGCTGTTTTTGGAGGCTCTGCTTTAGCGGGATTTGCTCTATTCCGAGTTTTATTCGGATTCACAGAAGGACCATCTTTTGCGGTTTCGAATAAGACAGCAGCGAACTGGGCAGCGCCAAAAGAAAGAGCTTTTCTAACATCCCTTGGTTTTGTTGGCGTCCCATTAGGCGCAGTATTAACTGCACCTGTAGCGGTTTTGTTACTCTCTTTTACAAGCTGGAAAATGATGTTTTTCATCCTTGGTGCAATTGGAATTGTATGGGCGATTATTTGGTATTTTACTTTTACGAATATGCCTGAAGATCACCCGCGAGTAACGAAAGAAGAACTAGCTGAAATACGAAGTGCTGAAGGAGTGCTTCCATCAGTAACAGTTGAGAAAGGAACGAAAAAAGAGCCGTGGTATTCCTTTTTTAAAGTGCCGACATTTGTTTTTGTTACATTAGCATATTTTTGTTTCCAGTATATTAATTTCTTAATATTAACTTGGACGCCAAAGTATCTGCAAGATGTATTCCATTTTCAATTATCTTCTCTTTGGTATCTTGGCATGATTCCTTGGCTTGGCGCTTGTATTACTTTGCCACTAGGAGCGAAGTTATCTGACCGTATTTTACATAAAACAGGAAACCTTCGTTTAGCTCGAACAGGGTTGCCGATTATCGCTTTATTCCTTACAGCGGTTTGCTTTAGTTTCATTCCAATGATGGATAATTATGTTGCCGTATTAGCACTCATGTCACTTGGAAATGCATTTGCTTTCTTGCCAAGTTCATTATTTTGGGCAATCATTGTTGACACTGCTCCTGTTCAAGCGGGAACCTATAGTGGAATTATGCATTTTATTGCAAATATCGCGACAATCTTAGCTCCTACTTTAACGGGATACTTAGTTGTAAGCTACGGATATCCTTCTATGTTTATTGTAGCTGCAGTATTAGCCGCTATAGCAATGGGAGCGATGTGGTTTGTGAAACCAGGGCAGCAAACTAGGCCTGAAAGTTTGTTTAACTGGAGGAGTAAGGAGAGATTGGAAGAGCCGCGAGCGAATATTTAAAATCATTTTCACGGAAAACGAGTTGTATGTAAACTCGTTTTTTCGTTTGTCTAAAAGGTATGATTTTTGTGGTAAAATATGAGATAAGTGGGAAAATTTAAAAGGGCTGGGGTAATGTATGTATACAGTTGGGCAGTTTTCAGCAATATGTGGTGTATCGGTTAAAACATTACATCATTATGATGCAATTCATCTTGTAACACCTTTGCATACTGATGCAGTAACAGGGTATCGATATTATGATTATGAGCAAATAAAAGCTTTACAATATATAAAAAAGTTAAAGAGTTTCGGTTTTTCATTACAAGAAATAAAGAAGGTTTTACAAAGCTGTGATAATAGAGAGTTAGAGAATCGGTTACGAGAGAAAGCTCTACAATTAGAAAAGAAAATGATAAAAATAAAGCAAACTTTAGGACAAATCAATCAATCTATTGATGAGTTGAATACTAATGCTCCGTTTGTAACAGTTTCAAATATAACAGAATGCTTTGAAGAGATACGAGAAAGACAATGGATTTACGGCATTCGTGAAAAAGTATGTACACGAGAAATCGATTTTGTTGTAAAAAAATTGTTTGAAAGGTTATATGCATATGGGCTAGAAGTAGATGGGAAAATGATGACAGTTTTTCATCAATTTAATAAAGGGAATGTACCAATAGATTTAGAAGTTTGTGTACCTATAAAAGAGTACGATTGTGAGCTTTCAAATGTTCGGTGTTTAGAAAGCGGAAAACATATTTGCGCGATTGTAAAAGGCCCCTATTCGGAATTAGGAATCGCATATGAAAAAATAATGAATTTCATTCGGAAAAAGGGATATGTATTGAGGGATTCACCTTTTGAAGTGTATGAACAGGGGGTGCTTGCAGAAAAAATAGACTATAAAAACATTCGACCGGATTTTAAGCATACTCCGTTACAATTTATAACGAAAGTATGTTTTCCTATATATTCGTAATTGACCCTCCTGTTACAGGAGGATATATCCTAGCCTTAGTAAGAGAAAAGGAGAGGGTTATATATGTATCATCCAAGGTTACGCGGAACACATTATGAGATGGGAAAGCATTATGGGAGCATTTTATATAAAAATGGATTTCGGTTTCCAAAAGTGTCAGAAGAAAAATTAGCTTTCGGGAGACAAAGTCATGCTCTATTAAAAGACTTTTACCCAGAACTTATAGAAGAAATGAAAGGATTCGCTGAAGGTTGTCATGTAACGGATGAAGAGGTAAGTTCTTTTATATTGAGTATAGGTGTATTTGAGCCAGAGGGGCAATGTAGTATATTTGCATTTTATAACAGTTCAGAAGTGATTATGGGAAGAAACTATGATTTGATTTTAGATATGAAAAAATATACAGAGAGTTCTCTTGTTTGTCCTAACAATAAATATTCGTACGTTGGACATTCTGATGTATTTTTAGGGAAAGTAGATGGGATGAATGAACAAGGATTGGCAGTAGCAATTACACTTGTACAAAGTGAATATAAAGAAGTGGGATTAAATTTTTATGTGGCAGTTCGAAAAATATTAGAAAGTGCAAGTACGATAGAAGAGGCGATACATATTTTAAGAGAATTCCCATCTTCCATCTGTAATAACTACCTATTAGTAGATAGGTCAGGGGATATGGCAGTAGTAGAAAAAGCGCCACATAACATGTTTGTACGGAGGCCGGGAGAGGATGAAAGTTTTATCATCTGTACGAATCATTTTGTAAGTAAAGAAATGGTAGGTTTACAACAAAATATTGATCATGATTGGAGTAAATCTCAAAATAGATATACGTATATGGAAGAACAGTTAAGGGAAAATTCGCAGTTAAATCGAGAAAGTGTACAGGGCATCTTATCGAATAGTAAGGAGCATGTCTGTTTAAACTTAAAAAAATATAATTTTGGAACATTATATTCAGTTGTATATGAGTTAAATAGTTTTAGAATACATCGTGCAGAAGGGCAGCCGAATCGCTGTAAATATAAAGAAGATAAAAGATTGATAGAGAAAATTCATAAAAAAGAGAAGAGGAATATAGAATGAAGCTTTCTGAATTTCAGCAATATGTATCAAACTTTAGTAAAGAAAAAGGGTTTGCTGATACGACAATCGAGAAGCGTACGATGTATGTAATGGCTGAACTTGGAGAACTAACAGAAGCAATCATAAAGCGTAATGATAATAAGGATGCCAAAAGAGAAATAGGTTTAGAAATGTTCGATGTCATTTGGAATGTATGTGATTTAGCGAATAAACTAGAAATTGATTTGGAGGAAGCGTTTCAGGAAAAGATCGAAATCAATAGCGGGAGGGTATGGTAGTTTGTGTAAAGTTAAATAAGTATGGGAGGGATTATATATAAAAGATTCATATAGAGGTTCGAAAAGAAAGTTAACTTTAATTGTGTTCATTTCAATAATTGGTGTAGTAGCTATAGTTGCTATGTTAATACTTCAAGGAATATGGGTACCGAATTATTTCAATGCAAATAAATTTTCAGTGAAAGGTGTAGATGTAGCTTCATATCAAGGGGAAGTAGATTGGGGAGAGTTAGAAGGACAAGGAATGAAATTTGCTTTTATAAAGGCAACGGAAGGAAGTTCTTTTGTGGATCAATATTTTTCAGAAAACTGGGATCATGCTAGTAGGACAAATATGCGTATTGGTGCGTATCACTTTTTTAGTTTTGATAGTAAAGGTGACTCGCAAGCTGAGCATTATATACGAACTGTACCAAAAAATGAACAAGCCTTACCACCAGTAATTGATGTGGAATTTTACGGTGATAAAAAAGCGAATCCTCCTAAGCGTGAAGATGTTGCAAGAGAACTAACGATGATGATACAAATGTTAGAAAAGCATTATCAAAAACGGGTTATATTGTATGCTACGCCAGAGGCATATGATTTATATATAAAGGATAATTATCCAGAATGTGATATATGGATACGGAGTATTTTGACAAAGCCAAGCTTGTCAGATGATAGAAACTGGACGTTTTGGCAATATAGTAATAGAGGTAGACTAAAAGGATATAGCGGAAAAGAAAAGTTTATTGATTTAAATGTGTTTCGTGGTACTGTAGAAGAATTTGAAAAGTATGGTATGAAGTAGCTTCTAATACACTATACGGGGCAGAATATAAATAAAAGGTTAAAGATATCGAAAGAAGTGTAGCTGAGTATGTTAAATATATTATGAATAAAAGTAATCTTTATATATGATTTAAAAATATCCCGATGCCTTTATAAGTATCGGGATATTTTTAATGTATTGGTTTGGAATAACGCTTGATTAAAAAGTTTTGCGATTCCGTATTTAAAGAGAATCCATTATGAAAAAAAGTTGATGAGATTATTTTGCAAAAATATGAATCTCATCAAGCTTACATAATAACAGCAGAAGTTTCAGAAGGTGCGGAATTTTTAATATAAGTAAGAACTCTACTCAATATAGAAGGTCCCTGGGTAGAAAAAAGAGGGAACTTTTTCATAACTAATTCATATGAGGTATGACTTGTTCGGTTGAAAGTTATTATGTAAGGGATGCGTCATCTACTTTTGAAACTTTCTGCCCATCTTTATAGTCAAGGCAAGAAACTTCAATTAATAAACCATTAAATACTGTAAAATAAAAACCATAACTATTACCTCTCATTGCATAAGGTGCCTTGTCAATTTCAATGCCTCCAGTTACTAAACGGTTATATGCTTGATCAACTTCACTTGAAGTTTCTACTAAAAATCCAATATGAAAAGCTTCAGGATATGTAGCAGTCTTTCCCCCCTTAAATGCTTTTGGATCACTTAACACGAGAATAAATCCATTCTCATCACTCATAACTACAAGGGCCTTTCCTTTCTGTTCTATAAATTGAAAATCAAAGAACGTCTCAAAGAAATGTCTAGCTTCTGATAAGTCGTCAACACATAGATTTAGATGGTTTAACTTCATTCAATCATCTCCTTTTAAACAGGAAATCCCTATAGTAATAACATTTGAAAGGGAATAGGCCGGCCATGGATTTCTGTTTCGTTATAGTTAAGTCAACCAAACTATATATATGCTACATAACATTAAAATTATTCTATTCGATCTTTCCAGTAGTATGCGATTGTATAACTCTCTTTTGGAATGGCTAACTTTGTTTGATTTGCGATCCTTGTAAAGGCTGTCGTTTTTTATGAAGGTTGTTTTCGTAAACTTTGTTGCTTTAAGATAGTTTTTATTAATTAGAATTTTTATAATAATCGGTGTATAATATATATAGTTGACTTACTGGTTAGTTGGAGGTGATTGTTATGAGTTTGCTTAACATCTCATTTGTGATGTTGATGGCAGTAGGATTATTACTGTTTGTTTACGGGTTACAGAAAAAATTCCAACTATCAATGCTTTTTGGTGGGATGGCTTTCTTGGCTCCAATATTTTACCTCATTGGTTGGACTCCTTTTTTACCTTTTGTTGCTCCAATTGCACTGGCAATTTCATATTTTGGGAAGAAAAAGATAGATCCAGCTTAAAGCAGGCTCTTCGAGGGGGCTGTTTTTTCTTTCTGTATTTAAGCGTTTATCCGTATGTTATAGGAGGGATTCACACCTTCTCGCTAAATTTATTAATTGCATACTAAAAAAAATATGTTAATATAGGGTTGCTTATTAAATTAGTTAAATAAGTTTAGGTGCAGAGACTTATTAAACATTTTTAATAAGTTCAACTCATTCGAGAATAAAGGAGATGACGGCATGAAAACTGAGAAAGAAAAGATGTTAGCGGGAGAGATGTATATTCCAGATGATGCAGAATTAGTAGCTGATAGGGTCAAGGTAAGAAGATTAACGCGTCTTTATAATGAGTCTATAGAAAAAGGGGATCAACAGTGCTTCTCTTTATTAGAACAGCTTTTAGGTTCTTCAGCTGATGGGAAACCACATATTAACGCTGATTTCCGTTGCGATTACGGCTATAATATCCACGTTGGAAAAAACTTTTTCGCCAATTTTAATTGTGTTATTTTGGATGTTTGTGAAGTGGAAATCGGTGATAATTGTATGATGGCACCAGGTGTCCACATTTATACGGCTACGCACCCTTTACATCCAGTAGAACGAAACTCTGGTAAGGAATATGGAAAGCCTGTAAAAATTGGAGATAATGTTTGGATTGGTGGAGGAGCTATTATTAATCCCGGCATTTCAATTGGAGATAATGTCGTGATTGCCTCTGGCTCAGTTGTGACAAAAGGTGTACCTCATAATGTAGTCATTGGTGGAAACCCAGCCAAAATCATCAAAAAGCTAGATTTGTAGGAATCGGGTTCGTTTTCTACTGAATAATAAACTGTGGACATATCGTATAGGTAGTATGAAAGGTGTTTAATATGAAAGAATATTGCGAGGAGAATCATACAAAGGCATTGCTTGCTTCTCGAGACGCTCTCTTTCTCTTATTTGCTTTGCCGGGCGTTGCATTTGCTACATGGGTTTCTAGAACAGCATCTACCCGAGATATTTTAGCGGTGTCGAATGCGGAAATGGGATGGATTTTGTTTGGTCTATCCGTCGGCTCAGTCATTGGTTTACTAAGTGCAAGTCATTTCATTGACCATAAGGGAGCAAGGGACGTTATTGTAGGCAGTATGTTCTTTATGATTGTTGGATTATTTTGTTTAGGAATGAATATTTATGTTATTTCTAGCATTGGAGCTTTTTGTAGTTTAGTTGTGTTTGGAGTAGGATATGGATTGGCTGAGGTTGCATTGAATGTAGAAGGTTCTGCTATCGAGAGGGAATTGGGAGTTACACTCCTTCCGAAATTCCACGGTTTTTTTAGTGTAGGAACTTTAGTAGGAGCACTTAGTGGTTCTGTTGCAGCGTTGCTTCATATTCCTATTTTGTATCAGTTTCTTGCGGTTTCCATTGTATCTATATTATTCGTATGTGTGTTGTATCGGTTTCTTCCATCTGGGACAGGAAAGAAGGAGAAGAGGAAGGAAAAGAAGCGAGTACAGCATACGTCCTTACGCATGGAAAAGAAGATTTTTTTAATTGGTGTTTTTGTTCTTGGAATGGCGTTTGCAGAAGGAAGTGCAAACGATTGGCTACCTATAGTGATGGTAGACGGACATGAACAAAGTGCCGTAACAGGTTCTATTATGTACACAGTTTTTGTGTTGGCGATGACATTCGCTCGTATGATCAGTGGTTATTTCCTCGATCGCTTTGGTCGTGTTACTGTAGTGCGCACTACAATTGTTATGGCTATCATCGGGATTTCAATCGTGATATTTGGGAATCAGCCATTTCTTCTGTCCGTTGGTGTCATACTGTGGGGAATGGGAGCATCTTTAGGTTTTCCTATTGGTTTATCTGCTGCTGGAGATGACAGTGAGAATGCGACTTCTAACGTTGCTATTGTTTCTCTGATCGGTTATACAGCCTTTTTAGTTGGGCCACCATTTTTAGGGATACTAGGGCAATTCTTTGGAATACGCAATGCTTTGTTGGCGGTTTTATTATTTGTTCTCTTATCTGGTGTCGTATCGTTTGCTACTAGAGAAAATAAATCGGGCTGAGTAAGTTATGTAATAATTACGTGAAAATAGTAAAGATATATGAGCTGAGAATAAGCTATATGTAACGAGAAATATGTACATTCTATTGCTTTAAAAAATGATGTATGTTATATTGTCAACGCAACTTATTAAATGTGTTTAATAAGTATGTTAATTGAGGCGGTGAACAGTGTGAGTGAGCAATTTGTTACTCCAAAATCCATTAAGGAGGCTATCCTCCGTAGTATTCGTACAACTCTTTTAGAGCATGGAAGTGCAACAAAAGTTGAACTCAGCAATAAATTAGAAGTCAGTTTCCCGACGATAAGTAAATTTATAGAAAAAATGAAAAAAGACGGTGAAATCGTTTTAGTCGGTTTAGATGATTCAAGTGGTGGAAGAAGAGCAAAGCGATATGCATACAATCCTGAACATATGCTTGGTTTAGCGCTATTTTTAGAGAGAGATGAGACAAACTATACAATTTTTAACTGTTTAGGGGAAGTAAAAGAACAAGGAAGTACTTCAAGTGTCTTGCTTGATAATGGCCTAACCTTATTATCTGAACATATAGAAAGTCTTATAGCTACGTTTCCAAAAATAAGCGCGATATCAATTGGTGTTCCTGGTGCGGTTGATAATGGTCGTATTTTTTATATACCGGGATATGAAAAATTCCAAAATTTTAATTTGAAAAAGCACTTGGAGGATCTGTTTTCTATACCTGTTGTAATAGAAAATGATATGAACGCGGCGGTTCTTGGATTTCATAAACATACTGGAAATAATGATAATGTATCTCTTGTATATTTGTATTCAGGTCAAAATGGTCCTGGTGCGGGGATTATGGTAAATGGAGATGTCGTACGAGGAAGTACGTTTTTCTCAGGAGAAATATCCTTCGTTCCTCAATATGATAACAAAAATTTTCTACAGGCTTTGAAAAGTGAATCTAATCATTCGAAATTTGTGGAACATAATATAGACGCTATTAGTCGTTTAATATCTACGTTTATAGCTATTATTAACCCTCATGCATTTATTTTTTGTAATGATGAAGTGAATCCGTTAATGATAGATCAAATTGTCAAAAGGTGTCCATCGTATATTCCGGTAGAACATATTCCAAAAATAACGTTGAGTGATTGGAAAGAAGACTATTTATACGGATTACAAAGTCTTGGATTGGATCTTATGATTACTAGAACAAACAAAGAAAACTAATTATTGATTCTATAATAAAAAGTGAAGGTGTCGATTATGAAAATTGAACATGTGGCGATTTGGGTTAAAGATTTAGAAACAATGTGTGCTTTTTATAAACAGTATTTTCATGGTGAAGCTAACACTTTGTACCATAATCCAGAAAAACAATTCGAATCTTATTTTATAACTTTTGAAAGTGGTGCACGTCTAGAAATTATGAGCCAGGTAGGGATAGACGATAAAGTGGACACGAAAGCAATCGGATATGCTCATATCGCTTTTTCTGTTGGTAGCAAAGAAAAGGTAGACAAATTAACAGAAAAATTAAGGGGAGCTGGATACCCTGTTTTGAACGGGCCGCGTACTACAGGGGACGGTTATTATGAAAGTGTAGTAAGTGACCCTGAAGGAAACCAAATTGAGATAACAATCTAACTTTGAATTTGTAGGAACTTATTCATAATTATACGATATAAAATTTCGTTAATCCCCCAAATGTTTACGAGAAACCAAGTATTTCTTCAGAAAGGGGGACATAACCGTGAGTGAATTCATTTTTGTTTTATGTATGTATCCGGTACTCATCGCTATTATTTCAGTAGTTGGGACATATAAAGTGAGTACGTTTTATGTAATGCCGATTGTAACGTTTCTTATTTTTCTTATGTTAGAAGTTGCATTGTATGATCCATCATTTTTCTTTTGGGTTGGCATGTATACTATTTTTTCATTCATTGTTTCTTATATAACTATCTTATTTGTAAATGAATATGAGGCTGTAGAAGGAAAGCACTAATATAAAATTTCTCATCTTGAAATATAGTAGCAATAAAGAAGGATGGGCAACTGCTCATAAAATCTGGATTGGTGAAGGAAACATAATCGGTTAAAGTAGTGTTAAGAAAATAAGCATATAAAAACCTAATTTCACGTTACAATGACGGGGAATTAGGTTTTTTTGTTGGATTATATTGATTTACTAAACTTTGTAATTCTATTAAAATGATAAAGAAAATTCTAATGATACAAAATATTTTATCTAGAAATAGAGTGTAGAGAATTGAATATAAAGGGATTTGTAAAGCCGTATAGAATGGAGGGATACATTTGGAAGAACACTTTATAGAGACAAGTGGATGCCGCTTATGGACAGCGAAGCAAGGACAAGGAATTCCTGACTTACTCATAAGTGGTGGGCCAGGTTGTGCGGATTATTTAGAACCAGTTGCTAGTTTAATAGATGATATATGTGAAGTGGTTCGATTCGATCCTAGAGGATGTGGGCGTTCTGAATCCGATGATACAGGATACGGTGTAAAAGAATGTATAGAAGACCTAGAAAGAATACGAGAACATTACAAAATTGAGAAGTGGATTGTTATGGGGCATTCGTGGGGAGCTGATTTAGCTCTTGCGTATGCAATGTTACAGCCGAATTCATTGTTAGGATTTGTCTCCATTTCAGGAACCGGTATTCAAAATGATCGAGATTGGAAACGTGCATATGAAGAGGGAGTAAAGGGGAAACGGGAGACTTGTCCAGATTCGGTGTATTCTTACAATAAGGAAGTGCACCGTTCTTTAATAAACTCGTGGCGGGAATATATGAAACGGCCTCATATATTAAAAGACATTTCAATGATTGAAGTGCCAACGTTATTTGTATATGGACAAAGAGATATACGACCATCTTGGCCCATTTTACAAATTGCATCTCTTATAAATGGAGCGAAAGCTATTGAGATAGAGGAAGCTGAACATTATATTTGGATGCAAAATAAAAGTAGACTTAGAGAAGAATTGCGAAAGTATGTAAGCGAATCTTTTTAGGAGTGAATAAAATGGACAATCTTACAACCGTTCAAAACATATTTGGTCTTTCGAAAAAAATATTAAATGGTTTACCGAATGCTATAACGATTGAAGACACTGAAGAAGATTTGCTATATGATCCTCAAAATTATAAAGAACAGATAAAAAGGTTTGTAGAGGTATGTGCAAATTGGAATGTAAAAAGAGCCAGTGTTTTACTAGACAAAAATTTTAGCAGTTTTATTCCGAGTACAAAAGTGTTACGTGAATTCGGTTTTCAGCTTTATGCAGCAAAAATAGAAGTGTTTCGTAACCTTTCGGACATCGTAACGCCAGAAAAACAGTATAGTTTTCGCTCTATAGATGAAGGGGGATTGTCTGAAGATGAATTTAAGTCGCTTTGGGAGCGATGTATGTCAGGTTCAGATAATCAATCATCCATTCTTAATATAGATGAACATTTTTACGCGATACAAGCAGAATTAGGCGAGGGATGGGAAAAGTCATGTATTGCTTTTTATGATAGAAATCAACCAGTCGGAATATCCATTCCTCATATTGAATCAGGTACGAAGGAGGAAGGACGGTTATTTTATTTTGGCCTCTTACCTGAGGAACGTGGAAAAGGAATGAGTGTTCATATCCATCTTCAATCTTTATATTTGTTAAAGCGAATGGGAGCTACTTATTATATAGGAAGTACTCATATGACAAATGAAAAGATGCAAAAAGTGTTTTTGAAAAATGGTTGTTCTATAAGGACTGAAACGGAATTGTATTGTAAAGTTTTTGAGTAAAGATTTTGATAGTGAAATGAAATTAATTGTTGGACGAGGACAAAAAATGAATAAGGACGGTCGTGTGGTTGTTTATGTAACAAAGAATCAGGAAGACCATTCACTGCAAATTGAGGTTTCAGGAACTGCGGTGTATGTAAAAGAGTTTCAAATTTCGATTTAAAAAAAGTTCGGTATATAGCCGAACTTTTTATCTATTTACAACTTCAATAAAAGATGTATTTCCATTTTGCCTCATTACGGAATGGAAATTGTGATTTTCTAATGTTTCTGCAACTTGCTTCAATTGCTGGGCATCATCATGGTGAATTAGCAGACTATCTGCGCCACTTTCTTCAATGTGGATATGTGTAACATTACCGATAGCTTGATGTACAGCTTGTAAAAAATCGGGTTTCATATATGTCCTCCTACTATGTATAAGTATTTTTTCTAGCATGCCCAATATTCATCAAAATTACAAAAAATATGTATAAGGAAGAGGATGTTAAAGGTTTTTTTCTGTAGTTGTCAAATAATAATAAAGTTGCTTCATATATAGAATGAGGGGAATAAAGATGGATATTAACAAAGTGATTGAGCAATTAGTTGTAAATAAAGTGATTATCGATTCTCCTACAACATACAAGAAATTAACGGGCGGTACGATGAGTGAGTTATATGTAATGGAAGGAAATGGGCCGTACGTTATAAAGATAAATGAACCAAAAGTTATAGAAGAAGAATCATATTTTCTCGCCTTTTATGAACATGAAAGTATATTTCCGAAGCTTTTGTATGTTGACCCATTATATAGATATATGGTGTATTCATTTATTCCTGGTTCCGTAAGTTGTGATACTGGGAATAAAAAGGATATTCTTTTTACACTTGTCCAGAAAGTGATTCATACATATAAACGAGCTATGAAAATGGATCAGTGGGGATGGAAAGAAGAACCGGTAGCCTCGTGGCAGGATTTTCTTTTAGAAAGGGTAATGGAAGCCCACGAGAATGTGAGTGCTTATGTGGCAGAAGTCGATTTTCAAACTGTTCTTAAATTAGTACGTAGTTTAAATAGAACGAGATATTGTAATCAACCATGTCTATTACACGGTGATTGTGGGTTTCATAATTTTATATGTAGAGAAAATAAGTTATATGGAGTAATCGACCCTTTCCCCGTTTTGGGAGATCCAATATATGATTTGATTTATGCATTTTGTTCGACACCAGAAGATTTAGCAAAAGAAACGATAGATGAAGTAGTAGAAAAGAGTGTGTTTCATAATAGAGCGAGAACCATTTTATATGAAGAGATTGTAATCGTTTTATATTGCAGGTTAGATGCTTGTTTGAGACATCATCCAGAGGATTTGGATGTTTACTTAAAAGCTTGGCGTTATTGGATGGATCAAATTCGTTACCAATGAAAGTCCACTAGAAAATAAAATGGGGATAGGAGAAATATTATGAAAAATTTTGTTTGTATAACATGTGGCGTGCAATATGCAGCAAGTGTAGAGGAACCAATGAATTGTATGATTTGTAATGAGGAGAGGCAGTATATTAATCCGAAAGGGCAATCTTGGACAACGCTTGATGATTTACAAGCAAGCAAAAAATATGAAAATGATATGATTGAAGAAGAACCAGGCCTTCATAGCATAACAACAAAACCAGAATTTGCGATTGGCCAAACAGCTTACTTGGTAAAAACAGAATCGTATCATTTGTTATGGGATTGTATTACGTATCTCGATGAAACTACAATTGAGAGAGTAAAAGAATTAGGAGGGTTAGATGCAATTGCACTTTCTCATCCACACTATTATTCTACTCAAGTTGAATGGGCGGAAAAATTTGATGTACCAATTTATATACATGAAGATGATAAAAATTGGGTGGCACGTCCAAGTAAACATATTGTTTTTTGGTCAGGGGAATCGTTACCGTTATCCGATGAAATCACTATATATCGCTTAGGCGGACATTTTAAAGGTGGTTCTGTTTTACATTGGTCAGAAGGGAATGATGGAAAAGGTATTTTGTTAACAGGCGATATTATTCAAGTAGTAGCGGATCAAGAGTGGGTGAGCTTTATGTACAGTTATCCAAATTTAATTCCGTTACCAGTAAATAAAGTAGAAGAGATGGCAAAAAGGGTAAAACCATTATCTTTTAATCGTTTGTATAATGCTTTTCACCGGGTAGTGAAAGAGAATGCGAATGAAGCTGTAGGACGGTCTGCACAGCGATATATTTCTGCGTTAGAAGGTAAATTGTTTCATACATAAAGAGGAGATGTAGAAATGAATACATTAATATGTTTTGGCGATAGTATTACAGCTGGTGAAACATTTTGGAATGGAACGCCAAGATTAACACCACGTTTACAAGAGAAATTTCCAGATTGGAAAGTAGAAAATGCAGGTGTTTCTGGTGATAATACGTTCGATGCTTTGAGAAGAATAGAAGAAGATGTGTTATCTTATAATCCGACATTTGTAACGGTCTTTTTTGGTGCAAATGATGCAGCATTTCATAAACAAGTATTACTACAAGAATATGAAGAGAATTTAATAGAGGTTGTGAAAAAAATCTCACCAGAAAAGGTGCTGTTAATTAGTCCAGCACCAGTGGACGAGGAAAGACAGCACGCAAGAACAAACGAAGTATTATCGCAGTATGCAAAAGTAGTAGAAAAAGTGGCAAAACAAACAGGAAGCCATTTTCTTGATTTACATTCTCATATGATCAATGAATTAGAGTATAAGAAGTTTGTAGAAAACGAAGAGCGTGATGGCCTGCATTTTAGTGCTGTTGGTTATGAATATTTATCTGAGTTAATCGGGAGTAAATTAAAAGAGATTTCTAAATAGAAGTTATAAGTGAAAAAGCAAAGCTATGATCAGCTTTGCTTTTATGATTTCTTTTTGGGCCTGCGAACCAATTCACCACCACAGTTTGGACAAACATGATGCGTTTGTTCTGTGCACGGTGCACAAAATGTGCATTCGTATGTACAAATGTAAGCTTCCGAATCCGTTTGAAGTGAAGTGTTGCAAGTTTGACAGGCTGTTTTCATTTCTAAGGCCATGTGATTCCTCCTATTTGTATGAATGTTTGTAATTTAATGATAATATAAATTGGAGAATATGTCCTTTTCGTATGAAAGTATATTTGGAAATTAGCGTATCGTTTGAAATGAAATATGATATTTGATTTACGAATCGATTAAGCATTAAAAATGAACGGGATAAATTATTCGCTTTATATAAAATTAAACAAGCAATACAGCAACAGGGGGTACATGTTTTGGTGGAGAATAATCATGATTTAAAAAGTAGTGCAAGTTTTCACGACTTACGAGCTGATTGTGAAAAATGTTTCGGGCTGTGCTGCGTTGCGCTACCGTTCGCAGCTTCAGCCGATTTTGCAGTGAACAAAGATGGTGGTAAGCCATGCTCTAATCTACAATCAGACTTTCGTTGTGGTATTCATAAAAACCTAAGGAAGAAAGGGTTTAAAGGATGCACAGTTTTTGAATGCTTTGGTGCTGGACAAAAGGTTTCTCAGGTTATTTTTGAGGGGATTGACTGGCGTGAAAATCAAGAACATGCGAAGAAAATGTACGATGTTTTTCCAATTATGCATCAGCTTCATGAAATACTTTGGTATTTGAATGAAGCTTTAGCATTAAAAGCAACACGGTCGATTCATAAAGAGATTCGTGCTGCGATTGAAGAAACGGAGCGGCTTTCTTATCTTAGCCCAGATTTGCTGATTGATGTAAATGTTCCATCACACCGAGTGTATGTAAATGAGCTTCTTTTAAAGACAAGCGAACTCGTGTGGAAGGAGTCACTTCACAAGCATAAGAATACGAAAAAAAATAAAAGGATGAATCACCGAGGGGCAAACCTTATGGGGGCAAAGCTTAGAAGGGCGGATCTTAAGGGAGCGAATTTACGAGGGGCATATCTCATTGCAGCTGATCTCCGGGGAGCAGACTTAAGAATGGCTGACTTGATTGGTGCCGATTTACGAGACGCTGATCTTCGAGGAGCAGATCTTACGGAGAGTATTTTTTTAACTCAAGTTCAGGTGAATGCAGCGAAAGGGGATGCCGATACGAAATTACCAAGTTTACTTTCTCGTCCGGCGCATTGGTCTGCTTGAGGAAAATATAAATTTTATCTTCATAAACACTAAAAATACAGGCTATATTTTTGTGATAGGAATATATGTTAATTGGTAAGAGGTAAAATGAAAGAGGTGAGCATTATGATGCTTTTAGGACCGTTGCTAATGGCTCTCTTACCAGGGGGAATAATATTGGCACTTACTTGGTGGTTTAGTAAAAAAGATTTTCCTTTTTTAATAAGGATGCTACCAGGTTTAATAACAATCATGGCTGCTGCTATTTTATTTTATATTGGATTTGTAAGTGTAAGAGGATTTGAAGGCGGGGCTTATGGTATCCTTTCTGTGTTTCTAATAATAGTTAGTATCGTATCTTTCTTCATTGGAAAAAGGGTTAATGTAAATCCGTAAAGCAATATGTTACATATTAAGCTGAAAAAGCAGAAAAAAACGATATTAAATAGACTAAACGAAGAAGAGGATATTATGTTCAATATATGAGCATATATCCTCTTTTCTTATACATATTAGATTCGTTATACAGATATTGAAAAATCATAAAGAAAATTGTGGGATTTTCAAAGGCAATAGGTACATAAAAAGAGAACATATTTATTAATGCTATTTGAATTACTGAAAGGAGAGTGGAGAATGAAAGATAAATTATTGAGGATTGGAACTATTTATATTCCTGTTACTAATGTAGAACTTTCTTCAAAATGGTATGTAAACAAATTAGGTGCAGAGTTAAGCCATAAAGACGAAGACAAAGCTATTCTTAACTTTGCAAGCCAAAGTTTTTTTCTGGTTAAACCCCACGCAAATCAAAGCTTAAATTTTTATGATTTTTGTGATGAAGAGTGCTTCTCTTTAACATTTGAAGTTAATGGTTTACATGCACTTGAATCAATTCATAGTGATTTTATTAAAAAAGAAATAAAAGTTGGAGAAATCGAGAACAGAGGACACACTGGAAAGAACTTTGTTTTTTATGATTTAGATGGTAATAAATTTGATGTTTGGAGTGAATTAAGTCCCATCTTCAAAGAAAAATACCTAATATCGCAATAAGAGATTTTGAGCATTCAATTCTTTTAATTTTGAAAGATTACACGAAACAGTGAGGAGATTGATTGTATGCAAGTTGTAACCAAAATGTTTTTAGAACAACTCGACATGCATTGTCATGAGAATGATTGGTTTGCATCCATGGATCAGGCGCTTCATGGAGTCAGCGCAGCCGAGGCAGCATGGACAAGTTCGGGAATCAGCAATTCGATTTGGCAGATTGTCAACCACTTGATATTTTGGAATGAAGACGTAATCCATCGAATCAAGGTCACAGAGAATCCGCATAAGGCAGAAGACAATGAAGAAACCTTTGGAAATCCGGGGAATCCAGAAGACGAAATTGGGTGGGCCCAGACAGTACAGCGCCTCAATGAAGTCATGAATAAATTAAAAACGGTCATTGCGGACCTTGACGATGAAAAGTTAAAAGCTCCGTATGCAGCTAACAGGTACTCTATTGAGCGTTTACTCAGCAATATCATGATGCACGATACATATCATCTCGGCCAAATTGTTCTGTTGCGAAAGCTGCAATCCTCTTGGGGCGGCGTTGATTGGTCCTAAAGCACCATAATTAAGCAGTATTGAAGGTGTGCCCCCCTTTACATTCTCTATATGGTGAAGCGGGTGTGATAGTCAAATAAATTAGAACAGTGATCTTTCGCATATTTTATTGTTTAACAGTCGGGCGCTTTTCTTAAGTAAGAAAGGAGATTACATATTAGTCATATAAAATATGTAATCTCCTTTCATTTATTTATCTTTTTTTAATTTAGGTCTTGATAAGAAATCATTCTTCTGCTTTTTTAATGTTAAAAACGCAGAGATTTATAATGCTAATTCAATTACGAAATAAAATCTTGTTATTGTTATTTTTTCTTTTCAAGTGTAGTTATCACGACACTAAATATAATAAGAGCACCACCAATAAAAAAATTACGATTTAACGTTTCATCTAAAAGGAACCACCCTAATAACGAACCGACAATTGGCTGGAAAAAGAAAAATAGGGAACCGATGCTAGCATCCATGAGCTCTAGGCCTTTATTCCAAAGAAAAAAGGCGCCAGCAGTGGAGATGATTCCTAAATAGAGAATACCTAATATGATAGTGGTGTTTAAGTTTCCGACTGGACTTGATTGTAACTCCCAAATCATGCAAGGTGTAATGAAAAATAACGAAAAGAATATTGCGTACGTTGTAATGAGCAAGGATGAAAAGCGTGTAGAAGCAATTTTTACATAAATAGATAGTAAAGCCCACGTAATAGCTGCCCCGACTAAAATGATTGTGCCAATAAAGTAAGAACCAACTTCTATATCCCATCCAATCACAATAATGACGCCTATTGTAGCTAGGATAGTAGAGAGTATTCTACGAGTCGTTAATTTTTCTTTTAAAATGAGAGTAGCGAATACGACCATAAATGCTGGAGTAGCCGATGTAACTAAAGATCCTGTGTGCGCATCAGATAATTTTGTTCCAATAAATTGGCATGTTATTGAAATGAAGTAACCAATGAAACCGATCCACGCGAAAAGGAACCAGTCTCGTTTATGAATATGGATTTTCTTTTTATTTTTTCGTTCAGTTATTTTTAAAATTGTATATAAAACGAAAAAAGCGATGATAAAGCGAAGCCAGACAAGTGTAAGCGGTGGAACAAAGTCGAGTACATATTTACTAATAACGTACATACCACCCCAAATACTTGCTGCAAGTGATAAACAGATTGCTCCTAAAATGGTTTGTTTCATTGTGAAATACCTCCGTCTATTTGTAGGATTGTCATTCGAAATCCTAAGACGAGGCATATTTTTATAAAGTATACGTATGCCCGCCCTAGGTTATAGACGGATTACAGGTTGATCGTTTTCGAATAGGTTGTTGTAGTACATGAGAACCGCTCCTCTCGATATTTTGTAGTTGTTTATCATAAATTAGTTTTATAATGAAATTATAACTTAATTTTCAGATTATTGGAGAGTAAAATGAAATATGTTGTAATTCAGTCTCATCGTAGTAATTATCCAGAGCCAATCAGTTTAGAGAAAGGGGATCAAGTGCGAGTGGGACATTCTTATTCAGGGCCTGGAAACTGGAACGATTGGGTATATTGTCATGCTGAGCATAATAATCTGGCAGGATGGGTTCCGGAAATATAACCTAATGAATGTTAATATATGTTATGTATAGTGAATATTTACTTTATAAAAAGGGGGAATAGTATGACTAAAACAAACGAATCTTCAGGAGTCGATTTGAAACAAAATGTGAAGTTTTCTATTATAATCCCTGCACACAATGAAGAAAAGTACATTAGAAAATGTTTAGATTCAATCGCAAAGGCATCAGAGGCATATAAAAATCAAACTGAAGTCATAGTTGTTTTAAATCGTTGCACAGATAAAACAGAGGAAATAGCAAAGTCGTATAACTGTATTACATTAAAAAATAACGATAAAAACTTATCCAAAATCCGAAATGCAGGGGCCGAAATAGCGAGCGGAGAAATAATCATTACTATAGATGCTGATACTCAAATGACAGAGTCTATGTTATCTAATGTCGACAAATATTTAGCTTCAGGTACATACATTGGCGGCGGGGTAACTGGAAAGTTTGAAAGAATATCTTTAGGAATATTCGTTTCCGCACTGTTAATAATAATCCCCTTACTTTTTAAGTATGGAGCTATATCTGTAGGGATTTTTTGGTGCTATAGAAAAGACTTTATGGCAATCAACGGCTTTAATGAAAATATGCTTATGGCAGAAGATGCAGATTTCGCTAAACGATTAAAAAAATGGGGAAAGCGAAATAATAAGAAATTCGGTACAATTAAAAATGGAATGATAACTTCAAGCAGAAGATTTGATAAACATGGGGACTGGGCTTTACTTAAAAATCCCAAAATAATCTTAGCCTATCTAAAAGGAACTGATAAAAAATATGCAGATAAAACATATTATGATAACCAAGAAAGATAACTGTGAAGATTCCTAAACAAATCATTATCAAATGAACTAGTGAAACAAGATAAATAAAATTCACCAAAACGAAACTTTTGAATAGTAGTTTACTTTCAAATTCCTCTACTTGTATCCCACATCAATAGCCCATAACAGCCCGATTGGTGAGGGGTGAAAATCAGTGGGGATGGAGAACCCCCACTGATTGAAGTTTCACTTTATTAAAATTCTATTTCTTGTGTACATTACCACTTAGAATATTCTTGCATTTTCTAATATTTCGTTTGATTTGCTGATTTTCAAAAAAATAAACCTCCGTACCTGACCAAATAAAAACCCAACACACAATGCTTAATACTCCTGCAATATAGGCATGACTGTTTGAAAGCTTCAAGAATATCACGCCCACAATAATACCAAGCACAAACAAAACAATAGCTTTTTTGACATTTCTAGCATATGTATATTCCTCTTCGTTCAAGAGGTTAGAAAAAGTGTTAAGTGTGGCAGTTTTCAATGACTTTTCGTCAAAATCATTCTGACCTGAAAAAAATATGTCTACTTCTTTTCTTTTGCCACTGTGTAGCTTTGACAAAATAAAATCTTCAAGGTCAGAGCTTAGGTGAACATCATCTGAGCTATAATATCTTGAAAACGGAGTATCAGTTTCATCTAAATAGATATTTATATTTAATTCATCTTGCATGTTAACCCTCCTTTAAATCTGATGTACTAGTTGAAAGTCAACCTTTTATCCCGCTATTTGCGGGCTGTAATACTCCCACCTCAAAATTCGGCGGGAGCAAAGAAGTTAGGTGGGAGTATTACAGCCCATAACAGCCCGATTGGTGAGGGCTGACAATCAGTGGGGGATGGAGAACCCCGACTGATTGAAGTTTCACTTTATCAGTATGTTCAAGATAGCAACAATTCTTACGAAAACAGCGTTATAAAAATTGATTGACTGAGCATAGTTGGTGAAACAGGTTATTCAAGTGAATTTGATCTAAAAGGAACTCTTGTAGATCTGTATGTAAAAGTGCAAATTGATGTCGGAGATTTAACTGGCATCAATACAGGATACAGCGACTTAAAGCGAATAACTTCAGGCTTACAGGCTGGCAACTTAATCATTGTTGGAGTACACCCGGAAATGGGAAAAAGGCATTTATACGGAACGTTGCCTATCATGCAACGAGTTCAGATACAGCAGTTGGAATCATATGATAAGGCAAATGTAACAATGCAAGAAATTTATGCGAAGACTAGAAACTAAAACGTAAATATCCAGATGAAAATGTATTGATAGGGGGACTGCCGTATGACCATCAACTTACGAGATTTTAGTACCGAAAAGTAAAAAAATGGTTATTCTTTCCGAACTAAACGAGCATAATCAGAAAGAATAACCGCTTTTTTGTTGGCACTCCACACCTTCATCAATACTATCAAAAGAAACTTTATACTGTTACAACTTGAGAAATCCATTGAGCAGTTAGTTCAGGCGATTCAACAGGAAACTGATGACCGTACTGAATATGTGTAATGTCTAAGTGTTCAAACTGCATTGGAATATGATGATCTTTGTCCAAAGCTCCCCATAGTATCTTGATTTTCCCCTTATCCCATGTCTCGGGATTTAGTTGAATGGATTTTGATATAGTTAAACAAGACATGACCGTAGCGTTAGTTTTGCGTATGCGGGGGGATTTTAAATCACGAGCCACAGAATGAGCGTAATTACTCAATAACTGACTGGATGTTCTGAAGCTATTGGCTTGAAGTAGCTTTTTTTCCAAACGGGCGGGCTTCATATATTTTAGAATGAAACTTGTAATACTTCGAAATCTATATTTAGGTTGGATAGGATGCAGTACTGGTTGCAATAAAATGAGTTGTTTGATCAGCGAGGGCAGCCGTTCCATCACTTGAGCCGCAATTAATCCGCCAAATGAATGCCCCACTAATATAACGGGTCTGTTCAATTCAGTGATCATAGTGGAAACGCTCTCTATATAGCCTTCTAGCACAGAAGGATTATGGTGATAAGGGGTACGCCCAAATCCAGGTAAATCTACGAACCAAGTATTTAAACTGCTTAAAAATTGCGAGAGGGGCGAAAGGGTATCTGCATTGCTGAACGTCCCATGAAGAAAAATAATAGGCGTTTCATTCTTATCTTTCTCTAGTGAAACTAAGTTAGCCCTTCTTCGTTGACTAAAATCTCTCTGCTCATTTTGATTCAGGCCTAAATGATTTAATCGATAATCCAAATCGCTAATAATAAAGGGGAGCGTGGATGGAACTACGAATGAATTTTTGCCGTTCCTTTGTTCTATTTCTAATTTACTGTAAATAGGGAATTCCGACTTAACAAGAAAACCCATGGATTCTTTAGGAATACCAAGCATTTTACCGGCACCTATTCTAAGCACAGTTTTCAATAACGGAAGTGGTATAGTTCCTAACGGCTGTGTTGTCTGCAATTCGTGTGCCATGAGTTTGATGAAAGTTCGGATGGACGGGCTCTCTTGCTTAGAATCTAAAAGATAGTAGGTATTGCTTGATAACCCTTCTGTATTAGCAAGTTTTGAAATAAACGAAGCCACATGATCAATATGAACCATTGGCAGCCAATAATCGTCGCCGCCTGGCACAAGCGGCATAAGATTTCGCCTTACGGCATCGACTAAGATACTAAGGCCTCCAATCTGTTCCGTTTTCCCCGAGAAGGAGTCTCCGACGATTACGCTAGGATTAACAGTAGATAAGGGAATGTTCATGTTATGAAGAGATTTTCGTATATAAGAGTCGGCTAAAAACTTCATTTTTTCATAAGGCGGTTGATTGTCTAGCAAATGATCTAGATCCAATAATGCATTTTGTTCATGATAGGGACTCATAAAGCCTACGACATGGATAAAATGCTTTAATTCTTTTGCAGCGTGGATATCCTGTGCTAGCCGAGCAAGGGATTTTGCAGGGTAGAGGAAAGACTGCTCAGCTTCACTGAGGTTCAGCTCAATATTCATTGGGCCTCCTGCATGAATAATTAGATCAGTTGCAAGTAATTGCTTGTAGCTGGCATCACTTAAACCTAATCGAGGCTGCGTTAGATCACCGATAACGGGAACAATGTTGTTCTGTTGATCGGGTGCCAGTTGATTGATGATGGTAAGAAGACGATTTTTTTGACGTACAAGTGCATAAATCTGATGCTGAGAAGCTAACTCAGCGATTAGATGACGTCCAATATAACCAGTTCCGCCTGTCATGAAGATATTCATAATAAAAGCACTCCTTTATTATTTTGTAGTACTAATTAGTACTAATATAACTAAAAATATTACTTTAGCATGGAAGCTAAAGTAGGAAATAAATTTTTGACTATATCTTGGTTGTTAGAAGCTTGAGCCAAGAAGAGAGCACCCTCAATTGAGGAGACAATCAACGTAGCTGTTTGTTTAACGGGAAGCTCTGCCTTTAGTTCTTGCCGTGCAATCCCTTGGGCTAAAATCAATTCAACACCATGCAGCTGTTTTTCAAAGAAACTCTTGATTCTATCTCTAATTTCAACGGCGTCAATAGGCGTCTGTGTGTACAGAGTCAGGAAAGGACAACCGCCAAGGTAGTTATTTTGTTCAATAGTATCGCTTAAAATGTGGAGTACCGCTTCTAATTTATCCTGAGCGGTGAGTTCAGTTTGAGACGCAATGTAATTAATTCGCTGCTCGTAATGTGCTATCAACTGATTAACAATAGCGAGCAGTAGCTCCTCCTTGCTCTTAAAATAATAATAAATGTTCGTTTTTGAAACTTTGCTATGTGCGACTATGTCGTCCATGCTTGTTGCCAGAAAACCTTTAGTAAGAAACAGTGTAAAAGCGGATTGCAGAGCAATATCTTTATTGCTAAGTGTATTTTTCTTCATATTAGTACTATACAGTACTACAAATAGAGAGTCAAGGGAATGATTGATGAAACGCATACACGTATGAAGTTAGTTGGAATATGTATTGTTTAAATAGCCAGCGGGTGGTGACAGGCACTAATTTTTTAACGAGTTTTTAGCGATTTGGCACAACCAAACACTTAGTTTGCACTTTCCATTACAAGTATCAATCTGGCAGTTTAGTCTTCAATATGTGAAAAGGGATTTCTAAGTGATGAATTGAATATATATGTATTGTTTACTAATTTTGGGGAGGTCCCTTTATGGGAGATAAGCTTTACTGTACTGCTCTATATCAAGTTCTTAATGAAGAAAGACTAGGAGCTTCGCACGGTTTTATAATAACTTATAGTGATGTTGTGACGGGATCTCCTGTTAGTGAGATAGGGTATTTTATAGTAACGTACCCGAAGAGATTGATATGGTGACATATAAACAAACTGAGGTGGTACCACGAAATTGCAACTCTCGTCCTTAAGAATTATTTCTTTGGGGTGAAAGTTTTTTTATTATATAAGTTTCATTATGTCAGAATTTAAAGTTTTCGAGAGGAGAAATGATATGAATCCTATTTTATTAGATGTTCCGTTACAAATAGAAACAGACAGACTAATTCTTCGAGCACCACTCCAAGCTGGTGAAGGGAATGTCGTACACCAAGGTATTAAAGATTCAATTAGTGAGTTAAAGCAATGGTTGCTTTTATTCCAGTCAATTCCTACTGTTGAAGAAACGGAAATTATCCTGAGAAATGCGCATATAGATTTTTTGAAAAGAGAAAGCTTTCGCTATCTTATCTATCATAAGGGTACTAATGATTTTATTGGAACTGCTAGCCTTCACGGAATTAATTGGAAGATTTCTAAATGTGAAATTGGATACTGGATTAACACGCAATTTAGTGGCAATGGATATATGACAGAAGCAGTAAGTGAGTTAACAAACCTTGGATTTCAGTTACTCAAATTTAGAAGGATTGAAATACGATGTGAATCTAATAACATTAAAAGTCGTACGACCCCTGAAAAACTAGGTTTTGAGCTTGAAGGGATATTACGTAATGAAGATCTTTCAGCTGACGGTAAAAAACTAACTGATACCTGCATTTATGCAAAGGTAAATTAGATTAAAATTAAAAAATTCCTTGTACAACTAAAGCATGCGATAGTTGTACAACATATCTTAAGGCCGGTTTCCAAATTTGGAAACCGGCTTTTTTGATTTTTTATAACGAACGGTTTTATAACTTTTAAGGGGTCACAAGGCATCGTCATCAAGCTAAGATTTTAGAGCACCCCCTAAATGAAAAAATACGCTACTCTTGTAGATTTAAAATAAGGTTCGATTATTTATAATAAAGAATGATAGTTTGCGATAAATAGTGTGAAAATCATGCATTTCCAGAAAGTTTATCGAACAAGACTAATATCTTGCAATTATATACAGAGATTTTAATAGTTTTATCGACTTTCATCATTTTTTCAAAAATATCGATAAATCGGAATGTATATCAATCTAGAATAAAGAATTTTTTCAAAAATATTACAAATTAAGACAATATATTGTAAAAATATTGAATTTTCTTTATTATCAAAATGTTGGTGTAAATTTAGCGTTAGGGAGGAATAGGGATGAAGAAAAAGCCTTTTAAGGTGCTGTCTACGCTCGCGGCGACAGCTGTGCTTAGCTGCACATTTGGGTTTGGAAGTCAATCTGTTTATGCGGCAACGCCGTCTAATGGAGAAGCTTTAAGTCCAATTGATACAAATTTAATTCAGGAGGAGCGTCTAGCAGACGCGCTCAAGAAACGTGGTGTAATTAGTGAATCTGCATCGAAAGAAGACACATTAAAAGCTGTTGAAAAATACGTAGAGAAGAAAAAAGGCGAAAATGCTGGAAAAGAACCAGCAGCGGGGGACAGTGTTACGAGAGAAGCTGCTGACTTTTTGAAAAACGTTAAAGATGCAAAAGCAGATGAGAAAGAAAAAGCAAATCAACCTGCTAGTGGTCCGGTAGCTGGACAAGAGCCGGTTAAAGGTGGATTAAACGGAAAAGTACCAACTAGTTCAGCGAAGCAAAAGCAATATAATGGTGATGTTCGTAAAGATAAAGTTCTTGTATTGCTAGTAGAGTTTTCTGACTTTAAGCATAACAATATTGATCAAGTACCAGGTTATATGTATTCAAATGATTTTAATCCAGAACATTATCAAAAAATGTTATTTGGCGATGAGCCGTTTACACTCTTTGATGGTTCAAAAGTCCCAACATTTAAACAATATTATGAAGAGCAATCTGGTGGTAGCTATACAGTCGATGGGAAAGTAACAAAGTGGTTGACAGTTCCTGGTACAGCGGCGGATTATGGTGCAGATGCTGGCGATGGCGGTCATGATAATAAAGGACCAAAAGGACCGCGTGATTTTGTAAAAGAGGCATTAGATGCAGCTGTAGAAAGTGGTATTGATTTATCGGAATTTGATCAATATGATCAATATGACAATAATGGAGATGGAAATAAAAACGAACCAGATGGTCTTATTGATCACTTAATGGTCATTCACGCTGGAGTTGGTCAAGATGGAGGCGGTGGTAGATTAGGTGACGACGCAATTTGGTCACATCGCTGGAACCTTGGAGCACCATATCCAATTGAAGGAACGAAAGCAAAGGTTGATAACTGGGGCGGTAAAATGGCAGCATACGATTACACAATTGAGCCAGAAGACGGAGCAGTTGGTGTATTCGCACATGAATTTGGTCATGATTTAGGTCTTCCAGATGAGTATGATACGAAGTATTCTGGATCAGGTGAGCCAATTAACTCTTGGTCTGTTATGAGCGGCGGCAGCTGGGCTGGAAAAATTGCAGGTTCAACGCCACCGAGTTTCTCTCCGCAAAACAAAGAGTTCTTTCAAAAGAACATGGGTGGAAACTGGGCAAATATTGTAGAGGTTGACTATGATAAATTAAACCGCGGTATCGGTTTTGCGACGTACTTAGATCAAAGTGTAACGAAATCAGCTCGTCCTGGTCTGATTCGCGTTAACTTACCAGACAAAGATGTAAAAGGTATTGATCCTGCATTTGGTAAGAAGTATTACTATAGTACAAAAGGTGACGACATTCATACAACATTAGAAACACCTGTATTTGATCTAACAAAAGCAACAAATGCAAAATTTGATTACAAATCATTGTATGAAATTGAGACAGACTATGACTTCTTAGAAGTACATGCTGTGGCTGAGGATGGAACGAAAACATTAAT
>NZ_NTUG01000048.1 GCF_002561295.1 Bacillus cereus
AACTTTTAGGGGTCACTTCACTTATTGTGCTCTTCTTTTATTATTATTCATATTAATGTAGCAAGATGCTGCTTTGCATCGTATTCTTCTAAACTTTCCCCACACTTAACACGATGCACAAAATCCGGATTAGCGATCAATGGTCTACCAAATGCTGCTACATCAATTGCTCCTTCTTGTAGTGCTTCTTCTGCCTCTTTTGGATTTAAATTCCCCACTCCTACAATTATGCCATTCCAATATTTACGAACTAATTGATGCAAGTTCTTCCCGTTAGCTATAACTTGCGTATAATTCATTGTTGAAGGATGAATCATCGTTAGTCCTACCTCACTGAACATCTCTATGAAAGTTTGAATTGCTGCTTCAGGATCTTCCCACATATAGATAGGGTTATCACCTTTAAATGCCGAAAAACGAATAAGTGTTTTATCTGTACCAACCGCACTTATCACAGCCTGTAATACTTCTTTCATAAACGTTAACCTTTGTTTTAAGTCTCCGCCATATTGATCCTTTCGATGATTCGCAAATTCATATGTAAATTGATCAATTAAATATCCATGTGCCCCATGAATTTCTATCCCATCGAAGCCCGCCTCTATCGCATTCCGAGCAGCTTGCGCATACTGTTCGATTGTTTCTTGAATTTCTTCTATCGTCATTGCTTCTGGTGTATCAAATGGCTTTCGAAAACGCGGGACATTTCCTTGTGCTGCTATTGCTGAAGGTGCTTGTGGAAAGAATCCACCTGTTAGTTCATGATGACTCATACGCCCTACATGCCATATTTGCGCAATAATGGTTCCACCTTCTTTATGTACCGCCTCTGTGACTGGCTTCCAAGATTCAATTTGTTCCCTTGTATAAATACCTGGAACACCTGGATTCCCCTTCGCTCTTGGACTAATTACAATTCCTTCTGTAATGATTAAACCCACGCCATCTGCTGCACGTTTCCGGTAATACTCGACTACATCAGCCCCAACTACTCCTGTTTCATCATCAGCAAAACAACGCGTCATCGGTGCCATTACCACACGATTTCGAAGAGACCAAGCGCCAATTTGAATTGGATCAAATAACTTCGTTTCTTCCACATTTTGAAATGATCCCCAATTTTTTATATTCGTACCTTCATATATACTTGCTGTTTTGCTCTTTGGATTTGTCATTTTGATTCCCCCTATATCTTTTTGTAATTAAGCCTTCAATTTTTCACAATAACTTTTAAAACATTTCATATATGAATCATAATTTCCCACCAACTAGCACGTCAATTTATAAGCTCTTATCATATAATATCCATATATAGCACAATGCAAAAAGCCTCTTCAAATAAGAAGAGACTTCTTTTTTATATGCTAACTTGCTTACGAATCGTTTCTCTTGCTAACAGAAAGCTCATAATCACCTGAGCAGCTACACGACTCGTCATATCACGAAAATCGAGCGTTGGATCAATCTCTACAATATCCATGCCTTGAACAAGTGGTTCTTGACCAAGGGTCGCAACCGCATCAAGTAATGTTGTACTATCCATCCCACCTGGTCCGATTGCCGGACATCCTGGTGCAAATGCTTGATCTAATACATCCATATCGACAGAAACATAGATTGCTGTAACGCCCTGTCTACGTAAACTCTCAATAGTTTCTGTAATAATATCCTTAATTGATCGCTCTCGTACATGTTTCATTGTATACACTGTCACACCGTGCTCTTTTGCATACTCATGATACGTACGAGCGTTTGAAAAGTTACGAATACCAATTTGAACAAGTTGTTTTCCTGTAATGACATCATTTTCTAGTAAACTACGAAATGGCGTTCCATTCGATGGTCCTCCATCTTCTAAATTACGTAAATCATGATGTGCATCAAATTGAATAATGCCGACTTTTCCTTTGCTACTCGCAAACCCACTTATACTAGGAAAGCTAATAGAATGATCTCCGCCAAGAACAATCGGTACCATTTGCGAATTCAATTTTGTCAAATGCCCAAGTGTCTTAGCGATGCGAGCATGGCTTTCTTTAATGTCCGTAACATGCATCGTAATATCACCGCAATCATATAAAACACTTTCTTTCATATCATGCTCTTCTGTAATTGCGTATGTGCTATATGCATCTAACATTGCTCGAATGGTTTTCGGTGCAAAACATGCACCTGAATGACTAATGGATGGTTTAGAGAGCGGCGCACCAATTAATGCCGCTCCAAAAACTCCTTCTCCATCCCAAACTTTAATCATATCGCTCCATTTCGTTACTTCACGATCGATAAACTTTGCATTTTTCTTTAAATAGTGGCCTTGCTCCACGCTTTGTCACCTCTTGTATATGCAAGATTACCATTCTTCCATACTGTATTTACATGACTTACACCGTAATGATACGGAACATATGCATAATTATATGCATCCCATAAAACTAAGTCAGCCTTACGTCCAACGCGAACTTTCCCAGCAACATCACCGCGATTAATTGCGTACGCTGAGTTCACTGTGACAGCATTCCAAACTTCTTCTGGTGTCATTTTCAGTTTCAACATTGCAATACTCATGATAAGCTGAATATTTTCAGTCGGACAGCTACCTGGGTTGAAATCTGTCGCTAAAGCAACAGCTACACCTTCGTCAATCATTTTACGTCCACGTGCAAAACTTTCTTTATTTAAATAGAAAGTTGTTCCTGGAAGTAACGTTGCAACTGTATTTGAGTTTGCAAGCATTTCAATTCCTTTATCTGATGCTCCAACTAAGTGGTCTGCTGATGCCGCACCAATTTCAGCTGCCGCTTCCGCACCGCCAAGTGGATCAATTTCATCTGCATGAATTTTCACATCAAAACCAAGTTCTTTCGCTTTCAATAAGAACTCTTTTGATTCTTCCACAGAGAATACTCCTGTTTCACAGAAAATATCAACGAACTCCGCTAATTGTTTTTCTTTCATCTCTGGTAATAAATCTAACATCCATTGTAAAAACTCTTTTGATTTTCCTTTGTATTCTTTCGGAACAGCATGCGCTCCTAAGAATGTTGACACTAAATCAATTGGATGCTCTTTTTGCAATTGTGCCGCAACCTCCAATTGCTTCCACTCTGTTTCATCATCTAATCCGTAGCCACTTTTTGCTTCTACTGTTGTAACGCCGAACGATAACATACGATCTAAATGGAATTTCGCCTTCTGCACAAGTTCTTCTTTCGACGCTTGCTTCGTTGCATTCACAGTCGAAAGAATCCCGCCGCCCTTTTCTAAAATTTCTAAGTACGGTACTCCCTGTAACTTAAGAGCAATCTCATTTTCACGAGATCCTCCAAATACAAGGTGTGTATGCGGATCAACAAGCCCTGGAGAAACCATTTTCCCTTCGCAATCGATGATTTCTTTTGCTTGTAAACCTTTTGCCTCTTCTACTGTTCCAACGAAAGTAATCACACCGTCTTCAATACCGACTGCACCATTTTCGATAACAGGAAGCGTATTCATCGCTTCCTGTCTTAACAAGCCATCTTCTTGATCCATTGTTAGCAATTGACCGATATTCGTTAGTAAAATGTCCAGCATGTTTCTTCCTCCTTATTTCATCATTGGGATGTTAACGCCTTTTTCTTTCGCTGTTTCAACAGCTAAGTCATATCCTGCGTCAACGTGACGAACAACACCCATACCAGGGTCAGAAGTTAATACACGTTCAATACGTTTTGCTGCTGCTTCCGTCCCATCTGCAACAATAACCATTCCGGCATGAAGTGAGTAGCCCATACCAACTCCACCGCCGTGGTGAACAGATACCCAGCTTGCACCGTTTACACTATTGATTAATGCATTTAAAATTGGCCAATCTGCCACTGCATCACTTCCGTCCTTCATTGCTTCTGTTTCACGGTTTGGAGATGCAACTGATCCACAGTCTAAATGGTCACGACCGATAACGATTGGTGCTGACAATTCACCTTTTGCAACCATTTCATTAATAATGCGTCCAAATTTCGCACGTTCCCCATAACCAAGCCAACAAATACGTGATGGAAGTCCTTGGAACTCAACTTGCTGACGTGCCATACGAATCCAGTTACATAAATGCTCATTATCTGCAAACTCACGTAAAATAACTTCGTCTGTTTTATAAATATCTTCTGGGTCACCAGAAAGTGCTACCCAGCGGAATGGTCCTTTTCCTTCACAGAACAATGGACGAATAAACGCTGGAACGAATCCTGGGAAATCAAAAGCATTTTTTAATCCTTCATCGAAAGCAACCTGGCGAATATTATTACCATAATCAAACGTAATAGCACCTTTTTCCTGCATTGCAAGCATTGCTTCTACATGTTTTTTCATGCTTTCTTTTGATAATTGTACGTAGCGCTCTGGATCTTCTTCACGAAGTTTTGCCGCTTCTTCTAATGAATAGCCAATTGGAACATAACCGTTTAATGGATCGTGTGCAGACGTTTGATCTGTCACTAGGTCTGGTGTAATGTCACGTTTCACAAGCTCTGGTAAAATTTCTGCGGCATTCCCTAGTAGTCCAATTGAAATCGGCTCTTTCTTTTCTTTATATTCTTTCGCAACAGCTAATGCCTCTTCTAAAGATTCTGTGTACATATCGCAATACCTTTTTTCAATACGGCGATCGATGCTACGCTTATCTACATCAATTGCAATGACTACCCCACCATTCATCGTAACAGCAAGAGGTTGCGCACCACCCATACCGCCTAAACCAGCAGTTAGCGTTAATGTCCCTTTTAATGAACCATCAAAGTGTTGACGTGCTGCTTCTCCAAACGTTTCATATGTTCCTTGTAAAATTCCTTGTGTACCGATATAAATCCAGCTACCTGCTGTCATTTGTCCATACATCATAAGACCTTTTTTCTCAAGTTCACGGAAGTGGTCCCAATTTGCCCACTTCGGTACTAAGTTTGAGTTTGCTAGAAGAACACGTGGTGCATCTTCATGTGATTTAAAAATGGCAACTGGTTTACCAGATTGAACAAGTAATGTTTCATCGCTCTCTAACGTTTTTAACGAATCAACAATTGCATGATAGCTATCCCAATTACGAGCTGCACGACCAATACCACCGTAAACAACTAACTCTTCTGGTTTTTCAGCTACTTCTGGATCTAAGTTATTCATTAGCATGCGAAGTGCCGCTTCTTGAACCCAGCCCTTAGTTTGTAATTCTGTTCCTCTTGGCGCGCGAATTGTTTGTTTTACGTTTTCCATTTTCATCTCTCCCTTTTCCCTTTTTATAGTGTTGCATTTGCATCCAATCGTTCTAATGTAAAGCGACTTGTTTTTAGCCAATGTGCAATATTTTCAATATCTGTTGAGAAAATACGATCATTTGTAATGGAAGGCACTTGCTGACGGCCTTGATGATAAAACGTTTTCGTTACCGTACTCATCTCTTCAATTCCACGATATTCCGCAGCTTGCATTGCACAGATCATTTCAATTGCAAGAACGCGTCTTACGTTTTGAATAATTTGATGTGCATGACGTGAAGCGATTGTTCCCATACTTACATGATCTTCTTGGTTAGCTGATGATGGAATAGAGTCCACACTTGCTGGATGTGCTAACGTTTTATTTTCTGACACGAGTGAAGCTGCCGCATATTGCATAATCATCGCACCAGACTGAAGACCTGGTTCTGGGCTTAAAAATGGTGGTAAATCATTTAACTGCGGGTTCACAAGGCGTTCAATGCGTCGTTCAGAAATATTTGCAAGTTCCGCCATTCCAACCTTCAAGAAGTCCATGGCAAATGCAATTGGTTGACCGTGGAAATTTCCACCAGAAATTACTTTTGCTCCGCCATCAAAAATAAGCGGGTTATCTGTTGCTGCGTTCATTTCAATTTCTAATTTTTCTTTTACGTAATTTAAAACTTGCCAAGACGCACCATGAACCTGCGGAATACAGCGAAGCGAATATGCATCTTGTACACGCAGTTCTCCTTGCTTTGTTACAAGCTTGCTATCTTGAAGTACATCGCGAATACGCTTTGCCACTTCCACTTGTTCTTTGTATCCGCGAGCTTTATGAACATTTTCATCAAATGCATCAATAATGCCGCGTAACCCTTCGATTGTCATGGAAGCAATTAATTCTGATTGATACGCAATTGCCTCAGCTTCTATATAAGAAAGAATTCCTTGCGCTGTCATCGCTTGCGTACCATTGATTAGTGCAAGCCCTTCTTTTGCTTCTAATTCGATTGGCTCTAAACCTTCTTCTGTAAGAGCTACCATCGCATGGACGCGTTTCCCCTTATAGAACACTTCCCCTTCACCTAATAAAACAAGAGCAAGATGGGATAATGGAGCTAGATCACCACTCGCACCTAATGAACCTTGCTGCGGGATAACTGGGTGAATGTTACGATTTACAAACTCTAATAACATATTCACAACAAGTGGGCGAACACCCGATATTCCTTTTAACATCGTATTCGCGCGTAAGATTAGCATTCCACGTGATACCTCTTCAGGGAATGGATCGCCAATTCCGCACGCATGTGATTGAATTAAATTATGTTGAAGTGCTTTTACATCATCTTTTTGAATAAATACATCACTAAACTTTCCAAACCCAGTTGTAATACCGTAAACAACCTTTCCTTCTTCTACAATCTTTTCTACAGCTTCACGGCACTCCGCTACTTTTTGCATGCTGTTTGGACAAGCTGTTACACCTTCTCCTTCAAACAACAATCGTTTCATCTCTTCTACTGTTAATGAATGTCCTGTTAACGTAATCATCCTGTTTCCTCCTTAAAAAGAGCAAAAGGGGACCTTACCTTTTTAAGACAGACTTCTGTCCCAAAAAGCAAGGCCCCCTTCTAACTAATAGACTATGGGCAAATCATATGTGATTAATTCCTAAACCAATCGCCTCATGCTCAGATCCTTTTACAGGTGCACCTATCGTTCCATATAGTGCAACAGCAACCCATTCGCCTTCTTTTTTTCCGTCGTATGGTGTGCCACGCACAATTGCAAACCGAAGACCTACTGTACGAAGAACGTCTGCTAACTGAATTTGACCTCTCGTTACTCCGTACAACGCTTCCATGATTGCATGATAAAGTGCATGCGTTTCTCTGTAAACGTCTGTTTCAATTACTCCGTTGCTACGAGCCGCTGTTTCCATTGCTGCGACAACCTTTTGCGAATTCATAGAACCTACTTTCCCAGTACAATACGTCCACCCTTTCGGAATGGATAATACAGGGCTTTCATTTTCCTCCGCAAGTGCCAACAACATGGCCATACGACCAATTCGATGTGTTCCTTGAAGAAGCATGTGACTCTCTCATTTCTTGTTAATTATTTGAATATTACTTAATTTAAGAATATACGAAAATAATTTAATCGTCAATAGTTTAAATGATTATCCGAATGAATTTTTACAATAATCTGTCACTATTGTGTACACAACCTATTTACAGAAAATTTTTAAACATGCTATAGTCTCACTAACAGCTGTAAGGGGGACCCAAAATTGGTTAAGAGAAAAGATATTCACTTTCGAATTGACGAAAGATTACTAGAAAGATTTGAAGCAGCACTTCATTATGAAGCTTTAAATAAAACAGATGTGTTAACACATGCTATTCAGCAGTTTTGTATAAAGGTGGAGTCAGAAAAGTTGAATGATGTAAAAAGACAATACGCTGTAAGTAACCATCTGCAAACGCGGATTAATACTCATAAAAAATATGAAGAAAAACGAGTAGACTTAGATGAAATTGTAATAGATCATCTACAATTACAAGGTACTGAAAAGATATTAGAAGTTGGATGCGCTAACGGAAAATTCCTTGCACTGCTACAAAAAAACGGTCATAAGGGGCATCTCACTGGTCTAGATCAATCTACAACTATGCTACGTGAAGCTGCTATGAATGTGGGGCCGCAACATGTAAATATTGAATGGCAACTTGGAGACGCTACGAAACTACCTTTCTCAGCTGATTCTTATGATTGGATTATCGCAAGACATATGCTGTATCACATGACGGATGTTGAAAAAACAATTCAAGGATTCCATAAGGTGATTTTTCCAGAAGGCAGGTTCCTAGCAACAACAAATTCCAAAATTTCGTTGCCCCATATGGATGAAATGTGTAACAAAATGTTAGTTGCATTCGATTTACCCGAAAAATCTCTATCAGCTTCTCCATTTTGTTTAGAAAATGGAAAACAATTATTACAATCTGTTTTTGAAACTGTGGAGGAAACGGTTATCCATAATGCACTTTTATTTCATCATGCTACACCTATCGTTAACTATATCTCTAGTATGTTTCCGTCTTTAAACATACCTGATGACATTCATCTTCATTCAGAAATGAAAGAATGGCTGACCATTGAAATAGAAAATGAATTATCTCTTCATGGCGGAGTATGGCGTGATCCAAAAACACTTGCTATTTATAAGTGTACAAAATGAATTGGAATCTACTTTACAACAAATTCTTTAAATTTATCTTAGGTTGATGTTGATATGGCGATACCCTAAGAAGAAAATTATATATTATGAATATAATAATAAACAAAACTAAAAGAGGTGAAACTGTTGGCTATTAAACAAGAGGAAATTAAACTGGTAATTGGTGCAGGGGAATATAATAATAATCCTGGCTGGTTACATACGAATGAAGAGGAATTGAATTTATTAAAAAGGGAAGATTGGATAAAGAAGTTTGACCCTAATTCTTTAGCGGTAATTTTAGCAGAGCATGTATGGGAACATTTATCATACGAAGAAGGTGTAGAAGCGGCGAAAGTATGTTATGAATTTTTAAAGCATGGTGGTTATATTCGATGTGCGGTTCCTGATGGATTTTTCCCAGATGAAGAATACCAAAAAGGGGTACAAGTTGGAGGACCTGGACCTAAAGACTACCCTGCAGCTAGTCATAAAATTGTTCATAATTATAAAACGTTAAGGAAAATGTTTGAAGCTGTTGGATTCGAAGTTAAATTACTTGAATATTTTGATGAAGAGGGGATTTTTCACTCCAGTGAGTGGGATGGAAACGATGGAGTTATTTTTCGTTCAAAAAAATATGATCCACGAAATCAAGGGGATAAACTTGTTTTTGCATCGTTAATTATAGATGCAGTAAAGTCTTAGTTATTAAGCTAAACAGGTGCTTTTCTTGAAGAAAAGCTTTAAAGCCGATTTCCAATAGGAGATCGACTTTTTTAATACCATAACTCAATAGTCTTGATACCTCTTCATCATTATAAAGATATATACAGTTTCGTAATATAGATTTATAAATCGCGTGACAGTGACATACAAGCACCCAAAATACTAAAATTGAAAGTTATATGAAACTCTCATTCTGAGGGCATTAGAAAAAATTAGCTTGATGGTCATGCCGGGAACCAGAAGAACGAAAACCTTATCCTGTCTGGCGTTACCAAATGAAAAATGGTTTGATGCACACTATCAATATATCGATAAAAAACACGGGGCGCTACGTCAAAAAATAACTGAGTATTTACTTGCACTAATGAAACAATCCTATTCTTCCTCCATACAAAAAGCTAGCAATTTGCTAGCTTTTTATCCCCTTCACATGCACTTTCACTCTTCAACTGTTTGTGCCAAAAGCTTTTCCATCAGTATATTGCCTTTACCTCGATATACATTCCCTTTATGCTTATTCATTACACCCAAATATTCAGCTATTGCAACTCCAAATTCGACAAAACCATGTCCTTGTGCTGTTATAATATTTTTATAAATAACAACATTTTTATAAATAAAATTCCCTATAGGAAAGCAATCTATTTTACTATAATCCAACGTAACTGTATAAGGAATATCTTTTAATACACCAGCTGTTGCCAATACAAATGGTCCAGCACAAATAGCTGCAACTAATTTTTCTTTTTTATAGAATTGACGCACGATAGAAAACAGCTCTTTAGCATCTTTAATATGTATTACATCCCCACCAGGAATAATAATCCCCTCATAATCATCCGCATGAACTTCAGTTATTTCCAAATGCGGTTGCACTTGCAATCCTGTTTCACTTGTGATGATGTTTCACTTGTGATGATGTTTTTTGTTACTCCTACTGTTTCAATTTTATAGTCGTCTTTCAATAACGCCGTAGCCACGGTAACCTCAAATTCTGCAAATGTCGGATATACAAATAAAAGTATTTTCTTCATATTCTTTTCTCCCCCACCCATTTCATAAAATACAACTCTGTTTCTTCTACTATCACTTCATCAGTATTCACATATGTAACCGGAAATTGTTTATACCACTGTCTTTCCACTTCTACTAATTTTAACTGCTCATCAAATGTACTGCGTCTTCTCGTCGTATCATTCTCTTTTCTCTCCTGCAATTTCTTTTTCGAAACATCCAAATAAAAAATTGCATCTGAACGACATGTTCTTAATGTATACAATTCATCTTTTAGTTCGCATTCAATATCCCAATCCATTCCTATCACTTTCGGAAACTGTAGTGTATAAAACTCAATATCTTCTGGACCACGATCAAATATCACAAGATGCCCCCGTGCATTTTGAAATTCCTTTATTTTTGCTTCTATAAATAGTTTTTGATTTGTAATAAATCCCTCTTTTGTGTAAATATCCAAATTCAACTTTTTTCTCTTCTCTACAATTTCATAAGGATTTTCATATACAATCTGAAAGCCTCTTCCCTCTAATCTCCTCGCTAACGTTGTTTTCCCGCTTGCCATTGGTCCTTGAAGCGAAATGATATATGTCATTTTCCCCACCCTTTTTTCACAAAAGTCGTCTTGTTTTTTACAATAAACGGAATTTTATAAACTATCAACAAAATACTTCCTACCTTGTTTCCTCATTCTATCTGGCTTATAATAAAAAATAGAGACGATTATGAACGCCTTTTTATGTAAGCTTGGAAAGCCGAGCTTACATTATTTTTTGCTTTCCCTTTCATTCAAAACAGGGTACACTAGAACAGAACATACGTTCTTAAAGATTACATATAGTAAGGAGATAGAACAAATGGTATACGATACAAAAGTAATTTCTTGGAACGAATCTTTAAAACAACTACAACGTCGCTACACTAATCAACCAGTAGATCGAAAACAATTTGAAGATGTTGAACTTGCGGAGTTTTTCCACGATAACGACTACATTTCTCTTCCTACACATATTAGCGGCCTATCAACAAAACGTTTTACTTCTTACTCTATTTTCACAACTGAAGATAAAGATCGTAAAGTCGGTACACTAATCATTGAATATTTAGAAGATGATAATGATATTTTACGTGTCGAACAACTATACTTCGTTTAATTCATAACGCTTGGTCAAAATGGCCAAGCGTTCTTGCTTTCTATCAATCTCACTGCTTATAATACTAGTAAAAGGAAAACTGCTATCATAAAGGGGGTATACACTTGCTCGAAGGATGGTTTAGTTGGTTTATTGTGACTTGGACGGTTATTTTACTAGGTCTTATGTCTATCGGTGGATACTTTATGTTCCGAAAATTCTTGAAACGCCTACCAAAAGAAGACGGCATGTCTATTTTAGATTGGGAACAACGTTATATCGACCAAACAAGGCACTTATGGGATGATGAGCAAAAACAATTGTTAGAGGAACTTGTAAGTCCTGTTCCTGAACTGTTCCGTGACGTTGCTAGATCTAAAATCGCCGGTAAAATTGGGGAGCTAGCGTTAAAAGAAAAAGCTCCAAAAATAACTGAAGATTTAATTATTAAAGGGTATATTGTAGCGACTCCAAAACGAGATCATAAATTTTTAATTAAAAAATTACAGGAAAAACAAATTGATTATTCTCCATATCAATCACTTTTAGCAAAATAAAAAACCTCAAGAAATCTTGAGGTTTTTTACGTTAACTTCATATCTTTCTCATTATAAAAGCCATCTTCTTTCTCCATTTCCTTTTGCAATTTCGTAAAGGAACGGTACATTGCAATTCTCCATGAGACAATCATTGCAAACGCAAGTAAGAAGAACATGCCACTAAGTTGCCCTAAATCAAGTGACTGACTTAAATATGTTTTAAAGACAATACGTACAACGAGCAAGCCAATTAAAATAAATACGAATGATTTTGAACGCTTCAAGTAAATCTCTTGTCCACGCACTTCAAATTTAGATGTTTTAATCAGAAAAATTGAGAATAACAAACCTACACCAATTGCTTCTAACATTTCCGCTGGTGTTAGGCGAAATTCCGGAAAAATATACATCAGTGCTCCCGTACTCATAAAAAACGGCGGAAGGATAATTTTTTTCAATGTTGCAGGTTTCTTTGCTGCTTTTAAACGAATAAACATCGCACCAACAGCCATACAAACGGCAACAATACTCGACAAAAGAACTATGTTCATACTTTCTCATCCTTTTTTGTGGCAATATGAAAATCTAGTTTCATTATATGCTTTTCTACTAGTATTTCCAACATTTTCACAGGATAATACTAAAAACCGGTGAAACCACCAAATAAACTTGAGAAATATGCAATAATTTTTGTCATCCAATTAAAGTATAAGAAAATACCCATAACAATCATAATATATCCGCCTACTTTGACAAACATCCCACTATGTCGTTTAATCCAAGACATTTTCGTAATAAAAAATGAAAGTATAAAAAACGGTATTGCGAATCCAAGTATGTAAGCAATCATATATAGCATTGCTGATTCTGGGTTCGTAGTAGCTAATCCAATTACCGCAACCAAAATTGGACCTGTACAAGGCGTCCATCCTGCAGCAAATGCTAAACCAATTAATACAGACCCGATATAACCACTAGGACGATTTTTAAATGTAAATTTACGATCTTGCATTAAAAACTTCGGCTTAAATACTCCGACAATTACAAGTCCAAATACAATGATAAATATTGCGCCTAACTGTCTTATCAAATCTTTATAATCTTGGAAAAATGATCCGACAAAACTTGTACCAAAACCAATTGCAATAAAGACAATTGAAAATCCAAATAAGAAGAATGCTGTATGTATCATACTTCTTTTACGAAGCATCGCATTTTCTTCTTTTAATTCAGAAACCGACATCCCTGTTATGTACGATAAAAATGCTGGATAAAGCGGTAAGCAACAAGGGGAAATAAATGATAAGAATCCCGCACCAAACGCTAAAAAAATATTAATGTCTTGCATCGTTTCACTCCTCTCCTCTACAACATTGTAGCAAAAACAAATGAAAATGCTATGTACAAATCATGAATTCACCATTTACAACGTTTTAATGAGGAAAATAGCTATACATAGCTATATAAATACAAATTAAAAATACGAAAGAAAACCCTTCTTTTTAGGCGAGAAAGAGCATCCCGCCATGCACAACAGCTGTCAGATCCCTTGGCCAAATAAAACCAAAAAAAGAAAATAAGTAGCAGTCACCCTTTGTTATCCATAGCCATAGATTATACGTCTAAAAATCAGAATGGATTTATATTTTTCTAAAACGTTTTCATTTTTCTTCTATTATAAATATATTCTGTTATTCATTAACATATCAAAGCTTTTCCCAAACAACAAATTATTTGTATGCACTATTCCTGTACGCTAAACATTTCCTGTCAAAAAATATTTTTTTAAAATGATAGTCTTATACAATACACCTCTTATTTGATAATACTTCTATAAGAATAAGTTTCAAGATTATGCATAAATATCATATTTTTATTATTATTCTATAAAATGTCACACTTTTCTTTCAGTTGACCCTTCATTTTTAATTTTGTATACTTCCATCTAGTTATATATGTCCGTTTTGGAACAAATAAATATATAGGATGGGAGGAATTTTCATGCTTCGTTATTCTCTTTTAGTTTTATTAGGAGCATGTAGCTATGGAATTTTAGCTATCTTTGTTAAACTTGCATACGCAGAAGGATTTTCACTTGGAGAAGTAATTGGTAGTCAATATTTGTTCGGTTGGTTTATTTTACTTGGAATTACACTCCTATTTTCTAGACACCGCGTTCCACTTAAACAAATGCTTATTTTATTTGTCGCTGGAACATCTGCAAGTTTCACAGGAATTTTTTATTACGCTTCACTGAAAACTGTGCCGGCATCAATTGCTATTATCCTTTTATTCCAATTCGTTTGGGTAGGAATTATCATTGAAGCTGTTGCGACAAAAACATTGCCATCAAGAGAAAAAGTCATTTCTGTTATCTTTTTACTTGCTGGTACATTCTTATCGAGCGGATTATTAGAAAAATCAGCAGGCGATTTCGATGCAACTGGAATCATATTAGGTTTACTATCTGCTGTTACATTTGCAACTTACATCTTTGTAAGTGGTAAAGTGGCTGTCGAAGTACCATCATTACCACGAGGCGTTCTCTTAATGGCTGGTGCTTTAACTTTAGTCATGATCGTATTCCCACCAACATTTATTTTTAATGGCGCTATTTCTCAAGGACTTTGGAAATACGGCTTAGGATTAGGAATATTTAGTATTGTTATTCCTTCAATTGCATTTACAATTGGTATTCCTAAAATCGGTTCTGGCTTAGCAACGATTCTTGGTGCCGCTGAACTACCTGTTACAACAATTATGTCTGTATTTGTGTTAAAAGAAGCTGTACTTTCTTCCCAATGGCTTGGTGTGGCGCTTATTTTAGTCGGAATTGCAATTCCACAAGTTGCATATACAATGCGCGGACGTTATCGAAAACATCATACACATAAGAAAGTTGCTGCATAAAAGAAAAGAGGTTTCTCATTTGAGAAACCTCTTTTTAGTATTCCCCATTAGTTTTTAGCTCGATTCGCAATTTCTAAAGCGCGGTCTGTTTCTTTAGCTGCTTGATCTAATGCTTGTTTCACATCTGTTCCCTCTATAATACTTTCCATTGCTTTTTGTACTTTTTGGCGCGATTCTGGAAATACTGTAATTAAAGCTCCTTGTGTCGCAGGTGATACTTTCGAATCATGAAGTTGGTTTACTGTTACTTGTAACTGTGGATATTTCTCATATTCTTTTTTAACTAACGCTTCCTCATACGCCTTTGGATTTACTGCGAAGTATCCTGTTTGTACATGCCACTCTGCTTGTACAGATGGAGTTGTCATATACTTCATAAACTCCCAAACCGCTTTTTGTTTCTCTTTCCCAATGTCCTTTGCCATCCATAATGACGCTCCACCAATAATAACACCTTCCCTTTGAACCTCTTCAGGATACGGAAGATAAGCTACGCCAACTTGAAATGGTGCATTGTTAATCATATCCTTCACACCAGCTGAAGAATCTAAGTACATCGCTGTTTTTCCAGATAAGAAAGCTGCACGTGTATTATCCCAATCCGAACCGTAATTACCATTAACCCCTTCTTTATTCAGCTTACTAACAAACTCCAAAATCCTTTGTCCTTCTTTTCCATTAAAAGTTGCTTTCGTTGCTGCTTTAGCACGACCATTATCATTATTTACATATGTTCCACCTTGAACTGCTAACATTTCTTCAAAGAACCAAGTATCTAATAAATAAGTAAACCCATAACGATTTACTTGATTCCCTTCTTTTTTCGTTAATTTCTTCGCTGCTTCCTCTATCTCTTTAAATGTTTTTGGGGCTTGTTCTGGATCTAATCCAACTTCCTTAAATGCATCCTTGTTATATACCATAACAGGTGTAGAAGAGTTAAACGGCATTGAATATTGTTTTTTATCTACCGTATAATAACTCCGAATATTCGGTTCCCACTGAGACACATCATACTTGTCTTGATCGATGAACTTTTGAACAGGTTCAATTTTCCCGCTATCAATCATATATTTCGTTCCGCCATCAAAAACTTGAATAACATCTGGAGCATCCTTTGTGCCTGCAATATTTTTATACTTAATAAACGATTCCTCATATGTACCTTGAAATAAGGCTTTTACTTCTACCTTATCTTGAGATTGATTATACTTTTGAACAATTTGTTCTAAAACATCTTTTGTTTTTCCACCCATTGCATGCCAAAATACAATCTCCGTCTTTCCACTGCTCGTTTTTTCACTGTTTCCCTTAACTTTTGACTGTTCTTTTCCAGAAACATTTGAACTGGAGCAGGCCGTAACCAAAAACAAAATACATAATGATACAATAGCAATCAATCTTTTGCCCATACTTCTCAACTTTTTCTCCCCCTTTTCATACAAAAAAACATAAATAACAATAGCGATTTCAAAACATTCCCCGCTGCGTTATACTATGGTCTCTACACGAATTTTGTATGTATTTGCACTTACATATTTTAGTATATCTTCTATTTATGAATTTCTTGTAAATAACGATTATAAAATGTAAAATATACACTATTTATATGTAAAAAATTGTAAAGTTTACTCGAGAGATATTTTTCCTTACAGATTTATTAAAAAGTAATAAATTCCTATATAATTACTAATGAATATATTTTTTATTTTCATATACTTAAAACAGAAATTGAAGTTTATCTTGAGAAAGAAGGAAAAACAGATGACATCCATCACAAATCAATTCATAGAAAAACTAATCTCCATCCGTCGTCACTTACACCAATATCCAGAACTATCTTACAAAGAATTCGAAACAACAAAGGCGATACAAAACTGGTTAAACGAAGCTAACATCACAATTATTCATTCTAATTTAACAACCGGCGTAATCGCTGAAATTTCTGGTAACAAAAACGGGCCCACCGTTGCGCTCCGTGCCGATATTGATGCCCTTCCGATACACGAAGAAACGAATTTATCTTACGCTTCTAAAAACCCCGGAAAAATGCATGCATGTGGACATGATTTTCATACAGCATCCATTCTTGGCGCTGCTTACTTATTAAAAGAAAATGAGTCCTCACTTAACGGTACTGTTAGATTCATATTCCAAGCTGCTGAAGAAAGCGGAGACGGAGCATGCAAAGTAATAGAAGCTGGCCATTTACAAAATGTCCAAGCGATCTTTGGTATGCACAATAAACCGGATTTACCAGTTGGAACAATCGGTATTAAAGATGGTCCATTAATGGCTGGAGTCGACCGTTTTGAAATCGAAATTAAAGGGATTGGAACACATGCAGCAGTACCTGATGCTGGTGTTGACCCGATTGTAGCCTCATCCCAAATTGTTATGGCATTGCAAACAATTGTAAGTCGAAATATTAGTTCTTTTCATAACGCCGTCATAAGTGTAACGAATATCCACTCCGGAAATACATGGAACGTTATTCCTGAAAAAGCAACTTTAGAAGGAACTGTCCGTACATTTCAGGCAGAAACACGTACAAAAATCCCAGAATTGATGAAGCGTGTGATTAAAGGGGTCGCTGAAGCTCTTGGTGTCCAAGCAAAACTTCACTGGTATCCAGGGCCGCCTTCTGTTTATAACGATACAGACCTTACTGCATTATCAACTCGCATCGCCGAACAAATGAACTTACACATTATCTCTCCAAAGCCATCGATGGCTGGAGAAGATTTTTCATACTATCAACAAGAAATACCTGGTTCATTCGTCTTTATGGGGACAAACGGTACACAAGAATGGCATCACCCTTCCTTTACATTAGATGAAGAGGCATTGCCTATTAGCGCACAATTTTTTGCATTGTTAGCAGAAGAAGCGATTAACAAATTAAGATAAAGAAAAGCCGTTAAGATTATTCTTCTTAACGGCTTTTTCATCTATCATTATGTTAAATCGCGCTTTAAAAATACAGTATAGGAAATGCCTAAAAATACAAGTAAATATATGAGAAGCATACAAGAAGCAAATGGGAATGTTACGCCTTGAATAAAGCTTCCACTTGTTAAAGCTCCATATAAATTCGTATTCGCTGGCAATAAATATTTTACCCATTCATATCTTGCTGCTGGTAGCAACACTAAATTACCAGACAATGCAACGAATAGAGAAATCCCAATTGCTCCCCCACTTGATCTCGTTAAAACTGAAATCATAAAGGCAAACGCTGCATACACAAGAGTTGGTATCCATTCTAAAATATAATATTTGCTCGCTTCTACAAATATATTTTGTTCAATGATTTTCCCGCTTTGCATGACAAATTCTGTCCAGGCTGGTTGTTGAAATTTATAAATAATAAGCCCACAGAAAATTGAAAATATCATATTAAATATAAATAAAAGTGCCGAAAAAATAACAATTGCTATATACTTCGCTGTTAAAATTTTAAATCTGTTTGCTGGACGTATCATTAAAAACTTATATGTACCCCAATTATATTCGTTTGAAAAAATAGTGCTTGCATATACAAGAATAAATGGCAACAAAATTGGAAAGACGATAAAACCTGTACCTCTCATAAATGAAAGAGGCGAATCATCTGCTGGTGGCGTATTTGTATCTAAATGTTTCATTTTCAGTTGATACTCTTTTACAAGTTCGTCTCCCGATCTTTGCGTTAAAATATCCTGTTTGGTCACACCAAGTTTTTTTTCAATTTCTGCTGTTCTCTCTGTATATTCTACTTTCCAATCGCCTGATGTAGCTGGTAAGTATTTGACCGATACCCATCCTAAACCAATAACTAAAATCGCAATGACAGCAAACGGCATAATCGTTCGCTTTCGCTTAAAGATTTTATATAATTCATTATAAATTAAATTAAACAATATCCTTGCCCCCTGTTAATTCTAAAAACTTCTCTTCTAACGTTTTTCTTTCTTCATACACACGATAAATACGAATCCCTTGTTCTGTTAATGTACGAATCACATTTGGAATTTCTTCATTTTCCACTGCCATAACCAATTCATTATCTTGGATTGTGACATCGTATTCTAAAAGTTCAGCTGCTTGTTTCACATCATCCACACGTATATGTATCGTCTCCATCTCTAAGCTATTATCCCGCTGAATATTTTGTGTTGCTACATATTCCCCGTGCTGAATAATAATAACCCGGTCACACATTAATTCAACTTCAGATAATAAGTGACTAGATACAAGAACCGCTTTTCCTTGCTCATGCGCGATTTTCTTTATATACATTCGCATTTCATGAATACCATTTGGATCTAATCCATTTGTCGGTTCATCTAAAATGAGTACATCTGGATTATGTACGAGTGCTTGCGCAATTCCTAATCGTTGTCTCATACCTAGCGAATACGCCTTTACTTTTCGATTAATAACCTGTCCCATGCCTAAAAGTTGGACTACTTCATCAATGCGTTCTTCCGTAACATTTCCATTCATACGTCCAAAATATGTTAAGTTTTCATAACCACTTAAAAAAGGGTAGAATTCTGGGTTTTCAATAACTGCACCAACTTTGGCTGCTGTACTTTCAAACTCCTGTTTTACAGATTGACCATCAATCCATACTTCCCCTTCAGTCATGCGGATCATACCGACCATCATTCGCATCAATGTCGTTTTCCCAGCACCGTTTGGTCCTAATAAACCAACAACTTCGCCTTTCTTTACTTCAAAGCTTATATTTTCTACTAATGTCTTTGAACCGATTCGTTTTGTTAATCGATCAACTTTTACTATAGACTGCTGCTCATTTATCATTCCATACAACCTTTCTTTCAACACTTTTTCAGTTTCCTACACTGTACCATGATTATTTTCCACTGTAAAACGAAGAAAAAGACATGATAACCTCATGCCTTTCCCTCGACTTTATATAAACTTTCACCTTTGAATTCTTGAATAAACTTATAACATTGCCATATGGATAATACAATGATTATACCGATCAACACTAGTGTTACTGATACTGCGTATAACGTAATCGGTACGCTACTTATTCCATGAACTCCTATTAACTTTATAAACAGCATTGTAAATAACTTCAAAAATAACATCCCGTGAATGAAACCAAAAAGAGTCGCTCCCCCGCAAATCAACAGTTGTTCCTGACAAAATAACCAAAAAACTTTTCTTTTTTGCATACCAGCAGTTTTATATACCAGCAATTCTTGTTTCCTACTTTTTAAGAACTTTTTTGTCATATGATATGTAACAACGGCACATGTGAAAAACAACAGTATTTCCCCATAGTATAATGAAACTAACCAAAACTGTATATGCTGCATCTTTTCTATTACCGCTTCATTAGATCGGACAGATATAATAAAAAAATATAGCATCGTACTCAGTGCAATCCATATAAATTGCTGTAATCTTTGGGCAGCATAGTTCTGTATATTTTTCCTTGCTAACCGAAACACAGACATAATTGATTCCCCTACCTTACTTCATAACATCCAACTTTCTATACTACTAGTGTATAAAAATATGACTTTTTTAACATCGCACTATAATCCGAATCTTTGCTAGGTCTTAAGGCGGAGAAAAATGACTTTATGTCTACGGTTATATTGAAACAGGAAAATTCCTATAAGAAGCAAATATATTAATATAGGGGGAACTAGATGAAAAAAGTATTACTTCTCAGCATCATTTTATTGATTACTTTTCTTAGTAGTTGTATTGTCCAACTAAATACAGCCTCATACACAATTGTAAAACCATATAAATTATCAGAAAAAGAAACTACTCTTTTACAATTATTACCCTTACAACAAGAACATGTTTCCTTTTATGAAGTTACCATTCCTCATAAACAAGCTGAAATATTTACAACTATTGAATATTACCAAAACGGAGAAAAAATAAAAGATATAGCTAAGCTTTCTTCTTCAGACTTTAAAGATAAAAAAATAAAATTAGCCGTTGGTCAGCAAATATTTCAACATACGAATAATGAAACTTGGCAATGGTTCATTGGTATTGATGGTAGTTCCATGACTACTTCTGAAGATGGCTTACCTAATATTAATAGCTCTGCATTTGAAAAAATTAGCAATCCTCAAAACATAAAATATAACAAAAAAACAGTTCTTGCTGCTTGGATAAAAACAAATAAAAACCATATATCCGCACTCTCTATAGAAGATGAAGAATCACGCCAACGATTGCTCCGAGAAAATGAACATGTCTACTTAGTCAGTATTGAAATAAAAAGAGGAGATGCATCACAATAGCATCTCCTCTTTTTTGTCAGTTTACTTATCATTTTCCACTTCTATTCGCTTTTTCTCCCTAGCAATTTTTAAAAACTCTAACAGCTCAGGGTTACTATTTGTTTTCCGATATGCAACTGACATCTCTGCTACAAAATTAGAATCATATATAGCCTTGTATACAACTTCTGTTTTATACAACTTATTGGCAGAAACCGGAATGACTGTTATTCCAATTCCTGCTGCTACAAGCCCCATAACAGTTTGATATTCTGTTGCCTCCTGTACAATATGTGGGCTAAATCCAGCGTTCCTACATAATGATAAAATTGTATCATATAAAGCCGGCCAAACCGGTCTAGTAATAAACACAAATGGCTCATCCTGCAAATCTTCAATATGAATTTCTTCTTTTTCTGCTAGTGGGTGCGCTTTTGGTAAACATAGTGTACACGAAAGCTTTTGAATTGGTTCTAATTCTAGCAATTGCGTATTAATCGGCGGACGTAAAAATCCAACATCAATTCGATTATCATGAAGCGCATGAACTTGATCTGGTGTTGATAATTCATGCAATGCAACAGATACTCTTGGGAACTTCTTTCGATACTCTCTAACAATAGACGGTAAAATATCGTATATAGCAGCCCCCACGAATCCAATTGAAAGCGAACCAACCTCTCCCCTTTGCGCACTTTGTGCAACCTCAACTGCTTTTTCAATTTGATCAAATGCTTTTTTGACTTCTTTTAAAAACATTTCTCCTGCTTCTGTCAGCTCAACCTTCCGCTTTGTTCTTGAAAATAACATAACTCCCATTTCTTTTTCTAATTGCTGAATTTGTTGACTAAGTGGTGGCTGTGTCATTTGTAAACGAGTAGCTGCTCGTCCAAAGTGTAGTTCTTCTGCCACAACAACAAAATATTGCAAATGCCGTAATTCCATTTGGGATCCCCTTTTCAATTAATATGTATAATAAATTAATAACATATAATTTATATATTAGACAAATATTTCGAAAGGATTTATAGTAGAAATTGTTAATTATTTTTACAATTTTTATGTAAAAAACGAAACGAAAGAGGTGTTACTGTATGAAATGGTGGAAATTAAGCGGACAAATTTTACTATTATTTTGTTTTGCTTGGACAGGTGAATGGATTACAAAACAGGCACACCTCCCTATTCCAGGAAGTATTATCGGTATTTTCCTATTATTAATTTCATTAAAATTTAACTTAGTGAAGAAAGAGTGGATTCAAGACGGAGCAGACTTTTTATTAAAAGAACTTATTTTATTTTTCATTCCTTCTGCTGTCGCTGTTATTCGCTACAAAGATACATTATCGCAATATGGTATCGATCTCATATTGATTATCATGATTAGTACTCTTTGCGTAACACTTGTAACTGGGATTTTAACAGAATTGCTATTAAAGCGGAAAGGATCAGCACAATGATCGGTTTTTTATGTTTACTATTAACACTATTAACATATTGGATTTCTAAAAAACTATACCAGCGTTGGAACTGGAGTATCCTTTCCCCGCTTCTCGTTTGTCCAATTGCATTAATTGCATTATTACTCGGGTTAGATACACCATATGAAACATACGACTCGGGCGGTCATTGGCTAACTGAACTATTAAAGCCAGCAACAGTTGCTTTTGCTTGGCCGATCTATAAATACTTTGATTTGCTAAAAAAACATGCAAGTGCTATTTTAATTAATGTTGTTGTTGGCTCTTTTTTATCCGTTATCACTTCAGCTCTACTAGCAAATGCTTTTCAAATTGATTCATCGTTAGAACACAGCTTAGCACCACACATCGTAACAACACCAATTGCAATGGCAATCTCAGAAATGATTGGTGGCATGTCCCAATTAACAGCTGTTTTTGTTGTACTGACGGCATTAACAGGAGCACTATTAGGACCCTCTCTTATCCGCATATGCCGTATTAAAACCGCAGTCGCCAAAGGCATTATGCTAGGTACTAGTGCAAATGGAACTGGCACTTCAAAAGCATTTGAAATCGGGCCAGTTGAAGGTACAATCGCAAGTTTATCTATGCTTCTAACAGCTGGCGCAAGTTTAGTCATTGTTCCACTTTTCTTATCTTGGTTGCACTAAAAAGCAAGTGTCAAAAACACTTGCTTTTTATTTTAACTCCATATTTACATATTGACATAACAAATCATAATCTTCAGGAAAGGCTAAAGAAAGTTCTCTTACTTCACCAATCCTCTTCCAATCTATTTCATAAATTAATCCATCTGGATCTTGAATATTCTTATCACCACCCGTCTGTTCCACAAGGTAATAATGTACACAAACAGGTATGCCATATGTTACACCTATTTTTTCATATATTTTATCTATAATTTTTACACGATAGCCCGTTTCTTCCCAAACTTCACGAACACAACATTCCTCTAAAGTTTCTCCTTCTTCTTGTCCCCCACTTGGTACAGACCATCTTTTCATTCCTCTCTCCTCCCATACCTACTATTCGTCTTTTCCTTATTCTTCTCCTTGAAAAAGGAGGGAAAAACAAAAACTGTACCGAAGATTACACCAACTCCAAAGGAAACTCACTCGTAGAAATTCAGACGGAAGGATGAGAAGATGATTTCTAAATATGTTGTAGAGTGTGTCTTTTGTGAAGAAAATCGCAAATCTAGGCAAGCAACTGTCACCGTATCTGCTACTTCTCATACATTTGCTATTCAAAAGGTAAGAAATGAATGCAAACGCCGCTTTGGAAAAACACTACTATTACAAACAGAAATTACCGAGGAATTCGTTTTACACAAAAAAGAAAGCTGACCAACTAATGGTCAGCTTTCTTCATCCGATCATATTTTCACATGAAGATTAGGGGCATCCTCTTTAAGGATCGGGATTTCACCATTATGTACGTTCCATAATGGGCATCGAACAATATATTTCTATACAATATAATATTGAATAGAATAGGGCAAAACTTGTTCGCATTTTTAGAAAAGGGATAGGGATATAATACTAGTAATACGTCGAATACTCGAACGTTACACTCATTATATTATAGCAAATCCTTTTATATGGGAAATATGAATTACTTACATAATTCATACGTAAAACATATTAATCTAGCGTGGAATATTTTTAACACTACGAACTACTATTCAAAAACTTGTACATAATAGTTTGCGAAAATGAATAGACATAGCTCTCCCCCTCAGCATTTCACTTTCTATTCTATTAATAACGTACATCCAGCCAACGCAATTGCCTTAACCATCTGAATTTTCAAAAATATGATGATGCATAATTTGTAAATTTTGCTCCTATATATTTCCCATTAAAAACATCGTTACTATAATAGCCACCCCTCTCCCTCCAGTAGCTCTATTATCTAATACAGTTCTTTTTTGCACAAAAAAGCATCCTATACGGATGCTTCTATCATTTTGATTCACGTGAAAATTTTGTATATACCCCGATACCTGCAAGCAGTACTCCTAATCCTGCAAACATAGTACCTAAACCTAAAAAGAACGAACCGAGTGTTTGTAAATCTTCCATATTGACATCCCCTTTATTAACATCTCTATATTCAACAAATATATTATACACTAGTCTTTCCCTTTATTCTATATTTTTGGAATTTTATAACTAACAAGCAAATTTTTAACTCCCACCTTCACTTCCATACATGAACAAAAAAGCAGAAGACCATAACTCATAATAGTCTTCTGCTCTTTTCATTCAATCTTTATGTAACTTACACTCTACCACCTGATTATCACTGTTAAACTGCAAAATGAGCCATTCACTATCTATCGGAATAAATCCTCGTTCATCTCCAAGGTAATAAACAGTTTGATTCATTTCCTCAAAACGGCTTGTCTCAGTCGGTTTTCCTAGCAATTTAATAATCCCTTCCTTAGGTTTCCCAACTAATTTATGTTTAGCTAGAAGATCATCTATCATATATACTCGGTTCCCTTCATCTTCTAACCATCTATCTATACGAAACTTGGAATTATACTCATTTACCCCTAATTGTACAATACAAATACTAAAGAATACTGTTCCCACAATTATAATATCCTTGCATTTCCTCTTATTATTACTACTCGAAAAATGTAAAACAATTCGCTGAAGAACTAATAAAAAAATAAACGGAATCGATACTGCTAAAACACTCACAATTGTGTAAGACGAATGTGCCATACCAATGATAAATATGAAAGCAATATATAGAAACAAATATAAAAAAACATAAATATACAACATTCCCCATAATAGAAAATCTCTATATTTCCCCATAAAAACCGCCTTTATCATATTCTTTTTACACTTGCACATCTTCCATACATTGGATCATTTCTTTTATTTCTCGTAATTCTTCTGCTGTATATAGCGCTTTCCCTTCTAATCTTGCATTTCTGAAATACGTAACAAGTTGCTCTCTATCTTTCAACCTAGGTAGTGCTTCATTCGAAAGGTCGATCATTTCATTTCCACTTCCATTTGTCTCATTTCCGAAATATACAATTGATTGTACTTCTTCTTTTATGGCTTGCGGATTGCGCCCTTTCAAGTAATCATATAACATTGTTGAAAGATGTTTTGCTTTGTAAGCCGGATTCCCTACATTTTCTACCTTTACGGCCATTGAGGCTTCCTTTGCCGTAAAAACAAATGTCTCTTCCTTCTCGTATTCGTTTTGATAGTTACCAATCTCATCAATCATAAATGAATAAATCCCTGCATTCTCTTTCGTCAATCCATGTATCATTCTACCTTGCCACTCTGTTGTCTCAATTACGTATATTCCTGTTGTCAATAACAATACATGATCAATCCTAGTATTCTCCGTTATATTCTTATTTCTACTATGCACTTTTGGAAAAAATATATTTGGAATAATATGCAATTCATCTTCAGCTATGATTCCTTGCTGAACAAACCCTCTTTTCATATAATGTAATGTTTCATGCGTATTCATTTCTTCACCATTTTTAGCATACGTTCTTAACTCTGTAATTAGATTTTGCATCACATGAATCTCGTTGTTATATTTCTGTTGCATCTCACTGCGCTCTTTATTATGTTGCACCGCCAATTGATTTTTCATCACTCTCATGTTCTCTACTTCTCTAGCTGTGCTCTCTTTTAAATTATTATACTTTTTACGCTCTATATTTTTTAATGTCTCTTGCTTTTCTTCATAATCCGCTACCGTTGCCGCCATCTCACTTTGATAACTTTCTATTGAACTTGCCCTTTCAAATTCTACTTGCTGATTCTCTGATTGTAACTGTTTATTCTTATAAAACAGTATAAATACCCCAGCTATTAATGCTAAAATCACACATATGAGTACATATTCCATCTTTTTTCTCCTTTATGGCTTAATAAAATATTACCTAAACTGTTAAAATCAATTTTATTCTATTATACTACGTATTCAAATAACTCTCTGTAAAATTTGGATATATTTTGCATACTTTATTCACTATGCGGAAAACATATTAAAAGGCCTTCAGGAAAACCTTATTCTCGCAGTTTTCCCTGAAGACCTCTTGTATTTTAATAACCTTTTTCTTCACTGCATTTAGATCTGATTATTTACTATACTCTATCCATTTTCTTTACATATTTCTACTTCTTTTCGAAAAGAATGGAGCATTAGATGAAACATGAACTAGCTTTTAAACAGTGCCGCTTTCGCAAATGCTGTTTATTTTTTAACATACACAGAACGCACAATCGTACGATTATAAGCTTTACCTTCTGAGTTAATACCTTTAATATCAATCGTCACATTATATACATCTGATTTTTTAATATGATTCAAAAGGCCTGTGAATGCAGCCTCATCTAACCTTTGCAACTGATTCGATTGCGATACTAAATTCCCTTCTCGATCAACAATTCGGACAGTGAAAGAAAGATTCTCTTGTTTCCCCAGTTCTTTAGTAGATTGTTTCAATTGAAATTCAACTTTACCATCTTTAATTTTCCCTGGCATTTTTAATGTAAACGGTGCTGCTTGTTTATAATCAGTAACAATCATATAAGCATCTTTTGTATGTGCGGTCATTAGTTTAACATGCCATTCCCCGGTTTCCATTTTATTAATTTTAAATGTTCGAATGGATGCTCCCTTAAAATAGGAAGTTTCATCTCCTACCGTAAACTTACTATCTTTATTCGTATATACTTTGCCCGACGGAGAAATAAGTTGTATTTTCACTTCCGAAGATGCTGTTAACACAGAGACAACACCTTCTGTTTTTGTATCTACCGCAATCGATTGATCAATCCATTTATTCGGTTCCAATTCTCCACCTAAAATGGTTTGATTAGATGTAGTATTTAAATTATCAACAAATTCCCTATTACTACTTAAAGTATAAAGAGGATCGAATGTAACAGTAGAAGTGCGTAAATATGGTTCAATTCGAGAAAAGACAGCCGAACCTTTTCGAATATCATCATGATCAAATCTAGAATCGGTAAATAAATGTGTTCCATACGGTAATTTTGTACTCCATTCATTCACTAAACCATCATTAGAGCCATACGCGGAAAGATATAATCCACCTAAAGATAAAGCAGAGAAAGCAGGTCCCCAACTTGTACCCGCAACTGTATAATAACGATTTAATTTAGCATTCGGATTGTTATCTATTACGGAACGAAATTGCGCCATTTCACCTGTTTGTAAAGCATAAGTGCCATCGTCTCTTTGCCCAAGTAATGAAGCCAACCACCCCGCCCACCAACTATAGGATAGGTCTGCTAAATTTGATCCATAATGCGGCGAAGCTAGTGTAATAACATTTCCTACAAAACGATTCGCTCCGTATTGAATGAGCGCTGCTTGGGTGTCAATTCCGCCTTTACTATGAGCTACAATATTCACTTTTTTACCAAAATGATTATAAATCTCCTCTAGCTTTGCAGCCAACAATTTACCATTGTCCCACTGACTCGCAGATCCCTTTCCAGCTGCATCGTATAGTTGAATAAATACAGTTTGATATCCCGCACGATAAGCATAATCATACATGTCGTTTACATTGTGATAAACTGTTTTTCCATACCAACTATCCGCACTTCCATTTCTTCCTTGTACAAAAACAATCGGTGTCCTATTTTCATCATAATTTAAAGGCTTCTCGCCTAAAAACCAATCTCCTGGATTCAATGTTTCTTTTTGTGAAAGCATCTCCTTATAAATTGGCGTAGTATTTGTCTCAGCAGTTACAATACCACCAGTAGAAGTAACAAGTAAAATGAATGTAGCAATCAACACCATACATCTTTTAATCGACGCTCGCATAATAATCCCCTCCTTTTTTTCAAAAAGATGACGCAAAGTTTATAGATTGCTATGCTGTTGCAACACAATTACTTCTATAACTCCCAAGACTCATTTGCTTCTACAATTTCTAAGAGCTATATTTATTCAATTAATGAGTATGATAGCTTGATCGCATCGTCTTATTCTTTATAAACGATATTCTTCCTATGCTCCTTAATTCCTTTCATTCATCAATAGTACAAATGTTTCTCAACAAAAAAACCACAGATTTTATATGAGTTGGAGATGATTTAGAATTTGGTGTATGTATTGAACGAACAGGGTATCATTACGAATTCAGTATGTGGGGTGTAGCAGAAATTACAGGAATAGAGGCATTTTTAAAGGAATAAAAAAAGAGGCCTTCAAAACCTCAATACTACAAGGCTTTCTGAAGGCTTCCTTTATTCTGAAGTAAATACATATTGTAATACAACCCTTGCTTACTCAGTAATTCTTGATGTGTTCCTCTTTCTACAATTCCCCCATCATGCATAACAAAGATTTGGTCAGAGTCTTGAATAGTAGATAACCGGTGCGCGATTGCAATGGTTGTTCTTCCTTTTCTCATGCGCTGCAATGCTGTTTGAATTGCTTCTTCCGTTTCTGTATCAATATTTGCCGTTGCCTCGTCTAATACTAACACTTTCGGATTTGTCGCAATTGTTCTTGCAAACGCAATGAGTTGTCTTTGGCCACTTGAAAACGCGGTCCCTCTTTCTACTACTTCTGTATCATACTGCTCTGGTAACTTTTCAATAAACGTATTCGCTTGCACAAAACGCGCTGCTTCTTCTATTTCTTCATCCGTAATACTTTCATTATACATACGAATGTTTTGTTTTACATTTCCAGCAAACAAGAATGCATCTTGCAGTACAAGTCCTATTCTCTTTCGAACTTCCTTCTCTTCAAATGTTTCTAAGTTTACCCCGTCTATTAAAATATTACCCGACTTAATATCATAAAAACGCATTAATAAGTTCATAATCGTACTCTTTCCACTTCCAGTATGCCCAACAAAAGCAACTGTTTGCCCTGGCTTCACATGGAAGGACACGTTTTTTAAAACATCACGTTTTCCATCGTATGAAAATGTAACGTTTTTAAATTCAATTTCTCCTTCATGCACTTCCGGTTCTTCGCTCCCTTGTTGGACAGGTGCTAAATCTTTTTCATCCATCAAATGAAAGACACGTGACGAAGAAACAAGAGCTTGTTGGAAGAAAGAGAGTTTCATCATCATTTCATTTACAGGTTGGAAAAAGCGATGAATATAATTAACAAAAGCATATAATACACCGACTTCAACTGGACTATTTAAGGCGTTAATACCAAATAATGCAAGTACTAAAGCAATAGCCATAATATGAACAAGGTCTGTTGCTGGACGTAAAAATAACGCATCTAGTTTTAACGTACGGCGCCCAGCACCGTAATGCTTATCATTCACTTCTTCAAATTCTTTTCGCATCCGTTTTTCTTGACGAAATACTTGCACAATATTCATCCCTTGAATCGATTCATTCAGCTTGGCATTTAAAATACTCAATTGATTCCGAAGCTCCAAATAAAAAACGGAGCTTTTCTTACGATACATTGCCATAATTGTAAGCATAATTGGAATTAATATAAGAGAACATAAAGCAAGCTTCACATCAAGTAAAAACATTGCAACTAAAATTCCAATTAAGAACACTACATTTTTTACAAATGTTGATAACACACTCACATAAAAATCTTTAATTGCTTCCGTATCATTGGTAATGCGGGATACGAGAGTACCGATTGGCGTACGGTCAAAAAAGCTTAGTGATAATCTTTGTACATGTTCATACACTTCAACCCGCATGTCTTGCACAATTTTGAACGCAATATTTTGGAAATATAGTAAATTTAAATACGTAAATAAAACCTTTAATAAATGAGCGATCATATATACAACAAATAAAGTTACAAGTGCTGACTGCTCAAAGTCACGTGGAACTAAATGTCCATCAAGAAACTGCTTAATTAAAAATGGACCCATCATTTCGGCGACAGTTGCACCAACTAGAAATAAAAATGCCAGTGATAACAAACCTTTATATGGTTTCATATAAGAAAGTAATCGCCATAAATCGCTTCTTTTTTTCTCAGCCATTATATGCCTCCCTTCTCAACTAACGCTTCTAACTGCTGGCTTTCGTACATCTCTTTATACCAACCTTCTTGCTCCATTAGTTGTTCATGTGTACCACGCTCTACAATTTTCCCTTCATCAACAACAAGAATAAGGTTTGCATGTTGAATGGCACTTAACCGATGTGCTGTAATAATCGTTGTTTTTTGCTCTCTTTCTCTTTTCAGCGCTGTTAAAATTGTTTCCTCTGTCTTTGCATCAACCGCGGATAAGCAATCATCTAAAATTAAAATTTCAGCATTTGTTAGTAGAGCACGTGCGATAGAGATCCTTTGTTTTTGTCCACCTGATAAAGACACCCCTCGTTCTCCTACTACCGTATCGTATCCTTCTGGGAATTGAACAATATCATCATGTATACAAGCGATATTAGCGGCACTTGTAATTTCTTTATATGTAGCATCCGCCTTTCCAAATGCAATATTTTCACCTATACTTGCTGAAAATAAGAAATGGTCTTGAGGAACATACGAAATAGCAGATCGAATACCGTGAAGCGTCATATCGCGAATATCTTTCCCTCCGACGCGCAGCCCTCCATTAAAATGATCATATTCCCGGATTAAACATTTTAACAATGTCGTTTTCCCTGCACCAGTTCGGCCAACAATACCTAATGTTTCACCCTTTTTAAGGGTAAATTGAATATCCTCTAAATTCATCATTTCATTTTTCTTATAGGAAAATGTCTCAATTGCAAATGTTATATCACCGCTTGCTTCTTTATTTACCGCCTCATCTCTATTCACAACATCTGAAGTTTGAGACAATATTTTTTCCACACGATCATATGAAGCACGACCACGTTCCATAATATTAAACAACCATCCAAATGCAAGCATCGGCCAAACAAGCGTCCCTAAATATGTTGTAAATGTAATTAACTCCCCAACCGTAAGTTCACCGCGAACAACCAATAACGAGCCATAACATACAGCAATTAGGAATGAAAAACCGACAATAAGAGAAATTGTTGGATCAAATAATGAATCGATGCGAGCCACTAACATATTTTTATGCACTACATCTTCTGACTTCTTTCGAAATGCTTGTAAATCTTCCTTTTCTTGACCGAGTGAGCGAATCACCTTCATTCCACTCATACTCTCTTGTACTTTATCATTGATTTCAGAAAACGCTTGCTGTGCTTTATGAAAACGTCTGTGTAGTAAAGTACCATAATAATTAGTGGAAATCGCTACAATCGGCATTGGAATTAGGCTTAACAATGTTAACTTCCAACTAATTGTAAACCCCATAGCCAAGAGTACACATCCACCTACCGCTAATGAATCAACAAGCGTCAAAACGCCTGCCCCAGCAGTTTGTTGAATTGCTTGAATATCATTCGTTGCATGTGCCATTAAGTCCCCTGTACGATGTGATTGATAAAAAGATGGACTCATATTTGTAAAATGTTCATATAACTTCTTTCGTAATTGGCGAGCTAGCTTTAAAGAAGATCCAAAAATCATAATACGCCATATGTAACGTAATATATACATCGTGATCCCAACAGCTACTAGAAGAACAACCCATTGCAACAATTTTTCAGATGTTAACGTTTGATTGTTAATTTCGTCTACGACAATCCCAATTACTTTTGGTGCCACAAGTTCAAGCAGTGCTACACCAAATAGCAAAATAATGCCCGTTATGTACGCTCGTTTTTCTTGTTTAAAAAACCACGCTAAATTAAAAAATACTTTCATTATATCCCCCTCCCTCGAAATGAGCGATGTTTTCAGTTTATCAAAAATACAGAATTTTTAAAAGTTTTAAACACTAAACTTTTCCAAAAAGGAAAGGACACTCTTATCGAGTGTCCCTTTAGCGCTTATTTCATTTGTTGTTTGTTCATTGCGCTCATCATTTGATTGATTTTCTTTTGGGATGGTTTTTGTCCCATTTGCATCATCATCATTTTTAACATTTGTTCATTGATTGGTGGATTTTTTTGTAAGTAATTCATCATATATTTACGGGCGATGAAAAATCCTAACGCCACGCCTGCTACTAGTGCTAATACGCCCACTAGAACAACTACCCAAATTGACATATATTTTCCTCCTTCATGTTGTCTACCTTACAGTGTACTAAAACCTTTTGAATAAGACAAGATTGTATTCGACATTTTTTACACATATGTTCGTGCTTGTTTCAGAGGATTTAGCCAACCATACTTTTTATTTTCGTAATCCATTGCTAAAAATGTCAATTCGCATTTCCTAAGCACTTCAAAAAAAGTCGTTTCCATCGATGTATTTCCAGATGTGCTCATTTGAATATATTGTGATTTCACCATTATTTCGCCATATTCTGCCCCAGTATATAGCATGTGTGTACAATGTGTTCGATCATACTTTCCAAAATTGCGTAAAACCTGTTCTAATTTATGGTGAATTTTCATTACTTGTAATGGCATCGTAATATACATGATCTGCTTATATAACACTTTCTTTTCCGAAAGGGAACCAGATTCCGAAAATCGAGCAAATAAATCAAAAAACAAATACTCGCGACCAAAGTATGCCTTCGCAATATCTTCTTGAATTAAATACAATTCATACGTTTTCATGCTTTCCCTCCCGCTCTGGACAACCTTTTTCTCTACATTATATCGAAGAAAATATGCAATGATTGTCTGACTGCGGAGAAAGAAAAAACTTTTTCTGTCGAATAAACTCATTTACATAGAAAAATCTCTCCATGCCGGAGAGATTTTTCACAAATCATTAAAGCATTTCTTTTACTTTACGAACAACATTTTCTACAGTAAATCCATACTCTTCCATGATCTTTTCACCAGGAGCAGAAGCACCGAATGTATCGATTCCTAGTACATCTCCTTCAAGACCAACGTAACGGTGCCATCCGAAAGTAGCACCCATTTCGATTGCGAAACGTTTTGTTACTGCTTTTGGTAATACAGATTCTTTATATTCAGCAGATTGTGCTTCAAAGCGATCCATAGATGGCATGCTGACAACAGCTGCATCAACGCCATCTGCTGCTAATGCTGTTTGTGCTTCAATCGCTAAACTTACTTCAGAACCAGTTGCAAGTAAGATTACATCAGCAGTTTCTTTCTTGCTTGCAGAAACTACATATGCACCTTTTGCAACTTTTTCATACGTATCGTCTTTTGCGCCTTCTAATGTTGGAAGGTCTTGACGAGTTAAGATTAATGCAGTTGGAGTACTTGTAGATTCTAAAGCTAATTTCCAAGCTGCAACAGACTCATTACCATCAGCAGGACGGATAACCGATACGTTTGGCATTGCACGAAGCGCCGCTAACTGCTCAACTGGTTCATGTGTTGGACCATCTTCACCAACAGCAATACTGTCGTGTGTAAATACATACGTTACAGGTAATTGCATTAACGCCGCTAAGCGGATTGCTGGACGTAAGTAATCAGAGAATACGAAGAACGTACCACCGTAAGTTTTTAAACCGCCATGAAGTGCAATACCGTTCATTGCTGCACCCATTGCGAACTCACGTACACCGTACCAAATGTTTTTACCGCTGTAATCAGCTCTTGTAAAGTCTTTTTCGTTATTCATGTATGTTTTGTTAGAACCAGCAAGGTCTGCAGATCCACCAAAGAATGATGGTACAGCTTCAGCAATCGCGTTAATTACAGTACCTGAAGAATTACGTGTTGCTGCTTTTGATCCTAATTCATAAGTTGGTAAGTTTTTATCCCAACCTTCTGGAAGAAGACCTTTCATTGCTGCTTGTAATTCATTTGCTAATTCTGGGTATGCTTGTGCATATTCGCCAAGCATTGTATTCCATGCAGCTTGTGCTGTTTCACCAACATCTTGTACTGTTTTACGGAAGTTATCATATACTTCTTCCGGTACATGAAAGTCTTGCTCAGCTGACCAAGCATATACTTCTTTTGTTAATTTCGTTTCATCAACACCAAGCGGAGAACCATGTGAAGCAGATTTCCCTGATTTGTTTGGAGAACCGAAACCAATTGTTGTTCTTACTTCAATTAGCGTTGGACGTTTTTCGTCAGCTTTCGCTTCCTCAATCGCTTTTGCAATTGCTTCAACATCGTTTCCATCCTCAACACGGATTACTTGCCAACCGTATGCTTTATAACGATCTTCTACATTTTCAGAGAATGAACGATTTAAATCACCATCTAATGAAATATCATTAGAATCGTATAACACAACAAGTCGACCTAATCCTAAGTGAGCAGCTAATGAAGATGCTTCAGCAGAAACGCCTTCCATTAAATCGCCATCACCGCAAATTGCGTATGTATAATGATCAACTACGTTGTATGCATCGCGATTATATTTCGCCGCTAAATGTCTCTCAGCCATCGCCATACCAACCGCTGTCGCAATCCCTTGTCCAAGTGGGCCAGTTGTTGCATCTACGCCTGCTGTATGACCATACTCAGGATGTCCTGGAGTTTTGCTTCCCCATTGACGGAAATTCTTTAAGTCATCTATTGTTACGTCGTAACCAGACAGATGAAGTAGGCTGTATAATAACATTGAACCATGACCTGCAGATAATACGAAACGATCGCGGTTAAACCACGTTGGGTTATTTGGATTGTGTTTCATAAATTGAGTCCATAATGTATAAGCCATTGGTGCTGCACCCATTGGCATTCCTGGGTGACCAGAGTTTGCTTTTTCAATCGCATCGATGGATAATGTGCGAATCGTGTTGATAGAAAGTTGTTCGATTGAATGTGACATGCTATTCTTCCCTTCGCTTATATTAGTAAACGTTTTACACATTTATATGATATCTTCCCACGCAAGATTATACAACATGTATCGACAAATATGTTGATGTTTTTTCGATTTTTTATAAAAAAAACTGTAATTTCCGGAATGTATGGGCATTCAATATGTTATACTTTTTTGTTATCTTTTTATTGAAAATAAAGGGAATTATCTGCATTCTAAAACGTGTCAACTCTCAAATTTTTAGGCACCCCTCTATTCACCATATATTCACAACATGTACAATAGAAATGAATATATATTAACTTTCATCGTATATATTTAATAACAATGAAGGGAGGTGACATAATGAGTGAAGAAGCAGCTTCTTATACCTTTATTATTATCATGGCTCTCATTTCAATTCTTTCTATTTATTTTTCAGTCAAATTAAAATCCCCCCATAAATACATCCCAGGTGGTGTCATGCTTATTCTTTCCATTGGTACGTTTGGCATACTGTATTTTGATCGAGGTGTCATGATAACAAGTGAAGGATTAGGTTATTTATATAGCGTCATTGCAATCCTCTTGTTACTTATCGCCATTATTTCTTTATTTATAGCAATTAGTAGTTCTTTTATTTTAGATTTATTTAGAAAAAATTAATATTTTTCATATCTAAACACTACACTGGATAGAAAATATTAAAACCCAAAACGCAAAAGGTACCCTTCTCCCTTTTCTTGTCATCATACAATCATCCAAAAACAATTTCGTTCTTTCTTTATAACTTAGAACACTTTCTTTAGACAAACGATTATAACTAAGAATAATTTTTGAGAACTCGAATCACTTCATTTATATTCGGTATGGACATTAATTGAATCACTACTTATTGATGTAAGCCCAAGAGCTTGTACACTTATATGATGGTGTAATCCTTCTCCATTTACATTCCATTTCACAGACCATCCATCTATCCCGTCAGTATCGCATCCAATCAATCGACGTTCTTTCCATGTCGCTGTACCCGTCGGAACAAGCCAGAACAGAACCGTTTCTGTATGCTTCGCTTGCACGTAAATTGTAATTTCTTTCGTTTCTTTTGGAATAGTAACCCAATTATTTATCTCAGGTATATTTGTATACGTTTTAATAATTTCAGGATCTGGTTCATGTATCTTTGAAGAATTCCCTATAAAACAAACACTTATAGCGCTGCATAAGAACAACTTCTTATGTAGATGAAACATTTCATCACCTCATAGGTTATTAACATCCAGCAAATTCCCCTCATATAAAGTGAAACTTCAATCAGTGGGGGTTCCCCATCCCCCACTGATTGTTAGTTGAACCAATCGGGCTTTTACGGGCTGTTTATCTCCCACCTAAACTTCTTCGCATTTTCTTAAGTTTTGAGGTGGGAGTATTACAGCCCGTTAATGCGGGATAAATATCAACAAAATAAACCTAAATCATTCATTATCATCTGTCTAAATATAACAATTAATAATCTATTAAAATCAAAAAAAGATGGGCTACGCCCATCTTTTAATTTAACTTCGTATTATCTTGTTTTTTCAATTCTTTTAATTTCGTCGGTGTAACATCTTTACCTTCTTCGTTAACGACTTTAATGCCTTTTAATTCGTTTAACATATTTTGACGAAATCCTTTTAAATATTGTTCACGGAGCGATTGGCGCTCACGTTGCTCTTCTTCAGTTAATCCTTCAGCTTTTGCTTTTTTCGCTAAGAAATTAATGCGTTCAATGAGTTCGTGACTTAGCATCTCGAATCCCCTTTCTACTTAAAACTGATTATTATCATACAATAGTTAGTCTTGTTTATCAAGCAATTGCTTCGTATACTCCACGTATCTGCGATGTACTGTTGCTTTCGATACCTCATGCCCAAAACCACGAAGCGTTGCTGCAATTTCTTCAAATGTCAATTCATTACGACGCAGACGTACAATCTCTTCAATCGGCACTTCTTTCTTTTCACGTCCTGTACTTAAATGTCGGTTTTTTAAGTTTTTTTCTGGACGAAATCCTCTTTCTACCGCTCTCTGCATTCCGCGTTTAATCTTCAAATTATGAATCTTTCTCTGATACTCTTCAACTATACCAATAATGTCCAGAACCATGGAATCCGAATCAGAAAGCTGTAATTCTCCATTATGCGTATGTGTATACACTTTGATCTCTTCTTTATGTAAACAGTGCATTAAAGCAATCTTTGCATTCCCTCTTCCAAGCCGCGTTTCATCTTGAATGAGAAGCACATCAATTTCCTCATCTCGGATCATGTCCAGCACTTCTAATATACCATCTCGTTCAATCGTATAACCGCTTGCCTTCTCCTCAATCACCTTTATAACATTCATTTGATATCGCTCAGCTAAATGCAATAATTCATCTTTTTGGCGTGATAATGATGTTTCCTGTGCCTCTTTCGTTGTACTTACACGGGCATAAATGATTGCATTCATTTTAAAACCCTCTTCCTCATTTCAATTTTTCCTTTAGTGTATCACAAATCGTCTTTTTGTTCGAACTTATGTTTGTAGAATGTTTTTTCGCATGTTATACTTATAAATAAGAAAATTGAAAGAAAACGAGGTGTTAAAAAACATGGAAAAGTTAACAAAACGCCAGCAGGACATTCTCGACTTCATTAAGCTAAAAGTACAAGAAAAAGGTTATCCACCTTCCGTACGCGAAATTGGTCAAGCGGTTGGCCTTGCTTCTAGTTCTACGGTGCACGGACATTTATCGCGTCTAGAAGAAAAAGGTTATATTCGACGTGATCCAACAAAACCAAGAGCCATTGAAATTTTAGGTGAAGTGAAAATCGAAACAGAAACTCAATCAGTCATCCAAGTACCGATTGTTGGAAAAGTTACAGCTGGTTTACCAATTACAGCAGTTGAAAGTGTAGAGGAACATTTCCCACTTCCTGCAAGTGTTGTTGCTGGAGCTGATCAAGTATTTATGTTACGAATCTCTGGAGATAGCATGATTGAAGCCGGTATTCTAGACGGAGATTTAGTTGTTGTTCGTCAACAACATTCTGCATACAATGGGGAAATCGTCGTTGCTTTAACAGAAGATAACGAAGCGACTGTAAAACGTTTTTACAAAGAAAAAGATCATTTCCGCCTGCAACCTGAGAACTCTTCTTTAGAACCGATCATTTTAGATAAAGTTTCTGTTATCGGAAAAGTAATCGGGGTATACCGCGATTTACATTAAAAAATAGACCAGTTAAACTGGTCTATTTTTTCACTTCACTTCAATTGTAACGTCTCCTGCAGATGTTTGCCCGCTAATTTTCACACTACCATTTCCTATTGTTACATTTCTATCCTCCTCATTAAAAATACTTACTTCCCCTGCAAATGTTTTCCCGCTTACAGTCGCATTTTTAGGCTTCTGAAGTAACCGAATATCAACTTCTCCTGCAGTCGAACTTGCTTCTAAATCATAGGTAGGATCATGATCAATAATATCGACATCGCCACCTGTTGTTTTCGCAACAACATTGCCACTTACTTTTTTCATTTTAACTTCTCCAGCTTTTGAAGACCCTTCTACTTTTTTCGCCATCACTCGCTCCACTTCTACATCTCCGCCGAGTGTTGCGATTTCTATATGTTCACCTTTCAAATCACTTACTGTTATTTCACCAGCAGAAGATTTCACCCTCACTTCTTGGTAAACACGCTCTGGAACAACAACTGTTATTCTTGGTGTCTTGAATCCAAAATTTAAAAATGAGAGATTAAATGAAGGACCCTTTTTCACCTTACCTTGAACTTTTAACGTATTTCCTTGTTCTTCAATATCCACCTTTTGCTTCGCAATATCCCCTGATTGTTTTATATAAAAAGAAGAATCATTTCCTTTTTGTACGACAATATCTCCTGCATCCAACTCAATTTCTAAACTTTTGATGGCTTCATTTTTAATAACTTTTTCTTTATCTCCACTTGTCGCCGCATCTACTGCCTGTTTATATGTCATTGATATTCCAATAACTCCAATGATGATGCAAGTAACAGCTACTAATAATATTTTTTTCATCTCATCTATTCTCCCTTAATCATTTTGAGATTCCAATTAACATAGCTTACGCAACAGTTTTTAAACCACTTTGTACAATAATAAGCAACTATGCATAACAACAAGCCAACTCCAACAGATGTAATAGAAACAAATATATCCAGCCATAAGAAAGTACCTGTTAGTATCTTAATCACTACTAGCAGCGGCGCCACAACTGAGGCAACACCTCCAACCCAAAGCGAGAATATGAAACTCGCAACTGCAACTAAAGGACCTAAGACGATAATAAAGTTTAATAAACTAAGGCCAATCGCTGCCATCACTGCTCTTGTTATATTCGAAGCAGACGGATCTTTTTTCATCTCATCAAAACGAGATAGTGCCAATATCTCCTTTGCGATAGCTTTTGGTGATCCAAGCCCTTTTATAATTTCTGCTTCTGTCTTCCCTTCCTCTAATCCAAACTGAAAATGTTCCTCATAATCGTATAAGATATCTTGTCTTTCTTCTTCTGGTAACTTTCTAAGATGTCCCGATAATTCTCGAAGAAATTGTTCTTTGTTCATCTCATTACACCTCTTCAATAATTTCTTGTACTCCTTTAGCAAAATCACGCCACTCCGTTACAAGTAAATATAATTGCTCTTCTCCTTGATTTGTTAATTGATAATATTTACGCGGTGGTCCTTCTGTTGATTCTTTTAAATATGTTTGAAAGTAACCCTCTTTTGTTAAACGACGTAACAACGGGTATACTGACCCTTCTGAAATTAAAAATTTATTGGAGATTTGCTGAACAAGCTCATAACCGTAGCAATCTTTCCGTTTGACAAGTGCCAGTACACATAGTTCTAGCACACCTTTTTTAAACTGGACGTTCAAAAATAGTCCTCCTTTCCAATTAGTACTGTTCAATGCAAGGTACTAAACATATCCATAATATACCATTTACTATTGTTTATTGCAAGGTACTGTTGAATACATTTTGAATATTTTTGTAACTAACTCATAAATTTCACGACCTACAACACGAATAACCCCGTCCAATTTCAAGACGAGGTTATTCTAAAAACCACACATTTCAAACTCAGATAAGGGTATAAACCTTACAATACTATACACTATATAGATTTATGTAATAATGCCAACACATCCTTCATAACAAAGGGGCCATCTTTTTTCACATGTTCCGCAAACTCAGAAACAAGACGCAATGTTTTAATACTTTCAACTGGATGACCACCCGATGCACTTTCAGCAGAAAGCATAACAGCATTCGTTCCATCTAATACAGCCTGAAATACATCCGTCACCTCAGCCCTTGTAGGAATGGAGTGATCTACCATAGATTGAAGCATTTGTGTTGCTGTAATTACATAAATATTTGCGCGATTACATTCATGAATCATCATTTTTTGTAAAAGTGGAATCATTTGATACGGCAGTTCCACACCTAAATCTCCCCTTGCAATCATAATCCCGTCAACTTCTTTGCATATATCTTGAAAATTTTCGATAGCTTCCATCGTTTCTATTTTTGCAATTAGATTGGGAGAGGTTGCTTTTTGTTGCTGTATAAAGTTTCGAATTTCCTTTATATGAGAAGGTTGTCGAACAAATGAACACGCAATAAAGTCCACACCTTCCCCTAAAAGAAACTGAATATCTTTTTTATCTTTCTCCGTAATAGCCGGCAAGCTAACGTTTGCACCTGGTAAATTCACCCCTTTATGCGAAGCGATATCGCCACCAATTTGTACTCTCGTTTCTATTTTTTCCACACTTACCTTTTCAACAACTAATTCAACTGCTCCATCATTAATAAGAATTCTATTTCCAACTTTCACATCATTAGCAATCCCAGTATAATCAACACTTACCCCTTCTTTACTCCCTTCCACTACATGAGTATATAAAACAAAAGCATCTCCCGCTTGAAGTGTAATTTGTTCTTCCTTCATTACACCCAATCTTATTTTAGGACCTTGTAAATCACCTAAAATTTTAATGGAGTCATCTAAAGATTTCACTAAACGAATTATTTCTTGGTGACTCTCATGTGAACCATGAGAGAAATTTAACCGAACTATTCTCATGCCATTTTTTATTAGCTGAGATAATGTCTCTTCATTATTACTAGCTGGTCCAATTGTACAAATTCGATCGATTGTCATTTTTCACCCTCCTTTTTTATCTATGATTCCCATATAAAGTGAAACTTTAATCAGCCCGCACTAATCGTGCTTTTACGGACAGTTGATCCCCCCACTCTGAATCTTGAGGTAGGGGTCTTACTGCTCGCAAATAGCGGGATAAATTGAAAGATAAGTACACAAAAAAAGATCGATCATTCCCAAACATAGAAATAATCGATCTTTTCATGGTAAAAAACGAATATTAGCGTATACACACTCTAGTATGTATCATAATAACAAAGCACTCATTCCGGTGATTGCGGCATTTGTTTTTGTTTCAAGCGTTCTTCTAACACATGAATCATAAATAAGAAATGCTCCGCTTCCCGTACAACATGGTCGGCTAATAACGGATTAATTACACTTTTAATTTGACATGTTTGAATAAGCTCTAATCCAGCTTTTTTGAAATTCCTCAATTCAACTGTAGCATTTTCACTATCTTTATTTAATTTCCCAATAATCGGATACGTTGGTTGTTTCTGATATAACATCGATTCAACATCTCTTGCTTGACCAAGAAGCACTTCAAAATCATCACCAAATTTCGAAGCAGTATGCACTAAATTTCGTTCTGATTGATCAAGCAACGAGGAAATAAAACGAGAGTGTTCCATCATAATTCTTAGCCAAAATACATTTTCACTGATGATTGCATCTTGAATTGGGTCCATCTTTCCTTCATTAAATTTCTGGAGTGTTCTTATAAAATATTCCGCTTCCCGTGCAATATGATCTACTAATAATGGAAAATTGAAACCACTTACCTTACAATTAATAATTAAAATTAAAAGGTTTCTTTTATAATTACGAAACGCATAAACAAGCTGAATACTTTCTTCGTTTAATTGCCTGACCGCTTGAACAGTTTGAGGAATAGAGAATGCTTTTTGTAACTGTCGATCAAAAAGCTGAAAAAATTGATCTACTTGTTGAATTAAGTTTTTATCTTTTCGATTAAATCCTTCACCAAGAAAAAGGGCATGTTCCTTCATAATCCGTAGCCAAAATCGATTTTCAGTTAAGGATCTTTCGATAAACAACTGTTCTGTTAGTGATTCCGAAGGCGCAGCTTTTAATTCTGGCGGAAGCAACATAGCCCGCTGTGTATCCATGACAAAGTGACCAGGAATAGATTGTTGTTGTCCATTAGTCATTAAAATCCCCCCAACCCCTTAATAGAACCAATACTACATTATGCACATGAATTCATAACATTCACTTTACCCCTGAAAATTTCCATATGAATTTTTTTAAAGAAACAGCTAGAGAGTAAAAAGCAACACTTCATTGACATGCGAACCGTTCTTTATCTATTACCTGGGGCAGGCTGATCCACACCTCTAATACGATGTTTATGTCCATTATCTTCAGTTGTATAAAAATCGTAATAATGGACATGCATTCCATCTCCAACTGGAATAGCCGGTCCTGAGTGCGCCTTATAATAATGCGTATGTCCATCTTCAAATACTACATATCCTTCTGTATAGTGTACATGTCTCCCATCTTGCACCGAAATTGGCGGAGAAGTTACATCTAAGCATTGATGCACATGACCTGCCTCAACAGATGTATAATCAACAGACCCATGATTATGGTTAGGAACAAATCCTGAAACAAAATCAGCTTTTCCTACCCTGTTCAATTTACTCACTCCTTGTCCATAAAGATAGAATTTATAAACTTATATGCTTGAAATCAAAATTAATACCTATTTGCTTACTATTGAGTATTTAAAATCATTAAACTGAAACAAACTTCATGTACATACGACTAAATTCAAAATAAAATAATTTAAAAACGCAGGGTAGGATTTCCTTAAGCGCTATAGAAATTATATAAGGTAATAAAAGGGATAAATATTTAAGCATTATCGATTATTTCAAGCGAATTTTCTTTAATTGTGCCTTAGATTGACTTCCCCTGAAACAAATATCCTAAAAACAAATTTTCACACGAGTTATTTATATAAACCATATTTATCACAATAAATTGCAGGACCTAAAAAATGAAAATGACATTGGGAGGAGTACGATGACACAACTCGATTCTTTACATCCAATTGTAGAAAAGATAATCAATAATATTGAAAAAGTAATTGTCGGAAAGCGAAAGGAAATCACGCTTACCTTGACAGCCCTCTTAACTGAAGGTCACGTACTATTAGAAGATGTACCCGGCGTCGGGAAAACAATGATGGTACAGGCCCTTGCAAAATCCATAGATGCAGATTTCAAACGGATTCAATTCACTCCCGATTTACTGCCATCAGATGTAATAGGTGTTTCTATTTATAATCCGAAAGAATTTCAATTTGAATTTATGGCAGGACCTATTATGGGAAATATCATACTTGCTGATGAAATTAATCGGACATCGCCGAAAACGCAGTCAGCCTTGCTAGAAAGTATGGAGGAAGGCAATGTAACAGTAGACGGTATAACGAGACCTTTACCAAAACCATTTTTTGTAATCGCTACACAGAATCCAATTGACTATGAAGGAACGTATCCTTTACCAGAGGCTCAGCTCGACCGTTTCTTACTAAAGTTAAAAATGGGCTATCCCACACCGGAAGAAGAATTCGAAATTTTAAATCGGACAGAAAAAACAAGGCCCATCTCTCATTTACAAGCCGTGATTACAACTGAAGAATTACTACACTTACAACAAAACGTACGTTCAATATACATAGACAAGGCCATTAAACACTACATTGTAAAAATCGTTAACCAAACCCGCTCTTATAATTCCGTACAACTAGGGGCTAGTCCCCGTGGTTCCATAGCTTTAATGAAGGCTGCACAAGCTTATGCACTCATAAATGGCAGAGATTTTGTCATTCCAGATGATGTTAAATGTCTAGCTCCATATATTTTAGCCCATAGACTCATTTTAAAAATAGAGACGAAATTCGAAGGGATAACACCAGAAAGCGTTATCATAAAAATTATCGCCCGGACTCCAGTTCCGGCTCAAAAGGCGAAAAACGCCTAATGAAACAGCTACTACGAAATGGTCGTCACGCCGGGAAGCTATCGTTGCTTGCTTTATTCATCGCTTTAACATTTGTATACACCATGTTACAAGGAGAATTTGTAAGCTGGTTTCTATTTTACACCTTTATTCCTTTCGGTCTTTACTCATTGTTGTTACCCTTTTATGCCTTCTGGAACGCCGAGGTAAAACGCACAACAAATCAAAAGGAATTCACAGCAGGACAGCAGTTCTTATGCACGATTACAATAAAACGAAAAGTCCCTTTTCCTTTGCTTTATTTAATTGTAGAAGAAGTGCTACCCATGGAATTTGAAACTCGCAAACAATCCCAAAATGCAAAAGTGCTATTATTTCCAGGATTTAAGCGAAATATTTCATATCAATATGTAATCGATGCAATCCCAAGAGGAGAACACACCTTTTCGAGTGTGCGTGTAAAAACTGGTGATGTATTTGGTATTATCGAAAAAGAAACAATCTTTTCAGTTCCCGATCGATTTTTAGTTTATCCCCCATATGTAGACATAACTTATAGACAATTAGAAAACGATTTCGAACACGGAACACTCTCCTCAAATGCAAATATGGCAAGAGATGCAATCGTCTCATCTGGCGTCAGAGACTATAGACCTGGTGACCGTTTTTCATGGGTCGATTGGAAGGCATCTGCTCGAAAAAACAAGATGATGACGAAAGAGTTTGAACAACAACGAAGTCATGAGGCCGTGATTTTTATGGATAGAACCCCTTCTCCCCTGTTCGAATTAGTTGTTACGTTTACAGCCTCTCTCGTAAGGTCTATTTTAAAACAAGATTCACAAGCATCATTCATATCTGCTGGAAAAGAACAAACCATTCTTCCTTTACATCATAGCGAGACACAGTTACAACAAATTTTTCACCATTTAGCAAAAGTACAAGCAGACAATATGTTTCCGCTCTCTCAAACTGTAGAAATACAGTTAAAGAAAATCTATCAACCAGTAACATTTGTACTTGTAACAAGTAATCTTTCTCCCGATATTCAAAAAGTTGCTGAAAGTATAGCACTGAAAGGCAGTAAGCTGATGATATTTATCGTTAAGGAAAAAGCACATCAATTCTCAAATTTGGAACTAAGCCTACTCGAAACGCTAAGAAAACAAAAAGTATTCGTAAAAGCAGTTTATGAAAATCATTATACAAATGTATTTTTTGAGGTGAACAAATGACCATACTACCTTCAAATAACAAACGGGATATGAGTAGTTTCCTAATGCATATATTTGGTTTTCTCATTTTATTAGAATGGTTGCGGCCACTTATAGAAATTACAGACATGGTGAGGTTGAACCTCTTTACAGGATTTATAGGAATTTGCTTCATTCTCTCTTTTCTTCAAACGCGATTCCAAATGTCGATAAAGATTATAGTCATCTTGTTTATGATTCATGCGTTAGATTATAAGGGACCTTTTATTCATCCTGCTTGGTTAGTAGAATTCTCATCTGATTTTTTTCACAATATCCCCCTTCTCTTTCAAGCAAATTGGTGGGAGCTTTCCAAATCTTTTCAGACCTTTTTATTTTTTTTAGTTCTTTGGTTTTCGTGCTCCCTTATCCTTTATTGGATCATTCATCAAAAACGAGGGCTCTTATTTCTTACGTTAACCATTATTTACATTGCGATTTTCGATATATTCGGCTTATATAATATGAACAAGGCGATTATTCGTACAATTATAGCTGGTCTTTTCATGCTCAGCCTTCTCCAGATTGAACGTATAAAAGCATTCGAGAACTTACAAAAGCATACCAAATCCACACCGCAATTACTCATCCCAATTGCGACATCTATTATATTGGTGATAACGATTGGATATTTCGCTCCCAAACCTGGGCCTCAATTATCCAATATTGATTCTTTCTTCAAATTCGACACACCTTCAACAAATAAAGCGACAACAATCAACAAAGTCGGTTACGGGATCGATGACTCTCAATTAGGCGGCCCCCTTAAGTGGGACGACACAGTTGTTTTCACAGCGCAAATGCAAAACAGTCAATATTGGAGAGTTGAAACAAAAGACTTTTACACAGGAAAGGGTTGGGAAATTTCTAATAACCCTAAAAAAATTTCTTTTAAGGATAAAAACAATGTATTGAGTTGGTATGAATCGAATACAAAAACGGATACTGCCGAAGCAATTATCACCATACAAAAAAACTCTCCTCACCTTATTTATCCTGCAGGATTAGTATCGGTTGAGACTGCTTCAGATGTATCATTTCGTGCAGATCCCTTTTCGGAAAAAATCGATATGGTGAAAGAAGGTTCTTCTACTACCTTAAATAAATATAAGGTGACTTATAATGCTCCCCATTTTTCTATTGAAAACTTAAAAGCTGTAAAAGCCGCTGAAAGTCTAGAGGCAAGCTCTTATTTCATAGAAAAATATACGCAATTACCCGACTCATTACCAAAGAGAGTTAAAGACTTAGCTGTAAATCTTACAAAAGATAAAAACAATCGATACGATCAAGTATTAGCTGTCGAAGACTACTTCGCAAATCATTCTTTTGTATATGAAACAGAGCATGTTAAGGTTCCTGGAAAGGGTCAAGATTATGTGGATCAATTTATATTTGATACAAAAAGTGGATACTGCAATAATTTTTCCACGTCTATGGTTGTTTTACTTCGCTCTATCGGGATTCCAGCACGCTGGGTAAAGGGGTATACCGGGGGCACTCTTGAAAATAAATTAACGAATTCAGATTACGAGAATATGTACACCATCACTAATAACGATGCACATTCTTGGGTTGAAGTATACTTTCCAACATACGGATGGATCCCTTTCGAGCCAACAAAAGGTTTCAGCAACCCGTATAACTTTACACACGACACTTCTGCTCCAACTGCCACTTCACCAAATAGCAATACTACGATACCTAGCAACGAACAAATTCCACAGCGAAATGCAGAAGCAAAACAAAAAAGTTTAATAGAAGATACCGAAGTCCCTTCTAACGGAAAAATTACGAATTCCAAAAAAGGATTTCCATGGGGATACTTGTTCCTTTGTATCATATTAATTAGCATAACGGGCTATACCCTCTTTACTACTAGAATAAAATGGTTCGCATTTTTTATCATTCTCTCCTATAAATACCGAAAAGGCGATGCTATTTATATAAAAGCTTATTCTGCACTTTTAAAACAACTAGAAAGTGCGGGCATCTCACGCACCGAAAGTCAAACATTGAGAGAATATGCAATCCATGTAGATAAGCTTTACAATTCGACTGATATGCAAAAACTTACTCTCAGTTATGAAAATGTTATTTATCAAAACAATCGTGCCACATCGGAATGGAGAAAATCTGTACAATTATGGGAGAAACTTATGAAAAAAGCATCCTCTCCACCTAAGTCGAATGAATTTGATACGTTCAGTTGATTGAAAAATGCCTCATATAAATAAATGAGGCATAACATGTAAAAGTATGTAAAATCCCGAATAATAGTTTTTTCATTCATTTATTATTCGGGTTATAGTTTCATTCCAATACAATTCGCTCATTCTACCGTGCCCTTCTTCATCCCTACGAACTAACTTCTACCTGTGTTCCTAATAAATTGCTAAACACACCTTTTCTTTCCTTTGCTAATTGGCTAAATGCTCCTCTTTGAACGATTTCTCCCTTGTCCAATACAATAACCTGATCAGCATTACGTATCGTTGATAAGCGATGCGCAATAACGATAATGGTCATCGTTCCCTTTAATCTTTCTAACGCAGCTTGAATTTTCGCTTCATTTTCAGTATCTAACGCACTCGTTGCTTCATCTAAAACTAGAATGGAAGGTTTCCTTAAAATTGCCCGGGCAAGTACGAGCCGTTGTCGTTCTCCCCCAGAAAGTTTAACTCCGCGATCTCCAATGAATGTGTCAAGCCCGTTTGGAAGCCTTCTTACAAATTCAGCAGCCGCAGAAAACTCCAGTGCCTCCCAAATTTGTTCTTCGCTTGCATTCGGTTCAATCATCAACAAATTTTCTCTTATGCTTGCATTGAACAGAAATGGATCTTGTGGAACATAGCTAATCGATCGCCTTAATGACAATAAATTATCATTTGTAAGAGGTATGCTATCTATTAATACTTGCCCTTTTTCTGGCTGCATGAGCCCCATTAAAATATCAATTAATGTGCTTTTTCCAGCACCCGAACGTCCGACAATGGCTGTCATACAGTTGGATGGAATTTGCAAATTAATGTTTTGAAGAGCGTAGGAAAGCTCATTTCGATTATATCGAAAATATACATCACGACACTCTAATTCTTGTTTAAAAAGGATCGGCTTTACATTGTTATATTGACGATTCTCACCGTTTAACTCTCTAGCCTCCTTACATTCTTCCTGTAATTCTATCAAAGCTTTAAAGGCTGGAATGGAAGAGGAAATTTGCTCCAGATTAGACTGAATCCCTATAAATCGTGGCCATAATTTAGAAAAAATCAGAATAATCAATAATAATTGTTCTGATTGGGCATGAAAGAATGTTACAGATAAAAAAATAAAACAAACAATTAGAACAGCCAATGAGATTTTATAAAAAAGCTGTGAAGCAGATCTCATTTCTATGTATTCAATTTGTTCGTGAGTCATTTTTTTCGTTACGGAGCGAAACCAAGTTAATCGTGATTCTTCTAAAGTATTACTTTTTATATCTTTAATCCCATTAAAATGGTCTGTTATACCAGCAAGATAACTTTGTGCTAACTCAGAGGTTTTATTTCCGAGTATTCTCGCTCTTTTAATGAAAATACGAGAGGCCAATGAAAAAAACAAGCCACAAAACAGGACAAACATCGTTATTTTGGCAGATAACCAAAAGGCAATAGCAACCTGTATAAGAGTAAAAACACTAGCAGCTAAAAGCTGCAAAGCAAGATTAATCCCATAGCTAACACGTGCTAAATCTGAGGTTAATGCATTTATAAAATCTGTTTTTCTTTTTTCTAGAAAAAAACTCCATTTTACCTGTAAGATGGCACTATAAGTTTCCAATCTTAATTGACGAATAAAACTTTGTTGAATTTTCACATCTCTAATTGTTAAATTTCTTTGTAAAAGATTTTGACTGACGACTATTAAAATATATATACCTAGAATAAGAGGTAAGCTAGTTGCGATAGGAAATTCCTGCAGAAGTTTGAAAATAGCCGAAATGTGAGAATCGCTTTCTCCCATATTAACAATTCCACTCATACTTATCATAGGAACTAATAAAAGAATTCCCACACCTTCAAGTAAGCTAATCAAAACCATTCCAAAAAGATTAACATAAAGGATTCTGCCAGAAAAAGAGTGTAATTGCTTCATAAAGTATAAAATATATTTCATTTTTATCCCCCTATGGTAAAGCATGTTTCCTTGTTTTCCTCCAGAAGCATAAAAGAGGACGTAAAGGAAAATATAAAAAATGAAGGGTTTTAGGTAGTTGTAAAGTTTTAGCATCAATCGGATAAGGATAAAGGTAACTCATAATAAATAAAAACTTTTCCGATTCTACATTAATGAAAATAAATGTAAACTGTGGGACACATTTTTTAATGTGTCCCTGTATGGTTGAATATGAGTAAAAGGTGTTTCATTCATGTAATCTCCCAAAGAAGGTGCAACTTTCGAAAATGTTATACTCTTTAAAACACGAGCCCACCCTAAAAAAATAAAAGCTTCTAACAGCAAAAGCTTTGTTTTCGTATCTAACGATAAAAATACCCTTAGACTTTTTACAATATTCATTAATCACTTCCTAATATTTCTAGTAAAAAATATAAAACTATGTATTAGGCTGATTTTCAATTTGAATTAAATTTTCTTGAAATAAACACTCTAAAAAAGAAAGAACTTGTTCTTCGCAATTTACCCGCTCTACATCATAATTGGATAATAACGTAGTGATTAACTGAGTAACCGAGATTGGCTCCTTAATAAGCTCCCATATTTCCCCACCCATTTCACCTAAATTGTAGTACTTTCCTTTTTGGACACTTAGCATTACTTTTTCTCCATCCATGTCACTTACGATATTCCCTATGCTTTGTACAACCTTACACTCTAACGAAATTTTTTTCGTATTAATCATCTATATTCCTCCTTTATGTAAAGAACCTAAAATGAGAGATACTAGCTCCTGAGCTGTAAACCTTGAATTTGGGCGCTGTAATTGAAACATATCAATCTTATTTATCGTATTTGTAGAGATTGTAAAATGCCATTCCATCAATCCTAATCGCTGGATTAAAAAATGACGAAATGTATGACGGAATAAGGTGTGCAAACGCTCAAGCCCTTCAATTTGAATCATTTCAATACTGTCATTCTCCGTTTTAACTAGTTCGATTACACCTGCAAGTGGTAATGGATTAGCGAAAAATTGGGATGACACAGGTACCGCATACTTCGTTTCTCTTTCAAACAACGGACGATAATGTGCTGTTTCCATTCCCAAATTATTTAAGCTTTCCTGCCATAACTTTTGTTGTGGATACGACGGCATAACGAATGGAGTATTTTCACTCGAGAGAGACACAGCAATAACATCATCACTTAAAAGTTGATATCCTTTGCTCAAAAATGCTGAAGCAAGCGTCGATTTTCCAGCCCCTGAGTCACCTACCAAAGCATAAGCCTTCCCATTAATGGCGATTGCACTTCCATGTAACGGGAGTATCTTTCTCTGCATTAGCAATGCACCCATACAACTTCCAAGAAGGTAAAGCCGAATTTTGTCTTCTTCCGCCCCTATCATAGGTGAAAAAAGGATTTTTTTCCCTTCCTGTATAGAAAATATAGCAGTATGAGGAACTTGAAACATCACTAGATTTCCTTCAACTACAAACTTTCGTTCGTATTCAGCGGCATATTTATGCCATTGTCCAGATAAATCAGCAATTTCTATTGTGATATCTGCCACATCTTTTTGTTCAATCATTTGAGGTAATTCGGGCAGAGGAATTTCGCTTACTATTCTTAATCCGAAAGCTTTGTATACCACTGTTCTTACTGTATTGATCATTTTTCTCACTCCACATTAGCAACAAAGTTATTTTTAAAGCCCTTATATGGTCCAGACTATATAAGGGCTTTGAAAAATTTTCATAATTTAGCTATACTTCACAGGATCATCTGGATCAGGTTGAACCGCGTCAGGAGTTTTACGACCAGGGCCAGCCATAGTCATATTAATATCAAGCACTTCTAGTACTGGTGTTTGCCACTCTTTTTTCATAGTATCACCTCCTTTCTAATAAAATTTTTTTATAAAACGATAGAAAATTAGGCTGCGCATTAAAATCCTAAAGTCTAAATCAAATGCATATTCTGGCCGCGGTTTCTCTCGGATTTTTAAAATTGCAGCCTTAATCACTTCTATATTGATGAATTCAGAAATTGCAGGATCTTCACTCATCCGCTCGAGTTCCTCGATAAACTTATTCCAATAAGGAGCCATACGATAAACCCCGTCTGCCCCCTGAACACCTCGAACCCGCTGATTTAACCTAACCTTATCAGGCAAAAAGTCTTTTGTTGCTCTCCGAATAAGCGCTCGGTCTAAACCATTTTGAATATATTGTTCTTCCGGGACTGATAAACAAAATTGAATCATTCGTAAATCATTCGTTGGATCACGGTCCCATAAGGAGTAACGCAAAGATAATTTTGTTCCATATGTCCCATTTATGCTCCAGTAGTACAATTGTTCAAACTGTTGCTTTTTCATATCATATGCAGTTGAAGTAGAAGCACCGGTCATATCGATGTCATGCTCTTTAAGCTTCTCTAAAACGTTCATTTTTTTTGCAAATTCCGGATTGATTATTATAGGAAAGAAACTTTCCTCTTCCGATGAAAATAACTGATTTAAAAACGGAAACGCTTTCTTTCTTACTACCTCAAAAACTCGCGATTTTTTTACCCCTATGTTTCTACTATATAAATGTAGTTCACGGAAAAAACGAATCCAGTGCAGCCTTTTCAAAAGCATTGCTTGATAGTCAAAAACTGGGCCCCATGATACTGTCCAATTACCTCTTTGTCCGCTCAGAAGTACACCTACTCCTTGCTGATGCGCTTCTTCATAAAGCCCCTTCAGCCAAAAAGTATTCTCAAAAAATTTATATGGCATTTCCAGTGTTTCAAGCCAATCATCAACTTCTGATAAGGGGCTTCTTCCTGCAAAATCTAAATAATAATCCTTTATATTTCCGACATGCTGTACAGTCGATTGAATAAAAGGTCTTTCATTAGCTACTCTACCCTTGTGCGTCCAATCTACAAAGCCTTCTACCGGAACATAACTGAACGTATGTAATTTCTTATTCTCTGTCCGCAAATCTTTTGCAGCAAAGCTAACGACAGAGCCCGAATCCAGTCCTCCGCTCAAATGAGCTCCTACTTGATGATGAGTGCGTAAACGTGCCTTTATTGCATTTTGGTATACCTCCCGAAACGCTTCCTCATATTCCTCATTTGACTTGAGGCGAAGTTCCTCTCCAGCAATCGGTGTATAATATCTCGAAAATGTTACACTTTCGCTGGTCACCACGATCGTATGTGAAGGAGGTACCTGTTCTACATATTTATAAACTGTTAAAGAAGGATCTACTGATTCAAAATTCACAGGTATAGCTAAAAATTCAGCGAGCCACTGTTCATTTAACTTCTTCTCGATATATGGTAAAGTAAATAGCGGATTTATAATCGTACAAAAAGTAAATTTCTGCTGGTCACGGTAAAAATAAAGTGTCCGGCTTCCAGAAAAATCCCTTGCTCCAAACAATTTTTGCTTTCGCTCATCCCATATCATAAAAGCAAAATCACCTACTAAATACTTTGGAGATTCTTCCCCCCACTTTTGATAGGAGAGCAAAATTAACTCGCTATCTGTTATGTTTTTTCTATCGCCATAATCTATTTGCAGCCTCTCGAATAATTCAGTACGATTATCAATAATAGCATCTGCTGTAATCGCCAATTGTCTTTCATAATCATAAAAAGGCAATTGTTCGCCAATGGACTCTGGTGTGATCCATTGTGCATGGCAACCAAAGAATACATTCTCTTTGTGCCATATTTGAACATCATCGGCAGGATATTGTTGTAAAGCTTTCATTAACCCTCTACCTTGTTCAATCGATATAGGCCCGTCATTAAAATGAACAATACCAGTTATAGCACTCATTTTTTCCTCCTGTTATGCAACAAATAAGTAAAAGCCCAATCAGAAAAATAACCACTAATGTGTAGCTTCCTTCCTACATTGTGTTGCTCTGCATTTGTTCTTCCTAAAGAACAAATGTGTTTAGTTCAGCAAAAACAACAAGTAATACTACTGATTCTACCATCTGATTTTTTATTATATAAAGTGAACTATTATAAGACAAAATTACCATTTTACCATTATTATGTCAAATTATTATCAGAATTTTTAGTTATGGAAATGAAAACCATTATTATTAAAATCTGTAATAAGCACCTCATATCCTTCCTCAGTATATTCGATATCGATATGCCAATCTATTTAATCGTTCGTTCAAAACAGGTTCATCGCCATGCGCTTCCATGATCTCAGTATCACTTGTTCCACTCTCTATAATAAGATTATCTAATTGTCTCTAAACAGCCTTTGCTTTTGTTTCTGCATTTTGTGCAATTTCTTTAGCTTGAGTAGAATTCCGCTTTTTACTTCGACCGCACTTCAACTTGAAGCTGGTGTAAGTATGAAATATTTACAAGAAAGCCTTGGACATGGTAGTGCGCAAATTACAGATGATGTATATTCCCATATTAGTAAGAAGTTAGATCAAGAAGCGATACAAAAATTCGAGGAGCTTATGCGAGATGTTCTTAAATAATTCTATATTTATTTGTGGGCATTTCGTGGGGCAAAAACAAATCACTAACCTCACAATTATTTGCACACAAATAAAAAAGACCTCGATACCGTAGTATCAAGGCCTCAAATTCTTAATAAAGACTCATGTATTGATCGCGTTCCCATTGGTGAACTTGCGTGCGGAACATATCCCACTCAATCTCTTTTGCTTCGATAAAGTGTTCAAGTAAGTGTTCACCTAATGCGCCACATACAACTTCATCAGATTGTAGTGTAACTAATGCTTGCGCTAACGTTGCTGGTAAATCAACGATTCCTGCTTCTTCACGCTCTTCTTTCGTCATAACATAGATGTTACGATCTACAGCAGCTGGTGGAGTTAATTTATTTTTAATTCCGTCAAGTCCTGCTGCTAATAATGTTGCCATTACTAAATATGGGTTTGCAGCCGGATCAACACTACGTACTTCTACACGTGTACTGATACCGCGAGATGCCGGGATACGTACTAATGGGCTACGGTTTTGTGCAGACCATGCTACGTAACAAGGTGCTTCATATCCAGGTACTAAACGTTTGTAAGAGTTTACAGTTGGGTTCGCTACCGCAGTAAATGCTGGTGCGTGTTTTAAAATACCTGCGATAAAGTGGCGTGCATCATCACTTAATTGTAAGTCACCATTTTGATCGTAGAATACGTTCTCTCCATTTTTGAATAGTGACAAGTTACAATGCATTCCAGAACCGTTCACTCCGAATAATGGTTTTGGCATAAACGTTGCATGTAAACCGTGTTTACGAGCAATTGTTTTTACAACAAGTTTGAATGTTTGAATATCATCACATGAACGAAGTGCATTCGCATATTTAAAATCAATTTCGTGCTGTCCTGGTGCAACTTCATGGTGAGATGCTTCAATTTCAAAGCCCATTTCTTCAAGTTCAAGAACGATATCACGACGACAGTTTTCCCCTAAATCCATCGGTGCAAGGTCAAAGTAGCCGCCATTATCATTTAGTTCTAATGTTGGATTTCCTTTTTCATCTACTTTGAATAGGAAGAATTCTGGTTCTGGTCCAAGATTGAATTCATTAAATCCTAGTGCTTCCATTTCTTTCAACATACGTTTTAAGTTATTACGTGGGTCACCTTCAAATGGAGTGCCATCTGCATTGTAAATATCGCAAATTAAGCGAGCTACTTTACCTTTTTCAGCAGTCCAAGGGAATATTACCCAAGTATCTAAGTCAGGATACAAATACATATCCGATTCTTCAATACGAACAAATCCTTCAATAGAAGATCCATCAAACATCATTTTGTTATCTAGAGCTTTCGTTAACTGACTAACTGGAATCTCTACGTTTTTAATAATTCCTAAAAGATCCGTAAATTGCAAGCGGATATACTTTACATTCTCTTCTTTCGCTAAACGGAAAATATCTTCTCTAGTGTACCTTGACATTATAAATTCCTCCTTAGTCCCTCTAAACACCTTCAGAATCAGTCATTTCTTAGTGAAAAAACCTTGAAATATCACCTTGTCGTAATGAAGTTCGATTAAATCTGCCTGTATGTTGCAGTTCATCTCGAAGAATTTTACGAAGCTCGGATTTTGAAATTTCTTTCGTTTCTCCTTTTGTTTGCACTGCTTCTGTTTGATTTTCTTTCATTTGTAACACTTGTTTAATACCGGCCATATTTAAGCCTTGATCTAACAAATCTTTAATTTCTAACAGCTTATCTACATCGTTAAACGAAAACAATCTACGATTCCCTTTTGTACGGGTTGGGAAAATTAAATTGTGTTCTTCATAGTAGCGAATTTGACGAGCAGATAATTGTGTTAAATCCATTACAATACCAATAGGAAACAGCGGGGCAGAACGTCTATCTTCTTTCATTGTTTCAGTTCCTCCTTCGCCTTAACTGCTTCTCATTTTATATCATGTTATGTTTAATGTCAACAGATGTTAGCTTTTCTTACATGATTTTTTTACTCTTTTTTTAAATGTACAAATGTCGACTTCTACACAAAAAAGCTGTCGAAATCGACAGCTTTTCTTTACGAAATTGTTAATAGATTTTTTTCAATTAATGCATCAATTGCAGAACAAATTGCAATCTTCACATGAGAATACGTTAATCCACCTTGTACATAAGCAACGTATGGAGGACGGATTGGACCATCTGCCGATAACTCAATACTTGCACCTTGAATAAACGTACCTGCAGCCATGATGACATCATCTTCATATCCTGGCATGTAGTTCGGGTACGGCGTAAAGTGCGAATTAATTGGAGATGCATATTGAATCGCTTGACAAAATGCAATCATGCGCTCTTTATCATCAAATTGAACAGACTGAATTAAATCTGTTCTTGCTGCGTTCCAAGTTGGTGATGTATTCATGCCTAACTTTTCTAAAAATGCAGCTGTAAATACCGCTCCTTTTAGCGCTTGACCAGCGACATGAGGTGCTAAAAAGAAACCTTGGTACATTTCTTGTAAACTATATAATGACGCTCCCGCTTCCGCACCAATGCCCGGAGACGTTAAACGATACGCACAAGCTTCTACATATTGTTCTTTCCCTACAATATATCCACCTGTTTTTACAATTCCGCCACCCGGATTTTTAATTAGCGACCCTGCCATTAAATCTGCTCCGACATGACATGGCTCTAATTCTTCCACAAATTCTCCATAACAGTTATCTACAAATACAACAACATCTGATTTAATTTCTTTTACAAATGAGATCATCTCTTTAATTTCTGCAATTGTAAATGATGGACGGGTCGCATATCCTTTCGAACGCTGAATCCCAATCATTTTTGTATTTTCGTGAATCGCTGCTTCTACAGCTTTAAAATCGACTCTTCCTTCTTCCATTAACGGTACAGCATTGTAACCAATATTATATTCTTTAAAAGAACCTACACCTTTACCACGCACACCGACAATCTCTTCTAACGTGTCATATGGTTTCCCTGTTATATATAATAGCTCGTCACCAGGACGTAAAACACCAAATAAAGCTGTTGAAATCGCATGTGTACCCGAAATAATTTGCGGACGAACAAGCCCCGCTTCAGCTCCAAATACATCAGCGTACACTTTTTCTAATGTATCACGACCAATGTCATCATAACCATAACCCGTCGTCGGGATAAAATGTGAATCACTAATTTTATGCCCACGGAAACTTTCTAATACACGGAACTGATTACTTTCAATCACTCCATCCACACGTTTATGTATATCTGCGATTTGCTTTTCTACTTCTTTCACAATAGGAGCGATTCTTTCTCCATTTTTTAAACGATCAAACATTATTATTCTCTTCTCCTTTTCCCACTAAAAATCTCTTTAATTGTCCATTCACCGAGGAATGAGCAAATGTATAACCTGTACACTTATACAAAGCTTCTTCTTCTTGGAACTCCATCCCGGTTAAAACCGTTTCTGTTTTTAAAAGCGTTAGTATCCGACCTTCACTTGGTGGAACCATAACCTTATACGATTCCATCCCTTCCATCATCTTCGTTTCTACCGATTCTTTCAGTCTTAATAAATCCACTTCCTCAAAAGCACTCGTCATAAGAAAATCACTTTTTGGAAACGGAATAAAATTTTGATGTAATTGATCTTTCTTATTGTAAACCGTAATAATTGGAATGTGATTGATTTCAAGATCTTGTAGCAATTGTTTCACCGTCTGTTCATGCCCTACATAATTCGGATCCGCAGAATCAACGACGTGTAAAATCACATCCGCTTCCCCTGCTTCTTCCAACGTAGAGCGAAACGCAGCAACTAATGACGTCGGCAAATCTTGAATAAACCCTACTGTATCAGTTAGTAATACAGTATACCCACAAGGCAATTGCATCTTTCTTGTCGTCGGATCTAATGTCGCGAATAACAAATTTTCTTCAAACGTATCCGCTTCTGTTAATCTGTTAAACAACGTTGATTTGCCAGCATTCGTATATCCAATTAACGCAACTTGAAATACTTGATTATCTTTTCGGCGCTCTCGATACCTTTTTCGATGTTCCACAACAGTCGCCAACTGTTTCTTAATTTCATCAATGCGAGAACGAATATGACGACGATCTGTTTCTAACTTCGTTTCACCGGGACCTCTCGTACCAATTCCACCACCAAGACGCGATAACGCTAACCCCTGTCCCATAAGACGCGGCATTGTATATTGCAGTTGAGCTAATTCCACTTGAAGCTTACCTTCTCTAGATTTCGCACGCTGAGCGAAAATATCCAAGATTAACTGCGTTCGATCAATCACCCTTGCATCTAAAACAGATGATAAATTGCGAATTTGACTTGGTGTTAACTCATTATTAAATATAATAACAGCCGGTTCTAACTCTTCGGTCAGCGCTGCAAGTTCTTCTAACTTCCCCTTACCTATGTAAGTAGCCGGATGAAATTTCGGACGTTTTTGCGTTGTAGATACTAAAACTTCCGCACGAGCTGTCTTCGCGAGCGACGCAAGCTCTTTCATGGAATGCATAAACCGTTCATCATCATCTTGCGGCAATTGACAGCCAACTAATATGACTTTTTCTTTTTCTTCCATCAAATATGTTCACTCATCCTTTTCGAAATTTAAACCTTCTAATATAATAACAGAGGAAGCATATTTCATCTAGTTAGCGGGGGAGAAAATTCATGGCATGGGAGATTTTTAGCATCATTGGTACAATTGCCTTCGCACTCAGCGGAGCTATTGTCGCAATGGAAGAAGATTACGATATTTTTGGGGTATATATTTTAGGAATGGCAACTGCATTTGGTGGCGGTGCCCTTCGCAACTTATTAATCGGTTATCCAATCGTCGCGTTTTGGGAACAAGACATGTTATTTCAAATCGCACTCTTATCAATGACGATTATTTTTCTATTTCCAAATAAATTAATTACACATTGGAAACGGTGGGAAAACATCACGGATGCTATCGGTTTATCAGCATTCGCTGTACAAGGAGCACTTTACGCACAAAAACTCAACTTACCGATTAGCGCAACAATTGTCGCATCCGTTTTAACCGGAATTGGCGGTGGTATAATTCGCGATTTATTAGCACGCCGAAAACCTCTTGTCCTTCGTGCCGAAGTATACGCATTTTGGACGATTTTAGCAGGACTTTTAATTGGCGCCAAAATCGTTGTTAGCGATTGGGCTCTGTACATTTTATTCATTTTGATTGTTTGCTTCCGTATGATTTCCATTCATTACAAATGGCATTTACCACACAGACGCTTAGATAATAAAGAGCGTTCACTTCATAAATAGCAACCCAAGCCCTTTACGTGCCGTAAAGGGTTTTTTCTTTTCTGACGTGTTTTTCTGTCTAGAATGTCCATACTAATCTTTAAAGAGGGGTGAACATAAATGACAAACCACGTAAATAAAGGAGCTCAAAAAAGTTCAGTCAACCAAATTAGCTTCGATCCAAAATCTTCCCATGAAAAAAGCAAAAAGATGGAGCGATACCATAGAGCATACCAACAAAAAGCAAAAGAAGAATAGAGGTGATAAAGAATGGCAAAAGGAAATAACAACCGCAATCGTGGTCAAAGTAGCAGCGTTAATCCACAAGGACTTGCATCAGATGTAGCTGATACAAGTCCGAAAAGCAAATTAGAACAACGAGCAAAAACAAAAAATACAAAATAGAACTTAATGTATTACATTTCCCTTTCACATAAAACAAACGCACAGTTTATGAACTGTGCGTCTCTTCTTCAAGCATTAGATCACTGCTTGATATCCCAACCAAATCATATTTATCATATGCATCTTCTTGTAATAAACGCATCGCTTGTGTCCGAATAGATTTCTCGACAATATTCCGGACATAGCGCCCATTACTAAAGGATGTAATTTGTGAAGAGTATTTCACCGCATGTAAATGGTCCCGGAATTTCCACTCCGCCTCTTTTGACAACTGATATTCTCTTTCATCATACATTCTCTTTCCAATTTCAAGTAACTGATTCACTGTATAATCCGCGAATTCAATAATAAATGGAAAACGCGATTGTAATCCTGGATTTAAAGAAAGAAAATGATTCATCTCTCTTGAATACCCCGCTAAAATCAACACAAATCCATGTTGCTTATCTTCCATATGTTTGACAAGCGTATCAATCGCTTCTTTCCCAAAATCTTTCTCTCCACCACGCGCTAACGAATATGCTTCATCAATGAACAATATTCCTCCCATAGCTTTTTTAATTAAATCTCTTGTTTTTTGTGCTGTATGCCCAATATATTCCCCCACGAGATCCGCACGTTCCGCCTCGACTAAATGCCCTTTTGTTAAAATGTTCATTTCAAATAATAATTTCCCAATCATTCTTGCAACAGTTGTTTTTCCTGTTCCCGGATTTCCCTTAAACAACATATGAAGTACTTGCTTTTCTGACTTCAAACCAATCTCTTGCCTTTTCTTATTCACATAAATCCATGCATAAATTTCTTTTATTATTTTTTTTATATCTTCCATTCCAACAAGTTTACCCATCTCTTCTTCAATTCGCTGCAACATTTCATGCTTTGTAGACGTTTCACTTGAAATGACCGATTTATTTTCTGAAGCAGGTACTGAAATTTTTTTCCGGTGATTTAACACGATATTAATTTGATTATTATTTTTCTTTCGCATCGATTGTTCCATACAATCACCTCTTTTTATCAAATCACAAACAAACATTATTAATATTTCTACTTCTCCTACAAATAACTATTTTCAGAAAAAATTTGCTATAATGTAAGAAAAAACAGGGTGGTGGAATTATGGCAACAACGGAACTGCATGATACGGTACAAGCCTTTTCTGCTTTTTTATTAAATCAAGGTCGAAAGCCTTCAACTATTAAACGTTATGTCTATGATATCGAAGATTTCGGTCATTGGTTAGAAAAAAACAAAAAGCTCTCCTCTAGTAATATATGGGATACACTTTGTACAAAAGACTACGAAGATTATTTTTCCGATTTGAAAAATAAACGACATTACTCTGAAAAAACAATGCACCGTGTATTTATTGTCTTAAATAGACTATACCAGTTTTTAAATCTTCCAAACCCATTAAAGGATATGAAAATCTCCATACAACCTAATCGCGCGTTACGTGATGAAGACTTCATTTCAAAAGATGATGAAAAGCGATTAAAACATACCTTAATCTCATTAGATGGATTATCAGAGAAACAACGCCCTTCCCGTCCATTACTAATGGATCGCAATATTTCTATTGTTAACTTACTCATCGATTACGGCTTATCCCTACAAGAGCTTGTATCACTAAATATGCATCACGTTCATTTTGAAACGAATACAATTTCTATTCCAGCAGTAGCAGGTGTGGAAAGAACCCTTAAATTGACTGACGAAGACAAAAAGCAACTATATAATTATTACAAAACAATCCCCGAGCCAGTTCGCCCCAAATACCATAGTGACGATCCACTGTTTGTAGCATTCGATTTCAATCGTAATACATATCGGTGGGTGTACGAAAATGACGCTCCAAAAGCACTAACAGAAATAGCAGTCCAAAAAATGATTCGCCTTGAAGTAGCTAGGGCAAATTTACGCAAAGGCATTTCCGGTCAACACTTTCGAAACACTTTTATTTTACGGTTAATTGAACAAAACACCCCAGAGCAAGAAATTATGAAACGGGTTGGTTTCAAATCAAAAATTTCATTAAAAAGATATTATCAATATGCAAAACAAAAAGAAAACGCCTCATAAGATAGGCGTTTTTGCTATTTTTTATATAAACTGCCCGTTTCCCTATTCCTTTTTACATTTAACTTGCATTTACTATGGATAGGTTTTTAACCTACTTCCTTAGAAAGGAGCATTTCAATGTCTCACTTTAACGATAATTCAAAAAGGATTTCAAAACCGTATTTCCCAACTCAACCTCGTCGTATTCCTGCGGTCCATTATACTCCTATCCCTGAATCATACGCGAAATTTTTTTGCAATACTTTAAGTGACTTAACGAACCTTATTCCAACTGTCTTTTCTACCCCGACACAATCTAATACAGAAGAATTTATAAACTTATTAGAAATAATCAAGGGCTTCCTAGAACGTTTAGATTTAACACTAGCGCAGCGAGAAACTGGCATTGCAATTGTCGAAAATTTAATTACTATTTTGAATAACCAACCTTTTGTAGCAAATGCAACATATATTGAATTACAAAACTTACTCAACTTTTTACTTTATATCACTAAATTATTTAGAATCAATCATCTTAAATCCAAAAAAATCATCGCTCAAATCAAGAATTTACAAATCATTTCACTAAAAATTGCGCCAATTGGAATGACTGGACATCGAGGCGAACAGGGACCTCAAGGTGAGCAAGGACCTCTGGGTGCACAAGGGCTTCAAGGCGAGCAAGGGCTTCAAGGTGAGCAAGGGCTTCAAGGTGAGCAAGGGCTTCAAGGTGAGCAAGGACCTCAAGGTGAACAAGGGCCTCAGGGCGAGCAAGGTATTC
>NZ_NTUG01000049.1 GCF_002561295.1 Bacillus cereus
ACTTTTAGGGGTCACTTCAGTTCTACTAGCTCTTTTTAATTTATATATAATTTTTGATTTGGATAAATTCGATCTTGTCGCAATGCATTTTTTGCTTTTATCTCATAAACTGTCATACCAAACTTACGAGCTATACTAACGAGCGTATCTCCCTTTTGTACAACATACATCGATGATGAAGCTACTTGGTGTTTTTCTTCATTTAGAACGAGTAACGGATTCATCGCATTTCTTTTCCCAAACGTCCAAGCGCCTTTATGAACTTCTAAGTGCAAGTGCGCTCCTCTTGATTCACCTGTGTTCCCAACTTCACCAATTACCTCACCTCTTGCAATCCGCTCCCCTTGAAGTACATATCTCTTATTAAGATGAGCATAAACCGCTTCATATTCTCCATGTTTAACAAACACTACATGTCCATAACTATTTGAAAAATATGATTTCGTTACCGTTCCACCTCGAATCGCTACAACCGGCGTTCCGATTGATGCGGCTATATCAATGCCATAATGTTTTCCATTTCTCGTTCCAAAGTAGTCGCTAATTCTTCCATCTACAGGCCATGTCCATCGTCCATCCTCAGCATAAGCATTCGCTTGAGAACTACAAAACATCCCAACGACAAGTATCCCGATTTTTAAAACTTTCATATACATCCTCCGTTTTTTGATAACCGTCACACTTTCTCTATTGTGGTATATTACGGAAAAAAGTATACAAAAAAGAAAGCGAATTACTCCGCTTCCTTCTCTTCTTTATTACGAAAAACAATTGCACTTCGTTTATATTCAACATCTTTTACACGAAGACGAGCATTTATCACTCTAGCTATTGCAAACAAATAATCAGATAGTCGATTTACATACTGTAATACAATTTCATTTATTTTTTCCTGCTTTCCTAGCGATACAATATGACGCTCAGCTCTTCTCGTTACTGTACGTGCAACATGAATCATCGCAGACGCTGCGCTCCCACCAGGCAAAATAAACCGTTCTAGCGGCGGAGCTTCTTCTATGTAGCAATCGATTCTTTCTTCTAAATATAGAACCATCTCTTCCGTTACTGTATACGGCATTTTTTGCTCCATAATTGCTAAATCCCCACCGCAATCAAACAACTCATGTTGAATCTTTTCAAGCTCATCGTATATGTCTTGAAAGCATTCTTCTTGCATCATCGTCATCGCATAACCAATATAAGAGTTTGCCTCATCAATTGTTCCATATGCTTCTACCCGAATATGATCTTTATCAACGCGCCCACCGATAACACTCGTTTGTCCTTTATCTCCTGTTTTTGTATATAGTTTCAAATCTTCTACACCTCTCTTTTTATGCTTTATTCATTACACTAGCTATTACAAATATAAGTATACATTTAAAAACGAATGAAAACTTTTTTGTGGTGAGAGAGCATCCAGCCATGGATAGAAGCGATCAGTTCTTTCCCCCCACGTTATGTGAAAACAGAAGGGAAAAATGAGTAATGATTACCTTTTGTTTTCATAGACACGAATGATATACAAGCAAATCAATATGGATTTATTTTTTCCCTAGTGTAACCTTTTTGTCTTCCAATCCATTTTCATAAAGAGACTACCCTCTACCAATAGCACATCAAAATAAAAAGTTCTAGTATTCTTCATTCCATTGAGCAAATATTAAAACTCAAAAAGAATAAAAAATATTAGAACTTTAGTATTCACTCACAACAATATCACTTATATGGATTGACCTGGTAAATATACAGAGAATATCGTTCCTTCTCCAACAACACTTGATATAGAGACTTTTCCATCATGACCTTGTACAATATTTTTCGCAATCGCAAGGCCCAAGCCAGTCCCACCTGTTTTCCCACGTGTTCTTGCTTTATCGGCTTTATAGAAACGATCAAACAAGAATGGGATATCCTCTTCAGGGATACCTGCACCTGAATCTTGCACTTCAAAAATTAGTCCATTATTTTTCGTATCAATCACAAGCTTAACATGACCACCTGCGTCTGTATGCCTAATTGCATTATCTATTAAGTTCGTTAATACCTGTTCCATACGATCCGGATCAAACGGATGCTCCACAACTTGGTTACGGAAATCAACTGTTAACTGCACACCTTTATCTTGTGCAATCCCTTGGAACTTACGACCAATCTTCTCGACAAATGGATGAATATCCACTTCAGATATATGCAATTCTACATGCCCACTTTCCATCCGCGCTAAATCTAAAAGCTCATTTACAAGGCGACCTAGACGAACAGACTCATCATAAATAATTTGTACAAACTCATTTATTTCTTCTTTCGTTTGAACAACATCATCTAAGATTGCCTCGCTATATCCTTGAAGCATAACCATCGGGGTGCGCAATTCATGAGACACATTCGCAATAAAATCTTGACGCATTTTCTCAAGACGACGTTCTTCTGTCATATCTCGAAGGACTGCGACAGCACCACGAATTTTCGTTTGATTATATAACGGCGTCATAAGGACAACGTAGTTACCCTTTTGCAAATTAATTTCAATAACTTGCTGTTGCTCACTCTCTACTACAAGATGGAACAATTCAACAAGTTCAGGCGGCAAACTCCTACTTAATTCTAACTCTTTTTCCTCTTGCCAAACTTGTAAAAAGTGCTCCGCGGGTGGATTAATAACAACAACTTCACCCTCTTGATTCAGTGTTACAACCCCATCTGCCATACTGCTCAAAATACTAGAAAGTTGTTCTTTTTCTTGTTGCAGCGCATTGATATTAAACTTCAATTGTTTTCCCATTTGATTTAACGCTGTTGCTAGCTCTCCTATTTCATCTTGCGAAACCATAGGTGCTTTCGTATCAAATTTCCCGCGCGCTACCTCAAAGGCCACTTCACGCATTTTACGAAGAGGGGCTGTAATTCGTGTCGATAAGAAAAATGCAAAGAACGTCGTTAAGATAATTGCAATTCCCGCTGATAGAAAAATAAAATCAGTCGCTTTTTCCATACCTTGTTTCGGAACTTGCAATGATTGATACACAAACACTGCACTATGCTCCGATGATTTCAGCGGTTTCCCAACAATCATAATATCATTTTCGGAATTCCTACGCGTTTTATCATCAGACACTTTTTTTATTTTTTCTTTATTTTCTTTTTTATCAATAAAAACAGCTGCTAAATCTTTATCCTTTTTCAGATCTTCTATTGTAAGATCTACCAATCCTTCTTGTTTCGGTGAAGAAGAAACTTCATGATCTCCCTTCACAATAATAATTCGTGAGAGCGGATCAGCAAACTTATAGGCGATATTCTCAATCGTTTTTTCGTCTGCACCTTCTTCAATTAATTCCGAAACACTCGTCGCTACTTTTGTAAGTCTGTTTTCACTCATTTCAATATAGTAATTATCAAAAAACTGTGAAAGCAAAATGGCAACAAATCCTAGAACAAATGAAACAAGAAGCAATATTGTCATCCATAGCTTTCCTACTACACTTCTCCAAAGCATCAGTCGCTCACAACCTCAAATTTATAGCCGACACCCCATACAGTTACAATCATCTTCGCTGCATCAGATGATTTTTTACTTAACTTTTCACGCAAACGCTTTACGTGTGTATCTACTGTACGTAGGTCCCCAAAGAATTCATATTGCCATACTTCTTTTAACAATTGCTCACGATCAAATACTTTATCAGGAGCCTTTGCTAAAAATAGTAATAATTCATATTCTTTTGGCGTTAAATTAACTTCATCACCATCAGCTGTAACACGGTGCGCATCATTATCAATTGTTAAATGCGGGAAAACAATAACATCTTTCGTTGTTGTATCTTGTGTAAAGAATGTTGTTGTTACAGAGCGGCGCAAGACTGCTTTTACACGAAGAACCACTTCACGTGGACTAAATGGCTTTACAATATAATCATCCGAGCCAACTTCAAATCCTTGCACTCTGTTTACTTCTTCACCTTTAGCTGTCAGCATAATAATTGGTGTTGCTTTTTTCTCACGAATTCCTTTACATACTTCAATTCCATCTTTTCCAGGCATCATGATGTCTAATAAAATTAAATCATAATCATTTTGCAATGCCTTTTCTAAAGCTTCATCACCATTATCAGCCTCATCAATCGTATATTGTTCTCTTTCTAAATACATTTTTAATAAACGGCGAATACGATCTTCATCATCTACAATTAAAATTCTTGGTTCATTTTCCATTGCTTCCCGCTGCCGTAAAAAACATGACAACGGTTCACACCTACCTTTCTATGATGTAATACGGTTTTTACTCTTATCTCATAATAGATAATTCTAAAATGTTAGTCTTCCACCTTAGACATTATACTTCACAAGAATAATAAAATTTGTTCATTTCTTTTCCAAAAATATGTATTTTTCTTGAACAGGACATTTAGGCCCCGACATCATTTTACAAAATCAGCCTTTGTTTTGCCATGTTTTTCTCAAAAAAGAAAAGAAATTGACAAAAATAAAATAGGAAAGTGACAACCACTTTCCTATTTTACCATGCTTCACAGAATCCTGTACTCCCTTCCCAAGAAGAGGAAAACCTTACGCATATGAGTGCAAACCGGCAATAATTAAGTTTACCACTATAAAATTAAACATGATAATTGCAAATCCAATGACCGCAAGCCATGCTGACTTCTCACCATGCCACCCTTTAGATAAACGTAAATGTAGCACTGCAGCATAAAAGAGCCATGTAATGAGTGCCCATACTTCTTTTGGATCCCATCCCCAAAAACGCGTCCATGCAATTTGTGCCCAAATCATCGCAAAAATTAGTGCACCTAACGTAAAGACTGGGAATCCAATTGCAATAGAGCGATATCCAATTTCATCGAGTAAATCACTATTAACGTTTCTCACTACTGGCTGAAGAGCCGCAGATACCCTTTTTCGTAAAACTAATCTTAATACAATATAAAGTCCTGTCCCAATAAGCAATGACCAAATGACTGTATTTAATTTCTTTGCATTTATGATAGCAGGCATTTCTGCAATTGGTTCAAATTTCCCAGTTGTCAGTAATTCTCCTTCATGCGGGCCAACTAGCGCAGGAAGATTATATTTCATCTCTACCTTCTGTTCATTTTTATCCACCCATTGAAATTTCGCTTCATATTTTGTTGCTGAATAAACCGTTGTTACCGCGATAAATCCGACAGTACAAACGAGCGTAAACACTACTGCTTCTAACCAAAATGTCCGTTTCGATTTTTGGGATTGATCTACATTTTTAAGCAAATACATAACACCTGTAATAAAACTAATTGCTAAAATAGCTTGTCCAGCTGCTGCTGTTGTTACATGAATATGTAGCCAATTACTTTTCAACGATGGAATAAGCGGTGAAATTTCTCTCGGAAACATACTCGCATATGCAATTAATAATAGTGCTACTGGTAAAGCAAATAATCCAATGATACTAACACGATACATAAAGTACATAGCAATAAAAGCACCAACAAGCATCATGCCAAAGAATGTACCAAACTCAAAGAAATTACTTACTGGTGCATGCCCTGAAGCAATCCATCTTGTTACAAAGTATACAGTTTGAGCGGCGAACCCTAAAATTGTAATGGTTATACCTATATTTGCCCACTTTCGTCCTTTTTCTTTAATTGCTCCTCCGAAGAACAGTGTTGCAATTAAATATAGAATAAAAGCGGCAAATAGAAAATTACTGCTTATTTGTACCATATACTCTCCCCACCTTAACTAATTTTTTGATCAATTACTTTGTCATATGGTTGTGGAATTGTTGTTCCTTCAAGTACTTTTTCAATATCTTTCCGCAAGCCAAACCAATTTTTATTTGTATGGCCCGCAATCCACCATTCATCTTTAACACGTTGTATCCAAATGCGACGATGGTTCCAATACATCCCTTGAATCACACCAACCATGAAGATAAATCCTCCGATACCAAGAATCCATAGCGTCAAATCTTTTCTTACAATTAGCCCTGTAGCGTTTCGCATTTCTACCCCTGCAAAGGTCATTTTATATTGATTATTTCCTTCTGGTTCAATATTTTGTTGTATCCCTACAAAACTTACTTCTCCTTTTGGTGTCTCTGGTGTAAACATTTTAAATACGAAAGCTGGATTATTCGGAATCTTTGTTTTTGTATTTGGCTGACCATTCTCATCAAAATAAAAATCAGGGAAATAACTTAATAGTTTTATAGAATATCCATCTCCTAAATCGTACGTTTCTTGTGGATTTTCCAAATCTACTTTAATAGGTGCCCATTTTTGTTGATTCTCTTTTTTCTGTAAAGAAAAAGACATACTACTAAATTCATTTTCTTTAAAATCTAATTGATATAAGGCAAATTGATCAAATTTAAGCGGTTCATTTACCCGAATCTCACCTTTTTTTACCTTCTCTAGCTTTGGTTTTTCCCCAGCAATATTTTCACCGACCGCTTTGTATAATACTGCATTCGTTTGATAGTTTTTAGCAATCATTTTATCGCCCACACGATCAATCGCATCATTAAATACTTGATCTTCTTTACTTTTGTCATAAACCTCTTTTGTAAACTTCTCATTCTTCAAATAATATTCCCCATTGGTCCCGGGTATTTCTTTCGTTTCCCCATCACGTAACCATAGCGATTCATCCACATACATACTTGGTAGAAATCGTAACATTGCTCCAAATAGAAAAATAATAAGACCAATATGATTCACATATGGACCCCAGCGAGAAAATCGTCCTTTTTCTGCTAAAATATTTTCACCATCAACTCTTACATTGTAATTTCTTTTTTTTAAATTGACTTGAATCTGTTCTAAATCTCCCTCTTTTGGAGATCCTGTCCCATACAACCTTTGTCTCTTTAAAAAGCTTGGGTGTCTTTTTACCCCCTGCTTTTTTAAAGCTTTATAAAGCGGAATTACACGATCCAAACTACATATCACAAGTGATACACCAATCGAAGCAATTAAAATCATATACCACCATGAACTGTATAAATTATTAAAACCCAATTGATAATATAATTGCCCTAGAAAACCATATTCCTGCTCATAATATTCACCCGGCGTAACACCTGGAGGTATGTACATTTCTTGTGGGAATATTGTTCCAACTGCTGATGCTAATAAAGTGATAACTATAAGCCATACTCCTACTTTTACCGAAGAAAAAAAGCTCCAAACCTTATCTACTATCGTTTTCGTATGAGTAAGAGAACGCCGAGCACTTCCTTCATATCTCATATCTAATAATCTTGTACCTTCCTTATTTTCAAAAGGTTTCCCACAAGCTTCGCAAAAAATTGTACCAATTGGATTTACATGTCCGCATTCACATTTTATTTGTTCCAATATTCTCACCGCCTCTTGTTTCTATTTATCATTGTATCTTCCAAATGCGAGTTACCGCAATACTCAGAATTTTCAAGAGAGGTACTAAGACGAAGCAAAGCACCTTCATCTAGCAAACAAATTCATTATCACATTATGTAAAGGCTTTCTTTATCAAGGAGTAATCTTCTTTAAATATCCTTCTATTTGATCCTTCGTTTGTGTACCCGTAATTTTTTCAATTACATTTCCTTCTTTATCAATTAAAAATGATGTTGGCAGTGGGCCCACGCTGTATGTACCGATTATTTCTTGCCCTTTATCAATTGCCACAGGGAACTTTAATCCGTACTGATTCACAAAATTTTTCACTGCAATATTCGTTTCATCTGCATCTAACGCAATGATTTCAACGCCTTTTTCTTTATATTTAGGATATAATTCATTCATATAAGGCATCTCTTTTTCACACGGTTTACACCATGTTCCCCAAAAGTTTAAGAATACTCCTTTTCCCTTCAAGTCATTTAACTCGATTTTCTTCCCTTCTAAATCTGTAACAACAAAGTTAGGCGCTTTTTTCCCGATTTGCATTTTTTCCTTATCTACAAAAAAACCTTGATAAAGCGTAAATCCTACCGCTACGCTTAAAATAAGCAAAATGAGAATGCGGAATAGTAAACGATTCTTTTTCATATCCTCTCTCCTCTCTTTGATGAATTTATATGTAAACAATCTCTGTAACTACTAACTGGTCCATTACCTCAAGCACTTGTTTTTATTTATTATCTAACTTTCCATAAATTTCTGCAAAAGTAGTCCATTTAACTAACTATCCATGAAGAATTTTCATCCTCCATGGATAGGAGTTTCACAGTGTTACTTATCTCGGTTTTGTAGAAGCAAGTGCACGTAATTGTTTTACTTCATGAGGTGATAACTCTCTCGCATCACCAGGGCGTAAGCTCCCTGCCTCTAAGAAAGCATAACGTTCACGTTTTAATTTCATTACTTTACAGCCAAGTGCTTCAAACATGCGACGAACTTGACGGTTACGTCCTTCATGGATTGTTAATTGAACAATTGCCATCTCTTTACGTTTATCCCAAGAAATAATTTTCACACGTGCTGGCGCTGTTTTACCATCTTCTAATACAACACCTTTTTCTAACATGCGAATTTTCTCTCCTGTTAATGGTCCTTTTACTTTTGCAACATACGTTTTCTCAACTTTATATTTTGGATGCATTAGTATATTTGCAAAGTCACCATCGTTGGTCATAAGGAGTACGCCAGACGTATCATAGTCTAAACGCCCAATTGGGAATAGACGCTGCCTGATTTCAGGGAAAAAGTCTGTTACAACTTTTCTTCCTTTATCATCTGATACACTCGAAATAACACCAGTTGGTTTATATAGTAAGAAATAAATAGGTTCTTCTTTTTCAAGAGGGATATTATTTACTTCTACTTTATCTTGAGGGGTTACCTTCGTTCCTAACTCAGTTACTACTTTACCGTTAACTTTCACTTTTCCTTGCTGAATAAGTTCTTCAGCTTTTCTTCTTGACGCAATTCCTGCTTGCGCAATCACTTTTTGTAATCGTTCCATTTCCTTAATTCACCTCAAATTTATCTTACCTTCATTAGAAAGACTTGGCAACCGCCTAAGGTTTACAGCAGTTTTCCTCACCAATCCTAAACAACATAGCTATAGTGCAAACTTTTAAAGGTCGAATGCTACTTTTATCCTTTATTATTGTTTACCTTCATACAGTTGTTCACAACAAAAGTTCATTATTTTGTCAAAAATACTCCATAAAAAAACCACCATTAAGCCTACCCTTAATAGTGGTCCGTATACGTATTATAAGCGAATTGCCGCAAAAAATGAATACTGATTACTGAAACAATAAAGAAACAAACACAATAGAACAAATAATTCCAATTAAATCAGCAAACAAACCTACCTTTAATGCATCTCCCATTTTACGAATACCAACAGCCCCGAAGTACACCGTTAAAATATAAAACGTTGTATCCGTGCTGCCTTGCATCGTAGAAGCAAGCCTACCAATAAACGAATCCGGCCCATATGTAGCAATTAAATCTGTAGTAATACTCAATCCTGCCGAACCCGAAATGGGACGTATAAGCGCAAGCGGCACAATTTCTGCTGGCACGTGAATTAAATCTAACAGTGGCTTCATGACGGAAATCATAGCATCTAGTGCCCCTGATGCCCTGAAAATAGAAATAGATACTAGCATCCCTACCATAAATGGTAAAATAGAAATAGCAATTTGAATCCCTTCTTTTCCACCCTCTACAAATGATTCGTACGTTGGAACTTTTTTTATCGTTCCATATAATAGAATAAAACCGATTACACATGGAATTACCCATAGTGAAATTGTATTAACGATACTCACTTTTTCCGCCCCTTTCTACTCCGTCTTCGGTAAAAATAGCGGTCAATCCAAATCGCGCCAATCATCGATAATACTTGGGCGATGAACGTAACACCAACAATTTCAGTTGGGTTCGCTGATTCATACGTCATTCGGATTGAAATTACGGTAGTCGGTATCAATGTAATGGCAGATGTATTCAAAGCCAAAAATGTCACCATAGAACGACTTGCCGAATCTTTTCCTCCATTCAATTCCTTAAGCTGCTCCATGGCTTTAATACCGAGCGGCGTCGCAGCATTTCCTAATCCGAAAAAGTTTGCCATCATATTCGATAAAATAAATCCCATCGAAGGATGATCTTTTGGTACTTCTGGGAACAGCCTTTTCACAACAGGCATAAAAAATGAGACTAATTTCTTTAATAAGCCTGCTTCTTCAGCAATTTTCATTAAACCGAGCCAAAAGACTAGAACACTAATCAGCCCAATGCAAATTGTTACCGCATCTTTCGATCCTTCAAAAACTGCTTTATTCACTTCTTCCATCGTTCCGTTCACCATCGCATATACAATTCCAATGACCGCCATCGCCACCCATACGAGGTTAACCATCTGTTCCAACACCTAACATATGAGAAAAGATCTCTCTTACATCATTCCAATATACTCCCGTTGTAGCAACTAGCTTTCGTTTGCTATAAAATAAATTACGCTCGCCTACTTTCTCCTTACCTACATAAATAATTGTTTTCCCTACTTTTTCTCCATTCTTTAACTTTGCATTTTTATCAAGTTCAACTTTTAGCAACACTTCTTTTCTCTCACCTACTGTTAACGGTACAGAAAAATCATTTTTCGTATACACATGATTGATATACTTCTTTTCTTTCAACCCAGAAAGCGCACCCTGTCCGAGAACTTTCGTTAATTCATATTGTTTAAATCCTTGATTAAATAAATACATGTGGTCGTCCCAATCATTAGATGCATTGAGCGTCACTACAATTAAATCCAATCCATCTTTCGAAGCTGTTGTTACAAGTGTACGCCCAGCTTTTTTTGTAAATCCAGTCTTTCCTCCTGTCGCAAATTCATAATAAGAAGTTACAAGTTTATGCTTGTTTTTCCATGGATAATCCCACGCTTTTGATTGATATGTCTTTGTTCCAAAAATTTTCCGAAACGTTTCATTCCCCATTGCATAGCGTGTTAAAAGTGCCATATCATATGCAGATGAATAATGCGTACCGTCCCCATCTAAACCATGCGGATTCGAAAAATGTGTATCTTCCATTCCGATTTGTTTCGCCTTTTCATTCATCATATACACAAATCCTTCTATACTCCCTCCCACGTTTTCAGCAATTGCTTGCGCTGCATCATTACCTGAACGAAGCAGTAAACCGTAAACTAAATCTTCTAGTGGTACTTTGTTTCCAGGTTTTAAATAAATTGCCGAACCTTCTACTCGAACAGCCTTATCGCTAATAGGAACAGCTTCTCTCATTCTTCCTGATTCAGCAGCAAGTAAGGCAGTCATAATTTTCGTGATGCTAGCAATCTTCTGTGGTTCATGCTCTGATTTCCCATACAAAACTCGGCCTGAATGTTCTTCCAACAATATAGCATTACGTGCACTTACATCATTCATTTGTGCATATGTATGAATCGGTATAATACTTGCACACATTACAATAAGTGCAATTACAATCCAAGTTCGTCTCATATTCCCCCACCACGTCCTTTGGCACTTTTTGTACAAGTGTATGCTTGGCCCTTTAAAATATGAACGAAATATTCTTTTCTACCCTAGCAAAAAAGACGCACATATATGCGTCTAATACGGTGTCCACTCAAGTTGTTTCGCGCTTTCAAATCTCTTTTCCACATCAGGCCAATTCACAACATTCCACCAATTTTTAATGTACTCATCTTTTCGATTTTGGTACTGCAAATAATATGCATGTTCCCATACATCAAGTACAAGTAATGGTATCGTATCCCACTGTGTGAATAATTGATGGAGAGTACTTTGCAAAATTTCCAATCTTCCCGAACGAGGTACCCATACAAGAATCGCCCATCCTGATCCTTCTACCTTCGATGCAGCTTCTGTAAAATGTTTTTGAAAACGTAAAAAACTCCCAAAATCTTTTTCGATTTGCCTAGACAATGCCCCTCTTGGACTTCCTCCCCCATCTTTTTTCATGTTATTCCAAAATATCGTGTGTAAATAGTGGCCCGAACCATGAAAAGCTGCTTCTCTTTCCCAATGTTTGATTAAATCAAAGTTGTTTGTTTTCCTTGCTTCTTCCATCATTTTTTCTGCTTTATTTAACCCTTCTACATAACCTCGATGGTGCTTATCATGATGAATCATCATAATTTCTCGAGAAATATATGGTTCTAGCGCATTATACGGATAGGGTAGCGGCGGAAGCGTGTGGCCTCCAATTGGAACCGAACGCTCCGTATATGCTCTTTCATACAACTCATACTGTTCATTTTCTTGTATAAATATTTCTTGCAAGTGATTCTGAATATGTTCCACATCATCACTAATCTCATATAATAATTCAGCATCTGTCTCATCTTCACATTCTTTCATACGATCTAATAACATTCGAATTTTATATGCAAGCATATGAACGTCATATACTTCAGTTGCGCGACTATCTAATACATGAAGAACACTTTCACACCAACTTTCTACTTCATGAAAGTAATCTGTAAATACACCTTGCTGATTCATACAACGCGACACCTCCTCAATGCTCCCCACTCTAACTATATTCAGCACCCGCATCGTATATGCCGTACAAAGCAGTAAAAGAAGCTAGTCTTTCGCTAGCTTCTTTGCATATTCTCTAATACTTATATAAGGTGAAATTGTAATTGGCTACTACCAATCAATTTTTACGTTCCGCCTAAATCTATCCTAAATAAATTGCTATTCTTTCAAGTTAACAATTCATATACATTCAAACCAATGCTATAAAAAAGAAGATTCACTCTTTCTGTTTTCAAGCCGCATACGGACAAAAAAGGACCTGACCGCTTCTACGCATGGCCGGATCCTCTCTCCCATCTAAAAAGAATGGCTTTTCAACCTTATATTAATACTTGTGTAACATCTTCGTTTGATAGTCCGTTTCATAATATTCCAGCTCTTCACGCATTGTTTGAAACTTACCTTCTAACTCTTGCATTATTTTTTCAATGGAGCGAGGTGGAATTTGTTGAAAAACAATAGAATTTTTCCCTGTATAGGCTGAGCGACTATTTTCATACCACTGATCACTTTTAGGTGAAAAGAATTCAGCAATTACTTGATGGTAGATTTTATATAATGTTTTCTCAGCAGCCGTTTTTCGAAATGGTTGGCTGCTTAGTAAAACAAGGCACGCATCTAATCCTTCTTCACAAAATACAAGTAGTCTCCTTAATGCTGATAATAAGCCTTCATAATAATGTTTATTACCCTCTGGCGATTCTTCTAATAAGGAAGGCAATGTATGATAATTTACAAAATCAGTCATCAAATGAATGGCTTCCTCTAAAAATTGAGAAACTTGATGCGTTTGATTTTCAACCATTGAATTAGACATATCCTTTTCTCCCCTTTGCCATTTTACGCTATTTCTACTTTTTTATTTTTATGTAACTCAGCCATTATGTTTTGTACTTTTACCACTGTTTTCTCATCAAAATATTTTTGAAAATCTTCTGTCGCATTAATATATACACGCTTTTGCCCACGAAATTCTTTATTTTTAACAAAACAGGCTAAAGCAACGATATCGCGTAAATATATGTCTTGTTCTTCTATTTTAAAAACTGGATTTCCTTCAAACGGAGTAACTTCTTGCAAAATTTCTTCAAAATAACGGACATATAATACAGAAAATGTTTTTTCTTGTTCTCCCAAAATATAAGTGATTTCAGATCGATTAAAGAAATCTTCTGATGTATTAGATTGCGCTTTTTCCAGCTCATAGCCTGCGTAACCTATTATAATCATCCACTTTCCCTCACTTCCCTATTTTGCTTTATTTTAACTTATTTTTCTGAATAAACAAAACTTATTTTTTTTATTAATTCTTAATAAAATTTTATAATATCTCCATATTTATATAAAAAATAGTTTTATATCCTTTAATTTACCTTTTTATTTTCCATGAAGTTTGTCATAATAAGAATATTGTCTCAGTTTTCTTATGCAAGGAGAGTTGTATTTATGTCGTTTTCGTGGAAACGTTTCTTACAAATCGGAAAAATTATTTTTCCATTTGTTGTCTTGACTATTGTATTCTTTCAAGCTCGGAAAGAATTGTCGGGTATTTCATTTTTAGAAGCAATTGAAACAATTAAAAATATTCCGACTGGAGGAGTCTTCTTAGCTATTACGCTCGGTGCATTTGCTGTTTCGACAATGTTTTTTTACGACTTTGTTATGCTTCGCTATTTAAAAGCAGATGTACCTGTTCAAAAAATTTTCCGTGTTTCATGGACTGCCAACACTTTAAATGGATTTCTTGGCTTTGGCGGTCTTGTTGGGGCGGGCGTACGAACCATGTTATATCGGCCCCACGTAAAAGAGAATGGTAAACTTATCAAAAGTATTGCTTGGATGACAACTGCCTTTATTAATGGCTTAGCCCTTCTCTCATTCCTCGGTCTTATTGGAATACTCGATACACGTTTTATTCTGCATGAAAAACCTTGGCTATGGCCTGTACTCGTCTTTTTTGCTCTTTTTGTACCGATATATATCGGATTTTCTAAACTTAAAAATCGAAAACAAAAAAACGTAGACGGAAAAGAGGAAGAGAAAAACCCAACCGTTTTATACTCTCTTGTTTCATTAGTGGAGTGGCTATCTGCCGGTATCGTCATGTATGTTATTTTAATACTATTCGGAATTGAGATAGATTTCCGGAAGTTTTTAGGGGTTTATGTCATTGCCGCTTTAGCTGGCGTTGTGAGCCTTGTACCAGGTGGCCTTGGTTCATTTGATCTTGTCTTTTTGACTGGTTTAGGACAATACGGTATTGACACAGGTGTATTACTACCTGCCATGTTACTATACCGCCTTGTATACTATATTTTACCGTTTTGCCTCGGTTTAATTTTTGCAGCTTTTGAAATGACGGGAGCTGCGCTTAAAAAGATTGAAGATAAGCCGTTTATCGCACCTGCCTTAGAAACAACAGGTGTCATTTGGACATTACAACGTGATTTCTTAGGAAAATTAGGATCCTGGGCATCCGCTGCATTAACTGTTTTTGCTGGTTTAATGGTTATCTTATCAACGATTTTACCAACCAGTATAAACCGTGCTCATGCATTACATATTTTAGCTCCAAAACCTCTGATTCAATTGTCTTTTAGCTTATCTTTAACATTCGGTATCCTTCTTCTTATTCTATCAAGGGGGATCTATTACGGAACGAAGCGCTCCTACTATATGACAATTGTTTCTTTAATTGGAGCAGCAATCTTTAACACATTAAAAGGAATTGATATTGAGGAAACCTTTATTTTATTAATTGTACTTGCCGTATTATATATGCTCCGTAAAAGATTTGTACGTGAGAAAATGGAAGTTTCGCTCTCTGATGTAGTCAAAGTATTTATATTTTTACTCCTAACATTATATTTGTACAAAAATCTCGGTATTTTATTTGCTGGTGCAAAAGAAGCTTTCAAGCCAGATTTTGTCGTTCGCAATATTACGCAAGTGAAGCGAAGCGCACTTGCAGCTGCTTTTTTTGTTCCAACCTTTTTACTGATCGGTTCTCTAATCGCGAATCGCTACCGTAGCATATTTCCTGGGCAACCAGCAAACGATAAACGACTGCAAAACTTCTTAGATCAATATGGTGGAAATGTACTAAGTCATTTAGGTTTTTTAGGCGACAAACAATTCTTCTTCAGTAGCGATGGAAAAGCGCTTCTATTATTTTCAACAACAGGTAAACGTCTTGTAATACTCGGTGATCCAATTGGCGATCCATCCTCTTTCCGCACCGTACTACAAGAATTTCTAGCTGAAGCAGATCGCTTTGGATACATTTGTGTTTTCTATCAAATTGAAAGCAAATGGATGAGCTTATATCATGATTTTGGCTATAACTTCTTTAAACTTGGTGAAGAGGCTGTTGTTGATTTAAATACGTTTACTATATCAGGTAAAAAGCGCGCTGGCTTACGTGCAACTTTTAACCGTTTTGAGCGTGAAGGTTATACATTTTCTATTCACCAACCACCGTTTTCAGACGAGTTATATGAGGAATTAAAAAAAGTTTCAGACGCATGGCTTGGAGGAAAAAAAGAAAAAAGTTTTTCTCTTGGATACCTTGATTGCGACTATATAAATCGTGCTCCTATTGCAACACTATCTGATGCCGAAGGAAAAATCATCGCATTTACAACGTTTATGCCTGTTTACCAAACTGGTGAACTTTCAGTTGATTTAATGCGCTATTACCCTGATGCACCTGGTGGAATTATGGATGCGATTTTCATCCATTTATTCCAATGGGCAAAAGAAAATGATTATCATTCTTTCAATATTGGTATGGCTCCGCTTTCTAATGTTGGCTTATCGACACAATCCTTTTGGTCCGAGCGTGTCGCAGCAGCAATTTTTAATAACGTTCGTTATACGTATAGTTTTAGCGGTTTACGACACTTTAAAGAAAAATATAAACCTACGTGGAGCGGCAAATATTTAGCATTTCGAAAAAATCATTCCTTACCCATTACAATGCTTGCAGTAACAAAATTAATAGGAAAACGAAAAAGCAGCTAGCATCACTAGCTGCTTTTTCGTTTCTGAACTTGGAGAATGAACTCTTTTTCATATTTTTTTCCGTTTATATAAAATGTGCCCCATATTTTATACATGCCTTCTTCTGGGAAGGTAATACGATACTGTAGTTGCTCTTCTTCATTTACAGGGACTGCATATAAAAAATGTTCTCTTTTTTCATCGACTATATAAAGTTCCCCCTGCTCCCCAGTACCCGAGCTAAACTTCACGCTTTCCCCTTTTTTCATTTGCAATTGAAATGTCAGTGTCGCTGCTTCATTTGGATGTAACGCTCCAAATAAAAGCGACATTTGGTAATCGCCAATTTTTTTTGTAAGCACTGTATCTCCTATTAAATTTTTTTGTATCTTTTCTTTTTCCTCTCCCCCGAAACTTTTCTTAGAAAAGGACTGTTCTGTTTTACCGCGATTCTCATATAAGAAAACCGTATAACCTTTATCTTTCATTCCGCTTAAAGATAGCTTATAAGAACCACTTCCAGCAAATGCAGGGTTTATTTGCTGGATTTTCTTGAACTGTTCATCTACAATAATAGCCCGAATATGATCATTCACGCCACGAACCTCATTGTTATTCTTATTAAACAGTTGAAATGTAATATCTATTTTTTCATTTCCTTTTCTATTTTTTATCTCCCACTCTACTTCTCGAATATCCCCTGCTGTTTCTGTTGTTCCTTTAAACTTTTGCATGTAGAATCCACCAGCCACAATAAGTAGTAAAGCAACTAGTCCAATGACAAGATTTTTCAAATCATCACCTGCCATACTTTTTTATAAGTCGTGACACCATTCGTACACCTACATTTGTAAATAGAATGTTATTACAAAGTTCATTCTATTTTTTTCAGAAAAATCCTCTATAAAATAAAGTGAAACTTTAATCAGTGGGGGTTTCCTTCATCCCCCACTGATTATTAGCCCGCAAATAGCGGGATAAACGGCTCTCGTAAAGAAAAACAACCAAAAACCAGAAAAAAACGGAAATTTACTGGGAATAACATTTGTTGTACATACTACAAGCAAGAAAAAGATTTTAATCGACAGGATTCCTAGTGTATAATGCAAATGGTGTTAATTTATATCTATACATAACAAGGAGGATTTTTTATGAGCGTTCATATTGAAGCAAAACAAGGTGAAATTGCTGAATCTATTTTACTACCTGGCGATCCACTACGTGCGAAATATATTGCAGAAACATTTTTAGAGGACGTAACTTGCTATAACAACGTACGCGGCATGTTAGGATTCACTGGAACTTATAAAGGGAAACGTGTCTCTGTTCAAGGGACTGGTATGGGTGTTCCTTCTATTTCTATTTATGTTAACGAATTAATTCAAAGCTATGGAGTGAAAAATTTAATTCGTGTAGGTACATGCGGCGCGATTCAAAAAGATGTAAAAGTGCGTGACGTAATTATTGCAATGACTGCTTGTACAGACTCTAACATGAACCGTTTAACATTCCCTGGATTTGACTTTGCACCAGCAGCAAACTTTGATCTTTTAAAGAAAGCGTATGATGCTGGAACAGAAAAAGGATTACACGTTCGAGTTGGTAATGTTTTGACAGCTGATGTGTTCTATCGTGAGAGCATGGATATGGTGAAAAAACTTGGTGAATACGGTGTATTAGCTGTCGAAATGGAAACAACTGCACTTTATACATTGGCAGCGAAATATGGTGTGAATGCATTATCTGTATTAACAGTAAGTGACCACATCTTCACTGGAGAAGAAACAACATCTGAAGAGCGTCAAACTACATTCAACGAAATGATTGAAATTGCTTTAGACGCTGCAATCCAACAATAATATAAAAAGAACTTGTCATACGTCTGGCAGGTTCTTTTTTATCAAATGAAATAACCACTTTATATGACTTTTTATAAAAAACTGATACAAATAGAGACAGATTTTCAATCCCTACTTTCTTTTATCGTTTGTTATAATAAAGTGAAACTTTATTAATCTCCGTTTATTATGAGTTGAACCAATCAAGCTTTTATAACCAATGATTTTCTTCCTTGCTCTTATTACATTTTGAAGAGGGATCTTACTGCTTGTTAATGCAGGTTAAAAAGCATATTTATGTCAGTATTTTTTATGAGGTGAAGAAGTGAAAAAAAGAAGCATTGTCTTTAAATTATTTTTATTAACATCAACATTATTTACTGCTACCTTCCTCCTTTTTTTCCTTGGGCAATCATTGTTTTTAGAAACGTTTTATATTAATAAAAAAGTCGACACCGTCCAAACAGCTTTTGAAAAATTTTTATCTAGTTATGAAAAAAGTGACCGGACATTTGAGGAGATAAGAAAACTCAAGCAAGACTTTCACGAAAAAACAAATGCCGAGGTTGTTTTATTAGATCCAAATGGAATTATAAAAGATGAAAATAATTATTATATTGAGATTGTCGATAAATCCAATAAAACGTATTCGATTCCACTCAACAATATTTTAACAATCGATGAATATACCAAGTTTATGAATTTACAGTTAAAAAATAATGATTTTATTCTCATAGATGGAATTTTAAAAAAGGATGTCATTATACCTGTTACGATTACGGCTCCTAATAATATATGGACAAATGAGAACCTCATGGAAGATTTTAAATTATTCAATATTGATTGGACAAACGCTAAGAAAAAGAAAAACAAATACGAAACAGAATCAAGACTTGGTATCCATACGTTTCAAGGGACTGTATCAAAAATACACCTTCCCTCCAAAAATGAGATTCGTCTTGCGAATAATTTAGAAACTTTACAAGGGGTTCAACATTGGGAATTATCTGTACTACTAGGTAAAACCAATTCAAATGAATTGACAACATTTACAATTGGAGAAGAAGAGAATGGAAAAAGTCAAATCTTTGTGCAACCAGTTATTGAAAAAGGGGAGATTAAAGAATTCGCTTTCGCAATGACTTCCTTGCAGCCTGTTAATGAAGCCATGCTCGTTTTAAAAGATTACTACGTCTATGCCTTAATTATCGTATTTCTCGTTATTATTTTACTATCCTTTTACTATTCAAAAATTATTGTTAAACCTCTTATTAAAATAAATCGTGTTACAAAGAAAATGGCTAATTTTGATTTCACTGAAAAATTACCGGTTTCAGCAGATGATGAAATTGGCGGTTTGTCTAGTAGCATTAATACCTTATCAGTAAACTTAAAAGACCGAATAGATCGATTAAATGTTGCAAATACAAAATTACAACAAGATATCGAACGAGAACGTCAATTAGAAAAAACGAGAAAAGAATTTATTTCCGGCGTATCTCATGAATTAAAAACACCGCTGAGCGTAATTAGAAGCTTTGCGGAAGGAATTAAAGATGGTGTAAGTAAAGATAATACGTACTATACCGATGTTATTTTAGAAGAGACCGAAAATATGAATCGACTCATTGTTGAGATGCTAGAATTAGCCAAGCTAGAATCGGGTACGTATAAATTAGAAATGAATACTTTTTCACTTGGTGAACTCGTTCAACAAGTGTATACGAAGCTATTATTTAGTATGGAAGAAAAACAATTACAAGTAGAAATCGATGCAAACCCATCTATATATGTTGAAGCGAATCGTAATCGCATTGAACAAGTTGTTGTGAATTTACTTAGCAACGCAATTCGCTATACACCAGAGGGAAAAGAAATTTACATTCGCATCACTGAGAATGAAGAAAAGGTTAAAGTAGAAATTGAGAACACTGGTAATCCAATTCCAGATGAAAGTCTACAAAAAATTTGGGATCGTTTCTATCGTTTAGACGCTTCCCGAAGCCGTCACACAGGAGGAACAGGGCTTGGTTTATCCATTGTCAAAAACATATTAGACCTGCATCATGCTGAATACGGTGTATACAACACGAATGATAGCGTCGTTTTTTATTTTGATTTACAAAAAGTAAAAGAAGTCAAATAATTTGTCTTAATTTCACCAGGAGTTCACATGAAATTCACACTCTCCCTTTATAGTAGTAACCAAGTTAATCCTTTCCTTTACACACAAATAAGAGGAGAGTGCGTGAAATGAAACAAGCAGGACAACCTATTCAAAACGAAAAACAATTAGAAACAATCAAAAATATACTTTTACAATCTTCGAAACGTGATGGCTTACTATTCGTATTAGCTGTAAATTCTGGTCTAAAAGTAAGTGAGATTTTACAATTAAAAGTCGGTGACGTTATTGACGAAAATGAAAATGTTCGCCATTCCATTTTATTTTACAATGAAAAAGTAAAGAAACATAAATGGTTTGCTGTAAACGAAGACTTACAGCACGCAATCGAAGACTACATGAAAGAACGTAAAACATGGAGACGTAATGAACCACTGTTAAAATCTCAAAAAGGTACAAAATCTATTACAAGACAGCATGCATGGTATATTTTAAACAAAGCTGCAAAAGAAGTTGGTTTAGAAGGGATTAGCTCACATACACTTCGCAAAACTTGGGGATATTGTGCATATAAATCTGGTGTTGATATTGCATTTTTACAACACTTCTTTGATCATAGTACCCCATCAAAAACTTTGAAATATATCGGTATTGCATAAAAAAACTAGTTCTTATACATAAGAAAGGTTACCAAATTGAAACTTGGTAACCTTTTTTATATTTCATTTTCTCTTTTCTTGTTTCTCCTATTTTGTAGTGGTACTCTAGTAATAAGGGGGAGAAATTATGAACACACTAACAATTGAATTATCAAAAGAAACAGTAGAAAAACTAGGTTTGTTACAACAAGCCTATCAAAAGAAAACAGGTGCTACCATTTCAGAAAGTACACTCGTTCAATCTCTTATCTCAAAAGAGTTCATTCAAGCAATAACTCCATTTGATTTACAACAATATGTAACTGAAAAAGAACAGCGCTAAGTGAACTGCACCCCAATT
>NZ_NTUG01000004.1 GCF_002561295.1 Bacillus cereus
ACTTTTTGGGTTCACTTCAGTATTACTTGGTGTGTTTACTCATGGTACAACATAATATGTCCGCATCCGCAGCAGTGTTTTGCAGTAATTTCTTGAAACACTGGATAGTTTTCTTCATCTCGGTGTTCAATGAATACCTTTTCAAAGCGATACATGTTTGGAGCATATGCCCAGTCTTGTTTCGTACGTGCATATAATGTAGATGAAAAGAACTCCTCTCCACCACAAACTACACATATTTTTTTCATTCTCATTCCCCCCTACGCTTGTCTTACTTCATTTATATGAACATGCGCATAAAAAAAAGACCTTCTATCATTAGAAAGTCTTTTCAGTCACAAAAAGAAATGTACGAAACATACCTACTCCGCTATACTCTTTCTTTTTACCAGTTTCCGTTTCAAAAGTTTGTTTTACTGTTATAAAAAACACACCGTTTCGTGTATCTGTGCTTACAAACTTCATTTTTTGTTCTTTCTTATCTACATTTTGTGTACATTCAAAGCTACCTTGATTACAAATCAATGCATACTTATCCTCTAAATAAGACTGGAAATCAGATTCTTTTGGACAAGTTAAAAGTAGTACTGCAACAAGAATAATGCTGACAATGCCTACCGCTGTATAATATTTCTTCATTGTTTCTCCTTTCAAAAAACAAGAAAACTTGACCTAAATTGCCAAGTTTCCTTAGTCCACAATCCATTGCCACTCTTGTTCTTTCTTATCAAAAATAAGCCAGCCCGTTTCGGTTGCATCTTTTTTTAATTCCTCTACGTTATCTAATACTTCATCCGTACTCTCATACGAACCAACTACGTATACAGGAATCTCTAAGCCTCTTCTCGACTCAATTTTCCCCGCTAAATCAATGTACAGCCCGTCTTCCATTAATGGAACAAGCCCAAGAATAACTTCTTTTGAAATTGCTGGGAATATTTTTGATTTTTGGAAGAAAGAAAAGCGTTTCTTTCCAAACGAACCAAGTTTGTACGGAATTACTTTGCTAAGCATTCCTACAAAATCAGCGATTCTACGGTAATACACTTTGTTGTACCAACCGTCATCGTGTGAAAAATAAACAAATCTATTTTTCAAAAGTGGGAAAAACGCTCTCCCAAGCGGTTCTTTTTTGTGAGCCAAATATAACAATTCTGCAATTTCCTTTGGCTCCAATTCATCTAAATCGCTTGCATCATCAAAATCTACCCAACAAAACTCATCAAATTCATCAATCTCTGCTTTGATTAATTTATGTATGTTTTCTTCTTCTACATATTCGAATAAAGTATGATAGTGAAAATCAGTCCACTCAAAATTATGTTTTAAAAGCAACACTTGATGAAGCGGTGAAGGGATATTACTTGCAAACTCTTCAAATGTAATTCCAGATGTAATAAAACAATGACCCCGACGATTACCATTAATATATATCATATTCTTTACTTGGTCAGATCCTCCAGACAAAGCACCTAGCCACCTTCGTTTTATATGTTTCAATTCTATAGCATATTTTAACATGAAAAATTTTAGAAACATAGAAAAAACTTCAAAAACTATTTACAATTTCATTAGTTTTATTACATACTGATTACAAGAAAAAAAGCCTATTGAAAAATAGACTTTTTTACGCGATTTCGTCCGGATTTTGCGGATGATGATTTTCAGTATGCTTTTCATTTTTTTGAAAAATGGATTGAATCTTATCAATCGTTTGTGGCGCTAACTCAATCATTTTTTCCGCTAGGTGTGTAGCATTTTGTAAGTGAAGAATATTCACGCCATCTTTATTCACTACAAGAAAAGCTACTGGAGTAATGGAAACACCGCCTGCACTCCCGCCGCCGAATGCTGGATTACCTTGTGCTCTTTGACCATCATTTGTTTGAAAATCTGATCCCCCTGCTCCAAATCCAAACGCTACTTTAGAAACAGTTAGCACTACACCGCCATCAGCCGTCTGAACAGGCTCCCCAACAATCGTATTAACATCGACCATTTCCTTTAAATTTTCCATCGCTGCTTTCATTAATCCTTGAATTGGATGATCCACCGTTCATAACCTCCTTTGTCATATCTTTCCTAGTTTTTCCTAAACCTTGTGAACTAAACATAAAATTTTATATTGATTTCAAAAATGATAAGTAATAATATTTAGAAAAAAAAAAGAGGCGATACTGTATGATACGGAAATTAACAAAGCGTGATCATGAACAAGTACTTACATTTCTAAAAGAAGAAGCAGCGATTAACCTATTTATCATTGGCGATATTGAAGCATTTGGATACGATGCAGACTTTCAAGAATTATGGGGCATTTTCACAGAGGGTGAAGCGTTACAATCCGTATTACTACGCTTTCATGATTCATTTATACCCTATGGAAAAGACGATTTTTCAGTTGCTGACTATGAAGCAATTCTTTCACCTCACAGGCCACTAAAACTTTCTGGTAAATCGGACATTGTAGAAAAACTTGAAGATTTACATGGTATACATCTCGGAACAAAAAATAAAATGTATTTTTGTGAGTGTAAAGATGATACTGCACTACCAGAAACAATACTTCATACTAGGATAAAACTAGCAACTATGGATGATGTTAAGCGAATTATGAAACTTAGAAGCAACATTGAAGAATTCCCACAGACAACAGAACAATCCGAAAAGATTTTGCGGCAATCCCTTGAAACAAATACAGGACACACATATTACATTGAAGAAGAAGGAGAAATTGTCGCTTCCGCTTCCACATCAGCTGAAAACTCTTTATCTGCAATGGTCGTTGGGGTATGTACACATCCAGATTATCGCGGCAGAGGATACGCTTCTCTCCTATTACAAAAGATGATTCAAGACTTTACTAAAGAAAGACGAACACTTTGCTTATTTTATAACAATCCAGCTGCTGGACGGATTTATAAGCGTTTAGGTTTTAAGGACATTGGAACGTGGACGATGTATCGGTAAACTTGAACACTTACTAATTAACTTTAACAATAAGAAGAAGCTCTAAGAATGCACTTAACACTTCCTCCTAAGCGTACAAAAAAACCTTTGGACATGAGCACATAGTAATAAATGTTCTCATACCGTGATATATACGCGTTCAAAAAGGAGTGTATTCATTATGTACCCTTATTGGCAACCCTATTATTTCACACACGATGTCCCTTATTTAAATGGGAATCGAACAGCTACATTTTCATCCGTACGGAATTACCGTGTCAGTAAAAATGAAGTTGCTTTAAAAAGTTATATGCGTTTACTATGGGAACAACATGTTGCTTGGACCAGAATGGCTATCATTAGCATTATCTTTAATTTACCTGATGTTAACTTTGCAATTACACGTCTCCTTCAAAATGCTCCAGATATGGGGAATTCTCTTAAACCTTTCTACGGTGACAATGCAGCAAAAAAATATAGTGATTTAATAAAAGATCACTTAGTGATTGCTGCCGATCTTGTCAAAGCAGCAAAGGCCGGTAATCAAAATGCCGCATCAATTGCAGAGAGAAAATGGTACGCTAATGCAGATGACATTGTTGAATTTTTAAGCCGTATCAATCCGTATATACCTAAAGAAGAATTTAGGAAAATGTTTTATGAACACCTAGCGTTGACTAAAGCTGAAGCAGTCGCCATTCTAAGTAAAGATTATCAAGCTGGTGTTCAATTGTATGACAGAATTGAGAAGGAAGCTTTGGAAATGGCGGATGCACTTACTGAAGGAATAATCAAACAATTCCCTCAGCTATTTCAATAAAGGCAAGATTTAATCAGTAGGCGTTTCTTCTTTGCTTTCGCTACACTTTGACGCGAAAGTCTTACCGTCCACGAATAGCGAGATAAGAAAGGACCGATTCTATCAAAGAATCGGTCTAGTTTTCATTGCCATGTACCCATGAATACTTTTCTTGCTTCAAGGTCATAACTACTTGTCTCTCAATAAATCCAAATTCTTTATACATCTCTTGCGCAAAATTCAATATTTGCTGAACTTCCTCTTCATTTTCCTTTTGAATCATTCTTTCATCCTCCTAAACCATTCCTTATACATGTAACACCATTTTTACCGTTTGCATCATATGCCCCTCAAAGTCTTCTTCAAATTTCTCTAAAGCCGCAAAGCCCTTTGCTTCATAAAACCGCTTCCCTTTTTCATTTACGGCTTCTACATGAATATAAATCTTTCGAACACCTTCTAAAAGGGTAATACCCCTTTGTAATAAAGCTGTCCCAATTCCTTTTCCTTGATGCTCCGGTAATAAATAAATAGCCCCTAACTCTGCTTCATTTTGATATTTGATAGGTGAAAAATTAGCAAACCCAACAATTTGATCTTCTACTTCTGCTACGAATAGGTGTGAATTCTCTAATCTTCTTTTCATCATCTCATCTGAATACGCTTGTTCTAAAAATTTATCTTGGATGCCTTGTGGGATAATCCCTTTATATGTATCATGCCAAGCCACTTTCGCCACTTCTTGTACAGCAGCAATATCCAGTGCATTCATTTCTCGAACTACGTATGTCATATTGATCTCCCCGTTTTCTTCAAGTTATATTCTGCTAAAACACTACAAGAAATCATATTACTATTTTCATCGTTCACTCTAATTAATTTCAAACTTTCTATAGTTGCTTTTTGTGCGCTAAAATTTTTGTATACAGTCTCCATTACACGAACAAACTGCTCTTGCTCTAAACGGTTGGCAATCGTACAATGTGGTACCCACTTCTCTGGTACATAATAGGAATGTGGATGATCGTGAAAATCTTTAAAATGATTATGAAACGATTGATGTAACTCTAGTAATCTTCCCGTTATCGTTGGGGCCAAAAAGATTGTTCCATTTGTAGGGAAAGTACCGACAGAAGCAAATTCAACTGGAAAGCACTCTATATTCTCTGTAAACTTTTCTAATTTCTCTCCATACGTTTTCAAATCCAAAGTATGATAATCGGCTAACGTAATATGAGGTTCTAAGTCTCCGTTATGTCCAAAATCTTTTAGTTCCTTTCCAATCGCTTTTACATGCTTCGAAAACCTTTCATCAAATGTAGCAATAACAGCGTACATCTTATTTCACTCCTTTACTTCTCTCAGTTCTTCCCACTCTTCACGAATCATTCCCATTCGAATAGAATCATAATATATCCCATTATAATAACGACATTTTCGCATTCTACCTTCTAACTTCATTCCAATTTTTTCTGCAACTTTCATCATTCGTTCATTTCCAGACCAGGTTGTGAGTCCAATCCTACCAATCTCCATATTTGCAAATAGCAAATCCCTATATAGTTGCAAGGCTTCTGTACCATAACCACCATTCCAATACGCTGGATTATAAATCGTAATTCCTATTTCTAACCAGCGTGACGCCTTATATTCCCAATAGAAGCCAACTGTTCCAATGATTTCGTTATCTGTTTCAATAATGAGTTGCGACAAAGGTTCCTCTTTAAGCTTAGATTGCAAACTCCCTTTATACACAGAATACTCCTGAATCGAAAATGGGAAATATGGTGCATCCCACTTTTTCCACTCAGGTTTTTCTTCCTTATATATTTGTGAATATAAAGAATCTATATCCTTCTCGTCTATTTTTCTTACAATTACTTTTTTACCTTGTAAATATATATGTTCCATATTTCCCCCATACTATTAAGTTGTATATTAGAATTTACCATATCATAATAATATATTAAATTTTTAGAAAAATCAAAACAAAGGCGCGAATTTTGTTGTATAATATTGTAAAAAAGACGGAGGGGTTTGATGTTACACAAAGCATCCCAATTTACGATAAAACTTTCATCAATCGTTTTATCACTTTTACTATTACTAAATCTACCTTATTTATTTATGACTCAAGGTAGATTCACCTTTCAACCGATTCAATTTTTCAAACAGATCTCTATTATGTTAAAACAGGTTTTCTCTCCAGATTCTCTCATCGTTCTATCATCAGACGCGAAGTTTGGTAATTTCAAAAAAACGCCATTATTCCCAACTGTTTTAGAACCTTACGTATATTCGTTTACTGTTCTATTTGTAGCTTTTTTTCTTGCACTCTTTCTTTCATCTAGCATGGCATTTTTTTATTTTTTAGCAAAAGATTCTATCAAAAAGTGGATAAACCGATTTGTTTTTATACTAGAGGCTGTCCCTGATATGATGATGATGATTTGTTTGCAAATGTTTTTCATTTGGTTACTCAGGAAATTTGGAGACTCTCCAGTCACAATTATTTCTTTTAATGAAAATCGAGCTTATTTACTCCCTATTTTATCTTTAACTATTTTACCTACATTACAAATGTTTCGGATGATGATTTTATATATAAAAGAAGAACACGAAAAACAATATGTGGAAGTTGCTTACGGAAAGGGGCTTTCATCAAGTTATATACTACGTGTACACTTATTTAAAAATATAGCTATCCATTTCTTTCACCATTTAAAAACAATTTTCGTTTTCTTACTTTCTAATTTGTTCATTTTAGAATTTATTTTTAATATGCAGGGTATTATTCAATTTTTATTTAGGAAGGCGTTTATTTCCCCACCTGCTACATTTATCGTACTTATCATGATTATTTTACCGTTTTATACGATTTTTCAAATCACTTCTTTTATGATGAACAGATGGCAAAAACAAATAAAAGGAGAAACTCTATGAAATCTATTTGGAAATCAAAGCGCTTTTTAATCGGCTTTACTTATCTCTTCATACTTGTTTCAGCTAGTTTTATTTATAGTTGGTTTTTTAAAGATAACATCTCAAAACCTCCTCTGTTACTATACAATGACAATTACGAATTAATTGGAAAGGCACCCTTTTCACCATCAGTAATGCCGCCCTTTGGATCTGATCGTTTTGGGGAGTCTGTTTTTTTACAAATTTTAGATGGAGCAAAATTCACAATTTTATTTGCCGTAGTAATTAGTTTCCTTCGACTTTTATGTGGAACATGTATAGGAATCCTCTTAAGTTTATATGCGCCAAAGTTTAAGAGATTTTTCCAGACATGTTCAGAAGTTTTTTATTATATCCCAACTCTATTTATCGCATTCATACTCATCACGCCTATTAATATTGTAATCACATCGAATGCTGATCGACTAAATCCAAATATTTCATTTGCTCTTTATCAAGCACTCATACTTATTTTTGTCGCTCTGCCTACAATTTCTTTATATATCTCCTCAGAAGTTGATGAATTTATGAAGCGAGATTACATATTAAGTTCACAGTTAATGGGGGCAAGCCGTTTTCATATTATTAAAAAACACTTACGAGCCTTATTGCTCGACCGCGCATTTGTTTTATTTATGGAGCATATTGTCCAAACGCTCATACTCATGATTCATTTAGCTTTGCTTAACATTGTAATCGGCGGGGTACAAATGCGAGAAATGAATGAAGGCGAATACAAAGCCGTTTCACTTTCTAATGATTGGGCAGGGCTTATTGGACTAAATCGTTATGAAATGAATCTGTCATTGTGGATTGTCTTTTATACTCTCGTCGCATTCTTCATTACTATTCTTTTTATTAAGTTCATGACACTTGGAATTCAAGATGCACTTAAAGCAAGAAGTTCGCAAACTTTAGCAGTTCAATCCATTCCAGATCAAAAAACATTTGTCAAAAATAAAGATTCTTTTTCATTTGCTTCTCTAGAAAAGAAAAATCAATCTTCGCTGCATTTATAAAAAATTAAATTCCTTATAACGGTTCTTTATATGATTTGGGAGACGATAATTGTGAAACGAGTTCAAGAACTATATCAACAATTTCAAGAAGAAATGGGATGGAATCATAATGATAGACGCAATGAATTTCAGCACAGTAAAGAATTTCTCTTATATACACATATGTTACTGACAACAGAGGTCGCTGAAGTCGCCGAGGAATTCCGAACCCTCTTTTTCAGAACTGAACAACTAAAAAAAGAAGGTGTTTCTGAACATGAAGCATATGCCCAGGTAAAGGAAGAAATACGTGAAAATCTCGGTAAAGAGCTTGCAGATTGTCTCGCTTATTTATGTAAGTTAGCTAACTTTTTTGAGTTTAACTTAGAAGAAGAACTTAGTAAAAAACTAGAGGAAGTACGCATTCGCTCTCAAAGTCTACAAACTAAAAAATAGGAGGATATTTCCCCTCCTATTTTTTAGTTATATATTTTTAATTTCTTCTCTATCATAACTCTTTATGAAATGAATAACTTACCTTTCCATAACCTTCTCGTTCGTAAAAACGGTGAGCATCTATACGCGGAAAAGCTGATGTCAGTGCAATACAAGTACACCCCTGTTCTTTCCCCCATTTTTCTATATATGATAGCAATACCTCACCATACCCTTTCGACCGATGAGCCTCCGCTGTTACAAGGTCATATACAAAAACATGTTTCTTATTATAAAAATTCGTACGTATTGCTACCCCAGCAAGGCTAACAACTTCACTATCTTCATTACATAAAGAAAACATTTGGTAATTTTCTTCTTTCATATGACGAAATAAAGATTGAGCTTCCTCTTTCATAAGTGCAGTTCGTAATTGTTGTAACACGGGTAATACCTCATCTAATTGTTCTTCTGTTTTTATTTCCTTAACATTCATCAGTAATCTCTCCTAACTATTTATAAAATTTTCTAAATGTTATATCATTAGTATAAATAGAACCTGCCCTTTTCTTAAGTGGCAGTTTATCTCTTTTTTATAAGGCCAGTTTTAAAGGAGAGCCCATACAATGGATTTAATCATTCCGCTACAATTAGAAAGTCAAACACCTATCTATATACAAATTTACGATTATATAAAACACGAAATCTTAAAGGGAACACTCCTAGCTGGAACATGTCTCCCATCTCACCGAAATTTAGCATTACAACTTGGTGTTAGCCGCATTACAGTCGAATCAGCTTATCAGCAATTGTCTGCTGAAGGATATGTAGAGAGTAAACCAAAGCGCGGTATATTTGTTGTTGAAGTAGATGTAGACGTTATCCCTAATCAACAGCAAAAACTCTCTTACCCATTAGAAAAAATAAGAAACGAGCTCATTCGTTTTGATTGTAGCCAAGGGAATATCGACCAAACAGTCTTTCCGCTCTCAAATTGGAAAAGAGCAATACAAGAATGTTTACTCCAATATGAAAACGACTTATTTACAAAAGAAGACCCGCAAGGAGAACAAATACTTCGCACTCACATTGCAACGTATTTATATCATGCTCGAGGAGTTCATTGCACACCTAACCAAATTATTATTGGTGCTGGTACACAACCCCTTCTTTGGCTACTCTTACAATTGCTTGGAAAGCAAAAATCATACGCCATAGAAAACCCTGGATTCCACCGCGTAAAAGCAATCATTCAAAGTTGCGGTCTTCCCAGCCACCCTGTCCCATTAGATGAGAAAGGAATAAACATGTCATCTCTTCATGATTGCAAGGCTAACGTTGCTTACGTTACTCCTTCTCATCAATTTCCATACGGTATGATTATGCCTTTATCAAGGCGACTTGAGTTATTAAAATGGGCCAATGATTGCTCAGGATATATTATTGAAGACGATTATGACGGAGAGTTTCGCTACGTTGGAAAACCTATCCCTTCCCTACAGGGACTCGATTCAAATGAACGTGTTATTTACATGGGAACTTTTTCAAAGTCATTTTTGCCTTCCTTAAGAATGGGCTATATCGTCCTTCCAAATCATCTTTTGGATACTTATAATAACTTAAATGGTATCTTTAAACAAACTGTTTCTAAAATTCCGCAGCTTGCTCTTGCTAGTTTTATTCACAAAGGGGATTGGGACCGACATTTAAATCGTGTTCGTACATTATATAAGAAAAAACATCATACATTAGTCAAATCACTTTTAAGCCAAATGGGCACTAATATTGATATACTTGGAGATCAATCCGGACTTCATATCGTGCTACATATTCATAACGGCATGAACGAACAAGAACTCATTCAATCAGCTGCTGAAAAACATGTAAAAGTTTACCCTCTATCCATATACGATTCAGTAAATAACCTACAAAAAGAAGCTTATATATTACTAGGTTTCGGAGGGATACCAATCGATGCAATTGAAACCGTAGTAACATTATTAAAAGAAGCTTGGTTTACTAAAAAAAACTGCTCCTCGCAAAAATAATTGCAAGAAGCAGTTTTTTTATGTCTAATCATTTGATGTTTGCCCTGAACGCGATGAAATCCCTGGGCGTTTCACACCAGTTGTTTCAGTTGAATAAGAAGCTTCAATGATGGCACTTGAATCTACAGAGAGAACGAGATCTTTCATCTTTGGATAAATAAAACGGTTTGTAATACAATAGATAATTCTCTGGTGCTCTCCTAAAAAACCACCTTCTCCATGTAGATACGTAACAGAAAGTTGTAACTCCTTCATAAGAAGTTCACCAATTTCTTTATTTTTACTCGAAATAATCATGACACTCTTGCCTTGATTAATACCATCTAATATGAAATCTATCATTTTCGTAACAATGTAGAAAATTGCAAGTGAGAACATCGCTTGCTCAATTGAAAATAAAATAGCGACAAATACAAAAATAACAGCATTTACAGCAAGTAAAAATGTACTAATCGGCACTTTAAAATGTTTGTTCATCCAGACTGCTAACATTTCTGATCCGTCAATTGCACCGCCCATTTTCACAACAATTCCTACTCCAATTCCAAATAATACTCCACCATACAATACAATTAGTAATTCAGACGTTGTAATCGCTGGAAATGGCTTCAAATAAATTAATCCGAGAGTTGTTACGACATTTGCATAAGAGGTACGAATAAAGAACTTTTTCCCCATTACTTTTGCAGTAAATAATAGAATTGGAATATTAAGTCCTAAAAACACACCATACAGCGGCAATCCAGCAACCTTATTTGCCATAATAGCGATAGCTGTTACCCCACCGTCTACTAGTCCATTGGGTGCCAAAATCAGCTCTAATGAGCCAGCTACAATAATCGATCCAATTGTTAATAACACATATTCAAATATTCTTTTCATTGATTACCCCCAAAACAGATATATTTTCTTAGTATTATCATACCGAAAATTCTCTATTTTTGCAAAGAAACGGCTATATTTACACAAATTCGACACTTTTTTGGAAATATATATATTCTATTTCTAAATCATATATAATTATTTTATCGAATTTTTAGAAAAGGAGTTTTTTCATGTTACAAAAGTTATTCAACTCCCCTATCTTATCTGTAGACGCATTACACCCAGGTTATGAAGATCATGCAAGTGACGTCTGGCTCGTAAAAACAGAAAAAGAGGAAGTTATCGTTCGATCTTCTAAAATGAAAACTGATCCAAACAATGATTTTTGGTGGGGATGTAAACACTTATTTGGAATTGACCCGAGAAATGTACACGCGCTAGAAACGATACATAAACAACTGCAACAGTATACAACGCTCCCTATCCCTAACGTATTACAAAAGCATACATTAGATCGAGAGTATGTTGTTGTTGAAAAGTTAAACGGTCAAGTACTCAAATCATTTATAAGACAACCAGAGTCTACCTTATATAGCCTCGGAAAAGGCTTAGCTCAAATCCATCAATATAAAGCAAATTATATTGGGAATCTGTCTGGAACTTTTCAAATTCCGCTTCATAAATTTCACCAACATATAATAGACGTAAGTAAACGACTTGTAACCATGTTTTACTCTAATCATTCTAAAATAAATGACTCATTCGAAGTTTTCCAGTCACAACTTTATGCGCTACCGACACCAAAAGAAGCAACTCTCATTTTAATTGATATGGACCCAACTCAATTTTTAACAGATGGTATAAAGATTACTGGATTAGTAGATACTGAGGCTTACGTGGTTGCACAAAGAGAGCTTGATTTTATCGGATTAGAATATGTATTTACAGAAAAAGAGGCCAACGCTTTCCGGAAAGGTTACGAGACAATTATGCCCATCCCTAATTTAGAACAATGCAGAGCACCGTACCGATATTTATATCGGTTATTATCCGTTCAAGGAAATGTGGACTTGGAGGAATGGTTGCAACACCCTTCCTTTTTCTAAAATACTCTTAAGAAGATTACGATATGCAGATTAGAAAACAGAAAGAATTATCACTGACTAAAATTCATCATATTATGCATTCAGCTCATATTTGCAAACGAAATGATGGCGCCGATTCCCCATCAAACTTATACGTCGATATTCTTAAGAAGCTAAAAAAACAGTTAAACATTGATTTAATAGCAACAAAAAAGCTGAATCGACGTAAAACGATTCAGCTCTTTCCTCAATTATTTTTTTCTTAATATATTCACAACAGCAGTCGTTTCATCATTTTCTTTATATACGCGCGGAATTCTTCGATCTAACATACAAGTCACTTCATAGTTAATTGTCCCTAACATATCGGCGATTTCTTCTACAGGAATTTCTTCCTCACCTTGTTTACCGTAGAAAACTACTTCATCCCCTACTTGTACAGGCATTGCGTTTGTAACATCTAACATTAACTGGTCCATACAAACGCGACCAAGAACTGGCACACGAACTCCATTAATTAACGCATGTCCTTTATTAGACAATTGACGATTATATCCATCTGCATATCCAATTGGAACAGTAGCAATCCACTCTTCACCTGTTGCTACATACGTGTTCCCATAGCTCACACCATGATTTTTTTTTGCATGTTTAATATGAGCTACTTTTGATTTTAATGACAATGCTGGTTGCAATGACACAACAGTATGATCTACTTCTTGTGAAGGGTACATACCGTAAATCCCGATTCCAACGCGAACCATATTTTGAAATGTGTTACTAAGTTCCATTGATCCAGCACTGTTGGAACTGTGTATATATGGTAGATGAATTCCCATTTCTTTCGCTGTAGTAACAGCTTTCTCAAATAAATTCGTTTGCATATTTGTGTATGTTTTATCTATTTCATCAGCTGTAGAATAATGTGTAAACACACCTTCCATTTCTATATGTTTCATGTTTTTTAGTTCTTCCAAAAATGGTGCTACTTCTTCTTCCTGCAAACCAATGCGACTCATCCCTGTATCGATTTTCACTTGAATACGTGCTTTTTTTCCTAATCGCTTCGCTACTTCATCAATACCTTTTAAATCTTCTATTCTATATACCGTCATCATAATATCATATTCAATAGCATCTTTAGCAGCTTCTACTGGTGTATACCCCAAAATTAATATCGGTACAGAAATTCCAGCCTCGCGCAGTTCAATTCCTTCATCTACAAAAGCAACAGCAAGTTGATTCACTCCCGCTTCAATCGCTGCTTTTGCAACTTCAACCGCCCCATGTCCGTATGCATTCGCTTTTACCGCCGCCATCATTGTCATATTTTCATCGTTCACACGTTTTTTAAATTCTCTCACATTATGTTTTATAGCATCTAAATTCACTTCAACAATTGTATCTCTTCCATATCTCAAACTCATCGGTCTAAACTCCTAACTCAATAATTGCTTTCCATTCTATTTCTCGTTCATTATGACCTTTTACAATATAATACTTTTCCATTTCTTAGTCAAACTACTGGAATTTTCGGAATTTTAAGTATGTTATAATACTCCTAAGACATTATTATATATGGAGATGAGGAGAATTACAATGTTTGTTCAAGCTGCATTACATCAACTTAAAGTTGCTATTGATACATCTATAGCAATGCTTAATCAACTCACTGAATTAGATTTACAAAGTGAACCAATTCCAAATAAAAGATCCTTATTTGAAATGTATGCTCACCTTTCACTTATTTGTCATGCCGATTTACTCATTTTAAATGAGGCTACACAAGAAGAATTACATAACTTTTATCTTGAACATACTCCAAAGACGCTTCATCAAATGAAGCAGAATATGTTCCGAGGATATACGCTTCTTTCTAAAACATTTTTATCCTATTCGGATGATGAACTAGCTGAAAGTACAACTTCATATTGGGGTGTTTCCTATTCCCGTTTTGAATGGTTATTAGAAATTGTGACACACTTCTATCATCATCGTGGACAAATTCATATTTTATTAGTTGAACATGGTAAAGATCCTAAAATTTCATTATTCGAATGATTTTTCATTCGAATAATAAATAATCATATGACACCAAATTCCTTTAACGCATAGGCTATCCCGCCTTCACTTGCCTTTTTTGTAACAAAGTCTGCCTTTTGCTTTAGCCTTTCCCCGCCATTTCCCATGGCAATTCCTAAACCTACATACTCTAACATATCAACATCATTTCCACCGTCTCCAAAAGCAATCGCTTCCGATTTACAAATATTCAGGTAATTCAGCACCTTTTTAATAGCAGTTAGCTTAGAAACTTCAGTATCCTCAAGCACATTCATAACATACCCATGAAAACGCTCAAATTTAAGTGCTGGAAATCTTTCTAGAAATTTTCGAGCTTCTGTTTCATCTGCATATAAACACACACAATAAACCTCTTCTGAAAGGGATTTCATTTTTTCAGGATATTGTTGTAGATATAAAGTCTCTTTTAACGCTTTCATTACCCGTTCATCATTAGAAGCTATGCCATTCATTGCGAACTCCTCTGTAAAATAAGAAACACCATGACCATTTAACTCAGCAAAAGTTGTGATAGCATGAACGGTTTCTTTCGACAGCACAGATTTATGTATAACTGTATCTTTATATTTTATATGTGCACCATTCGCAGAAATAAACGTATCAACACCTAACTCTTTAAATTCTAAGCATAAATTGTAAGGTCTTCCTGTTGTAACTACTACTTTCATACCTTTATCAATTACTCTCCGTATAGCTTCTTTCGTACTAGCATGCATACTTCTATCAATTTCACTTAATAAAGTGCCATCAACATCAAAAAAGACAACTTTATACATATTATCTCTTCTCTCCCATTAACAAATTTCTTTATACTAACACGATTGTAAACATAATTTCCCATCATATCAAAATAAAAAAGCAATTCTTCATTTATCATAAAGAATTGCTTTTATTCACAAACACTATTTTTCTCCCACACTACCTTTCGCCTTTCCTCCAACACCCCAATGGGAACCCGGAATCTCATTTACTAGTACACGTACACGCTCAGCATCCACATCTAAACTCTTTGCAACTGCATCTGTAACATTCGAAATGAGATTTTGAATCTGCTGTTGCTTTCTACCTTCAATAACTTGAATTTGTACAATTGGCATACGCATCTCTCACTTTACTATTTATTCACAAAACATTGATACGCTGCCTAAACCTTCAAACTGCGCAACAATAGCGTCACCAGTTTTAAAAGCAATTGCTTCAGATAACGCCCCGCTTAGTACAATATCCCCTTTTTTCAATCCTTCATTTTGTAATCCAAGCTTATTTACCGCCCAGGCAATCGCAGTCGCTGGATGCCCAAGTACAGCTGCTCCTGTTCCAGTTGTAGCCACTTTACCGTTTTTCGACATAACCATTCCAATATTGGCTAAGTCTATTTCCTTAGCGCCCATCCATTTACTTCCCAATAAAAACTTTGAAGATGAACAATTATCCGCGATTACATCCGGCAACGTAAATTTAAAATTCAAATAACGACTATCAATGATTTCCAAAGCTGGTGTAATATATTTCGTTGCCTTTAATACGTCATCCGCTGTAACGTTAGTGCCTTGTAAATCCTCTCCCATTAAAAAAGCAATCTCTGGTTCTACTTTTGGATGAATCAATGTTTCATACTGCACTGGTTCCCATTCAAACGCTAACATATCATGTAATAAATAACCGTAAATTGCTTCTTCAATCCCCATCATTTGTTGTTTTGCTTTACTTGTTAACCCAAGCTTTACACCAACTCGTTTGGATCCCTCTTTTATCTTTTGTTCGATTAATCGTTTTTGCAATATGTAAGCATCTTCCACTGTTAAATCTGGATGCTGATCCGTTACCTTTATCACTTCTTTTCGTTCTCTCTCTGCCTGAAGTAAATATTCAATAATCTCTGAATCTGCCCCTTTAACTAAAGCCATATTTTACACCCCCGTTTTTATCTTCCCTAATTCAGCTGCTACATCTAAAATCATATCTTCTTGCCCACCAACTACTTTTCGTCTGCCAAGTTCTATTAAAATATCACGAGCATCTACCCCAAATTTACGAGCAGCTCTCTCGGCATGTAGTAAAAAGCTTGAATAGACACCGGCATATCCCATGACAAGACTACCTTTTTGGATTTCTTGTGGTCCTGGTAACAGCGGAGCAACAATATCTTCTGCCAAGTCCATCATTTTATATAAATCTATATCTAGCTTATATCCCATGCGATCCAGTACAGCTAACAATACCTCTGTTTGCGCATTCCCCGCTCCGGCTCCAAGACAGCGAACACTTCCATCAATACGAGTTGCTCCTTCTTCAATTGCAGCAATTGTATTTGCTACTGCAACAGAAAGATTATTATGGCCATGAAAGCCAATTTCAATATTTAAAGATTGGCGCAGTGCATGAATTCGTTCTCTTACTTCATGCGGTAATAAAGCGCCAGCTGAATCTGTTACATAAACAGCTTGTGCTCCGTAGCTTTCCATAAGCCTTGCCTGTTCTACTAATTTCTCAACTGGTGCCGAATGCGCCATCATTAAAAAGCCACACACTTCCATACCTAACTCCCGAGCAAAATGAATATGTTGTGCAGAAACATCCGCTTCCGTTACATGAGTTGCTACACGAACAAGCCTTGCTCCAACGCTTTCTGCTTGTTTTAATTCATGGATAGTACCAATACCGGGAATTAGTAAGACAGCTACCTTTGCCTGTTTACATTCTTCCACTGCCGCTTCAATGAGTTTCATTTCATCTACTAACGATCTTCCATATTGCAGCGTAGAACCACCTAATCCATCTCCATGACTGACTTCAATATAATGCATACCAGCCTTATCTAACGAACCAGCTACAGACCTAACTTGTTCCTCAGTAAATTGGTGCCTCATTACATGACTTCCATCACGCAAACAAACTTCCGTTATTTTAATTGGCATATCACTATTTCGTTTCATTCATCACACCTCGCTTCTGCTCTTCCATTATTCGGGATGCAAATTCTTCACCAACTTTTAATGCGGCTGCTGTCATAATATCTAAATTACCTGCGTAAGGAGGAAAATAATCCCCGGCTCCTTCTACCTCTAAAAATACAGTCACACGGTTCCCATCAAACATTGGCTCTTGTTTTAAAGAATACCCTGGGACATATGACTTAACTTCTTCAACCATCTTATAAATCGCTTGCCCTATCAATAATTCATCCATATGTTTGACTTCACAATATACAGTGTCCCTCATTAAAATCGGAGGATCAGCAGGATTTAATATAATAAGCGCTTTTCCGTAGTCCGCTCCCCCAACTTCTTCAATCCCACGCCTTGTCGTAATCGTAAACTCATCGATATTTGCTCGTGTACCTGGACCTGCACTTAAACTAGAAATCGTAGCAACTATCTCCGCATACGTAACGTCCGCCACTTCGTTAATAGCATGAACAATCGGAATCGTTGCTTGTCCACCACATGTAATCATATTGACGTTCCGCGTTTCTACATGAGTCCTATCCTGTATGGCTGGACAAACAAATGGGCCACATGCCGCTGGTGTCAAATCTATCACTAGTTTTCCTAACTCTCTTAAAACTTCCGCATGATAAATATGGGCTTTAGCTGAAGTAGCATCAAATATAATATCCGCTATGCTAGGATTCTCAATGATCGCTTGTATACCATTATCAAAAATCTCATATCCTTCTTCTTTCGCCCGTCTTAATCCTTCTGATTCAGAATCTATCCCTACCATGGCAGTCATTTCAATACCTTTACTTTTTCTTAATTTATACATTAAATCCGTACCGATATTTCCAGAACCTATAATAGCCGCCTTCACTTTCCCCACATATATCCCCTCCGTTTCACACAATGATACAGTTATACAAATTTAATAGAAACCAAACCGAGAGACCCGAAATCAGCTTGAACTTCATCATTACATTGAACCGAAACGGCACCCGATAGTGCACCCGGCAAAATTAATTCCCCAGCCTTCAATGAAATTTGAAATTCGCTCAGTTTATTCGCTAGCCAAGCAACTGCTTGCGCAGGATGCCCTAATGCTGCCGCCCCTGCTCCAGTAGCAATTAAACTATTATTTTTATAGAGCGTCATTCCAGCTGTACGCAAATCTACTTCAGACACATTAGAAAACTTATCACCCACAACTACTCTCGCAGAAGAGCCGTTATCTGCTACTGTATCGGCAAGCTTAACCTTCCAATCTGCAATACGACTATCAATAATTTCAAGTGTAGGTACAATATATTTCGTTGCCATTAACACATCTACATATGTAATATTCGGTCCACTCAAATCTTCTGCTAAAATAAATCCAATTTCCGCTTCTACTTTTGGAGATACAAACGAATCTACAGGGATTACACTTCCACTTTCTATTTTCATACCATCTAGCAAATGTCCGTAATCCGGTTCATCCACTCCAAGCATTTGCTGCATTGCATCACTCGTAAGCCCGACTTTCTTCCCAATCACCGTGCTTCCTTGTTTTAACTTTTGTCCAACTACTTCGAGTTGAATGTTATACGAATCTGAAACAGATAGATTTGGATACCTTTCCGTAAAAGGAGAAATCGGTCTACACGTTTGTTCTGCCTGCAATAATTCATCTGCTAATTCCTTTATTAACACTTTCATATATCTCACCCCATTTTTAGAATCTATATTTAGAACCCATCAACGGAAATACCATTCCGCTGATGGAAGTTTCACTTTATAATTTCATCGTAACTGTCTTTGCCTCTGTATAAAATTCAAAACTATGACGCCCACCTTCTCGGCCAATACCACTTGCCTTAGAACCACCGAATGGAGTACGTAAATCTCGTACATACCAACAATTAATCCATAATAGTCCCGAATCAATTTGCGAAACAACTCGCTGTGCTCTTCTAAGATCATTTGTCCAAACAACTCCTGCTAAACCATAAATAGAATCATTTGCAATGCGAATTGCATCTTCTTCTGTCTTAAATGGTATAACAACTAAAACTGGACCAAAAATCTCTTCCTGGGCTACACGCATACAATTATCAACATCATATAGTACAGTTGGTTCATAGAAGTTCCCTTGTGCTAAACTTTCAATTCTTTTTCCGCCGTGTGCTAATTTCGCTCCTTCTGAAAGACCTATTTGTACGTATTGATCAACTGTTTCTAAATGTGATTTTGAAACAAGCGCTCCCATATCTGTATCTTCATCAAGAGGATCTCCTACTTTTATCTTTTTCACAGCTGTTACAAATTTCTCTAGAAACTGTTCATATATGCTTTCTTGTACAAGCAATCTTGAACCAGCTAAGCAAATTTCTCCTTGATTCCGATAAATTGCTTCAATCGATCCTTGTACTGCTTCATCTAAGTCAGCATCTTCAAATACAATATTTGCTGATTTTCCGCCTAATTCTAACGACACTGGTATTAAGTTTTCTGAGGCATTTCGCATAATCGTTTTCCCTGTATTACTTTCTCCTACAAATGAAATACGTCTTACAGAGGGATGCGTCGTCATTTTCGTTCCTACTGTGCTTCCTGGTCCAGTAATAATATTAAGCACACCTGGTGGTAGCCCGGCCTCATTCGCAATTTCACCAAGCATAACCGCACTTAACGGCGTGTAAGATGCTGGTTTCACAACTACTGTATTACCAGCAGCTAGCGCAGCTGACGCCTTCCATGTCATCTGCATAAATGGTAAATTCCAAGGAATAATTAAGCTTGTTACTCCCGCTGGTGCATATTTTGCATACGACATAAAGTTATGTTTATCATAATGTTCATGCACCATATACTTTGCCATCTCAGCGAAGAAACGAAAATTATGGGCAGAACGCGGAATATCAAAGCCACGGCTTTCTTTTATTGGTTTTCCGACATCAAGCGTCTCTATATACGCTAATTCATCTACTTTTTCCATAATCAAATCTGACATTTTGCATAAAATAGCCGAGCGTTCTTCCACAGGCATTTTACTCCATATGCCGCTTGTAAATGTGCGCCCTGCCACGTCTATCGCTCGCTTAGCATCCTCTTCACTTGCTTGCGCAACAGAGGCAAGTTTCCTATTTGTTGATGGATTGAATGTATCAAACGTCTCGCCAGACATCGCATCGACATATTGACCATCAATGAATAACTTCGCATCTTTTACTTTTATTTTTTCAGCTAATAGTTCTTTATTCATTTCCTTGCCTCCTACTCTTCAATTTCTAAAACCATCTCGATTTCAATTGTTGTGTTATTCGGCAATTGAGCCATTCCAACAGCGGAACGAGCATGTTTCCCCTTTTCTCCAAAAACATCTACTAATAAATCAGATGCCCCGTTTATCACCTTTGGTTGATCAATAAAATCTTCCGTACTGTTTACAAAACCAAGTAACTTTACAACTCGTTTCACCTTACTTAAATCACCTAATTCATTCTTTACGACACTTAATAAGTTCAACATCGACTGTCTTGCCGCCTTATATCCATCTTCTATTGATACATCCTTACCTAATTTCCCGTGGTACTCATCAACACCTTGTCCAGCAGTAAACAATAAATTCCCAACTCTTACACATCCAACATAATTCCCCACCGCTGGACGGATAGCTGGTAACGTGAGTCCCATTTCATTTAATTTACTCTCTGGTGTTTGTACTTTCTGCATATACTACACCTCTTTTTTTCATATCAATATTTAAGAAGCTCGCTGCATTTCCACCAAGCATCGCTTCCTTTTGTTCCTCCGATAACGCAAGCGTCTCGTCAATTACTTTACCTGGATGAATTTCTCGTAGTAAAAATGGATAATCCGATCCCATAAAAATCTTTTCATGCCCAAATCGTTCAATCATGTATTTAAGATTGATAGGATCATAGTTTAAAGAATCAAAATAAAATTTCTTTGCGTAATGGCTAGGAGGATATGTAGTTAATCTTAGATGCGGCCATACTTGCCATCCTTGATCTAATCGCGGCAAAATATATGGAAAAGAACCGCCACCATGAGCAAAACAAATCTTTAATCCAGGAAACTTTTCCATCATGCCGCTCCAGATAAGTGTAGCTGCTGCAAGAGCCGTTTCACTTGGCATCCCAACGGTATACATGAAATTATGATGCGGCATTCTATCTCGTCCTAACGTTTCCCATGGGTGAATAAAAATTGGAACCTGCCATTTTTCAGCCATTCGGAAAAATTCAATAAATGAAGGATCATCTAAATTTTTCCCATTTATATTCGTTCCAATTTCGATTCCATGTAACTTTAATTCCTTTATGCATCGCTCCATCTCACGAACTGCAGTTTCTCCATCTTGCATCGGCACTGTCCCTAATCCAACAAAACGATCTGGATATGCCGAGACTGTTTCCGCAATAAAATCGTTTTGAATACGTGCCATCGCTTCAGCTTCTGCTGGTTTTGCCCAATAAGAAAATGTAACAGGGATCGGCGATAATACTTGTATATCAACACCTTCGCGGTTCATATCTTCAATTCTTTTCTCCGGACACCATACTTGGTCTGTCACATCGCGAAAGTTTTTCCCTCCAACCATAATGGCAGCACCACATGTACAAGTACGATTTAATATCGGCCACCGGTCACCACCAAACTTCTCTTCAAAATCTGGAAATGTTTCAGGAATAATATGTGTATGAAAATCTATTCGCACTTCCATTCCTCCACTTCTTCTGGCATAATATGGCCACAGTTTTTACACGCTCGAATTTCCTTATTTGAATTAAAGCTATGAATTGCTTCTTTTACTTGTTTTTCAATATCGCTTAATTGAACTCGTACGCGATGCATTTCATGGTTACATTCGTCGCAGAACCAAACAAAATCCTCAAGTTCTCCTTGATTACGTTTTCTTTCAATTACTAATCCAAACGTGTCTGCGACGCGATGTGGTGAGTGTGGAACCATAGCCGGCAACATAAACACGTCACCTTCTTTCACTGTAACGACTTCACGTTTCCCTTCTTCCGTAATACACTCCACATAGCATTCACCTTTTATTTGATAAAAGAATTCATCTGAAGGATCCACATGGAAATCACGTCTTCTATTTGGTCCCCCTAAAATCATGGCAATAAACTCTGAATCTTGCCAAATCACCTTGTTATTCACCGGTGGTTTTAATAGCTCTTTATTTTCATCAATCCATTTTAGTAAATTAAAAGATTGTAATGTTTTTGACATGCTTTTTCCTCCTTATAATTCATTTATATTGTTTTAATAGGCCATCCTAATAAAGAATGAGACCTTTGTAATTCTCCTTGAAATAAATGATTTCGGATCCTCGTTGAAGAAATTCGTTCCCCACCTTCACAACAAATCTCTTCAACGATAGAAACTGCAAAATATTTCATCAGTAGCTCTATATCACCCTCGCGATTTTTTCCAAATCGAAAGTCTTCTCCTACATAAATTCCAGCTGGACATAACCTTTGTAACTCTTGAATAAAGTGACTAGCCGTTCTCGTTACATACGATTCATCAAAACGATTCACAACTACACGTTCAACACCAAGGTCTTGAAATCGATTTAATTTCTCATCAATTGATGTTAATACTTCATCTCCCTGAAAATAAGTACGTGGTGGTGGATCAAATGTATACACGACATTTGTAATTTTCAATTCTTGAGATTTCTCCACCGCGTTTCTAATAACAGTTTGATGTCCTTTATGAACACCATCAAAAGCTCCAATGGAAACAATCGATTTTATTAATTTCGGTACATAGTTATCATGTATATAAATGATTTTCACCTCTCTTTTTTAATCGGTGTCAAATATCTAAATAACCAAATTCCTTTGAAATCAAATTCGCAGTATGCATCACACTTCGAATCATCACTTGGCGATTGCTTCCTTGCATATACGTTTTCGGACCAACAATATTAAGAGCCGCAATCGTTCTCCCCGTATAAGAACGAATAGGAGCTGCAATACCATATAATCCATGCTCATTTTCGTTATCACTTACGGAATAACCTTGCTTGCGAATTGTCTGTAACTCTTCTTGAAATTTCTTCATACAGGTAATTGTATTTGGCGCCCTAGGCAAAAGCGCATGCTCTGAAGTGTACTCTAAAGAAGAAGGGTTAAATGAAAGAAGTACTTTCCCCGTACTTGTACAATATGCAGGCTTTCTAGATCCAACATGAGTTGAAATTTGAACTGAATCCTTTGATGAAACTTTCAAAATAAATACAACATCTCCTCGGTCAAACATACCAATATGCACTGTTCCATTAAATTTCTTCACGAGTTCCTCTACAATGGGAATTGCCCCACTATAAATCTCTTGTTGGAACATCACTTGATTGCCCCACTCTAACAATTTCCAACCCAATCGATATTTTCTTTGCTCATCTTGAATAAGCATTCCTTCTTCACATAATGTACGAACAAGATGGTGAACTGTACTCGGATTCATATTTAATTTCGCTGCAATTTCAGAGTTTCCTAATACTGGTTCACCGCTCGTGAAACAATTTAGAATTTTACAAATTTTACTGATAGAAGCGATCAAAATAATTTACCTCCCCTATTCCAGTTACATATTTTCAGGTTCATATATAGCTAAACATATAAGAAGATTTACATCCTAACAGTAAAATTCTTGTTATCTATTTGTAGCTCCTTCCTTTTCCACTCAAAAATGTAAGCGTGAACATTTTTGAGTTTAACTTAATGCACTTTCAGACGAATTTGTTTGCAAAGCATTATTCACAAGAGAAAGAGATTGCTGCTTTTTATACGCGTTATAAAACATCCCCATTTTGCGAACTGGATCACCAGAATAATAACGCTCATATTGTAATAAACGTTGTCCAAAGGCTTCACCACATAAATCCCAAGCGAGTTTAAATAAGCGCACACGTTCCTCAGAAGATACCCCTTCACGCCCAATATAATATTTATGCATATCATCTTGAATCTCTGGGTTCATAAAATCAGCACCTGTTGGTGACATCAACAGTCCACCAGCACCAATGGTTTGAATAATTTCAATAGCTCGTGGGTACATTTTTGGTAATAAACTACGTATTGTATCAAGCGGTAATCTCGCAGGAATAGCTTCACCATATGCATTCGTTTCATGCTCATATTCTGCTACTTGTAAGAGAGCACGAATTGTTTCTACATCTTGCATAAGTTCCGCTAACTGGTTTTGTACGTTTAAGAAACCATCTACTCCAATTGAATCTGCTAGCTTTATAGCTACTTCCGCTGCAAAAGAAAGTTTCACTAGGCCTCTTACTCCCGATTGGTGCGCAGGCTGATGTCCAATTCCAGTTTTCGGATACAGTTGATTTCCAGCTTCTACACTTTGATAAATGAATACTTTATCCCAAGGGATGAATACATTATGAAAAACAAGTAATGCATCCATTTCTTCAAACCTTGAAGCTAGTGGATGATCGAACAAAGAACGTTTGCCATCTTGCATTGGCTCGCGACAAAGAATTCTTAATCCTGGAGCATCAATTGGAACTGCAAAAGAAATCGCATGACGCTCATCACCTGGTTTAAAACTTGGATAGGAATAAATGATTACTTCATCTGTAATTGGGGCAAGTGTTGCTAGCATTTTCGCGCCGCTTACATACATTCCTTCCTCCGTTTCTTTCACCACACCTAAGTGCATCGTTGCATCTTCTTGCTGATGTGAGGCTTTACTTCGATCATTTTGTGGATTGATAATCGCATGTGTTAAAAACAAATCTTGATCACGTATATGTTTATAATAATTTTTTATATTTTTTCCCCATTCAGGATCGAATTTTTCAAAAAACCAAGAGTTACTTGCCATTGAAGTGACTGTAACATTTAAAAAGTCTGGCGTTCTTCCCATTAAACCAAACGTCGCTTTTGCCCATACCTCAAATAATTCCCGACGCGCTTTTAAATCCTCATAATTTCTTGGTACTAAAAATGCATTGGAAATCCGTTCTCCTGTCTCTTCACATATATGGGTAATTTTGTCCTGATACTCTGGATCGTGTTGCATATCATACAATTTAGCAATTTGTAAAATCGGTTCTCGAAAAACATCTTCATTTACAACATCTGTTACTCTTCTTCCACCAATCCAAATTTCAGGATTTCTCGCCTTTAACCCTTCAATATACTGAGCCCCTGTTCGAATCGCCATTTTTACCCCTCCAATATATACATTTTGAAGTTTATGATACAAATAAGTTTAGAAATTCTAGTCACTCTTTTCAATTGACAGAATTATTAATTATTATAAAACAATCTCTACTCGAAACGACTGCCTTATTTCACATTATGAAATTCCAGTAAAAATTTTAAGGGACATATAAAAAAGGAACAGTTTTCTGTCCCTCTCTTACATCATTCATTCACTTTCTCTGCATCCCAATAATATTTACTAAATGCCTCTGTCAAAACATCAATTGTGTTATACAGCTCTTCCAACGTATTATCAATGCCGCCCACTTCAATAAGCATGGCGTTTTGAGATAAATCTTGATTATAAACCCCATTTCCATCCTTTTTATATTTTGGGAAAATCCCTCTACTTAATCCGTAATAATTTTCATCTAAGTACGAATTTATCGCTCTTGCAATCTTTTCATTATGGGAACGTCCTTTGTTTTCCATCCCAATAACAAAATACAGTCTCGCATAAGATTTCCCATTCATTACTTTTGTCGTAACATTCTTTCGCTGATCATCCCTGTGAATATCAATTGGAAACATAATGTTATCATTTTTCGCCAACGCTTCTTTCACATATCCATGAGAAGCTCTATATGCTTGATACCATTTCCAATTCTTATTCGCTAGTAAATCTCCCATGTTTGTTTTATCATGAAGAACCGGTATTCCCTGTCCTTCCAATTGTTCTTTTAAACGTTCCCCTAAAAGCGAAACATTGACATCAGGGCTTGATGGATTTTTCGCCCCTGGTAACAGTGGATAAAAGGATTCCCAGCTATGCGTGTGATAAATATATACGGCTTTTTCACCTTTTGTATCACTTTTATGTTTTTGTACAGGATTCTTTTTATCTGCTTCTGTAATTTTATCCTTAGCTATTTCTCGTTCTTTTGTCACTTCTTCAATCGGTACACTAGATTCATTCGGAATATTTGTATAGTTCGTTCCTTCTCCAGCTACAATAATATGAGAATAGTATTTTGACATCCCGGGTACTTCTTTCCCAACAAACGTCCTTAAATCTTGTATTTTAAGATCCGTTGCAACAGAAAACAATACATTCCCAACTGATTCTCGTTTATTAGTTTTAAAATACTCTGATGCAAAATAACGATTTTCACTTTCAAATATTTGCACAAATCCTTGCATCGAAACTTTCCCAAACCACTGACTTGCATAATAAGATTTCATTGTATGTAAAAGTGAAGTCACGATAGACGCTGCTACTATCACTACAAATACATATGATAAAATTAAAAATAAAAATTTCTTTCCATGTATACGAGTTGCATACTTTTTCAATGTATCACCCTCTTTATACATGGGTATGTACAAGCTTTATATAATATACATTTTTACTAGACTTGTTGCATTTAATATAACCGCTAAAAAGAGTAGTAACGCAAATACCCTTTTATTTGATCGATGTGCGTTAATAGCACTTATAGAAAAACAAACGATATACAGCCAATGCAACCAAACAGAATAATTTAAGTATGTATGGAAAACAATATCTTTCATCACCCAGCACCAAATCAATATAAATGCTACAGCCCCGCAGATTTTCAAAACTTTCAAAATTTTGTTCGCTCAATCCCCTCCTAAATAAAAAAGAGAAATGGCTGCCCATTTCTCTTTCTCGTTGCTATTGTTCTTTCGGTGTATCAGAAGAAGGCAATTTCTTCGCTTGTTTTTCTTTGAAAATTTCCCCAATTGCACCAAGTGTACCAAGTGTTTCAATTGCATTTGATGGAATGAAGACTTTATTCGCCGGTCCTTTTGCAACCTCAGCTAATGATTCGAAAGATTTATAAGCAAGAACTCGTTCATCTAAATCCGCCGCACGTATTAATTCAATACGATTTTGTTCTGCTTTCGCAATCGTTTCAATTGCTCTTGCTTCCCCTTGTGCTTCTAGTTCTTTTGCTTCTCTTATACCTTCTGCTTCGCGAATACGTGCTTCTTTATCCCCTTCAGCCATTAATATTTTACTTTGTTTTTCCCCTTCAGCTCGAAGGACTTTATCTTGTTTTGCAGCTTCTGCTTCTAGAATAATCGCACGCTTATTACGCTCTGCTTTCATTTGTTTTTCCATAGACGCTTGCACATCTTTTGGCGGATTAATATCAACTACTTCAACACGTTCAATACGAACGCCCCACTTTTCTGTCGCTTCGTCAAGAGCTAAACGAATTTCTGTTGAAATTTTTTCACGGCCTGATAATGTTTCATCTAGTTCCATCTTACCTATAATTTGACGCATTGTTGCAGATGTAATATTACGAACACCATATTCATAATTAGAAATACCATATGTCGCAAGTTCTGGTTCAACAACTTGATAGAAAATAATTGTATCGATTTCTACTTGCACATTATCTTTCGTAATTACCTTTTGTGGTGGCACATTTGTTTGTTGAATACGTAAATCATGGTATACACGTATACGATCAACAATTGGGATTATTATATTTAATCCTGGCTGCATAATACGTTGGAATTTACCGAACCTTTCCACCACACCTACCCTTTGTTGGGGCATAATTTTAATTGTTAAAGCGATAAATACGATGACGATTAACGCAAAAATAATCGTTAATGTTAATGCTACCATTTTTATTCACTCTCCTTTTTCACATGTAAAACAGTACTGCTCCTCTTTATAACAATGACTCTTTCCCCAGTAGAAATGGGAACATCTGAAACAGCAGTCCAAGTATCTCCATCCACTTTCACAATTCCATTCTCTTCGCTTGTAATCGCTTGCATGATAATTCCCTTTTTACCAGCTAGTTTATCAACAGTATCAGTAAACCCTTTTGCCTCTCGGAAATTTTTAGAGATTCGTTTCGTAAAGAAAGTCAATGTTAAACTTACAATTGCACCTACAACAACTTGTAGGAATAGCGCTTCTGGGGCAAATAGTGCAATTAGACCTCCGACAACCGCTCCAATTCCAAGCCATAACATGTAAAAGGTAATCGATAACATTTCTGCAATAAATAAAATACCAGCTATAATAAACCAAATTACCCATCCAGCCATATGCAACCCTCACTTTCTTTTTTATTTTCTATATGTATATGAAAAAAAGAGTTGTTTATCACGTCCTCCTAATTAGAATGGGACGTTTCAATGGAAGCTACTGTACATATTCACTGTTACAATGAGTATTAATAAAATAGTATATTAATATATTCTTTATTATACATGAAAATTCCTGTATAAAAGTTACAAAAAATAAAATTCTTTCAAAAAAACATTTCACAGATTAAGATAAATATAAAAAAACAATTATTTATAAAAAGGAGGTATCCATATTGCCTCGGCAATCATTATTCTTTTATTGGGTTTCTAAAATGTGCATCACTCTCGCTGATGTTGTTTATGTGATGATTGTTACTACTCATATCTATATGACAACAAAATCAGCTACCACCACTGCCCTTTTTCCATTATTCGGAGTTATCGCAAGCCTTATTGCTAGTATATCTGCGCCACTTATACTGAACCGTTTCCGATCTTATTTCTTACTTTTTACATTACAAGAGATTAAGACTTTCCTTTTGATTTTTTTAACCGTGCTATTCCCTTTATTATCATCTAACATCACTGCTCTTCTTATTTTTATTATTTTTATTTCATTATGCGGAGGCTGGAGCTCTCCTTTATTATACGCTGTTATTCCACGCCTCACCTCACAAGAAAAATTAGTAAAAGTTAATAGTGTCTTTTCCTTTTCAACACAAATTGTTCAGGCAGCTGCTTATTCGTTCACAAGTGTAGTTGTCCTTTTTATTGGCGCTACTTCTACACTTATGATCAACAACATATTAATGATTTTGGGATGTATTGCATTATACATTTCATTGCGCACTATACAAGTTGAACAAACAACAGAAAAGTCAGCTTCTAAATCTGCTACTTTAATAGAGAGTTGGAAACTATTATTCCAACATCCATCTCTCCGTACAGTTACATATATGGATTTAATCGAAACATTTGCTGGAACGATTTGGATTGGAAGCATTACGATGGCGTATGTAACAACCGCTCTTCATAAAGGAGAAGAATGGTGGGGCTATATTAATACAAGCTATTATATTGGAACATTAATTGGGGGATTATTAGCATGGCGAATAAGTACGTATATTCAAAATAACTTAATACGCTCAATGGCTTTAGGATCACTTCTATTCAGTGCGCTCACTTTCTTATATGGCATAACAACCAACGGGTTTATTGCACTGCTTCTTTGCCTTCTAATGGGACCTGCTTATCAAATTAGAGATATTTCTCAAACAACCGTCTTACAATCAAGCGTGCCACCACCTCTATTATCAAAAATATATACAGCTCACGGCACACTTACTTCGGCTGTTTCCGGACTTTCTATGCTAAGCGTCGGTATTATTACCGATATTTTTGGTGTCCGTACTATATATATTATTGTTGCTTTTCTCATTTTATGCTCTGCTTGTTTATCTTTTATTTTGTTAAAACATACAAAGCAGCAAGGCAAGGATGTTTCTCTTTGATTACACATTCAAGGAAAATAAAAAAACGTTTTAGACGAACGAAATCCGTCTAAAACGCTTTTTATTGTATGAACAAGCTTTTTCATTTCACATACATCTCTTCTAGTAAATGTACAAACTCACCTTGATTTCCTGCTAATACTGGACATTTTGTTATATCAACCCATTCATAACAAAATGTTAGACCCTCATCTTCCTCTCCTGCACTTACGATATGTTCCCATGTTTCCTTAACATCTGTTAATAAAGACATATGAAAAAAGTGACGTTTTTGATATTCCTGTTTTTCTTTTACATGAACGATATAATCACCAATGAAGCGTTCCAGGCATAAATGACGTAAACCCGACTCTTCTAACACTTCACGCAGTACTGCTTCTTCTAATTTTTCCCCTTCATCAACTGTACCACCCGGAACCTGTATACCTGCTTCTGGCATATCACGATGTGTAAAAACAAGCAATTGCATAACGCCTTCTTTCTCCCTTGTAATGTATGCATATACCTTTTTCTTATATAACATCGTCATCTGGTCCATCTCCCCTTAATTTATTATTTCATTGCCTCTTCTAAGGTGAGTTGATTTTCATATAAATACGTAGCTTGTGGATTCCCTACATAACGAACGTGCCATGGTTCGTATCTATAACCCGTAATCGCTTCCTTCTCTTTTGTATACCGAATGACAAAGCCAAACTTATGTGCATTTTCAGCAAGCCATTTCCCTTCCTTTGTATCTCCAAAAACAGACTCTAATTGAAACTTAGCAGATTGTGATGTAATATCCATCGCAAGTCCCGTTTGATGTTCACTCGTTCCTGGAATCGCACTCGACATCGCTGTTTTTGCTTCTCCATCTTGAATCTTATACATTGTATTGAGTGCTTTTTGCCGATCAAAAGACCTGAATCCAGAGACTGCAAAGAGAAAAATCCGCTCTTGATCCCCTTGCTTGAACATGTTTTCAAGTGCCTGTGCTGCTTCTTGTCTCATCTTCTTTTTTTCTTGGTCACCTTCACTCGAATAACGCACTTTTGGAATAACTAAATCTTGTGGCTTATAACGATCTGGTAGCCTTCTACTTTTATTTACAAGTACAAGTACAGAATCCGGGTTATTCACAACCGCAAGATCTCCTTCTATTTTAGCAATCGTTTCTTGCACTTTTGGAAATAAAACGCTACTATTCACTTCTTGTGCCTGTTTATCTTTATACATTTTATAATTAATGCCTGCCACTCCAATAATAATTGCAACTACTACGAAAACCATTAGTTTCCATCTTTTTTTCATACAACGACCTCTTATTTTAATAATTTGGCCATATAATACTCATCGATGAGCTTTCCACCAACAATAAGAGAAGCTTTTTTGATACCTTCTTGTTCAAATCCTACTTTTTTATATAGTGCTTGAGCTCTTGTATTATGGGCCATCACTGTTAGTTCTAAACGCCATACATCATGTAATCTTGCCCATCTTTCTATCTCTTTAAACAGTGTTGTCCCAATTCCTTTTCCACTATATTCTTGTAAAATTCCAATTACAATCGCTGCTGTATGCTTATTTCTTTGCGCATTACCACCATTAGCTAAAATAAATCCAACTAACTGTCCCTCTTCTACTGATACCAATATTGTAGAATTATGATTTTCTATAAAGCGTTTAATCATATTTTTTTGTTGCTCCACTGTCGAACCACGTTCTCCTGGTTCTAATAGCATAAAAGTCGTTTCTTCATCTAATTGTTTTCCTAACTGTAAAAATGCTGCTGCGTCCTCTACTTGAATTTCTCGTATCATCTCTATCACCCTGTCGATTTTATAATGTGAAAAAGTCTTATCTATAAAGAAGATTTCGCTATTTTTTATGAAATACCTTTCTATTTTTCATAGGAGAAATAGAAAAATTTCGATATTAGTATAATGAAGATGAAATTCTTTTATAAAAAGAGCTTGGTTCCTATTTTCTTTTTGAACAAAAAAACGTAAGCACCTCGCTTACGTTCATCCATTCACCTTTTCTGCTTGCCAAAAATATTCACTAAATGCTTTTGCCAGTGCATCAATGGAACGATTTAATTCTTCAGAGGTATTATCTACACCTCCTACTTCAATTAAAATCGCCTGTCCTGACAAGTCTTGATTATAAATACCATTTCCCGTTTGAAATCCCTTTTGTATCACACCTCGACTTACACCTGGATATTTTTTATTTATCGCTTCATGTAGTGCAGTTGCTAATTGTAAGTTTTTTTCATAATTTTTATTTCCTTTTCCAATGACAAAAGCAAGCTTTGCATACGATTTATCTCCAATTTCTTTTGTCGTGACGCCTTTACGGGCACTATCTCGGTGCAAATCAAAAAAGTATTGTAATTCTTGATTACCCGCCATCGCCTCCTGTACAATTTCCCGAGACATTTTGTAAGAACTCGTATCATTTAACCCTCGACTAATCAACCGCTTCCCAACATCTGTTTTATCAAGAACTGCTCCTATACCTTCATTTTCCAATTGTTCGCGGAATCTATCTCCAAAAATAGAAATATTCGTAACAGAACTCGTCGCTTTATTCGGATTTGGATTATTTGTCAAATTTAATAACGGCAAATAAGACTCCCAGCTATGCGTATGATAAATAAAGGCTACTTGTCTTTTTCCTGTTGTTTGAGCGGGTTGTTTCTTCTCTTTATTCGTATCCGGTTTCGGAACTTGCCCTGTTTCTCCTGTTCGTTCTTTCACTACTTCCTCAAGTGGAACACTCGATTCTATCGGCAAATTGGAATAATCGGTTCCTTCACCGGCAATAATGATTTCTGCATCATACTTCCCAAACCCAGGAAGTTCTTTCCCAACGAAACTACGTACATCATCAAATCGAATATTTGTCGCTGTTGAAAAAAGAAAAGATGAAATGGAAAAGTCTTGGTTTAAATTTCGATATTCTTGTGTAAAATAATGATTTTCTTTTCCAATCACATACATATACCCATTCATTGATAACTCATTCAACCAATTATATAAATATGCTGACTTTGTTTCTTTCAATGAAGTCACCATCATACTAATAAGAAAAAAGGTTGCTAACATCATAAGGACAACAGCTAAAATAAGCTTACGTACACTTGTTAGTTTCACATAAAAAAAGCCTCGATTCATAACATCACCCTCTCTGTTTCAACTTATGTACAAGCTATAGAGAATAGACCGCCTAAATTTCGGCTATATTGTCATAGAGGTGAAATGAATTGAAGCTAATTATAGGTATAATTCCTATTGTTTTATCGTGTATTTTTTTATTATTTGCCGCACATCCTAAAGTCCGTGTTTTCTTAGATATTTGCGCATACCTTTCATTATATATACTTGGTACAATAATTGCTTTTCACGTATATGATGTTGTACTACATAACTTAGTATTTATGACAACCATTCACGGTATTTTGTTGAATCCGCTATTTCTCATCACTGGAGCTTATGTAGGAGTATACTCTTTATATCTCCTTATTTATAAAGTGAAACTTTAATCAGTGGGGGTTTTTTCNNGCTTTTACGGGCAGTTGATCCCCCGCCTATCTTCCTCGTTTCTCTCTGAATCTTGAGGTGGGGGTCTTACTGCCCGTTAATGCGGGATAAACTCATAACAAGCTTAAGAAGGACATAATACTTATCTTTTAATGGAGTGTAGAAATGAAACCTACTTTTATATGTCATAAATGCAAAAAATCAATTGCCAGAAAGCAAGATCTTGTTACCACAATATTTTACATACGCATCTATTTATTCCACCACACTTGTTTTAACCAACAATTTTTCTTTTCTAGTTTTATTCCTATTAATACGCTATTTGGCGTATATTTCATTTGGTATACTCTCACTGTAGGAATTATTTTAACTATAAGCGAGCCATCAGTTATTTGGAACTTCTTTTTAACACCTGCTTTATGCCGCTTCATTTCTTACTATTATATTGAACGTCACTTTCGCTGATAGCGGGTAGACTGTCCTTTCGGAATACTTAAACACTTCCACTCTTTTTCTTTCAGCAATTTTCCAACATAAATAATCTGTCCGATATGTGATGCATAATGAGCAATCTGCCTTTCAATTGCTTGCATAACACTATGTGCTTCACCCCGAATATGCACAGTCTTTAAAAGATCTTTCGGAGTTAATGATTGCAGCGCTTGAAAAACATACTCCCAACCTACCTTCCATGCTACTAGTAACTCCGCTTTTGAAGTGTAACCATCCTCAAATTCACCATCACGATTTCGATCTAACTTTTCACCATCCGTCGTTAAAAAATCCGTCCACCTTGAGCGCATATTTCCGTGTAAATGTTTGACTATAACGGCAATACTGTTTGCTTCTTCATGAGGTGCCCAGCTTATTTGTTCATATGATAACTGTGAAAATACATGTTCTCCTTGCTTTTGCATTGCCTTAAAGTTTAAAATTGTACATTCTAAATAGGCCTTTCCCACATCCATTCTAAATCCACTCCCCTATTAACTAATTGGTGTTCCATTAGGGACTTCTAAATCTGGCTGCAGTAAGATTACATCTCCTTGTTCCGGCACTCCACCTAGCACAAGTACTTCTGATTTATAGCCTGCAACGCGCTTGGGCGGAAAATTCACGATAGCTACAACCTGCTTTCCGATTAGCTCTTCTGGTATATACCTCTTTGTAATTTGAGCACTTGATTGCTTTATACCAAGTTCACCAAAGTCAATTTCTAGTTTAATCGCAGGTACGCGCGCTTCTGTGAACTCTTCTGCTTTTTTTATCGTTCCAACCCGTAAATCTAACTGTAAAAAATCTTCAAAATTAGCCATTTTATCACTCCTTCCACCTAACATTTAGACAAAACCAATCAAATCCCTCTAAAAAAAGAAAGATGCCTAAGCACCTTTCTTTTGTAACTCACTTGATTCATTTGGTTTATATAAAAAGTAACCGATAACCCCACCAATACACGATGGTAGTAACCATCCAATGCCTTCTTTATATAAAGGAAGCATTTGCAGGACATTTGTTATTGCATCGAACTTAATATTTACACTTTCTAAGCCGTTAAATATACTAATTACTAACGCACCCAAAATTGCACCGATATATATTGTATTTCGCTGTCCAATCCATTTATGAAAATAAGACAGTACAATTAGTACAATCGCAACAGGATAAATGATCATCAATACTGGTAATGTTACAGCGATCAGCTGTGTTAACCCTAAGTTTGATACAACTAAACTAAACACACATACCAATGTTACAATCATTTTATGTGATAATTTTGGGAATAAATTTGTAAAGAACCCAGCGCATGCTGATGTAAGTCCAACTGAAGTTGTTAAACAAGCAAGTGTAATAACAAGGGCCAATAATATTTTGCCACTCGTTCCATATAACTCATTAACAACTTTCGTTAAAATCAGACCTCCATTATCAGAAACGCCAAGTGATGTACTTGTCGAACCAAGATAAGCAAGTGATAAATAAATTAGTGTTAAACCTAATACAGCAATAATCCCGGATACAATTGTTGTTTTTGCAATTTGTCCACTCTCTTTTATCCCTTTTGAACGAATAACTTGTACAACAACGATGCCAAAGACAAGTGCACTAATGGCATCCATTGTTAAGTATCCTTGAATAAATCCACCAAAAAATGCGTTCTCTTTATATGCTTCTAAAGGTGCAGCTGGCGCCCCAATTGGATCAATAATTGCTTTCCCAACAATTACAGCAACAATTAATACCAATAACGGAGTAAGAAACTTTCCAAACCAATCAATTAATTTGGACGGGTTTAATGATAAGTACCATGTAATACCGAAGAAAACTGCTGTGTAGAGAAATAACATATACCATTCTGACACTAACGCTTCTGTTAAAAATGGTTTCATCCCCATTTCAAAAGAAACCGCTCCTGTACGTGGAATCGCAAAAAATGGTCCAATTGCTAAATAACTAATCAGTGGAAAAATAAAGGCAAATATAGGGTGCACTCTAGAAGATAGCGCTTTCAAGTCCCCCTCTACAAAAGCCACCGCAGTTACCGCTAATAGGGGAAGTCCGACTCCTGTCACAAGGAATCCAAGTGTGGCAATCCAAACATTTTCTCCTGCCTGTTGGCCTAATACTGGCGGGAAAATTAAATTTCCTGCTCCTAAAAATAATGCAAATAACATTAAACCAATCGCTATCGTATCTCCTGGCCTTAATCGTCCCTTCATCTCTCTGTTGCATAGCATGTCTCTATTGTTTCTATCTCTTTCACAATATGCTATGCATCCTCCTCTCTATCCATGTTGATTATATGCCCCTTAAAAAGCAATGTCTTTCCTCATAATTTCCCCTTTTCCCTTTTGCCTTAATCCATTCTATTAATTTTGATTTTTTTGAATATTCAAATCATTAGAGTGTTAAACTACAGAATTAACAGGTCCGACCTCTTTGCTTTTGTCTCACATATAGTAACATATTTAGTTGAAAAATAGAAACATATTTTTTATATGAAATTTTCCGAAAAACTAAATAGTATGCATATCTTTTTCATCTATTATTCTTTTAGAAAAATATTTTACAATGTGAAATCTTAATTAGCGAAGGAGTTTTTCATCCCCGCAGAGCATTTAATATTTGCTCTCACCAATCAGGTTTTTACAAGCAATTTCTTTTGTGGTCGCCCACACGAATAGCAAGCTAAACAAATACAACACACTCATTTTACATTTCGTCTAAATTTTTTCTAACATATACAACAAAAGGCCATCTAATCATACAGATGACCTTTCACCTTCTACTCTATTGTTTCCACTTCACGCGGATTATTCATTTCTTCTACGTATACGACACGAAATCCGTGATCTTCTAAATCTTGTAATAAAACATCTAACTCTTCTACTTTAAATTCTTCACCCAACGTAAACATAATTCTACGCACTAATAACGCATTATTATCAAATGTCATGAGACTTTGAATACCACTATATTTTTTCAAAACAGTGGATAACTTTTGAATAGCTCCATTATAATCCTGCGTTCCAACCATAACAGAATATACGCTAGAGTGAACGCCCCACGCATCTTCTAATAATTCAAATACTTTTTTATGAGTTAAAATCCCTAAAAATACTCCTTTTTCATCAACTACCGATAAATATGGTAATTTTTTAATAGTAAAAAATATTTTAAAGAAAGAAGAATCTTCTCTTACATATCCATCTTTATCGTTTAATAACTGTACTACGTTATCATCTAAAGAACCTTTATATTCTAAAATATCTACTTTATATACATTTCCTAGAAAGTTCTCTTTTTTCTCATCTAAAACTGGAACACAACGATAACCAGTTTTGTTTAAGTGCTCCAAAGCTTCACCTATTGTAACTGTTACTGAACAAAATAAAACCTCTCTTTTTGGCACGTAGTTCCCTTTTATCCTCATAAAAAGCCTCCTTATGTCAAAATACTTTCTGTGCCATAACTATATTATATTTTCAGAAAAAAATAAATATTTTTATTTTACTTTTCTGAAAATTTTCTGTTTTCTTGTCACTATTTGTTCATGAATGATTCTCTTTTTAAGAAATGCATTGAACTACCCCCACCTTCACTTTAGACGAGGGGGCTTCTTGGTTAAAATGATAAAGTTAAACGTTCATCAGTAAGGTTTTCCTCATTCCCACTGATTCTCACCCCTCATCAATCAAGCCGTTATGCGCTTAGGAAAGCAATAGCAACTCGTTCAAAGTTCCTTTATCCAGAGACGTCCAAGAAGACAAAACGACCGAAATTCTAGCTGTTAGTACGTGATAAACTATCATTCTGTACCTATTTGCTAACTGTAAATGAAATGAAAGAATTACTTCTTCATGCACGTTATACCTATATGTAAAGAAAAAGATATTGTAACCTATTCAAAAAAACGCTAAAATAAGAATAAGAATAAGAATTTTCTGAATTTTCAAAGAGTAGGTGATCTAGTATGTCTTCATTATTTCGTTCTTCCGCATATCGCTTTTTGACAGGGTTACTCATCATTCTTATCGTAAGTCCTATTCCTGCTGTATTATTAACGCATGAGTCTTCTTATTTGAAAGGTTTAGTTGGGATTTTTCATAACTTCTCTCATTTCCCGAACATTTCTATCCCGGTGATTGACTGGACGCATGAACCTATTTTTTTTTCATCACAACCTATTATGAATTCAACTACAGTGCTACATGTACCCGGACAGTCTACGCTTTTATTCCCTTATATGTGGGAAGTATACTTTTTATCAATTGTTCGCTTTACACTCGCACTCACAATTGGTTTTTTTATTAGCCTAGCAATTGGACGTTTGTTCTTACAGGCACCAAAATGGTTAAGAAAGTACACTTTCATATTACGTTGGATTCCATACTCATTCAGTACTGCCTTATTGCAATGTGCTATTGTTTTAATTTCTCTATACATTGCACGGTACATAACAATTCCATTCTTTTCTTCCTTTATTATCATCTGTAGTACTTCAATGATTATTGTTATGCAGGCAATAAAAAAATGGATCCCATTTTTAAATACTATCGAAGAGTATAATAGACATCATTCATCCTTTCTTATTAATACGTTATTCATGGCGATTTTCTCAAATAATAGATCTGTTTTTAGTTCTATTATTTTGTCATTCTTTTATATGGAGTGTATTTTTCACACAAAAGGATTACTACAATTTATTATTCAATTTGGAGGAAGTTCACCAACTATTGTTACAATTGGACTGTTACTCATTTATATCCCATACATCATTCTTTCCCTTCTTCAATCTATATGGACGACGAACCAATCCAATCATCAAACTTATATCATTTCCAAAACAACGATTAAATAATGTAACGTTAAGCTATCCCTCTCTTTTTTAAATGGAAGGTTATTCCCCTTTCATTCAGGGTAAAATACCAACGAATTCATGAATGATTAGAAAAACATTCCAATATTTACTCATTTCCTTTGACTATTATTTTCATTTCGATTTATTATAAAAGTATAACATACATGCAGGAGGTGACATCTTTATTCCCATTTTGGAGTAAAGAACACACTTGGACATATTAAATATTTTTCTCATTTTCTTACTTATTCTCATTTCAGGCTTTTTCGTTGCCTCAGAATTTGCGGTTGTAAAAGTACGAAAAAGTCGAATTGATCAGCTTGCCAATGAAGGGAATAAGCAAGCCTTAGCTGCTAGAAGCGTTGTGTCTAACTTAGATGTATATTTATCAGCATGTCAGCTTGGTATTACAATCACTTCTTTAGGTCTTGGTTGGCTTGGTGAACCAACTGTTGAACATTTACTGCACCCATTATTTGAAAGAATAAATATTACTGGTGCAATGGCTAACACACTTTCCTTTATTATCGCTTTTAGTGTTATTACTTTTTTCCATGTTGTATTAGGTGAACTCGTTCCGAAATCTTTTGCGATTCAAAAAGCTGAAACAATCGCATTACGGTTTGCCAAACCGCTTATATGGTTTGATAAAATCATGTATCCATTCATTTGGTTATTAAATAGGACAGCTTTATTCTTCACAAAGCTATTTGGTTTAGAACCAGCAAAAGAAAATGAACTTGCTCACTCAGAGGAAGAATTACGACTGATTTTAGGTGAAAGCTTTAAAAGTGGTGAAATTAATCAAACCGAATATAAATATGTAAACAATATTTTTGAGTTTGATGATCGTGTTGCCAAAGAAATTATGGTACCTCGTACAGAAATGGTTTGTTTATCTACCGAGAATACATTAGAAGAAAATATGGATATCGTGGCATCTGAAAAATATACACGTTACCCAATTATTGAAAAAGATAAAGATGATATTATCGGTATGCTAAATACAAAAGAAATTTTTCATGATCAAACGAAAGGAATTCACAAACCTTTAGAAGCGTATATCCACCCAGTCCTAACCGTATTTGAAACGGTGCCCATCCGTAAAACATTAATTCATCTCCAAAAAAATCGTGTTCAAATGGCGATTGTCATGGATGAATATGGCGGAACTGCTGGACTATTGACAATGGAAGACATTATTGAAGAAATTATTGGTGAAATTCAAGATGAATTCGATGCAGATGAATCACCAATGATTGAAAAACGCACACCAAAACTCACTGTTTTGGATGGAAAAGTACTTATTTCAGAAGTAAACGATATGTTTGGTTTACATATTGATGATAGTGATTTAGATACAATTGGTGGCTGGCTTCTCTCCCAAGCCGTTGATTTAAACATTGAAGTTGGCTATTCAATTGAATATGCTGGTTTTCAATTTAAAGCGTTAGAGCTTGACGGGCATCAAATTAAGAAAGTTGCTGTACATAAACTAGATAGTAAAAAGGAGATATAAAGTGACTGTTCTATTAACACTTTGTATAATTGCTTGTTTTATCGTATCATTTATTGCGTTTATCTATCCAATCATCCCTGGCATACTTGGCCTGTGGGCTGGATACCTCATTTATCATTTTGGTATAAATGATGGGGAGCTAACAACAAGCTTTTGGATTCTTCAAATCATTTTTACCGTCATTATTTTCATTGCTGATTTTATTGCAAATGGATACTTCTTAAAAAAATATGGAAGTACCAAATGGAGCGAACGTGTAGGAATGATTTCTATTATTGTCGGTTCCTTTTTCTTCCCACCATTTGGTCTCATTATCATTCCATTTCTATCAGTTTTCGTGACAGAAATAATGCATAAGAAAACACCAAAAGAAGCATTTATGGTCGGGATTGCTACGGTTGTTGGTTTTTTAAGCAGCACAGTGGCAAAAGCGATTTTACAAATTATCATGATTATCATTTTTGGATGTTACATTCTTTTTTAACCATCCCTTTTTAGGGATGGTTTTTTAATACGCAATACCTACGCGGCTATTGACATAAACTTCTTCATTTACTAGAGACCACGTAAAATGAGCCGTATCTCCTACCGTAATTTTTGATCCGTCCAGCGGTAACATATTTGCCTCTGCTCGGTACTCACCTGTTTCTTCGCCATCAATTAAATGGGTAGGACAAACAATTGTCCAACATAATTTACTATTTTTTAAAGCTACAAAAGCAGCCAAATGATCTTCTGCAGCTGTCGTGGTTTTTCTTTTGGATTCTTCCGATTGAAATCGATATATCTTTGGATTTGTTCGAGCTTGTAAAATACCTGCTGTTCCTATCGTGATAATCCTGTTTATTCCCTCTTCATCCATATATTTCATAATACTAGGTATGCTATGCGATAGCGTTCCATTTCCATCGGTCCCAAGAGCACTTAACACAATATCAGCACCCTTTAACGCCTTCTTCACATCGTTCTCCTGCAATACATCCCCTTCTACTATATGTAGATTATTCTGTTTCATCACGAGGCTATTTTGATTCCGAACTAACACTGTGACATCATGTGAATCTTGTAATGCTAGTTTCATTAACTGCGACCCAACTCTTCCAGTCGCTCCAAATATACATATTTTCATCTTCATACTCCTTACTTATTATTTCTCTCTATTTTTTCTCAAAAACGAGAAATATACAACTAAAAAAGCTTCCTCATCACCTGAGGAAGCCCCACTATACAGAATATGCTATTATTTTTTTTCCTTTGAATCTGAAGAATTGCTATCTTTACTCGTTTCTTGATCCTTCTTTTCATCTTGCTGCGTCGTTGTATCCTCATCCTTCTTGTTGTCCTCACCTTTACTACAACCTACCACAAATAAAGAGCTCGCAAGTGCCATAGCAGTTAAAGTTTTAACCCATTTATTCATTTGCTTATCCCCCTTTTGATAGAATATGTACAATCTCATATTACTTCTCTTTTTTGAAGGGAATATGAGAAAAGAGTAAAGATACAGTAAAAGTTTGTAAATTTTCTGATAACAACGATCTTATTTTTTTAATTTCGCAATGTTTTCACATATACTAAAAGTAATATAAAACAGAAAGGTTGATACATATGGAACTTGGATTAGCTGGAAAAACTGCTCTAGTTGTCGCTTCTAGTCAAGGGTTAGGAAAAGCAATTGCTACGGAGCTCATAAAAGAAGGAACAAACGTTATGCTATTAAGTCGTAATGAAAAAAAGCTAGCATCTTTACAAACAGAATTGATTGCTCTTAATACAGGTACTGCCATGTATACAGTTTGTGATGTTACAAATAAAGAGAGCGTAAAACAGGCGGTAGAATATACTGTACAAACTTTTGGTACAATTGATATTTTAGTAAATAATGCAGGTGGTCCTAAACCCGGTACATTTGAACAATTAACAGATGAAGATTGGTACAGTTCCTTTGAACTCAATTTATTAAGTTACGTTCGTATGATTCGTGAAGTACTTCCATATATGAAACAGCAAGGCGGCAAAATTATTAACATTGCTTCATCTTCTATTAAAGAGCCTATCCCTGGATTACTATTATCAAATACATTCCGCGTAGGTATTACAGGTTTAGCAAAAACGTTAGCATCTGAACTTGCTCCATATAACATTTTAATTAATACGATTGCTCCAGGACGCATTGCGACAGACCGCCTCGCATTTCTTGATGAAACAGCTGCTGAAAAGCGCGGAATTACCGTAGAAGACGTTCAAAAACAATATGAGGCAATGATCCCTCTTGGTAGGTATGGCCATTCTAGTGAATTTGCTACATTTGCTACATTCCTTGCATCCGATGCAAATACATATATGACCGGACAATCATTCCTTGTTGATGGTGGAATGGTAAAAAGCTTATAATTCTTATACAAAAAAACAAGACGGCCACTATTCCGTCTTGTTTTTTCTATGCAAACTTTTCATCTTCATATATATGTTCAATCTTATATTCTTTCTTCACAACATATTGCCACACACTATATGCATAACGATTCATTTTAACGAAGCAACTTTCCAAAAAAGAACGAAACTCTGGATTCGCAACTTCTACTGCAACTTGAGCAAACCTAAGTGCTAATCTTTTTAAATTTGAAATATAGGCAATAGCAATTTCGGTATCACTTTTACTAATGTTTTTTATAGCTATATTATTTTGGATAAGAGGGGATTTTAGTTGTTCACAAATAATATGCTGTACATTTTCACCCTCTTGAAAATTCACCTGTTCATTGTAAGCTTGCAAAATATAAGGCAAATGTTGTTTGAATATATCTCCTAATTCTTCATCTTTCACCTTATTCATACACTCACCGATCATATGAATCACTTCATAACTACACTTCATTAATTCTTCCATGCATCTCATATTAGAGCTCCCCCTTTCTTCTAAATATATGCCTATAAATAGAAAGCCAGAACATTTGCCACCTTTGCTAAAAACCAATCCCAACTACTAATTTTGTCAAAATCTTTGTCTGTTAATCGTTTAGAATCATGAAAATCCTTCTGTAATTTCCCCCATACTTCCGCAACAACTGCTTTATCATAGATAAAACAGTTTGATTCTGTATTTATATAAAAACTGCGCATATCAAAATTAGCTGTCCCTACATCAGCACTTATATCATCAATGATTGTCACCTTCCCATGAAAAAAGCCATCCCGGTATTGATAAATTTCCGCTCCACCATCTAGCATCTTTTTTAAATGTGGATAAGCAGCTTGTTTTAACAACAGTGCATCACTTTTAAAAGGAACAAGAATCTTTACAGCAACTCCACGCTGTAATGCCTCTTGCAAAACACTTATCATTTCTTTTCCTGGTACAAAGTATGGTGTTGCAATAACAATTGACTTGTTAGCCTGCTTCAATAGTCCACTATACTCTTTCCAAAGTCCTTTTCCATCAGAAAACATATACTGATATTTTGCACTTCCTTGTATAGAATCACCTTTATATAACGAAAGCTTTTCACCAGTATCCGCATGCCAATCGTCTGCAAATTTCCGCTCCATATCAACTGCTCCATCTCCTTCAATACGCAGTTGATAATCACGCCATCTCCCGAATTTAGGATCCTTTCCGAGATACTCCTCTCCAATGTTAAAACCACCAATATAAGAAACTTTCCCATCAATCACTGTAATACGACGATGATTACGTTGGTGCAATGAATAAAACAAGTTCTTCAACTTAGGTTTTTTACTGAAAGTAAATTTAACCCCTTTTTCTTTTAATTGCTGAATCACCTTTTTCTTAATTTTGTAGCCACCTATACGGTCTACTGACAATTTTACATCCACACCACTTAGAGCTTTCTTCTCTAATAAGCGTAAAAATTCTTGACTCACTTCATCTTTACCAACAATATAAAAGTGAATATAAACATACTTTTCCGAACGATTTATATCCTCAAACAAATTTTGATAAAAATCCTTCCCATTTGTATATAATTTAAAATTTCCAGTTCGCATTTTTGTTATTTCAAGTCCGCTAGTCATTTTTTTCCCCATTTCTAAATCAATGTTCATCCATATGAATATCCCTATAATACATAATAAAATGGATATATATTTCTTCATGGATAAAACCCCTTTTTCAAAATTGTTATTCCTATAGTTTTCCTTTTTTTCACGTTGACATACAAAAAAATACAGAATTTCGTGATATCTGTCCCTGTCAAACAAAAGTGAATTTGCATATTGTATGTTGTATCTTACAATAAAAGGAGGAAATAAAATGGGCTTCGCACACGGAAATGGATTCGCGTTACTTGTTGTATTATTTATCCTCTTAATTATCGTCGGTGCTGCTTGCTTCTGCTAATCAGCTCCTCTAAGGCGATATGTAGATGAAAAAACTATAAAAGCGGACACCTAAATTTAGGTGTCCGCTTTTCATTTCATGTCAATTATAAAGTGAAATTTTAATCAGTGTTTTCTCCATCCCCCACTGTTTATCCGCACGTACCAATCGGGCTGTTACGGACAATTCATCTCCCACCTACCTTCTTTGCTTTCGCTGAATTTTGAGGTGGGAGTATTACTGCCCGTTAATGCGGGATAAAAAAGAACCGATTATCATCAATCGGCTCCTCTAAATACATATTGTTCTTTCGGCTGTTCCACTTTATTCCACTTTGTTACTTCTAAAACAGGAATGTTTGCGTGGAACGGTTGATAAAACTCAGTTGCAATTTCACCTTCCACTTCAATCCAATCATCATTTTTCCACTCTACTCCCTCTGGTTTTTTCACTAACATACCATATACACCCGAATCGGCTACGCAGTGAATAATACCAAAGCGGAATAAGAAATACTGCTCTTTCTTCGCAGAATCATCACGGAAGACGAACCCTTTAAAGGAGAGTTTTTTTCCTGTAAACTCACCAGGATAATTATAAATCGTCTCCATCCCTTTTAAGAAATCTTCATCTTTTAAGGAAATACTATCTTTTGTTACGTATTCTTTTTTCCCTTTTTCCATTACACCACGATACCCTTCTTTTCCATAATAAATACTCGTATCGGGCCTTAAAAACTGCCGTGTAATAAATGGGTCAGTGCTCTCTGCCTGTGCAACAGGAAAATGAAATCCTTTTGTTTTCACGATATCTGAGTCTAGCGTCGCAATGGGAAAGAATAATCCTGAGATAATTGGAAAACAAAATAACGAATAAGAAAAGGTGCGTTTCCACCATGTGTTTTCATCTTTCGAATGATCATGTCCACAATGACTATGATTGCAACTGCAATCATGCTGTTCTTTTTCCTTTTGATGTTCTTTCTGAAAAACAATAAAAATTTGAACAAGTGTTAAAAAACCTAAGATAATTGCAGCTGTCATCGATAAATATGCATACTTCATATTTATATACTTTGTTATATTGCCAGAGATATGAAGCTGTGCAATTAAGATTGTAAACCCGAGTAAAATATATGCTCGAAACATAACCTACCACCCCATCGCATAAATGAGTAGTGAGCTTGCATAAACCACGATTGTAACTGTAGCTATCACAACAATTACAAATTTCGTTTTAAATGTCGCAAGCATCATAAACATATTTTTAATATCCACCATCGGTCCATAAACGAGGAACGCGACAAGTGACGCTGTTGAAAATGTACTTTGGAACGAAGATGCAATAAAAGCATCCGCTTCTGAACATAATGATAAAATAAAAGCAAGTCCCATCATAACAGCTGATGAAGAAAACGGACCTTGCCCTATAGCAAGTAGTGTTGAAGTTTGTACAAACGTTTGAACCGCAGCAGCAATTAAAGCTCCCATAACTAAGTATTTCCCCATCGAGAAAAATTCTTCAACTGCATGTGTACAAACATCCCACATCTTTTTACCCAATGGACGTTTATGATTTACTTCCGGAAAATGATCATCACGTAGTTGATGATCTTTAAACATAAGCGATAATATAAGTCCAACTATAATTGCAACTATAATTGCAACGATTGAACGATACCACACCATATGCATACTACTCCCGAATGCAACATACGTTGCAAATAATACAACTGGGTTAATAATCGGCCCTGTTAACATAAATGCAATCCCAGCATACGGCGGAACACCTTTTCCAATCAAACGTCTTACAATTGGAACGATTCCACATTCACATCCCGGAAACATCATGCCAAGAAAAGTAGCTAATAATACAGACAGAAATCGATTTTTCGGCATCCATTTTGCTACCATATCTTCTGTCACAAACATTTGAATGAATCCTGAAATAAATACACCAATTAGCACAAATGGTAGTGCTTCAATTAAAATCGAGATAAAGATTGTATTCATTTGCAGGAATGCTTTCGGTAATTGAAACAATTCCATGATGTATTTCCTCCATCTTTTCATTAACAATATGTAATTTTAACCTCAATTCATTATTTGAACAAGTCCTATACAAATTTAATAATAAAAATACACCTTCTACCCTTCGTACATATTTCTTATGCAAAAAAATTTTATTATACTAAAAAAGCTGCTCTAGCGCAGTTTCACAACTATGCTAGAGCAGCTTTCTTGAACGTTAAAAATAACGTTTTTTCCAAAAAATAAACGCTAAAGTGCAAGATAATGTTGCACATATAATCATTACAATTATAAAACCATGTGGATTTTCTTGCAAAGGAATCGTCACGTTCATTCCAAAGAAACTTGAAACCATTGTCGGCAATGATAAAATAATCGTAATAGAAGTCAATAACTTCATAACACTGTTTAAGTTATTCGAAATAACAGAACTAAACGTATTCATCATACCACTTAAAATATTACTATATATTTCAGCCATCTCAATGGCCTGTTTATTTTCAATTAACACATCTTCTAATAAATCTTGATCATCTTCATACATTTTAATAAACGTATTATTACGCATTAACTTTTGAATAACAATTTTGTTTGCTTTTAAAGATGTTGTAAAATACACTAAACTCTTTTCAAGACCGAGTAATGTAAAAATCTCTTTATTTTTCATCGACTTATTTAACTCGTGCTCTAAGTCGATTGTTTTTCGATTAATTTGTTTTAAATATCGTAAATAATAAGTAGAAATCGTATATAAGAGCTGCAGTGCAAAACGAGTCTTTTTAAAAGTATAAAATTCTTTAATACGCTGATTAATAAATCGTTCGAAAATTGGATTTTCTTCTAAACAGATTGTAACGAAGCATTCTGGCATTACAATCATACCAATTGGAATCGTATCATATATTGAATTTCCTTCTTCATCATGCCTCACTGTTGGAATATCAACGATAATTAATGCATTATCGTCCTCTTTCTCAATCCTTGATCGTTCTTCATCATCCAAAGGGTCTTTAATAAAATCCAATTCTACATTCAGTGTTTGCACAAGAAATTGAATTTCTTCTTCTGTTGGATGAAGTACATTAATCCAACACCCTTTTTGAATTTCCTCTATTTCTTGTAGTTTTCCGTTTCGGTCTGTTAAATAAATATTTAACATACTATCACCCCGATTCTTTTTACATGTGGGAATCTACCTCACTTAAACAACAGTTTTTGAACCGCTATTTTCAGCATATGAAACAAACGTTCAAATTTCAATAGGAAATTATTTTGAAAACGCTTTTCTTCACAATTTCTTTCAAAACAGAAAAAGACAGAGATTGCTCTGCCTTTTCGAAAGCTCATGTTGCCTTTATAACATATTTAGCAAGCATCCACAAGTTAAAGGTAACTGAAACTGTGTAGCCCGCGTAGGTTGAGATAATAAAACTGGTATAGTCAAAGTACGGCAATAATACAATATTCAATACGATTTTCACTATAATTCCCAAAGTTAAACCTAGAACTGTTTTTTGTTGCTGATTAACCCCTTGTAACATCGCAGCAGTGACTGTAAATAACGAAAATAATATACATGCTGGTGCATAGTACTGTAAAATAACACTTCCTAAACCTGGGTCATTTCCTACTCCAAATAAAAGAGTATAAATAGGTTTTGCTAATATCATCATTCCAATTGCCGCTGGAATAGTAATCCCTACAACAAGTAAATTCGTTCTCGTGAAATGTTTATATAGTAATTGTTCATTTCCAGCTGTATAAGCTTTCGTCATCTCCGGAACGAGAGACATACTAAAAGCCGTTGCAACAGATACAGGAATCAGTACAACCATTTGGACAAGACCAATGATCGCATTTATTTTTTCTGCTTCGTTTTGCACATACCCTATCTCTATTAACAGTTTATTGATCGTAAACGTATCAATTGTTTGATACAACGGAATCGCTAGTCCAACAGCAACAAATGGGATTGAATACGTAAATAGCTCTTTATATAAAGCGAAAAAAGACTTCGTTGTCTGAGGGATGCTGGCAACCTCTTTTTGTTTTAAGTATTTCCGCCTTCTCATATAAAACCCAATCAAAACAGTCAACCCCGCTACTGCCCCTATAAATGCTCCAAAAGTTGAGACTCCAACAGCTAGCGAAACAGAAGATTTCAAAACATGCAACACAACAAAACTTCCTATTAAAATTGTTAACACACGAAAAAATTGTTCCACAACTACACTAGATGCTGATGGTCCCATAGATTGAAATCCTTGAAAAAATCCACGTAATAAACTCATCACTGGTACAATTAATAAGGCAAAACTAACGATTTGAATATTATACGTAACAGCAGTCATACTATTACCAGTTTGATCACTTCCATCAATCACTAGCTTCGCAAGAGACGGTGCTAACATATAAAGAACTAAAAATGAAACAGTCCCCATCAAAATCATGAAAAACATTCCACTTTTCAACACCCGTTTTACTGTATGATAATCATTTAGCTCATCGTATTTTGACACCATTTTAGAAACAGCAAGTGGCAACCCCATCGTTGCAATACTTAACATAATTGTATATGGCCGATATGCGTATGTATATAATACATACCCACTCGTTCCTACCATTGCCGTAAACGGAATAACATATATAAATCCGAGCATTTTAGATATCATCGTTGCCATCGTTAAAAATAATGTTCCACGTAAAAACGGTGATCCTTTCATTTCATTCCTCCGCTACGCTTTATTATTACACAGTATGGACAACTTCTTTATTTTAGAACTAAAGCACATAAAAAAAAGCCAATGAAATCATTGACTTTAACGAACAGTTTTTCTCTTTTTCAAAACTTTCAACCCGAAATAAAGTGCTATAAAGAGCACTGCTCCAATAATTATATAATGCGTATAGTCCGCCGCATATTCTTTAATATGACGCCAATTCCCACCTAGCTTTTCCCCTAAATAAATAAAGAGAATTGACCATGGGATAATCGCAACTACTGTATATAGAGTAAAGAGTTTTAACGGCATTTTCGCTAATCCGGCTGGTATCGAAATGGCATGACGTACAACAGGGATAAAGCGAGCAGAGAAGATTACTCCCGCGCCATAACGTTTAAACCAACTTTCAGCTATATCTAAGTGATGTTTGTTAATCAGTAAGTATTTACCATACTTTTCAACTACTGGGCGCCCTCCGTAATATCCTAACCAGTATAAAAAGATTTGTGCTAATGTACCACCAATTGTACCGGCAATTACTGCTCCAATGAAACTTATTTTATCTTGTGCAACTAAAAAGCCAGCATAAGAAAGGACGATCTCACTCGGAATGATTTCAATCATTAACCCTAAAGCAACTCCAAAATATCCTAAACTTGCAAAAAACTGCAACAACTGCTCTATTAAATTCGCTAACATTTGCTTTCCTATCTCCTTTTCTGCTCACATACTTTCCTATTATCCCACAAAGATTTATGCATGCCAATATATTCCTCGTTCTCTACCAAAAATATGTACACTTCTTTATAAATATACCAGACACAAGGAGAGGAAAAAAAGAGATTTATACACGTTGAAAGGCACTAAATCTTACCTTTACACCTTTTCCTAATCAAGTACTGCATTTTTATTTCTATCTTTCATACAAGCAAACATTTCTCTAATCTGCCCTTCTGTATTTCTAGCAGTCGATAACTCTGGGATTTCCTTTTCACCAAAAAAGTTTACTTCCTCTGTTTCAATACTTGTTCGTTTTTCCCCTCCAACAATTTCACAACCAATGAATATTTTATATACATGTGTTGCTGCTGGTGATGGAAAATGCTTTTCTTTATCCAATACTGCTAATAGTCGAAAATGATCAACTTTATAGCCAGTTTCTTCCCAAACCTCTTTTGCTGCCACTTCTGTTGGCGTATAACCAACATCTGCCCATCCACCAGGTAGAGCCCATTTCCCATCACTTTTTTCTTTCACAAATAATAACTTATCATTCTGGTATACGACAGCTCGAATATCTACTTTTGGTGTTTGATAGCCTGTTTCACTCGCAAATAATTTCTCTACCACTTCCCAATCCGTCTTCGTATAATGAGACATCATAGTCACTGAAAGATCACGTAATTGCTTGAACCGTTCCACATCATATACATCTTTTGAATACGTTAAACCTGCTTGAGCGATAGCTTGTATTTGTTTTACCCAATCTATCCATCTCGCTTCCATATTCTCACCATCCTAAAAGTATATTACAGCTCCTAAACAAATAGTAGCTTATTCATATCATATTTAAAAGGGTTTCACTCTTTTTATAAAGACCTAGACATCCATACTTTTCATCTAAAATGAAATATTCAATCTATTGAAAATAAAAAGGAGATTGAATACGTATCAATCTCCTTTTCATTTTGACAATTCACATAAATGCTTCTGTATATATTGACGCCGATTGTTTATATATTGAAAAATAAGATCTGCTTCTTGATCAAAAATGTCTATTTTATCTTTCATATAGGGATCTTGAATTAGGTATGGGCGAATCGCTTCACACATCTCCTCTACTTTCGGTTTTATAAAAGGAACTGTAAATTGCTCTTCTAAAATTTCTTCAAGAATACTACGGTATTGTTGCCGAAATACTGGTATGTCAAGAATTCTAGCACTCAATGTGTTATATCCTTGAATTCGAATGTATTCGTGATTCAAAATTCTCCCCTCTACATCACGCCCCCATGTCGCATCGTAATCCCACGGTATCACTTCAAATAAATTCGTTTCATCATTATGATAAAGTGCATAGTTATGAACAAATCCATCAAAGTTTTGCGTCAAAATAACCCCTGCTAGCCACCGCAAATATTTGTCAACATCGAGATAATTTACAATTTCTTTTTCATATTTTTCTCTTGATAGTACATTCGCCTGATAGACAAATTCACTAAGCTGTTCTTCACTATGTTCATTTGCACATTTAAATTCATAACCTGCAGATAGGTTTGTTTTCACGCCTTGATCTCGTTCACTCATTAAAGAAAAGTTTGCATCATCATCAATTGCATAATAAATTGAGCCACTCGGTAATTTACGACTCTTCAAAAAGTTTTCATCAACAGACTCTAATTGTAAATATACACCTTGAATTTGACCGTTAATCTTCACAAAAACATGTTGTGATTTTGGTGATAATACACCAATTTCACTAAAAAAATCGAGTGATAATTTATTACGAATAAGCGATGGATCCTTAAACTCAGAGTTTAAATGAAATTCTTTCACCCCTTGAAAGCGTTTCGGTTTATAGAACTTAACATGATATGATTTTTTATCAAATTCTCGAATATGCGCCCCCCGGTACACAATATCAATATCATATTTTCTTTTCCCATAAGTTAGTTTAGCAGGCACTGGACTATCAGACCAAATATCTTTCTTTAATTCAACAAGGTACATTGGATGGATAAAAAAATCATAAGAAGGCAACATGTTCTCCCATCCCTTCTTTTTTTCTCTATCCAATGTATGCTCATTACTTTGTCCATGTCCATACATCCGCTATATATCTATTTCTATGCAATCTAAACTCTTGTCCCGTGCAAGAAGAAAATCATTTTCATATCATGATTACTGTAAAAACAAAAAATACTTTTTCATTTTAATTAGCGATAAGGAGGGTTTCTATGAAACGTGATATTCAAAAAGCCGTGGAGGAAATCAAAAGTGCAGGGATGGAAGAGTTTTTACATCAAGACCCAAGTACTTTTGAGCATGACGATGATAAATTTTCTTGTCACAAATGTAAAAAAAGTTGTAAATGTCCTCGCACAAAATGTACGCGCGTGAAAAAATGTACGTTCGTTACGAAATGTACGCGTGTGAAAAAATGTACGTTTGTTACGAAATGTACGCGTGTGAAAAAATGCACTTGTGTTACAAAATGTACACGCGTGAAAAAATGTACGTTCGTTACGAAACGTACGCGTGTACGTGTACAAAAATGGACATTTGTCACAAAAGTTACACGCGTGAAAAAATGTACATTCGTTACAAAACGTACACGTGTGAAAAAATGTACGTTCGTTACAAAACGTACGCGTGTGAAAAAATGCACTTGTGTTACAAAATGTACGCGCGTGAAAAAATGTACGTTCGTTACAAAATGCGTTCGTTTTGAAAAGAAATTTTATTGGACGAAACGATCATTCTGTAAGAAAAGTGTATTCTTTCCAGATCATGATTGCGATCATCGTAAAGAATCATCTTGGGATGATCATGGTCATTCCAACTGTCATGAAGAGGATCATCACAAACGTTCCTTCTGTAAAAAGAAGAAAAAATTCGATTATTTCTGGTATAAAAAACGCAATTACTAATTCTTTATACCTTCTTGTTACAAGTAAGTATAAAAAGGCCGCTCTCTCGCGGTCTTTTTATACTTGCTGAAAATGACTAATATCAGCAAACTGTTTTACACTAGATTTTTCCTCTTCAAATTCAATCACACTTAAGCTCGCACTATGCATAAATGGATCATCCCACACCTTTTCAACTGAAAGACCAGCAAAGTGTCCCACGAGTAATTTTGCTGCCGCTGCATGTGATACAATTAAAATATGTTCTCCTCTATGTTTTTCTAAAAGAAGGTTTACTCCTTCTATCACTCGATTATATACATCATAAAAACTCTCACCGGATGTCGAGCAAAAACGATGTGGCTCATTCCAAAATGTATGTACTTCCTCCGGATACTGCGCTTCCAAATCCGCTAACATTTGTCCTTCCCAGCTCCCCATATTAATCTCGTAAAAGTGTTCATCAGCTATAATCGGAATACTTCGCTCACCCTTGATTAACTCTGCTGTATGCATGGTTCTTCCACTTGGACTACTATATATCGCCTGAAGTGGTATATCCTTTATATGTTCCCCTAGTTGCTTTGCTTGCAACATTCCTGTATCAGTTAAATTCGAGTTTTTTCTTCCTTGCATACGCTTTGCTATATTCCATTCTGTTTCTCCATGACGTGTTACATATAATGTCGTCTTCATTCGTTTCCTTCCTCCTCATTAAATTGGTCGTAATCCCCATGGTTCTAATGTTCCTACCATATAATCACTTTGTTTACTCTGCATTCCTGCTATAACCCCTTCAGCAATTTCTTCATGAGTCAACCATCTTGAATATTCACCTTGTAAAATAAATCCTAATAATATTCTGTGATAATCACATAAAGAATTTCCTGTTTTTTGGCGCTCCGCCCTTGAAGCACTACTCCCTAGTATATGAAACAGACTATATGACTTAGAATGTGATTCAATTTCTTCACAAATTACTTGAAGCGCCTTTTTAGCAGTAGTATGTATCCAAGCTACTACTAATGTAATAGGACCATTTTGTTTCATAGTATCTTTAATAGATTGTTTTAAAGTTTCGCTATCATGGTAGTCAAGGGGAATACATGTGACGTTTTCTGGAGTATCACATGTATTCTTTATACCTTCTAGCTTATCTTTATCTCGCCCAATAATAGAAACGTAAAAGCCCTGATTACAAAGCCAAACGGACACTTCCTTTAGCATTCCTGTCCCTCCAACAATGAGCGCATGCATACTCTCCTCATCCCCTTATTCATCAATAAAATTTCATATGTGGTTTTGCTTCCTTATAATACTTTAAGCGATCCTGTAATGTACCTGAATGAAACTCAAACTTATGTCCATCTGGATCAATAAAATAAATAGACTGACAATCTCTTACATCACGTTCTCTGCCTTGTAAAATATGAACTTTATTTTCTTCTAAACGCTTTAATAGCTGTTGAAAATCCTCCTGTTGAACAGAAAATGCAAGATGTGTATAAGACTGATGAATTTCATTTCTTGCAATATCTACTTCTTCATTAAGTGCGATCCACACTCCACATACATCAAAATATGCAAGCTTTCTTCCTTTGACCAATAACTTCCCCTCTAATATTGTTTCATAAAATTGAATAGATTCTTCTAAATCTGAAACTGAAAAACAAAGATGATTAATGCCGTGTATCAACATACATCCCCCTTACAAAATAAGAGATGAGCGAATATTCACTCATCTCTTATTATACTATTTTTTTGTAACATATGCCCATTTATAACTAAAGTCACCACCAAATGTATGGTTTGCAATTCCTTTTACATATGTTTTTTCTAAATATGCAGTACTTTGCTGATAAGTAGGTGAGATTGCAACATCCTCGCCAATTAAGATTTTTTCAGCCTCTGCAAGTGCCTTCCAACGCGCGGCATCATCTTTTAACAATTCACCTTTTGACTTAGCAACTAAATCATCATACTTTGGATTTGAATACGCCATTTCATTAAATGTACTTCCTGTAATAAACATATCAATATACGTCATTGGATCTGGATAATCTGGACTCCACGCTGATAATGAAAAATCATACTGTAACTTCTTCTCTAAATCTAATTTTTGTTTATATGGTTGTTGTTTCAAATTCACTTTAATTCCAGGTAAATTTTTCTCAAGCTCTTCTTTAATAAAATCGCCAACTTTTTTCCTGCTGCCATTATCATCATTTAGTAATTCTACTGTAATTGTGTCTTGGCCCAATTCTTTTTTCGCTTCTTCCCATAACTTTTTCGCTTTTTCTGCATTATCTTTACTATCACGGAAATTTTTATTTACAGTACGGAAATCTTTCCCATCTGGACCCGTTGTGAATTTTTCTGGTACTAAGAAATATGCTGGTAATGAGCCATCATTTAAAATGACATCCGCAATACCTTTTTTATCATAAGCTAAATCAATTGCTTCACGTACTTTTTGATTTTTAAATGTTGGATTTTGTTGATTAAAGCGTAAGAAATACATACGCGGGTCTAGTTTCGTTTTGAATTCATCTGCCTTACTCTTTTTATATTTATCAACAAACTCTGAAGTTAAAATGACACGATCTGCTTGATCACTATCATATAAGTTCACACCTGTACTCGTGTCTTTTACGATACCGACATTAATTTCTTCTAGCTTTACAGTATCTTTATCCCAATAATTTGGATTTTTCTTTAATTGATAGCTTTGTTCATGTTTCCATTCACTTAACGTAAACGGTCCATTATATAAAATTTTATCAGCTTCTAATGCATACTTATCTCCCTGTGCTTTTACAAACTTCTCATTTAACGGGAAGAACGTTGGAAATGATGTAAGATCAAGAAAATATGGAGTTGGTTGTTCTAGTTCTACCACTAATGTTTTATCATCCTTTGCTTTTACACCTAGCTGATCAAGTGGCAACTCGCCCTTATTAACTTTTTGAGCATTTTTTACATCAAATAAAATAAATGCATATTCCGCAGCTGTTGCTTTATCAAGCGCACGTTGCCAGCCATATACAAAATCTTGCGCACGAACTGGCTCACCATTCGACCATTTTGCATCGCGCAATTCGAAAGTATATGTTTTCTTATCCTCACTAATCTTCACATCTTTTGCCATACCTGGAGTTGGTTTGTTATCTTTATCTAACCGATATAAACCTTCCATTGCATTGACAAATACTCGGAATGATACAGAATCTGTTGATTTTGACGTATCCATCGAAGGAATTTCTGCTGCTTCTAGTAAATTTAACACTTGTTGATCGGCCATATCCTTATTCGTTTCTTTCTTCGTTGTCGATGCTTTCTCCTCATTCCCGCAACCTGCAACGAACACACTTGTTGATAATGCAAGTGCCGCAAGCGTTGAAACTTTTCTCTTCATTCTTCCTTCCCCCAATCTGTATGTATACAATAAAGCATGTATGATAGTATTATACAAAAAATTCTGATTATTTCAAATGTTTTCTAGTATAAAACAAAAAAAGAAATGGATATAAGAGCTACTTCATTTACTCTTACATCCATTTCTTATAACATTTCTTTCTTGTCACCTTGGTGTAATCCATCTTCCAACTCAAAAAGATCTTGCGTACGAAATACATCTTCCATCATTTTCAAAAATGCTTGTTCGCCTTGTGGTTCACCATTAATTGTAAAAGAATACGGTTCAATTTCATGTAACCTGTAATCGACAACAAATTGAATAATAATTTTCTGTTTTGGTATTCCACTATTGTATCCATGAAATTCTACTAATTCTAATCCATCTTCCCCGCGATAATACATCCAATTCGGTTGCTGAAAATGCTTTTCAAACGATTCTCCAATCGAAAAGAAAGGATACTCATAAAGAGAGCTTGTTCGTACCTTTTGAATGACATCTTGATCTGTGGGAAAGAAAAAATGGCTCATAAATATACTAGCTGCCGTCAAAATTGTAACAATGGCAGCTCCCACTTTACTCGTTCCACCATTATCACGAAGAAGATAACCTTCAACTGCTACGTCCTTTATCCCTCTTGCCTTTATTCCATATATTTTCCGCTCAGCAAATCGATAATAGAATCCATTGGCAAAAATCCCAATCCCAATCATCATTAAAATGAGTAATAAAAAAGTAAGCGGAACCATATTAATGATTGGGAGCGCAACATTAAATCCCATATAATAGGAGAATGCATCACAAGCTACTAATAAGGTTACAAATAAACAAGCAGGCAAGTAATACTTTCGATATCCAAACCATCCAACATTAAAAAGAGCTGCCCATCCATTCCAACTCCACCCTGCTATCCGTTTCTTTTCTTTATCCCATTTCTTTTTATAATACGGATAATGCGTTCCCACATATTGTTCCATATCTTTTTCTATTGGTGAGATCTCCTCTTTTGTTCCATTTTGTAAAACTTGCTGACAACCTTCACAATTGAACTGACCGTCAGGACAAGGATTCCCACAATTTATACAATACAAATCAATCCCTCTTTCCGTGATTTCTCCCTACTTACGTGACTGCTCTTCAACATACTGCACAGTTGAAGAAAGCGACTTTCATACGATGGCAACTCCCCGTAAATTATAGATAAAACCATTCACCCCGCATGAACAGACAGTAATACTCTCACCTCAAAATTCGACGAAAGCAATGTCCAGCTCTAGCGGCTAAAATCTCTTTCGCTTTTCTGAAAAAGATAAGTAGGAGATAAACTGCCCGCAAAAGGCTTCCTCATTATTTCAAAATCCCCTCATGTTTTAATAACCATTCTTTTCGCCATAGTCCTCCTGCATAGCCAACTAGCTTTCCACTTTTTCCAATTACACGATGACATGGAACAATAATAGAAATCGGATTGCGACTATTCGCTCCGCCAATCGCACGTACTGCCTTTGTGTTACCCACTTTTTCTGCAATATCTAGATAAGAAGCACTCACTCCGTATGGAATCGTATAAAGCGCATCCCAAACACTTTTTTGAAATAGTGTCCCGGCTGCTGATAGTGGTACCGTAAATTCCGTTCGCTTTTGATGAAAATATTCGTCTAATTCAGCAAGACACTGTTCTACAATTTTGCTTGTATTCTCTTCTTTTCGTTCCTCTACAAAAATAACAGAAGTAATTCCTTCATCATTTGCAGTAATTTCAAGCAAACCTATTTCGCTTTCATAATACGCTCGGTACATGCCCCTATCCTCCAATTTCATTCATTTCAATAATTGTAACATAAAGAGAAAATTTAATCAGTGGCGGGGGATCGACTACCCATTAATGCAGGATAAATGTGCAACTTTTCGAGAATAAGCGTTTTATTTTGGAAACAAAAATGATGATGATACAATAAAGAAAATTGCAATAAGGGGGAATAACTATGAACTATCATCTTTTTTCACCTTATACGATTAAAAATATTACATTAAAGAATCGTATTGTCATGTCACCGATGTGTATGTATTCCTCAGAAAACGAAGATGGAAAGGTTACAAACTTCCATCATATCCATTACGCGTCGCGAGCAGCTGGTCAAGTAGGCCTTGTTATGCTTGAAGCTACAGCTGTTATACCTGAGGGACGTATTTCTCATAAAGATCTAGGTATATGGAGTAATGAGCATATTCCAGGGTTACAAAAAACAGTGTCACTTATCCATGAACATGGAGCAAAATCAGCTATTCAATTAGCACATGCTGGAAGAAAAGCCGAATTACATACAGATGCTGTAGCACCCTCAGCCATTGCATTTAACGATACAATGAAAATCCCAGTAGAAATGAGTAAACAACTAATCAAAAAGACAGTTTCTGCATTTCAAGATGCTGCATACCGGTCCAAACAAGCTGGATTCAATATTATTGAACTCCATGCGGCTCACGGCTATCTTATTAATGAATTTCTTTCTCCTTTATCAAACAAACGCACTGATGAATATGGCGGTCCACCTGAAAATCGTTACCGCTTCTTAAGAGAAATCATCGATGCTGTACATGAAGTTTGGAATGGCCCTTTATTCGTTCGTATTTCTGCAAATGACTACCACCCTGAAGGATTAACAGTACATGACTATGTTCAATTTGCAAAATGGATGAAAGAGCAAGGTGTAGATGTAATTGATTGTAGTTCTGGTGCAGTTGTCCCTGCCAACATAGACGTTTACCCTGGCTATCAAGTAACATATGCAAATCATATAAAAGAACAAGCAAACATTGCGACAGGTGCAGTAGGATTAATCACAAGTGGTATACAAGCAGAAGATATTTTAGCAAATCATGAAGCTGACTTAATCTTTATTGGTCGCGAGCTACTTCGCAATCCATATTTTCCGAGAACAGCAGCTAATGAACTTGGATTTGAATTACAAGAACCACGCCAATATCAACGTGCTCGTGGTAAAATAGCCCCAGCTCGTCGCTAATACGACATAAAAACGAGAAGGGATTCCCCTTCTCGTTCTCATTATTTCATCATTGTAATCTCTGTAGAATTATAGATATGGACACCAGATTCTTCACGTAGTGCCGCTAAATACATCCCTTTTGCAACTTGTTCAGCTGTAATCGGCTTATACTTTTTGAAAGTACCATTAAATACGAATGGAAAAATACCAAATATCTTCTCAGCCATTCTTTCTCCAAAACGAAATTCTTCTCGATCTCCAAGTAGTAGTGACGGTCTAAATATATGAATCCCACCAATCACCAACTTTTGAAGTTCCTCCTCCATCTTTCCTTTTACTTGTGAATAAAAGAAAAGTGATTTTGGATTGGCTCCCATAGAAGAAATAACTAAAAAGTTTTGCACACCTTGTTTTTCTGCTAAACAAGCTGCTCGTAATGTATATTCATAGTCTACTTTTTTAAAATTCGCTTTCGTTTTTGCTTTCTTAATCGTTGTCCCAAGACAGCTAAAGACATCATCAACAGCAAAAAACTCTTTATATTCTTCTAATATAGAAAAATCCACTTGTTTTTGCTGTAACTTTTCATGTTCCCATTGCAACGGTTTTCTAACAAAAATCATAACCGAATCATAGTAATCTGAGTCAAGTAATCGTTGCGTCACTTCTTGTCCCACTAAACCACTTGCTCCCAGTACTAAAGCTGTTCTTTTATTCATTTATCTTTATACCTCTTTATCTAATTTTATCCCGCTATTTGCGAACAGTAAGACCCCACCCCGAAATTCAGCAAAGAAGTTTGAGATGGGCTACTTTCTAGGAGTTTCCTTTTTCTTATTCTATCATAAGTAAAGCACTAGGAGTGATGCAAGTGCTTTACTTATTCGTCTCTCCTTTTTTTCTATTTGTAGGTAGTTTCGTTATTTCTTTAGAGTCACCTAAATTACTTATTAATGTCTTGAGGAAAATCAAAACACATGTTAGTGGTAAAACTACCGCTAATATGACTAAAATTGCCTCTATCAAGTAATTCAATCCCTCATCCCCTTTTCATATCCTCCTACCTCAATATATGAAAGGAATATTGTCACATATGCGACATTCACAAAAATTAATACTGTCCTTTTTGACAACTTTATAACAAAACCAAATCGAAATGATTATTATTTATCTCCCGTAAAAGCCCTCACTTTATTGCAACTTTCGTAAAGATGTATTATACTAAGTTCGCAACCTAAAACGGAATTATTACGTTTTGTAACCAAAAGATATTTTTTCTCTTATTTTTGGAGAAAATAAAATTGTAACAGAAAGAAAAGAGGAGAATTACATGAAGAAAAAATTAACGGTGTTTTCTTTTATACTTATTTTCACATTAATCTTCGCTGGGTGTTCCAGTAAAAAAGAAGACGTGGCCAAAAAGGATGGAAAACTCTCTGTGTATACAACCATTTTTCCCCTTGCTGATTTCGCTAAGAAAATCGGTGGTGACTATGTAACCGTAGAAACAATCTACCCACCAGGAGCTGACTCTCATACATATGAGCCAACTCAAAAGCAAACCGTACAAGTTGCGAAGGCTGATTTATTCATATATAACGGTGCGGAATTAGAACCGTTTGCAGAAAAAATGGAAAAAACATTAAAAAAAGAAAAAGTAAAAGTAATTAATGCCTCTAAAGACTTGGATCTTATCGCCTCATCAGAAGAAGAGCATCATGAGCATGAGGAAGGTCATAAAGAGGAAGAACACCATCACGACAAAGATCCACATGTATGGCTAGATCCTACACTTGCGATGAAGCAAGCTGAAAAAATTAAAGATGCACTTGTAGAATTACAACCAAATCATAAAAAAGAATTCGAGAAAAACTTTGCTGCTTTACAAACAAAGTTCACTGACTTAGATGATCACTTTAAATCTGTTGTTTCAGATGCAAAAACGAAAGATATTTTAGTTTCTCACGCTGCATATGGATACTGGGAAAAACGCTACGGTCTAAAACAAATACCAGTTGCTGGAATATCCGCTTCTGATGAGCCATCACAAAAAGAACTTGCCAACATTACAAAAACAGCAAAAGAGCATAATTTGAAATACATTCTATTTGAGACGTTCTCCACTCCGAAAGTGGCAGAGGTAATTCAAAAAGAAACAGGAACAAAAATTTTACGTTTGAATCATCTTGCTACTATCTCTGAAGATGATGCAAAGAAAAATAAAGATTATTTCACATTAATGGAAGAAAATCTAAACACATTAAAAGAAGCTATAAACTAAACACCTTTCTCTTTTAGACAGCTAAATTTTTTAGCTGTCTTTTTCATAGACTTAGTGCTTGACTTAAATGAAAGAACCAGTAAAATTATCCATATTAGCTTTATAACATTTCAGAAGGCGAGTTGGAACTATGAATCTTCACATTTGTGAAGTAACAGCAAATAATTGGCGTTCAGTCGCTGCTTTAAACGTCACAAAGGAGCAGCAACAATTTATTGAGAGTAATGCGTTTTCTTTAGCGGAGTCTCTATATGAAGAAAATGGAACGTCAGTAGGCTTATATGATGAAGAAATACTTATTGGATACGCAATGTACGGTTGGTATTCAGCAAAAGATAATAGCGTATGGCTAGATCGTTTTATGATTGATTACCATTTCCAAGGAAACGGCTATGCGAAACGCTTTCTTCATCTGCTAATTCAATATTTACAACAAAAATTTCAATGTAAAAAGATTTATTTAAGCTTACATCCAGAAAACAAACTAGCAATGAAACTATATGAGTCTTTCGGCTTTCGCTTAACTGGTGATATTGATGATGAAGGACCCGTTGTTGGTGTTGTAATGGAATTACTTATAGATGAAAGTATAAGCCTGTGAAAGCAGGCTTATTTGATTTTTTACTAATCTTTGTTTATTAATCGTACATTCTCAATCTGTACCATCTGCAATGCTTGTTGTATTTCATAAACGGCCATCAAATTATTTTTAGTGAGTAACCCAAGAATCCTCCAACGTATCATTTTTGTCCTCTCTTAAAAACACTGAATATTGTTTATTTTTCAATCGTTACAACTAAACAACCAATACAAGTAAACATAAATTTACATCGTTTACTAACAACCAGTAGGGATAAAAACATAAATTCAACAAAATATACAGATAAGAGTCCAAAATAATTATAAGGTAGGGATTACATAATGAAGATATTTAAATTCTTAATCGCCGGCGTTACTGCACTATTCATCATGCTTAGCAGTAATAACTTCCACATCCCAGTAGAAGCAACAATAGAGACAGATATTGATGTAGTGCGTCAAACACCAATTACGTTTGTGCTCGTTCACGGTGCTTGGGGGGATTCTAGTTATTGGGATAAAACAGCTAATGAGTTGAAACAAATAGGGCATAAAGTCTATACCCCGAATTTACCAGGTCATGGAAAAAACACAAACAAGGCTGTAAACCACTCTGATTACGTAAAATCTGTAATTACTTATGTAAAAGAAAGAAATATAACAAACTTTGTTCTTGTCGGTCATAGTTTTGGAGGTACTGTTATTTCTAAAGTTGCCGAGCAAATTCCAGATCGAATCCATAGACTCGTCTTTATGGACGCATTTGTCTTAACAAATGGAGAAAGTGCAGCTGATGAAATCCCAGCCGAAGGAAAAGCACTTTGGGCTGAGCTTGCAAAAAAGTCAAAAAATAATGCTATCCAATTGCCTTTTCCTATTTGGCGAGAAACCTTTATGAATAATGCTAATCTCGACTTAGCGAAAAAAGTTTATGCAACTGTTACACCAGAACCTGCTGGGCCTCTCTTTGAAAAACTGGACCTTACAAAATTTTATCAATTAAATATTCCAAAAAGTTATTTCTATTTAACCGAAGACACGGCAGTTCCACAAGGTAAAGAATCAGGGTGGCACCCTCACATGTCAAATCGCCTTGGCCTATTCCGTTTAGTAACTACACAAGGTGATCACATGACTATGTTCCACGTTAAACCAGCAATTGTCGCAAAGAAATTAATTGAAGCTGGCAGAGATTAATAACCAAAAATAAGCCCGCTACATTAGCGGGCTTATTTTACGCACTCTTTAAAATATTCTTGAAACCATTCTTTATTTATATCTTTCCCGATGAAAACTACTTCACTAACACGCTCTTCCCCTTCTTGCCACTCTCTATCATAAGAAGCAGCAAATAATGTATGAACGCCTTGGAAAACAATACGACGATCCACACCGTCAATTGAAAGAATTCCTTTATACCGATATAAATACTCTCCTAACTCTTGAACAACAGCGGACATCCATTCGTTTAATTTCTGCAAATCAAGTGGACGCTCTTCACGTAATACAAATGATTTCACACCTTCTAAGTGATGGTGCTCTTTATGCGGATAAATTTCTAATGTATCACGCGTTTTAAACGTTTGAATTTCTAACAAAGCAGGAATATTCACTTCACAATTTGTCGTTGGGATTAATTTTGCCGTTGGGTTAATCCCTTGTAACTCAGTAAGAAGTTCTTCCTTTTCCACTTCTTCAATTAAATCTACTTTATTTACTAAAAGCATATCAGCAAAGGCAATCTGTTCTTTCGCTTCTAATCCTTTTTCAAAATGTTTATGTATATGATAACTATCTACCACTGTCACAACGCCATTAATTTTGTATGCCGCTTGAATAACTGGATCTAAAAAGAACGTTTGGATAATCGGTCCTGGGTTCGCAAGACCTGTCGTTTCAATCACTAGGCCATCAAAATCCATTTTCCCTTCGGCTTTTACATCTAGTAATTGTTTTAAAGCAACCAGTAGATCTTCACGCACTGTACAGCATAAACAACCATTTGTCATTTCCATAATTTCTTCTTCTACATTCATAATCAATTGGTTATCGATGCCAATTTGACCTATTTCATTTACAATGACTGCTAGTTTCTTACCATGTTCTTCTGATAAGATACGATTTAATAATGTCGTTTTCCCAGACCCAAGAAAACCCGTTAAAATTGTTACTGGAATCATTTCGTACATCTCCTTATAGCTATATCTTCATACATTATACCATACTGATAAGGTTAATAATGGATGGAGGTTTTCTTCATCCCTCATTAATGACTATCGTTCCCCCCCTACCAATTAGGCTTTTAGAAATAATTCCTCCGCACATCTCTTTCTCTTCCTTAACTGAAGGTGGAAATTGTTTTTTCGATAAGGACATATTCATTGTAACTACAGCCTGATAACTATATAATAGTACCGAATAAGAAAGCCTTTTCAAAAATATTGTCATTTATCAGGGGGTCTACTTAAAATGGAACGAATTCAAATGGCTAGTAACCTTGAATTTTCTCGTATTATTCAAGGATTTTGGCGCTTAGCAGAATGGAATATGTCAAAACAAGAATTACTTTCTTTTATCGAAAATTGCATGGATATGGGGATTACAACTTTTGATCACGCCGATATTTATGGAGGATATACGTGCGAATCATTATTTGGAGAAGCGTTACAATTACAGCCTTCTTTACGTGAAAATATGCAAATCGTCACAAAATGTGGAATCGCTCCCCCATCTCCAAAATTCCCAGATCGCTATGTTGCTCACTACAATACGAGTGCTGAACATATCGTGAAAAGCGCAGAGCAATCACTGCAAAACTTACATACTGATTATATTGATTTGTTACTGATTCATCGACCTGACCCGTTTATGGACCCAAATGAAGTCGCTGAAGCTTTCACACGTTTAAAACAAGATGGAAAAGTACGTCATTTTGGTGTATCTAACTTTTTACCGTCTCAATTTAATATGCTTAGCTCCTATTTAGATTTCCCGCTCATTACAAACCAAATTGAAGTATCTGCGATGCATCTTGAACATTTTGAAAAAGGTACAATTGACCTATGCCAAGAAAAAAGAATCGCACCTATGATTTGGTCTCCTCTTGCTGGCGGAGAAATCTTTACAGGACAAAATGAACGTGCTATACGCTTACGAGAAACTTTGCAAAAAATCGCGAATGAACTCCATGTTGATCGCATCGATATGATCATGTATGCATGGTTACTTGCTCACCCAGCAAACATGCTACCAATCGTTGGTTCTGGTAAATTAGAACACGTGAAGACGGCAATCGAAGCTACAAAACTTACATTAGATCGTCAGCAATGGTTTGCTATCTTTGAAAGTTCGAATGGACATCCTGTACCATAATGTGCTAATACATTATAGTAGGTATTGAATATCCCACTCCTTTTCATGTTATAATTACCATAAAAAGCAGTGGGATTTATGAATAACTCGAATAAAGATTACTCCTGGAAACTACTCAAAATTTGGTTATCTATTCCAAGAAGTGCAAGACTTGCATTCTTATGGGCTATTATTTTAGGAGTTTCCTATTTAGGATGGGTAAAAATCATTAAACAGTTCTTATAATGACTGAAACTTAAATAATAATACAATTCAAAAAGCAGAGCTCATACATTATAGCTCTGCTTTCTCGTACCTATTTCTTGTCATCGCAAACACACACGTATCTCTTAATCCATTACCATCTACTGCTACACTACTACTTTCTAAAATTCCTTCTAAGTTGAAACCTAATTTCTCAGGTATCGCTCTACTTTTTACATTTTGTGAATCACAGCGAATCTCTATCCGGTTTGCCTTTAACTCTGAAAATGCATACTCCATAATACCTTGCGCTGCTTCTGTCATATAGCCTTTTCCACCGAAACGCGAATCTATCCAATATCCAATTTCAAATTTTAGTACCTCCCAATCAATACGATGTAATCCAGCAGAAGCTACAAATTCTCCGGTTTCTTTTAAAAATACGAGTAATCTCAAATCTTCACGTTGTAAAAATTGAATATGCGATCTTCTTATACTCGCTTCGATTTCTTCTTCTGTTTGCTCTTTTTGAGCGAAAACCATCCACGGTTTTAGTTCTTCTATCGATGCATTGATAGCTTCATAGACCGCTTTTCCATCCCCTGGTTTCGGCATTCGAATAAAAAGCCTGTCTGTATAAAATTCAGAAGGAAAATCAAGTAATAACGGATTCATCCCAAACACTCCCTATTATTCTTTTATATATAATAATATTCAATCTAAACCCTACAGTAAATGTATTTTTCTGAATTCAAATTATTTTCAAACTCAATACCTCTCTCGATTCATATATACTACGTTTACCTACTACTCATACTATCAATTGATTTACCTCAACTGCCGTACGGATTCCAGATTCAATTGCTCCTTGTATCCATCCATGATAAAGCGTTGTATGATCTCCTGCAAAATATATTTTCCCCTCGGGTTTTACAATAGCCGGCTGCAATTCTGCTTCTTGACCAGCTTGAAAAATTGCAAACCCTCCTAATGCATATGGATCTAATGTCCAACTTTTGGATACTCCTGATATAAATTCATCATATACTTGACCGCCTAATATCGTTGCTAAGTTTTGTAATGTATAATAAATACGATCACCTTTCGTTTGTCCATCCCATAACAATGCATCGTACGACCATGTGTAACTCCCAAGCATCATAGCTGGTCCCTTAGTCCCAATACCATGACTAGGATAATACGCATAGCGGATTGGTAAATCAGTAATAATTCTCCCCCCTAATTGACCCTGCTCTTCCCAAAAGCGACTTTTAAATTGCATTCCTATTTTTGTAGCCGCCATATAATGTAGTTCACGAATTGCTCTCCACTTTTCATGTGATACAGAGTCAAATGGATCAATTTCAACAAAACGCATTGTGGAAAATGGAATTGTAATAATAACTAAATCACCTGTTATACTGCTATATTCAAACGTCTCTTCATGTCTACAATATGCTGTCACACCTTTATCATGCTGATGAAGTTTCATTAGTTTTTGATTGTATACAATTTCATTCTGTAACTGAGGCAAAAAGGCTTTCGGAAGCCGATCATTGCCTCCTATAATTTCACAAAAACCGCTTTCCTGCTGCATGATATATAAAAAACGCAATGTTTCCACAAATGACCTCTCTAAAAATCCTTCTAAATCTAAAAGCACACCGATCATTTCAATTGCTACTGGTGAAAAATACGTATTATATTGATACGGATGATACTTTAAAAATTGTGCTGTTGAATACTTTCCAAAATCTTTTTCAACAATCCCCCAATTTTTATTTGGATTTTTTTTAATGAAGTCAATAATCGGCTGCACTGCTAGCAATAATAATTCCTCAGAGGTTTTTCCTTCTTCATTCATTGCTACCGGATAACGTAATATACTAGGGTTCTTCTCATATTGCCTCAATGTCGTTTTTCTACCATTCACATACAGAATATCTGTCTCATTTCGATTAATAAAAGGAGTTACTTGTAGACCAAATTTTCTTATATAAGCCATCGTTAGTGTATGTATATAAGGAATACGCATCGCTCCAACATCTAAATACAGTCCTGTATCCTTCATTCTAACAGTCTCAATTCGCCCCCCTACACGATTATTCGCTTCTAAAATCTTCACATGATGTCCTGCACTCTTAAGTAACGATGCTGATACTAAACCAGCCATTCCAGCGCCAATTATAATGATTTGTTTTGGCTCTACCGTTTTCGATAGTCCTTTATCAATAATTTTCAACATGTCATCAGTTGTAATATGGGATTGTGTATACACTCGCATTATTCCACCCCTTACTTTTAAAATACAAAACAGTGATTCTCTGAATTGTATTCACAAGCATAGTAGAACAATACAGTATATTTCTGAATATTCACTAATAATTCACAGAGATTAGCTCTCATCACTTCGTTCTTATCATATAATAAAGATATAGATAGGAAATGTAAGGAAGGGATTGATAAAAATGAAACGTACTTACGACTATCTTGAAACAAAAAAACATTTAGAATTAAAAAAGCAACTGTTATGTAAAAAATTATTAAATGTAAATTTAACTGAAGAAGATCGAAATCAAATTAAGATGGAAATCGATAACTACGACTATATTTTAACTTTAGTGGACATGAATCATTATGAACGAGGAATTTCTCATAACAAGCGGATGTGAAAACATTCGCTTGTTTCTTTGAGCATTTCTTTACGCATTTTTCGTAAGTAAATATATAATAGAATGTACATTAAGATAGAGAGGTATATTCTATGATAAAACTAAGTGTATTAGATCAATCACCTATTTCTGATGGCAGTACGGCAACTGAAGCTTTTTCCAATACGGTAACACTTGCTCAAGAAGTGGAAAAACTAGGTTTCACTCGCTTTTGGGTATCTGAACATCATAATTCTGTCAGTTTAGCTGGCTCAAGTCCTGAAGTACTCATAACTCATATTGCAGCGAAAACAAATCGTATCCGCGTTGGCTCCGGTGGCGTTATGCTTCCCCACTATAGTTCATACAAAGTTGCGGAAAATTTCCGTGTACTAGAAGCGCTTTATCCAAATCGAATTGACCTTGGCGTAGGTAGGGCACCAGGCGGTATGCCTATTGCAACTCACGCATTGCAAGAAGGAAAAATGATTTCACTCGACCAATATCCAGAACAAATTCAAGATGTAGCCATGTATTTACATGACAAAGTACCTGAAAACCATCAATATGCAAACTTAAAAGCTTCCCCTATCATTCCTACTGCACCCGAAATATGGATGCTTGGGTCCAGCGGGGAAAGTGCAATGATTGCAGCAAAACAAGGAACTGCTTTTGCCTTCGCCCAATTTATTAACGGTTATGGCGGCCCAGAAGTAATGCAAGCTTACCAAAAACAATTCCAACCATCTTTCTTAGGAGACAAACCAAAATCAATTGTTGCTATTTTTGTTATTTGCGGAGAAACAACTGAGGAAGCTGAAAAAATCGCGTCTAGTCTTGATTTATCTATTCTATTATTAGAACAAGGAAAACGTACAACTGGTACACCGTCTATTGAAACAGCACAAAACTATTCTTATAGTGCCTATGACCTATTCCGCATCAAGGAAAATCGGCAACGTATGATTGTAGGGGATCCAGACTACGTCAAAGAGCAAATTGTACATTTGAGTAACACTTACAATACCGAGGAATTTATGATTGTAACAATTACGCACCAGTTTGAGGATAAGTTAAAGTCATATCGCTTGTTAGCAGAAGCTTTTGATTTATCCCGCATTAACGGACAGTAATGCTCCCACTGATTAATGTTTCACTTTATAATATACAAAAAGTCCATCATACGAGATGGACTTTTTTCAACCTAAGCTTTTTATAGAACTGTACCCTCAATATATGTAACAGCTTCTTGTAAGATTTCTTCAAAATCCTCTGGGTAATCGTGTTTTAAGTTCTCTATAATTTTATATTTATGCTCTATATTTTTCTTTTTTAATAATGCCACAAACTTTTGTGTACATTCAAAACAATCTTCGTCCTGATTTCCACACACAATATATCCCTTGATTCCTTTATCTCTTAATATGTTCAGCATATTTTCCCATTCTTCGATTTCAGGAAGCCACGGGGCTACAAAAATAAATCCTTTTACTTTTATATTTTCTTTTAATATTGTATGTAACGCCACTCTTGCCCCAGCAGAAAATCCCCCGATAATTGTATGATCCAGCTCACCATGATTGTTTGCTATAATACTTTCATAATGTTCCTTCAACTCACGGACCCCTTTTTCCACATGATCCCAAACATATCCTTCTGAAAATTGAATTTGAGAAGACTGCGGTAATGCTAACATGTAATCTTGAGACACAACTGATTGCCAATAAGGCTCTGCTATCTTCATATTTTCTTGATCGCCATGCAATGCAATGAATAAATTGTTATAAATACCGCTATTTCCTTGTATCAATTTCAATTGAACTTGTTCAGACTTCTTTGCTGCTTCTTCCCTCTCTTTACAAAGCTGAACCATCTGATGAAATTCTTCATGTTTATGGAGAGGTTTCAAATCATCGTCCGTCAGTAAATACTCATAGCCATACCAAAGCTTATTTTCTATAATCGCTTCTTTCATTATATGTAAAGCTTCTTTCTCAAGCCCAGACGCGCTCGCTAATGCATATTTGAAATTATATATTTGAGCCTTATTACCACCAGTTACTTTATCAGCGTTTTTTGCAATATATTGATACGCTTCCAAACTGCCGTTCTTTACATAACATTCTAATGTTCCATTTAACAAACCAATATAAGTGATGCTATTCATCCATTATTCCCCCGTAACCTTTTTCTCTACAAACTTTTGGATTACCCTAAGGCTTCAGCAGATGTGTACGATTATAGTCTCGCCATCTATTAACAGTAACTCTCTCTATCCGTAGGGAACCGTTCGTTAATTAGATTATAATTTTGCATGATACATCATTTCTTTCTGCTACTCTTTTATCATTTAATCACAATTAGACAGAATAATCAATCTATTTATCGATATATAACCCCATTCCAATTTCTAAAAAACAAAAAAACAACAATTTATAAATTGTTGTTTTTTGTTAAACAATACTCTTTTTACTCTTATCTGGTTTACTTGAAACTAAATAATGTTTCTCTGAAATATATAATTCCCGCTTTAATATACGATCTAAGTATGGCGCTAGTTTCATCCCACATATAAGTCGATCCTCATTATCTTCTACAATAGGAAACATTTCTTTTTCTGTTACATATTGATCTACTGCTTTTTGTACAAGATCAATTTCTTTTACAAGTTCTAAATTTTCCTCTGTATGCTCAAATACCTCAAGCGTTTCCTTCGTTATAATGAACGTATTTGTAGGAAATGCTGGTAAATACGGTTTTAACAAATCATAATTCACTGTATAATCTTCATTGACTAATACTGTATAAACAATATTAGCATTTTTCTCCAGAAACTGAGCCATTGATTGCTCTAATTCATCTTTTGTAATTTGCCTCTTTTCTTTTCCACTTTTGAAAAAGCGAAACATTGCATCGCCTCCTTTTACTATATTATACCATAAAAGGAAAGCTGAAAAATCATAAAAAAGCCTATTGAAAGAATTTTCAATAGGCTTTTGATATCTTATTTTAAAAATGCACTTAACATCCAGACATGTTGTTCCAATGTTGTATGAATCGCTAATAGCATATCTGCTGATGTTTCATCTCCAGCTTCATCCGCCACTTCCATACCTTCTTTTAACTCTTGAATAATTGCTGAAAAATCACTTACTAATGTTTGCACCATTTCTTCAGCTGGTTCTTTACTTGTACCTTCATGTACAGTCGATATTTCTAAATACTCTTTCATTGTTGCTAATGGTTTTCCTTCTAGCGCCAAAATACGCTCTGCTAATTCATCAATATATGTTGCTGCTTCTGTATAAAACTCTTCAAATTTTTCATGTAATGTAAAGAAGTGTGGGCCTGTTACATACCAGTGATAGTTATGGAGTTTTACATATAACACATTCCAGTTTGCTACCTGTTTGTTTAATACTTCAACAACATTTGTTTTCGTACTCATTCAATCCACTCCTCTTACTATTTTAGAATTATTCTCTTTTAATAACACATTCATATTGTACCATAAATTTCCTACCTGTCCAAACCATCCGCTCATATGTCACAAACTTGCAACAACTTTAATCATTCCCTCATGCCCGTAAATCCATGTACTCTTTCTTTCACTTCACATGTCTAATTGTCCAAGCTCACACATATGTATAATAATAGGTCACGCTCATCATAGTAGAGAGAGGGATTACATGGATAATCAGCAATGGCAAGTAGCTAAGAAAGTTGCAGCTACTTATATTGGGACTGTCGTTGGGGCTGGATTTGCAACTGGGCGAGAAATTGTTGAATTCTTTACGATTAATGGATTATACGGAACGATCGGAATATGCATAAGTGGATTTTTTTTTATTTGGCTTGGTACAAAGATGATGTTGCTTTCTTCACAAATCGGTGCATTTTCTGCTCAAGAATTTAACAGATATTTGTTTGGCGATGTATTTGGCAATGTGATAAACACTTTATTATTACTTGTACTTTTTGGCGTAACAAGTGTTATGCTATCGGGTGCTGGTGCTGTCTTCGAGGAACAACTTCGTCTACCACGGCAACTCGGCATTTTCATTACAGTTATCGCATGTATCGTCATTGGTAGCCGCGGGTTACAAGGTGTATTTGAAGTAAATACACTTGTCGTACCCATTATGATGATTTTCATTATCGGACTTGCTATTACAACTTTTATTCATGGTACAACACCAATTCTTAACACTGTTCCGACAGAAAATTGGAATATGAAATGGGTAACAAGTCCCCTTACATATGTTGCTTTAAATCTTTCTCTCGCCCAAAGTGTTCTCGTACCGCTAGCAAGTGAAGTAAAAGATCGAAAAGCGATTCTATGGGGGGGAATTTTAGGAGGAGCTGGGCTGAGCTTTATTTTATTATGTAGTCATTTAGCCATCTTATCTGTTGACCAATTTTATCAATATAACATTCCCATGGCTGAAGTAGTAAAAAAGTTTAATGCTACTTTTCATTTTTTCTTCGTCCTTATTATTTTCGGGGAAGTATTTACAACATTAGTTGGAAATGTATTTGGGATGACAAAACAAATGCAGTCTATCACTGGTTGGAAGAGCAACCATATTGTTTATTTTATTTTATTAATCAGTTATGCTTTTAGCTATATCGGTTACAGCGAGCTCCTTCACATTTTGTATCCAATCATCGGATGGGTTAGTATTATTCTCCTCCCAATAATCGCATATAAACAACTTGAAAAAACATAGTAAAAAGCATCCATGATTTACGGATGCTTTTTTCACTCACAATCTTCACAAACTTCCCAATATAGTCCCATCTCCACTGCAAGAAATGGTTTTAATTGTAATCGGATCATTCGGCTCGGCATACGCTCTAAAACAAATTGGATGCCTTCGCCCTCTTCCTCTAACTCAGTTTTTAAAATTGCGATCCGCTGTATAGTTGTAATTGGACAACCTTCTTTATATAAAGTAATTCGTAATTCGTCATATTCATTAAAAAATAATTCTGCACTCATATGTTCTGTTGGTACACTATTAACAATTGAATACTGACCATTTTCTTCTTGGATTACATATTTCCAGCCACTTTTCCCCTCTTCTATTGGAGCAACTTGAAATAATGACATCAAATCCTCGTATAGCATAAGCTAACCCCTCTCTTACTAAAAAACAATGAGTATTTTGTATACCCTTTTTCTCTATCACTATCAAGCTTATTGTACCATATATCCCCCTCTTTCCGTATTCATCTGCCTAATAACTTTTCCTAAGATCGAAGTTCACAAAATAAAACAGGGATGACGTTATCATCCCTGTTTTTCACTACAATACTTTTCCTGTCGCAGCTAAAGCTAATACCACTATTAAACTTGTAAAGAGTAACGATACAATAAAACTAAAAATTGGTAATGTTTTCTTTTCATTCTTTTTAAACAATAGTCTTACACTAATAATGATATTTAATGGCACAAATATGAAATAAAAATATTTAATAAATTGCATTGCGCCATCCGAGCTATTAAAAAGTGTTCTAATTACAAACACTTCAATTAAAAAGATAAGAAAAAATGAAATACTTAACCAAAATGAGGCATAGCTAAGCCAAGAATGTCTTTTCGTTCCCCAATACACTCCCATACGCTTCTCCTTTATAAATAGTCTACTTTTCAATAATTATACGCGCATGCAACAAAACCCTTTATTTTTCGACGATAATTTTCTATTTTCTACTTACAAACAACAAAAAACCAAAAATATTTTATCAATTTTTGGTTTTTTGTCCTATTTCCTATTCTATTTTTTCCGATTCTGTTTCGTCATCTTTTTCCATTTCCCTCGTTCAGCACGTGCAAGTACCGGATCTTGTTTTCTCATCGCGTATGCAATTTCTTTTTGCAATTTTTTATAATTTCTCAAGCGATGCACTGCTAAAATCCCTTCTTCAATGGCGGATTGAACTGCACATCCAGGTTCATTTTCATGGTCACAATTTCGAAAACGGCAACCTTTTGCTAATTCTTCAATATCAGAAAATGTCGCATGGATGGCCTCGCTCCCTTCCCACAGTTGTAACTCCCTCATTCCTGGAGTATCAATCACTAAACCGCCACTCGGTAATCGAAATAGTTCACGATGAGTCGTAGTGTGGCGCCCTTTACTATCCTCTTCACGAACATCACCTGTTTTTGCAACTTCGCTCCCGATTAATGCATTTAGTAAAGTGGATTTCCCTACCCCAGAAGAACCGACTAAGGCAATTGTCTTTCCTTTATCTACAAACTGTCGCAAAGACTCAATTCCAAGTTGTTGCAAACTATCAACTACAAAAATCGGAACGCCAATCGCTACAGCTTCTGTCTCCAATACCTTTTGTTCCAGATCACTGCAAAGATCACTTTTTGTTAAAACAATGACAGGCATTGCCCCACTTTCATAAGCTAACAATAAATATCGTTCAATTCTTCTTACGTTAAAATCATGGTTAAGGGCATTTACTAGAAACAGATAATCAACATTTGCTGCAACGATTTGTTCAGCCGTTTTGTCTCCAGCTGCTTGTCTAGAAAAAGAACTCCTTCTTGGAAAAACACTATGAATAATCGCTTTATTTTCCTCTTCTATTTTCTTTATATGCACCCAATCGCCAACTGCTGGGTAATCACTTTTAACTAATGCTTCATGACGAAATTTCCCAGACAACTCAGCGATATACTCACCATCTTCACACATAATCCGATACATATGTTTATGTTCTAATAAAATACGTCCTACTGTAAATCCCTCTAAAGACCCCTCTTCAAAAAAAGAATCCCATCCAAATAATTCTAAATAAGCTGTATTCAAATTTATATCCTCCCTATTTTAAGCCTAATGGAAGGATGATGCGACCTTTATAAAGTACCGCCTTCTCCGTCCATCTTTGTATTCGCTTTTACATTCATATAAGTCGTCACCATAATACATCACTCCGTTCTTATTTTAGTTAATCTCATTATATGTAATATTATTTTGAAAAGCTACTTTATTTCACTAAATTTTCAGATATATACTTTTTTATCGTTCTTATTTGTCCACGATGGCTGATCTCATCTTCTAGTACATGGAACCACAAGTAGTACTGATTATATACGACTCCGTTTTCCCATCGTCCTTCTGACATTAACCATGCATCATCTTTTCCTCTTAAATATTGCAAAGATTCTTCTCTTACTTTATTTAAAATTTGTATGTAGTATTGTACGTTATGCCCATAAATGTTTCTTCCTGCTTCTCCTAAGAAAAGAGCATCCTCCCATATTTTCAGTTCTTCATTGGTGAAATCACGACTTTGAAAAGAAATAAGCTGATGAACTTTTTCTATTGCAGCAATATGTTTTAATAAGGCGCCGATGGAATTGCCACCATCAACCAAGATAAAATCTAAATGTTCTACTGTTAAATCTTTTATTTCTTGCAATGTAACCGCTCTTGTATGTTCAAGCATACTAACAAGTTGTCCAATATTAGGCGTATAATCCTCTACACTTCTTATTCGATAATCTATTTTCATGTTCTCATCACCCTTCTCTATATTTATAATAATGAAAACGAATGCTATGTAATAGACTGAAATATATCGAAATTTTCTGTTATAATAAAATTGAACATGCATATGGCCAAAACAAATTTTCTCAATATTTGTATATGGAATTGAAAAAGGAATCCATACAATGGAATCCGAATTTTATATACTAAAAGGAGTGGATTTGATGGAGATGTATCAATGGCTAACTGCTGTTCTTATTGGTGGTGTTACTGGTTTCGTTTCCCATCTTATCAATAACCAAGGTAAGTTATTGCTTCCACGCCGTTTAAAAACATTTTTCCACCTTGGATTTTTCACTGATATTTTGACCGGTAGTCTTGCCGCACTTCTAGGACTCGTTTTATTTGATGTGACAACAATTAAAGAGATTATTAAAGTATCTATTGTCACTGCTATTTCAGGACAAACGTTCTTACTCCATCAAGCTCTCGGTGGTGAACAAGCAAAAAATACACAGATTGGTAAAGCAGATGAGAAAATTCAAGAAATTGACAAATTACTACGCCGTTAAACTATACTTACTGCATAAATGATTGCTATAATGAAAAATAAATCTTTCTGAATGGTACCGTCTGTCAGAAGAAAGGGTGTTTCGTATGACAAAAAAGAAAATAGAAGATTTCTTAACAGACTCTGAAAAAGAGGAACTAATAGAAAACTACAAATGCTTACGAGCAGCCCGCACAAAACGTGAAGCTAACCATTTCGGTGAATCTGTGAATCACCTATTAGATAAAGCAAAAAAACGAATTATTGAAGAAGCTGGCATAGAAGATGAAAATGCAGCAACAGTTCAAACGAAACGAAAAGCACTGTTTTAGTAATGTATCTAAAACGGTGCTTTTCGTCACTTTGTTTACATAATAATGTTATTATTAACTACAAAGAGGCCGTTTGCTGTTTTTCTTCTATTTCTACTGTCACGTATCGATCACTTTTTCGGAACACTAACAGTGAAACCACATATAAGATAGCCGTAAATGAACCAATGAAAATAAAATTATCAAATGTTACAAACAGCACTCCCGCTACTGCCGCTCCAATCGTTTGCCCAATATACATAGAAGAATTTGCTAACGCCGCTCCTGTTCCCCTAGCTACACTAGATATCTTTTGCAAATGACTCATCATGAGTACAAATAAAATTCCTGTAGCAAAATCAACCTTATCCCATCATTTTAAAGTTTTACGTGAATCTGGTGTTATGTACACTCGTCTAGAAGGTACGCAACGCTTTGTTTCTATTCGAACGGAAGATTTAAATGCTAGATTTCCCGGATTATTAGATACTGTCTTGCAGGCAACAGAACCGTACTAAAAAACATCTCATACCAATATGAGATGTTTTTTAGTACCAACTATTCTTTTAACAAATCTATTAATCCATTTCCTTCTGATGTTCGCTCATATCCTAAAGGTACTGTACGTTTAATGAGCTGCGCATAAATTTCTGGCTCCGTTAACTTTCTACCATACTCTCTCTCACATTGCTTAATGAGAAGTGCTAATGCTCCAGCGATGTGTGGCGTAGCCATTGAAGTTCCACTCAATACGGCATATTTTCCTTCTGGATAAGTGGAGAGGATCCCATCTCCTGGTGCCACTAAATCAATTTCTTGATTTGAATTACTAAAGCAAGCAAGTTTCCTTTCTAAATCTACAGCTCCTACTTCAATTACTTCTGAATAAGCACCTGGAAAATCTAATTCTTCCGTTTTATCACTACAATCCCCATTATTTCCTGCAGCACACACAACAAGTACATCTTGTTTCACTGCGTGTTGAATGACTTCATGTAACTCTGGAACATCTTGTGGCCCGCCAAGTGACATAGAAATAATTCGTACACGCTCTTGGTTAGGTCCTCTCCAGCGCACTGCATAATCAATCGCCTCAATAATATGTTGATAGTTTCCAGAACCGTCCCCAGATAACACCTTTAATACTAGTAATTTAGCAAGCGGTGCAACGCCTAGAACACCAACGCCATTTTCTGCTGCAGCAATTGTTCCTGCAACATGAGTACCATGACCGTTATTATCAAGGTAAATATTAGCATTCCCCTCATAGTCATCAGTAAAGTTCCTGCCACCAATAATGCGATCCTTTAAATCAACATGATTGATATCGCAGCCTGTATCTAATACCGCTACGACGATATCTTTCCCTTTTGCACTCTTTTCCCAAACCTCAGGAGCATGAATCAGTTGTACACCTGGCGGAATTTCGTTTACTTGCTCTATTACTTTATCAACCGTAAACGGAATTAATTGAATACCTTTTTGTTTATTCGCTGTACTACTATTCATCTTAATCCCTCCTACAAATATATTTCTCTCTCGTTTGAATACGCTTACATTTATAAACTAAATTCGTTTCTTTCCTCTAAATTTCCTGCCTTAAAATGTTTCTCAATATAAAAAATGCCTTATATAAATTGGCCCAATACTTGATTTCGTTTGAATACCAAACAAAATAAAAGATCTCCCAACATCATGTATTAGGAGATTTGTATGAACTACTATATATTAACTCATCCGCAATCTTTCTTTCAATTGCTTTAAATAACGGGATCGTATCAAAATGAAGTACACAATTTGAATCCCTACAAAGATACTTAATACAACCGCATTTTCTTTTACAAGCGAATACTCAAACATTTGCCCTAAAGCTGTTAACGCAACCGCACCATGTAATGTTGCAACGCCAATTGGAACAAAGAATAATAATGCTAATCGAATTGTTACTACTTTTGCTAACTCACCACTTGTTAATCCCACTTTTCGAATGGAATCAAATAAACGATAGTCATCATCTAAGTCAGAGAATAAGCGGAAGTATAAAAAACTACCTGCACAAACAAAGAATACAATACCAATAAAGAATCCTACAAAAAAGATAGGCCCAGCAAATTGTAAAGCTTGATTTTGATCATATTCTGCAGCACTAAATCTTGAATGCTCTTGATAAGATTTCATTTCGTTTGTGAGTTCTTTTCCAGCTTCCAGTTCATTTTTTGTTTCGTTTGTTTTATACATATAATCTTTTACTTCTTGAAATCCATTTTGCAGTAAATTATATTGAACATCTGAAACGACATATATATTTCCAGTAAGTGCTCTACCAAGAGAAGATGTGTCCACCTTTTTCACTTGCAACGATTTGTTATCATTCGGTAATTCAATTGTTGTTCTCTCTTTTTTCGGTGGACCGGGTATTTCTATTGATAGAAATAGTACTTCATTTTCATTCCATATCTCAGCTGGTTCCCCGGTTAACTCTGCATATTTTTTATAATCAGATGCTCTCACAAAAGTCGCATCTCGTAATTGTTTATCCTCCGTCTGCTTGGATACAACTTCTATTTTGTTAGCAGATATATGATGCTTCTTCAATGTTTGTCCAATGAATTGTACGTGCTTTGCTTCATTTTCATTTCCTTGTTTAGATTGATAATGAAATGCAATGGGTTGCTCCATGATTCCTTTTGTCATAGAAGCAAAGCCGACTAACGTACCAATAGCAGAAAAGGCTACAGTGGAAATAATCGTAACAATAAAGAACATTCGTGCGTTATCTCTCATGCGATACGCTAAATCTGAGAGAGTAATAATATTTGTTCTTTTCCAAAACAACCGTTTACTCTTCTTGCATGCTCGAATAATAAATACACTAAGCTGCTTATATAATAAATACGTTCCAATAGTAACAACTGTCGTTACAGGAATCAACATAATAAATACCATGGCACCATGCGAGGTTAGCGCACCTACATATCCCGCACTAAGCAATAATACAGCTAACATTGAAGAAATAATAGATGCTTTTGGTTCAGGTTTTGCTTTTACCGAACCTCTAAATAGTTTCATAATTTGATTTTTACGGATTAACCCTGCACTAAAGAAAGAAATGATAATAAATAAGAAGAAAAACATAACACTTGTCACACCAATTGCTGTCGTTGGCAAATAGTAGGATAAAGACAAATCTAAGTTTAACAATAATGGTGCCACCATAATTAATATACCTGAAAATATCATTCCACAAATAATTCCCGTAATAATGGCAGCAATCCCAATCATCACATTTTCAAAAAAAATAAGCCGTTTTAATTGAAATTTCGTCATACCTAACATCATTAAAATGCCTAATTCACGCTTTCTTGTTTTCAAAAACATTCCCATTGAATATAGGATGAAGAAAAAAGTAAAGAGATAAATAATAACTTGTGCAAACGACATACTGACAAACACATATTGACCTAATTGACTAGCACTTAATGCTGGATGAAATGCAAAAAATGAGTAAACAAAAAATGCCATAATTGCAAATGCACTACTTAAAAAATATGCTGAATATGTTCGTCTGTTTCGCGTTACATTACGAAACGCTAATTCCCTAATATTCATATTGTTTCTCCGCCCTTTCAATCACTATACTGCAATCATAATAAAGCGAAGAAATATCTTCCATCGATTCAAATGACAAAAACCTTACATTTTTGAAAGGTTACATAAAAATTGATTAAACAACGTAGTTTCTTTATAATGACTACATTCATACGTTCATCCTATTGTATATTCATTAATTTTACGGAATAATAAGGATGGAGATATATGAGTCAGTACATATAAACGTGTTGCTTGTTCTATATGAATAGGAGGAAAACATAATGACATTACAAGAGCAAATTATGAAAGCATTACATGTTCAACCTGTAATCGATCCAAAAGTAGAGATTCGTAAGCGCATTGACTTCTTAAAAGACTATTTAAGAAAAACGGGTGCAAAAGGATTCGTACTTGGTATTAGTGGCGGACAAGATTCAACGCTTGCCGGTCGACTAGCGCAGCTTGCAGTTGAAGAAGTTCGCAATGAAGGAAGCAATGCAACATTCATTGCTGTACGTCTCCCATATAAAGTACAAAAAGATGAAGATGATGCACAATTAGCACTTCAATTTATTAAACCAGATCAATCGATTGCTTTTGATATCGCTCCGGCTGTCGATGCATTTTCTAACCAATATAACGAACTATTAGGCGAATCGTTAACAGACTTTAATAAAGGAAACGTCAAAGCTCGCCTTCGTATGGTCACACAATATGCAATTGGCGGTCAACAAGGTTTACTCGTTATCGGGACAGATCATGCTGCTGAAGCTGTAACAGGTTTCTTTACAAAATTCGGAGATGGTGGCGCTGACCTTCTACCGCTTACAGGCTTAACGAAACGTCAAGGAAAAGCTTTATTACAAGAATTAGGTGCCGAAGAACGCCTTTACTTGAAAATGCCAACAGCAGATTTATTAGACGAAAAACCAGGCCAAGCGGATGAAACGGAATTAGGGATTACATATGATCAATTAGATGATTATTTAGAAGGAAAAGACGTTCCAGCAGACGTTGCTGAAAAGATTGAAAAACGTTATACAATAAGTGAACATAAAAGACACGTCCCAGCATCGATGTTTGATGATTGGTGGAAATAAGCATCAAAAGACAAAAGAAGCCAGTTTATATTGGCTTCTTTTTCTAGATTTTTAAAAAACTAATGTCTCATCAATAGCGCTACCCCTTTAAAGATTGCCACCCACACTACAAAAGGTAGATCTAACGTATCATGAACATGAACATTGTAGTCATACATACTCAAAATACTCTTATATATTGAGGGCACTTTATTTGCTGTCATAATAATTTTCTCTTCATCTTTACTTATAGTAATATTCTTAAAGGCCAGTGTCGTCTTTATAACATAACTGTTTTGACCATAAACTAAATGCAGTTCTTTGAACATAGATTCTTTCTTTAACAATGGTACACTTTTAACTCGCGCAATCCCACTTCCATCTGAATGATATACTATAAATACATTATAAATAACATTTTCTTTTGTTGATATTGCTTTATACTCTTCTTCCTCTACAAAGAACGAATATTTTCCATTTGGAAAACTCCATCTTGGATAAAGTAGTATTTCTTCTTTCGTTTGTGTTTCTTGTATATACGTTTTTCTCAGATCCATAAAAGCATCTTTAAAAACAAATTCATAAGTCATCTCTGTTACAACATGTATGTTTTTGTTATCGATATACAGCCACCCTCCCCTCCGAAATATCATCTAAACAGTCGCGATGTTGTTCATTAAATAAAGTTGGCATTTGATCTAAGGAAAAGAACTTCAAATCCAATGTCTCTTCTCCATCTATCTTTTTACTTCCACCAATGATAGAGCATTTAAAAAAGATGACAATTGTCTGTGCCTGATCCCCATTTGGATACGTTTGAAAGTATTTCGTATATACGCCAATAAGCCCATCGATTTTTACAGTATATCCCGTCTCTTCTTTTATTTCTCGAATTGCTGTTTCCTCAGCCGATTCGCCAATCTCCATTGCCCCTCCAGGAAAACCCCAAGCCTCAAAATCCCCTCTTTTTTGTAATAGTACTTCCCCCTTCTCATTAAAGACGCATCCCCCTGCAAAATTTAAAATAATATAGTCATGTCCTACTTTTTCACGTATTTCTTTAATATAATTAGCCACTTTCTTCCTCCCCAGAACATCTATGATTATTTTTTCTCTCTTTCAAGCAATTCAATTATTCTATCAAGCTTTTTTTCTATATTTTTAGAACGGTTTTTGTTTACAGAAGCTCTTAATACTAGCCTTTTTACAAACAAAGTAAATGAGATGCAAAATATAACAATGAGTCCCACTATCACGAATAGATAAGCAATTGCAAATATATCATTTTCAAACAAAGACATTCTATACTCACACCCTTTATTCTTGATAATTTTACCATATTCTAACTATAACCGATTCCTTTCTAATCATCACGAACAATCCATACTAACAAATACAAAAAGAGCACCTGTTTGAAGTGACCCCTAAAAGTTAGACACGGTTATTTCGTTAGGCAGCTTGATAAAAATGAGTCCGGTATTGCACCGGGCTCATTTTTAATTTTGCCTTTATCCGTTTCGTATTATAATAATCTATATATTTTTCTAATTCTATTTTAAAATACTCTACACTTTCAAACTCTT